>CAWBFQ010000005.1:0-38246 GCA_963788145.1 uncultured Chloroflexia bacterium | reverse complement strand
GGTGACGTTCTCCATTGTGCAGGAGTAGCTGGTTTCCTGCCCTACCAACAAACTTTCGATCACACGATCACAATCCGGCGCGAAAGGATCGCTGACTTCAATGTTACATAGAAATCCACATCGCCGCTGTTCGTGACCACGATATCGAATGTCACATCCGACCCGCTGGCCGCCGTTGCCGTCTATACCCCTCCGCTTGTTTGCGGATATCAATGGCTGGTACTTTAACCGTAGAAGGTCGTTATCCGAAGGAATTAAACCGCTTACCGAGGTTGTCGCAGTCAACATTTGTAAAACCTGCTGTCACGGCATCTTCCGTGCATTCGTACGTAGTAAGTTGACCTACCGGCAATGAAGCAATCTCATGGACGCAGCTCGGTACAAGCGGATCGCTGCATAGTAATATTGGTTAGATCGATCTCGCCGGCGTTGGTGACAACAATCGTAAAGGTAACATCATGTCCAGATGAAAAAACGGGCTATCTTCGCCTTTTGCCTGCTTTTCTGACCGCGAGCCCCGCGAGATTTACTGTTGAGGTATCCAGGTTGTTTACATCACCGCAACTGGACGCCGCGGTCACTTTGGCAACATTTTGGAAACCCTGCGTAACAGCGGTTGCTGTACAAGAATAATTGATGGTTCCTCCGATTGCCAGACTTGCAAAGGAACGTTCGCAATCTGAGACTCGTGGGTCGGAAACATGCAAATTTGTTAAATCTACATTTCCCGTGTTTTGAATGGTGATTTCAAAACTCACATCTGATCCGACTGGAAATATGCGCAGATCATCGCCTTTCACTTCCTTGGATATAAGAACACCGGGCGTACACTGTTGAGCGTTTACAACCAAGCTGGGTTGAGTTGACTTAAAAAAGAAAAAAGAGAAAATGAAAGCGCTCACAAGAAACGTTGCGTATACAAGCTTACGAATGGTCATCTTAACAATCCTCCATGATTTCGAACAAATCACTAGATACTGATATTAAAATCGCATAGAACGATCTAATATTATACCTAATTTACTATATAATACCTTAATTATCCCAGTTGATCGGTGACCACTTACTCTCACAAGAAAAGCCCGCCTATCGAGAGTGAAGAAGAAATAAAAAAACCGACCCAAAATGATGGCCGGTTTCGCTCTGAGCTCCCTGGAAAACTCATCAAATATTGTCTATTTGTTAAGCGACCAATTCGGTTTTCCAGATCTTCGCGTCCACAATAAATATGAGTTGAGTTAAAGAACAACAATCCAAAACGCCTGAGTATCAAGACGAATATTGTCTGATTATACACTGAGTTTTGAAGGTTTGCAATATATAAACGGATGTCGTCACCTTTTTGGTTGGCATTTCATCAGAGTGCAGAAATGGTGATCGGATAGCCAGATGGTATAATTTCTTTAGGAGAACGGATTATCAATGCTAGGATTAGACCCCGCGACGCTTATTTCCCGCGCGATTGTGCTGGTGATTGCTTTTACGATTCATGAATTTTCACATGCCTGGGTGGCAACCCAGTTTGGGGATGATACTCCCCGTATCAATGGACGGCTGTCGCTCAACCCTCTCGTTCATCTCGACCCAATGGGGTCGTTATTGTTGCTGGTGGCCGGGTTTGGATGGGCAAAACCCGTGCCGGTTAATCCATATGCGCTTCAACGGCGTTCATCATCGGCCATGATGTGGGTTTCATTGGCCGGGCCGGCTTCAAATCTGGTGCTGGCGATCCTGGCGGCCATTCCATTTCGATTGGGGCTGGCGAATTTATCGGATGCATTTGCGGCAAGTAAAAGCTTTTTCCCTACGCTATCCCAGCTGCTGGTCGAATTCATCGCGATTAATTTGCTATTGATGTTATTCAACCTGATCCCACTGGCGCCATTGGATGGGGATAAGATCGCCGAATTCTTCTTACCGCCAAATTTAGCCAGGTCTTTCGAAAATATACGACCATACGGACCGATGATCCTTATCGTGCTGGTTATGGTGATGCCGATGTTTGGGATCGATATCATCCAGATATTGATCATGCCGCCTTTGAAGGCGCTGTTTGGTTTATTAGTGGGCTAAAAGTTTGAGCCTGTTCTACCGAATTCGTCAGTTTTGGGTAGCGCTGACCGCGGCTCCAACAGCGCAAGATCTGGAGCGAGTGAAGCAGATTCTTTCGCCGCCTCTGATGGAATTATTCCTGCAACAGCAGCCCGGCGAGCAACTGCATAGCCTGGAAATATATGATCAATTGGTTGCTCAGGGTGACCAATCGCCAGACCTATGGGTCGCTGCATTGTTGCATGATAGCGGCAAGAGCCGTTATCCTCTCACAGCAATGGAAAGGGCGATTGTTGTGATTGGTCAATCTCTTTCCCCAGCGCTGGCGCAACAATGGGGGACAGGGTCTGCTCGTGGTTGGAAACGTCCATTCGTGGTGGCAGTTCAGCATCCCGCCTGGGGCGCGGAAATGGCCCTGGCTGCCGGGGCATCTCCCTTGACTGTACGCTTGATCCGGCGTCATCAAGATAGAAGCGCGCCCGCCAGCAAAGCTCAGGACAGGGGAGATGAAAATGTATTGGAAGATCAATTATTAGCCCAGTTGCAATGTGTTGATAATGAAAGTTGAGGTCAAGGGATGATGGTTCAGATCGCAATTATTGGGATGGGGCAGATTGGCGGCTCGTTTGGGCTGGCACTGGCAGAGAGAAAAGAATTAATCCAGCGGATTGGGCATGACAAGGACATCAAGATCGCCCGCCAGGCGGAGAAGATCGGCGCGGTCGATCGAGTTGAAATAAATCTGCCAAAGGCGGTGCGCGCAGCCGAGTTGGTGTTGATGTGCCTGCCACTACACCAGATCCGCGAGACTTTGGAAGTAATCGGTCCGGAATTGAAAGAGGGGGCAGTGGTGATGGAAACTGGGATGGCGAAGGAGCAAGTAGCCAAGTGGGCCGAGGAACTGCTTCCCAGTGGGCGTTATTATGTTGGCCTGACGCCGGTAATCAACCCAGCCTATCTTCACGGGGTGGATAACGGGATCGAAGCAGCACGGGCCGACCTGTTCAAAAATGGGCTGATGGGAATTGTGACCCCACCAAAGACGGATTCGGGGGCAATCAAGCTGGCAGCAGACCTGACCCGCCTGGTTGGGTCCAATCCACTTTTTGCAGACCCAGTGGAGATTGACGGATTAATGTCCGCCACACACCTGCTCCCACAATTATTAGCTGCGGCTCTGCTCAACTCGACGATAGACCAGCCAGGCTGGCGCGAAGCCCGTAAAGTAGCCGGCCGAGCCTACGCCGAGGTGACCGAACCGATAGTTCAGCTAAGTGAGTCAGAAGGGTTAGGAGCTGCTGCAATCCACAACCGCGAGAATATTGTGCGCATGTTGGACAGTCTGATCGCGGCGCTGTATGCGATGCGCGGCAGACATCGATGAACAAGACGAGAAGTTATTAGCCGAAAAACTTGAGCGCGCCCGCGAGGGTCGACTAAGATGGTGGATGGAGCGTCAAATCGGCGATTGGCCGCAAGCGGATAATCCAAAGGCAGAAATCCCCGAAGCCCCCGGCGCAATTGGTCGCTTGTTTGGCCTCGGGCGAAAACCTGCCAAAAAAAATCAATAGGGTCGCTGACCCAGATCAAAAATCAAGAAAGGGCTCATATGACTGCAAACCTGAATTGGATCGAAAAAGAGTTGCAAAATCTGCGAGATGCAGGTTTATATAATCGCATCCGCACATTGGGATCCCCACAAGGCGCATGGCTGGTGGTGGATGGCAAACGTGTGCTTAACTTCTGTTCCAATAATTATCTGGGGTTAGCAAACCATCCGCGCATGTTGAAAGCTGCTCAGGGTGCGATGGGGAAATATGGCCTTGGCCCGGCGGCCGTCCGTACTATCGCGGGGACAATGGAACTCCATTTGGAGTTAGAGGATCGGATGGCAGGTTTTAAACGAGTTGAGTCATCCATCACTTTCCAGTCAGGCTTTACTGCCAACCTGGCCACCATCCCGGCGCTGGTTGGGAAAGAGGATGCGATTTTCTCGGATGAATTGAACCATGCCAGCATAATTGATGGCAGCCGCTTGTCGGGCGCACAGATCATCCGCTACGCCCACTGCAATCCGGTGGATTTGAAACGGGTGCTGGATGAACAACGCGGCAAATTTCCCCGTGCGTTGGTTGTCACGGATGGAGTATTCAGTATGGATGGGGATATTGCCCCATTGGACGAGATCTACCAGGTAGTCAAAGATTTTGATGCGGTCCTGATGGTGGACGACGCACATGGCGAGGGCGTGTTGGGTCAGGGCGGGCGTGGGATTGTGGATCATTTTGGACTGCATGGTAAAGTTGACGTAGAGGTTGGTACGCTTTCGAAGGCTTTTGGCGTGGTTGGGGGTGTGGTGGCAGGCAACCCGCTGGTGGTCGAATGGCTGCGCCAACGCGGCCGCCCATTTCTGTTCTCCTCGGCGATGACCGTGCCGGATACAGCAGCCTGTATCGCTGCATTGGATCTGTTGGAGGAATCCACCGAACTGGTAGATCGATTATGGGAAAATACACGCTACTTCAAGGCTGAGATGAAGACAATCGGTTTCGACACTGGCAACAGTGTCACACCGATCACGCCGGTGATGCTTGGCGAAGCATCGGTTGCACAGCAATTCAGCCGTGAGCTCTTTGAAAATGGGGTCTTTGGGATGGCGATCGGCTTTCCGACCGTGCCGTGTGGCAAAGCCCGCATCCGGGTGATGATTTCCGCGGCGCATCAAAAGGAGGATCTGGATCAGGGGCTGGAGATCTTCCGAAAAGTGGGCCGGTCGTTGGGTGTGGTTTAATTCGGAAACGAAATGGTTGAGAGAGGTATTGCATCTCTCTCAACCGTCCCATTGCCAGGGAATTATTGTGTGTCGCTAAATGGGTCGATGGTCGGGTTGGTACCGGCCCAATGACAGCTAGAGCGGCCATCCAGGTTGCAATGTAACCCGTAGGAACAGCGGTGAGCTAAGATGCGATCCATACCATCGGGGATGAAATCGGCGGGGTGGACTACTTCTGCTTCCAGCGATACATGCTGATTGACGTGATGACAATAACAAATTTGTAACACTTCCCAGGATTTGGTCGACATTGGGCACCTCCACAGATATACCCAGATTATACCTGTCCAGGTGAATCTGAGAAAAGTGTCAGGTGTCATCCGATTAAGTGGACAAATTACATCCTGTATGTAGATGTTGGGCAATCCAAATATGCCAAAAAAACAGGCTTTCTGAAGCTTGACAGGCTATCCCCATTCAGTATAATCTTAGGTTACTTTTCAAACTTATTCGAAAATGTGATACCATAATAAGATGTATATTGATGAAAGGAGGTGTGTGCGTCGCTCTGAAAGCAAACAGTTCGATCTTGGACCCGAAAATTGCGGTACATATTAAGAAGAGAAACCCATATTTTGATCAGGAGGAGAACGATGAAACGAAATGTATTTTACTTGGTTGGGGCTTTCGTGCTGGCATTCAGCATGATTCTTGGCGCCTGTGCGCCCCAGGCCGCCCCAACATCCGCTCCGGCAGTCACCGCCGAAGAGGTGGTAGTCACTGAAGCGCCCGTTATGACCGAAGAGCCCGTTATGACCGAAGAGCCTGTCATGACAGAAGAACCGGTTATGACCGAAGAGCCAGTCATGGAAAAAAGCACCTTCATCTTCGGGCGCGGCGGCGACTCGGTTCAGCTTGATCCGGCGATCGTAACAGACGGCGAGTTGTTCCGCGTCACGGGTCAATGCCTGGAGCCACTCTATCAGTACGAACACGGTACCACGGTTCCGGTTCCAGCGCTGGCAGAATCCTGCACGCCGAATGAAGACGCCACCGAATGGAGTTGCAAGCTGCGCGAGGGTGTGAATTTCCACGATGGCACCCCCTTCAATGCAGACGCGGTTGTATTCAACTTTGAGCGCTGGCGCTTTTCGGATAACCCAAATCATTTCGAGAGCCAGGTCTTTGAATACTACGAGGCCATGTGGCTTGGTTTCGACGATAACAGCATCATCACCAGCGTCGAAAAAGTTGATGACTACAATGTGAAGTTCACATTGAATGCCCCGTTGGCTCCCTTCCTGGCTAACCTGGCTATGGATATGTTCGCCATCTCCAGCCCGGCTGCAATCGAAGCCAATGGCGAGAATTACGGAACCCCGGCTGTCGGGTGCGTCGGCACCGGCCCGTTCAAGTTTGTGGAATGGGTTGAGGGTGATCACATCACCGTAGCCGCGAACGATGACTATTGGGGCGGGCGACCGAAGGTCGACGAGATTGTCTGGCGCGTAATCCCGGATGACTCAGCCCGCTTCTTGGCATTGAAATCCGGCGACATTCAAGGTTTGGAACAGGCTGTGATTGAAGACCTGTTGGCCGCTGAGAATGATCCCGAAGTACAAATTATGACACGTCCGGCCCTGAACACATCCTACCTTGCGTTCAACTACCGGGTCAAAGAGTTCCAGGATATGCGCGTGCGCGAGGCTGTTGCACATGCGATCAACAAGCCCGGATTGATTGAGAACTTCTTCGGTTCTTACGGCGAAGTTGCAAAGAACCTGCTGCCGCCTCTGGTGTGGGGTCACAACGACGCTATCGAGGACTGGGCCTACGATCCCGAGCTTTCCAAGCAGCTTTTAGCGGAAGCCGGCTTCCCGGATGGCTTGAGTGAAGTGACCATCGCTGAAGACATTCCTGATGCGGAAGGCAATGTCGTTTTCAAGGCTGGCGATAAGCTCCCGCTGCGGCTGTACTACATGCCGGTGACCCGCTTCTACTTCCCGAACCCGAAAGAGATTGCCGAAGCGATGGCGGCTGATCTGGCGAATGCCGGTATCAACGTTGAGCTGTATCTCGAAGGCGACTGGCCAACGTACCTGGGCTCTCGCCGGGAAGGTCGTCTCGTAGGCTTGTATCAGCTAGGATGGGGCGGCGATAACGGCGACCCGGATAACTTCACCGGCTACTTCTTTGGCGGCTTACCCAATGCGGATGCCGTTCAGGAACCGGTCGCTCGTGAGGGCTGGTGGAAAAACCAGGATCTGGCAGTGCTGCTCTTCAACGCTCTCGTGACCCCGGATCAGGCTGCTCGCGAAGAGATGTACAAGCAGGCTGAGCAAATGATGCACGACGAAGTGTTGCGCATCTGGCTCGGACACAACAACACACCGTTGCTCTTCTCCGCCAACGTTTCGGGTTATATTCCGCAGCCTGTCGGCGCGGATTACTATGAGTTCGTAGAACTGGCCAAGTAAACTGTGTTGGCTATTCCGGCTAACTCGCAAATTGTAAGCCAGTAAGTTTTGTCAGGGGGGTGGATGAATATCCGCCCCCCTTATTCTAATTATTTGTTATGAAACAAAGGAAAGGAGAAGAGGATTGACCCGCTATATCCTCCGCCGACTCATCTCCGTTTTTCCTACTTTGCTTGGTGTGACATTTGTCATCTTTATGTTCCAGCGCCTGATCCCAGGCGACCCGGCAGTTGCCATGCTGGGCGAACATGCTTCCCAAGCAAATGTTGAGCGAATCCGAGAACAATTGGGACTAAATCGACCGCTCTTTCTGGATCGCGAAGCCCTGGCACAGGGCGAGTTAGGACAATTTTTTGACAGCCAATATATCCGCTATCTGGGACGATTAATCCGCCTGGACCTGGGTAACTCAATCCACCGGCGCATCCCGGTTGCCGAGACGCTTGCTATCCGTTTTCCAGCCACAGTCGAGTTGGCTCTGCTTTCTCTGCTCATTTCCATTCTGGTGGGAATCCCGGTAGGGATCGCCTCAGCCGCCAGGCGCAATACGGCGCTGGACGGAGTCAGCATGATCGGCTCGCTGATCGGCGTCTCTATGCCTATTTTCTGGTTAGGCCTGATGGAAATCATGCTCTTTGCTGTGATCTTGCAATGGTTGCCGGCCGGGGGACGTTTAAGTACCGGTCTGGAGATCGAGAGGATCACGGGCTTATATCTGGTAGACAGCCTGTTGACAGGCAATATCCCCGGTTTCATCGATGCGCTGGAACATATCATCATGCCGGCGATTGCTTTAGCGACCATCCCTATGTCAATCATCGCCCGGATGACCCGTTCGAGCATGTTGGATGTGCTTCAGGAAGACTATATCCGCACAGCCACCGCAAAAGGCCTGGCAGAGCGGGTGGTGCTCTTCCGGCATGCGCTCAAGAACGCCTTTTTGCCAGTAATCACTATCATCGGCATCCAAGCCGGCACGTTGATGGCTGGCGCGGTGCTGACAGAGACCATCTTTTCCTGGCCTGGGATCGGGAAATGGGTCTATGACGCCATCCTGGGGAGGGACTATCCGATCGTCCAGGGCGGTACTCTTTTGATTGCTATTATTTTTGTCTTCTTCAACCTGTTGGTTGATATCTCTTACGCAATGCTCGACCCACGGATCCATTATGATTGAGGCAAGGGATGGCTGAAATTACCCCTCAAGAACTGATCACAACCGATTTCGCTGTTCGGGAACACCGCTCGCTGTGGGGGGACGCCTGGCGCAGGTTGATCTCCAGC
Source organism: uncultured Chloroflexia bacterium (assembly GCA_963788145.1). Taxonomy (GTDB): domain Bacteria; phylum Chloroflexota; class Anaerolineae; order Anaerolineales; family UBA4823; genus UTCFX2. The sequence goes on along the minus strand of CAWBFQ010000005.1, from coordinate 29,660 downwards.
AACACGGCTCGCCTGGGACTGTTTATCGTCGCCGTCTTTATCCTGACAGCGGTTTTGGCCCATTTCTTTTGGAAATATGACGCCAGAACCGATCTGGACTATTCGCTTAAAGTTGAAGCCCCCAAACCTGGTAGCTACTGAAGAAGTGCCTTCGATCCATCCTTTCGGAACCGATAAACTGGGCCGTGATATTTTCCGCCGAGTGATTCACGGCGGTTGGAACTCGCTGCGAGTAGGGCTGGTGGCAGTGTCCATCTCGATGCTGACGGGCGTTCTGTTAGGTCTGCTGGCCGGCTTCTATGAAGGAATGGAGATCACGCCCGTAGAGCGGATCTTCCTGCAAGGCCTGGTGGGCTTGGCGCTTGGCAGTGTCATCGCATGGATTGCGGCGCAATGGGTGATGGCCATTCTCTTTGGAGTTTTGGGAGCGCTTTCGATAGTTTATGAAAAATTCCTGACCGGGAAACCGGCTCGGGTTGCAGCATTTACTTTAGCCGGTCTGCTGATCGGGGGAGGAACAGGTTTTCTGGTCAGCCCAATGGTGGCATTGGTATGCGGCTTGTTGGGCGCTTTGCTGGGAGGTGTACTAGCTACTCCGCTGACAGGCAAGTTCTTCTCGAATGTGGTGATGCGGGCAATGGATATCATCCTGGCTTTCCCAAGCTATCTGCTGGCGATTGCGATTGTCGCTTTCCTGGGGCCTGGGTTAGAGAAAGGGATGATCGCGATTGGAGTGGTGGGCATCCCGGTTTTCGCCCGATTAGCTCGCTCGGCAGTGCTCTCCGTGGCGCAGAAAGAATATGTTCTGGCGGCTTATTCGGTTGGGGAAGGCCATATGCGCATCATCTTCCGCCACATCCTGCCCAATATCCTCTCGCCGATCATCATTCAAACCACGATGGGGTTGGCCGGGGCGATCCTCTCGGCGGCAGCGCTGGGTTTCCTGGGTCTTGGAGCCATACCTCCGGAGGCAGAGTGGGGCGCAATGCTGGGTGACAGTTATAAATATCTTTCCAGCGGATCCTGGTGGGCGGTTTTGTTCCCTGGCCTGGCGATTATGCTGAGTGTACTTGGGTTCAATTTACTCGGAGATGGCCTGCGCGACGCCCTCGATCCAAAGATGCGGACGTAAATGATAACGAAACTTGTTTTGGCGAGAAAATAATATGGCCTTATTGATGGAAATCCATGATTTAAAAGTCAGTTTTCATACAGAGGACGGCATTGTTAAGGCTGTCAATGGGATCTCCTATCCAATGGAACCAGGCGAAATCCTGGGGGTGGTGGGGGAGAGCGGGTGCGGAAAAAGCGTGCATGCCCTCTCGCTGATGCGTCTGATCCCGATCCCGCCTGGAAATATCGAAAGCGGTCAGGTGGATTTTGATGGACGCGACCTGCTGCAGCTATCCGAGGCAGAGATGCGGCACGTGCGCGGGCGAGATATCGCAATGGTCTTCCAAGATCCCATGTCTTCGCTGAACCCGGTCTACACAGTTGGTTTCCAGATTATGGAGGCGTTGAAACTGCATAAAGGGTTGGATGATAAACAGGCGAAGGCGCGGGCTGGCGAACTGCTGGCATTGGTAGGTATCCCGAGCGCGGTCAAACGGCTGGATGATTATCCGCATCAATTTTCGGGCGGCATGCGCCAGCGGGCGATGATCGCGATGGCGCTTTCATGCGAGCCGCGCTTGCTCATCGCCGACGAACCGACCACTGCGCTGGACGTGACCATCCAGGCCCAGATTGTCGACCTGGTCATTCGACTGCAGGAAGAGCTGGGCATGGCGGTGATGTGGATCACACATGACCTGGGGGTTGTGGCAGAGATGGCGCACAAGATCAACGTGATGTATGCCGGGTTTATCATTGAGCGCGGCAACGTTCATGATATCTACAAGAACACCCGTCATCCTTATACCCTGGGGTTATTAGGCTCATTGCCGCGGATTGATGAACCGCCTGGAACCAAGCTGGTTTCGATCCCAGGTCTGCCGCCCGACTTGTTAGCCTTGCCAGAAGGTTGCCCATTTGCGGCGCGTTGTATTTACCGGGTGGATCAATGTCTTGAACAAATGCCGCCGCTTGAACCGGCTGGAAAGAAAGATCACATTGTGGCTTGTTGGCGCTGGGAAGCTGTTGCCGGGAGGGAAGCCGGATGAATGGTAAAAAGGAAATCCTGGTAAGTGTACAGAACTTAAAGAAATACTTCCCAATTTATGAGGGATTAGTCCTGCAAAGGCATGTTGGGGATATTAAGGCGGTAGACGATGTCAGCTTTGATATCTACCCTGGTGAGACTCTCGGACTGGTGGGTGAAACAGGAAGCGGAAAAACTACAGTCGGGCGGACGATGCTGCGGCTTTATGAACCTACCGCCGGAAAGATCACCTTCGATCAGATCGATTTAACAAATATGGAAGGCGGCGAACTCCGTAAAACCCGCGCCCGAATGCAGATGATCTTCCAGGACCCCTACGCCTCGCTCAACCCGCGCATGACGGTTGGATCCATTTTATCGTCGCCGTTGGAAGTGCATGGCGTATGGAACCGAAAAGAGAGAAGCGAGCGGGTAGATGATTTATTGGAAATGGTGGGGCTAAACCCGGATTTCGTCAACCGCTATCCACATGAATTTTCAGGCGGTCAACGCCAGCGCATCTGCATCGCCCGGGCTCTGGCGCTCAACCCGGGACTGGTGATCTGCGATGAACCGATCTCTTCGCTGGATGTATCGATCCAGGCTCAAGTGGTTAACTTGCTCGAAGAGCTTCAAGACCGATTGGGGTTAACTTACTTGTTCATTGCTCATGACTTGAGTATGGTGCGTCACATCAGCGACCGGATGGCGGTGATGTACCTCGGAAAAATCGTCGAGCTGGCCGATCGGAATGAAATATATCTGCATTCCATCCATCCCTACACTCAGGCGTTGATGTCGGCTGTGCCGGTGCCCGATCCAGATAGGGCGAGGAAACGCAAACGGATCATCCTGGAAGGGGATATCCCCAGCCCAGCAAATCCACCCATCGGCTGCAACTTCAGCACCCGCTGCCCAATAGCAAAAGAAATTTGCATTCGAGAGGACCCACCATATCGCGAAGTGAAGGCAGATCATTGGGCTGCCTGTCATTTCGCGGAAGATTTCCTATAAATCAGGCGGAAATTCTGGCCGAAACAAGTTTTGGAGGTGATGGTTCCAGAAACCGATCTACAGGGTGGTGGCTGGCTGCCCGAAACAAGTTCCGCAAGCAGATAAGGCGTGATGAATTTCATGATGAAGCGAACTCATTTTCGTGCTATGCCATTGGTTTTATTCCTGGGCGCCTGGATGCTTAGCGGGTGTCTACCATCCAAATATGCCCGCAACCCATCCAGCATATCTCCAATCGACTCTACACCAGGGTTGATAACTGAACCCCCATCTGAGCCGGCTTTCATTCAAACGGCAACTCCAGAACCTGGAGAAACAACCGTCACGCCAACGCGGTCTGTCCCTCTTGATTCTCAAAGGGCCTTTATCCCCCTTTCTCTCCGCGCTCCAGATTGTTCTTACGGCGGGGCTTTCAAGTCAATTGAGGCCCTGGATGAAACCACTGTCCGATTTGAATTCTGCCGGCCTGAGCCAGCGTTCCTAGCTAAAATCGCGTTCCCTTCCTTTGGGATTATGCCGGAAGAATGGCTGCGAGAGACCGGGGGCGGCGGAAAAGGCAGCCCATTATTAGATCGGCCGATTGGGACCGGGCCATATCGTTTCGACCAATGGATGGCAGGTCAGGAATTACGTTTTGTCGCTTTTAGCGATTATTGGGGGGATGCGAAAGCGAAAACAGAGAAGCTGGTCTTTCATTGGTCTCTGGATGATTTACAACGACTGTTGGAGCTACAGACAGGGACGGCCCAAGGGATTGACAAACCCAATCCACAGGATTATGCAACCATCCAGCAAGATGATAGCCTCAGACTGACCGAACGCAGCCCGCTCAGCGTTGTTTACCTGGGGATGAATAACACTTTCCCACCATTGGATGATTTGTTGATCCGGCAGGCTATTACGCTCGGATTGGACCGGCAGGCGATCCTGTCCGAGCTATTCCCGCTGGGCTATCAAGTAGCAGATTACTTCACCCCGTGTGCGATCCCCAATGGCTGTGTGGGAGAAGCCTGGTATGATTATGACCCTCAAAAGGGGCGCGATTTATTAGCTCAGGCGGGTTACCCAAACGGCTTCGAGACCCAGATTTCATATCGCAACCTTGTGCGCGGCTATTTGCCGCAGCCAGCGCTGGCAGCGGAGTTAATTCGCTCCCAATTGAAACAGAATCTGAATATCTCAGCCAAACTTATTCCGATCGACATGCCTGATTTTGTGGAAATTGTGGATAACGGCATGATGCCTGGGCTTTTCCTGTTAGGTTGGGGTGCAGACTATCCAGATGTTTCAAATTTCCTGGACACCCATTTTGGAGCTCAGGCTAGCGAACTGTTTGGGATAAAGTTCAACAATATCCTTTCGCCATTGAGCCAGGGAAGCGCGCTAGCAGATGATCTGGAGCGACGCCCCTTATATGAAGCGGCGAACCTCGCCATCCGGGAACAAATCCCGATGATTCCGCTTGTGCATGGGGCCTGGACAACCCCCGAATTGCTGATAGCGGCTTATGCAAAAACGGTGGAAGGTGCACACGCCCAGCCTTTCGGCTTCGAGCGATTTGCGCAAATGACCGTCTCCGGACAAGATACTCTTGTTTGGATGCAGACCTATGAACCTTTTTCCTTGTATTGCGCCGATGAAAGCGATATTGAATCATTACGAGCCTGCTCGCAGGTGATTGAACCGCTCTACCGTTTTCCAGTGGACGGAGTGCATCCAGAACCCGCCCTGGCAGAAATATGCACAGCGAGTGATGATCTACTGGTCTGGACATGCCAATTACGTCCGCATGTGAAGTTTCATGATGGGTCGTTATTAGACTCGAACGATGTAACGCTATCTTTCGTAGTGCAATGGGATGCCGCAAATGACCTCCATAAAGGCCGGATGGGGGATTTTGCATATTTCAAGGCCTTCTGGTCAGAATTCTTAAACGCTCCTATTCTCTGATAATCCATCCTAATTATTCCTTTGACATTCTACGCCGCCCGGAATACAATGGAGGCGATGTTTGGATAAAATCTCTGGAGGAAACATGGGCGCGTGGCCCGGAAAATTTGTAATAGGTTTAACTGGCAACATCGCCACCGGAAAGAGCGTGGTCCGAAAGATGTTAGAGCATCTAGGCGCTTATGGGATCGATGCGGATTCACTTGCCAACCGGGCAATTGCAAAAGGCTCGCCGGGCTACCAGCCAGTGGTCGATACGTTTGGGAAATGGATTCTGGCAACAGATGGCCAGATCGATCGCGCCAAACTTGGCCGTTTGGTTTTCTCAGATCCAGAAGCGCTTGGGCGGCTCGAAGTCATCGTCCATCCTTTTGTGCGCGAGGCGATCGATATCCTCATCCGGCGTTCAAGCCATAATGTGATAGTCGTCGAGGCTATCAAGCTGATCGAAGGTGGACTGGCAGATTTGTGCGATTCGATTTGGATAGCTTATGCATCTCCCGAAAAACAGGTCCTTCGATTAACCCAAAAGCGCGGCATGAGTGAAACTCTAGCCCGCCAGCGGATGAATGCCCAACCTGCCCAAGAAAAGAAAACCGCCAGGGGGGATGTGGTGATCCGCAATGAAGGATCATTTGAAGATACCTGGAGCCAGGTGATGGGGGCATGGTACCGAATGGTGCCTTTCGTGGAAGAGGAAGAGGAGGAAACCGTCGAAACGGTGGATAGTGTGGTTGGCGAGGTAACGATTCAGCGTGCCAGACCGCGTGATGCCGATGAAATCGCCAGATTGATCACACAAATGAGCCATAGTAAACGCAAACCGAAGCGCGAAGATATCATGGCAGCGTTTGGCGAGAAAGCATTTCTCCTTTTGAAGGTCAATGGTCGATCTCTTGGGATGGTAGGTTGGAAAGTTGAAAACCTGGTTGCTCGAACCGATGATATTTATATTGATAGCAGCTTGCTATTTGCAGATGCGATCAGGATATTGATGGATGAAGTGGAACGAGTTTCGCGAGAACTGCAATGCGAAATTTCGCTATTATTCTTACCAACCGAGTTGAGCAATCAAGAAAGCGCTTTGCTCGCACATGGTTACAAGCAACGGTCAGTGCAGAATTTGGGCGTGCGAGCATGGGAAGAAGCGGCGCTAGAATCCATGCCGACCAGGTCAATGATGTTCTTCAAACAGCTTCGCAAAGATCGAGTGCTGCGACCGGTTTAGGTTATTGGGATAAGAGATGCAGTCATGTTTGAGTTCTTTGATAATTTAGCGGCCAACCTGGCATTTATTTTTGAAAGGTTGAACTGGCTCAGCGCACTGGATATCCTGCTGGTAGCGGTGGTGTTCTTTGCAGTGTTGCTCTTCCTGCGCGGCACACAGGCAGTTGCGTTGCTGAGGGGGATCCTTTTTTTGATCGTGCTGGTGGGGGTTCTGACCTCACTTGAAGTGCTTCCTGCTTTCTCCTGGTTGATGCGCACCGCTCTGCCGGCGCTGCTATTTGCAATTCCGGTGATCTTTGCGCCGGAGATTCGCCATGCGCTTGAACGGCTTGGCCGAGCCGGGGTGAGCGGGCCGAATGGGGCTGCAGCGATTAAAATGCAAGATGTGATTGGGGATATTGTTTCGGCTACCGTGCGTTTGGCCGACCGACAACATGGCGCGTTGATTGTGCTGGAGCGGCATGATCGATTATATGAATATATTCAAACAGGTGTGCGTTTGGACGCGCGTGTGACGCCAGAGCTACTATTGCAGGTATTCTATCCCAATACCCCGCTGCATGATGGGGCGGTAGTGATTGTGGGAGAACGTCTGGTCGCGGCAGCCTGTGTTATGCCGCTATCAGCGAGCGGTGTGCTTGCGCCGACCCCAGATCGACAAATGGGCTTGAGGCATCGAGCTGCGCTGGGAATATCCGAGGCTAGTGATGCAGTAGCGGTGGTGGTATCAGAAGAAACTGGCCAGATTTCGGTCGTTCAAGGTGGTAAGATGATCCGCCGATTGGATATGGAGAGATTAGAAAATATTTTGCGAGCCTTCTTTAAACCAGCCAAGCACAGTGGTTTCACCACCCTATTGAGGCGGACGATCTCAAGTAGTGGTAAAAGACGGGAGGGCGAACAGTTCTGATGCAACCTATTTTGCGCTGGTTTGGAGAGCACCTGGGTACCTTCTTGCTCGCGTTCATACTCGCTATGGCGGTTTGGGTCACTGCGGTGGTCGCAGCCGACCCGAATGAAGAGCGTACAATGCGGGCAATCCCATTAGATGTGATTGGACAACCGTTTGAACTTGTGCTTGTTAACGATATCCCTGATCTAGCCCGCCTGACGTTGCGGGCGCCAAAGTCGATTTGGGTTGAACTGGGGGATCATCCTGACTTGGCCCAAGCCTGGATCGATCTGACCGGTTTAGGAGCAGGCGAACATACCCTGGAAGTGAAAACTCGGGTGGACATCAGCCCTTTCCGCTTCGTGGAGGTGGAGCCTCAAAGCGTTCAGGTTGAACTTGAGCAGTTGGTAAAACGGGATATTCAAGTACAGCTTGTGGTGACGGGCGATCTTCCGTTGGGTTATCAACTTGGAGATTCGCAAGTAGAACCGGATTTGATCACAATCTCCGGTCCGAAGTCTGTGGTTGAAAACGTCAATTTGGCGCGAGTGCGCATAAACACCTCTGGCATCGTAGAAACCATCAAGCGAACTGTCCCTGTGGAAATATTGGATAAAGACGAGCAACCTGTTGCCGGATTAACGGTCTCATCGAAAGACGCCATAGTAACGCAACCGATCGATCTGCAAGGCCGGTTTAAAAATGTGGCCGTTAAAATAGTGACCACAGGGCAGGTAGCAAATGGTTATCGATTGACAAATATTTCGGTATCGCCGCCAACGTTCACGGTTTTCTCCGAAAACCCGGATCTGATCAATGCGATACCAGGATTTGTTGAAACCCTGCCGGTAGATATCCAAAACTTGACCGATGACGCCGCGATCTCGGTGGATTTGAACCTGCCTGAGGGGATCACATCCACCCGGGATCCAAGCGTATTGGTGCAGGTGAGTCTATCCGCTATTGAAGGCAGCCTGACACTTTCACTACCGGTGGAGATCATTGGTCTTACATCTGATCTGGTAGCCATACCTTCACCCGAGACTGTGGATGTGATTATTGCCGGTCCGCTTCTTGTGCTAGAACAATTGAAGCCTGAAGATTTTCGAGTTGTGATCGATGTAACCGGGCTTCCGCCAGGAATTTACCAACGTACAACGGTGGTCCAAGAATCTCCAGAGCAGGTCAGAATCCAGACCACTCTGCCAGAAACGATCGAAGTAAATATTGTGATCGCTCCCACGCCGTCTGTTACTCCGACAGCACTGGCCGTGACGCCAACCCCTTGAGGATACTTGAATGCAAAAACCTGTTGTAGCCCTGGTAGGACGGCCAAATGTTGGCAAAAGCACTCTCTTTAATCGTCTGGCGGGTGAACGTCTGGCAGTGGTGGATGCGGTTCCGGGAACAACCCGCGACCGGCTGGCAGCAGAGGCCGATTGGAATGGTGTTTTTTTTGATATCGTGGATACGGGGGGAATTGACCCAGTTCAGGCAAGCGGCGGAAAAAAACCACTCTCCGTGGGTTCAGCGGATTTTATCCAGGCGATCCGTTTGCAAGCCGAAATGGCCATCAAGGAGGCGGATGCAGTCCTGTTTATCACTGATGCTGAGAGTGGGGTGACGCCTGCCGACGAGGAAGTAGCGCAGATTTTACGACGGTATCAACGCGATATCCATGGAAAACCAACCCCACCGGTTTTGCTTGTGGTCAACAAGGCGGATAGCGCAGCCCGGCGCGATCTGGCATTGCAATTCTACGAATTGGGTATGGGCGATCCAATTCCAATCTCAGCGATCCACGGGACAGGAACTGGTGATTTGCTGGATAAGTTAGTGCAGCTTCTCCCGATAAGCGAAGAAGAAGAAGAGAATGAGAGCGTCAAGATTGCGATCGTTGGTAAACCGAATGCCGGAAAATCTAGCTTGATGAATCAGCTATTAGGGCAGGAGCGGGCGATTGTCAGCCCAATCCCAGGCACCACGCGAGACGCCGTTGATACGCATTTTGAGTATGAAGGTATCCCAGTTACACTCATCGATACCGCTGGGATTCGGCGAAGAGGCAAGATTGAACCGGGAGTTGAGAAATATAGCGTCTTGCGTTCGATGCAGGCGATTGAGAGGGCAGATGTATCGCTGCTGGTGGTGGACGCAACCAGTGGAATTACCTCCCAAGACACCCATATCGCCGGATTTATCATGGATGCCTGGAAAAGCACGGTGGTGCTGGTGAACAAGTGGGATGTTATCGAAAAAGATTCGTTCACCATGGATCAGTATACGCAGCATATTCGACAGGAACTGAATTTTATGGATTATGTTCCGGTGCTGTTTATATCTGCGCTGACTGGTCAAAGGGTTGATCGGGTAATGCCAACCGCTCTGCAAGTGCAGGAGGAACGGTTAGTACGGCTTTCCACATCTCAAATTAACCAGATCATTCATCGAGCACAGGATGCGCATCCTGCTCCGTCGTCTGGAGGCAAGCAGTTCAAAATGTATTACGGCACCCAGGTGCGAAGCGACCCACCGACGTTCTTGATCTATGCCAACGATCCAAAGCTTGTACATTTTAGTTATGTGCGATTTTTGGAAAATCGAATGCGAGTGGAATATCCTTTCATCGGGACGCCGATCCGGTTTGTCTTCCGGCCACGCCATTAAACCTGATAAAACTGCAAAGGATGAATGTACTCTCATCTTTTAACCTTGAAGATGCATTCGAGCGGTTTTATAATCTTCTCCAACATGGAAAATGATTATTTGGATACTCCAATTGGTATAGATGCCCTCCCCGAAGGGGACACATCTCAAAAACGGGGGTCGGGTTTCTGGCGATTTATGCTGGATGTACTTGAGACCATCGTTTTATCTGTGTTGTTGTTTTATGCAATCAACACAGTATCGGCGCGCATTCGTGTGGATGGATTTCAGCATGGAACCCACCCTGCAAAACGGTGAATTTGTGATCGTCAACAAGCTTGCTTATCAATTTGGTACCCCCACCAGCGGGGATGTGATCGTTTTTCACTATCCGCGCGATCCGGAACAAGAATATATTAAACGGGTGATCGGGCTGGCAGGAGATAAAATCAAGATCACGAATGGGCAGGTGTTTGTGAACGGAGCATCAATCCCCGAACCATATATTGCCGCTCCTCCCAGGTATGAGAGTGAATGGGATGTCCCGCCAGATTCGTTGTTTGTACTGGGCGATAACCGGAATAATTCCTCTGATTCGCACAATTGGGGTCCGGTTCCGATGAAAAATGTGATCGGGAAGGCTTTGATTATCTATTGGCCGCCTGATCAATGGGGTCTGATCGAGCATCCGACCACTGCTAATGCCGCACCTTGAGAGGTTGATTCAATGAACAAACTCAAACAGATCCTTGAGCACGCTGAAACATATGACCGGGAATTGCCTGCGCCTAGATCCAGCATGACCCTACCGCAAGGTTCTGAGATCGCAGCCTGGATCGATCATACATTATTGAAACCAGAAGCCACTCCCGAACAGGTGAAGAAAGTATGCGCCGAGGCACGCGAATTCCAGTTTGCAGCTGTTTGCGTGAACCCTACCTATGTTGGGCTGGTTTCCAGTTTGTTAGCCGGCTCTGGAGTTAAGACCTGTGTGACTGTTGGATTTCCATTAGGAGCAACACTGGCATCGGTGAAAGTCTTCGAAGCGCTGGCGTGCCTGGAAGTCGGCGCGAACGAGGTGGATATGGTGATCAATATCGGCGCTTTGAAAGGCGGAGCGTATGACCTGGTGTTTGATGATATTCAGGCTGTTGCCGAAGCCACCCACGCCCAGAGCGGAATCTTTAAAGTGATCCTGGAAACTGCGCTGCTTACACGCAAAGAAAAAATCATCGCCTGCCTGCTCAGCGAAGCCGCGGGAGCGGAATTTGTAAAAACTTCCACCGGTTTTGGACCCGGCGGGGCGACTGTTGAAGATGTCGATTTGATGTATCGGTTGGTAGGGCCAAATGTGAAAGTCAAGGCCTCCGGTGGGATCAGAGATTATGCGACTTCGTTAGCTATGATTCGGGCTGGAGCGTCTCGTTTGGGCGTCAGCGCAGGTGTGCACATTTTCCACGAGGCGGTAGAATGACGGAGATGCAACAATGAGCGCCAATGGTGAGGCAGCCCCTCAGTTCTTCAACCTTTGCGTAGAATGTCAGACTGGTATTCTGCGATTGGAATATTTAACCTATTTTACCTGGTTGAATGAAGAGTTGATCACCGTCCCGAATTTTCCGGCCTGGGTATGTGATGTATGCGGCAAACGGGAATACGACGGAAGAGCAATTTCTCGGTTGAATACATTATTAAGCTCTGAAGGACATCGTCCAAGGTTGAAGAGTGGGCGGCGAAGAACGGGTGGACCTCGATTAAACCAACCACTCCCCTGATAACCAGGTTATAGGATTCCCAGGCTGAGCAGATAAGGCTTAGCCCAAAAGAGAGCTATGATCGATTTTGAGTCATTCAGCTTTCCGTTCTCTGCTAGTTGGTAAGCTTCGCTGGCAGAGATTTTTTCAATCTCGATGATCTCATCTTCATCCTCTGGCAGCGGCGAGACAAATAAATCCTGGGCCAGGAAGATATGCATGTATTCATTCGAATAACCCGGCGCCAGGAAAAACGAACCAAGCAGCTGGATTGAGCCAGATGCCATCCCAATTTCCTCGCGCAGCTCACGTTGTGCATTAACAACCGGTTCTTCGCCTGGTTCGGCCACCCCGGCAGGAAGCTCCAGTAAAAAAGAGTTGATCGGCCGGCGATACTGGCGGATGAACCAGATCTGACCCTGGCTATCGAGGGGAAGGATTGTGACTAAATCACGATGATTGACGATATCGAGTTGAGCTGTCTTTCCGTTCGGGAGGCGAATAAAATCTTGGCGAACCTCAAAAACCCGGCCGCGATAAACGATTTTACTCTGTAACAATTCGATATTCATAGGTTCCTCCAAGAGTGGGTTTTTTGGGGAAGCATTGAGAGTGAAGTATATCATCATCACCCATCAAGAAAGTCCTTCTGCCGAGCAGTGACGAGGATGAGATGACAAAAGAGCAGCAGGGTGACCAGCTGCTCTTTTGTGATTAACGAGCAAGGATCGAATCAGGGAATTTGCAGGACTTCGCCTGGAGTAAGCCTGGCATTGACGCCGATATTATTGGCGAATGCGATCATATTCGGGTCAACATCCCCAAATGTGCAGGCAATGGAGTGGACGGTATCACCAGGTCGGACGGTATAGGTGGCTGGGTGTGGACGCAAAGCCCGATTGCCGGGGAAACCTCCAGAACCTTGCGGAATGGTCAAGACCATCCCGGCAAAATAGACCGAATAACTGGTCAGGCCATTCGCTCGGAGCAGTGCGCCTGGATTAACATTAAAGCGGCGAGCAATGCAGTAAGGGAATTCCCCCTTAGCAAGCGTATAACTTGCCGGTTTTCCAGCTGTCGCTGTGGGGATGACAATTGGTTGAGATGGTGGAACCGCTTGTACGGTAGGCGGCGCGACCGTCTCAATAGGGATCGCAGGGGCTTCCGCTGATGAGACTGGTGTATCCAATGAGGATGGGACCCCGGTCGTCAGTCCCTGAGTTGCCATAGCAGTCTGGGTGGCAAACAGGTATATTTGTCCCAAAACATCCGTCGCACCGGCCTGCGGGGCAGATCCAGCCTCAGATGTTGCGGCAGGCTCATTCGATGTGCCTGGAATTGGTCGCACACACGCAGCCAAACTTGCCAGGAGCAATACTGTAATTACGAATGCTATCGAGCGAGAGGTTTTCATTCCAAACTCCTTATTTCGATCCTTATCGCAAGGTATGCCGCCACCGATCGCTTCGGTGAATGCAGGCAATTCTGGGTAAATATTATACTTTGCAATGATAGTAGCATAAACCTGGTTTTGCGTCAAGTTATTTGCACATTTCGTACTGATGCAATTAACATACCAACCTCCACAGGTTGCCGGGATAATGCCTCATCAAAGCATCTGCAGGGCTGTACGCATCCTCTCAAGCCCTTCGGCTAACAGTGCGCGCGGACAGCCAAAGTTCAGGCGCACAAACCCCTCTCCGCCGGGTCCAAACATCGCTCCGTCATTCATTCCCACGCGCCCTTTTTCAATGAAGAATTTGGCTGGGTTTCCTTCTATCCCTGTCTCACGGCAATCCAACCAACCCAGATAAGTACCCTCCGGAGAAGCAACTTTAACACCTGGCAGGTATTCGCGGGCGTATCGAATCAGATAGTTCCGGTTGGCTTCCAGATAAGCCAGAAGTTGTGAGAGCCATTCGCCGCCTTCTTGATAAGCAGCCAGGCCCGCTTGCAGCCCCATCAGGTTGACCCAGGGCACCAACCCTTTGGTCGCATGCAGATAGCGATTTCGCAACTCCCGGTTTTGGATAATGGCAAATGAGCACTGCAAACCCGCCAGGTTAAAGGTCTTGCTGGGCGCCATCAGGGTAATCGTATTTTGGGCGATCTCCGCATCCAACGAGGCAATCGGCGTATGTGAATGACCACTGTAAACCAGGTCGCAGTGAATCTCGTCCGAGCAAATTGTGATTCCCCGCTGCAGGCAGATCTCGGCTGTTTTGAGAAGCTCATCTCTGCGGAAAACCCTACCAACCGGATTATGTGGGTTGCAGAGGATAAACAGGCGCGTAGCCTGATCCAACTGATCCTCAAACCGATCCCAATCGATGCTGTAAGAGTAATCGGGGTTGCGAGTAAGCTCCATCTGGCGGGTCTGGATACCGGTTTCTTTGCCGGTGTGAAGGATGGGATAATAGACCGGGGTCTGGAAGAAGACCGCGCTGTCCGAAGACCCAATGGCATGACAGGCCAAGTTGAACCCGACAACCACACCTGGCAAGAATAGGATGTCATCCGGCGTGATCGACCAATGATAGAGCGTGGACATGCGCTCGACAAGTGTATCGCTGAGAGCGCTCATTAAATCTGTGTTGCGGGTGGTAAATTCCGGGTAGCCGAACACGCCGTGATCAACGCGGGTTCGCAACGCCTGAATGACCGGTTCGGGTGAGCGGAAATCCATATCAGCTACCCACATTGGCAGGATTTGCTGGTCGAAATAATGCCATTTGATAGAATCGCTGGATTGGCGGTCAATGGGTTGGTCAAAGTTGTATGGTATCGTCATCAGAGCCTTTTCATGAAGAAGCGGATTTTGAGAATAGGAATCTCAAGTAAATAACAATTATAGGATTAAAATGGGCGTATGTGCGATGAGTTTCTGAATGCGTTTTACCGCCTACGCAGATGGATAGCCTGGTCGATTGGCTGGCTTGTGCTGGTGGCTTGGATGGGATCCTCCGCCTGTGCAGGCTCTACACTGGTTGCTGGCGGTCAGGGAATAGATGAGCGGGTTTCAGCGGAGTGGATTGCAACCCTCAGCCCAACTTCCAAACCATCGTCCACCCCGCTGCCTACGATCACCCCGACGCGGGATAGGATGCCCACCCCAACACCTAAATCGGGTTTGAGGCTATGCCCACCCCTGCCAGGTTACTCTTTTGATGATCTGCAAGCTGCGATCAGCAACCCCTTCCATCCGCCGCCGCTCGGAAGCGATGATCCGCACCAGGGAGTTGATTTTGCGGTAGTACAGACCGGGATGGCGCTGTCTGGCGATCCAGTTCAGGCTGCACTGGAGGGAGTGATCGCCGGTCAAATACTGGATCGATTCCCGTATGGGAATGCTGTGATGATTGAAACATCCCTCAGAAGCCTACCTCAGGATTGGCTTGCCCGGCTTGAGATTCCCGACCAGGCCGCCGCCACCCAGGTCAAATCAGCGCTCACCTGTCCGCAGATCGAAGGGTTACCCTACCCAGATGGCTCGGTGCGCTCACTCTATCTGCTTTACGCCCATTTGCAAGAAATACAATCCTTTGAGACCGGGCAGCCAGTGGGTTGCGGCGACCAACTGGGAACGATCGGGCAGAGCGGGAATGCGCTCAATCCGCATCTGCATCTGGAGGTTCGGGTCGGACCAAGCGGGGCGCGCTTTTCTAGCCTGGCGCATTACCTCACCAACGCAAGCCCATTGGAGATGCGAAATTACTGTCTGTGGCGAGTGAGCGGGGTTTTCATGCGGATAGATCCAATGCAGTTGCTGGCAGAATTGAATTGAGGGAGTAGCTGTGTAAGCTTCTCCCAAATTGTAGTGACAAGATGACACCTTGCCCTGCTTTTAAGGGAAACTCACTCCACCTATCACAGTATAATCAAGCCTGCTATGTCGCTTAATCGTCAGGATTTGAATAACCACACACGCCGCTCACGGCTAATGGCTGATCTGACCTTGCTCTGCGTAGCGCTGATTTGGGGGAGCGCGTTTGTCGTCCAGCGGATCGCAGCCGGGCAAGTGGGGGTATTTACGTTCAATGGACTGCGCTTCTTGTTAGGGGCGCTGGCGCTGCTGCCCTTTGTCCGAAAGCAGAATTCCAGCGGAAGCGGGCGCGATCTCTTGCTAACTGGCGGAGTAATCCTGGCAGGTGGATTAATGGCTTTTGGGGCAGCTTTTCAGCAGGCTGGTTTACGATATACCACCGCCGGAAATGCCGGTTTTATCACCGGACTGTATGTGGTCTTAATCCCGCTCTTTCTGGGAGTATCTATGAGGCGGCGGCCGCGGCTGGTGATTTGGCTCTCGGCGCTTCTGGCGGCCGCCGGTCTTTTCTTGCTCAGCACAGGCGGTGTGCTGCAAGTGAACCAGGGAGATGGGCTGGTGTTCATCAGTTCGATCTTCTGGGCGCTGCATGTGATCCTGATCGATTGGATGGTACGGCGCATGGACGTTCTGCGCTTTGCGTTCGGGCAGTACCTGGTGTGCGGAGCTTTATCGCTCTCGCTTGGTTTTGTGCTGGAACCCGGCAGCCTGATCCCAACGCTCGAGCAATGGTGGTTGATTGCCTACACCGGGGTGCTCTCGGTTGGGTTGGGATACACCTTGCAAGCCGTGGGTCAGCGGGTCGCGCCGCCTGCGGACGCCGCCATCATCCTGAGCCTGGAGGCAGTGTTCGCGGCGTTTTCCGGATGGGTGTTCTTAAATGAAAACCTTTCTCCGGTGCAATTGACCGGCTGCGGGGTGATGTTGTTGGGGATGCTGCTGGCCCAGTCGGATGTAATCCTGGGTGGGCGCGCAGCAGCGGCTCAAATGGAGGAAATGTAATGCGGTCAGCGGAACCTGGCAGGGCGATGAAATGAGGCACATACAAAGTCTTAGGTCAGCGACCGGGTTGAGGCGGATGCCGAGGCTTGTCTTGCTGATCGTCCTATTCCTGACTGCAGGGTGCCATTACCCAAAAATGCAGACCCCCTCCAGCGATCTGCCGCCAGAGAACTTGCGGGAAACCCTGGCAGCGCTCTCAAATCCTACGCAAGATTTTGGTTCAACTCAACCTGCTATTGAGACCCCCGGTCCATATAAGACTTCCATTCCAATCGGAACCTCCCGCCAGGACGAGATGTTCCCCGACAGCGAAGTGCTCTATTCGCCAACCAGCCTGGGTTTCGATTTGGGTGACTTTATCCAACAGCATGGCGGGTATCTGAGCCGGCATGTCGAGATAGTGCAAAAAGAACAGCTGTCCGGGACGGAGATCGTCGAACGGGTGGCGCTGGAATCTTTCAATTAACCCGCGCTTGCTACTTGCGCTGATCGAACTGCGCTCCGGTTGGGTGCGCCGGAAGCTGGATGCCCGCAGCGCCGACCCCTACCCAATCGGTTTCCATGTGGGCGGCTGGGAAGGGTTGTATCGCGAATTGGTGATGGCGGCTACCCACCTGAACGTGGGCTATTACGGCTGGCGAGATGGCGCTCTGGACACGATCCAATTTCAGGACAGCCAAAAAATGGCGCTTGAGCCTCAGACCAATCCGGGCAGTGCGGCTGTGCTGAACCTGTTTGCCAAGTTGTACCACAGCGATGGCTGGCAGGCGGCGTTGGTTGGAGAGAACGGGTTGTTCGCTCTCTATCAAGAGATGTTCGGCTCGCCCTGGGAACGGGCCGCGGATTTCGGCCTGCTGATCCCGTCGGGCGCATCGCAACCGACGTTGGAGCTACCCTTCAGCGCGGGCGAACGCTGGAGCCTGACCGGCGGACCGCACCTCTCCTGGAAGACAGGCAGCCCTCGCGGGGCAATCGACCTTGCTCCTGTCACTGGAGAAGCTAACTGCGTGGTGTCGTACGCCTGGATCACTGCGCCCGGGCCAGGGGTTGTGACGCGCTCGATCCGCAATGTGGTGGCGCTCGACCTGGATGGGGACGGTCATGAACAGACCGGTTGGGTGATTATCTTTATGCACGTGGCGGACAAGGAACGTGTCTCGGCCGGGATCAGGCTGAACCTGGATGACCGAATCGGGCATCCGTCCTGTGAGGGCGGGACCAGCACCGGCACACACGTCCACATTGCTCGCAAGCTGAACGGTGAGTGGCTCTCGGTCGATGGGGCGCTGCCTTTTGTGATGAGCGGCTGGCAGGTTTACGCCGGAGAAAAGAATTACCAGGGCGGGATGTCCAAGGATGGTCAGCAGGTGACGGCCAGCCCGGTGGGGCCGCGCACGTCGATTATCATTCGTTAGATTGATCTATAATTTTCAGGATTTCCCAGCAGAATTCGCACGTATTTCGTAGATCGGCGAGGACAATATTCTCGGATACATCGCTCATCTGGTGCCAGTTGGAGTTTTGCTCGCTGGCATCCACTGGGACTGTACAAATTGTTAATGCAGCCAGACCGCACCGGGTGGCTTTTAGCGCATCGGTATAAGCCAAGCCAACCCCCTCATAGACATTCAATTCCGGGCGGCGCAGGGCGGCCGAACGGGCAACCTCTAAAGCATACGGGTGGGTGTGGTGTTTGATCACCATGCCATCAGCTGTCAGGTATTTGATCCGGCCTGAACCGACCTGATCAACGATCAGGTAAAAGGCATCTTGTCCCAATTCCTGCCTGTGGGCATCCAGGTAGGCTCGCATGCCGTAATCACCGACTTCTTCACAACCTGTGAAAGCCGTATGGACTTCAGTATTTTGTAATGGCGACTCGCCTAATTTCTGCAGCATCGCAAGAGCAACCGCTGCTCCAGAGGCGTTGTCGTTTGCGCCAGGGGAGTAGGGGGTGAAATCGGCATGCAAACACATCCCCAACGCAAACCCCTGGATCGGGATTAAACCTATACTGATCCAGCGCAGCCAGCCCCAATTCGGCAGAAGTCCCAGGGTAAAGATCAGCGCGCCAACCGCCATGCTGAGCAGCGCCAGCCCGATCAGCATGGAGAAAGCCGATTGCCAGGTGTTGTTTGAGTAGAAAACCGGCGTGCGGTGTGTATCGATGTGGGCGCAGATGACCACCCTGGTCTGAACTTTTTGACGAGGCTGAATGCGCCCGATGACATTCTGACTAGTCAGACGTGGCAGGAACCAATGGGTCCAACTGAGGCTCAGTTCGGTCTCGGCCAGCATACCCCAAAAACCGAGCAGGTTAAAGATGGCAGCCAGGATCAACGGAGCGCGCCCACCGAACAACAGACTGACGAGTGAACCAGTCAGAGCCAGCCCAAATGAAAGGGCATAAGGCCAATAAGTGGAGGGAACGGATTGAAAAAACTCGATTTGAACATCCTGGACATTGAAGAGGCGCATCTGGTCAGCGATGTATTCGCTTGCCTGACGCTCATTCGCGGTGCAGCTTCCCCGGCTGCCGATGTTTCCGGAGAGGAAGCGTATGGTCTGCATCATTGATCTTTCCGTTTTATTCATCGAATTCACCCCGGATATGTTGCTATTAAAGTGGAGACAGCAAAGAGCGGATTAACCGATCTATCCGACTACAATCGGCGCAACCTTCCATTTTAACAGATTCTATTCGGAAAATATCTGGTATAAATGCAAGGTTAGAAATTCATTTTTGACTTGAGGCAATCATGGCAGATATCGGTGTAATCGATCGTTACGGAAAACTGCTGGATGTACCAGCGCATACCGCCAATATTTCTCTTTTGGAAGGCAGTACGCCCTTAATCCCGGTCAACCGCCTGGCCCAGGAGCTGGGAGGTGGGTTTGAGTTGTGGGTAAAATTCGAGGGGATGAACCCAACTGGTTCGTTCAAGGATCGCGGGATGACCGTTGCAATCAGCGAGGCAGCCGGGCGTGAGGCGCAGGCGGTGATTTGCGCTTCGACCGGAAATACGGCTGCCTCGGCGGCGGCGTATGCCTCCCGAGCGGGGATGCGCTGTATCGTATTGATCCCGCAGGGGAAGGTGGCAGCCGGGAAGCTGGCCGGGGCTGTGGCCTATGGGGCGCAGGTGATCCAGGTGCAGGGTTCGTTCGATGATGCGCTGGCGATGGTAGTCGAGATTTCGCAGCGCTACCCGATCGCGCTGGTCAATTCGCTCAACCCGTACCGGCTGGAAGGTCAAAAGACCGCTGCATTTGAGATCTGCGACCGGTTGGGTGACGCCCCGGACTGGCTGTGCTTGCCGGTGGGAAATGCCGGTAATATCACTTCGTATTGGATGGGCTTCCGCCAATACCATGATTTAAAGGCCAGCGGGTTGCCGCAAATCCTGGGAGTGCAGGCCGCCGGTTCAGCGCCTTTGGTGCTGGGACACGCAGTCGATAAACCAGAGACCGTCGCGACTGCCATCCGGATCGGGCGCCCGGCGCGGCGGCGAGCAGGCTTTGCTGGCGGCGGAAGAATCAGGCGGCCAGATCATCGCGGTGAGCGACGATGAAATCCTGAGCATGCAGCGCAGATTGGCCAGCGAGGGAATCTGGGTCGAGCCGGCCTCGGCAGCCGGTTCGGCAGGATTGAATCAGCGCATTCAGACCGGGGAGATTGAGCTGCATGGCAAGCGGGTTGTAGCGGTCTGCACCGGGCATGGACTGAAGGACCCGGAGATCATCTCCAGCCAGATGGGCGCTCCGGCGGTGATCTCGGCTGAGATTCCTGCGCTCGAAGATGCAATCTTTGCGGATAAAAAACATCCGGCGGATAAAAAACATCCGGCGAAAAAAGCACGTCCGTCTGAAAATGCGGCGGAGTCTTGACGAGTTCGATTTAGGCTGATATAGTAGCGCCCATGTTCGCAGTTCAACCTGTCACGCAGACTGGCGGTACACTGACTACTACTACTACCTGCGAAACAATTGTTTCGCCCAAGGTGGGACGTCGCCGCGGTTGATTCTGGATCCAATCGATAAAAACAAACTGGCAGCGCCCCGCACTTGCGGGGCGTTTTGATTAAGAACAAGGAGGTATTCAAGTTGCAGGAATCATTATCAGCAGAATTCGTTGGGAGTAGAAAAGGGGCGCGTGGGCCAGATACCCACGCTGGTGATGAAATTCGGGGGCACTTCGGTGGGGACGGCGGATGCGATTGCCCAGGTGGTAGAAATAGTGCGCTCAGCCCAAAAGGATTGGCCGCGCCTGGCAGTGGTTGCTTCGGCGCTTTCCGGCGTGACCAATCTGTTATTGGAATGCGCTTCGGTCTCTGAAAACGGGAACAGTCTGGCAAATGAACGCCTGAGCGAAAAATCTGTCTCCAAGATTGATGCAGCCCGCCAGATCATGGTTGCGAAACATGCTGCAATTGCGGATAAGCTGGTGCAGGACGCGCAGCGCAGAGTACAAGTGATGGGCGAAATCGACGGGCTGTTGGACGAATTTTCCAGCCTGTGCAAAGCGATCGCGGTGTTGGGTGAGGCGTCGCCACGCGCGCTGGACGCCGTAGCCGGGTTGGGCGAGCGAATGAGCGTGCGCCTGCTGGCAGCGGCGTTAGAGGATGGCGGAGTTGCGGCCCAGGCGGTGGATGCCACCCGCTTGATCGTGACCGATGAGCGTTTTCAGAACGCCCATCCTGACCTGAATGCCACCCGCATCAACACGAACGCGATGTTATACCCACTCTTTGAACAGGCGATTGTCCCTGTTGTGACCGGGTTCATCGCTGCCACACCGAAAGGTGTAACGACCACATTAGGACGCGGCGGGAGCGATTATTCGGCCGGCATCCTGGGCGCGGCGCTGCCAGCGGACGAGGTCTGGATCTGGACGGATGTGGATGGAGTGATGAGCGCCGACCCACGAGTTGTGCCGGAAGCGCGTACCATCCCACAGCTTTCTTATCGCGAGATCGCAGAGCTGGCTTATTATGGAGCCAAGGTGCTGCACCCCAAGACCATCCGCCCGGTGGTCGAGGCCGGGATCGGTCTGCGTATCTGCAATACGTTTAACCCTTCCCATCCGGGGACGTGGCTGATAAACACCCAGCGCGCGCTTGACGCCCATCCGGAAAGGAACGGCAAGATTAAGGCGGTAACGGCTATCCTTGCGCAGCGACTGGTGACGATTGAAGGGCGCGGTATGTTGGGGGTGCCTGGTATGGCGGCGCGCGCTTTTTCGGCAGTTGCGTCCACCGGAACCAGCGTGCCATTGATCACCCAGGCCTCCTCGGAGCAGTCGATCTGTTTTGCCGCCCCAGCCAGCTCAACTGAAGGGGTGATCTCGGCGTTGAATAAGGCTTTTGCAAATGAGCTGGCAGAACGCGATATCGACCGCATCTGGGCTACGGATGAAGTGGTCATCGTAACCGTGGTTGGGGCTGGGATGATCCATACGCCCGGAATTGCCGGACGAGTGTTTGGTATTCTGGGAAAAGAGAGAATCAATGTCATCGCGATCGCCCAGGGGTCATCGGAAGTCTCGATCAGCCTGGTAGTGGATGCCCGTGATGCAACAGGGGCTGTGCACGCGTTGCATGGTCTGATCGTTCCAGTGCAAGCCGGGTAATCGACTGTAGTGTCGGTCGGGTCATCCGAACCCGACACGTGTTGGAAGGAGGCTGAGATGAAAATTTATGGCCGTTCTGCGGTAGATCAATTCTTGCAAGACCGGATCGTTTATCGCAACCTGACCCCGTATGATCCTGCGCTGCCGGGTTTGGAGCAGGTGCGCGAGCGGATCGGTTTGCGCGCCGGCGCCATCCCACGCAAAAACGAAGCCGATTACGCCCGGGTGATCGTGCAGTTGATCGAGGCATGCAGAGCGCAAGACTGGCCCGGCGCCAGGATCAAGCGGCTGGTATTTGTCGGGGATACGCGCCTGTTGGATGGCACAGCTTATGCCAATTTATGTCAAGTCAGCGGCTGGATGGGCCAGGCGTTTATCGGTTCGGAGAGCAGCCAGCCCGAATCCTTCCAGGTTGTCGCAGGAGAGGGAGGATTTCCATTGATGCTCTCTAATCGCTGGGCCGGGCTGTTCGAATTTGAGCGCTACTGCGCTCAGAACGGTCATCCAATCGACGAGGATGCGGCGGTGGTGATCGATATGGATAAGACCATGGTTGGGGCGCGCGGGCGCAATGGCCAGGTGATCGACCAGGCCCGGATGGATGCAGTCAAGATGACCGTGGCCGGGCTGCTGGGAGATCATTTTAATCCGGCTGCTTTCCAGGCCGCCTACGACCCGCTCAACCAGCCGGAATTTCACCCGTTTACCGGCGATAACCAGGATTACCTGGCCTATATCTGCCTGATATTGGGGAGCGAGTTGTTCAGCTTTGCCGGGCTGGTGCAGGATGTGCGGGATGGAAAGATGGCGACTTTTGGTCAATTCATCGCCCAGGTGGAGCAGCGTAAAGTCGAATTATCGGACGAATTATCCTCCATTCACCAGGAAATCTATGCGAATGTGCAGGCTGGCGATCCCACCCCATTCAAGCCCTTCCGCCGGAATGAATACCGGCTGACGGTGGGACTATTCGGCTGGCTGGATGATCATGCCCCGCCGCAGAAAATGCTGGCCGAAGAGATCGTGATCACCCAGGAAGTGCGCCAGATGGCGCTGGAATGGCGCAAGCGCGGCGCGCTGCTCTTCGGGCTTTCGGATAAACCGGACGAAGCCTCCACCCCGACGCCTGAGCTTAACAAAGAAGGATATCTTCCATTACACCAAGCCGAGACGCACGCGATCGGGGTATAATCTGCGAAATCAGTTTCGACAGTTTTCCAACGGATGGGTAAATACCCTCCGGAAACCATCGGAGTTGGTCTCCTGGCGACACAGCAACCAGGGAATCAAAAATCTGGAAAGAATTGTGGATTGAGCGCTCCTAGTGAGGAAACATCTGTCATGATGGGATGGTAAAAATGTCCAAAGAGAACAAAAAAGCAAGAAAAGAAAATGCAGATGAACTGCCCGAACCCTGGAATCACATTCAAGGGGCGGTCTGGCTGATCGGCCTGGCAATTTTATTCTGGAAGGGCTGGTGGTGGCCGGGGATTCTGGTACTGGCTGCGATCAGCGGATTGGTGCAGGCCGGGATCCAGCTCTACCTCTCGCGCCAGGACGAAGGCAAGCAGGTCATTCAGCAAGAGAAGCAAATCGAACAAGAACGCTCAAACTGGCTGCCGGATGTGTGTCCCAACTGCGGCGGGCCATTGAGCGTCTCGACGGTCAAATGGACCGGTCTCAATACGGCCGATTGCCCCTACTGCAAAGCCAATCTAAAGAAACCGTAGCCAGCAGGCGAATTCAACCACCGCAAAGCTTCTGTCAAGATAGGCGATCAGCGTAGAAACAAGTTCCGCAACCCAAACAAACGAGGCAGATATGGCAAAAGAAAATGTTTCCCCGGTCTGGAGCCGGACCTTCCCCTTGACCATTTCGCACGGTCAGGGCTGTTATGTGTTTGACACGGACGGCAGGCGCTATCTCGATTTCACCTCCGGGATCGGCGTGACCAACACCGGTCACTGTCACCCAAAGGTGGTGGCGGCGGCCCAGGCGCAGGTCGCCAAGATCATCCACGCCCAGGTGAACAATTATTATCACCTGCCGCTGCTGGAGCTGACCGATGCGCTGCTGACCATCGTCCCGGACCCATCATTCGACAGTTTTTTCTTCACCAACTCGGGCGCTGAAGCGCTGGAAGGGGCGATCAAGCTGGCCCGCCACGCGACCAAAAAACCGAATATCATCACCTTCCAGGGGGCTTTCCACGGGCGCACCAACATGACCATGGCGACCGACACCGGCAGCACGATCTACCGGGCCGGTTACGCCCCGCTGGCATCGGGGGTCTATATCGCACCTTACCCCTATGCCTATCGCTACGGCTGGGACCCGGAAACCACCAGCCAGTGGTGTTTGAGCGAACTGCGCCACATGCTCTACACCCAAACCGCCCCATTCGAGACCGCCGCGCTGATCGTCGAGCCGGTGCAGGGTGAAGGCGGCTATATCGTCCCGCCGGTTTCGTTTATGCAGGGGCTGCGGGCGATCTGCGACGAGTTTGGGCTGCTCTTGATCGTGGACGAGGTGCAGTCCGGGTTTGGCAGGACGGGCAAGTTCTTCGCCGTCGAACACTTCGGGGTGGTCCCGGACGTGATCGCGATGGCAAAGGGGATCGCCTCCGGCTTCCCGCTGGCCGGGCTGATGGCGCGGCGCGAGCTGATGGACCAATGGATCCCCGGCAGCCACGGCGGCACGTATGGCGGCAACGCGGTCTCGTGCGCGGCGGCGGTCGCCACGATCGAGGTGCTCAAGGATGGGCTGGTGGAGAACGCGGCCCGGATGGGCAAGGCGTTGATGGCCGGATTGAAGCAGATCCAGCAGAAATACCCGCTCATCGGAGATGTGCGCGGGCTGGGGCTGATGGTGGGCGTGGAGTTCACCAACCCGGATGGTACCCCCGGCTCGACAGGCGAGCGACGCGGTCAAGAAATTCTGCCTGGAGAATGACCTGCTGCTGCTGCAATGCGGCACCTATCACCAGGTGATCCGCTGGATCCCGCCGCTGGTGGTGAATGAGGATCAGATCAAGACCGGCCTGGAGATCTTCGAACGGGCTGTGGCGTCCTTGTAATGGACGAATTTCTGAAGAATTTTTTGTTGGGCGTGATGCTGGCTGCGCCGATCGGGCCGGCCGGCGTGGCGGTGATTCAGACCGGTCTGCGCAGGGGTTTCCGGCGCGCCTTCTGGACCGGTCTGGGGATCACCAGCGCCGATCTGACCTATATGCTGGTGGTCTATTTTGGGCTGGCGGGCGTGATCGCAGTCCCGATGGTGAAGATCGCGATCTGGACGATGGGGGCGCTGGTGCTGTTTTACCTGGGCTACCTGAGCGTCCGCGACAGCCGGCGCAAGATCGATTTCGAGCGCGGCCAAAGCGCCCTCCACCCGCAATCCGTTCCTGGTGGGCTACCTGATCAATATCTCCAATCCGATCGCGGTGGTGTTCTGGTTGGGGATTTTCGGCTCGCTGATCGGGGCGAACGGGGCAGCTTCTGGTATCGGCGCGCTGCTCCGCGGGTTGAGCATCCTGGCCGGGATCCTGGCCTGGCACACCAGCATGGCGATCCTGACCCATTGGGGCCAGCGCTTCGTCAACGAAAAGAGCGCCCGGATCATCTCGATCGTGGCCGGGTTTGCGCTGATCGGGTTTGGGCTGCGCTTTGGCTATTATGCGCTTGAGGCGCTGTTGTTCTAAAAGCGGGCTGAGATAATCACCCAGGCGGCGAGGCTTGATGTAAAATAAGGTTGTTCAGACAAACTCAGACGGGCAGGTGGGGTCATGGGAAAACAGATCAATGACGAGTACAGTGGTTTACGATGTGGGCCCTTTCATTGGGTTAATCGACTCTACCATAACCGGCATTTCTGGATATTCAGCGGGTTGAGCGTGGTTTGCCTGTGGATGCTGCTGCTGGCGGCGTCCCCGTATCAGACTGTTCCGCCTGTGGCGGGTGTCACATTGACGCCGACGGCGGACGAGACGCCCGCGCCCACTTTGACCGCGACCACGACAATTCGGGAGGTATTTGAAGAATCCTCGCCTTCAGCGAAATTCTGGCTTCGGTTGATTGATGAATGGGGATTGATTGCTCTACTCTTATTGATCCCGCTCGTGATGCTGTTGATCGCGTATAGTTTCTTCGCGGGGGTTCGTGAAGGGGTTAAAACGCCGGCAGTCGGTTTGCCGAGTGGATTGGATCGCTGATCCACCCCGGCGCCAATCCGAGCCGAGATTATCTAAAATGGTTTATTCGAGAATATGAAAGCCCTAAGTTTGGCCCACAATCATTAAAAGTGGACAAACAAAGACCTATGGCAAAGCTGGAAGATATCTACCTGCCGATAACCGTCGATTTCAAGCTGCTAGAGAAAGACCGGACAAAGGCAGGCAAAAGGCAAACCCGATCCAAGGGGATGAACGCGCGAGCCTTATGGGTGAGATGCGCGGTCCTGAGAAAAGGGTCGGCCTGCTCGAAGCGTTGCAGGAGTCAAAAGTGTTAATGATCAGCGGCGCAGCCGGATCGGGCAAAAGCACGCTGCTGCATTGGGCCGGGCTGGCTTGCGCCAAAAAGGTAGCTCAAACGCCCATTTATTGGCCAAAAAGAACTGATCGAGGCGCTCGGCGGGCCGCTTTTCCCGCTGTTTGTCCCTTTAGGGGCGTTCGACCGCTATTGCCGGGACAATCAACGCCCGCATACCGCCGCGACCCTGCTGGATTACCTGTGCAACCGCTACAACGACGAATGCCGCCAGAACACCCGCCAGGGCGCGCAACGATTGCTCTCGGCAAACGGGCTGGAGCGCGAACTGCGCGGCGGGGGCCTGCTGCTTTTCGACGGCGTGGATGAAATCGACCTGGAACGGCGCGAGGGGGTTGCAACCCTGGCCAGCGATATCTTGCGCCTGTACGATCACCCGCGCACGCGCATCTTGATCACCGCCCGGCCAACGACCATAGGCGCCCGCCAGCCTGCAGGAGCGTGGCTGGGGCAAGTCCATCCATTGGAACCAGCCGAACGGGACCGGCTGATCCTAAACCTCTATCACTATTACGAGGAATACAGAGCAGAGCACAAGGCGGCAGACCTGAGCCGGCGCATCGACGCCAGCGACAACCGCGTCCGCCAGCTTGCCCCGAGACACCGTTGATGACCACCATCCTGTTCAGCATTCATCGCCCGGATCATGTGCTGCCCAACCGACCGCGCCGAGGTGTACGACCAGGCGGTGGATACGCTGTTGCGGGAAAGACACCGCCATTCGCTCGGATCAAATGCGACGCAAGGAGAAGCAGGAAAGGACGTCACGATCGAGCGCAATCGCTTGGCGTTGGTCGCCTTCCACCTGCATCTATCCGGGCGGGCGAAGAAGGCCTTGCTGAAGACGATCTGATTGAAAAGGTGATAGACGAATTCTCGATCCAGATCAAAGATCGCCAGAAGAAAATTGAGACCATCCGCCATTTTTTGCTCTCGACAGCCGAGCATGGCGGGCTGCTGGATGAGCAAGACCGCCCTTACGCCTTTCGTACGCACCGGGCCGCTTCAAGAATTCCTGGCCGGCTGGCACCTGGTCAAAAACTATGCCCCGTTTAACCTGAATAAGCTGGCGAATTTTGTCGCCAAGCACCTGCTGGAAGATCAGTGGGAAGAGCCGGTGCGGCTGGCAGCCGGAATTCTGGCGGATACCAGCGAGAAAATGGTCAATGAATTCATCGCCAAACTGGCCAGCACCAACGAGACCCGCGCCGAGCACGACCATGCAATCGCCCTGGCCGGACTGTGCCTGGCGGACATCCCCTCCCGGCGGATGGTGGAGAGCAGCCTGCGCCAGGAGCTGGCCGCCCAGATGCTGGCGGTCGTTGGCCGGGCGCAACCCGCCCACGCTGGCGAAGAGAGTGCGCGCTCACCTGGGTAAGGAACTGGGCGAGCTGAGCGACCCACAGGGAACCCACAAAATGTTTTGACGCCCGCCTGCATCCCGCACGCTCCGGAGATGATCCGGGTTCCCGCCGCGCTTTCCGAATGGGCAGCGGCGAAGAAGAAGAACGCCGCCTGGAGGGTCAAGATGTAACCTTATGGGACGACGAAAAGCCGGCTCACCTGGTGGAAATCAGTCAGGATTTCTCGGGTCGCGAAATACCCGGTCACGAATGCAGAGTACCGGGCTTTCATCGATGCGGGCGGCTATGATCTGGAGAAGAGCGAGCGCTTCTGGGGTGACGATGGAATACGCTGGCGCAAAGGAGAATACAAAAGCGATCTTACAGTATATTCAGATGAATACAGGGAAGATTTCAGGAAGTGGCTTGAAATTCGGTCGGTTGAAAGACGCTCCCAGCCTTTCTTCTGGGAAAACCGGGACTTCAACTATCCCAATCAGCCGGTTGTGGGGGTATGCTGGTTCGAGGCGCGGGCATACGCAAACTGGCTGGCTGAGGTCACTGGCAAACCTTTTCGGCTGCCAACAGAGGCGGAGTGGGAGAAGGCAGCCCGGTTCATCCCGCACCTATCGCAAGATGGCGCTGCGGACAACCGGATTGAAACGGATTTGAAGCCAGACTTGGAAAATCTGGCCATGGGGTGACAATTGGGACCCGGAACGCTGCAACAACAGCGAACCAGACGACCGTCTCGGTGCAACCAGCCCGATCGGGATCTTCCCACATGGCGACAGCGCCCTGGGGGTGAGCGACCTGGTGGGGAACGTGTGGGAATGGTGCCTGGACGGGTACGATCCACAGGCGTATGCACAGATGGTAGGATCGGGAGCGCCGGTGATCGATCCATTTGGACCGAAAAAAGGAAATCCGCGGGTGGTGCGGGGCGGCTCGTGGGGCAGTGATCGGGACATCGTCCGCTGCGCCCTCCCGTCGCAGGGACGGGCCAGATTTCTGCAGCGGCAATCTCGGTTTCCGGGTGGTGCTCTCCCCCATGAATCACTTGGATTCCTGAAATCCTGGTTTCTAAATCCTGGGCTTTTTCGGGGCTTAAACGATTTTTTTGGCGCCATTCTTGCATCTATCTTATACATGCCAGGATCGGATATACTCTATTTTTCAATCACAAGTTTTGAAAACCTGCACCACGCCTTCAAAAACCGCGCAAAGGCAAGCGCAGCAAAGCCAGATGTCGCTGCATTTGAATATAACCTGGAAGAGGAACTGCTCGATTTAGAGGCTGAACTGCTCCATCAATCCTGGCAGCCAAGCCCTTACTGCAGCTTCTATATCCATGACCCCAAACGACGATTGATTTCAGCCGCCCCCTTTTTCGCGACCGTGTAGTTCACCATGCGCTCTGCAACATCATTGAAACCATCTGGGAGCGGCGTTTCATCCACAATTCCTATGCCAATCGGATGGGTAAAGGCACACACAAAGCGATATTGCGTTGTCATCAATTCGCGCGCATTGCACAGCATGTATTGCAATGTGACATTCAACAGTATTTTCCGAGCATCGATCATGCCATCCTGCGCACAATCCTGAGCCGTTGGATCGACGATCAGAAAACGCTCGGTTAATCAATCAGATCATCCACTCAGGTGAGGGTGTGCTTTCGGAACAATACGAAATAGCT
>CAWBFQ010000004.1:0-19436 GCA_963788145.1 uncultured Chloroflexia bacterium | reverse complement strand
ATTGATATTGGTATGACTCCTATATGGGACTTGAACCAAAATCTGTTGAAGAACCACTTATTGTAGAAAACGATCTTGGTCCTGGATGGTTCTATCTTGCTAAAAATCGTAAAGATTTTTTAAAAATGCATCCCCTCCTGATAATTTGGGATGATGTAGCCAGGAAATCAGATGTAGCAGTCTATGACAGGCATTTTAGGGATGATAACATGCTTCAATATTTAAGGATTGCCCTCTGGCAATTGAGCATGAATCAAACAAATGTTGCCGACTTCGTCTTAATGTTATATGCAACCCTTGAACAGAAACGTGTAAGAGAAGTATACGAACAACTAAGTTGGTTATCATTAAGAGGGCGTGGCGAGTTCTGTATCAGATCAGCAAATGGCTGCTGTCGTTGGGAAGTATCAAAAAATTTTTACCTGCAAAGGAAAAAAGTTAGAGATGCATTTGAAAGATTTTTGGCATCTGATAAAGTAGGATTTGTATTAACAGGACAATCAGGAGTTGGTAAGAGTAACTTTGTTCTATCGTTAGCTGAAGAATTTGGGGATATGGGATCAAGGGTTTGCTTTTTAATGTTTGATGGAGCGCGGTTGAATTCCGGGGCACTCTTTAACAACAATTGTCGGCGAACATTTCGATCGCTATATACGTTTGGGAGGCGGTGAAAAGATTAATAATGTTTGGCGAGAAATTGATTGTATCGAAGATATCGTACCAGCTGTTCGTCGTTTTGGTTATCGATGCCATTAATGAAAATCCTAGAGCCAGGGAACTGCTTCAAAGGATTGATGAACTTATAAGAGAGTCAGACTGGCCTTGGCTAAAAGTTGTCGTGACTTGTCGACCTGAAGCATTGAGAGCAATAAAAAAAGATGTATTTGGTTAAACTCGCTGATGAAAAATATTATCGAGATCCGGGAAAGACAATTTAGAAGTCGAAATAGAACCTTTCAGCTAACTCTGAGCGATTGGATCCTTTTACGAGTGATGAATTACCCATAGTTTTTGAGTTATACCGAGAAGCTTCAGGGTTAGACAGACTATAAAAGCCTATCTCCTTTTATGCGGAAGACACTTAGAGACCCATTGTTACTGCGACTAATTTCTGATACATATAAAGGTCAAGAGATACCTTCCTCAATCAAACCCACAGAAGTTTATAAAGCTATCTGGATGCCCTTGTGCGAAGTAAGATGTTGCGACTGGAAGATATCCGTTTCCTGTCCAATGAAATTATGACTTTAATGATCCGGACAGGAAATTACAGCAATATGATTTCTTCAAAGAGGTCGATACAGTAACAACTGCTCAGGGAGAGCCATTGTTTGATTTCATCCACAACGATGGTATGTTGCCGGATGGAAGTCGTGTGAACGAAGCATATCTCAATCTGGCGGATGCAGGTATACTCATTCAAAGTGGGGATGCATTAGATTACCAAATCGGTTTTAGGTATGAACGTTTCTATGATTTCCATGCAGGAAAACGCTTGTGGGAGTTAAATTCGGATCTGATGATAAGGTAACTGCCTATATTATGAATAGAGTTGACTTAGAAACAACAATTCCTATGGGGTCCGGTAAAGTTCGCATTGGTATTGGAGCTTGACAATGGTGGTCAATCAACGATCATATCTCTGTGTAAAAAAGAAAATTATATTGTACGTGATATCATGGTAGCTGTTCTAAAAGAGTATGGTCAAGAGAGACCGAATGAAGTTAATGATATCTTGACCCAGCTGATGAATGAAAGGAAATTATCTAAGCAAAAGCAGCTTTCAAGAAATCGAAAAGTTTATTAAAGACCAAAAGGCAAGCCCTCAAAGAATAGCTGTCGATGTAGCAGGTACCCTAGGGATTTTCTGACATATTAGCCCAAGGCGCTTCGGACAGATTATCATGGCTTCGTTATGATGCCATAAAACAAATTTTTTATTTGTGGCGAAGTGATCGAAATGAACAATCAAAAACTACAGAAAACAGGGGAATTCGAACACTTAACTATCTCGAAAATATGACGGTTGGTTTCTGCGGATTACCCAGGAAATCTGCACTTGAATTGTTTATTGGAATATCAATTCTTATGTTTCTTGAGGCACCCAATGACAAACAATTACAGCAAGAACTTAGGATAACAGTACGACATGTGATTGATAAGATATTACATCCAAGGGATCGATTAAGCCGTATTCTAATTCGTTCGGTCTTGCGTGGTCCGTTAATGCTATTCTTTGTCAATTTTGTATCTCGTGTCTTGTCAGATATCCCTAGGTATTATATAGGTGATATTGAAGAATTCCGAGATTTCTTTGAAAATCCCATTCAAAGATCGTATTTTACTAAAGAAAATACTGCCGTATTTGGATCCGGATTATGGTCACATTGAAGAAGTTAAAGGTTTGTTACATCAGATATCCAAACTGGAAGATTTGCTGTCAGGTGCGGTAATTTCTCTAGCCCTTGTGGCTCAAGGGAATAAAAAAGACCTGAAAGTATCGTTCCGATAATTGCAGACCTTTTCGATGATACGTTATCGAGAGCACCACACGGAGTTGCGTGTATGCAGCATCTCTCAGGTGCACTTTATGAGATTAATAATGCAAGGAAGCGGTAAATGAAGAAGAGTGGAAATTATATATTATTTTGCTTCAAATCCCTTGGATACATCTAGAGGTTTATTCCTTTCACGCTCTGGAAGAAAGTATTTTAGTCAAGGATTAATCTATATTTCATTACTGTATATAGAAAAGCGGGATATTTGGTTTGCATATTTGGCGACATTATTTTGATCTGGCATTTTACGATAAGGATTGGTTATTCCTGGAAGATTTATTGCACATGGTTGGCGAACTAGCCGTGGCCTACCATGTGCCAAATGCTGCTTTATCAATTCTACGAGAATTTCCACTGACTAATGATGAGATTGCTACTCAGGCTCCTCGATGTACTGACGTGGTACTTTGAACCTATTATCCCGATTTGGTAGACGATTTTCTTTATAGTATGGAATATCCTGAAAAATATGTTTCATACTTTCAAAGAGTCACATTCGCAGTACCTTGATGCAGGTTGGAATCCTCCATTTGTATCCTATGTGATTGATGCATTGCGTACCCCAACTTTTCGAAATTTCTTTACCTCTGTGGTTGAAAGTTCTCTAGATAATTCAAGTCTAGGTTCGTACTATGCTTTTGTTTAAGAAAGATTACAAATATGATATATGGAGAGAACATTTTTTCAGAGTAATATAATTCAGAATTAATTGTGCCCTCTACAATGTGAGAAGGTAGAGTTTTATTAGCATCCTTACCTGCATAAAAATATTATATAACATGAATATGGGTAAAGCAGGCAGGGCAGGAAATCACCCAAGTCCTGATATGGTTGAGAATGTTCAAGACAATTTGCGATTAATCTTTAAAGCACTCTTATAAAGAAATTTGTAATACTGCGATGGAGAGTACTCAATCAGAGAGATGTTCTTGAGTTGACGAATAATGAACAATAACCACTCGATGGCGTATGAAGATACGATCTGTCAACGAAGACTTCTTGGCTATTTGTAAAGATTTCAATCTTCAGGGAAGTTACCTAGGCTCTCTTGATAAATTATAGGCCTCCATCCCCTTAACTCCAGGCCTATCTGCCCACCCTGACTTTACTTTCCCCCAGACGCCTGCTTTTCCTTGAGCAGGCGTTTTGCTTCTGCATACGGATGCCCAATCCACACGGGATACGTGCTCCAGCCCGTTTTTGCCAGGCGCTCACGGGCAGGCAATGCCCGGCACGCATTGATATTTCCCCCTTTCAACCACTGCCAACACAGCCAGTTTGCCAGGGCTGGCTTTTCGTGCAGCATTTCGAAATCCACATTCTTGAGATCAATATCCTCGCGCAAGTGCTGGAACAAAGCTGTATCGAGCAAAATCTGGAGCTGGTTGGAAGTCGGAATGCTGCTGTACTGGTATCCCTGTTGTTAAGCCCAAAATCGAATGTGAGAGTTGTAATATTCTCCGAACGGATTTGCAGCGGTTCGTGTGTTTCGGAACGTTCAGTCCGGACAGAATTTCGGCGACCAAGTTGCACGTTTCCTGACCGTATTGGTGATCCTGGAAACGTTCACCCTGGAAGAATTCGACCGACAGCACCTGGCACCAAAACTTGCCGGTATCCGGGCGCAGCCCACCAAGTACCATTCCACTCACTGGTAGGAACCAGCCTGCTTCACCGATTTGGATCCGGGTCTGACCCGCCACTTCTCCCAAGAAAGTGGATGAGGAGGATTTCCCGCCTCAGGCATCGTCATCCTTTCTCCGCCTGGGCAGATGTGCCTGGGGTTAAGGGGTGAGAAGCCTATCTGGGCGACCTGTCCGCTCCCTTCATCTGGTTTTTTGCTGATGTAATTTGGAAGATGCCTGGTCTCAGCCCAATAACAGGCGCTAGCGCTGGCGTGCAGCATGTCTCCCAGGTCAAAGGGGATGGTCACATGCTGGTGGGCCTGGGACAAAACGTAGGAATAGCCAGTCAGCCGGGCGTCAGCCAGCACCGAGGCATGGATCGAGTCCACAAGCCGAGGGTCCTCTGCCAGCCAGGCTGGGATCTCCACGCGGGCAATCTCCTGCTCGTTCACGCGCAGGAAAAAGAAGTACACCCCGGCGCCGTGATCCTGGAACACCTTGTTGCGCGGGCTGCCGTGCAGGAAAAGGGCAGATCGCTCGCCCGGCCTGCAGCAGGCGGCGCATCAAAACGCTGTCGGCGATATCGTGGCCATCCTGTATCCCTTGCTCGACGGTTTCCGCTTCTGCCAGGTTGACCAGCCGCGCCAGCAGGCGGGACTGCGGGCCGGAGATCACGCCGGCAACCAGGCCTGGGCGCAGGGCCAGCAGCAATTCAAGATACTCTTTCAATCGCCGGTGCGCTGACGATCCACCCACGCTCAACCAGGGAAGCAGGCCATTATCCAACAATACCACCTCGCCCGGGTAAACCTGCGCCGCCGCGCAGGCCATGCGCATTTCCAGCAGCGTGCGCCAGGCGTTGGTCAGGGTAACCAACTCATCCCGGTTTTCGAGCAGTTCCAGCGCCTGGCTGCCGCCCTGGGCAATCTCCGTGCCAATGTCCACGAATTGCGACTCGAACAAGGGCGGGCGCTGCATTCGGTAAGCGACAGCCTGGATGTAGGCCCATAGAACCGGGCTGCGATCCAGGGGGTATATTTGGGAGCCATCAATGCCCACGGCTTCTACCGGTTCGCCATCAGGCTGTTTGGCCAGGTCAACCGGTTCCCAGGTGGGGATGGCGCCAGCCCAGCGGTGACCCTGGGCAATCGCAGATGCGCTCTGCCAATCCTGGCGAGCTGGCAGCCGCTTTCAGTCGTTCCAGCCAATCATCCACGTCAACCTGGCGGGCGCGCTGGGCAGCCAGGCGGGCAGCCTGTTCTACCTGCTGCCGGAGGGTTGGGTCAATCATGGGCTTATCGCTGGTAGATCACTGAGAACTTATCCTGGTAAACCAACCGCCAGCCAGCCAGCTCCAGGACTTCGGCCACCGGCCAGGTGCGCTCGATCAGCACCAGGCGCACATCCCAGCGATCCAGCACTTCCTGCCAGCCTTCCTGCACCAGGGCTACCTGGAACCACTGGTTGATGATCTCATCCTGGAACAGGTCGGCGCGCCCATCCACGAACAGCAGGTATTCAGGTAATGCCCATTGCAGGTAACCGCCCCAGTTATACGAGTTGAACAGGCGGCCATCAGGCTGCTCGGTTTTGAGATACTCCAACGCGCCTGCGGGCGCAATCATGCCAGCCATTTCCAACTCCACCAGGTTGGCCTGGGTGGGCAGCATCTGCACTACCCTCGCCATTCCTACCATTGTCAGCACTGCCAGGGTCAGATAAACCAAGACTCTACGCAATAACGGTTTTGGGGATGGAATTCTTTTGGATGACAACCTGGCCCAGGCATCGACCAGCGGTGCAGCGGAACGAGTTAACACGATTGGTGCCGCCAGGCCAAACAACGCTACATTTCTTGCTGAATACAGTCCCAGGTAGGCAAAGGAAGCTACCAACAGAATGTCTGTCAGAGCCACACGTTTACGGTTGGCTCCAATCACAGCTATGGTCAGAAGCAGCAGCCAGATAAAGGGTTGGACGAACGAGCGGTGGAAATCAGGCGATTGCCATTCCTGGATGTGCTGGGCCGCTTCCCAATGTGCAGATGCGGCCTGCAACGGGTAGAGCAGCAGCGCTGGACCATAAGGGTTGATGCAAGCAGCCAGCAGCAGAAAGGGGATCAGGATGTACAGGTTCTTGGGCAAGCTGGCAATCGCCAGCTTCGTCCCCTGCTTCTCTACCTTTGTTATTCCCAGGGCATACAGCCCAACCAGTCCAAAGCCGATCAGTGACAGACCGTGGCTGTTTGCCCAGGCAACCATCAACGGCGGCAGCAGCTTCAGACGATTTGAGCGCCCCCAGCGGTAATCCTCTAATACCCATAGGAAAATAGCGCTGAACAGCTGCGTGAACAGCGCCGGACGCGCTGAAGCGTGCAGTGATGAAACCGCCGCTCCCAGCAACCGAACAGATGCTTTGAGCAGATCGCTGCCTGGAGAGAGCCTTGTTTATGAAATAGAACGCCAGGGTAAACACGAATCCGGTCAGCAAGTTCAATCCACCGATGCCGCCCGCCTGGTAAACCAGATAAAGCAGGATTTGCACCGGCCAGCCAGGCGCCGGGTAAGCCTCACCCAGGCGGGTATAGGAGAATTGGTCGCACCCGGAGCAGCTCGCCATGCTCGACCATCCACTTGCCGGCGTTCAGGTGCCACCAGGTATCCGGATCGGGCGACACGCGCGCCGTGGACAGCAGGAAAATACCCACTAAAGCCAGGTGAGTCAACCTGACGGAGCTTAGAAAACGTTTCAACCTTGTTTCCCCATGCATGCTCCATCCCCCTGGCGCAGGCTGATCAAGGATCGCATGGCCACAGCTACCGCCTGGCCGATCTGCGACCGCTCCAAAACCGAGAGATCGGCCGCCAGCGCTTGCGCTTCGCCTGGTGTGACGGTCTCGAAATCAGCCAGGATATCCAAGGCTC
Source organism: uncultured Chloroflexia bacterium (assembly GCA_963788145.1). Classification (GTDB taxonomy): domain Bacteria; phylum Chloroflexota; class Anaerolineae; order Anaerolineales; family UBA4823; genus UTCFX2. The sequence goes on along the minus strand of CAWBFQ010000004.1, from coordinate 12,329 downwards.
CCCAGGGCAACCCTAATACCGAGATGTGGCGGATATCCAGGCGGGAACTGCCATGCATGCGAAAGAAGCTTTCCCTGGGCGATAACATACGGCCGTCCCTGGTTGACCAGCACCTGGGCAGCCTCCTGGTTTTCAACCGGTAAGTCAACCAGGCTGATACCTTTGACCTGGGATAGCTTTTCGTTGAGCTTGCGGGTGATTCCCAGGATCGCCTCGGCCGGACGCCCGGATAAGATCACCGGATGGCGCTCATCGAAACAATCCTCCAGCCCGGTATGGTCGGTGGTGTAAATCCAGCCATACAGCACCGGGACCTGCAGGCGGTTGACACTGGCAGTGGTTACGCTTTCGATTTCCAGCCAGCCCTGTAAAATGCTCAAGTTGGTGTACGTAGGCATTAGCTACTCCTTTTCGTTTTGGCCGCTGACAAGCTGCTGCGGGTTGTTTTCTTTCAGCGAGATGATAAATTGGGTGACCAGTTGCGGACGACGAGTATCCTGCCGCTGTCGTTCTGCCAGCGCCTGGTATGCCTGGACGAAGTGGGCGCGATCAGCCACCGGGTTTTCCGAAAGACAGAGATAACGCCACCCTAACTGGTCGACGACCTGCTTTACCAATGGGTTTTTGAAGCACGGCTGGCCGCAGTGTCCAACCCGGCGGATCTCCGCCTGCACTTCAGCCCAGGCCTCGTAATCAGTTGGGGTCGGGTTGGCCGATTTCCAGAATGTCGAAGGCTGCGCTGCGCAACTCCGCAATTGCCGGAAAGAAGGTTGAACGGCCGATGTGTTCCAGCGCGGCCTGTTCGAGCACCGGTCCGGGGATGTCGGCCAACAACTGGACATAGACTTCCACTGCCGAGCTGCTCAGTTGGAAAGCAGGATAGAGTTCTCCCAGTATCTTCAAAACGCGTAATATTTCAATCTGGGTCGCCATGCGGCATGCCTCCGTGTTTTTCAAGGTAATCGATGATGCCCTGGTTCACACCGGGCTCTCTGGATCGCCAGGAGTCTTGACGGCTATTCGATCTTGACCTGGCTGCTGGTTTCAAAGGTTTCTCATTTCGGCCATTCGCAATCCAGTCGTTCAAGACGGCATCCGCATAGTTGAGCAGATTGCCCGGCCTGGCTACACCCAGGGCAGTGGTAAGTGCATCGGCCAGCCAATCACCACCGGATGCTCCTGCCGTGCGGGCCGCGGGATCACAGCGGGCTGCCATCAGGCGAAAGCGAGCAAGCAGGTCGCCGGTTATCTCGCGCCCGGCGCTGCGGTAAACATCCACGGCACGCGCCAGGGCTAGTTTCGATGACTTCGACCGGATCTGGAGAGGTTTCTGCTGGCAGCTGATCGGTTCTTTCAAGGGCTTCCGGCTGATGGATTTCCGGTTGGGGACGGGTTTCCATAGTTCGGGATTCCTGCTGGGAACGAACCAGGTCGCGGGCAATTGCCGCACAGTGGGTGAAATGCCTGGGGCGGGAAGGGCGGGAAAAAGCCGCATCAATCCCAGCGATGATCTGCTCGATGGTAAAACCATCTGTGAGTAAATTTTCGAGTGCACTTCTGTTCCTTGCTGGTCGGGTTGTATTGCGGATCGCCTTTGCGGTGAGCAAAATAGGTGAAAACCTGATCAATTTTGGCGGTGCGTTCCTCCTCCTCGTCTTCTTCATCAATAATATTTGTGCGCGAATCTGCTGTGCCTGCTATATTCTGAAGCACGGTGGTCGTCTACCGTGCTACTTTTAGTAACACGGTGTACATTCTCTGCCACTTGAACCATGCTACTTTTTGTTGCACGGTTATTATCTGCTTTTACCGTGCTACTTTTTATAGCACGGTCAGCTTTTTCGACTGCTTTTCTCTAGAAATTGGCTTTGGATGTCCCCGGCGATCAGATATATCTTTGTTCCGCTGAAGCGACCATGCGAATCCCGGAAAGATGTCAGTTCCTCAGGTATTTCCAGGATAGCGATCAGCATTTGCTCTTTGGATAATCGTTCTGTAGCACGGGCGATTGTCATTCGGCTCTGATACCTAATTCATCCGCCAAGGCGACATCACTGACCCTGGCATACAGTCGCCCATCATCCTCAAGGGTTGCCATACGCAGTTTGACCAATAGATTTAGATCGCTCCCTTTCAATGGTCTGGCGTGCATAGCAATGGCTAATCAGATCACAAAATCATTCCCCCGGCCACCAAATCGGCTGCGATACCAGCCAGTAGTGATGGCTTCGGAGAGCAGCCGCACGGAGACAGTGACTTCCTCGCTCCAACCCGGCCGGTCGCTATCTTGCACCAGGGACTGCTGGTATTCAAACTGCAGAACGCGTCTGCTGGGTCATGATGGGCTACCTTTCTCGGGTGGCATTTTCAAACTTCGCCAGGGATTGCCTGAATGCCAGGTTTACAGTACCGGTCGGCCCGTTGCGGTGCTTGGCAACGATCACTTCCACATTGCTGGATATTTCCTCAGCCTCTGGACGGTAGAGGAACATCACCACATCGGCATCCATCTCGATGCTGCCCGACTCCCGCAGATCGCTGAGGATGGGGTGCTTATCGGCGCGCTGCTCAACTGCTCTGGAAAGCTGGGCAGCCGCCAGGACAGGGACATTCAGCTCACACGCCAGGATCTTCAACTGGCGAGAGATATAGGACACTTCCTGGACACGGTTCTCAAAGCGCCCCCCACCGCTCATCAGCTGCAGGTAGTCGACCGCAACCAGGTCCAGGCCGTGCTCCAGGTGCAATCGACGGCATTTCGACCGCAGCTGCGCAGGGGTGATGGCAGGGGTATCATCCAGAAAGAGCTGCACCTCTCCAAATACATCGATGGATTGTGCGAACAACGACCATTCATCAGCAGCCAGCTTACCCGCCCGCAAACGCTGCGTGTCAACCCCAATCTCCTGGGCAACCAGGCGTTGGGCCAGCTGTTCCCCCGACATTTCCAGGGTAAAGACAGCCACATGCTTCTTGTGGATCTGCGCGGCGTGTTTGATCACCGAGAGCAGCAGGCTGGTTTTACCCGTACCAGGTCGCCCGGCGACGATCACCAGGTCTGATGGCTGCAAGCCCTGAAGCAGATGATCCAGGTCAGCGAATCCGGTCGGAACCCCGACGATCTCAGATTGCCTGGCGCGCAGCTCGACCCGGTTGAATAGATCTCCCAGCACCTGCGAGAACGGCTTGAGATCATGAGCCAGCGCCCGATCTCCGGCTGTCATGATGGCTTTCTCCGATTCATCGATGACCGCCTCTAATGACAACCCCTCTTCATAGGCCAGCCTGGCTACCTGGTTGGCAGCTGCCAGCATCCGCCGGCGGACCGCGGCCTGTTGGACGATGTGTGCATAGGCCTGGGCGTGCAGGGAGGAAGGGGTGTTGTTGATCAAAGCCGTCAGATATGCGGGTCCTCCGATTTCGGCCAGGCGACCGGTGCGATCCAGCACTTCGGTGAGGGTCAGGAAGTCGACCGGGATTTTCTGCTCGTACAGATGGGTGAGTGCTTCCCAGATAAACCGGTGGCGGTGAATAAAGAAATCATCGGCCTGCAAGAAATGCGCAACATCATGGTAGGCGTCCGGATTGATCAGGACGGCGCCGATCACAGCTTCTTCAGCTTCCTGGCTGTGGGGTGGGAGGGGTGACTTTGTCATTGAAACTCCTGTTTTCTGCTTATCTGTGTGATGGCTCCTGGAAGCTTTTCTGGGCTATTTCTTACACCAGGTCTTATCATGCAGCTTATCTACAAAGAACGGCTCCTGGGGCTTCCTGTTCGGTGCGCCTAAGCGGCAGACTAAGCGTCACTAAGCGGCAGCCTAAGCAGCCCTAAGCGGCGGCTAAGCAGTACCGCTTAGGGTCATTTTTGCCCTTTCAGAAATAATTACTTTTCCGAGAAAATGTCGCATTTGGTTCATCGTTCCACCGGGAAGAGGGTATTGGCACCGGGGACAGGCACCGGATTGAGAACCAGCCGGCCGTCCCTGTATGCTTCGAGACCGCAGCCCAGCAGCTTGATGGCCACTTCACCAATGGGCACGGCACAGGCATCGGCGGTTGTCACGATAGCCTGGTGGAGTTCATCCGGCAGATGGCGCACAGCCAGCACACAGGCAGGTCCTTTCGCAGACTGCGTGACGCGTTTGCGCCTCGGCGTTTTTTGCTGGAGCGCATGGGAGGAAGATCGATCCCAATTCTCGACGTGACCAGGGCTGGTGCTTCCAACCGCCGGGATACAACGTCATCTTTGGGCCTTTGGGATTGGGATGCGGGATAAGGTCTAGTGCGCCTTTTTGAACCTCGTCCAATCCATACTCGAAGAAAGCCCGGGCGACATCATCCACCTTCACGCATAATTCTTGCGCGATCCAACCCAGCGCCTCTCTGAGCTCGAGGGGAATGCCCCAATAGCTGCGAGTTTTGTTGCCCTGCTCCCAGCCTCGCTGGCGCTTTACTTGTTTGGCCACCCGCAGCTGCTCGACGATTGGCACAGCAGGAGTGATCGGTTTTGGTACGGTCTGGGTTTCCACCTGGCTGCCCCAGCCTTGATCCTGTTCAGCCAGGCTTGGGCTGCTGCCAGGGGGTGTGTCCCAGATGCTTTTTCTACCCGGTTTACCCATAGAGGCTTCCTTTCTCAGTATTTCAACACCAGGTTCACCAGCTCCTGGTATTCCTGCGCTGAGCGACAGTTGGCGTCTTTCTCGAAGATGGTTTTGCTCTCGCCGGGGCATTCAGCCAACACGGCTGCCCGGTGGATGGGATGCAGCACTCGCTCGCCAAAGCCCTGGCGCAGGTCTTCCATGGCTGCCCGGTGTTCCCGCAATTGATCGTGATAGAACGTGGGCAGGATGCCCAAAAGCGACCCGTACCAGGCTTTTTCCTTTTGCAGATAGAGCATGGTGGCGGCGATCTTGCGCACGCTGTCGGTCGACAGGTATTCGGTCGAAGTGGGGATGATCACCATGTCCGCAGCCCAGATGGCCCGCTCCTGGATGCCTCCGACTGAAGGAGCGGTGTCGAAGATGACATAATCCAGGCCGTTCTTGATGAAGCGGAGAATGGCTTCCCGCACGGTCGAGATCGGTTTCTCCTGGGCGTTGAGAACCGTCTGGGCAGCCATGGTGGTTTGATCGCCAGCCAGCAGCCAGAAATGCTCCCGCCCGGTATTGCGCACATACTGGCGGATAAAGGCGGTCTCGTGGGGGGATGAGCCCATGGTCAGCAGGTAGAAGGCACCCGGTTCCGGGCTGAGACCGAGCGTGGTGGCGCATTGACCCTGAGGATCCAGATCCACTAACAAAACCTCGTTACCTTTCAATGCCAGGCCTGCAGCCAGGGAAACGGCGGTGGTGGTTTTCCCGACCCCGCCTTTTTGATTACAGATGGCAATTACTTTCGCTTTCATCGAATAAATTCTCCTTATCCGACCAATACTCAGAAAGACAATGAAAAACAGGGTGATTTATCGGTTCTCACTCATGACTCCTTTGCCTGACCGGCCAGCATGATGTCCACCGCCTGTGCCCCGCGCTCCGACTGCACCAGGGTGAATTCGAACAGGAGGTTGCGGTTGGGTAGAGATTGGGAGCGGGCGACCGGTGGCAGGTTGGTGTCGTGGAAGAAAGCGGTGTCGAAGGGCGAGTCCGGGTTGCGGGCATCCGTCACCCACAGGTTGGGACCGATGGTCTTGAGATAGCGCATGAAGCCGTAGGTGTTGTTATGCCAGTAGCACCAGCCGCGCACGCGTGAGCCGATCTGCCCCCAGGTCGTGGGTGCTTCTTCGTCTTCGGTATTGGCAGGGATCAGGTTGGGGATCAGATAGCCGGACAGGTACAGGTCGGCTTCGGTGCGCAGATCTTGCGAGACATTGTCCAGGCCGATCACTTCCACCCGGCAGCCGCGGTTCTGCAGCGCCTGCACCACACGGACAAAGTCACCGTCGCCGGAAGCGATCAGCACCCGATCCAGGTTTTGCGCCTGGGTCAGCACATCTACCGCCAGGTCAAGGTCGGCGTTGGCCTTGGCGTAGCGCCCGTTCTCGTTCTGGTACCAGCGCACCTCCTTGACCACGATCTTGTAGCCAAAGTCGCGCAGCACCGAGTGAAATCCGAAAGCCCGGTCACGATAGGGCTGGTCACGCCTGGCGCGCTCGACATCGTAAGCCACATAGGCGTTGAGGCGGGTAGGGGTGGCGCCATCGCGGCAGGCAAACTCGCGCAGCACACCATACTGCAGGTGATAACCGCCATTGAGAGACAGGTTGGCAACATCCACATAAACGCCAACACGGGTATTGTTGGGAAGGTTTTGACTCATAGACTCCTCGAAAATAGCGCCGGAAAAAGCAGTTCCCGGATAAGTACGAGAACTGCTTTTTGGCTAGATGACCAGAGGAAATCTAAGAGCTCAACAGACTATGTTTCTTTTCCATCCAGCTTTGCAGAGAGAATCGCAAGCGCTTCCTTGCGGGAGGCGTTGTCAGGCAGGATCAGTATCGGCGGAAGGCCGGGCAGGCAGAGGTTCCTCTCGGATATCCACCCACCCTCTCCGCAGTTACTTAATCCCAGGCCTGAGCTGCTTGAACCAGCCAGGATGGGGAGAAACGCTACAGTCGGTTGAACGGCCACTAAAGCGTTTTCTCGTACCCAGGCTCCTTCGAGGACAAGTCGGAGGAGCCTTTTTTTATCGATTGGTAAAAGTTCTGTCCCAGCGAGCCAGCTCAGAGCGTTACCGCTGGTATTGCGCCGGGCCGTCCAGGGGTGTTCCTCCGAGCCGCGCAGCGCCATTGCGCAGCAATAGACGGGCAGAGCCGTCGTCGGTCAGCGGTGTGTGTGGTGCAGATTGCACTCCGAAAAAGTAGTACAGTGTCCGGCGCAACTTGCGTTGCGCAAGGGACTTGCCTCCAATATTTGTAGATTGATGGTGGTGGGCGCGAAAAATTCCGGCCCTCTCGCCTGGGGGGACCAGGAGACAGGGCCGGAAATAGTGGGCAAAAAATCCGGCGGCGCAAGCAGTTCGGTGTAAAATTAAAGAGTTCTGATACATTTTTAATCGCGGGTTAGGTTCCAATATCACAGCGAGTATGCTGTATATCCACCACAGACAGGGTAAATCGGGTAAATAAACCGCGATGATGCAGTATAGCGGAAGTCCGTATAATTAATATTGGGCGGGTGCTGAGAATACGAGTTGCCTTTGGAGAATGAATAGGACGTGACGAAACAGGCAAGCAAAAACGTGTTGTTAAGCAATATACACATTCAACGGAGGCGATTGGAAAATAATCTAGCCACGCTGAAAGATGTGGACATGATCCAACCAAGCATTATCGGAAGTTGGTCAGTCAAGGATATCCTGGCGCATCTGATCGCCTGGGAGCAACTCTTTCTTGATTGGTATCAAGCTGGTATCCAAGGCCGAACTCCCACCAAGGCACCGGTTGGCATGTCTCGCAAGGCTATAGATGCCTTGAATCAGGAAATTTATGAGAGCAACTGCCGGCGCAGCCTCGATGATGTTATTTCTTGCTTCCATACATCGTATCAGCAAGTCCTTGCTACTATCGAAGCAATCCCCGAGGATGATATGTTTGCTCACGGCAGGTTCGCCTGGACAGGAAAACTCACCCTTGCCGATTACATCGCCGGTAACACATGCAATCATTATGCTTGGGCCAGGACTTAGATTCTCAAACAGACCGACCGCACAAAAGGGTGAATCCGATATCGAGTAACCCGCCCAACACGAGCTGCAGCGGACGGGCGGTCTACGCCGCCCGAAGGCATGCTGCGCGATATTTGTGTTGGCGAGCCCAGTAAGTCCCGCCCCGCCGCCCGCCGCTGAGCTAAACCGTTTGGCAGTGACCGAGTTTATTTACATCCATCATAAGGAGATTTTCTGCATTGGATATTCCACGGATTTTCAACATCACCGAAAGTGCTCACCGCATCCACAACCCGTTCACACCCGAAAAGCTCGCCATTCTCGGCGCGGCGCTGCGTCTGGAATCGGGGGCGAGAGTGCTCGACCTAGGTAGCGGTTCGGGCGAGATGCTGTGCACCTGGGCACGCGATCACGGCGTCATCGGCACCGGCATCGACATGAGCCAGTTGTTCACCGAGAAAGCCAAACTCCGTGCTGAAGAACTCGGCGTCGCCGATCAAGTCAAGTTCATCCATGGCGATGCAGCTGGCTATGTCTCTGACGAGAAGGTCAGTGTGGCAGCCTGTCTCGGTGCCACCTGGATCGGTGGGGGAGTTGCCGGCACCATCGAGCTTTTGGCGCAGAGCCTCCGCCCCGGAGGGATACTCCTCATCGGCGAGCCCTACTGGCGGCAGTTGCCGCCGGCGGAAGATGTTGCCAGGGAGTGTCATGCCGGCTCAATCTCCGACTTTCTCCTGCTTCCAGAACTTCTCGCCTCTTTCGGTCACCTCGGCTACGACGTCGTGGAAATGGTTTTGGCAGACCAGGACAGTTGGGACAGATACGAGGCGGCCAAGTGGCTCACCATGCGCCGGTGGCTTGAAGCCAATCCCGCCGATGAGATCGCGCAAGATGTTCGAGCCCAACTGACCTCGGAACCCGAGCGCTACACCGCAACCACGCGTGAATACCTGGGCTGGGGTGTGTTCGCGCTGATGCCGCGGTGATGAGGGGATTACCGGGCGCCTCAGAAAGTGGGGAAAATCCAATCATGCCTGACAACTCATTCAAGCCGATGCCGCTTCGCGGCGCGGCTGAAGCGCCAACCGTTGGTTTATAAGCTTCATTAGCACATAGCAAATCTAATAAATAGCCCTGGCGGGTGGCCAGGGCTATCGTATTGGTCACGCTAAAACAGCGCTCGGAAACGAAGTTTCCGCACTGTCCTTGCGCGGCAGCGCACTTGCGCCTGTGATTTTGACCTGCAGCGCTTTGTTACGCGCCGCCAGCCACTCGGACTAGGGTGCGCTTCGAAGGGGTTGAGATGCGGGCTGGCCGCGGAATGAATCTGGTCCTCTCGCCTGGGACGGTTTCCCAGGAGACGGGGCCGGAAATAGTGGATAGAAAATCACTGCTGTAAGCAGTTTGTTGTAAAATTAAAGAGTTCGTTACATTTTTAATCGCGGGTTAGGTTCAAGATCACCGCGAGCAGGCTGTATTATATCTACCGCAGACCGGGTGAATCAACCGCGATGATGCAGTGAAGCGGAAGTCCGTATAGTAATCCAAATATTGGAGGAACTCAGTCATGAGAAAAGTACTTGTACTTGAACATATCTCCCTGGATGGCGTCATACAAGCCCCAGGCGGGCCAGACGAAGATACCAGCGGCGGCTTTGCGTATGGCGGGTGGATCGCGCCATATTCCGACGCGATTCTTGGAACGGCCCTGAGAAGGCAGATGAACCTGCCGTTCGACCTGTTGTTAGGGCGCAAAACCTTTGATATTTGGGCGCCATACTGGCCGCAACATGCGGACATATGGCCTGGCGTCAACGCGGCAACCAAGTACGTCGCCTCGAATACCATGACGTCTGGCGAATGGCAGCCGTCCGTGTTTTTAAACGGAGATATTGCAGAAAAAGTCGCCAAAATCAAGCAACAGCCTGGGCCGGATTTGCATGTTTGGGGAAGCGGTAATCTTATACAGACGCTTATCAAGCATGATTTGGTCGATGCGTTCTGGCTGATGATATATCCGCTAACGTTGGGCGTTGGAAAGCGGTTGTTTGCCGATGGCACGATCCCGATGGCGTTCAAGGTGACGGAAAGTAAAGTCACCCCGAATGGCGTCATTGTCGTGAATTACGAGCGTGCAGGCGCAATAAGGAGTGAAAGACATGAATACAGAACCTCGTGAAGAACTGCTCAGCGCATTGAAAACCCGTTTCGAGAAAAATATGCACCGCCATCAGGGTCTTGAGTGGGCTGAAGTACAGGCAAAGTTGGATGCGCATCCTGAAAAGTTGTGGTCACTCAGCGAAATGGAAAGAACGGGCGGTGAACCGGATGTAGTTGGTTATGATGAAGAGACGGGCGAATACATTTTTTATGATTGTTCAGCAGAAAGCCCCCAAGGTCGCAGAAACGTTTGTTATGACCGTGAAGCGCTTGAGTCAAGGAAAGAACATAAACCAAAAGATTCCGCGCTGGATATAGCGGCTGCCATGGGCATCGAGATCCTGACGGAAGAACAATACCGAGAGTTGCAGAAACTTGGAAATTTCGACACGAAAACGTCGAGCTGGTTGAAAACACCTGCTGAAATCAGAAAACTCGGCGGCGCCATCTTTGCCGATCGCCGCTATGACCATGTCTTTGTGTATCACAACGGTGCCGAATCTTACTATGGCGCCAGGGCGTTCCGTGGCTCGCTCAGGGTCTAAGTAGGGTTAGATTTTCACTACAGGATCACTCAGCTGTCAAAGTCCAGGGACCTTGCCGCTCATCCCCCGGGTTTACCGGTTCCGAGCGAACGGGATCTGACGCTGGGACTCTGTACCTATGCTAGAATCTCCCGTGAAAATGCACACCGATAATGCTCATCAGACTGAAGATCGCCAGCTCAATATCGTTTCCGTTCACAGCCTGGTGGAATTTGTCTTGCAGGCGGGTGATTTGACCCCTGGCGGGTTTCAACGGCGCGACCGCGCCCAGCTCGGCACGCAAGGTCATCAGCGGGTGCAGCGCTCCCGCCCCGCAGGCTATGAAACCGAGGTGGAAATCGCTTACCGGGTCGAAGGCGCTGACCCGCCCGTAGAAGTGCGCGGCCGGATCGACGGTCTGTATGCCAGCGCAGAGCCAGTGATCATCGAGGAGATCAAAACCACCACCCTGAGCCTGGATCTGGTGAGCGAGGATCACAACCATCTGCACTGGGCCCAGGCGCAGTGCTACGCCTATATGTATGCCCGACAGCATCAGTTAAGCGAGATCGGCATTCACCTGACCTATTACCATCTGGACAGCCGGGAAGAAAAAACCTTCCATCGTCAATTCACGCTGGCTGAATTGGAAGCCTTCTTCCACGACCTGATCACTCCCTACCTGGACTGGTTCCGCAAGATTTGGGCCTACCAGGCCCGGCGTGACCAGTCGATTCAGCAGCTCGAATTCCCTTATGAGGCGTATCGCCCAGGCCAGCGCGAGATGGCGGTGGCGGTCTACAAGGCCATCCGGGCCAATGATCGCCTGTATGTCCAGTCGCCTACCGGGGTGGGCAAGACCATCGCCGCCCTTTTTCCGGCGGTCAAAGCGCTGGGGCAGGGGCTGGCTGCCAGGATTTTTTACCTGACGGCGAAGACGCCCGGGCGCCTGGTGGCCGAAAAAGCGCTGGACGATATGCGCGGGGCAAATTTAGCGATCAGAAGTGTGACCCTGACGGCCAAAGAAAAGATCTGTTTTTGCCCGCCGGTGAACTGCGACCCGGAAGTTTGCATATATGCCCGTGATTATTTTGGCAAGGTGAAACTGGCGCTGGAGGAAATCGACCAGGTGCAGGCTTTTACCCGCCCTGTGATCGAAGAGCTTGCCCGACGTATCAGGTATGTCCCTTCGAGTTTTCGCTCGATCTGGCTTTGTGGGTCGATTGCATCATCTGTGATTACAACTACGCCTTTGATCCGCGGGTATATCTGCACCGTTTTTTTGACTTCGATACGGAAGCGTACATCTTTCTCGTCGATGAAGCCCACAACCTACCGGATCGGGCCCGGTCAATGTATTCGGCTGAGCTGGATAAAAAGAGCGTGCTGGCTCTCCAGCGTACGCTGAAACCGCATTTGCCCGAACTGGCTAAAAAGCTGGGTGCGATCAACAAGATCATGCTGGAGATGCGCAAAGCCTGCCAGGCAGAAGGCAAGGCGGCGCTGGTCCAGACGAGCCCCCTGAAAGCTGCTCAAGGCGATCCGAGAATTCAGCCAACAGGCAGAAGACTGGCTGGCCATGAACCAGGCCGCTGAGTTCAGGCAAGAATTGTTGGAATTCTATTTCACCTGTAGCAGCTATCTGCGGACGGCTGAATATTTGACAGTTCTATGTGTCCTACTTTGACGCCAGGGTCAGGCCGATCTCAAAGCCAAATTATTCTGCCTGATCCAGCCCCCATGCTGGCTGCCCGGCTGGAGCGCAGCCAGGCGACTGTCTTTTTTTCGGCCACGCTGCTGCCCTTGGATTACTTTATGCAGCTCTTGACCGGTGCGGCAAAGCATCCGAAGGGCATCTTCCCATCTCCTTTTCCAACCGAGAATGTCAGTCGGCGGGTCCACAACGGGATATCCACCAAATATGCACAGCGGGCAGATCTCGACGCGCCATTGCCGCGACGATTGAAACCATCTGCAGCGCCC
>CAWBFQ010000003.1:0-1379770 GCA_963788145.1 uncultured Chloroflexia bacterium | reverse complement strand
TATGTACGGTGCAGGAAGCGCTGCCCGGCCCTGAGCCTTCGCCTTCGCCAGGGCCTTGGCCAGCGCATCCGCAGGCGCGGTCGCGGTGATGCCGCCAACGGCCGCCAGTTCGGCGACGGTCGGCAGCACGCCGGTCCAGACGATGGCGTCGAGGGTGAGGTCGTCGGCGAAGGCGGTCGTGGTGCCGGCGTCGAGATCGATCAACGCGGCCCACCCGGCCCATCCACGCCCATGTAGTACAGGAAGGTACCGTCCTGCCTGAAATGGAACGTGTTGTCCGGTGTAGTTCATCGGGCTGTCGTCGTTGCCGAGAAAGAGCAGCAGCTCGTTGTCCGAACTGCGCCCGAGGGTCGAGCGTCGGTGAACTGTACGTCTGGGCTGTGAACATGCGCGGATTATGGCCCGCCGTTCATGCCGCGCACAAGACACGCGGGTGTCAGGGAATCCCCGACAGGCATTCCTCACTCGCGGCAGGCGTCGGTTCGGGGGCATACGGAGCCCTTCTGAGCCCCGCGCCGATCGACGGTCGCCCCCAACATCTCCCCAGCAACCAGGAAGGCGATCATGCGGACGGAGCCGGTGTTTCTCCCGCGGTGGATGCTCGTGCTGTTCGTGGTCCTGATGGTCGGGGTCGCGGCCGGCGGCGCGTGGTTCTACCTGGCCGAGCGCGGCGAGGCACGGCGGTACGCCATCGAGCAACTCACCACGATCGCGCGTGGAAGGTCGAGCGTGTTGTCGAGTGGCGCCATAACCTGTTGCCCCGACGCGGAAGAGTTGACGGGGAACCCGCTCCTGGCTGCCGGCGTCGCCCGGTTCTTGGGCGCCTCCGATGCGGAGTCCGCCGCCGTCCTGCGTGAACGTCTGGAGGGCATCCAGCGCCGTCAGCGTTTCGGCGATGTCATCCTGCTCGACGCGCAGCAGCAGGTGCGCCTGAGTCTCAGCCTCCAGGCCGACTAGCACCCGGCCTGGATTCCGTGCTGGCGCAGGTCTGGAGAACCGGCGCGCCGGCGTTGTCCGACCTGCACACCGGCATCCACGAGCAGTCGCCGCACCTGAGCGTCGTCGCGCCGATCTTCGATCGGCAGAGCCAGCCGCCACGCCTGCTGGGCGCCATCGTCATGGTCTGCCATGCCGACACGTTCCTGTTTCCCCTGATCCAGTCGTGGCCCACCTCCAGCGCCTCGGCCGAGACGTTGCTGGTTCGCCGCGACGGTGATGCCGCCCTCTTTCTCAACCCGCTGCGTCATCGGGCCGGCACGGCCCTCACGTTACGCATTCCGCTGACACGCACCGACGTGCCGGGCGTGCTGGCGGTGCTCGGCCGGCAGGGCTGGTTCGAGGGCCGCGACTACCGGGGCACATCTGGCTCTAAGGCGTCCACCTGCGCCAGGGCGTCCTTCCATTGACGGCCTCTCCAACCACCTCAATATCGGGCTCCTCAGCCAGCAGAGACTGGATGCCGCGCCGGACGACCGGATGATCATCTACTACCAAAACGCGAATTGGATCCGTCATCACGCTACTCCTGTATCAGTGAATTGATTTTTATGCAAAACTGGTTTCAATATCTACCCTAAAATTCAAACATCTTACTATTCATGTCGTTGCGAGCCGCCGGTTTTGGTCTTTGGCGGTGAAGCAATCTTCTCTTAATCAGGCAAAACTGAGTTTTCTGGAGATTGCTTCGTCGTGGACAGCGCCCTGCTCCCAACGACACGGTTAATTATTTCAGATAGGTTTTCAGTTCTAATTCATTGCCGCAATCGGATGACCGTCGATGGGCGCTTCCACCAGGATGCGGGTGCCGGCGCCCGGGCTGCTGGTGACGATCAGCTCGCCGCCGACCTGTCGGGCGCGCCTGCTCCATGTTATTCAATCCCATCCCGCTGCCATCCTTCGCCTTGATCAAGTCAAAGCCGACCCCATTATCGCAGATTGCCAGGCTTATCCTGCGTTGGCTGCCTGGGTCTTGGCTGTTATGACCATTTGTCTCGCTCAGTTCAACCGTCACTTTCCTGGCGTGTGCATAGCGCACCAGATTATTTAATGCCTCAATCGCGATCCGGTAAAGCTCGGTTTCAAGCATACGAGGCAGCCGGTTGAACAGCTCAGTCTTTAATTCCGTTTCCAGCCCGGTGCGGGTTTCGATCACCTCCAGGCTGGCCTGCAATGCAGCTGCTAACCCGGCTTTTTGCAGCATGGGCGGGTCCAATTCCAGGATCAGCAAACGCATCTCGCGCAAGGCTTGCAGGGCGTCATCCTTGATCTCGGCCAGGTTTTCTTCGATATGGGCGCTGTTGCCGCTGCGAACGGAGCGGCTCGTCGCAGTACAATACAGGCAGATCCCATACAATAATTGGGTGACCGAGTCGTGCAGTTCGCGGCGGAATTCGGTGGCGCTCTTCGATCACCGCCAGGTTTTGGGCCTGCTCGTACAGGCGCGCGTTCTCGATTGCGACCGCCACCTGGTTGGTGATGGTGGTTGCCAGGCGGGCATGCTGCTGCGTGTAGAAGTTTGGCTGTTCGTGCACCAGGCTGAGCAGACCGGTAACCTGGTCTCGCACTACCAGTGGGATTCCAATCCAGGCATGGGCGTGTCCAAAAGTGTAGGGCAGCGAGTGGTTGGACGATTCCCTCAAGGCTCGCGCCAGCGGGGTATCCCCGTCGATATCATCGATCACGACCACTTTCTTCTCCCGCACCACCTGCGCAAATGGATCGGCTTGAGCCAGGCTGAGGGAAAGGGTTTGATCCTGGGGGGGCAGACCGGGGACATGGTAAGCGACCGCTGTCAGTCTGTCCTCCTCTAACGTGAAAAGGGCTGATCCGATATGTGGGATAACCGTTTTGATTTGATCCAGAATCAAATGCAGCAGCGGTTCCAATTCAAGCGTGGAGGCGATTTTGCGCGAGACGTCTAAGACAGTCGAAAGCTCGCGCGTGCGCTCCTGCACAGTCGTTTCGAGGAATCTGATAAGCCAGAGCTTTTTCAGTGATGTCGGATGAGACGATGAAGATGCGCCTGCCGCCATCGAAAGAACTGGAGGCGTAATATTCACGCACGCAGCGCCGCTCGTCATCCTGATGGGCCAGGTCCCGTGGTACGATCCAGTATTCTAATTCCAGCGGAAATCCATTCTGATCCATTGCCGTCTTCAACGCTGAAATGAGACGATCCTGGTCCTGGGGGATTGCAAAGCGATAGATCCGATTTAAGATATCGCCTTCTGGACAATTGCCGAAAATCTCGCAAGCGCGTTTGTTGACATAGATCAAACGCCCGCTCTCTATGATGGTCAAACCTTCCTGGATATTTTCCGCCATGTTCCGAAAGCGCTCTTCGTTGATATGAGCGCTCTCTTCGGCTTGCTTATGGCGCGCCATTTGCAGCTGCAGCTCTACGTTCAGGCGGGCCATTTCGGTCGTCTGTTCCTGGGCGCGGATAGACAGCTCCTGGTTGAGATGAACCAATTCCAATTCCAGGCGCTTCGATTGAGCGGATATTCGTTTCGAACGGACGATTTTTGTCCGCAAATTTTGCCAGAATGTCTGTAACAAAAGTCACTCTTCCGAGGCTAAGCCTGCCTCCATGTCAGAAGGAAGATTTAACCAAGTATAGCATACAAAAACCGCGCTGTTTCCACCCGCCCAACCCTTCGCAGACTGTTTTTAATCTCCAGCCCTCAATTTGTTGAGTCGCTATTCGACAATTGTGGAGAATCATCAAGACAGACGTTGATCAAAACACCCGGTAGATTGGCGCAAAAAATCAACGCCAATCCGATGACAGCAGACTTGTTTTCATGTAAATAATCATTGAGGTCAATTTAACCTGGCGCAGCCGCGCCGCATTCGATGGTGAAGATATGAATGCCTTTGTGATTGCAGATAATCGAAAATGTATTGGATGTTATGCCTGCGTTGCAGCCTGTACGGAAAGTCATCGTCAGGCTGGTTTGCAAGCCTACCCACGCCTGTATGTGACCCATACCCCAGCCGGGACCATGCCGATTTAATGCCGCCATTGCGAAGATGCGATGTGCGCCCTGGTCTGCCCGGTGAAGGCCATCACGCACGAGCCGGGCTCGATCCGGATCAACGAAAGCCTGTGCATCGGCTGTAAAATGTGCGCTTTGGCCTGCCCGTTTGGGAACATCTTACCGGGTGGCACGCCTGTACCGGGGCAGGAGATGAATGTGGGCAATTACGCCTTCATCAACACGCCTTTTGAGCCTGACCCAATGTTCCTGCGCGAAATGAGCTATCAAGAGCAGCTCTCCCTGCTGAAATGGAATATCGGGCAGAAGACCGTGGCTGTGAAATGCGACCTGTGTTATTTCCGCCCGGAGGGTCCCGCCTGCGTAAGCGCCTGCCCGCACCAGGCGCTCATCCTGGTGACGGAAGACGGGGTCGGCGGTGGGGAAGCTGTCACCGGCGAGCCGCTCCAGCATGCCCTTTTTGAGCGCATGAAAGAAGTGGCTGTTGTGACCACGGCCTCAGATGGACCGCCAAGAGCTGAGACCGGTCTCGGTCGTGAAGACCCGAAGGGAGGGCGATGAGATGGATCCGCTACAGCTCTTATTGCTGGCAATCGTCATCTATGGTTTAGCTGCGCTGGCCGGTTGGTTATTACCCACATCCAGCCGCTCGAAAAGCCCAAGTCCGGCGACTTTGGCTGCCGGTTGGCTGGGACTGCTGGCGTCATTGATCGCGGTCCTCTCCGCTGGCCTGGCGCTGGGGAGCGGTTCCGTCCCGTTTCTGGCGCTTTTCCCAACCGATCCCTTCGGCTCATTTACCTTGCAGTTAGATGCCCTCTCAGCTTTCCTGGTCGGATTGATCGGGTTGGTGGGGATTGGAACCAGCCTCTATTCACTTGGCTGCAATCTCTGTCACGCCTCGGTGAACTTTTTTACCAATATCTTCATGGCCGCCATGTTGCTGGTGGTCACCATTGCCAACACATTCTATTTCCTGGTGTTTTGGGAGTTGATGACCCTGGTGTCTTATTTCCTGGTTGTCTGGGAAACGAAAAACGAGAAATCCGTCCGCACCGGCTATATCTATATGCTTGTCGCTCATGCCGGAGCAGCCCTGATTATGGTGGCTTTCCTGCTGCTCTATTTCACGGTGGACAGCTTCAATTTTGGTGTTTTACGCCAGACCTGGCTGTCGCCGGGAATTAAAAATCTGGTCTTTATCCTTGCCTTCCTGGGGTTTGGGGCAAAAGCCGGGATGGTTCCGCTCCATTTCTGGACGCCCGGCGCGTACTCTGCTGCCCCCAACCATGTCTCGGCTTTGATGGCGGGTGTGATGAAAAAGACCGCCATTTATGGCATCCTGCGCATCTGTGTGGATCTGTTGGGTGTACCGGTCTGGTGGTGGGGTTTCCTCGTCATGGTCTTCGGGGTGATTTCGATCGTCATCGGAGCCTATTATGCCCTTTCAGAGCGAGAGATCAAACGCGTGCTGGCTTATTCCAGCGTGGAGAATGTCGGCATCATTCTGATGGGCGTTGGGATGGGTATGGTGGGGTTGGCGCAGAATCTACCGGTTCTGGCTATCTTAGGTTTCCTGGCTGCGCTCTACCACACTCTCAATCACGCTTTCTTTAAGGGTCTGCTCTTCCTGGGAGCTGGCTCGGTAATCGATCAAACCGGAACCCAGAACCTGAACCAGATGGGCGGTTTGGGCCGCCGGATGCCCTGGACCGGGTTGGCTTTCTTGGTTGGGGCGCTGGCTGTGGCTGCGATCCCGCCTTTCAATGGTTTTGTCAGCGAGTGGTTTACGTATCAGGCTTTCCTGACCGCCAGCCAGACGGCGCTATTTGCCATGCGGGTCTTTGCCCCGCTTTTTGCCGTCTTAATGGCCCTGGCGGGGGCGCTGGCAGTGATGGTGTATATCAAGGTTTATGGAAGCGCTTTTGCCGGCCCGGCCCACAGCCAGCCGGCTGCCGTTGCCCATGAATCTCAGCGAGCCAAGCTGGTCGGAATGGGTTACATGGTATTGGGCTGCCTGACGCTTGGGTTGCTTTCCCCGCTGATCGCGCCCTGGATCGCTTATATAGCCGCCCGCTTCGCCCGAGTGGCTCCTCTCACGGTAGCCAGCGGTTGGCTTGTCTTCCCGGCAGATCCAGTTCAGGCGGTGCTGTCGGTCCCATTGGTCGCGATATTATTGATCGGTTTGCTGGTCGTTCCGCTGATCCTGGTCGCTGCCTATGGCGGAAATCGGGCCAGTCAGAAAATGAAAAACATCCGCTCGGATGTCGATCCCTGGTCATGTGGATACGGCTACAAACCAGTCATGTCGGTTTCGGCAAGCAGCTTTGACCAGCCCGTCCGGGAGCCATTCCAACCGATCTACTGGTTGCGCACGCTGATGGATGAACCGTTCCGGCGCATCAGCGCATTCTCGCAGCGCGCCTTGGAAGTCATCCGGCGCTCCGAGCCGGTGGTGGAGATGGTGGTTACCCGCCCAACCCACCGTGTGGTGGAGACAGCCGGGCAATGGATCCAGGCTCTGCAAACCGGCGATATTCGGGTGTACTGTTTTTACATCATTCTGACCCTGGCGATTTTACTGATCGCCATCTTTGGAAGGAGTGGGCTATGACCGCTACCGGAATCTTGATGGGTCTCTTCCAGGCAGTTCTGCTCTTGTTCCTTGCGCCGCTCTTCTCCGGCTTCTCGCGCCTGATCCGGGCAAAAGTCCAATCTCGCCATGGACCGCCGCTGACCCAAAATTATCGTGATCTTGTCAAGCTGATGAAACGCCAGCAGGTCATATCGGATCAGGCTGGTTGGATTTTCCGCCTCACGCCATACCTGAGCTTTGCCTCCATGTTGTTGGTGGTGCTCTTGACCCCGATCCTGATCACCCAATCCCCGTTTGGGATGGTTGGCGATTTGATCCTGGTGATCTACCTTTTTGCCTTACCGCGCTTCTTCTTTGCCCTGGCCGGGCTTGAAACCGGGAATACTTTTGGCGGCATCGGAGCGCGCCGTGAGCTTTTCATGGGCGTGCTGGTCGAACCGGTGTTGCTGTTGGTGGTGTTTGTGATGGCGTTGATGGCCGGTTCCACCAACCTGGGGACGATCAGCCAATTGGTCGCTACCGGCGGGTTGCCGCTGAAAATGTCTTTCTGGCTCAGCCTGGCTGCTTTTGCCTTCGCCACTTTCATCGAAATGGGAAAGCTGCCCTTCGATACCGGTGAGGCGGAACAAGAGCTTCAGGAAGGGCCTTTAGCGGAATATTCGGGTCGCTCGTTAGCCATCATGAAATGGGGAATCTATCTCAAACAGCTCGTGCTGGTCGCCCTGTTCATCGGACTTTTCCTGCCCTGGGGGAGCATGGTCGTAACCGGCGGCTTGCCGATCACCCCGCTCGGTTTTGTGCTGGCATTGATCGCCTTTTTGCTCAAAGCGGTCCTGTTTTATTTCATCATTGCGGTGCTAGAGAACGTGATGGCCCGAATGCGCTTCATGAAAGTATCTGCTGCCACCTGGCTGGCTCTGGGGGCGGCGGTGCTATCCTTTGTTTTTTACCTGGCTAATGTATGAACAAATCTCCTCGCGGGAAATTTGTTCAGCGCAGCCGGTGAAGGAGGAATCAGTATGACCGGATGGATCCTTGCCAGCATTCTGCTCCCCTTCCTGGGCAGCCTCTTGACCCTGGTGATACCCAGATCATGGATCAAGGCGCTGAGCCAGGTGGTGGCGTTATTCGCTTCCATTGCAAGCCTGATCGTCTTGATTGCATTCAGTCAGGCGGGAAAACTCCCAACCTCGGTCGATTTGCTTTATCTTGGGAGCGGCGCCTCGCGTTGGATGGTCTTTGGGGTGGTGACCGATCAGCTCAGTGTGCTGATTGGTCTAGCGGTGATTTTTGTCGGGTTCTTGATCGTGGTCTATTCAGGCGGGTACATGACCACCCAAAATCGGGAACACCCGGTAAAAGAGGTGGAGCGGCGTTATTATTTCTTTTTGTTGGCCTTCATCGGCTCGATGGCCGGGGTGGTCTATTCCTCCACGATGTTGGGCTTGCTGGTATTTTTTGAGCTGACCGGGGTGTGTTCGTGGGGGCTGATCGGCTACTATGACAACGAAAAAGCGCGTAAAGCCGCCCTCAAAGCGATGATCACCACCCAGGTAGCCTCGCTCGGATTATATGCCGCGACGGCTTATTTCTTTGCCACAACCGGCGGCCTGCGCCTTTCAGATATGGCCGGGCTGACCGAAAACGCCAAGATGTTCATCTTCATCGGGGTGCTGATCGCCGGCTTCGGGAAGTCAGCCCAACTGCCATTCCATTTCTGGCTGCCGGATGCGATGGTCGCTCCAACCCCCATCAGCGCCTACTTGCATGCCGCCTCCATGGTCAAGGTAGGGGTCTATATCTTCGCCCGCTGCCTGGTCTCGGCGGAGGGAGCGCCCCAGGCTATCGGCGTGATCGGCGGGGTGATGGCGATCCTGACCATGATTTATGGCTTTGCGATGTACTTCCCCCAGAAAGATATCAAAAAGCTGTTGGCTTACTCCACCATCACCCAATTAGCCTACATCTTCCTGGCGCTTTCGTTCTCGGTCTTCGGATCCCAGGTAGCATTCAATGGGGCGGTAGCCCATATCTTCAACCACGCCTTCGCCAAGAGCTTGTTCTTCCTGGTGGCCGGGGCGCTCAGCTTCACCACCGGCACGCGCATGCTGCCATCTTTGAAAGGGATCATGGGAAAAATGCCGTTGGTGGGCGGCAGTTTTGCCGTCGCCGCTCTGGCCGTCACGGGTGTGCCGCCGTTCAATTGCTTCTTCAGCAAGTTCAGCATCTTCTCCGGTGGATTTGAGGCGGCCCGACAGCAGCCCTTACTCCTCATCCTGGTGCTGATTGCGATTCTGGAATCTGTGGGAAGTTTCGCCTGGATCTTCTGGATTTTCAGCTCCAGCGTGCCCGGCGAGCCATCTGAAACGGTGATAGCAAGCGACTCCTCTGGCGCCTTCGATGCAGCTGGTGCTGGTCACCCTGGCGGTGTTGACCTTGTTATCGGGTTTCTTTGCCGTCGCCTGGATGGGTTAAACGCCCGAATGGAGGTTCTTTATGTCGAGTTATGATCTGATTAATAGCCTGAGCGGTTTGCTGATCTTGACTTCGCTGCTGGTGATCGAAACCAAGAAGATGCGCTCGGCGGCGATCCATTATGGCATCCAGTCGATGGTGCTGGTGTTGATCTTCGTGGCGCTGGCGGCGACCATGCATGCGGAGCAGCTCTACTGGTGGGCAGCCAGCGCTTTTGTCACAAAAGTGCTGCTGGTCCCCTACTTTTTGAACCGGGCTCAAAGAGGCGTGTCTGAAGCCGACCAACCTGCGGCTGCGGTTCGCCCGGTGGTTTCTTTTGCTTTGGCTGCGATTTCATTGATCGTCTCCTTTGTCGTGATCAATCAACTGGACATAAAGATCGCAACCGCCTTCAAGCCGGCCCTGGCGGTCTCGGTGGCCCATTTCTTCTTCGGACAGATGTGCATCCTGACCCAGCGCAACCTGCTCAAACAGGTATTGGGTTTTTGCTTGATGGAAAATGGCTCCCATCTGACCCTGGCCCTCCTGGCCTATGACGCCCCGGAACTGGTCGAGATCGGGATCGCCACAGACGCAGTTTTTGGCGTGTTGATCATGGTGATTCTGGCGGGCCAGATTTATAGGAGCCTGCACACCCTGGACGCTTCCAAATTGACCTCGTTGAAAGGATAGGGAAAAAGAGAGATGTACACATACTATCCTATCCTGGCTCTTGTTGGCCCCCCTGGTCCTTTCATTGGCAGCATTCGCCTTCTACATCCTGCGCCAGCGCGGAATCCTGGCTGCGCCGATCCTTGTCTCGGAAATCATCCATGTGGCCAGCATCACACTCATGTTGATCTTTTCCCTGCTGGTCTTACAGGGTGTATTTGTGCAGGGCAGCGTGGTTGCGTTGAATGACTGGCTGCATGTGGACGCCCTGGCGGCGGTCTTCTTGATGATCGTCAGCGTGGTAGGTTTTTTGGTGGGCCTCTATTCGCTTGGGTATATCCGCAATGACGTCCGCCTGGGCGAATTGGACGAGCGCGCCGTGAGCATGTACTACGGCCTGTTCAACCTGTTCCTCTTCACCATGCTCCTGGTGGTCACCGCCAACAACATCATCATGATGTGGGTTGCAGTCGAAGCCACCACGCTGGGGTCCGCTTTCCTGGTGGGCATATATGGCCAGCGCACCTCGCTCGAAGCTGCCTGGAAATATGTCATTATCTGCACGGTCGGGGTAGCTTTTGGGCTGTATGGCACCATCCTGGTTTATTCCGACGCAGTAAACTTCTTGCAAGAACCTGGGGCAGCCATCCTGTGGACCGAGATCGTCAAGAACGCCCAGGCGCTCGACCCCACCCTGCTCAAGCTGGCGTTTGTTTTTGTGCTGATCGGTTTTGGAACCAAAGCTGGCATCTTCCCGATGCACGCCTGGCTGCCGGACGCCCACAGTGAAGCGCCCAGCCCGGTCAGCGCCCTGCTTTCGGCGGTCTTACTCAACTGCGCCTTGCTGGTTGTGATCCGCTTTTCGATCATTCTCAGCCACGGAATTGGCCCGCAATTCCCGCAGACGATCCTGCTGGTGTTCGGGGTCCTTTCCGTAGCTGCCTCGTCGTTATTCATGTTTGTCCAGCGGGATATCAAACGGCTGCTGGCTTATTCGAGTGTGGAGAACATCGGATTGATTGTGATGGGCTTCGGCATCGGCGGCCCCGCCGGGATATTGGCTGCCTTGCTGCACACCATCAACCATAGCCTGGTCAAGTCGCTCATGTTCTGCACCTCTGGAAACGTGGTCATGAAATATCACAGCCGCGACCTGAATAAAGTCAGAGGCATGCTCCAGGCTGCTCCATTCACCGCAATCCTGCTGATGGTGGGGGGGTTGGCCCTGGTCGGCTCTCCCCCGTTTAATATCTTTATCAGCAAATTTTCGCTCTTCACCGCCGGGATCCGTTCCGGATATTTGTGGCTGATGATCATATGTCTGCTCTTCCTGGCGGTCGCGTTTGTTGCATTTTTACGAGCCATCAGCTCGACGGTATTTGGCGAGATGCCAGAAGGGATCAAAAAAGGCGAGTTCAAATTAGGGACGTTGGCGCCGATTGCAATTTTGATGGCGCTGATCGTCCTGCTGGGTCTGTACCTGCCGCCAGCATTGGGGACGCTGCTCAGCCAGGCTACAGCAATTGCCTCAGGCGGACAATCCATCGCAGCAGAGGCGGCGCCTGCTTTTGCGAATGGGGCGGCATTGCTGCAATCCGGCTTGTACCAGGCGCAGCAATTGTTCACGCCATAATCGCTTGATCCCGGGCGATCGCATAACCTTTAATTGTAGTGATCGGGAGACCCGGCGGAGATTGCTTTCCAGCGCTTTGCTCTGGATAGGCAGTTCCTCGCAATGACATAAGGAGTTGTATGACGATGGTGCTTGCAGACGAGAAACCAAAAGTTGGCCAAAAATATGTGGCCGCGCTGCGCCAGCAGTTCGGTATTGCCATTGAAGATGAGAGCTGGGAAACACACGATCAGGTGACGCTGACCGTGGCGTTGAACAGCCTGCCAGCTGTGGTTGAGTCGCTCTATTACCAGCACGGCGGCTGGCTTTCCGTTGTCGCCGCAAATGATGAGCGTCCATTGAACGGAAACTTTGCCATGTACTATGTTTTATCTGTAGAAGGCAATGGCGCTGAATCGTCCGAAACCAGCCCCGCCGCCCCAACGGATAAATGCTACATGGTCATCCGCGCTTTGATCCCTCCCCACCAGCCGGAGTTCCCCTCCGTGACCCCGCTTGTTCCGGCGGCGGTCTGGTATGAGCGTGAAGCGCGCGACATGTTCGGGTTGCAGCCGGTGGGTCTGCCGGATGAACGCCGTCTGGTCTTGCCGGATGATTGGCCGGAAGGTCTGTACCCTCTGCGCAAAGACACCATGGATTACCGCTTCCGCCCTGAGCCGGTCACAGAAGACGAAAACTACGACTTTATAGAAGTGGAAGGAGAAGGGATTGTCCAGGTTCCGTTAGGCCCGCTCCACATCACCTCGGACGAACCGGGTCATTTCCGCTTATTTGTAGATGGCGAGCATATTGTCGATGCCGACTACCGCCTGTTCTACGTCCATCGTGGGATGGAGAAGCTGGCCGAATCCCGCTTGAATTACGAACAGGTGACTTTCCTGGCAGACCGGATTTGCGGCATTTGCGGTTACGCTCACAATGTCGCCTACGCCACCTGCATCGAGAACGCCCTCCAGATCAAAGTTCCTGAACGAGCGCATTACATCCGCACAATCCTGCTAGAAGTGGAGCGCTTGCACAGCCACTTGCTCAACCTTGGGCTGGCCTGCCACTTTATTGGCTTTGATACCGGTTTCATGCAGTTCTTCCGCGTGCGCGAGAAATCGATGAAGATGGCGGAATTGCTGACCGGGACACGCAAGACCTACGGCATGAACCTGATCGGCGGCGTGCGCAGAGATATTCTCAAGGAGCAGCGCGTCCAAACGCTCCAATGGATCAAGGAACTGCGCGAGGAAGTGACCGGTCTGGTAGGCATTCTGTTGGAAACCCCGTACGTCGTCCAGCGCACCCAGAATATTGGCCGCCTCGAGCTGAAGGTAGCCCGCGACTTCAGCCCGGTGGGACCCACCCTGCGTGGATCGAGCTTTGGCCGCGATATCCGCGCCATTCATCCCTACAGCGCCTACGACAAAGTGCCCTGGAACATCAAATATAAAGATGGCTGCGACGTGCTTTCGCGCACCTTGATTCGGGCGGAGGAATTCTTTAAGTCGCTCGCAATCATTGAGGAATGCCTGGAGACCATGCCCGAAGGACCTGTGTTGGTGGAAGGGTTCAACTATGTCCCCTATCGCCACGCCCTGGGATATGTCGAAGCGCCGCGCGGTGAAGATATCCACTGGAGCATGCTGGGCGACAATCAGAAGCTGTATCGTTGGAAATGCCGGGCCTCCAGCTATAACAACTGGCCGCCATTGCGCTATATGCTGCGCAACAATACCATTTCAGATGCGCCCTTAATTGTAGCCAGCATCGATCCGTGCTACTCCTGCACAGAGCGTGTCACGGTGGTGGATGTGCGCAAGAAACAGGCAAAGATCGTGCCTTACAAAGAACTGGAACGCTACGGTCGCGAGCGGAAGAATTCCCCCTTGAAGTAGGGGCGGGTTTTCCAATCAGAGCGACCCAATGCTTTGCCGCTGAAACTCGCTGCGGAGTTTCTTAAGGAGAGATCTATGGTGCTTAAATTAATCAAAGAAGTGCTGAGGGTTGGCCAGGCCACCGTGGCTTATCCTTTTGAGCCGGTTGAACTGCCGCCGGGTTATCGCGGCAAGCCGGAATATGACCCGCAACAGTGCATCGCCTGCGCGGCCTGCACAATTGCTTGCCCGCCAAACGCCCTAACGATGGAAAATGACCTGGAGACGGGCGTGCGCACCTGGTCGATCTTCTACGGTCGCTGTATCTTCTGCGCCCGCTGCGAAGAGGTTTGCCCGACCGGGGCGATCAAGCTGGGGATGGATTTTGAGATGGCCTCCTTCAGCCGGGCGGATCTTGTTACCCAGGCCCAGTTCCGCCTGGCCTCCTGTGTGGTCTGCGGCGCCTATTTCGCCTCTGCTAAAGCGCTGGAGCACGTCCTGAATCTGTTAGATCAGACCGGATTGCCTCCCGACGAAGCGGCAGACCGGCGGGCGCTGCTGCGAGCCTGCCCGGAGTGCCGCCGGAAGATCGATCTCCCGCGCGTGAAAGTCTTTGTTCAGGAGGCATTCGATGGCAGACTATAACATCAAGACCGATAGTCGTTACGCAGTCCATCCCAACGAAGCAATCGACAGCCTGAAAGGCGCGCTGCTGAAGGATATCCAACGCTCTGCCTATGTCTATCGGGTGGATTGCGGCGGTTGCAATGGCTGCGAGATCGAAATCTTCGCCTCTATCACCCCTCTCTTTGACGCTGAGCGCTTTGGCATAAAAGTGGTTTCTTCGCCCCGTCATGCCGATATCCTCTTGTATACCGGCGCAGTCACCCGCTCGATGCGCGTTCCCGCGCTGCGAGCCTACCATGCCGCTCCTGATCCAAAGGTCTGCGTGGCATATGGGGCTTGCGGATGTTCGGGCGGCATCTTCCACGATTTATATTGCGTCTGGGGCGGCGCTGATAAAATCCTGCCGATCGATTTTTACATCCCCGGCTGCCCGCCAACGCCGCCTGCCACCATCCATGGGTTCGCCGTGGCGCTGGGATTATTATCCCAGAAGATCAAAGCGGGTGAGCATATCCAACAGGATGGCGAGGCTTCTGAGCTGATTTTCCCTCAAATCCCGCTGGATTTGCGGGTTGAGATCGAGCGCCAGTCCCGCCGGATGGCGGGTTATTGGCAGGGTAAAAAGATCGCCCATGCCTTTCTGGGCCTGATTTCTCCAACCCTGCCGGATGGCGATCTGCAGAAGGCGGACGCCGACCTGCAAGCCCACCTGCACGCCCAGGATGACCCGCGTTTGAGCGAGATCATGACCGGCTTGCAGGCAACTTACCATTCCTGGCAGTCTGGCCAATAATGGCGAGATTCGTTTCTCGATGAACCCTCACATCACCTTCTACCAGCTGCGCAGCAAATTTGTCAACCAGCGTGAAGACATTCCTGAAACCGCGCGCCAGGTGCTTTACAGCACCCTGGCAGTCGGTCATCATGTCGGGGTATTGGATTGCTTCTCAGCCCTGGTGGACATCCCGCTGGATGAATTCCAGGATTGGGTGATGCGTCTGCCCGTCGGCCCCGGACGGACAAAATTAGAAGGCTTGTTCAAATTCGGAGAAATCGAGATCAACCTCAGCCACATCGGCATGCTGCTGCCCGTGCTGGCGCAGCCCGAAATCGCAAACACGCTCTGGGCTTCGCAGATTAGGCAATGTCTGCAAGCCATGCAGCAAGAGCCGGCGATCTATTTGATGGCGCGCAGGTATCTTGATTAGGGCTGTTGGATGATGACGAAATTGATCTTGACGGTAGGGAATGCTCTGATGGGCGATGACGGCGCCGGAGCATTGCTGGCGCAGATGATCCAGCAATCCCCCCTGGATGGCTGGGAGGCGCTGCATGGCGGCTCTGCGCCTGAGAACCTGGTTCATCGGATGCGTGAAATCGCCCCGCACAAAATACTGGTAATTGACGCGGCGGATATGGATCTTGAGCCGGGGGAGGTGCGCCGAATTCAGGATGAAAAATTGGAAGACCCATTTTTGCTGACTACCCACACCTTGCCGCTGACTTTTCTGATCGAGGCGCTGCGTGAGTTTACTCCATCTGTTGAGCTGATCGGCATCCAGCCAAAACTGGTAGCTTTCGGATGTCCGATCACAAAACCCGTTGAACACGCGGTCCAACAGGTTTACGCCGGGTTAAGGGATAACCAGTTGGACTGGCCAATTCTATAACCTCGAAAATGGGCGCGACCAGTTTCGGCGGCATGATATAATTTTTTCGTCGCTACATTATCACTGCCATTCAATGAACACGATCGCCTCGAGATTCAGACGGATGCTCTTTATCCGAGATCATCCACATCCAGGAGAGGTAGCTATGGTCACTGTCAAAGATATTCTTAAGAAACAAGGCAGCAGTTCTACGGTTGTGATATCGCCAAAGGAAACCGTCTATCGGGCCTTGCAGTTGATGGCCGAGAACAACGTTGGGGCAGTCATGGTCTGTGAAGCGGATCGCATACTGGGGATTTTCACCGAGCGCGATTACTGCCGCAAGGTCATCCTGATGGGGCGTTCCTCTGTGGGCACCCCGATCCAGGACATCATGACGAAAGAGATGGTGACTGTCCGCCCAGATCAAACGCTGGAAGACTGCATCGAATTAATGACCCACCACCACATCCGTCACCTCCCGGTTAAGGAAGACGACAATCTGGTCGGAGTTGTCTCGATGCGGGATGTGATGGAAGCGTTGATCTCGGTCAAGCAAGATCGGATCGATCGGCTGGAGAGCTATATTCTCGGCACCGATTACGGTCATTAATCCGTTTTGGCGCCTCTTTCAGGGCGGCAATACCGGCATACAAGAGATGAATACCAAATCTTGGATGCGGTTATCCTCCTGAGCCTTGAAAAAACCAATGAAACACCAGGTTTCCGGTTCGAACACCGGGATCTGGTCGCGCGAAAGCCGCCAGACCTCAACTTCTTCCTTCTGCTTTGGAGCCGCCTGGATCGCCTGCATGGTCTGATCTGATGGCGCAAGGCTGCCCCATTGATTGACCCGTAAGAATTGAACCGCATCTGCATCCAGCGGAGTAAGGGTCAGGGCGCTCGCTGTTTCGTCGCCAGATGGCTGTTCTGGGTTTTCCAATACCCCTCGTAAAACCAGGTTCCCGCTTACTGTCGAATCGACAGGAGCCGGTTCATATCCAAAGCTCTTCCATGTCCACAGACCCATATCGAAATCAATGCTCTCGCCAATTTCGGCTGCATAAATCCCGGAGGCTGGGTCCGCCCGGTAAAAATCCCACGCTCCATTGACGAAAATACTGGCTGGCTCAGGCAGGGTTTGCAGCGGATCCACCAGGAATTCCCCATCGCCTGAGACGGTTCGCCCGTTGATCAGCTCAGTCAGCTCAACCCGGAAGGGAATATGCAACCGCACATCTTCGCTCTGGGCGGGGATCAACACATGGATGCTTAACGGGACCCCGGAGCGATCTGAATGGGTGCGCAGCCCGGGCAGAACGCGAGCATTGAAATCGAACTCAAAGGGGTACTCCCCACCTTGGGTGGTAATCCTGCCGCCGGAATTCATCTGCACCAGACCAACATACGGCGAGATATTCTCAACCACCAGGTCCACCTGAATTTCGCTCCATCCCTCTCCGCTTGGGGTCTCCTGGTAGCTGATCGGTTCTATCCTCCACTCATTGGGTTGAAAGCCGGGCGGCGGGATATTCGCGGTTGGGGTGGGTAGGACTGCCTGTTCGGCTGCGGCAACCCTGGCAGCCGTGAGCGCATCGCTGCCGCACCATTTCCAGCCGCCGTTTTCATGAATGATCGTGAATCGGTCGTCGACCGGATAGTCAGTGACTGATTCAGCCTGGGTCAGGCGCAAGCTGCCAGAGACCAGCACCCGCACCTTGGTTTCCGTCGGCTCAAAGGGCGTAAATTGCAGCCGGCTCAGATCGGGTATGCTCCGAGAGGCTGCTCCAGCCGGCTGTTGGGTGATCGCCGTCAGCAGTTCGTTCCGCAGACTGGCGGATTGCAGCTCGGATTTTTCAGCAGCGCAGGTGATGCGGACAATCTCCAGCGAATTCCGCATCAGGACGGCATTCAACCAGGTTGCAGCCGCGGCTTCGGGTGAGTTTCCGCTGGGAAGCCCTGCCGGCTGCGGGTTGGCTATGCCAGGTTGAATGCTGAAAGGCAGCGCGATACCGGGCAGGAAAAACCAGACCGCAACCACGCCGAGGATAATGATCAGAATGAAAATCACGGTCAAGACGAGAATCGCCCCTGCGCTGATTTTTCGCCTTTTTTGATCCACCGGAGTATCGGACAAAGCCCGCAGTTCAGTCCCCAATGCCTCCGAGGAGCGGATGATATCCGGCGTATGCTCCGGCTCAGCGATAGCGTCTGTTCCAGATGGCAATTCATCCGGTTCAAGATCGCCAAACAGGATCGGTTGTTCTTCTTCCGGCGGGCTTTTGACCGCCTCAAGCTCGGTTTGCAGGAGCGGCTGTTCTACATCCGGCAGGATTTCTTCCGCCAAACCCTGGTCCGGCTCGGAAGGCGGAGCGGGCTCCTCCGAACGCTCCAATCGTACTAAGCTCTCCAGCGCGGCGGAGTGGGTGGGCTCAAGTTCCAGGCATTGCAGCAGGCAGTCGCGTTTGCGATCCGTGTCCTCGACAACCAGGCTCATCCAATACCAGGCTTCAACATTCTTGGGGTCTTCACGAATGGCCAGCCGGAAATTCTTAAATGCCTCTGTCTTATCGCCGCCCGTGTACGCTATTATTCCTGTTGCGAAATAGTCGGCCATCTCTGCTCCTGAGGGATTTTCGTTATCAAATTAATTCTTTCTTCATGCTTTGAAACGGGTTATGCTTGTCTCCAGCGCGGATTATCGATGATCTCGATGCCTTGTTCTGTTTCGACCACAAGCTTGCAAAAGCCTTGTTCTTCGATGGCGCCATAGTCGTGACCGGCGTTGGCCGGATAGATGAAGAAAAATACCAGATCCTCCTGGCGCGAGGTACAAATCGAGCGGTGCGCCCAAAAAGGCGGCACGTATAAGACCTTGCCTGCTGTGAGTTCTTCCGCTTGCCACTCGCCTGCGAGCGTCTGCATCAACATGATCCCTTCACCCTTCAGCGCCAGATAGACTTCGGCTGTGTCTCGGACGGCGTGATAGTGACCTTTGGTCATGAAGAATTCACGCCCCACCTTTCCGGGATGGACGACCGAAATCCCCATCAAAAGCTCGCCGGCGGTTTGTGGGCGTTGAATTTCGTAGACATCATAGAGGATGCGGTCCTCCAGGGCGAGCATTTCTTCGAATGCCTGCTCATCCTGGAACTGGCCTTTGAGGTCGCTCAGGCGGCGCTGGGTGTGCTGATCAATGCGGCTGGGAATCGTCGCCGGGTAGGGGATGGTGAAAGAGAAGGGCCTGTCTTTGCCTGTTGGGTGTTCGATCATCGCTTAGATCTTCATCCGTCGGTTTGCAGCTTCTTCTGTGATTGTATCCTGAGAAGCGGGGTAGGTCAACCAAGGATCGCTCAATTCAAGAGAGCACGTCCTCGACCATCTGCCGCAAGGTTGGTAAGTCCAGGTCCTTCTTATCTAAAAAGGCTACCGCGCCCGATCGCAGCCCCAGGCGGCGGAACTCCCGGTCGGGATATGCGCTGATTAAAATGACCCGGCATTGCGGTTTAATTTTCTTCAACCGGCGGGCGCATTGAATCCCATCATCATCACCCAGCACCACATCGATCAAGGCAAGCTTGAAATCTGCCCGTTCAGCCAGATGCAGCGCTTCTGTGCTGTCTTCCGCTTCATAGATCGTCGTCCTCGGACAAAGCCTGCCGATCATCCGCCGGAGTTGTTTGCGATAGCGATTATTGTCATCGACAATCAGGATCGGGACGACCGGCTGCACCCCAATCTCCGCTTTAGGATCGTCCTGGGCGGCTTCTTGCCCTGGCGTCCCCAGGATTTGCGGGTGCAGGCGAATATAATTGACCGCCTCCAAACGGCTTTGGACGGACAATTGGCGGTAAAGCCGGGTCAGGTGATTTTCGACCGTTTTCACGCTCAACCCGGATTCGTGCGCGATGGACTGGTTATCTAAACCCTGCTGCAAAAAGCGTAAAAGCTCGCGCTGCCGGTTGGTCAGATCGGGCAAGATCGGCTGATTTTGCTGTTCCCCAACCAGCTTGCCGATCAGTGGGCTTGAAATCCAGCGCTCGCCATCCAAAATCCGCCGAATCGCCAGCTTCAAATCGTTCAACGGTTGGTCTTTCAGGTGATACCCGTTCACGCCAACCCCCAACAGCCCCTGCACATAGACGTCATCATCGTAGGCGCTGACGACCAGGATTTTTAGGGCTGGGTATCGCCCTCTGATCTTTCGGATTGCCGTTATAGGGTCGAATTCGGGCATGGTCACATCGATAATCAGTAAATCCACCTGCACGATCTCGAGCGCTTCAAAAACTCGCGTCCCATTTCCCACCTCCTCCACAACGGTCAACCCGTCCATTTCTTCAACCATCTTGCGAATGCCAGAGCGCACAATCGCGTGATCATCTGCCAACAAAACTTGCACTCCACTCATAACAATTTTCTTCCTATCGTCGAACGATCTGGACAAGCCGAAGCGGAACCCCACTTCAAGTATAATACTAATCTGCCATCAGGAGATCGAGTCAATGGAACCCTTGCTGCAAGTCGTAGACATTTCAAAAACATTTGGCTCCTTGCCGGTGATTCAACAGGTCAGCTTTGAGATCATGCCGGGTGAAGTCGTCGGACTGACCGGCAGTATCGGTTCAGGTAAATCTGTGCTGGTGATGATGTTAGCCGGTTTGTATGAGCCGGATGGAGGCGAGATCTACTTCGCCGGAAAACGCCTGGTTTGGCCTTTTTCCACCCAATCCCTCGGCATTGGCGTGATCCACCAGAGACCTACCCTCACCGGCCAACTGGATGTGGTCAGCAACATCTTTCTTGGAAACGAGATCGGACGCCCTGCGTTTTTAGGCCCGCTGCGAAAGCTGGATAATACGCGCATGTACAAAGAAGCCACCCGTGTGCTGACCCAGCTTGGCGTGCAGGTCGATTCACTCCAAACCAAAGCCTCCAACCTGTCGATCGAACAGCGCCAGATGATCGCCATCGCCCGCGTCCTGACCCATCCTTTGCGGATGGTCATCATCGACGAACCGACGGTCTTGCTGAGCTATCCAAACCAGCAGCGTCTGTTGGACCTGATCCAACGCTGGCGCGACCAGGGGGTTGCGGTTTTGTTCAACAGCAACGATCTGGAGCACCTCTTTACCGTTACCGACCGGATCATTGTCCTGCACCACAGGCGCAAAGTCGCCGATCAGCGCACGGACGAGACTTCTCGTGAAGAAATCTTCAAATACCTGGTCGGGAAACTGGATGCCCATACACCGGCTCCGACATTGTGGGATTTTGATAGTTACGACCGTTTCCGCGAACACGCAGAGAAGCTGCGCTATCACCAGATGCTGATGGAGAAAGACCTCGCCAGCGAAGACACCCTCAACCGCCAGCTCACCCGCCAGCTGGCCGAACAGGTGCAGGCCCTCGACCAGGCCAACCTGGCTCTGCTGGATGCCCAACGCCGCTTGATCTCCGAAAGGGAGCAAGAGCGCAAACACCTGGCCCGCGAAATTCACGATCAGGTGATCCAGGATCTGCTCAGCATAAATTATGAACTGGAGGATTTAGAAAGCCGCCAATCTGCTTTTTCAGCCCTGGCAAATGATTTATCTGAAGCCCGCCTGAGCATTCGTGAACTGGTGGACAGCCTGCGTCACATCTGCAGCAATCTGCGCCCTCCGACGATTGACAACCTGGGTCTTGGGGCAGCATTGCAATCGTTCACCCGCGATTGGTCAGCCCGAACGGGCATTCAGGTCGCCCTCGATCTCGATGAAAATCTTGGCCGCCTGCCGGAGACCATCGAGTTATCCATCTTTCGGATTATTCAGGAAGGGCTGAATAACGTCTGGAAACACGCTCAAGCCTCGCGCGTCCAGGTCGGTCTGCATCACTCCTCGCCGCGCGGCAGTCATGATTTCATTGGATGACGACGGAACGGGACTGTCCGAAGATCTAGACTTGACCGAATTGGCCACAAATGGTCATTATGGTCTGGTAGGCATCAGCGAGCGGGTAGCCCTGCTCGGTGGGCGTTTCCGTTTGCAGCGTTTGATTACAGGCGGTCTGCTGTTGTTGGTGGAGATCCCCCATCCCAGGGTGGATGTCAATCCCGAGCCCGATTTCGAGAATTAAGACTGGCTTGGGGGAATCCCCTCATCGAACAGGGGGAAAAGGATCACTTGATTTCTTTGCAATTTTGTTAAAATTTATTAACATGGATAATTCCATGTAATCCTATATTCACCAAACTTGTTAGGAGGAGAGAGTATGTCGAAGAATAGATCGTTCTACGCCCTGATTGCACTTTTGTTCGTGGTCTCGGCAATCTTGACTGCCTGCGCCCCTGCAGCAGCCCCCACCCAGGCGCCAGCTGAACAGCCGGCCAAGACCGAAATGGTGGAACCAGCCGCCAAGCTGGCGGTAGGCATTGTGCTGCCGACCAAAGATGAACCGCGCTGGATCCAAGATGAGACCCGTTTCAAAGAAGCTCTGACCGCGGCCGGATACAATGTCGAAATCCTGTTCAGCCAGGGTTCGTCCGCCAAAGAGAAAGAGAACGTTGAAGCCCTGATCACCAAGGGCGTCAAAGTGATCATCATCTGCCCGCAAGACGGCACAGCCGCAGCAGCCGCAGCCGAAGCAGCGCGCGAAGCTGGCGTGAAAGTGATCTCGTACGACCGCCTGATCCGCGATACCGATGCGGTGGACTACTACGTCACCTTTGACAGCATCGCAGTCGGCGCACAGCAAGCCCAATTCCTGGTGGACAAAGCCAGCGGGACCGGGCTGCCTTTGTACCTGTATGCTGGAGCCGCCTCAGACAACAACGCCTTCATTTTCTTCGAAGGCGCCTGGGGTGTGTTGCAGCCGAAGATCGCCGATGGCACGTTCGTAGTCAAGAACTCCAGCGAAGCGATTGCCCTGAAGGACAAAGCGACCCTGACCCGTGATGAGCAGGCCAAGATCATCGGCCAAGTCACCACCAACTGGGACTTCAACACCGCCAAGAACCTGGCCGAAGCCAACCTGACCGTTGCGACCGCAGCGGATAAGGGTGACGTCTTCATTCTGGCCCCGAACGATGGGACTGCCCGGGCGATTGCAGATGCATTCGCAGCCGACAAAGACGTGACCAGCTTCTTGGTCACCGGTCAGGACGCTGAGAAGGCTTCTGTCCAGTACATCATCGACGGCAAGCAGTCCATGACCGTCTTCAAAGATGTGCGCACCCTGGTCCAGGACGCCATCAACGCCGCCATCGCTCTGCTGGAAGGCAAAGCCCCGGCAGCGAAAGGCGCCTATAACAACGGCAAGGTCGATGTAGCCGCCATCCAGTCCCCGGTTGTTACCGTGGACAAGCTGAACGTGGTTGCTGTGTTGATCGACTCGGGTTACTATTCAGCCGGCGACTTCACTGGGTTGGATATGCTGTCTGCTCCTCAGCCCGAGGCTGGTAAGCTGGCAGTAGGCATTGTGCTGCCGACCAAAGATGAACCGCGTTGGATCCAAGATGAGACCCGCTTCAAAGAAGCTCTGACCGCGGCCGGATACGATGTCGAAATCCTGTTCAGCCAGGGTTCGTCCGCCAAAGAGAAAGAGAACGTTGAAGCCCTGATCACCAAGGGCGTCAAAGTGATCATCATCTGCCCGCAAGACGGCACAGCCGCAGCAGCCGCAGCCGAAGCAGCTCGCGAAGCTGGCGTGAAAGTGATCTCGTACGACCGCCTGATCCGCGATACCGATGCGGTGGACTACTACGTCACCTTTGACAGCATCGCAGTCGGCGCACAGCAAGCCCAATACCTGGTGGACAAAGCCAGCGGGACCGGGCTGCCTTTGTACCTGTATGCTGGAGCCGCCTCAGACAACAACGCCTTCATTTTCTTCGAAGGCGCCTGGAGTGTGTTGCAGCCGAAGATCGCCGATGGCACGTTCGTAATCAAGAACTCCAGCGAAGCGATTGCCCTGAGGACAAAGCGACCCTGACCCGTGATGAGCAGGCCAAGATCATCGGCCAAGTCACCACCAACTGGGACTTCAACACCGCCAAGAACCTGGCCGAAGCCAACCTGACCGTTGCGACCGCAGCGGATAAGGGTGACGTCTTCATCCTGGCCCCGAACGATGGCACCGCCCGCGCGATTGCAGATGCATTCGCAGCCGACAAAGACGTGACCAGCTTCTTGGTCACCGGTCAGGACGCTGAGAAGGCTTCTGTCCAGTACATCATCGACGGCAAGCAGTCCATGACCGTCTTCAAAGATGTGCGCACCCTGGTCGAGGACGCCATCAACGCCGCCATCGCTCTGCTTGAAGGCAAAGCCCCGGCAGCGAAAGGCGCCTACAACAATGGCAAGGTCGATGTAGCCGCCGATCCAGTCCCCGGTTGTTACTGTGGACAAGGACAACGTCGTTTCTGCCTTGATCGACTCGGGTTACTATTCAGCCAGCGATTTCACTGGTCTTCCGTAAGTTTTTAAAGTAAAATTCAACTGGAATAGTGATGGTTCACGCCGTCACTATTCCAGCCCACATTTTCATCCATTGGAGCAAGAGCCATGATGGATATTCCTATTTTAGAGATGAAAAATATCACTAAAGAATTTCCTGGCGTTAAAGCGCTGAACAATGTCAGCTTTCGCGTCAAAGAGGGTGAGATTCATTGCCTTGTAGGAGAAAACGGGGCAGGCAAATCGACCCTGATGAAGGTGTTGAGTGGGGTATATCCCCATGGGGGATATACCGGAGAAATCCTTCTGGGTGGGATCGAGCAGAAATTCTCAGGGATTCGCGATAGTGAGAAGGCAAGCATTGCAATTATTTATCAGGAATTAGCCCTGGTTCCAGAGATGACCGTTTATGAGAATATTTTTCTCGGCAATGAGATCAAAAAAGGCCTTTTGGTCGATTGGAACGAGACCGTCAAACGCGCCGGTCAGATGTTGCAGAAAGTCCAATTGGATGTCAACCCGGCTGTCAAGGTCAAAGACCTGGGTGTGGGCAAACAACAGTTGGTTGAAATAGCAAAAGCTCTCAGCCGGGATGTCAAAATCTTGATCCTGGATGAACCGACTTCAGCCTTGAATGAGGGCGACAGCCAAAATTTGCTCAATCTGCTGCGCGGCTTGAAAAAACGCGGCATCACCTGCATTATGATCTCGCACAAACTCAAGGAAGTGATCGCGATCGCAGATACCATCACCGTGCTGCGCGATGGTCAGACCATCACTACCCTGGATGCACACAAAGGAGAAGTCTCCGAATACGTCTTGATCAAGCATATGGTTGGGCGCGAGATTGACAACATCTACCCGAAGCGCACTAATCAGATATCAGACGAAGTGGTCTTCGAGGTCAATCACTGGAATGCTTATGACCCGACCATTGGCAGAGACATCCTCAAGGATGTCAGTTTTAACATTAAGAAAGGCGAGATCGTCGGTTTTGCCGGATTGATGGGCTCAGGGCGGACAGAGCTTGCCCTCAGCATTTTCGGAAATCCGGATAACTTCAAAGTCAAAGGTGAAATGGCGATCGAAGGAAAAAAGAAGACTTTTTCCCACCCGAAGGATGCCATTAAAGCAGGTCTGGCTTATGTTTCCGAAGATCGCAAGGGGGATGGCTTGATCTTAATCCAGGACGTGAAACAGAATATCACCCTGGCGAATCTACAGGAAATAGCCGAACGAGGCATCGTGGATAGTAACGCCGAAGTGATTGTTGCGAATGAATATAAGACTTCGCTCAACATCAAAACGCCCAGCGTCGAACAAATTGTCTTAAATCTAAGCGGCGGCAATCAGCAAAAAGTATCCCTGGCAAAATGGTTGTTTGTCAAACCAAATTTGTTAATTCTGGATGAACCTACCCGCGGGATCGATGTTGGTGCGAAATATGAGATTTACACCATCATGAACAAGCTGGTAGAACAGGGCATGAGTATCATGATGATTTCTTCTGAATTGCCCGAGATTTTAGGAATGAGCGACCGAATCTATATCGTTTCCTCAGGCAAAATTTCCGGTGAATTGCCGATCGAGGAAGCAACGCAAGAGAAGATCATGCACCTGGCTACGAACTGAGGAGGCTCAAGATGACTTTCGTCCAGAATTTTCAGAAGGTTCTAAAGGATAATATCCGTGAATATGGCATGTTCATTGCTTTGTTTGTGATCATGGCAATTTTTACCATTACCACGGATGGCGTTTTTATCTCATCGAGAAATATCAGTAATCTGTTGAACCAGACCGGTTACATCGCCGTATTAGCCGTAGGCATGACCCTGGTTATCGTCATCCGCCATATCGACCTCTCAGTAGGGTTCCTGGCAGGCTTCCTGGGCGCGGTGGCGGCGATTGCGCTGGAGTTTTGGCATATACCTTTTGTGTTCGTCATCCCGCTGGTGTTGGGGCTTGGGGTTGTCGCCGGGTTAATCACCTCCTACCCGGTTGCCCAGCTGGGTGTGCCCTCATTTGTGGCTTCGTTGGCTGGCTGGTTGATCTATCGTGGGCTGCTCGTCCTGGTTACAGCCGGAACGGGCACAATCATCATTACGAACGATGCTTTCAATGCCCTCGGGAACGGCTATATCCCGGATATCCCCGATTTCGGCATCTTACCCGAATTGCATACCCTCACGTTGATTATTGGATTGGTCGCGGTGGTTCTCTTTATCTTCAGCCAGATCAACGACCGTAAGAAGAAACAGTCCTATAACTTTGAAGTGCTGCCGAACGATGTTTTTGTGGTCAATTTGGTTTTCATTTCGGTTCTGATCGGGTTGATCACCTGGGTGCTCGCCGGATACAACGGCCTCTCCTGGACGGTGGTAATTGTTTTGGTTGTGGTAGCAATCTACCATTTCATCACCACCCAGACCGTGCTTGGGCGCCATATCTACGCGATTGGCGGCAACCCCGAGGCAGCCGAACTGAGCGGCGTCAGCGTCAAGAAATTGACCTATGTCGTCTTTGGTTCGATGGGCATGCTGTCAGCTCTCTCTGGCATCCTCTTCTCTTCCCGGCTGCAATCCGCAACCACCACAGCCGGAACGCTGTTCGAATTGGACGCCATTGCCGCAGCCTATGTCGGCGGCGTGTCTGCTGCTGGCGGCGTCGGTAAAGTGACCGGCTCCATCATCGGCGCATTGGTGATGCTGTCATTGACGAGCGGCATGAACTTGATGGGAATCGATATCTCCCTCCAATACGTCGTGCGCGGCGCGGTGCTCGCCTTTGCCGTGATCTTCGATGTGGCCACCCGCAACCGCGGCAGCTAATTGGTATTGAGGCTATTTTACCAACCAGCCAGTTGATCTATGCAGATCAACTGGCTGGTTGTTTCATCCGTGATCGTCATGCTGTTCTATCGCGGCGCGCAAGGCGAGTCGTATTCGATCTTCAACCATTTTATCTCCGAGTTGGGTGAAGTCGGAGTATCCAGGTTGGCGCCCATCTTTAATACCGGGTTGGTCATGGGTGGCCTTTTCCTGGCATTGTTTATGCTTGCTCTCAGCCTTCACCTGCGCAATCCGCTCGCCTATCTGGCTGCCGCCGCCGGCGTTATTTCCGGATTGTCCTACAGCCTGGCGGGCGTTTTCCCGATGAATCAGCTCGCCATGCATGTCCGGGTAGCGTTGAGTTTCTTCCATAAACGACCTCATCAGAGCGGATCAATAATATCCGTTGGACCATCCAGTACGAGCGTCAGCTAAGCTTCCCTTTCGTCGCGCCGCTGCGGTGTGGGGGAGGAAATTTTGGGCGGCAGGCGCTGGACGAAGGCCAGGGCGCGCTCGACCCAGGCGCCCAGTTCGGCCATGTGCGCCACACCTGCCGGCGCGACATAAACCATCCCTTTCATCGGCTTGCCGGTCAGGTCCATTGGGCGGGCGTAGGGCTGGTTCAGGGCATCCGCATAGGCAGCGGAGCCGACCCGCACCATCAGATCTTCCCGGATCACGCCGCAGCACATATTGCCATTCACCATAAAGGCGATCCCGCCGAACATCTTGCGCTCGCTGAATGATGTGCGGGCTGCTAACTCAAGCCGCACTCTTTGCGCCAGTTCTTCTGAATACCCCATCTTGACCTCCTTTATTTGAACAACAGCACCCCTGCAATTGCCAGCAAACTGATAAACAGCAACAGTATCGCTGTATACGCCGCTAATCGGCGCAAAACTTCGCCCTCTTTCCCCAACATCCCAGCCGTGCTGCATCCAACCACAACTTTGGCCGGAGCTACCACCGAAGCCAGCGCTGCGCCGGCAGTTTGGGCTGCCAGGATGATCGCGATCGGGTAGTCTAGCAGCACGGCGGTATTCAATTGAAGCGCCCCGAACATCACGTTGGAGTTGGTATTGCTGCCGGTGATAAATGCGCCGATTGCCCCAATCCAGGGGGCGGCGATCGGGAAGAACTCCCCAAAGCCCTGGGCCAGACCGCGCGCCAGCGTATCGATCATCCCGGTGTGCTCCATCACCAATGCCAGGCTGATCATTGAGACAATGCTGACGCTGGACGGCATCACCCGCCGCAAGGTCCCGTCTAAGATCCGGCCCATCGATCCAGGCTGGTATAATCCCAGCATTTTGTAAAGCGCATACGTCAATCCCGTGGCATAAAAAAGCACGCTGCCGGTGTGGGCGAACAGGTTGATTTCGCGACCGTTCCCGGCCGGGGTGACGAATCCCGCGGATAAAAATATGCCCGGCGCGCTGCGGATTTCCGGGAAGGGGACTTTGAGGATCACCGGGCTTAGAAAGGCTTTCACCGGCGGGACGAGTTGTACGATCAGCGTGACCACGATCAAGATCAGATATCCGGAAACGGCGATCATTAATGACTTGGACTGTCCGATTTTCCCCAGGATGGCGCCAACCCCGATCTTCTTGCCCACCACCCAGGGGGTAATCAGCAGACCGGCCATCCCGCCCATGAAAGAGCCGATATTCCATGCGCCGGATAATACCACCAGGTATTGAACGGTCCCCATCACAACCCCCCAAATCAAAATCGGGAGGAACAAACGGCGGACGCCCTTCCAGCCATCCATTGAATGGGCTGCCAGAATCCCGATCAGCGGACAGGTCAGGCTGAGAAAGAGCGCTGCGGGTGGTCCGAGCAAATCTGGCGATTGGTGGGTGGCAGCGATCAGCGCCTGGAATGAGGATCCTAATGAGCCGAAGGTTACCGCCCAGCCATGCCCGATGGAAGGGACGACCACAGCTGCAAGCGGCGAGAGACCAATCCCGATCAATAAGGGAGCGGTCACTGCCACCGGCACACCAAACCCGCCCACGCCTTGCAGGAAGGACGCGAACACCCATCCGATAATTAATGCCTGCAAGCCCTGGTCGCTGGTCAGTTTGGGTAGGGTCTGGCCGATGGTCTGGATCGCGCCGGCCTCATCGGTGACGCGGTACAGCAAAAACGCGGCCCAGATGATCAGCAGCACATCCACGCTCAACAACAGCGCCTTGGCCTGCGCATAGGCGAGCAATTGTGGCGTCGCCCCGAAGAAGAGCAGCCCAATCGCCAGCCCGCTTAAATATCCGCCCGCGCCTGCCCGGGCCGCGCTCCAACGCAGACCGACCATCAGGAATAGAATCAACAGGATCGGGAACAGAGCGAGCAAAAAGGACAATGGCTTTATCCCCAGGGCGCGTTTAGAAAGAAGGTCATCGCAATCAGCGTCCAGGAACAAATACAAGCCAATACCAGGATAAATGTTCCTACCAATGCGACCATCGCCAGACTTTGGTAATTCATCCCGGAGGCAGGCAATACCCTGGCTCGCCGCCTGGCAGGGGGGGGTTGTTTTGGGGCAACGGCAGGTACTGCCTCGCTCAGGGTCGCCTCCGGCAGGTCATCCAGCGGGGTGGGTTCCGCTGCGGGGGTAGCCGGGTTGGTTCGGGCGGAAGTTTTTCGAACACGGCTGGTTTTTTTAGGATTTGTTTCAGCAGAGGGTTGGTCCATCGTGGCTCTCCAGGATTGATGGCTGACAGATTATCAGTATAAGTGTAACACGACTTCATCTCTTTGGCGGTGACGCCTCTCGATCTTGTCGCGCCGAGATGCGTCAATCGCAAAGGACGCTCCTTCAGCAGGACAAAGCGCAATATTGGAAAAGCCGTGGTTCCGATTCATCCAGGGATTGAAAAAACCACGAATTTCGGCTATCATGATCTTGTCATTGTGTTAAATCATGCCGTTTGGCCTCAGAAAAAAGTGCGTCTCAGATGTGGAAAACTGGGCGCGACCGCAGTTCTGCTGTTCCTGCTGGTCCTGCTGGTCATCCTCGCTGCCTGCGCCCAGCCGGTCGCCAGCCAACCGACCAACTCGCCCACCCAGATTTCGCCGCCGGTGACCTCAACCGCTGCGCCCAGTGCGACTGCCGTACCAACCCTCACGCCGCAGCCTGGCTCCAGCCCGCCTGCCCAGGATGCGCCTGCCAACCCGCTCGCCCCGACCCTGCCGCCTGCGCCGGAGCCGCGCTCGAAGTATCGGCTTGAAGCCAGCCTGGATTACGCCGCCCATACCCTCTCGGTTGAGGAGGAGATCACTTACACCAATACCTCACCCGACCGACTGGACGGGCTGGCGCTTGTGGTCGAAGCGCGCCGCTATCCAGGCGTTTTTCAGCTCGGCAAGATCACCAAACCAGATGGCGAACGTATTTTCCACTTTCTATGGAAAGACACCTCCCTGAGCGTGC
The DNA here is from genome assembly GCA_963788145.1 of uncultured Chloroflexia bacterium. Classification (GTDB taxonomy): domain Bacteria; phylum Chloroflexota; class Anaerolineae; order Anaerolineales; family UBA4823; genus UTCFX2. The sequence continues at coordinate 1,349,580 of CAWBFQ010000003.1, read as the reverse complement.
CGCTCGAACCGGCCCTGGAACCCGGACAGGTCGCTCAGATCCACCTTTCCTACACTCTGCAATTATTTGAGGTTGCCAAACAGGCCCAAATTCGACCCTACCCACTCGGCTATACCAGCCTGCAAGCTAATTTTGGCGATTGGTATCCCTTCATCCCGCCTTACCAGACCGGGACCGGCTGGCTGGCGCACCCCTCCGTCAGCCTATGGCGAGCACCTGGTCTATGACCTCGCCGATTTCGAGGTTGCCATCCGCCAGCAAGGCGCACAGACCGGATTGGCGCTGGCGGCTGGGGCGCTGCCCGAAACAGACGGCGAATGGATCCGTTATCAGCACAAAGCCGCCCGCTCTTTCGCCTGGTCGGCCAGTCCCTATTACGAAGTGATCACCCAAACCGTGCAGGTTCCCTCTGGCGGACAGGCGCTCTTATCCAGCTACGCCTTTGGGTTTCACCGCCGAGGCCAGCCAGGCCGTATTGACTGCCATGGTCCAGGCGGTGGAGCTGTATTCGCGCCTGTATGGGGTTTATCCGCGCCCGGCTTTGAGCGCGGTGCAGGTTGATTTCATGGATGGGATGGAATATGACGGCTTGTTCTTCCTCAGCACCGATTTTTATAACTGGCACAAGAACGAGCCGCAAGACTTCCTGCTGTCGCTGGCCGCCCACGAGACCGCCCACATGTGGTGGTACGGGCTGGTCGCCAACGATCAGGCCTTGCACCCCTGGCTGGACGAATCTCTCTGCACCTACAGCGAGCGCCTTTTCTATGAGACCTATTATCCCCAGGCGCTGGATTGGTGGTGGGCTTACCGGGTGAATTATTATGAACCGGAAGGCTGGGTGGACATCCAGGTATATGATGTGCCCGGGCCGGACAGCCAATACCGCCTGTACCGCGACCCGGTCTATTTGCGCGGGGCGCTGTTCATGGAAGAACTGCGCCTGCAGATGGGCGATCCGGCTTTCTTCGCCGCCTTGCGCGCCTATCTGCAAAGATTTGCGTATAGTTTAGCATCTCCGCAGGGCTTTTTCGAGGTGATCCGAGAGCAAAGCGACGCCGATCTCACCCCGCTGTTGGTAAGATATTTCAAGGATGTTGAGGCTTTGAAGTGAGGGGGAGGGGTACGAAGAAATTGACTTACCAGCGTCTTTGAAGATCTACGCTGGCAGGCGAGGTCTCACTTCTCGGTCAAGACAAATTCCCAAAGAATCACGAGTTACATCCATATCATATTCCGCTTGCAACCCAAGACAAAATTGCGGAGATGTTTCAAAATACCGCCCTAGCCGCAAGGTTGTATTCGCAGCAATACTACAAGTTCCCGATACAATTTCATTGATGTGACGAGTGTCTACGCCTGCGATTGAGCGGGCAATCTTTTGACAATCTTGTTTGTCTGTGCTAAAGTATAAATTGTCCTCATCATTTTCGGAACCGTTTTATGCGGTAGGGCAAAATGAAAATTACACCTCAACTATTAGAATGGGCCAGGCTTCGCTCTGGATTAAGTCACGATGATTTGGCAGTAAAAGTGGGTTTAGCACAACACGTTGATGTCGTACGCGACTGGGAAACTGGTAATGCTCAACCGACTTACCGCCAAGCTCAGTCTTTGGCGCACGCGCTGCATATTCCGATTGGCTATCTCTTTCTATCTTCGCCGCCTCTGACAGTTTTACCTATTGCGGATTTTCGAACACTCCCAGAGACTGAACGCGGTAAGTTTAGCCCGGAGTTTGAAGATGTACTCAATGACGCGCTGCGTAAACGCGATTGGCTTCGCGATTGGCGAATTCAAGAAGGCTCTGCTAGACTTTCGTTTGTCGGAAGATTTAAGCTAAATACCGCCCCGAGAACCATCATTGACGATATCCGGCTAGAGCTTGGGCTTCCTACCCCCACGGCGCGAGACGCAAAAACCCGTGAGGAGCATTTACGTCAGCTTGTGCAATTTACAGAAAACGCTGGAATTACCGTTCTAAGAAGTGGTATCGCTTTGAGTGATACGCATAGACCTTTATCGGTAAATGAATTTAGAGGTTTTACATTAACTGATGAATATGCGCCTCTGATTTTTATCAACACAAGAGACACCATAAATGGACGTATCTTTACCCTTGCGCACGAACTCGGACATCTTTGGACAGGAACTAGCGGGGTTTCCAATCCTACCATTGAGCCTGGAAATATTTCGTCTACTATAGAAGTTGAGCGCCTATGTAATCGAGTAGCAGCTGGACTTCTCGTACCCGATGAGATGTTAATCCAATTATGGGAGGAACAAACGATTAGCTTGGAGGTAGCACAAGAAATTGCTAATGAGTTTCAGGTCAGTGTTTTTGTTGTCCTTATCAGAGCATATGAGTTAAATCTTCTTTCTCGAGAAAGATTAAAAAGCTTATATTCCGAAGCTCAGCAGGAGATTCGAGAAACTGTTTGGTCTTCTGGAGGTGGCGGTGGGGACTTTTATGCTTCTTTACGCAGCCGGAATGGCCGAATTTTCACACAAGAGATACTTAAAGCGGTTCAGCAAGGCTCCCTTTTTTATCAGGACGGCGCCAGGTTACTGAACACACGTCCTCGAGTTTTAGAAAATGCCATGCAAAGATTTGGTGGATGACTTTGGAATGGACATGTTGTACTGTTTAGATACGAATGTTCTCATCCAAGCTTACCGACAATATTACGCATTTGATATAGCTCCGGGTTTTTGGGCTGGCATTCGTGAGTGGTCTAACAAAGGCGTTATTGTTTGTCCGATAAATGTTTTTGATGAAATAATAAAATCAAGAGATCAATTATCTGAATGGGCGCGAACAAATAAGGATTCCCTATTTAGCTACCCGGATGAGCCAATTGTTAGCACCTATTCAGAGATTGCAAATTTTGTAGCCAACAGATACGAACCACAACATATCCAGGTTTTTTTAGATGGCGCAGACCCTTGGGTTGTTGCGTTTGCGAAAAATCAAGGGGCAGTCGTTGTTACGCTTGAGGCTCTGAATCCATCAGAACAGCAAGGCAGGATTCCCGGCAGAATCGGGAAAAATTCGGATTCCCAATATCTGCCAACACTTTTTTGTCAGTTGGATGAACACTTTCGACTTAATGCGAGCGATTAAATTGACTTTAAATTAAGTGTGTGAGTCTATAGATCTTTCCTCCCCAACCCGTCTGACAATTTCATGCTTCAAGTCGAACAGTCCACTATATTCATTTCACCGCTCGATCCAGCTTGCCCCCTCAGGTTGACCTGATCTATTATAATTGCCAGTAACCAGCCCCGGATCTCGGCAGCTTGACCCGCTTCCCAACAATGCCTTAGGACTTCCGAGCCGAAATAGGATTAAATCATGTCTTCACTCCTCTATCGTTTCTTCAAGATCGGCGCCCTCCGCCCTCAGTTCGGGCCAATGATGGAATTTGAGGGCGTCCGCCTTTTGGAACAAGGCTTCCCAGTGATCGTCACATATCTCAACCTGCGCACACCTGCGCGCCTGACCTCGTACAGGCGCACGCAGCGCCTGGGCGCCCTCGCTCTCACCCATCAGCGTGTGTTGGGAACAGCTTTCAACCAGATGGTCCTGAACCTGCCCTGGACGGATCAGCGCTTACATCAAGTTGAATGGTCGTTGGGGGGCGAAGGCGAACTGTGGGCAGCCTTCGAAGCCGGGCTATTTCAGCCAGACTGGAGCGGCCGGATCGATATCGCCTTTCGCTGCACGCAAGCCAGCCGGGCTTTCACCATAATCGAATACGAATTGGCCCAGCGCCGCTGACCTAAAACCAGCCTTCCGAAGTTTCCGAAACTTCGGAAGGCTGAGTAGAATCTCATCCGATCTGTTATCGACCACAGCAGGAAAGCGTTAGACAAAAGTCAGCATTCGAGCCAGCAGCGCTTCATAACCCCAGATCGCCTTTCGCAGTGCTATAATTTCAGTTAGAGAGCACAACGATGGATGATATCAGCCGCATCATTGATCTAAACGTAGTTCGAGCGTATTTCGCCCGCCAGCCGGATGTCAGCGTCGCTTATCTGTTTGGCTCGTTGGCGCGCGGCCAAATCCACCCTGGCAGTGATGTGGACTTTGCCGTGCTGTTCGATCCTTCTCTCGCTGGGGAGATGCTGGTGGAGCGTATCCTCGATCTGATGACCGATTTGAGCGACTTCACCAGCCGGGAAGTCCAGGTGGTCGCATTGAACCTGGCCACGCCGCTGCTTGCGTTTGAGGCGGTACGCGAGGGTGTATTGCTCTACGAGCGCAGCCAGAGTGAACGAATCGCTTTTCAGACTAGGGCAATGAAAATCTACTACGATTTCAAACCGCGCCTGGAATTCTTCAATCAGATGGTTACGGAGCGCATTCGGGAGGCAGGAATTGATCGCACAACTCGAAACGATTCGCGAACGCTTGAAGCTGCTCAACGATTATCTGAGCGACTTAAGAAACTTCAGTAAGGTCGATTTTCGGACTTACACCGAAAATAAGCTGATCCGGAGAGCGGTCGAGCGCACGCTACATCTGTCGATCGAAGCCAGCCTGGATATCGGCCAGCAGATCATCGCCCTTGAAGGATTGCCTGCGCCTGCAGATAATAAAGGCGTCTTCACCCAATTGACGGATGCCGGAATCGTTCCCACTCAACTTTTGCCCAACCTGATTCGGATGGCGCAATTCCGCAATTTGATCGTGCATGATTACGCCCGCATTGATGACGCCGCTGTCTATGGGATATTATCGCGCCATCTGGCTGATTTCGATGCTTTCAGTCAGGCGGTGTTGGATTACCTGGATCAAAAATAATCTTCTGTCGCAGCACATCAATCGGCTGCAAATCGCCTGTCTCAGTCTCAAAATACCAGTGATCCCAGCCGTTGCAGGGACCGCCGTTCATCAGATATTTGCCCGCCTGGTGGATCGATCCTTCAAAACCGTTGATCAGCAGCCTGCCATCCGGTTTGAGCAGGGCAGGCTGGCCTCGATCGCCGTGAAAGTAGAGCGCCTGGCCGGGTCGCAGCAAGCCATTTTCGAGCAGACTGCTGAAAGCGACTCTGGGCTGCAGGCGCTTTTTGTCGCGCACATCGAAGACTTCATCCTGGAATGCTTCGGGTCTGATCTGATCCAGCCGCTGTTGGGCGATGCGGACATAATTCTCATCCTGCTCAATCCCGATCCAATGGCGGTGCAGTTTGAGCGCGACCGCGCCGGTGGTCCCGCTGCCAAAGAAGGGGTCCAGAACCACATCGCCGGGATTGCTGGAAGCCAGGATCAGCCGGTAGAGCAGCGCTTCCGGTTTTTGGGTGGAGTGCGCTTTCTTGCCGTTTTCTTTGATCCGCTCTGCGCCCGAGCAGATCGGCAGAAGCCAGTCGCTGCGCATTTGCAAGCCATCGTTGACGCTTTTCATGGCGTGATGGTTAAAGGTATAACGCGCCCCTTTCGTCTTACTCGCCCAGATCAAGGTCTCATGGGCGTTGGTGAAGCGCACCCCCCGGAAATTTGGCATCGGGTTGGTTTTGATCCAGATCACGTCATTCAAAAACCAGAAACCCAAATCCTGCATGATCGCGCCCACCCGAAAGATATTATGATAAGAGCCGATCACCCAGATCGTCCCGTCCTCTTTGAGCGCCCGCCGGCAAGCAGATAACCAGCGCCGGCTGAATTCATCATACGCCGGAACATCGCTGAATTGATCCCAGGCATCATCCACCGCATCCACCAAAGTGCTGTTCGGACGCCAAAGTTGTTGCTGAAGTTGCAGGTTATACGGCGGGTCGGCAAAGATCAGATCAATCGAGCTTTCGGGCAAAGCGTTCAAAATCTCGATGCAGTCGCCTTGAAGAATACAATCTAATGGGGTTATGGGTTGCTCCATAAGAGGGTCATCGGGAAGAGATTTATTAATCATAACACAATGTCGATCAACCGTTTAGCTCGATCATTCTCCGCTCGCCAAAAGTGTGGAATGAGCGCTTGTTCAGACATCTCCTCTTTATGCTACAATTACGCTACAAACATGTGGCATCTGGGAGGGAACCATGTCCGTTGACTACACTCAAAAATCGTACTGGCTGAATAACTACGGGCCGTATTCACCTAATGCGCCCGTGCAAGGTGACGTCTCTTTTGATGTTGCCATCATCGGGGGCGGGTTCACCGGTCTTTCGACCGCCTATTTCCTGTGCAAAGCCGAACCGACGATGAAAGTCGCAGTGCTGGAGGGCGAGGTGGTTGGCTACGGCGCCAGCGGGCGCAACGGCGGATTTGCCATGACCCTCTTTGGCCTTGAGCCTGCGGTGACAGCCATGCTGTTCGGCAAACAGCGTACGGTCGAGGCGCATCATTATTGCGAGCGCTCGGTGGACCTGGTGCGCGACCTGATCCGCGCGCATAACATCCAGAGCGATTTTGAATACACGGGATTCCTGCGTCTGGCGACAACACCCGGCTACGTCAAACGCATCCAACATGACCTCGAATTGCTCACCAGCCTCGGGGTAACCGGCATTGAATGGATCGACAAAGAAAAAGCCCGCGCCGAAGTGAACAGCCCGTTGGTGCTTGGAGCGTGGAGCGAAGCGCGTTGCGGAATTTTGGATCCCGCCAAACAGGTGCGCGAATTGAAGCGCATCGCGCAGGAGAGCGGAGCAATCATTTATGAACAATCCCCTGTGACCGAGATCCAACGAAGCGCCAGGTTCATATTAAAGACCCCTCAAGGTGTAGTGACTGCCGATAAGATCGTGTTTGCCACGAACGCGTATTCGCATCTCATTCCTGAAATTGGGAATAAACAGGTGCCGGCCTTCACGCACATGATCATTACTGAACCATTGACCCACACGCAAATGGATTCCATTGGCTGGAAAAACCGCCAGGAACTCGAAGACGCGCGCAACCTCGTCCATTACCTGCGCCTGACCGTGGACAATCGGATCGCCATGGGCGGCAGTGATGTGACATTAGCTTATGGTCGTGACATGGACCGCGACCTGAATGAGAATACCTTCCGGCAGTTGGAGGTGGACACGATCGAACTGTTCCCCACATTGAAAGATGTAAAGTTCACATTCCGTTGGGGCGGTCCCGTCAGTGTGACGATCCAAATGGCTCCCGCCATAGGCATGGTCGGCGATGGGCGCGCCTGGTATAGTCTCGGCTGTGTCGGGCATGGCGTCGCGCCGACCCATCTCAATGGGCAGACCCTGGCCGATTTACTGCTAGAGCGAAAAACCGACCTGACCTCCGTCTGGTTTGTCAACCGCAAACCTGTCCCTTGGCCCCCCGAACCGCTGCGCTGGGTAGCTTCGCAAGCCCTGCTGGGTTACCTGCACACTGAAGATTGGTGGTATGAGCGCGGTATGAGATAAACATCCTGGATGGTCGCCGCGCCGCCCAAAAAACAATCATCTCTAAACATTTTCTTCATCACTTCTTCATAACCATGCGCTATGATCCTGTCTGTAATCTGCAAGACAGGAGATTTGCATGCAAAAAAATAAACCAAAATTCAATTGGATCATCGCAGCGATCCTTTTTATCGCCTTTTTGCTTTCCTTTTGGCTTGATCTGACCGGCGTGGAGCTGCATCAATGGCTCGGCGTGACTCTGTCCGCCCTGGCCGCTTATCACCTGGTCACCCACCTGGATTGGGTCGAAGCCGTCACGCGCCGCTTTTTTAGGCGCACCTCCAACCAGGCTCGCCTGTTTTATCTGCTCGATTGGGTTTTGCTGATCAGCTTTGCCCTGATCGTCGAAACCGGGCTGATCATTTCCACCTGGCTTAATCTTTCGCTCGATTCCTATCCGCTTTGGGTAGACGTGCACGTGGCGATATCTCTGATCTCGCTGGCGTTACTGGTGCTGAAGATCGGTTTACATGCCCGCTGGATCATTAAAACTGCCCGCAAATATTTCGCCAGACCGACCTGGCTGCATTTCCCGACCCGTACGTCCCAGCCGCATGCTGCTGGGCCGTCACTGGCAGCAGTCCCGCTCCGCTCGGATCGGCGTGAATTCTTGAAGCTGATGGGGTTGGTGGGCGCAGGCGCGCTGGTTTCGGCTGTGAGTGTGTTGGATGTCTTCAGCGGTAATGCCGCAGAAACCGCTGTGACCGTTCAAGGCAGAGCCGCTGGCGGCCATATCCCAGCCGGGCAAGCGACACCAACGGTTGAAAACCAGACTGTATCCGACCCAGAAACCGCAGTTGCCACCGTAGAGCCAACCGCCGCTCCCATCTGGCAGGAACCTGCGGTTGTCTCGCAGAACAACCCTTCCGGCGGCTGTTCGGCGGTTTGCGATCGCGGCTGCTCTTACCCCGGCCAATGTCGCCGCTATCGCGACAACAATGGCAACGGATTATGCGATCTGGGCGAGTGCGCCTGAGGCGAAAAGCTCACCAGATCAGCGGCAGCAGGCGGTAGCGCGTCTTTTGGGTGTATTCGCGGTAGCCGGGCAGCTCGTTTTGCAGGGTCTGGTCTTCCAGGGCGGTGCGCACGATCATCGCCGCCAGGGTCAAGATGGCCGGGATCAAGCCCCACAGCGAACCGAGCAGGATCGGCGTGAACAGGAACACCCACATCCCGCCGGCATAACCCGGATGGCGAACGATGCGGTAAGGGCCGCTGTCCACCACATGATGTCCGCGCTCGGTCTGGATGCGCACCACGCCTGAGAAGAAGCGGTTCTCGATCAGCGCCCAACTGGAGAAGATGTAGCCCAGGATGAAGATGATCAGCGCCTTCCAGAACAGCCAGGCGGGCAGCGGCGGCGTCCAATGGTAGCGGGCGTCCACACCGGCAACGATCATGGTCGCCATCGGTCCGATCAACCCAACGATCGGGGCGAGCTTCTTATCCCACGGCTTGGCTTCAGGTTGGTCCATGAAGCGGCCGCGCTCCTGCACCAGGTCGGGGTTATATCGAAACATCAGCAGGCGGCTGATCACGGCTGCGACCACGGTCAGGATGGCGTAAAGCCAACCTGCCAGCCAGTCCCAGCGCCCGGAAATCAGCAATGGGACGAAGGCAAACAGCAGCACGTACAGTAAAAAGCGGACTAAGGCGCGCGCAAGGCTAAATTTGGGGGTGCTGGGTTCATTCATGGCTGCCTCCTGGATTTCCCTATTCTTATTTTGCTATTGTACCGTAATTTTTTTAGCGAGATGCTTCATTCTCGAAGAGCGCTCTTTCAGCATGACAGATCGCGACTTTGTCAAATCCCTGAAAGCAAATTGCACCTGTATTGAGGGAAAGGGGATCAAGTGGTAGAATAAACCGCCGGAATTCAAGAGACTTAGCAGATGAAGAGACGGGAAGCATCCATATTATCCGGTGGCCTCCGATGGTGATTGGTGTTGATCAGCGGCAAGTGAGTTTGCCGATGAAATTTTTGATTCCAAAATTAACGATAAAAGAGGAGCATATGAATATATTAGGTCTCGCCCATCATGGGCTCAACGATTTTGAGCAGATTGCAATCGTTGCCGTGTTAGTCGTCGCCTTCATCAGCCTGATCTATGCCTGGCTTTTGAAAGACCTGGTGCTGAGAAAGGATAAAGGCACCGATGCCATGCAGAAGATTTGGAATGCGATTCGGATTGGCGCGGACAGCTACTTGAACCGGCAGTTGAAAACCATTCTGCCCGCGATTGCAGTCCTCACCCTGGCTCTTTTCTTCAGCGTTTACATCGTCCCGCCCAGCCGTGAAGCGATAAAGGAGTTTCCACAGAACACCCAGATCATCATCGCGATTGGCCGCACGCTTGCATTTATTGTCGGCGCATCTTTCTCCTTAATTGTTGGTCAGTTGGGAATGCGCATGGCGATCCAGGCGAATGTCCGGGTGGCTTCGGCATCAAAGCGTGGCTTCAATGAGGCCCTTTCGATCGCTTATTATTCCGGCACAGTGACCGGCATGCTGACCGACGGTTTGGGTTTGTTGGGCGGCACAGTGATTTTTATCATTTTCGGGCGCGCTGCCCCAGATGCGTTGTTAGGCTTTGGTTTTGGCGGCACCTTGATCGCCCTGTTCATGCGGGTGGGCGGCGGTATCTTCACCAAAGCCGCCGATGTCGGCGCGGACCTGGTCGGCAAGGTCGAAAAAGACATCCCCGAAGACGATCCTCGCAATGCTGCAGTTGTGGCCGACCTGGTGGGGGATAATGTCGGCGACTGCGCCGGCATGGCTGCCGATATCTTCGAAAGCTATGAAGTGACCATCGTCTCTGCCCTGATCCTGGGAATTGCCCTGATGGAATTCGATCCTACGCACAGCTTGAAATGGATCGTCTATCCGCTGATCATCCGCGGCATTGGCGTGATCAGCTCGATCCTGGGCACTTTCACCGTTCCAATTTGGGAAAGCATCCCGATTAAATTCCTGCGCGCCCACAACGCCGAAGAATCGATGTTCCGCTCTTATGAGGTATCCAGCGTCAATACCGTCTTCTTTTCGTTCCTGGTTGCGATTTTATACGCCAATGACTGGCGGCTGGCAGCCCTGACGACGATTGGCGTCGCTTTGGCGGTCGTTTTCAATCCGCTGACCTCCTACTTCACCTCGGCCACAAAAGCCCCGGTCAAAGAAATCGTCGATTCGACCGAGACCGGCCCGGCAACCACAATTCTGTCTGGCCTGGCAGTCGGCATGGAATCGAGCGTTTGGGCGCTGATTGCGATTGCGATCTCATTTATCTTCAGCGTGCTGCTGTTCCAGGCGGATGGCGCTCTGTATGTGCTTTATGCGGTTGCCCTGGTCGGTATTGGTATGCTCAGTCACACCGGCAATAACGTCGCAATGGACTCTTACGGCCCGATCTCAGACAACGCCAACGGCATTGGCGAGATGGCCTGGCATGATATGGAGGACGAAAACACCCTCAAAGCCCGCCAGATTATGGCGGACCTGGATGCGGTGGGGAACACCACCAAAGCGATCACCAAAGGCATCGCGATTGCCTCGGCTGTGATCGCAGCGGTCAGCCTCTTCGCTTCCTATATCACGGATGTCGGCCGGGTTCAAGCATCGCTCAATATTCCCGTGCTCGAATTCCATCCGGGTTTCGAATACATCCGTATTTATCGGCTTGCTGTTAGGCGGGGCGCTGCCCTGGTTGTTCAGTTCGCTCTCCATTCGGGCTGTCAGCCGGGCGGCTGGTGAGATCGTGCTGGAAGTTCGACGCCAGTTCCGCATCCCTGGGGTGATGGAAGGATCATTAACCCCCGACTACGCCCGCGTGGTCAGCATCTCGACCACCTCGGCCCAGAAAGAGCTGATCCCACTGGCTACAATTTCTGTGCTGATGCCAATCCTGGTTGGCTTGGTCCTGGGGGTCGAAGCCCTGGGCGGTTTCCTGGCGGGTGTCATTCTCAGCGGTCAATTGCTGGCGGTGTTTATGGCCAACAGCGGCGGCGCCTGGGATAACGCCAAGAAAGCCATCGAGGATGAGCCGCGTAATCTGGCTGCAAACACGGGCAAAGGCTCCGAGCGCCATAAAGCCGGTGTGGTTGGCGATACGGTCGGCGATCCCTTGAAAGATACGGCTGGTCCAGCCCTTAATCCGATGATCAAGGTGGTCAATTTGGTTTCGTTGATTGTCGCCCCTATCCTGGTTTCTTACCAGAACCTCGGCGTGATTGGCTGGATGATCGTCATCGTTTTGGCCGGCGCGGTGGTATGGAGTATTTTGCGCAGTAAAAAGCCAGCCCCGAAGCTTAAAGCTGCTTCAGGAGATTAATTAGAGTAAGCTACTGCGAGGGCTGCCCGTAAAGTCTGCCTCTGTCATTCCGAGCGCTGCGAGGAATGACAGAAACCTTCTGGGGCAGCCCTCAACGCGGTATAATCAAACCGTTCGCAAGACGGTTGGAATAAGCACGCCTGGCGTGCTTTTTATTTATCGGTCTCATCATCGCAAGAATCGGGTGGATTTCTTCCTTTGCCTTCTGTAAAATGAGGGCCTACACTCGTTCATGGAGATGATAAATGGACAATCTCATGTTGCAGAACCGCAGTCAGATCGCCAGCGATTACGCTCTGGTCGAACAGGCATTAGAATACCTGGAAAGCCATCAAACCGATCAACCCTCGCTGGAGCAGATATCCGCCCAGGTCGGGTTGAGCGAATACCATTTTCAACGCCTTTTCACCCGCTGGGTCGGGATCAGCCCGAAGCGCTTTTTGCAGTTCCTGACCAAAGAGCATGCCAGGTCGCTCTTGGATCAATCCAGTTCTGTTCTGCAGGCAGCCTACCAGAGCGGGCTTTCTGGACCCGGCCGTCTGCACGATCTATTTGTCACCCTGGATGCGGTCACGCCGGGAGAATATAAATTGCAAGGGGATGGTCTAAAGATTGAATATGGTTTTCATCTTACCCCTTTTGGAGAATGCCTGCTGGCCAGGACAGAGCGCGGCATCTGCGGTATGGCATTCGTCTCGCATGGCAACCAGGCCGAAGTCCTTGCCGATCTGCAGCGGCGCTGGCAGAACGCTGAATGGATTAAGAACAGCGAACAAACCCAGGCGATTATCGAGCAGTTATTTTTCCCACAGGATTCCTCCCCAGCCCAGCCGCTGAGATTATTCCTGCATGGCACCAATTTCCAGATCAAGGTTTGGGAGGCGCTCTTGCGCATCCCGAATGGCAAGCTGGTCACTTACGAGGAGATTGCAGCCTATATCGGTATGCCCCAGTCAGCCAGGGCGGTTGGCAACGCGGTCGGGCGCAACCCGATCTCATATATCATTCCCTGCCACCGCGTCATCCGCAAAATGGGCGTGTTTGGCGGTTATCATTGGGGCGCAGCCCGCAAAAAGGCGATCCTGGGCTGGGAGATGGCCCATGCATGAAGGCGAAGGTTTGATGAAGTTAAAGATCTGGTTGGCTTTATTGTCCGTCTATATCATCTGGGGATCGACCTACCTGGCCATTCGCTACGCGGTGGGAACCATCCCGCCTTTCCTGATGTCGGCAACACGCATGTTGACCGCCGGGGCGATCCTGTTCACCTGGATGCGGGCTTCTGGAACGCCAAAACCCACCTTCAACGAGTGGAAGGTGGCCGGTATCATCGGCATTTTCCTGCTGGTGGGCGGCAACGGTCTGGTGACCTGGGCGGAAACACGGGTGATCTCGAGCGTGACGGCGGTGATTATTGGCTCGATGCCGCTTTGGATTGTGCTCCTGGACGCCTTTCGTCCAGGAGGAATCAAGCCGCACTGGCAGACCATGACCGGTGTCATCATTGGATTCCTGGGGATTTTGCTCTTGATTGATCCATTCAAGCTGAGCCAATCCTCTCAATCGGTGGATCTGATCGGCGCCCTGGCTGTGATCCTGGCGGCTCTGTTCTGGTCAATTGGCTCGATTTATGGTCGCGAGAACCATGCCCAGTTGCCAAAAACACCCCTGCTTGTTTCGGGGATGGAGATGTTGGTGGGCGGTTTGGGACTGCTCCTGGTTGGCACGGTCTCCGGGGAATGGTCGCAGTTAAACCTGGCTGCGGTATCGCTGAATTCGCTGCTTGGGTTGGGTTATTTGATCGTTTTCGGCTCGATTATCGCATTTGCTTCATTCTCCTGGCTGTTAGGCGCTGCTCCGACCCCGCTGGTTGCTACTTACGCCTATGTCAATCCGCTTGTGGCTGTAGTATTGGGCAACTTGATTGCGCATGAACCGATCAGTCTGCGCCTGGTCGTCTCCACCCTCATCATTGTTGGCGCGGTTGTGATGATTTATATGACTTTTTGGATGCGCTCTAAAAAAGCCGCCCGCATCCAGAATTCGACGATTTGACCCCATCTCGTAGAGTGAAAGGTTTATCGCTTATCTTTCCAGGGGAATATCCGCTGAATAAGCGCGTTAAATCTTGCCGTCCTTCCAGGCTTTTTTGAGCGCTTCGATCACCTTTGGATCGTACTTGCTGCCGGATAGGAGCAGGACATCCTCGTAAGCCTGGCTGAGTGTGCATGCAGGCGCGTAACTCCGGACAGAAACCATCGCATCCATCGAATCAACCACTGCCAGGATGCGGGCGCAAACCGGAGTTTCTAATCTTACCAGCCCATCTGGATATCCCTTGCCATCCCATCGTTCATGGTGGTGGCGAATGATCGGGGCAACCTCGGATAAATAGAGGATGCCGCGCACCATCTCAGCGCCGGCATCTGGATGGCGCTTGATTTCTGTCCATTCTTCATCTGTCAATGGCTCGGTTTTAAAAAGTATCTCTTCGGAGATGTGCAGCTTGCCGATGTCGTGTAAGATCGCCCCAAAACGTAGCTGGTTGAGGGTGCGTTCATTCAAGTTGAGGTATTTTCCCAGGAGGAACGCAGTCTCGGTTAACCGCTCGATATGACCGGATGTGGTGGGTCCGCGCGATTCGATTGCACCTGCCAAGATGGTCAGGCTGGCCTGGTAAGCTTTCTGGATCTGGGCCAGTTTCACCTGCGAGTAGCGGCTCAGGCGAGATCGAATGGATGTGACCAGTTCCTCCCGTGAAACCGGCTTGGCCAGGTAATCATCTACGCCGAGCTGGCGGCTTTTGAAAAAATCTGCCGGGTCTGTTCGGGCTGTCAGAAAGATAAATGGGACCGAAACCAGGTCAGATTGCGATCGAACCGTTGTATAGAAATCAAAGCCATCCATCTCCGGCATCATCACATCTGAAAGGATCAAGTCGGGTGTGGTGTGGCGCAGGCTTTCAACCGCTTCGGCGCCATTACAGGCTTTGATCACACTGAACCCTTCAATCGAAAGCATTTCAGCGATGCCATCTCGCAGCGAGTTATTATCTTCTACAACCAGTATCGTTTCGCCACTCATTGATTCTTGGATCGATCCTCATTCTCTAAAACTGGAGACCGCCGGTATTCCTTGAGCAGGGGTCGCCGAATAGATGGCATTCAAAATAGCCTGGCTGAAGGCTTCGGCGGCGAATGCGCCGATCAGGCTGGTATCTGCCTTTAATTCTCCCAGCGATAGGGCGAAAATGGTATCGCCATCCACCATCGTATGCGCCGGTCGGATCGTTCTGGCCAATCCATCTTGCGCCATCTGGGCCATCTTATTGGCCTGTTCTTTTGTCAGCCCGGCGTTGGTGGCTACCACACCGATGACCGTGTTTGTTCGATGGGAGAAATTCAGGTTCAAATCCGCAGCCATTCTTCGAAAAACCTGCATGGTATCCACAAACCTGCGCTCAGCCTGGACTTTCTCGCCGGGGTGGATCGTTTGGCGCGCTCCGGCCAGGATCGTTCCGTCCAGCGGATCGATCACATCTCCAAAGGCATTTACAGCCACGATCGCCCCAACCACCAGCCCATTCCCCAGGTGGATGCTGGCATTGCCCATGCCGGCTTTCATTGCCTGCGAAATGCCAAGCACTTTTCCGACCGTAGCCCCGCATCCTGCGCCCACATTCCCCGCTTCAAGCGGGCCGTCCGTCGCATTCAGACAGGCCTGGTATCCCATTGCCGCGTCCGGGCGCACATCCGCTCTTCCAACGCCCAGGTCAAACAGGATCGCAGCGGGCACGATCGGCACCCTGGCGACGCCCACATCAAACCCGACCCCGCTTTCTTCCAGGTAGCGCACCACCCCGGAGGCGGAGTCCAGCCCAAAGGCAGAGCCGCCGGCCAGCGCAATCGCGTGCACCTGCTGCACCAGGTGGAGCGGGTAGAGCGCGTCCGTCTCGCGCGTCCCCGGCGCGCCGCCGCGCTGGTCTACGCCCCCCACTGCGCCCGCCTCGCACAGAATCACCGTGCAGCCGGTCAGCGCTTCTAGATCGCTGGCATGTCCAACCCGGATGCCAGGGATATCTGTGATGGCATTATATGAACCCATGCAGATCAGCCGCCTTGAAAAGGGTGAATCAGCTCGAACGTTATCCGAATAGTCAAAAGTACTATCGCTGAATAATTGTATCAGGCGAAAGGGTTTGTGAAGGGTGAAAGTAATTACAATTTGGTTAGTTCAGAAGTTGACATTCCGTCTTTATAGGGTATAATTTGCCTTCGCACAGACAAGAAAGCCTGGCCCCGTAGCTCAATGGTAGAGCAGTTGACTCTTAATCAATTGGTTGAGGGTTCGAGCCCCCCCGGGGTCACTTATATCTGGCGATAAAAACCCGCTGAATAAGCGGGTTTTTATTTTAGTGCGCTATAGGGAAAAATCGGTTTGTTTTCTTGCCAACGTTCCCCTGGAATAGATTTTTGGAGCGCATGTAGGTCTTTGTGCCTTCTTAGGCAAACGCCTGCCTCCTCACATCAACCCGCTCACCCCTTTATACAGAAACAGCGCGCCAAAGACCAGCGAGATCACGATCATGATCATGCGGTTATTGCGGCTCAACCAGTCGGAGGCGCTCCCCAAAATGACTTGTGATTGCCTGGGCGCCAGGATGCGGATCAAGATCGGGAATAATAGCAGCGATTGCGCCAAAAGCACGAACAGCAAGAAAACCAGCGCTCCGGTCGGCTGGCCAAACTCCGCCTCGCCAATCACACTGAGCGCGCCGAGGGTGAAAACCCACATCTTCGCGCTGATCAGCAGCAGCCCAAGGCCGGCTTGAAAAGCCTTGAAAACGGTCATATTATCGATCATGGTCATCCAGCCTGGGGGCGGGTCGTCCGGGTCTTCCTCCTTGCGGATTTTCTTGAAAGCAGCGATCAGCAGCAAGATGCCCAATACCACCATCAGCGTCGAAGCCACAGCGCCCTTTTCGCCCGCCTCTGCGGAAGGCCGGTCGAGAACCAGCCCGAACAGCACGCCCTGCAGGATGCGCATAGTGGATATTCCGAGGAAAAAGGCGGTTGCCTTGAGCAATCCTCGCCCGGGGGTTTTCAGCAGCAGGATGATGAAGATGATCGGCACCGGCACGATCGCGCTGCCGAGAATATAGGGGATCAGCGAAACAAAGATATCACTCATAGAATCCTCCTCAGCGCTCCAGAATCGCGCTCATTCATGATCTCCGATTTTACTATTCTTTAGCTCAACTGTCATCATCGGCGCAGGCATCTCGATTTGGGCTTGCTCCATCGCCTGGTAGATCGCCTCGTTCACCCGGTCGGTGATCCGCCGGGCGTCCTGGTAGAATTCGATCCACCAGCGTACCCGCAAAAGCATAGCGTTATCGCCAAACTCCATGAACAAGATATCCACCGGTTTATCCGGCAGCACGCTGTCGGTCTTGCGCAGCGCCTGGGTGATCACCTCCCGCGCCTGGCGCAGATCGGAACCATACGCCACGCCGATCTCCGTTTGTATCCGGTAGCGTGGGTCTGGAAAAGTGTAGTTCACGATCTGGTTCTTGCTGATCGTTGAGTTCGGCACGATCACCATCCGGTTGTCCAGGGTGCGAATGCGGGTTGTGCGCAGTCCGATATCGACCACATCGCCCCAGGTATCCAGACCCTGGATTTCGATCCGGTCGCCCACCCGAAAAGGTTGATCCATCAAGATGATGATCCCGCTGATCATATTGGCGATCGTCTCCTGCGCGGCCAGCGAAATCGCCAGACCGCCAATCCCAAAGGCAGTCAGCAGCGCCGAAATGTTGAAGCCCAGGTTGGCCAAAATCACAACCACGCCAATCGCGACCAGGACGAAACGGATGGCGCGAACCGAAAGCAGCACAACCGCCTCTTTTTCTTCGATTTCGCCTTCAATTTCCAATTTTTCCCGGTACCATAATTTCAGGCTGTCTACCAGCTTCCATAGAATAGCCATGATCACCACGATGATCAATAAAAAATAGATCTGGGCCAGCCATTGTTTGAGCTCCGGGCTGAGGAACTGCAGCCGCTCGGTAGCGAATTCGATGGTGATCAGGACGAGAAACCAGCGGATATTCGACCGGATCGAGTTCGATGAACTGCTCATCATAACGGGTCGGGGTCTGGCTGGCCAGCTTCTTCATTGTAGAAAAAACGACTCTGGTCACCAGGGTCAATACCAGGACCACAAACACCATCGAGATGAGCAGGTCGATCCAATCTTCCACCGCCAAACCCAGGAAGCGCGGCGTTTCTGCGCTGATCGAGCTGACCGCTTTCTCCACCGCGACCGAAAGGATTCCCGGGGTTGCCGTTGGCCCAAGGGTCGGGGTGGTCAGCAGCAGTTCTTCGGTCTCCGCCGGTTCGGCTTCAGTCGGCTCGCTGATAGGCTCTTGCGGTTGGTTTTGGGCGGGTGTGCGTCCGGCGGCGATCGTAGAGATGGCAGCCGGCTGGCTGGTTTCGGTGGGCGGCGCCGATTGCGCCTGGGAGCAGGCAGCCAACCCCAGGAACGCCAGCAGCAGCAACCTGCTCAAGAATATCCGACCTGTCATTTCAAACTCATCCTTTCGCACAGCGATGCTTATTCTGCGTGGACTCTTTGCTGCCAGGGCCAGCGCCCTTCGATTTCAACCACCAGCGACCAGCTCAAAAAGGTACGCACGACCACCAGAAGACCCAACGCAGCGACATTCATCAGGGTAGGTTCAAGTGCGACGGTGCGCACCACGTCCGCCGCCACCAGGATTTCAAGCCCCAGCAGCAGCGATCTCCCGAGGTTATGTTTGTAACTATGATAATGATCGTCCGCGGATTTTTTCGGGCGATCAGGGCATAAAGAAAATGGGCAGAGCTGTAGAATACCGATCCAACGATGATCGCTACCGCCAGCAGCTCGATCAACAGCGAGGCAAATTCAATCCACTCCAGCGGCGTCGACAGGCCTTCGCTCAGGATTGCTGAAAACAGCGCAGGGCTTTTTTCAAGGAAAAAGGATATGCTCATTGGTTCAACTCCCGGATACAGTTCAGGTGATCGGATAAGCCTGGATTGAAAAATTTCTCGCTGCGATCAAGTCGTCCTGCGTATGTTCATGATCAGGATGAACAAACTGATCACAAATACCCAGGCTGGAAAAACCGAGCGCGACCCACAAACTCAGGTTGATCACCAGCAGCAGCGCTAGCGCAAGCAGGTAGGTGATCAGCGCCAGCCATTTCGGCATCAAACCGGTGCGCAGCCAGATGGTGCCCAGCGAGATCATCGAGACGCCCGCCATGCGCAATGCGTAAATGTTGCTGATCTGAAGCATCATCGCCCGCCCGAAGAAGATGATATCGCTATCGAGGATTTCATCGGCGCCAATGTGATAACTGACCAAAATGCCGCCCATGATCGCCCCCGAGATAAAAACCATCCCGAGGAATAACAGGCTGCTGCCAAAAAAAACGCTCGAGAAAAACCGGTCTTCATACTGGCCCAGCCGGTCGCGCAAAACGCCGATGAACCACAGGAAAGCAATCCCGGAATACGGGATTAAGCTCAAGGCGATCTCGATCCGACCGGCGCCATGCTCCACCCATTCGACGCTGGCGGAAAGATTTTCGGGGATGGCGGTGCGCAGCAACACCATGCTGGCGGCAAATAACAAGCTAAATAAAATTCCGGCTAATGCTGCAGCCCGGGGTGTGGTCAACCGCTTAAATTTCTGTTCGTCAAATGAAATTTCGCTGGTCATAGCATCACTCTTCGTCCGTTCCAACCTGAATGGCTACTTTTTACAATCTCCGGTTTAGACCGGCGCCGCATTCCCTGCTGATGAGGCATCGAATGCCACCTGATCTTACCACCGAAGCCGTTCGAACAGGCGGCGCGCTGCACAATGGCGCCCTTCTACGAGTTACCTCTACTCGGGCTGGAAGATGGCATTCCAGTCCTGCTTCATGTCCACAACGAGCCAGCCGCGCTTGGGAGCCTCCTTGAGGGCTTCGACAAGCTTGCCGGTGCTCTTCGTCTTGGTGTCATAAGCATATTCACGTTCACTGTCGGTATGGTGGACAATGAGGCCGAAACTAGGGCGCGGGTTGTTGATCGTGGTGTACTGCAACATCGCGTGGTCGCCGTCACTGTTCCCACAACATATCACAGGTCGCCGGCCGATAAACTGATGAATGCCGACTGGCTTGCCCTCCTTGTCGTTCACGAACAGATAGTCGAGTGTCTTTGTCAGCGCCGGCCCGCTTTCGCGTAGCTCGAATATCGTCCGCGCCGTCGAGCCGACAACCTGCTCCGGTGGTATGCCGTAAACACGCTCCACCCAGACGCGCATGAAGTCCGCGCCGCCGCCAGAAACGATG
The DNA here is from genome assembly GCA_963788145.1 of uncultured Chloroflexia bacterium. Taxonomy (GTDB): domain Bacteria; phylum Chloroflexota; class Anaerolineae; order Anaerolineales; family UBA4823; genus UTCFX2. The sequence continues at coordinate 1,329,447 of CAWBFQ010000003.1, read as the reverse complement.
AAGTTCTTGAAGCCATTTGCCCGCAGAAGGCGCAGGAGTTCCTGCATGGGTTGGTAGGTGAGTTCGTCATAGGGCCGGCCAAATCGCGGATGTTTGGCCGATGTGAGCCATGCCTCCACGGCGTCGCGAAACTCGTCGATCGTCATCCCTGCATGGGTGAGCGCCAAGACCTGCATCAGGCCATCGAAGTGTTCGCCTTCCAGGAGTTTTGCAAGTTCGCCGGCTAAGGCGGCTTGCACCATTGGATCCGAAGCGAGCTTGGGCTCAGCGCGGATGCGTCTGTTCAGTTCGTCGAAGGCAAAGGCTGCCTGAAACGGCATCGGATTCTCCGGCCAGAGACAGCCGTCGTTATCGAACACGGCGATGCGTTCTGCCAATGGCAAGAAGTCGGGTGATCCTTCCTTTGTCACCTTGGCGATGAACGCGAGGATCTCCTGTTTGGCGGGGCCATCGTTCCAGGAGGGCAGCGGATCGGCAGCGGTGGAGAGGTCATAGAGCTTTCTCTGCGCGACACCGTAATCCCCCACCTGGTAGATGCTCACGGATACTGCCCGGAAAGTGAAGGCCTCGAATGGCTCCGCTTTCAGAGCATCCACAAAGTCACGGGTACCTATACCGACGGTCAGATGAGGGTGGTAGTTCGTGCCGGTGCGGGGTCCGACGAAGTTGTTCACGTAATCTACTGTCGGCTGGCTGATCGCCCCGCCGTCGGGGCGCGGCGCAAAGGCCTCGCCTGTCCCCTTCTCCACTGCGAACGGGGCGACGGCGTCGATGATCCTTTGCTGAAGTCGACGCAGACCCAGGGTCGGTTCGATGACGATTCCCACCAACCCGAGATTCTGGTAGGCCAGGTCATAGTAGCCAGTCGCATTGCTTTCCCACGGATGTTCTTTATCCGCTTTCAGCGACTGCTCTGTACGCAGCGCTTTGGCCACAGCATTCGCGACCTTGTCTAGGTCCGCCGTTCGCACAAACCGCTGAAGAATGGTGATGTGCGGCGCGTGGTTGGCATCGAGGGCGAAACCGTCTGGATAGCTCTCTCGCAGCCGAGCGTTGATCGCCTGTGCTCGCTCAACCGTGGCAGCATCTGGATCCAGCAGTACATTGATCGCGATTAAGGTCAAGTGGTTTTTCCTTTCCTGGTTGTTTATGGTGAGTTTGTGTCCAGCTAATTAAAGCTATCTCAACCGATTGACTATCTTGTATGCCGCGGGTGCAGGGCGATGCAAGAATGCCCTGCACCCGCTCGTTGATTATTGTCGCGCCATTATGAAGCGCATTCAAGTTGATTAGTAATCGAAGCTTTGTTCCATCTTCTCCATCACCTGGTCGATGCCGAAACTGGCCGGCTTCATGCGCGGCGGGAACTCCTGGAAGGTCGTCAGGAAACTCCGCACGATATACTGGGCAGCATAGGTCAGGTAAACCCGGTCGATCATCCAATCCCAGTACGTGTTCGAGGTGATATCCGCCCGCTCAAACGGGTCGGTGCGCAGGTTGAAAATCTTGGGGACGCGCAGGAAGACGAACGGTTCTGCCCAGATCATGACCGTGCCCTGAACTCGCTGCTCGGCGAAGACAAACTTCCAGTTGTCGTAGCGCAGCCCCACCAGGTCGCCGTCATCCGAGAAGTAGATAAAGCCATCCCGCGGGCCTTTCTTCTCCTGGCCGGTGAAGTGGGGTAGGAAGTTGTAGCCGTCGAGATGCACTTTGAAGTGTTTGTCGCCGGCCTGGTGGCCCTGCTTCAATTTCTCGGCGATATCTGGATCGCCGGCAGCCGCCAACAGCGTGGGCAGCCAGTCCTGATGGGCAATAATTTCGTTGGAAACCACCCCGGCCGGGATTTTTCCAGGCCAGCGCGCCATCATCGGCACGCGGAATGCGCCTTCCCAGTTCGAGTTTTTCTCGTTGCGGAAGGGGGTCATCGCGCCGTCCGGCCAGGTGTTCATATGCGGGCCGTTGTCGGTCGAGTACATCACAATGGTGTCGTCGGCGATCCCCAGTTCATCCAGTTGGTCCAGCAATTGGCCGACATGTTTGTCATGCTCGATCATCACATCGTGGTAGAAGGACTGCCAGCGCCCGGCCTGTCCGAGCACATGCTCCGGCGGATGGACGCGGAAGTGCATCCAGGTGGTGTTGAACCAGACGAAGAACGGCTGATCTTTATCATGGGCGCGCTGGATGAAATCCTGGGCTGCTCCGAGAAACTCGGTGTCGCAGGTCTCCATGCGCTTCTTGGTCAGCGGGCCGGTATCTTCAATTTTCTGCTTGCCGACGCGCCCCCAGCGCGGGTGTTCGGTGGGATCGTCTTCTTCGGTTGCCCAGGTGTGCAGCACGCCGCGCGGGCCGAAGATATCCTTGAATTTGGGGAAGTCCTTCTCCGGTGGATAATCCACGTTCTCCGGCTCTTCCTCAGCGTTCAGGTGATACAGGTTGCCGAAGAACTCATCGAAGCCGTGAGCGGTGGGCAGGTACTTGTTCTTGTCGCCAAAGTGGTTCTTGCCGAACTGGCCGGTGGTATAGCCCAGCGGCTTGAGCAGCTCGGGGATGGTGGCGTCTTCGGCTTGCAGCCCGATGTCTGATCCAGGCATACCCACTTTAGTGAGACCGGTGCGGTAGGGGCTTTGCCCGGTGATGAAGGCGGAGCGCCCGGCGGTGCAGCTCTGCTGGCCATACGAATCGGTGAAACGCATGCCTTCGTTGGCGATGCGGTCGATGTTGGGGGTGCGATAGCCCATCAACCCGTCGCTGTAGCAGCTCAGGTTGGTGATGCCGATATCATCACCCCAGATGATCAGGATATTTGGTTTCCCATTAGGCATTGTAAATGACTCCTTTTTGAATGATGATTCTATGAACGTTCATCTTTATCGCCTGAGGCGCGCGCCGGAGGGCGCGGTCTCCCGGCAGTTGGTCCGCGGCCACGCCGGCCGCGGCTGGAGGCTTTCCATCCGTGGCAGGACTGATAGCTCATGCCGCTGCCACATGGACAGAGATCTTTCGGTTTGGAACTTTGGTAAGCTTTCGTCAATTCCTCCTTTCCCCTGGCCAGAATTTGCATCACCTCGGATGCCGGTCGGCCATTTTTCATCAGCATGGTCATGATCTTCATCGGTTCGTCCACCCGTTGGAAGAAGGCCTTATAGCCGGCGCACAGATAATTTAATCCCGCTTCCCCGTCGGGCGTCTGGATAAAGCGATTCTTCGGGCATTCCCCGTTGCAGGCAAAGCGCACCGGGCATTCCAGACAATACTTCGGCAGCGTGTCGAATTTATCCTGCCCAAATCGGTATTGCTGCGGAGAGCCGACCAGTTCGATCATATGCTCGGACTGGATATTGCCCAATAAAAAGTCTGGCTCGACAAAATGATCGCACGAATACAGGTCGCCGTTGTGTTCCAGGGCCAACCCGTAGCCGCAGGTCTTATCAAAGACGCACATCCCCGAGCTGGGCAGCCGCATCCAACTGCGCGCGGCAGCCTCGAAGGTTTGCACAAAAATCTTGCCGACATCGTTGGCGACCCACTCATCAAAGACCTGGATCAGGAAACGGCCAAACTGCTCGGCCTTCACCGAGCGCGCTGAAACCTGCTCGCCGGTTTGAATCAGATTGTGTCCATCCGGGTTCAGGCGCTCGATCACCGGGATAAACTGGATCCAGTTTGTGCCGGCTTCATCACGCAGGAAATGGTAGATTTCGGTCGGGTAATCGGCGTTGATCCGGTTGACGGTGGTCAACAAATTGTATTCGACGCCGTGTTTTTGCAGCAGCCGCAAGCCGCGGATCACCCGGTCGAAGGTCGGCCGCCCGCCTTTATCGACCCGGAAATAATCGTGCAGGCGGCGCGGCCCATCCAGGCTCAAGCCAATCAGGAAGTTGTTCTCTTTGAAGAACTCGCACCACTCGTCGTCGAGCAGCGTGCCGTTGGTTTGGAGGGTGTTTTCGAAGCTCATCCCGGGACGGCGATACTTTTGCTGCAGTTCGATCGCTCTTCGATAGAACTGCACGCCCATCAAGGTCGGCTCGCCGCCTTGCCAGGCCACGGTAACTTCTGGCGATCGGTGGCTTTCGATCAACTGGCGGATATAGGTTTCCAGCAGATTCCTCGCTCATCCGGAAATTGCTGTTCGGGTAGAGCAGCTCCTTATCCAGGAAAAAGCAGTAAGAACATCCCAGGTTGCAGGTCGCGCCGCTTGGTTTGGCCAGCACGTGGATGCGCGGCGGGAGGGTATTTTGCGGGCTAACCATTATAGGTAAATCCAGTAAACACGGACATCGCTCAAAGCCAATCCTTCCACAAGTTCTGTCAGCCTATTATAAATGAACCTCTAAGTCTTTAGTGAGCCATGATGTCGATCGCGACAGTGACTGCCAGCAACACGATTTCGTTCTGGCTTGGTTCGATCTGAACACCATAAGTATCGCGGATGCGAAACCACTTCCTGGATACCTGGGCGACCCTGTTTTGACCGTCGCTGATCCGATACTCGTGATCGAGAATATTGCCCTGCACATTCAAATCCGGACCGTCGCCCACCTTGACGATCCAGCGATCCCGCAGCGGCGAAATCAAGGCTTTCTTGACCATCGCCATCCGCTCGCCATTCGGCCCTTCGATTTCCATGCTATCTTTGATGCGTAAAATCTTGGACTGGATCTTGCACAGTACTTGCCCCTGGGTATCTTCGAAGAAGAGCGTATCGCGAACGCGCAGCATTTTGCCATCCACTTTATAGGTCTTCTCGCCGCGCTCATTCTCGATCCAAAAATCATCTCCAAATGAAACCAGTTTCTCGCGCATTCGATAGCGATTGGCCGTGCCGCCGATCCCAAATGTCTTTCGGTTTTCTCGCCGTTTTCCGCCTAACATGTTTGGTTCTCCTTTAGAAATCAGTACAACTTGAGTGAAAGATAGCCCCTACACCGGATGTATCCAATCGTCTGACCGTCAAGATCACCAGACCCAGATCATTCAGCAGGTCTAACAGACCGGCCAGCGCGCACTGATCGGCCAGCCAGCCCGTGATTTTGGTCACCGGCGGCTGATTTTTCGGTTGGATAACAGAAATTTCCAGATCTTTAGATTGGAAAAACCAGCGCTCCTCGATCGTTCCCCAGACCCGAATCTGGTAACATCCGGGGAGATCGAACAAATATTTTATTGAGCGCTGGTCATGCATAGCTGGATCCATGTCTAATCCAATTATAATTGCCTTCTTCAGGTTTACTATCAGATAAAATGGGCTATTTTTGGTCTATTCGGGTAAAGTGGAGCAGGTGAACGCCGCGGCTGTCCAGAAAATCCAATTTATAGATGGGTCAGACCCAGCTCTTGAGCTGCGGCGACTGCCTCTCTTTTACCGCTGACCCCCAATTTTCGATAGATATGGATGGTGTGCTGCCGAACGGTGCTGGGCGAGATGAACAGGTTTGCCGCAATCTCCTTGATGCTTAATCGCTGGGCCAGCAATTTCAGCACGTCCACCTCGCGGTCGGTCAGCAGAAGGCTGGCCTCGGGGCGGTTGGCGGCTTTCGGCGGCGAAACGGGCGCCCTGTTCGGAAATGCGGCCAAAATTGTCTGGATGGCATCCACCAGGCCAGCATCGCCTTTTCCATGTTCGCGAAGTTGTTGAAGCAATTCGCTCATCTGCAGGCCATAATCCAGGAAAGGGCGCATGAACCGCCCAGGTCGGGCGATTTGCACAGCGTGTTGCAGGGTTTCCAGCGCTGCTGATCGCCGTCCCTGTCCTTCCAGCCACAGTGAGCGCAGCGCCAGCAGGCGAATAGTGAGTGGGATATTGTGAGTTTTTTCCGCAATCCCTTGCAATGCATCCAAGAGAGATCCAATCGACTGGGCTGTTGCAGGTTCTCCTAGCTCAATCAGGATGCGGACCTTAAAAACCTGGGCAAGTTGGAACCAGATCAGCGACTGTCCAGCGGCTGGCGGGTCGAACAATTCCGCCCAACTCCGGGCCGCATCCCGATCGCCGGCCAACAGATCAAGCCAGGCTTGAAGGGAGAGCAGGGGCCTCCCCAGGAGGCCCCACCCGTTCTTTTTGCAATTGACCGAATAATTCCATTACCTGGCGAGCCCGTTCGGGCTGCCCCAGAGCGAGCAGCGCGTGCATCCAACAGGCCAGGCCATCTTGCACGCAGATCAAATTAACTGTATAGCGCTGCTCCGCCAGCGTCGCAAAGCGCCCGGCGGCCAATTCCAGCTCATTCCATTCCAGGCAGGCGCGCCCAAGCAAGTAATGTCCCCAACCCTGTAACAGCAGCAACCCGGCTGCTTGCGCATCTTCCAGCAGCAACTCACTGGTCTGCCTGCACCGCTCCAGATCGCCCATTTGAAAATAGATCGTGGAAAGGCAGAACAACAACCGCACGCCATATTGACTGCGCCGTTCCGGGCTGGTTTCGTACTCCTGGCTGATGAGTTGGATGGCTTCTTTCCCCTGACCCTCCATCTGCATGCACAATCCCAGGTACAGTTTGCCCAAGCCGCGCACAAAAGCCCAATCCATTGGAAGCTTTATGAGCGCCTGGCGGGCCAGAGATGCGCCTTCGCTGCCCCGGTTGGTCTGGTAACACGCCAGGCTCCTCAAAATCTGAACCTGGGCCTGAATCACCGCCGGAACTCATCTCTTCAAAACCGGTTTGCACTGGTTCCATCCGCTCATTACCAGACCCGGTTATTATGTTGTCAAGGATCTCCTGGATCTGATCGGTCAATCGGCTGATTCGTGCGATCTGCAAATCGAAATGGGCAATCCAGGCTTGCATTAGCAGCAACCCTGGACGGGTCTGGATGAATTCTGGCGGAAATCGCTCCAGGCGGCGCTGGATTCCCCGGCGATCCTCCCGATTGAGTTGATTGCATAGCCCGCGCTCCACCAATCGGGCCGCGTTTGCCCAGTCCTGCAAAATGGTTAATTGTTCAATTGCCTCATCGAATAATCCCTCGCCTTCCAGCCATTTCGCCGCCCGGCGGCGCAACTGCTCGATTTCTTGCGGACTTTGGTACAGCTGCATATGGGCGTAGAGCATTTTCTGGAAGAGGTGGTGATATCGATACCAATGTCGTTGATCGTCCAGGGGGATCAGGAATAGCTGCGAGCGCTCGATCTGTTCCAGCAGCGTCTGAGATTGCGCCGGGGTTATCGGCGCATCCATTACCGCCTGGCAGAGTGGAGCGCAAAAACGGTTGAGAAAGGACGATTTCAAAAGGTAATCCTGAATTTCCAGGGGCTGATCGTTCAGCGCCTGGTCCAGCAAATAATCGCTTACCCGCCGGTGCGAGCCGTCCAGGCGCATGATCAGGTCTTCCGGGGATGTTTCCTCGCGCATGCTGATCGCGGCCAGGGTCAAGCCGGCTGCCCAGCCTTCCACCTTGAGCTGCAATTGGAGCAGCGCTTCTTCTTTGAGCGGCGCTGCGATGGCTTGATCAAAGAAAGACGCCGCTTCGACGTTGTTGAAGCGCAGGTCAGCGGTGCGGATTTCAACAGCGTTTTCCTGCACTTTCAGTCGGCTGAACGCTAAGCTCGGGCTGCGCCGGGCGGCAATCATTAGATGCAGGCTGAGCGGCGCATGCTGCAAAATATCGGCAAGCAATAGATCGATGTTCGGATTATGCAACAGGTGAAAATCATCCAGCGCCAGCACAAACGGACGCTCACCCAGGGCTTCTATATCGCTCAGCAGGGCATTCACCCAGGCGGCATGCGGGGCGGGTTGGCTCGCCAATACCAATTTCGCGCTTTCCGGGCAGGCTGTGGGGAAAATCTGGCGCAGAGCTGAGATCACGCCAGCGATAAAAAATGACAGTTCGCTGTCATTTTCGTCCAATTGCAGCCAGGCGTTGGGCAGTGGGCATTGTTCGAGCCATTGACACAACAGCGTGGTTTTACCAAACCCCGCCGGCGCGGAGATCAGACGCGATCTGTTTTCCAAGCGTCTGGTTCAACTGATCCAACAGGCGCGGCCGGATGACCAAACCCTCTGCCAGGCGTGGGCGTTTGAGTTTTGTGCGCAGGATTGAAAAGGTGGTGTCAGTCATCGTGGGATGATTGGATTATATCGCAGTTTATGTGCACATCTTTACTCTCAACACTCAGGCAGCCGATCGTGCGCTGGCCAGGTTTGAGCGATCAAACCCCCGGTGGAGATTTTCGCGGCGGCAGAATGCCGGCTCGATGTTGTGATTGGCTGATGACGGTGAATTTCACCCCCCCGGTTTCACCATCATCGACCACAAGAGATTATCCAGAAGGTTCATGTCAGGCACAAAAACTTCCGGCATTAAATCTTTCAACAGCCCAGCTACATCCCCGACATATTCCTGGTACTGCTGTTCGAAGGCCGAATAATCTCCGCCGGGGATCTGCGATCCAGTCCTCCGGCAAACCCGGATGGGCTATTGGGAAGACGGCAGAGATGTAGTATTTGCCATCGGATGTAAGGCCTTGATATGTGTACAGCAAATCCTGATTGTTGATCGGGTAGATATCCTGCCCAAACTGGGTAAGGTAACGCAAACCTGCCCCATTCTGAAAATCAAAGTAAAAAGCCCTGGCAAGGAACAATTGATCGGCGTTCATCACTGGCAAGAAAGGCAAACCACTCTCAACCCGGCCTGGTTTTTGAGTCAGCAGATCTTGCAGCCTGGCGATCGTCTCTGCTGCGCTCTCGTTCACGCTGCGATACTCCTCCACCCGGTAGATCCGGATTTCCGGAAGGAAGGTCTGATTGAAGGTCGGATAACCTTCCAGCGTGAAATGGATATAATCCGGACTGGGACCAAACGCAGAACCTTGATCGGCAGGCGCAATGATCCCGCCAATCTCATCCGCTAATCTTGGGTTGTAAGAGAAAGTGACGCCCTGAAATGAGACCCTTACTGGCGCTGCGGCTGCGGTCAATTGAGGCTCTGGGGGCGATGGAACCCGCGGTCGGGTTGGTGTGATCGATGAAGGACTCGGGGCAGCGGGAGCCTGAGGGAAAAGACCGGGCACCACAGGCTGGGGAGATGGCTCTTCAACCGGAGACGCAGTTTCTCCCGTAATAAGGCTTGCAAGCTGGGTTTCGAACCAGGGCATTACCAGTTTAGAAAGCGCTGGCAAGCCTATCCCACACACAAGCATGGAGAAAACCAGGCTAAGGCAGGAGATCAAGGCCGGTCCTGCGGACAGTTTCCGCTTAGCAGGACCTGCGCTCCTGTTCTGTCCAGTTTGTGGCAGACCCTCAGGCGCATGCTGGATGAAGGTCGCTGGCGGAGGGCCAAAATTTGGCGGCGGTGGTTTGAAATCTTCCCCTGGAGAGCTAAAATCCGGCGGAGAAGGGGGCCTGGCTGCATCCTGCATATTCTCCGCTGGAGCAGGAGCATCTTTCGCTGGACGAAACGCCGCGCCGCATTGCGAGCAGAACCTCGCTTGGGGCTGTATTTCAGAACCGCATTCAGCACATATGGCCATCAGAAATTCCTTTCATCTGACTTTTGCGAGCCTTCCAGCAAGCCTGGTAGAAACATATGCAAAAACCGACCGCTTGGCTGCAATGCAATTGCCTGCTGCTTCCTGCGCAATGCCTGGAGCTGCGGGAGGTTGGAAAGCAGATCGCGGTAAGCGGATGGAAACCCAGGCTGAGCTGCAAGCCGATCACATAATCGCATGAAGCTCCCCGCTGGCAGATGCACGAAACCGACCCGTAATTTATTGTAAATGACTTGTTCAAAGTTAACCGGATATGGAAAGGTCTTGCGGAAAAGGTGGCCCACCAGAACAGCCGGTTCAAGCAGGCATACACCCCCGATAGCGTACACCTTAAGACTGATATCGATGTTTTCGCACCCCCAGCGTCGTAGCCCGGTATCGAAACCGCCGACCTGGAAATATAACCGGCGCGGCAATACCCAGCAGCAGCCCAGAACGATCGGGACGATCTTGCTTGGGTAGGCGGCTTGCTGCCAGACCATATCAAACTGCTCGTCAACCGCCACGATCTTGCCGGAAGATCGCTCTGGCGTCCAGGTCGCAGGATTCAACCCTGCGATGTCTGGTGTCACTACAGCCAACGGACCCCACCGCTCCAGCGCAGTGAGCAGCCCAATCAGCCAGCCGTCGGGCAGCGCCAGATGGGCGTCCAAGAAGACCAGAACCTCTCCTTGGGCGGCTTCAGCGCCGGCGTGGCGGGCAAAGATCAAGCCTTTGGCCTGGTTGAAGCGCATCCGCCGCAGATGGATCATTTCCGAAAACGGCGCCATCTCGAGGAAGTCGAAGCTGTGATCGTCCGAACCATCGTCGATCAGCAGCAACTCATATTCGACCTGATGGGTGTGCTCGAGCAGGGAAGCGACGGTCCTGGCCAGGTTCTCTCCCTCGTTATGAGATGATATGATCAGGGATGCCTGGACTGAGGCGCTGATTGCTTTCACCGAATGGAGTTTTTCTAAGCTGAGCATGGATGGTGAAGCCCACAGATCTGTGAGAGGCCGCGCCTGGCGAGCCAGCAGTCGCCTGCGCAACTGCTCAAGCCGAGGTTTTAGCTGCTCAAAACGCCCCAACCCCTCCAGAAACCCGGGTTGATCCATCTTTTCCGCGCACAGGCGCTCAAAAAGGCTTTCATCCAGGTGCAGGTAGGTCAGGATCAGGTTGTTCAGGCGCAGGTCGGTCCAGGTGACCTGGTTGACAAAACCACTCTTATACAGGTGGCCAATGCTGGAGGCTGGCTCAACGAAACAGTCGTAACCGAAGCGGTAGGCGCGCAAGCAAAACTCAATGTCTTCCGCCCCGTACTTCTGAAAATAGGGCAGAAATCCACCGATTTCCTGGTAAACCGCCCGAGAGACCATGATCTGAGGTGTTCCGGTCCACGGAATGCGCCCGGCTTGGCCGACCTGATCCCTGCCCAGGTGCCAGATCTGAGAGAGTTCTGGGTCGATGCCCCAGCCGAACGAGATGGTCGGGGTCAAACGCCAGGTCTCGGCATCCAGCACGCCGATCACCGAACCCACGATCGCCCGGAAATCGCGCCGCCTCAGGCTGTGATACTGGTTGGAAAGCCAGAATGGGCTGAAGCAGTGGTGGGCATCCAGAAATCTGAACACTCCTCCGCTGGCCAGTTCCGCCCCGCGAATATGCTCGCCGACAGCGAACAACTGCCGCTCACTGCGCACCCACTTCAGGCGTGGGTCTCGGCAGTAGGGCGGCGAGGATAAGAAGTCGCAGCAGCCGTCTTCAGAGGCATCGTCCATAACCAGGACTTCAAAATCCGGATAAAAGGTATTCAGCAAGAGGCTTTCGATGGTCTTGCGGACGTTCTGGCCTTCGTTTCGGGCGGCGATGATGATCGAGATACGCTCGAGCGGCGCCGCCCAGCGCTCCTCCATCGGTCGCATCAGCCTCCAGGTATTAGCCTCTCGCCCACTGGCTGCCCGCACTGCGTGCAGTAACGGTCGCCGAAACCGAGCGGCGAGCGGCAGCGCGGGCATGCCAGAGAGCTTGTTTCGGGTTGGTCCATCGATCCTGACCTGTGCGGCAATGCCGTTGTGGTCACTCACTCAGCCGCTGGCCGCACATACGGCAGAAGCGGCTGTTCGGGCGGTTTTCGGTTCCACAGTTTGGGCAGACCAGAAGCGCGCCGCAAGCTCGGCAATGGCGGCTGCCCGGCAGGTTGGAGGCCCGGCAGGAGGGGCAGCGGACATCAAGCTCGGGCGGATAGCCGGGTGGCGGATCCCAGGGATCGGCGATGGGCTCTGGTGTGGAATCAGACTGTGAGAGCAAGAATTCGAGCAATCGAGTGTTAATCTGAAGCTCTTTCTCAAATTGCTCATTATCGAGGATCGTACCGCATTTCGGGCACCTCCCACCTCGCTGGAAAGTATGGCCACAGGATTTACAAGTGATCATTTCACGAGGCGGTTTCGGAAAGGTATTCAACTCCGGGAGGGCAGCACGCGCCTGCCATGATCCTCTATCGAAGCAGTACCAGGTGCGACTATTTAGCCCCATTGCCCATAAATGCCCTTGTTCATCTGTAATATATTGCCATGCCAGGAAATCTTCGACTTCAACAGATGACATTAGACCTTCCTGGAAAGAATTCTACCACAGCCATAATGATGCGTTCATATGCTTTTGCCGGAGATAAGGAAAGCAATTCTTCAGGATTGAAGGTTTGTCCTTCCAATTGTCTATTTGTTTTATTGTGAATGATCAAGTTATAACTCAACCTGTCCAAACCAAGCAACAAGTCTGGCCTGCTCTCATCAAGATGCCAGGCGTCTTGATCATAACGATACCAATGGCTGGTGAGTGTCTCCAGAAGCCAATATCTTCCGGATGGATCCCGGAACCGAAAATCTGACAACCAAGAGCTAAAATCTAGCAGACCAATCTTCCCATCATTCAATTTCTGAATTAAAGAGGCGGCTGCACCCTCGATTTCAGGAGTAGGATAATATCTAAGACATTCCATGGCGGATCTCCGATGATGAATAGTTTGTTTATGGATACCAACCAAGCGTAGGTTCAGGAATGGATACCATGCTGTACTCACGGCGGACCCAGAAACCTGCATACCAACTATAGGCAGTAATGGAAACACCAAAAATGACACCTTCCGGGATTTCCACTTTAACATGATAAGGTGAGTAGAAATGTAACTCCCCTTTCTTGAATTGATATCCACCCAAAAAAGCAAACGCCGCGGGTGTAATAATTTTGCCAGGTCCTGAAAACCTTTTTACATCCACTGGTTCAGGTGTCTCGAAGTAAGTCCAATCCGTAGGGATAGGGCTTCCGCCCATGTCGATACCGGCCGAAACCCCGGACAAAGGAACGTTGAAGAAACAATAAAAAGCACTTTCCCCATAATGAAACCCCTGGAGATGACGGATCTCCTGAATTTCCCAGGTCTGAAAGGTCGTGCCCGCGACAATGAACGTAAATTCCCCATAACCGAGACAACGTAAGCGAAAATACTTCGTTCCTCTTTCCTCCTCGGGCGGCGGGGATGGGCTTGGAGATGGAGCCGGTTTGCTCTTATCCGATTTTTCGGATGGTCTTTGGATCGGGGACTCGGTTTTGGAAGTATCTTCAGCGGGCGAGGGCGATGGGGACGGCTCCGGGCTGGGGGATGGCTCTGGCTCCGGGCTGGGCGATGGCGAAGGTTCCGGGCTGGGCGATGGGGACGGTTCCGGGGCTGGGCGAAGGGGACGGCTCCGGGCTGGGCGAGGGCGATGGGCTGGGCGATGGGGACGGCTTCTGGCTGGGCGATGGCGATGGACTGGGCGAGGGCGACGGGCTGGGCGATGGCGATGGACTGGGCGATGGCGATGGACTGGGCGAGGGCGACGGACTGGGCGAGGGCGATGGGGACGGACTGGGCGAGGGCGATGGGGACGGACTGGGCGAGGGCGACGGCGCAGGCTCTGGAGTGGGAGATGGACCAGGCGTCGGGGCGTGCGCCGGTTTTCGTTCGGTCTGGCTTCGAGTTTTCTCCAGGGCCGGTTCTTCAGCTTCCTCTCCGGGGATGGGGCCTATCATCTTCTTAATAGCAGGGTTCTTCATCCGTTTTTCGACCTCGCCGGTCATCTTGACGCCGGCGCTGCGCAGGGCTTTATTGAGGGGATTGCCGCGGGCCAGATTGGACAGCACGTTGTTGATCACCACCGGCCCTACTCCCAGGCCGATCAAAACGACCGTGAGCGCTTCACGGAATCCGGGCGTGCGCATGCAGTCGGCTGCGTTGCAGCGGATCTTCCAGGCAGTGGTCGGCGAAGACAACCGTCGGCAGCGCCGCGAGATACAGGATTGTCAGCAGTTCGAAAAGCAGGATAAGCTTCCAATGGGTGAGGCCGCGCGGGCGAGGGCTCATGATCTCACCTCCGGATTGCGGGTCAGCGCATAGGCGCCAAGCATACCGACCACGGAGGCGAAGCGCAAGGTCCCGTAGCCCGTGTAAGTTGCGCTTGAACAAATGCAGCCGAAAATGACCGGGACCGCCAGGGCCAGACCGAGCAGCAAAGCCGGCGGAACCTTCTGCCGGAATGGCTGCAGAGGCCGCAGCAGCCGGTCCATCGGCCCCTGGAACATGATCAGCAGGACGGGCACCCCAGCGATGATCAGGGGCGTCAGGCAGTCCCATCCCTCGCTGCGTGGCGATAGCGAAGTATAGGCGAACCAGATAAATGCCGTGAAAATGGGCAGCAGGATGCCCAGCAAGCTCACCAGGGGCAGCCACCCCTTTTTATCCGGGGCGGAGACCGCTGAAGGCTGCGGGGTGGGAGGCGACGGACGATTTTCGGGCTGCGCCTGAATCTGTGGGGGATTATCCGGCGTCCATTGGCTGCCATTGTAGCGCAGGAAGGAGCCGTCCCAGGGATTAAAGTGTCCACCAGTTTCCCCATTGATCGCGCGCTTGCAGCTTGCCGACCTCGGCTGCAAGCTGCTGGGCGTCTAATTGGCCTGCATCATACATAGCGCGCAACCGCTTGTAGTGCTGTTTCAGAAATTGAATATCCTGTTCGGTCATATCAAGCTCCCTTGATGTAATCCAGTTAATTTACGCCAATCGATCCGCATTTTCTACGATCATCGAATAGGGCTGCTTGCTCCTGGCATTCGCGCTCAGCCTGGGGGTTCTGCCATTTCTCAAGATCAATACGGGTCAGTCCGTTCTCCGTACCAACCCAGAGAACTCCATCTGAATCTAGAAGCAGCGCCCGCACTTCCCAACCGGCAAGTCCATCTTTAGGTGTGAAAATCTGCCAGGCGCGGCCATTAAAGCGAGCCAGGCCGTCGTTTTCAGAGCCAAACCAGGCAACGTTTTCGGATTCAAATAAAAGCGAGCGGACGCGCTCGCCGGCCAGGCCGTCCTTTTTATAAACCGAACTCCAGGAAGACCCATCGAAGCGAGATGCGCCGCCCTGCGTCCCCAGGCCTGTTCCAACCCATACGGCCCCATCCGGCGCTTCGACGATGGCGTTGACGATGCTGTGCGCCAGGCTGTCGCTGGTGGATACGGTCTTCCACCGGCCCTGCTCAAGGATGCTCAAGCCTCCCTGTGGGCTGTATCCATCACCGGCCCACAGGCGGCCTTGGCTATCTTCATAAATAGCAGAAACCGCCGGGCTGGCCAGACCTTCTTTGAGGGTATAGATTTCCCAGTCTTCTCCCTGTTGGTGAGCCAGCCCGGTGGGCGTGCCCACCCACAGCCCACTCTGCATGCTGTAATACACCTGCAAGACCTGTGTATCGGGAAGGCCGTCCTCAGCGTGCAGGGTCTGCCAGATCCCATCCTGGTAGACGCTCAGCCCCTGGTCGTGGCCGACCCAAACTCGCTGTCCATCCGTGGCGATCCCGCGCACATACTGCAATGGGACATCCGGCTTAAGCCATTCCTGAAGCTGGCCGGTCCGGCGATCGATCACGGCCACCCCGTCCCGACCGCCTGCCCAGAGGGCCTCCCCAATCTGTGAAAGAGCCATTAAATAGCGCGGCGGCCGGATGGTTTGCCATCCCGGCAGAAGTTGCGGCTCAGGGATCATTCTCAATATCAACCACCCCGTCGCCGCAACCGTGGCGATCCCAACCAGGAACTGGAAGAGGTCTGTGAGCCTGCTCTTTGTCACGCTTCGCCTCAAAGATGACCGTTCTCAAGATGTACCACCCGACCGCCGATCATCCAGGCTTCATTTAGATCATGGGTGACATACAGCAGGGTTGGCCGATGTTCCTTTTGGTATTCCCGGATGAGCTCAAGCATACCGGTTTTCAACTCGAGGTCGAGATTGGTGAGCGGCTCATCCAGCAGCAGGCGCTTCGGCATCGCTGCAAGAGCGCGTAACAGCGCTACCCGGCGAGCTTCTCCACCTGAGAGCTGGCCTGGCAAGCGGTTGGCTAAGCTCTCAATCCCGGCCATGTGCAGCAATTGGACGATCCGGCTGTTTTTTTCGCTGCCAGGTAATCCATTCATCACAAAGCGCAGGTTCCCAGCGACGGTCATATGCGGCCACAGCGCAGAGCGTTGAAATACGATCCCAATCCCGCGACGGTGAGGCGGCATCACCCAGGCAGGCGTGCTGGCAAGCCGCCCATCTATAAGGATTTCGCCCTGTGTGGGAAAATCCAGCCCGGCGATCAGCCGGATCAGCGTGGTCTTGCCGCTCCCGGATGGCCCCTGAAGGACAACGATCTCTCCAGGCTGGATGATCAGGTTTAGATCGTCAAGGACGACCTGAACGCCAAAGCAATGCCTCAGGTGAGCGATCTCGATCATGCCTCGGCTCCTCGAGCGCCAAATTTCTTCCAGCCAACCCAGGCGACTATGACTGCCAGCACGCCCATCCCGAGCACCGCCGCCATCAGGAAAAGGCTCAGCCCTGCAACGACCTCTGAAGCGCCATAATGCAGGTAATTATACAGACGCATACTGACCGTGGCCTGGCCGGGCGGGATGACCAACAAGGTTGCGCCCAGCTCGCCCAGAGTGAGGGCAAAGACCAATCCTGCCCCCAGCAGAACGCCAGGTAAAAGGAGCGGAAGCTGAACCCAGAGCAGCCGGCGCCAGCTGTTGCTCTGCAGCACGCGGGCTGCATCGATCAGGAGGGTATCCCGGCGGCGTAGCTGAGCGCTGAAAACAAGCGCCGCGAAAGGAGCAAAGCGCGCCAGGCAGGCCAGCATAGCCGGCCAGAGGCCTAAAAGCGAGGCATCGAGGGCGGTCGATTGGGAGAGGTAAACCAAGCCGATACCCGTCAAGGAGGCAGGGATGGAAAGCGGCGCCAGCGCCATCAGCCAGATGATGAACGCAAACCGGCCCGGCGCCAGCATCACCCCGGCAACCAGAGCAGTGAAAGGCAGGCTAATCAGCGCAGCAAGCCCCGCCAGGCGCAGCGAAACCGCTATCTCTGAGCCGGCATCCAGCCAGACATTGAGTATTTGAGAGATGGCGCCCAGCCGCGCCGCGATGAAGCCAATTGGCAGGCAGATCGATAGCAGCGAGAATGCCGCTCCAAGATTCAGGATCTTACCGAACCAGGGCGGCCAATGCGCAGGCGTGCTCCAGGCAGAGCGGTGGAGGGCGGCGTCCACAATCAACGACCGTAAAGGTTTCAGCAAGGGGATCAGCGCCAGGCAGGCCATTATCATCAGCGGAAGGGAGAGCAAGAAAGCGCGCTCGGGGCGGTTGCTGGCGCTGAAATCTGCAAAGATCTCCAGCGGATACACCTGGACCTGCAGAAGCGACGGTACACTGTAATCCAACAGGTTGGTCAGAAAAATGATCGCCCCGCCACACCATAAGGCCGGGGCGTCCAGCGGTAAGATGATATTGAGCAGGCCGTTCAGTTCCGGGCGAGCAAGGCGCGCCGTATCGATCAATTCCGGATCGATGCTGTACAGACCCAGGCAGGCAAAGACAAATGCCAGCGGGGCAGAGGCGGCGGTTTCAACGATCACGACGCTCAGCCAACCGGTTGGCACGCCCATCGGTATTCTAAGCAGATCCAACAGACTGGTAAGCCATTCCGCCCCTGCAAACCAGGCGAGGCTATAGATATAGACCGGTAATGCCAGGACCGGCAAGGCGAAAAGCACGACCAGCCAGGAAAAGCGGCCGCCCCGGGTCCAAAGCCAAACTGCAGCCAGCCACCCGAGCAGCGTCGCCAGCGCAGCAGTGGCTGCTGCCAATCCCAGGCTGGTCAGCAATAGACCTAAGCGCCTACCGCTGGGCGCGGCCAGCTTAAGCCACTCTGGATGATCGCAGGCTGTTACCTGAACCGTTTTGAAAGCCAGGATCAGTACCGGGCCCAAAACGAGCATGGCATAGATCCCCAAGATCACGCAGGTTTTGACGTAACCTTTATCGGATCGACGAGATCGCCCTGCTGCTTGTGTCATTCTGGCAATCCTTCAGCGCAGAAAGATTTCCTGCATATCGGTTTGGGCCAGCTCGAAATATTCGTAAACAGCCTCGAAATCCAGCTCCATGCTGAGGATGTTGTGCTGGGAAATGCATTTGCTCTCCATCAGAAGGTCAGGATGAAGCGGAACATGGCTGTAATCGGATTCTAATAGCGCCTGCTCGGTATTCAGCGACAAGAGATAGTCGATGAGCGCCCGGCCTTGCTCTGGATTGGGAGCGCCGGCGATGAGCGCCACCGTGCTGGGGATGACCAGGGTCCCGATGGTGTGCTGGTCGGGGAAAACCAAGGCCACCGGCGCGCCCGGGCTAACGCGCCGCAGGCATCGTCGGTGTCGGTAAAACCGAAAGCCAGGCTGCCGCTGGCCACCAGGTCGCGTACCGCAGCGTTGCCATCGACAACCCGAACGGCGTGATCGACAAGGCGCTGGAAATAAGTTTTCGTAGCCTCAGGCCCCAGCAATTGATATAACGCTGCAGCATGGGTGGCGGTAGTGCCGAAAAGGGGATAGGCGATCCCGATCTGGTCGCCCCCCCAGGCCGGGTTGTAAAAGTCATGCATCGAATCGATCTCTTCGGGATCTGGTATCAGGTTCGTGTTGACAATAATCACACGTGCTCTTGCGGCGTTGCCTGTCCAATATCCATCTGGATCGCGGAAATTGCTCGGGATGTCTGCGGCTTGTGGCGAGATATAGGGTTGGAGCACGCCTTCCTGACGCAGTCGGATTGTCTGCAGGATTTCGCTATTCCAAAAGACGTCGGCCTGGGGCGATCTCTTTTCGGCGATCAGGCGGTTGACCAGGCCGGTGGTTTTAGCGGCTTCTACGTCGTAGATCGCCTGGACACGGATGCCGGTCTCCTTTTCGAAACGATCCAGGATTGGCTCGGAAAAAGGCTGGTCGACCGATGTGTAGATGATGACCTGTTTGGTTTCAGGATTGGGAGAGCAAGCAAAGAGGAGGAGGAAGATCTCCAGAGTGCACAGAAAGACGGACAAGGAGGTTCTCAAAATCCGCAAGCGTGACATCTAAATCACCAAACCGTCCAAACAAGTTAAGCCCGTTCTCCTGACGGGGCAAATGCCTAGGGCGACTTACTCGATCGATTCGGAACCATTAAGGATACATGACCACCGCTGTATTCATATTACTCAAAGTCGACGACTTTTCTTAATTATATCCATTTAGGTTACTGATTGCAAGTTAACCTGATTCAATAGTCGACCCTGGAAATGGTTGGCGAATTTATCAAACCGCGGGTCAACGCAGGCTCCACATCCGGCTGCAATTCAATCGCCCCGCTTCTGGCGCTGCACGGGTTGCAGCGCCAAATGTACCGCTTTCTGGATGAAACCAACGCCTTGCGCCCTCGCTGCAGCCAGGCGGCGCCAGCAATCACGCCTCGGGCAGCGGATCGCTTTCCATCATCAAATGCACTGCGGCGGTCTTAAATGCCCTTGGCAATGCCAGGATATGGGGGTGAGATCCGCAATATTTCTCCGCATCTTTGAGCGCTTCTGCAAATGTTGAGCGGGTCTTCATACCCATTTCTCTGGCATAACCAGGTTCATGCGCTCCAACGATGTAGACCGCAGCCGATTCGATTTCGGCAATATGCCCACAGGAGATCATCGAGAAGGCATGGTAGGGGTGGTACCCATATCGGAAACGGTAGCGACGGATGTAATCTTCATTGTGGCAAAAATGCTCTCCATATTTTTCCAAATCGGGGAGAACATGATGATAATGGGTATGAAATAATTCATAAAGTTCTCGATAGGATGGAAATTCCTCATCGTTAAAATATCCATTGCAAATCGACGCACAAATGACGACAAAGCGGTCGTTGAGAACCCGGCGGTGCCGGATGATATTGGCGGCAATCGCTTGCTGGATCAGAATCGGGTTGGTTCCATGCCCGTTGCCATAATGGAACTCCACCGGCATCCCAAAAACCATGATATCGAATTTTTCCTTTGCCCAGGGGACAAAGGTGCGCCGGTTCGCCGCTTGCCATGATCGCGGTTGGATCTCTTTTCCATATCCAGAGAAAACAGCAATCTGACGCATCGATGTATCAAGCGCCGCATCGCACATAAAAAACTTGCCCCCCATCTGTTTTTCCATGTGCTGCCCAATCGCATCGAACTTGCGATGCATCAGGCTATCTGTTGAGACTGGCGTGAAATCTGGGCGGTGCATCACCGCGGGGATGTGGTGGGCGGCGATAGAACGCCAATGGGTGATCCCGGTCGCAGCCATTTTATAACCCCCGCTGTAGCCTCCATATGGATTTCCAAGTACATGCCCGATCAGGATCGCTAAATCCGAATCAAAGACCTTCTTATTCATGATGACCGGATCGCCCGATGGATCATCACCCAGATCGATCAGATTGTCCCAATCTTCGGAATCGTGATTGATGATCTGGCGGGCAGGGGCAAAACGAGCGTAGATTTCGTCGCCCAAAATTCGGCGGATCTCTTCCGCTGTGTTTTTTCGATGCAGTCCATTCGAACAGATCAGAGTGATATCCTTTTCATTCACGCCTGCCTGCAAGCATTCTTCAACCAGGATCGGGATGGATGTCTTTCGATGAGAGTTCTGCTGAAAGCCCCCTTTTACTTTATCGGGGAAGCTGATGGTCACTTTTGCCCCAGGGCCAACCAATTCGTGAATAGGCGGCATCCCAACAGGATGTTGGATGGAATGACGAGTAGCGGTTTCGACATCTTCCAGAAAAGGCGGATCTGCAACGGTTTCTCCGGGGATAAAAATCTCAGCGGAATCCGGCAGGTCCACGCTCAGCGTCCCCTGGCCATATTCTAGTTGGACTGTTGTCATAATCCACCCCCATTTGAAGCCAAAAATTGGGCGATGATCCGTTTCAAATCGGCAACATTGAAGCCAATTTCTCCGGAAAAACGGGTGAGCGCGACCAGGCCGCCAGCGATGGTCTCGATTCCGGCAATCATGGTCGCATTCTCTTCCTTCAGCCCGCCTCCGTAGATCACGGCAGGCTCGAAACCAATGTTTTTCGATACAATCTTTTTGATCGTTGTGGAAACATAAGCGATGTATTCAGCGCCTGGGGGCGTCTTTCCTGGCCCAATAGCCCAGATCGGTTCATACGCAATCACAATCCTGTTTTTATGCAGGACTTCTCGTGGAATTTGCAGATTGGTCAGCAGTTGTTTCTTTAGGACGGCTTCGATGCGTGGTTTCTGATCGTTAAAACCGCCTTCGCCGCGTTCGGCGGCTGTCTCGCCGACGCATAAAAGCACATCTAACCCGGCTGCAAGGGCGCAACGGATTTCATCCCGAACTAAACCGTTCACTGCTGCTTGGGCTTTTTCGAAGGAAACGGTGTTCTGCTGGATATCTGCATCGTACGCTTCGATCACTTGAAGCTTGGCGCGCCGTTCCTCCGAATGCCCAATCATGCTCCAGGCGCAGCCAAGAGCCGCCGCCGCTTGAGCCGGTAGACTGGATGTGAAGGCGCCAAAATTCTTGCCGGGTTCGATATCCTGCCAATGGACTCCCTGACATCCGATCAGGATCGCGCCGACATCTTCTTGGGGGAATCTTTCAGAACCTGGCAGGCGCTAGAAATCAGCCCTTCGGGTAATAAGAAGGTCAACTGCAGTTTCGGCAACCGGCCTAACCCAAGATCTATCGAGGCCTGGATCACATTTGAGATCCATTCCTGCGGATCGCTGAGGGGGCAAAGCCCTCCAACTTGACGAGGAACCTCGAACCTTTTCAGATTAACAAAGATGTCCGCCATTTGATTCGCTCCTTGATGACGATAGCGCTGGGGTTTTAGGTTGTCGTCGCGAAATCAGCGAAAAGCTGATCTGATCTTCGGAACGATATTCAGGATGCAGGGCTGGCGCGGTTTGAATTCAAATAACCCGAATCAGGCGCTCATAGACCGGCGTGATTTGCGCTAATTGGAGAAGAGCATCCCGTCGACTGCTTAGAATTTGAGCGCGCCTTCCAACAAACCTTTCGTAAACCAGCGTTGCAAGCCAAAATAAACCAGCAGAGGTGGAATAAAGCTGATGAGAATGGCCATCGAAGCCACCGGAAATGTCCATTCACCGGAAGCCGGGGAGGGCTTTAGCAGCTGGATGCCGATGGACATCGGCATGGATTTTAATGTCGTGGCAAAGGTGAATGCGTATAGATATTCACCCCAGATCGGAACGAAGCTCAGGATAGCCACGGTAACGAGCGATGGAGCCACAAGCGGCATCATGATCTGCCAATACAGGCGCAATGGAGAGCAGCCATCAACCACGGCGGCATCCTCCAGGTCTTTGGGGATTGCGCTAAACGCATTCCGCATGATATAGAGACTGAGCGAGAGAAACCACCCGGTGTAAGCGAATGTCAGGCCGGTTGTGGTATCCAGCAGATCCATCTTTTGTAAGACTTCATAAAGCCCAGGAATGGACATGCTTTTCGGTAAAAACATCGAAATGACCACGATCCAAAAAAGAATATCCCTCCCAGGGAACTTCATTCGGGCGAAAACATAACCCGATAGGGAGGTGATGACCAGGATCAAGAATACAGACGACCCGGTAATAATAAAACTATTGCGATAGAACAAGACCAACTTCGGCAGCATCTCAACGACCAGGCGGGCATTGCCCAGGGTCAACGTAGATGGCAGCAATTTCATTGGGATGACATAGGTCTCTTCAACCGGGCGAAATGCGATGCTGATCAGCCAGAGCAGCGGCGCCAGGCTGAAAAGGGCGACGCTGATCAAAAAAAGATGCTTGAAGGTGGTTGAAAGACGCCTGGCAATCCAGGGGTATGAAAGCTTCAGAGAAGTCATCGCCCGATCTCCCTTAATCTTCCTCGGTATGCATCAACTTCCAGGCGATAATTGCCGTGAGAGCCGAGAAGATTCCTAAAATGATAAACCAGGTGCTGCCATAACCCATATCCCAGTTGCCATCTCGGAAGCTGATGTAATACGCCTGCAAACCGTAGGTCATCGTACTCCGAACAGGGGAGCCCTGGGTCATCACCAGGGGTTCTTCGACCATCCCCAACACTTGCAGGCGGAGCGTCAGGATGATCAGGATCGTTGGGATCATCAGGGGAAGCTCGATAAAACGGATCAGTTGCCACTCGCTGGCGCCGTCGATGCGGGCGGCTTCGCGAATTTCATTAGAGATATTCCCTAAACCGACCAAAAATAAAATCATCGTGACGCCCATCAACCGCCAAACGCTCATAAAAGCCAGAGATGGGAGGGCAGAGATGGGGGCAGCAAGCCATTTTGTCCAGGGCCAGGGTATTCCTAAATTCCAGATGATGGTATTCAGCACACCCCAGGTCGGGTCGAAAATCCAGGTCCAGACGATGAAGATAATCCCGGCTGGGAGCACGACCGGCAGGTAAAAGATGGTTCGGTAGATAGCCGCCAATTGAACCCTGACGACACGGTCCAGGGCCAAGGCTACAAAAAAAGCCAGCAAGGTGCTGGATGGCACATACATGAGGAAGAATTTAAACGTGACCCAGGTTGTTTCAAGAACGCGAGGATCTTTGATCCATCGGATGATATTGTCCAGGCCATTGAATCCAACCCGATCCGGCCGCAGGAATTCGTAGCGCATAAAAGTAAACTGAATCGTGCGCAAGCTGGGATAAAGCACAAAAAGACCATAAAAGAACAGCAGTGGAATCAGCAGGAAATAGGCAAGCCTTCCTTTCCATATATCCTGCAGTAGATTTTTGAGAATGCCCATTATGTGCAGGCGACCAGGATTCGCTTCTATGTTTTCCATATGTCCTCCAGCCGAAGAAGGATGGAATGATCAAACCGGGAAGAACGGGTCCTCCAGAGGTATATTGTAGTATACCTCTGGAGGTTCTGGGGGTGATTATCCGGCAATCAGAGTTCTATCCATCTGACCGGGGGATTACTTCGCTTTTGCCAATTCTTCTGCCAAACGGGCAAGAATGTTCGCTTGTGTTTCTTCAGGCGATTGATCCAAGAGCAGCATCTTCTCTATTTCCTCGCCAAGAATAGGCTGTTCAAAGGAGAGATAATATTCGTTGGAGGGGATGGGCTGCGCCACTTCGAGCAGGCTGATCAAGCCAGGAGCCCAGCTAGGAAGCTTGCCTTGGGCGATGTAATTGTCCGCTACCGACTTGAAGGGGACGATTTTATAGTTCTCCAGATAAGAGATGTCGATCATGGGCTGGGTATGCAGGATCTCTTTGATGAAGGTGATCGCGCCGGGGATATTGGAGGAATACTTCGGGATGATGGCGCCGGCAGTCCAGAAAATCGTGTTGTCATACGTTCCACGTGGGAAGCTGGACATCTTCACATCATCTGCGGGTACGTTGGCCTGGA
Source organism: uncultured Chloroflexia bacterium (assembly GCA_963788145.1). Classification (GTDB taxonomy): domain Bacteria; phylum Chloroflexota; class Anaerolineae; order Anaerolineales; family UBA4823; genus UTCFX2. The sequence goes on along the minus strand of CAWBFQ010000003.1, from coordinate 1,305,139 downwards.
TTGCGCGCAGCACCTGAGCCTGCCAATAAGTCATCATCACTACGCCATTCGCCTGGAATGTCTTGGATGAACCCAAGGCGTCGGCGGAATTGGCGGGCATGTATTGGTAGAGTGCCTTTATCAGCTGGAGGGTCTTTAGAGTTGGCTCGCCTTCCAGGTTGAGGATGCCATCCGGGGTGAACATTTGGTCGGTGTAGGTGCCCAGGATCGGCATGAATAACCGGTGCGAGAATTTCCAGTCGCCGCCAAAGCAGCTGACAGAATCGCCCATTTTCGCCTTCACTTGTTCGCAAGCTGCCAGGATTTCATCCCAGGATGCTGGCGGAACATCGCTCCCCGTCGCTTCTGTCAGCATAGACGGGCGATAGATCAGGCCGAAAACATCGGACCAGAACGGATAGGTGTAGATCTTGCCGTCGCCGGTATACTTAATCTCCTTTAGCACACTGGAATAGACATCATCCCAGGTTTCTTGCGGGAAATAAGAATCCAGCGGCTCCAGCAGACCCAACTTCGCCAGGAAGCTGGGTTCAATAAAAGGTGTGGGCCCAAAGATCACATCATAAGGCGCTTTTTCTTGTTGGGCATCCAGTTGCAGTTTTTGAGTGAGGGCTGCATAAGCCTGCTCCTCAGCCGGAAGGGTCAAGAATTCGTATTGGAATTCGGGATGGGCAGCCTGGTAATCTTTTAGAGCCTGCTCAAGAGGAAACCACTGGATATACTGAGCATACAGCGCTACTCGCAGCGGTTTGACTTCCACTGGTTCAGCTGGCGCTTCGGTAGCGACCGGCTCGGCTGGCGCTTCAGTCGCGACCGGCTCTGCTGGCGCTTCGGTGGCAACCGGTTCTGCTGGCTTAGCTGGCGCTTCGGTGGCAACCGGTTCGACTGGCGCCGGGGTGGCCGGCGCTGCGCAACCAGCAACTGCCAGCAGCACAATCACGAGCAGAAACTGGATGGTTGTTGCAATCCTGATTTTAGACATCTGAATTCTCCTCCGTCAATAGAATTGGGGTTATTTGGTTCAAGTGGACAAATACAGGTACGTAAGAATTTTTCAGTTTACTGTTCCTCCTCTCTTAGAGTTCCAGGTTGGATAAATATTATCGGAGCGGTAATGACACAGGTCTGCCTGTCTCTACGGATTGATCGATTGCCAGCAGAGATTCGTGTACATTCATAGTACTGCTCAAGCTGATATCTGTATCGCGATCCTCTTCGATGCAAGTCAGCATATGATCCAGACCGGCCGCGAATGGATGATCCGTCACTGAGCCGCTGTCGGGCATTTGAATGGGAAACGTGATGTAATCTGTTTGACCGGGGTACAGTTGCGACCAAAGCCGGTTATCGCGCAAGGCGCCTTGATCTCCCATTACAGTGACATTGAAGGCGTAGGGCATCACACAACCCATGCTGGCCGATACCCGTCCTATTGCGCCGCTTTCAAAATGGAGGATGGCTTCAACGGTATGGGGATATTCGTACCACTCTTTTCCGATTCCTTGCGTTCCGAAGGCGGAAACTTCCACAATATCCGCATTCGCCAACCAGCGCGCTGCATCGAGGGCGTGACAACCCCCCATCAAGAAAACGCTGCCAGCCACCGAGCGGGTGGTCATCCAGTGCCCTGGAGCCGCCCGAGGGGTGCTGTGCCAGTAACAGGTTTCGAGCATAAACAGATTGCCAACCGCGCCATCGTTGATCAGCTTTTTCGCCAGCCGCAGATAGGGGTTCCAGCGCAACACAAAAGACACCTGGGTCTTTACACCCGATTGTTTTACCGCCTCATGCATTGTATGGAGTTCATCCAGGTTCAATGCGACCGGTTTCTCGATCAGGATATTTTTCTTTGCTTGAGCTACTTGGGTCGCCTGGCGAGCATGCAGGTTATTGGGCGTGCAGATGATGACCAGTTCGATCTCAGGATCGGCTAACATCCGGTCGAGATCGGTGTAGATTTCACATTCGACCCCATTTTCCGCTGCTAATGCTTTACCCTGTTCAGGTTTGTCGGTGCACATCGCAACGAGCCTGGCTCTGCTGTTGGATAAGACGGTGAGCATATGAGCGCGAGCATTATTTCCTGTGCCGATTATGGATATGCCGTGAGTGTTCATAAAAAACCTGCCAGACATCCGGGAAATATGGATAATACGCCCAATTATGAAGTTGTAAGAATGATCTTACCAAATACCTGATAAGCTTTATCTCTGCCGACTGAAACCTGTCAAATAAGCTATCAAGTACACTACAGGATCAAATGCGAAACAGAAAAAAACGGTACAGATATGGCTATAAAATGCTTATTAATAGTAGCATGAAATAATCACAATTGTCAAGCAGAAACATGGTGATTTCATTCATTATTTTGACTGAAATTATTTCTAATTTGCGCATTATTTTAGATTTAGATAATCACTTACCTTTGATATAATTATTTTGGGTGCATTAAAGGAGCAAATAATGACAAGCAGCACAAGCGAGATTTTTGATTTCAATCCTTTCGCCCGCATGCCCATCACGGACGGACATTTACACGTCTGGAAGGGGTTTCAACCCGAGCAAATTTGGGATACGCTGAAAAAAGTTGGCGTCCAGCGTTGCAATGCGCTCTCTCTTAATAATTTTGGAAAAGGGGGGACTCTAAATGATGAAGCCCTGTACTTCAAGAAAGTATCGCATGGGTCCGCGTATGCTTTTGGCTCGTTAGATTACACCCCTCATTTGGGGGGAGAGAAGATGAAGCCGGAAGACCTGGTTGGGCAGGCCCAGCGCATCAAAGAGATCGGTTTCGACGGAATAAAAATGTGGGAAGGGAAACCGCTGGCTTATATTGTATTGCCGGATAAGCTGGATGGCGCTTTCTTTACCCCCTTTTTTGCCTGGATGGAAGAACAGGGTTTTCCGATCATTCTCCATCTGGCAGACGCCCCCCGTTTTTGGGACCCGGCCCGCAAAGGTCTTGATCCCTGGTCGTTTGCGGGCGAGCCTTATCCCACCCGCCAGGCGATGTACGCCGAGATGGAGACCATACTAACCCGCCACCCGAGGCTCAAATTAATCCTGGCGCACTTCCTGTTCCTGTGGAACGAGCTGCCGCAGGCGCGCAGGATTCTGGATGCATATCCATCCATCGCTTTTGATTTAACCCCAGGGGTGGAGGGATATGCCTTGTTGAGCCGGGAGAGAGCCGCTGCCCGCCAGTTCTTCCTCGATTTTCAGGATCGATTGATCTACGGCACAGATATTGGCGCCCTCCCATTGCTGGACGCTGCGGCCGGTTTTGATCTCGAGCGCGAGGCAGGCCAGCCCTGGTTGGTGCGTTCATTTCTGGAAACCGATTGGGATATTCCATTCCCAAATCAGATTGGGATCGTAAAAAACGGATTCCCCGGCGAGAGAATGGGCGGGATTTCTCTACCCAGGCCCGCTTTGGAAAAGGTCTATCGGCTGAATTTCGAAAAGATGGTTGGAAACTCGCCGGTCGACCTCTGATCTGGGCAACGATTCCAATTGCCACAAAACAAGCGTACATATAGGGAAAATGCGCTATTTATTCGATAAAATACGCAATATTCTGCTTGACTTTTTGGTAATATTTGCTATTATACAATCAAGAGACCTGGTTGTTCTGCATATTCAAGACCTTTTATAGAAGCCGGGTTTCCCAGATCTCCGCAAGGGCAGGATCAGGCTGATCCCCTGTTCGTTTCTTAAAAGCTTATCCAGCATTCGATGATACAAAGCGAGCGAAAATCTTTTCTAATCGGAATGTCTGCTTGACAAGGGAGAGGTTTTGAATTCCAAAGATCAACAAATCACTGAATTGCTTTGTCGATATGGCGAGCTATCTGTTTTGCGCCTCAGTGATATTTTACATGTATCACCTTCCAGCATTCGCCGTTTATTAAGGTCGCTAAATCATCACCCGCTCATCCGCAGAACGCATGGAGGCGCAGCGCTCTCTCATCTGCTCCAATATAACGCCATGCCGTTCGCCTTCCCCCAGGTTGACGAAATCGATGTGCGGGCGATTGCTTACCGGGCTGTTCAGCTGATCGAACCGGGAGATATTATCGGCCTCAGCGGTGGTCGCATCTGTACGGAGCTTGCCTTGAACCTCCGTTTTCGGGAGGGCATTACGGTTGTTACCAACGCTGTCAATATTGCCTCCGAGTTAGCCGGTCTGCCGGGCATCAAAGTGATGGTTTGCGGTGGGATGGTCGATCCTGGTTCGTTTGAACTGGTTGGGCAGCTCGTTTCCAGGGCGTTAGATGGCATTTTCATTCAAAAATTTTTTGTTGGAACCGATGGCATCACGATTGAAAACGGTTTGACCAATCGCAGTGAAGCCGAAGCGATGGCAGCCAGGGAATTTACGCTGCATGCCGGTCGCATCATCCTGCTGGCGGATCATCCAAAATTCAAAACATCCAACCTCTCCCGGGTGATCCCCGCCGAGAAAATTACAACCATGATCACCACGAATAAAGTGCCGGCCAATGTGCTGCGCGAATTTTCTGAGATCGGGGTGGAAATCTTGCTTGCCCCAAGAGGAGATGCGGAGTGAACTCTGAGATGCAGATGCTGGATCGATTGCCCGTTTATCGCTGCCAGCGAATTCCATCCCCATTCCTGGTGGACGCCGACCTTTCAAAACCGGTCTGGCGCGCCGTTCCCACCATCAAGCTGAGGCTTGCCAATGACGCAGGCGAGCCCCTCCAATCCACTTTTGTGCGAAGCTGTTGGGATGGAGAAAACCTGTATCTGGCATACGAATGCCGCGACCAGGATATCCGCGCCACTTTTCAGCAGCGAAATGATCGTGTCTGGCAGGAAGAAGCCGTAGAAGCTTTTATTGCCCCGTATGGCGACCTGCGCCACTATTGTGAATTTCAATGCAGCCCGATCAACGTCGTCCGGGATGTGAAAGTCACCAGTCCAAATGCCCGGGCGGAAAATGCGGTCTTTGACGGCGGGTGGGATTGCACAGGTTGGCAAACCGCGGTCTCGCGTCAAATCGATCGGAGCAATCCCTTGCAGTTGGAGATAGGCTGGAATGCAGAATGGCGCATCCCATTGAGCGAGTTGTTAGACCCGTTGGCTGGACCCATTCTGGCTGGTGAAGAATGGCGGGTGAATTTATATCGCATTGACCGTTGGCCTCGGGAAGAATTCAGCAGCTGGTCGGCGACTCCCGGCGTCCCACTCTCCTTTCATCGCCCCACCTTTTTTGGGCGCTGGATATTCGAATAGCGTACGGACCGGTCGATCGCAAAACCTAGCCCGTACGCGAAAAAATCATAGGCGATCAGGAATATCAGGAGCATTATGGAAAATCTCCCAGAATACTTAACCATCCCTGCTGTTGATCTGGCTCGCATCAGCAAGGTCCGCCTGGAAATACTGCCTGATCTTGCGGCTCTCTATCGGCATTTTGCGCGTTCCATTGCCGACGAGATTACCGATAACAACCTGCAGGGCAAACCCACTCGCCTGATCCTGCCGGTTGGGCCGCTGGGGCAGTATCCCATTCTGGCAGAAATCTGCAACCGCGAACGCATCTCGTGGCAGAATGTGTTCACATTCAATATGGATGAATACTGCGATTGGCAGGGGCGCCCAATCCCAATCCATCATCCATTGAGCTTTCAGGGTTTCATCCGCCTCAATCTGTTCGATTGCCTGGATCCCGAAATCCGCATCCCGGAAGATCAGATCCACTTCCCCGATCCGCTCCGCCTGGATTGGATCAGTGAACGGATTCAGGCGGTTGGCGGGATTGATAGCTGTTATGGCGGAATTGGATATCATGGACACGTGGCGTTCAACGAAGCGCCCATCTCACGCTGGCATCCCTTAAGCCCCGCTCAATTTCTGAATTCCCTTACCCGCCTCGTGCAGTTAGAACCTGAAACGATCGTGATGAACAGCATTCGCTCAACCGGAGGCAACCCGGCTGCGATGCCCCCGATGGCAGTAACACTTGGCATGAAGGATATTTTCAACGCCAGGCGGATCCGGCTCTACTGCCAGGGAGGCTCCTGGCAGCGTACCGTTCTGCGGATTGCGGCGATGGGAGAAGAAAGTGTGGCATATCCGGTGACGCTGCTGCAGAGCCATGCCGACTATATCATCTATACGGATGAAAACACAGCCATCCCGCCTATCCCACAAGCTCATGCCTGAATGGTTCGTCATTCAGCATAAGAACACCGCAGAATTGAGTCTCCTATGAAGGAGGGAAAACATCCATGCTGAAAGGGAAATTATTGATCGGGCAATCTGGCGGTCCCACGCCGGTCATCAATGCCAGCCTGGCAGGGGCGATCTTAGCTGCCCAGACCCAGGGCGAGATTAACGGTATTTATGGGATGGTGCATGGCATCGAAGGGACTCTCAAGGATGAACTGATTGATCTGAACCAGGAATCACAGCAGACGATCGAACGCCTGCTCCACACGCCAGCCTCTGCGTTGGGTTCCTGCCGCCATAAGATTAAAGATAGCGAATATGAGCGCATCCTGGAAGTTTGCCAGGCTCATCATATCCGCCATTTTGTCTATATTGGCGGGAACGATTTGATGGACACCTGCCAGCGCATCTCCTCTCTGGCGAATTCATCTGGCTATGAGATGCAGGTGATCGGCGTCCCCAAGACCATCGACAATGACCTGGCGGCGACGGATCACTGCCCAGGATATGGCAGCGCGGCTCGCTTTGTGGCTTTGGCAGCCCGAGACGCCGGGCTAGACCTGGAGGCGATGGCAACGTTCGAGGATGTGTCCATTCTGGAAGCGATGGGACGTAACGCGGGCTGGCTGGCAGCCGCCTCGTGCCTGGCAAAATCAAGCGAAGAAGATGCGCCTCATCTGGTTTATGTCGCCGAACTGCCATTTGACGAGAACGCCTTTTTGGATGCTGTCAGCAGAGTCCACCAGCGTCTCAAGCGGGTCTTCGTGGTGGTATGCGAGGGCGTCCGGTATGCCGATGGCAGTTTTGTGGGATCGCGCCAGATGAAAGAAACAAAAGATGCTTTTGGGCATAGCTTGAACACATTTACGACCGGTGTAGCCGCTTACCTGGCCGATCTGGTGAGCGAGAAACTGCGCCTGCGCGCCCGCTTCTTACGTCCGGTCATCATCGGTCGGGCGATGAGCGCCTGTATTTCTGAGGTCGACCGCCAGGAAGCGTATCAGGTTGGACAAGAGGCGATCCGCCAATTAGCCGATAACCAGACAGGACTGATGATCACCCTCGAGCGGATATCCACAACGCCATACCTCTGTGTGCCAGGCGCTGCCCCGTTGGAACGTGTGGCAAACCGCGAGAAGCTGATGCCGCGGTCGTATTTGGACGAATCGGGCAGCATGCCAAGCGAGGAATTCAAGCAGTATGCCTTGCCGCTGGTTGGCGAAGCATGGCAGCCAATGGCGCGTTTGCGCAAGGCGCTCGTCCCCGCGCGCGCCCCGATTTAACCGACGCGCCCTATTCCGGATTTTCGATAATCGAAGCAAGATCGATTGCCATAGAAAATGATTGAAGAGGAAAACCAAATGAACACAAGCGCGTATTCAATCCAGGATTATTCTTTTGATCTGGAATATTATCTTCCCGCTGAAGCTTTATCAGAAGATTACCGAAATCCGGGTGAATGCCCCGGAAGTGATCGAACAGCAAGCCAAAGCGCGCAAATTGCGGCAGAGGCTGACCCGGGATGGCAAATTGACCATCCTGGCTGCCGACCATCCAGGACGGGGCGTCACCGCCTTGGGCGGCGATCCACTGCGCATGGGCAACCGCTACGAATATCTCGGCCGCATCCTGCGGGTATTGCTCGCGACCGATTTTGATGGCTTTATGAGCACGCCCGATATGATCGAGGATTTGCTCATTTTGGATTACTTGCTCCAAGAGAGTGGAAGCGCTTCTTTCCTGAATGAAAGGGTCCTGGTCGGCTGCATGCAGCGCGGCGGCGTCGCCGGTGTGGTGGGTGAAATCGACGATCGTTTCGGCTCGTACACGGCGGATTCGATCAAACGTTTTCACCTGGATGGCGGCAAGATGATGTTCCGTTTTACGCCGGATGATGAGCGCACATTATGGACGATCGATTATTGTGCGAAGGCCATCAACGAATTGAACCGCTATGATCTTGTCCCCTTCGTCGAGCCATTGCGCATGGATTACCGGGACGGCAAGTGGGTGAGCAAAAACACCGCCGAGGAACTGATTAAGCTGGTTGGGGTTATCGGCGCTCTGGGAGATTCATCCCGCAACACCTGGATGAAATTGCCCTATTGCGCAGGATACGAAAAAGTAGCCCTTGCAACCACCCAACCGGTTTTAATGCTGGGCGGGGCTTCGAATGAAAACCCAACCCAAACCTATTTTGATTTTTCAGCCGGGATGGCTGCCGGTTCCAATATACGCGGCGCGCTGGTTGGTCGGAATGTCACATTCCCCGGCTTTGAGGACCCTGCTGCGGTCGCGACCGCCATTTATTCGATTGTACATGCCGGGGTTTCTGCACAGGAAGCCATCGAAATAACGCTGACCCAGCGTGGGCGAAAGATGGATGCGCTGCGCGCCCTCATTCAATAATCGTTCTCATGACGACACGGGTGGATAGGAGCCGATCATGAAGGTCTTAATCATCGGAGGTACAGGCCAAATCAGCCGGGCCATCTCCAGGCAATTCTTACAGGCTGGCGTGGATTTAACCCTGTTTCAGCGCGGCAAGACTATCCTGTCCGATCTGAGCGGATATCATTCGATCCTTGGAGATCGCCAGGATTTTTCGAGATTCGAACGACAGATGGCTGAAGCCGGTTCGTTCGATTGCGTGATCGATATGATCTGTTTTCAACCCGATGAAGCAAGAAGCCTGATCCAGGCTTTTAGAAATCGGATCGGTCAGTTGATCTTTTGCAGCACAGCCGCAGTCTATCAGCGTCCGGCCAGCAGATACCCCATCACAGAAGCCGAACCGCTGAAGCCGACCAGCCTGTACGGGCGCAACAAAGCCCGCTGTGAGCAGGTTCTGCAGCAAGCTCAGGAGCAGGGTTTATTCGACCTGACCATCCTCAGACCGGCAAACACCTATGGACCGGGCGGGGATCTGATCTATACTTTGGGGTGGGGGAACGGTTTTCTCGACCGGATTCGCAAAGGGAAAGCGCTGGTCTCGCCGGGCGATGGTTCAACCCTGCGGGCATACTGCCATGCGCAAGACGTTGCCAGGGCGTTTGTATCGGCGGCGGGCAATCCGCGCGCTTTTGGACGGGCCTACCACGTCACCGGCGAGGAATGGCTGACCTGGGATCGCTATCTCGAACTCATTTCCGGGGCGCTGGGCGCGCCGCTGCCACGCCTGGTTCATATCCCCTGCGATGTGTTATTCTCGATGGCGCCGGACCGTCTGACAGAAGCGGTCGAAAATTATCGCTTCAATAACATCTTCGACAACCAGGCCGCCCATCTGGATCTGGATTTTCGCTACACGGTTCAATTCGCGGATGGCGTGCGCCAGACGATCGCCTGGTTGGATGAGAATAGGCGCATCCGGGATAGCGATCAGGAGTCGCTCGATGACGCCATTATCGCTGCCTGGGATTTACGCCAATCGGGATTTGTGCCTGGCGCGCGCCGGGAATAGCCTCCCGTATTAGAGTAAGTCGGTATGCTGAGTGTAGATTTTTTCCACCGCTGCGAGGATATCGTCAATATCGCTTTCAGCGCCCAGCAAAAGAGAATGACTTAACCAGCAGGCTTCCTGGCAGGCTTGTTCGCTCACCGGGCAGGAAACCTGGGCGTAGTCCGGATATTGACCAACGCTGGATGTGAAGGGTCCAAAATCACGGCTCACGAAAACCGGCTGGCGGTATAAAGGCCGGTCATAGCCCGCAGAACAAGGGATGCCTTCGGCGTTCAGCGCCTGTAAGAATTTCTGGCGTGAAAGCCCATCAAAGGCAGCGGGGTTATATCGGAAAAGATACAGGGAATAACCATGGCGGGTCTCCCCATACCCGCGCCCCATCGGTCGAACGGCGCCTGTTTTGGCCAGTTCTCGATTCAAGCGCAAGCCGTTCGCTTCGCGGCGCTGCACTTGTTCCTCCAGCCGCTCGAATTGCGCAGACAGCAGGGCAGCCTGAAATTCGTTCATGCGGTAGTTGCCCCCCATTAAATGATGTTCATACCAGGCGCTTTCTGGAAATCGTCCGCAGGTTTGCAGCGAGCGGCAAATGCGTTCGTAGTTTTCATCGGATGTCAGGATGATGCCGCCTTCACCGCTGGTGAGAGTCTTGGATGCCTGGAACGAGAATGTCCCTAATTCCCCCAAAGAACCCAGCCGCTTGCCGCGGTATTCGGCCCCGTGCGCGTGCGCTGCATCTTCAATGACGACCAGTCCATAACGATCGGCGAGCGCTAAAATCTCATTCATCGCGGCGGCCTGGCCCGCAAAATGGACGGGGATGATTGCGCGCGTGCGCGCGCTGATGGCGGCTTCGATCGCCGCCGGATCGAGGCAATAGGTTTCTGGGCTGATGTCCGCAAAAATAGGAACCGCGTTGACCTCCACCACCGAGCTGGCTGTGGCGAAGAATGTATACGCCGGGATGATCACTTCATCGCCGGGTCGTATTCCGGCTGCCTGCAGCGCCAGGCGGATCGCGACTGAGCCATTGACAACCCCTATCCCAAAACGCGCCCCTTGATAGCTGGCAAAACGCTGTTCGAATGCCTCTGTCAGATGGCCCTGGTGACGTCCCCAACTGCCGCTGTGCAGAACTTGCCGAAGGGCTTTTTCGTCCGCCTCATCTGCGATAGGCCAATGCGGGAAGGGTTTGGATCGAACGGGTGTACCCTTGAGTACTGCAAGCTTTGCCATCAGGTGATCTCAGTAGTTGTTTTTTTGAAAAGATGCTCGGCTGATCCATGCACATCGCTGGATGACATTCAAGATTGATATTATATAGAAATTGATCAAATGTCAAGAGTAATTAGAGAATTATTCGCGTGTAATTGCGCATTAATATAATAATATTGACTGAAGAATAATCGTTATTTTGGTTAATTGGCTTTCAAAATTCTTGACAGGATTCACGCATGTGATATGATAAGAAAGAGCATGAACCATCCGCTCCTATTTCAATAAATCGGGTATTCCATTCCCTGGGAAAATGCAATGAGTAAAAGAGACGACCAAATCATCGAACTGGTTCACAAGTATGGGGAGCTGTCCGTTCAGGAACTCAGCGATTTATTGGGGATCTCGCCCTCAACAGTCCGGCGTGACCTGGTCTCTGTTGGAGATCATCGTTTCATCGAACGGACCCACGGCGGCGTGACCCTGGCGACTGTGATCAATTATAAAAACTTGTGTGTCAACCGGCTTACCATCGACGCCCGCGAAGTTCGCAGCATTGCGCTGCGAGCCGCTGAATTGATCCATCCAGGCGATGTGATCGGTCTTAGCGGTGGTGAAATTTGCACTTATCTGGCTTATTTGCTGCGCATGAAGGAAGATATTACGGTTGTCACCAATGCAGTCAGTATTGCGGTCGAATTGGTTTGCCTTCCAAGTATTCAGGTGCGCTTGACCGGTGGACGCCTGAATTCAGGATCATTCGAATTGACCGGCAAAAGCCTGGGTCCCAGCCTGGATGGTGTTCACATCCAGAAATTCTTCTTGGGGACGGATGGTCTTTCGCTTGGATACGGTGTGACGGCTCACGACGAAGCTGAGGCGACCGCTTCACGCGACATTATGGCTCATGCCGCCAAGAACATCGTGCTGGCAGACAGCCGTAAATTTAAAATCACCAGCTTTGCTCAGGTTGCCTCGATGGAGGAATTCCAAACCGTGATCACAACCGAGCTTGTATCACAGAGCGTCCTGGCAGAATTTCAGCAAGCGGGCATTGAAACAATCGTCGCTTCTTTGATATAACACCGCCGATCACTCTCAGGGTCCAGGAGAGCCGCCCAATGGTTGATGCGCCCTGAGATACCATACAGGAGTTGGAGGCAATTGTGAACGATTATTACGCGATTCGTCCCGAAGAATTCTCTCGACACAGCCGATTTGGATTCAATCTGCTCAAGACGCATGCGGATCTTTGTAATTTGATCGCCCGAGAATTGGTCGATCTGATTAAAACCAACTCAGCCAGTGGAGAAATGACCAAGGTGATCCTCCCGGTTGGCCCGCTGGACTTTCGCCCTTTTGCGGAGTTGTGCAATCGAGAAGATGTCAGCTGCGAGTCCCTGGTGGTTTTCTCGATGGATGAATATGCCAACGCCGATGAAACCGCGATATCTATTGAACACCCACTCAGCTTTCGGGCTTTTTATCAACGCAATTTGCTGGATTTACTTGATTTCAAAAACAGGCTGCCGCCCGATCAATTGATCCTGCCCGACCCCGCCAATCTCGATCTGGTACTCCAAAAACTGGATCAATACGCCCCAATCGATGTTTGCTATGGCGGATTTGGGATCAACGGACATTTTGCCTTCAATAGCCCGCCGCTTGAAGAGACTGATCTTGAGACATTCAGAAACACAACCGTGCGGATCGTCCAGCCACGCGAAGGGGATGTGGTTCAAATGGCAATCGGCGGCACAGCCGGCAATCTGGAGATCATCCCGCCCAAAGCGGCAACGCTTGGGATGAAAGAACTGCTCTCCGCCGAACATATGCACTTGACCTTCATGCGCTCATGGCATGCCGGTGTGCTGCGCCGGGGGTTGTTCGGCCCGATCACACCCTCATTCCCTGGCTCATTGGTTCAACTCCATCCCAGCGTAACGGTTTCGATTACGGAGATTGCGGCGCAACTGCCCCCATTCAGCATTTTGCAGAATCCAGGCAAATAGGTTTTACATCCATCTATCCGCAGGTATATCGCTTGCGAGCGCCGCGCCCTTCGAGCGCCCGTGATCTGCGATTCATTGCCGCGGCTGAGTGATATGTTCCATCTCTATCATCTTTAAAAACATCTCCAGCACCTGCGGATCAAAGTGATTGCCGCTGCCGGCTTTCAAATGCTCCAGCACTTTTTCTTCGGGCCAGGCATTCCGGTAGGGACGGTCGGAGCGCAGGGCGTCATAGACATCGATGACCGCAAAGATGCGCGCCGCCAGCGGGATATGTTTGCCTTTCAAACCCTGTGGGTAGCCGCTGCCATCCCATTTCTCGTGGTGGCTATATGGAATTTCCAAAGCCGGGTGCAGGTACGTAATTGGAGAGAGCATATCATAGGCATACTGCGGATGCCTGCGCATGATTTCCCATTCTTTATCGTCAAGCGGACCCGGCTTGAACAGAATTTGGTCGGGCACACCCATCTTGCCGATGTCGTGCAGCAGCGCGCCGCGGCGAATATGAACGACCTGGTCTTCCCTCACGCCCAGGGCGCGTGCCAGATGCAAGGTTAGATCGGTCACACGCTGGGTGTGACCCTCGGTCTCCTTATCGCGCAAGTCCAGGGCGCGCGACCAGCCCTCGATCGTGGCTTCATAAGCCAGCGATTGTTCCAGATTCGAGTGCTGTAAATCCTCGAACAGGGTAATATTCTCAATCGCAATCGCCGCCTGTCCTGCCAGCGTCTGCAGGAAATCGAGCCATTCTTCATCCTCCACCAGTGGGTAACGATGGAAAACCTCCAGCACACCCTGGAGTTGGTATTTTGAGATCAGCGGCACACAATAGCAGGTTTCAAATCCTTCCGCGCCAAAATTCGGAGCACGGAGAAGACCTGTCTTTTTGGCTTGCATCCCGGTAACGCGGATGATCTTTCGTTCCAGACCGGCTTTGCCTGCATAACCCTCCCCCAATCGCAGGCTGGTGTGTACCATCGCGTCGGTGCGGAAACCGCGTCCGGCTACATATTCCAGCGTGTGCGAGATAGGATTGAGCCGCAGGACATCTGCGGCGTCCACGCCCAGATGCAGTAAGACTTGATCGAGCAAAACGTTGAAAGTGATGCGTAAATCCAGGCTGCTGCTGATGGTGGTGTCGATCGCGCGCAAATGCCTGTACGCGTCGCAGCCGGCGCGAGGTCTCTTCGAACAGGCGCGCATTCTCGAGGGCGCTGGCTGCCTGGGTTGCCAGGGTGGTGATCAGCCATTCGTCTGTTTCGCTGAAGGCGTTGTACTTTTCGCTCTCCACGCTCAGGCAGCCGATGATGCGCTGGCCAACTTTCAGCGCCACATACATGCCCGAACGAATCCCCGGCCGGGTTTCGACATAACGCTTGTCTTTGGACACATCGCCGCAATAGACCGACTGGCCGTGCTGGATGACCCAGCCGGCCAAACCCTGCCCCGGTTTTGTGATGCGTGGTTCTGAAGTGTTCGGCAGCGGCGAGTCTTTCCATCTCACTTGTCAAACCTTGCTCGTTGAAAGCCAGCAGTTCGAGCGTTTCGCTCTCCGGGTGGTACAGGCGGATGACGGCGTGGCGCCATTCTAACCTCTCGGTTAGAATGTCTATGATCTTCCTCCCAATTTCTTGCGGCTGAGCCAATTGACCTATAGCCAGACCGCTGGTGTAGACCACTTCCAAATCGCTCAAACGCTGGCGGATTTCTTCTTCAGCCTGCTTGCGGGGAGGTGATGTCGTGCGCCACCCACATCACCGTTGTTTCTGAGAGCCGCGTACTGGTGGCGCTGAACCAGACCTGCTTGCCGTTGATCTCCAGCGCATACTCGCAGTTGATCGTTGATCCACTCTCCAGGGTCTTGTGGATGATGGATACAAAATAGTCAGCCTGCTCTTTGGGCAGGAGATCATGCACAGTTTTGCCCAGCATAGTATCCGCTGGAAGGTAGAGGTTGTCCAGGGTTGGTCGGGGCGATCTTGACATAGCGACCGTCTGCATCATAGACGATCACCGCATCCATCATCCCGGCGAACAAGGCGCGCAGTTCAGCTTCGGAGGCAATCAGCGCCTCCTCCGCCTGCTTGCGCTCGATCGCATATCGGATCGAACGCGATAGCAAACCACCGCTGACCTCTCCTTTGACCAGATAATCCTGCGCCCCATTCCGCACCGCCTCAACCGCCTGTTCGGCGTCATTCAGCCCGGTCAGGACAACAATCGGCGCCTGCGGCGCCAGGGCGCATACATGCGTGAATGTTTCCAGCCCCTGGCTATCGGGTAACCCAAATCCAGCAGAATAATATCCGGCTTTTTCTCTCCCAAATATGCAAGACCGCTTTCCAGCCGATCGACATGATCCAGTTCGAATTCGGTGGTGTGATCTTCACGTAAGAATTCCCGGAGTAAGCGCGCATCGCCGGGATTGTCTTCAAATAATAGGATGTGGATCGTTGTCTTATTCATATTTCAACCATCAAGCAGATATTACCTGAGTTTTCATGCGATTGCTTCGTCGGGAAGAGCACCCTCCTCGCAATGACATGAATTGGATGTCGTTGCGAGCCGCCGATTTTGTCCTTTGCGGCGAAGCAATCCGCTCATCTTGGGCGCCCCGAGTTTTCTTGCGATTGCTTCGTCGAAGAGCACCCTGCTCGCAATGACATGATTCACTTTCGGATAGGTTCATCACCCTCCGCCTTTGAGCTGGCGCTCTTCCGCCTGGATGGTTTGGGCGGCAGCGCCACGATCGACATCCAAAACTCTCGGATATTTCTAATGGTAGCGAAGAATTGTTCCGTATCCACCGGCTTGACGATATAGCCGTTGGCATGCGCATCATAGGCTGCCCGGATGTCCTCATCAGCCTCAGATGTAGTCAGGATGATTACCGGAATGCTCGTCAGGGCAGGGTCGGATTTGATCTCGACCAGCACTTCGTACCCGGTTTTACGCGGCAGGTTCCAGTCCAGCAGGATTAATTCAGGCCGCGGAGCGGTTGCGTAGCGCTCTTCTTTGTGTAAGAATGCCATTGCTTCTACCCCATCGCTGACCACAAAGAGATTGTTCGTCACTCTACCATCGATAAACGCTTCCTGGGTCAGGCGTACATCGGTGGGATTATCATCCACAAGCAAGATCGCAATTTGGTCAGGCATTTCGCTTTGCTCCATTTGGGGGCAGTTTAACGATTGTAAACCAAAAATCCTCCACAGACTTGACCACTTCAATGAATTGCTCCAAATCCACCGGTTTGGTGATGAAACAATTGGCATGCAGGTCGTAAGTTTTGATAATGTCTTCTTCGGCTTTGGAGGTGGTCAGGATGACCACCGGTATGCGCCGCAGGTTGGGATCGCCTTTAATCACTGCCAGCAATTCGCGCCCATCCATTCTTGGCATGTTGAGATCGAGCAGGATGATATCTGGAAACGGCGCATCGGGAAACTTGCCTTCTCGCCGAAGAAAATCCAGAGCTTCTAGCCCATCTCCGGCAACGTACATCGTGTTGAGCACCTTGCCTTCTTTGAGGGCTTCGCGCGTCAGGCGTACATCGCCGAGATTATCCTCCACCAGCAGGATTTCAACAGGTTTCGTGCCTTTTCGTCCAGTCATAGTGATGCTCCTATCCTGGGTAATGTAAAGAAGAAAGTGGATCCCTGCCCAGGTTGGGATTCAATCCACATGCGCCCGCCATGCCGCTCGACGATCCGTTTGCTGATCGCCAGGCCGATGCCCGTGCCGGGGATATTCCTCCCGGTTGTGCAGGCGTTGGAAGATGATGAAGATGCGCTCGAAATACTGCGGGTCGATCCCGATGCCGTTGTCGCTGACCGAGAAGACCCACTCCATGTCTTTCTGCTCGACGCCGATATGGATTTTCGGCCTTTCTTTGCCGTGGAACTTGATCGCATTGCCGATCAGGTTTTGGAAAAGCGACTCGATCTGGGTATCATCCGCCATCACCTGCGGCAGGGAATCGTGGGTCACGATCGCCTGATTTTCCTCGATTGCGATTTGCAGGTTGGCAAGCGCATTTGCGACCACTCTTTCACAATCGGTCAGGGTGAGATTCTTTGCCGCGCGTGCCCACGCGTGAATAAGACAGCAAATCGCCGATCAGTGTCTTCATCCGGTTGGCGCCGTCCACGGCATAGTTGATGAAATCCAGCGCGTCGCCGTCAAATTTGTCCTTGTAGCGCCGTTCGAGCAATTGCAGGTAGCTGGTCACCATCCGCAGCGGTTCCTGCAAGTCGTGCGAAGCGACATAGGCGAAGCGCTCCAGTTCGGAGTTGGAACGAGCCAGGTCATCCAGGGTCTTCTGCAGGCGTTCTTCGGCTATTTTGCGCATGCTTATATCCCGAGAGACGCCCATCACGCTGCTGACCTCGCCCGTTTTATTCCGCAGCGGGACTAAATTCGTATCCAGCCAGAGTTGTCCGCCTGGGAAGGCGATGGCGCTTTCTGACGAAAGCGGGTCGCCGGTTTTCAAGACCTGCTGCAAACTAAGCGTCTGTTTCTCGGAGAACTCGGGCGGGAAAAGTTCGGTGCGCGCATTTCCGATCACCTGCTCGGGTGTTTTACCAAACTGTGCGGCAGCCAGGCGGTTGACATATTGCACCCGGTCTTCCCGGTCAATCACGAAGATCATATCAGGGGAGGTATCCGAGAGGATGCGGTAGCGTTCTTCGCTTGCGCTTAACTCGGCTGTGCGCTGTTCCACCTTTTGTTCAAGCTCTGCAGCCCAGGCGCGCGCCTCTTCGTACAGCCGGGCGTTTTCCAATGCAATCGCGGTCTGGTTGGCGAACGTGGCAATCGCAGGTACATCCGCTTCCGTCAAACCCTTGCCGACCACTTCAAGCAATCCAACCGTTCCGTCTTCGGACCTCAGCGGAGCGTAGATGATTTGTCCCAAAACGCCCAGGGCGGCGAGGCTCTCAACCAAGGGCTGCAGGTCGTCTGGCAGCGAATCAACAATCGCTTGCTCGGCGTATTCAAAGAAGCGCGGCTGCCCCTGGGTGATGACTTGATGTTGGAGACTGCCGGGTTTAAGCTCGAACTGAACACCCTGCGCCGATAGCTCTTCCATTTTATCGCCCGCGCCCGCGAGGCGCGAGTCGATCGCATAGTGGACGAGGGCGAGATGCTCGCGATCCTCATCGACAGCGAAAATTGCCGCCTGATAACCCAGTCCATTCACCGCTTTACCGACAGCGTTATAGATCTCATCAGGTGTATTCGCCCGCTGCACCGCTTGGGCGGCCTGGCTCAGGGCGAAGAGCATGCGCTGCCCGCGCAGCGTCTCGTCGAGCGACCGGCGCAGGCTGGCTGCCATCTCATTGAAGGCAGTACCCAGCTTGCCGAGCTCATCCCCAGATTTGACCTCGATGCGGGTATCCAGGTTGCCCTGGCCCACCTGCTGCGCGCCTTGCACAAGCTGGCGCACCGGGCGCACAATATTGAGCGACAGGATAAACGCCACAATCGCGCCGATCAGGAATACCAAACCGCCGATCCAGACCATCGTGGAAGCCAGCGCCCGCGCCGGCGCCAGTGATTCTGACTGATCGATTTCAACGATCAGGCAGAGTTGGCGGTCGGGCAGCCAGCGGTAAATAGTGTAGACCGGGATATCACGATAATCCGTACCCGAGACCACGCCGCTGAAATGGGACAGGCAGCGGCTGACAGCCTCCGTGTGAAGCCCACGCTGCAGCACTGCCGGATCCGTGCTCAGGCGCGGTTGGGTCACAAACAAGTGCGAGCTGTTCACCAGGTAAGCGTCATCCGTTTGATGCAAACCGCTGCGGCGCTGGATGATCGCATTCATTTCATCCAGGTTCAACGGCCCAGCCAGGACCGCAATCACCCGTCCATCAGGCGAGAGGATCGGCGCGGCTGCCGTCATGATCACGCTCTGGCTCGCCAGATCGTAATAGGGATTTTCGACATGAGGAGCCTGCAGCCCTTTGATAAAATAGGGCCGATCTTCCCTGAATTTGCCCTCATCAGCAGGATTCATGGCTGCAATCACGCGCCCGCTGGATGCCTCGATCACCTCCAACGAAAGGAAGCGGTGCCCTTCCCCGGCCCAGTTTTCAAGATTTGTCATCAGGTCATCATGGGTGGCTGCGGCGTCGGGGTCGCCGGGAGCGGCAGCGATGAGCGCCAGGATTGTCTCCCGCAAATGAACCTGGTTGGCAATGTCTTGGAGGCTGTGTCGCCGATCTGCAACCCAGGTATCCAGAGCGGATTGTTTCTCCAGGGCGGTGGAAAGCAGCTCGGAGTAAGTCGCGGTTCTCAGCGCCTCGCTGGCGTTATTGTAGGCCGGGATGCCCAATCCGACCAGCACCGCCCCGGAAAATAAGACAAAAATCAAGGTCAGTTTGGAGGCAATTCCGAATCTTCTCATTTAGCTTTCTCTTCAAGCTCTATGGCGATCTTCATCAAACCAGTTCCAGCGAGGTTCATGCTTGATTCTCCAGCGAATGTGTCTCGGCGTCAGCCAGGGAGGGCGCCTTTTTCTTTTCTTTGAAAAGCATGATCCCTGAAATCATCAAACCCATCAGCGCCAGGGCTCCCGGCAGCCAGATTTCCAGCGCCAGGATGCGCAGACGGGCGCTGCGCGCCCGGGCCAACTGGGCGGTTTGCGTTTCGGGGGTATATCGCTCGCTCCACTGGTTGAAATCGGCAATTCTCTCTCCGCTGGCTCGATCGACAAAGTAGCTCAAACCGTTATCCAGGTAATCCACCACAATCCCCGAAAGCGGCTCAACCCAGAGCGTGCCTGCCGCGATTGTATGCACCGAATATTTTGCGGGAACAATCACCAGATACGAATAGCCGCTGGTTTCGTCCATCGCAAACCCGCTGATCGAGAACACATAGACCTGCAGCCCACCGATCGTATCCGTGTGTTCAAAGGTCGCCTGCCTCAGTCCGATATACAAAGGATCCCAAATGGGATAAGCGATCTGCTGCACATGCGTTGGAAACAAATATTGACCGGAGCGATTCACTTCGCCGTAGCCGCTCACATTCTGGCGCGTGCGCCGGTCCACACCGTACAGGCTGATGGACTCGAAATTGACCTCCCCGGAGGGGTAATATGAATGGACGCCGCCTTCGATGATCGCCACCTGCCCGAAATTTGTTATGGTCTGGTCGGTGCATTTTGTCTTGATCATGCTCTTCTGCCATTCAGCATTGGGCGAATCGCGGAAACTGACCTCTTCCTCCCAGTCTGTTGAATTGGAGTAATCAGCCGCCAGACGCTCCGACAAAGGGGCGATCCAGAAGCGAATTAAACCAGCCAGAGCCAGAAAAAACAGCATGACGATTAAATATTTCCAGGCGGTTCTCATTTATAAATCTCCTCCAGGAACTGCATGGTGATATACCTGTGTTACATCCAGCGGAGCGGTCAGTTCGCCTTGTTCGCGCAAGGTTTGCTCCATGCCCGCCCAGATTTCCGGCTTCATCCAGCCGATATGGTCTTCGCCGGTGTTGATCAGGGGGATGCTGGCGACCATTTGAGCGGCTTCGTGTTTCAGATCGGCGTTTGGGTTGTATTGAACGACCATCGCGGCGATCAGGTTAGGGTTTTCGATCGCAAATGTCCACCCCCTGAGCGTGGCGCGCAGGAATCGCAATACCAGGTCGGGGTGTGAGGCGATGTAGCTATCCGTAGAATATAGAGTATCAGAATAGAAGTGAATTCCGTAATCATCTGGATAAATCAGGTTCACTTTATAGCCAGCCGCTTGCGCTGCGAGCACTTCGTTGATCAGAAAAGCATTCCAAACTTGAACCTGACCGGAATAAAACGCACCCAGATCGGAGCCAACATCCACTTCCTGATACTGGTCGGGTGCGATATCCAGCCTTGCCAGCAGGGCATTCAGCATGATTCGGGTTGTGAGGTTGTATTCAACCGTCTTGCCAACAATATCCTCTGGACGGGCGATCCCCGAATCGGCCATACTCATGAAAACCAATGGATTGCGCCGGTAAATGACGGCAATGGCGCGCAGCGGTTCCCCCTCTGCACGCGCCGCGAGCAAATTCTCTCCACTCGTGACGCCAAATTGGGCTGTGCCTTCCAATACCGGTTTCTCCAGATCCACCGTCGCCCCGCCTTCGAGAAAATGGACTTTCAGCCCCTCATCGCTGTAATAACCGTTCTGGTCGGCGGCATAGAATCCTGCAAATTGGGCCTGGTGCAGATACTTTAACTGCACCGTAATGTCCCTCAGCGCCTGGGTGGGTGTGGGCCTGAGGGCGCAAGCGTTAAGACAGCCGACGAGCAGGAGAAGCATGCTGAGATTGAGCTTATCGGTTCTCATTTATAAATCTCCTCCAGGAACTGCATGGTGTAGACCTGTGTTACATCCAGCGGGGCGGTCAGCTCGCCTTGTTCGCGCAGGGTTTGCTCCATGCCCGTCCAGATTTCCGGCTTCATCCAGCCGATATGGTCTTCGCCGGTGTTGATCAGGGGGATGCTGGCGGTCATTTTGGCGATTTCGAGTTCACGGTCGGCCTCAGGATTAAAATGGATCACGATCGCGCCCACCTCGGCTGGATTTTCGATGGCAAACGTCCAACCTTTCAGCGTCGCCCTTAAAAAACGGAGCGCCAGATCCGGATGGCTGGCGATAAAGTCGTCGGTGGTGAAGAGCGTATCCCCATAGAAATGCACGCCATAGTCATCGGGATAGATGATGTTGATCTTATGCCCGGCGCGCTGCACCAACATCGCCAGTGTGGTGACATACGCCCCCCAGACGGGCGCATCTCCGGCAATCACAAGCTCTGGATCGGAGGGCAGGTTCACTTCCGTGTACTGGTCGGGAGGAATTCCCAGGCGGGCCATCATGGTATGCAAGACCAGGGGTTGATCGCTCACCGCTCGGATGGATTTCCCGACGAAATCCTGTGGGCGGATGATGCCTGTGCTGGCGAGGGCAAAGAAAACAGTCGGGTTGCGCCGGTAGATGACGGCAACGGCGCGCACCGGCTTGCCCTCGGCGCGCAGAGGGATCAGTTGGGTCGCCCCGGCGATCCCAAATTGTGCTTTTCCATCCAAGACCGGCGCGAGCGCATCGATATCGAGTCCACCGGGCAGGAACGTCACGTCCAGGCCCTCCTCGGCATAATACCCTTTCTGCTCGGCAGCATAGAACCCGGCGAATTGCGCGTCATGCGTCCACTTGAGCTGCACAGTGATGGGGATCAGGGCTTGGGTTGGTGTGGATCGAGGTGTGCAGGTCATCAGAGACAGCGTGATGAGAAACAAGCATAAGCCAGATCGGATTAACTTGATTCGGGACATCTTTATCTCCGTTTCCCATCTTTTATTGCAGGAGCAGTTTTCGCTGGCATGGTTGCCCTTCTGGGAAGATGCTCATTCGGTATCACCTCTCAGGTGATATTTCCTTGGACGCCAGTTCAACCAGCAGGTCGATCATTTTCTGAATATCCTGGCTCTTATCAAAGAAGTAGTCCGCGCCGGCAGCCAGAAAGGTCTGGCGGTATTGTGGGTAGGGGAAGGAGGTCAGCACGATGGCGACCCGCTCGGGGTGGCGACTCTTCAGGTCTTGGAGCACCGGCAGCCCGCCGCCATCCGGCATGCGGATATCGATGATCGCCGCATGCGGGTCGAGTCGGCGCATGTCTGCGATGGCTTGCACGGCATTCCCGGATTCCCCAATCACTTCGATTGAGTCGATTTCTTCGAGCGCTTCTCTTAATTTTCCTCTGATTACTACCGAGTCGTCAGCAAGATAAACTTTGAGCATCGGTTTTGCTCTCCTTGAGCGGGTTCGTTAAGGATGTCTCCAGGCGGAGGTTCGTGTCTTTTTTAGGCCCATTCCATTAGCCTGCTGTTATTACCAAGTGATGAGTCAAATCAATGAGAACAGGCAGGACCTTTTCGGGAGGCTTACCCGATGGGTCACTTTCAGTATAATCGTGTGTGTCGTGGGTGTCTGTCAGAAATGGCTGAAATTCTTGTAGTCCATTTCCTACATCGAATCAGCGTCTATATTCATGTCATTGCGAGCCGCCGATATGGTTCTTCGGCGGCGAAGCAATCTGTTCTTGATCGGGAGAAAGCGAGTTGTCCGGAGATTGCTTCGTCGGGAAGAGCGCCCTCCTCGCAATGACATGTTTCGCGCTGGATGTCATTGCGAGCCGCCGCTGCTGTTCTTCGGCGGCGAAGCAATCTGTTCTTGATCGGGAGAAAGCGAGTTGTCCGGAGATTGCTTCGTCGGGAAGAGCGCCCTGCCCTCGCAATGACATGCTGCGGCAGAGAAAACGCCCGCCTCGCAATGACATGGTGTTAGAACTCTGCCAGCCTGTTCAATCCCCCAACCGGTTCTCAAGCACGTAATGGATAATCTCGGCGGTGTTTTTTAGATTCAGCTTTTCCAGCAAGCGGGAGCGGTAGGTGCTGACTGTTTTGGGGCTGATTGAGAGTTCTGCCGCGATCTCTTGGATCGATTTGCCGCTGCCCAGGCGGGTGAATACCTGGAATTCCCGATCGGAGAGCGCTTCATGAGGGGTTTTTTCGACCTGCGGCTTGAACTCTTCGGCCAGACGCTCGCCCAGCGACCGGGTGATGTACATGCCGCCGGCGATTATTTTCTGGATTGCCATCACCAGCTCGTCAGGGGCGCTGTCTTTGGTCAGGTAGCCGCAAGCGCCCGAACGCAGAGCGCGCAGGGCGTATTGCGCTTCGGGGTACATGCTGAGGATGAGCACCCGCGCCTGTGGTCGGCGCGAGCGTATCTGGTTGAGAACTTCGAGGCCGCTGCCATCCGGAAAAGCAATGTCGAGCAGGATGATATCGTAGGTTTTCTCCGTGATCGCCTTGAGCGCCTCGCGGGCAGAACCGGCCTCGTCCACCACCACACCGAGCGGCGCTTCTTCGAGAATCTGGCGGGCGCCGTAGCGGACGAGGGCATGGTCGTCGGCAATCAGAACCTTCACCGGTCGCCTCCATCCTGCTTTAAGTTGGGGAGCGGGATGCGAATGGTCACACTGGTGCCCTTTCCGGCTCTGCCGCTGACGGCAACCTTGCCCCCCCACTGCGCAGCCCGCTCGCGCAGACCCAGCAGCCCGAGCGAACCAGGGTCGTTCAGTTCGGCCTGCGTAATACCGCGCCCGTTATCGCGTATGGTCAGGATCAGGGTATGATCGCTTTTCTTCAAGCAGGTGGTGACGCGCGTGGCCTGGGCGTGGCGGGTGATATTGGTCAGCGCCTCCTGGAAAATTCGGAACAGGGTCGTGTTCAAGGCCGGGTTGGAAGTGAGATTGTCCTTCGGCAATTTCAACCGGCAGGGAATGCCGCTGCGGCGGGTAAATTCCTGCGCCTGCCATTCCAGCGCCGCGTTCAGCCCCAGGTCGTCCAGCATTTGCGGGCGCAGCTCGGTAGCGGTGCGCCGGATCAGGGCGATCGTATCGTCCACCTGCGCAATCATGCCGCGAATGCGTTCCGTCTTTTCGTCGTCTTCGGGCATCCGTTTCACCAGCCAGGTCATGTCCATCTTAAGGGCGGTCATGGACTGGCCAAATTCGTCATGGATTTCGCGGGCGATGTGGGCGCGCTCGACTTCGATGGCGGTCTGTTGACGGACGGCCAGGGAGCGCAGTTGTTCGGTTAATTGCTCGAGCTGCTCCACCGCCTTTTTCCGCTCCGTGATATCTATGAACATGGTTTGTGTTCCGGTCGTTTGACCCGCTGCGTCGATCTCGGGGGTTGCCTGAATCGCAGCGGGAAGGATGCTCCCATCCCGCCGCACGAGTTCGCGTTCTTCCGTCCCCATGAGACCGGCCATTGTGCGCTCGAAGCCGCCATTCATTAACAGCAGGCGCGAGGCGGGCGAGTAAAACTCGACCAGGGGTCGCTGCAGGATCTCCTCCAGGTGATAACCCAAAGTCTGGCAGAAGCGCTGGTTGCAGTCTGTGATCACCAGCGTGCCCGCGACATCACGGGTGATGACGTACATCGCCGGCGCTTCTTCGAACAGGCTGCGGTAGCGCTGCGTGGCGCGCCTAAGGGCTTTCTCTGTCCGCTTGTTCTCTTCATCCAGGTCGATGTTGTGGAGCGCAAATCCCAGGTCGTTAGCCAGTTCCTGGAGCAATTCGGTCTCCTCCGCGGTGAACAGGTTGGGGTGAACCGATAGCACGCACAGCACACCATAGCATTGCTCGCCGTGCAGCAGCGGCGCCCAGCCTCCCGAGCGAAACTCGAAGCCCGTTTCCAGACAGCTGGCCAGAGCTTTCTCTCGCCAATCGCCGAATGAGTTCTCGGCGGCGATATCCTGGACGATCACCGCTTTTCGTTCTCGCAAAGCTGTGTGGTGGGGGCATTCGGAGGTGAGTTCATTGCAGCGCCTGGAGACGGCTTTCCAGAATAAGACTGCCTCTTTCGTCCCTGCCAGCGGAACGGCGCCTTCTTCGCTTTCTTGATCCAGCCTGACCCAGACCAGGCAGTTCTCGCGCAGCTGGTAGAGAATCTGGCAGGCGCGTTCCATCAGGCTAAAGCGATCTTTTTCTCGAATGATGAGCTGGCTCACTTCCCGCACCGTGCGCAGCATCTGGTTCAAGTGTTTCAAGCGGCGGTCGGCTTCCGCTTTGTAAAGGGCGGTCTCGATGCTGGCGCGCAGTTCTCTCTCTCGCACCGGCTTCACCAGGTAGCCGTAGGCATGGGTAGACGTAGAAGCCTGGATCAAGCTCTCCTCGGTGTATGCCGTCAGGTAGATGATGGGGATCTCCATCTGCAGGCGAATCTGCTCCGCCGCCTGGATGCCATTCATCTCCCCCCGCAGATGGATGTCCATCAGCGCCAGGTCGGGGCGCCCCGCGCTGGCCTGCGCCAGCGCGTCCTCCCCGCTGGCTGCGACGCCAATCACTCGATAGCCCATCAACCCTAAGGAAGTCAGGATCTGTTCGGCGATGATGGCGTCATCTTCAACGATTAAGACCTTGGGTTTCTCCAAATCATTCATCCCACACCGATCCAGAATACTCCCTGAGCGTCTATCCAAGAATACTAACATCTCACGCCGGATGTCATTGCGAGCCGCCGCTTCTGTTCTTTGGCGGCGAAGCAATCTGCTCTTGCTCGGCTGAAACCGAGTGGTCCGGAGATTGCTTCGTCGGGAAGAGCACCCTCCTCGCAATGACATGCGTTCACGCTGGATGTCATTGCGAGCCGCCGCTGCTGTTCTTTGGCGGCGAAGCAATCTGCTCTTGCTCGGCTGAAACCGAGTGGTTCGGAGATTGCTTCGTCGGGAAGAGCGCCCTCCTCGCAATGACATACTTCACGCTAGATGTCATTGCGAGCCGCCGCTGCAGTTCTTTGGCGGCGAAGCAATCTGTTCCTGCTCGGCTGAAACCGAGTGGTCCGGAGATTGCTTCGTCGGGAAGAGCGCCCTCCTCGCAATGACATGCTTCACGCCGGATGTCATTGCGAGCCGCCGCTGCTGTTCTTTGGCGGCGAAGCAATCTGTTCCTGCTCGGCTGAAACCGAGTGGTTCGGAGATTGCTTCGTCGGGAAGAGCGCCCTCCTCGCAATGACATGGTTCACGATGTTTGTCATTGCGAGCCGCCGATTTTATTCTTTGGCGGCGAAGCAATCTGTTCTTAATCGGCTAAGAAAAGCGCCGCGCAATCTTGAATGATTATTATAAACTGGAATAGGATGAAGTGAGCAACAATCGAATGGCTTGAGCCCGGATCAAGCCGGCTGGTAATACCCTGCGCCGGCGCAGGCGCGGCAAAGGGTCAGCCCGTCGCGCTGGATCTCGCGCTCGTTGATGATTTCCTCGCCGCAGCGATCGCAGTTCAGGCGCACGGCGGGGCGGGAGATGAGGTCTGCGATGGGAGTGGTCAGGCTTACGGGTGTGACGGTGAACATGATCTCATCCGGCATGATCTGGTAAGCCTGCATCTGGGCGAAGTAATGGCGCGGCTCATCCGGCGCGTACTCGTTGGCTTTCTGGCGCACATCCAGCGCAGGAGCAACCCGCACAGCCTGCAACGTGGCGGTATCGATAAAAGTGGCCGCGGTCTTGCCGTAGTCTTCCACGCGCAAGCTGCGATGTCCAACGGTGCAGTCGCTGGCGGCGATTACGC
Source organism: uncultured Chloroflexia bacterium (assembly GCA_963788145.1). Classification (GTDB taxonomy): domain Bacteria; phylum Chloroflexota; class Anaerolineae; order Anaerolineales; family UBA4823; genus UTCFX2. The sequence goes on along the minus strand of CAWBFQ010000003.1, from coordinate 1,278,115 downwards.
CATCTGCGAAGCACCCGTCGCTTTCCAGGATGACCAGCAAACGTTTTTGGGCGGGCGGCTGCTCAAAGCCAAGCGCTTTTAGTCCCATCAGACCCAGCCGCACGCCCAGGATTTGACGCGGGCAAAGCCGCACGTGCTGCGAGGCGGATTTTTCGAGCAAAGCCTGAAGATTTGGCGCAAGCATCATTTCACTGACCCAGGTGATGCTCGGCGGGTTGGTCGCTCGCATCCATGGGGCAAAACAAGACCAGCAGTTTGGACGAATCGGGATGTGTATTCAACCAGCGATGGGGCGCGCTGGCGTCAAAGAGCAAACTGTCGCCAGGGGCAAGCGGATAATCCTGACCGGCGATCACACAGGTCACATTTCCTTCCAGGCAGTAGATGAACTCGCGCCCGACATGGCTGATATTCTTTGAATCTATTTTTCCCGGATCGAGCGTCACCAGGATGGGCTCAGCCCCCAGGGGCGGCAGGCCTTCGCCCAGTCTTTCCAATGTCCCAATCGCAAAGCGCATCAACGGACGCTGCCCCCGCTGTTGAAAAACGAGTGTATTGTTGGGCTTTTCCTGTTCGAAAAAAGTCACCAGCGGAACGCCAAGCCCTTGCGCCAGCAGTTGGAGCGTATGCACGCTGGGGGATGAGCGCTCGTTTTCAATCAGGCTGAGGGTGTTGGCGCTGATGCCGCATTTGGAGGCCAGGGCGCGGATGCTCAATCGCTGTTCCCGGCGCAGGTTGCGCAGGCGGGCGCCGATCAGGACTTCGCCGCTCTCATCGGATGCTGGCGCCAGAGGGATCAACCTGTCGAGCATAGAGTACGCGTCAAGCTCTTCAGCATGAAATCGGGTTTCCATCGTTTTTTGGGACATAGTTCAAATTCCTTATTTAGACTCTACCGCATGGCATTCGTGGCAGTATTGCGATTCCTGCCGGTTCAGGTCTTGCTCGCAGCCGCTCCCCATCACCGGGCGGAAAATGAACCGCTGGCGGGTGGCTTTGCCGACCATCTCGTAGGCGCCATCGGCTAATACGCGGATATTCCAAAGCGGATCATTCTTGGCGCTGACCAGAATCGTGTCGCCAAGCTGTAAATCCAGCACCGGGTTGAGCTGCGCCAGGCGAAAAGCAAGATCATCCGGATCGGTCAGGGTCCGCGTCGGCGGCAGTTCGGTCAGCGTGCCATGACAGGTTTTGCATTGGATGTACTGAGCTTCAGCCATATCGGCGTGGATGTCGCCGCAGCCCATCGCCTCGGTGCGGGTATGGCAGTCCACGCAATCCAGGGTGTACTCGCACAGGGTGAATTGGGCAATCGGCTGGTAATAATCTTCGATCCGTTTCACGGGCTGGTCAGATCGCTCGACGAAAGCCATCTGGCGCAGGTCATAATTCCCGCGGTTGTGGCAGGTGTTGCAGGTGGTGTAGGGCGAGGCGGTGGTCAGCGTGTGAACCGTGTTCTGCGTGCTCGGGGCGGGAGAATGACAGGCCGCGCAGCCGGTGAACCGGTTGTACTGCTCGCCTTTGATTGGCTGGGCGTTGATGTGGCAGTACAGGCAGTTTTGAGCGAATTTTTGCAGGTTCGGGTTGGTTTGGGCGGCAGGGTCGAAGGCTTTAAGGCTCATCGTTTCGGTTTCGGAGGGCAGGCTGGTATCAGCCACTGCAAAAACGCCAAAACGGGGCTCCAGATCTGGTTGAGCGCCGAAGGTATGGCGCACGCTGGTAATCGCGCCGGCATACGTAGCCTGGACGCTGGTCATCACCCTTTGGATATGGTCGCGCTCATCGGCGGGAGAGCCGCTGTGACAGTCTGCTCCGCCGCAGGATTGTTCGACCACGCTGAGATCGGAAGGATTGTTCCAGCCGCGCATGCTGCTGTGCGCCAGGTCTGCATCCAGCGCCAGCCGTTCCCCGCCGTGACAGATCACGCAACCGAAAGTCTGCACGGGATGGGACGGGCTGATCTCTGCCAGGTCGGCGTGGCAGGTCAGGCAGTATTCGCTCTGACCCGTGAGGCTGGGGGTGATCGAGACAGGCTCGCCTGTGCGCGCTTGCAAATACCAGGCCAGTCCGAGGGCGATCAATAAAGCAGCGGAGGCGATCACAAGAATTCGATTCATCTCATGCCATCGGTCGCAGCGCCAGGAGTGTTAACAAGAGGATCAGCAGGGTGATCGCCGCCAGCACCGCCTGCGCCAGGCGATTGGATCGTGGGAACCAGCGCCCCAACTTGCGTTCGGCGGGTCTGGGAAAGATATAGGGGATCAGGGCGAGGATCAGCAGCATGACGAGCGGAACAAGCACGCCCCACAGGAAAGGGTTGCCCCATTTGAGCATTTGCTGGACCCACAGGAAGAACCAGGGAGCGCGGGCGTCTCCGGAGGGGGCGCTGACTTCCGTCATTGCTGGAGCGATGGGGGCAGAGAACAGAAACGAGACCAGCAGCAGGGCGGCGCCGGTCAACAGCATCGCCGCAACTTCCCGCCGCACCAGTTCGAAGCGAGTGATTCGCTCAGGTTCTTCGCGCAGATCCAGGCGCGGAACCGCAATGCCGCCATCGCGGCGGACGCGGAAGGCGTGCCAGACGGTCAAGATGGCGGCGATCATCAGTCAGCCCGAAAACGTGCCAGGAGTAGAAGCGGATGAGGGTGGCGGCGCCGGGCTGCGCCCCGCCCATCAGCGCTTGATAGAGGCGAGTCGCCGACCCAGGGGATGGTTTTCACCAGGTTGGTGCCCACCACCAGCGCCCACTGGATGCCCTGGTCCCAGCGCAGGATGTAGCCGGTGAAATCGAGCAGGATGGCGAGCGACGAACAGCGCCAGCCCAAGCAGGTAGTTGAAGCGCCGCGGCGGAGCGTAGGCGCCGGTGAAAACGACGCGGAGCAGGTGCACGCCGCTCACGATCAGCAGGAACTGCGCCGCCCAGAAATGCAGGTTGCGCAGCAATCCGCCAAAGGGCACAAAGTAGCTGATCGTTCTGGACCGAAAGGGCGGCTTCGTCCGGGGTGGGGATGTAGTAGAACATCTCCAGCGCGCCGGTCACCATCAGCACCAGCACCAGAAAGACGGCTGTCCCACCCGCGCCCAGCGTGTATCGCCAGCGGGCTTGCTCCGCCGGGATGGTGGGCGGGTGCAGGTGGTGGAAGAAGTTCGGGCGCATGCTAACTTGTTTATAACAACCTCCCGCTGGATTACTGGCGGGAGGTCGCTGTGGTGAGGTTAATCTCCGCTGGGCGAGTGAGCCTCGTGGTGCTTCGCTCTCAAACACCGGCAGGTATTTGGCTGCCAGGCCAAAGGCCAGGATGCCCGCCGAGAAGATGCCCGATCGAAACCGAGACTTCGGGCAGGGTCGGGAAGATAGCTGAACGTTGCTCATGAAGGTCGGCAGGTAGGTCAGCGGGTCGGGATGCTTCGACCGCGAACCAACTCACGTTGAAGCGGTTGAGGATCATGCCGAACAGCAGCATGATCGCGCCGATCAGCAAGCCGCTGGGGCTCTGGCGCACCCGTTTGAACGAGAACAGAACCATCGGAATGACGACGCCGATGAGGATTTCAGCCCAGAAGAGAATGCTCATCCAGCCGCTGGTGAAGAGATAACCCAGGTCGCCAGCCATGGCCAGCTCGCCAAATTTGAGCAGCAGCGTAGACTCCCAGGACGAGCGGGATGGCCTTGGCCAGCTTTTCCAGCAGGTGCGTCTTCCAGGCCGCGCTTGAAGTAGCGCGAGCTGAGCGACGATTCGAGGATGATCATCGCCAGCCCAATGGAGATGCGCCGAGATAAAGAACAGCACCGGCAGGATGGGCGTCCACCACAGCGGATGCAGTTTGGTCGGCTGGATCAGCAGCAGCGAGCCGAGCGAGGACTGGTGCAGGGTGGAGAGCACCACGCCCAGGATCACGAACGGCATGATGAAGCGTGTGGATGAAGTGGGCCAGCTTTTGCCATTTGAGGCCTTCGAACACCACCGGCGCGAATTCAATCGCCAGCACGGTCAGATAGGTCATCACGCAGATGCCGATCTCCAGCAGGACCGAGGTGTGGTTCCAGTGGATCATCATGTACCAGATGCGCTCGGGATGACCCAGGTCAACCAGCAGGGCGACCACCACCATGATATAGCCGAGGAAAGCGGTCAGCACCGAGGGGCGCAGCAGGGGTTGGAATTCTTTCACCTCGAGGATGTAAACGGTTCCGGCCATGAGGAAGCCGCCGCTGCTGATGGCGACGCCGGTGAACAGGTCGAAACTGATCCAGAAGCCCCAGGGATAGGAATTGCTCAGGTCGCTGATGGCGCCGATCCCGATAGACATAGCGGACCATGGCGACGACAAAGGCAATTCCCATCAAGCGCCAGCAGGACGAATGACCAGCGGGCCAATGCGGAAGACGTCGGTTGAATGGTGAGATTCAGTTTCATTGTGTCGCCTCCGCTTTCTCTTCTCGACGCGGCTTGTGCTTGGGCTTCCTTCTTCTTGTTGTACAGGCGCACGCCGGCCGTGACGCCGGTCAGCACCGCGCCCCAACCCAGGGCGAATGGGATGGTCATCTCCATCACCTTTTCGCTGACCTCGTTGACCGGTGTTTCGGGCAGATTCGGGCAGACCCAGTTCGCTGAAGGGCACATGCGAAAGGATCAGGTAGGATGTGCCGCCGTTCTCGAACTCGCCGTAGACGTGGTCGATGTAGCGGTCGGGGTGCGCGGCGATGCGGTCGTGGGCCATTTTCGAGCAGTTCGTCGCGCTCGCCATATTCCAGCGCGTCGGTCGGGCAGGTGGCCACGCAGGCAGGTTCCTGCCCGTTATCAATGCGCTGCGGGCAGAAGGTGCATTTGTCGATGAACGCGCCTTCGATCAGGCCCTTGTCGTAATCGAAGTGCGGCACGCCGAAGGGGCAGGCATTCATGCAGTAGCGGCAGCCGATGCACTTGTCGGGATTGTAGACCACCGGGCCATCCGGGCGTTTGGAGTAGGCGCCCACCGGGCAGGCCGACAGGCAGTCGGGATGTTCGCAGTGCATGCAGTGATAGACCATCGTGGCGCGGTCCAGGTTGGGGAATTCGCCTTTCACGCCCGACCCCGGCCACCCAGATGCGGGTCTTGTCCATCTCGATATTATTTTCGACGCTGCAAGCCACCATGCAGGCGCGGCAGTCGATGCAGCGGGTGGCGTCGAACAGGTAGGCGTGATGTTTGATCTCAGTCATGATGCACCTTTAAGCCTTCTTTACCGTTACAAAAGTCTGGCTGAGCGCCTGTCCGCCGCTGATCGGATCGGTGTAGGTGACATGCAGGGCCGAGTCGCTGGCGCCAACGCCGAAGGCGGTGGTCAGCCCCTTGGAGAGATGTCCGTAGCCGGGGGTCAGGTAGACGCAATCCGGGCGGATGGCTTCGGTGGCATGCAGACGGCTGTGGACCTTGCCGACCTTGCTGGTGATTTCCACCCAGTCGCCGTCTGCCAAGCCCAGTCTCGGCGGCGGTTTTGGCGTTCATCCACAGGCGCGGTTCATCGGAATATTTGTGCAGCAGCTGGTTGTTCTGCGTGCCGAACTGGGTATGCTGCGCCACCTTGCCGGTCAGCAGGTAGAACTCGCCTTCAGCAGGCGCCGGCGGTTCCTCCCAGGTAGGCCAGGGCGAGAAACCGGCTTTTTCCAGCGTTTCGGAATAGACCTCGATCTTGCCAGAGGGCGTGTTGAAGACGATTTCATCGCTCTCTTCTTCTGCCGGCATCTCGGCATAACCCTTCGCCTTGACTTCTTCCAGGCTGACGCCCAGCGGGGCAAGCTGCTGGCGCAGATAATCTTCTTCGTCCGCGTACTGGAAGAAATCGCCCAAACCCAGGCGTTCGCCCAACTGCTTGTAAATCCACAACGCCGATTTGGCTTCGCCCTGCGGCTCGATCACCGGCTGGCGGATGAAGGCCTTGTCGCCCACGGGCAGCAGCGGGTCGTAGCGTTCCAGGTAGGAGGCTTCGGGCAGGACCACATCCGAGAACCAGGCGGTGTCGTTCATGATGATATCCACCGTGGCGATGAAATCCATCTTGCCGAAGGCTTGCAGGGTCTTGTTGCGGTCGGGCAGCGAGAGGATCGGGTTCTGGCGGGAGATGAACCAGCCGTGCGCCTGGTAGGGTTCACCGGTCAGGATGGCGTCGCGCAGTTCCTGGAAAACGCCCAGTTTGAGCGGCACCAGCGGATATTTCCAGGGCGTGCCATCCAGGCGCAGGGCCGAGATGCGCGGATAGGGCGGCTGGGGTGGTGTGCCCAGCCCGGCGCCCTCTGCCGCCACATCTGCCGAGAGACACCCGCCAGGGTGAGCACATTGCCGCTCAAGGCATTCAAGGTGGCAATGGCCCGCTCGGTCTGGAAGGAATTGATGAAATTGGATGTGCGCCAGCCGGGATGCGCCAGGGCATTATGTTTGGCGGCGGCATATTCGCGGGCGATGCGCTCGATGGTCGGCGGCGGGCACGCCGGTGATCTGCTTCGCCCATTCCGGCGTGTACCGCGCATGGCATCCTGGATGCCATCACAGCCGATCACATACTGCTTGACAAATTCGCAGTCGGCCAGTTCGTTCGCTGACGATGACATTGATCATCGCCAGCAGGAAGGCCGAATCGGTGCCCGGGCGGATGGGGATCCACTCGGCTGGCTTTGGAGGCGGTCTTGGTGAAGCGCGGGTCGAGATAGACCAGCTTGGCGCCGCGGTCGATGGCATGGGACAGTTCGGATGTCTCGGAGGTGGAGATGGCTTCCATCATGTTGCGCCCAACCATCAGGATGAATTCGACATTATCGTAATTGCGGGACGGTTCTTCGATGCCATAGGTCAGCAAGAAGGCGGTGATCATGGCATTGAAGCACAGCCTGCGCTGGGTGCCATAGTTGGGCGAGCCATAAGCGTAGAGCAGGTTCTCGAACTGCACCTGGCTCAGGTTGTGGGTGGAGGAAAAGACCATCGCCTCGGGGCCGTACTTTTCCTTGATCTCCAGCATCTTGCTGGCGGTCAGGTCGAGGGCTTCCTCCCAGGAGGCTTTGCGGAACTTGCCTTCGCCGCGCTTGCCCACCCGGATGAGCGGGGTCAGCACCCGGTCGGGATCGTAGGTGTTCATCAGGCCAGACTGGCCGCGCGGGCACAGGTTGCCTTTCGAGTGCGGATGCTCGGGGTTGCCTTCCAGCTTGACCACCCGCCCGTCTTTCACTTTGGCGATCAGGCCGCAGCGCCAGACGCACATTTCGCACATGCTGGGGATGTAGCCATCGCCCTGCGCATTGAGATGCCCGGCCTGGCGGGCGGCCTGCGCCACCGGTGGCGGGATGAATCTGCCCACCGCCAGGGCTGCCGAGGCCGCCGCGCCCAGTTTGAGAAAATCACGTCGTGAGATTGTGTTTGTCATAGTTGCTCCAAGTAGATAATAGAGTTCAGTGGTTCTGCGCTCACTGCTCTACTGGTTCTTCTCCTGCTCTTTTCAGCCCCGCCCGGTCGATCAGGTAGAACAGCAGGAGCGACGATGAAGCGTAAAGAGCGGTGATGAACAGGAAGGAACTGACATTCCACAGGTCGGGCATGATCACATTGCCATAATTGGCAATGCCTGAAATGAGCGGGAAGACCTGCTGGTAGGTCAGACCATAAAGCACTGCACCAACCAGGAAACCGAGCAAACCAGGGATCAAGATAATCGAGTTTGCCTTCGCCGCCACCGGCGGCGCAGGTACCTGGTCAGTAACCGGTCAGAGCCATGCCGATGCCAAATATCAGCCCGCCGATCACGTTGCCGACGATGTAGGTGGCGGGGATGTTCGGAAATTCGATCAGCCCGAAGGCGCGCAGGCTGTACAGCCCGATCATCGCAACCACCAAGGCGGTCATCATGAACTGCAAGACCGCCATATCGGTGAAGCGGAAGACATTGACGATTTTGTGATACTTGGTCAGCCCGGCTTTGTTGAGCGAAAAGCCGAAGAAGACGCCCAACACCAGGGCAATGCAGCAAGTTAGTCATTTTAGTACCTCCTGCGATAGATAATCAAGCGGTGACGATGCCGGAAGCAAACATCCCGGCGATGAACAGAAAGGCCGACGGCGCCAGCAGCATCCCGCCGGAAATTGCCAGGCCGCTGGTGCAGCCGCCCGCAATCCCGGCGGCATATTCCAGGATGATCGCGCCGAGGAAAGCCAGCACCCAGCGCTTCCAGGTCTGCGGACCAAAGATGCGCTTCCACTGCGCATCGCTGTTGGCGGCATCTTTCTTGCCCCATTTCAGTGTTCCGCTGGTGGCCGCGCCGAGCATCCCGCCAAAGAACAGACCGATCAACATCATCACGCCATAGGTGATGCCGGGCGGCATGATGAAGTTGAAATACAGGTTGTCGAACGCAGCCGGGGCAATCGCCTTGCCGATCATCCCGGCCAGGTTCTCGAATGCGCCCGAAGCGCCCAGCAGGCTGTTGCTTGCCCACACAGCGGCAATGCCCACCAGCCCGAGCAGGATCCCGGCCACGTACGGCGACCAGGTTTCCTTGTGAATGTAATTCAAGAATAATTTCATGGCTTATTCCTCGGTCTTTTCGTCCGAGATCACTGCTTCCATCAAGCCGAGCACTTTGTCAGCTTTTTTGGGGTTTTCCAGCACGTTTTTCAGCGATTTTGCGGCTGGTAGATTTGAGACCTGCAATGGCTGGCAGCATCTCCACCACCTCGGCGGGATATTCGCCCTCGACCTTCTTCGTGTCGCCAAAGGAGACCTTGACCAGTTTCTCGCGGTTGACAACGAATCCGCCGCCGCCCACCGCCACCAGGCCGATCATGCCCAGCAAAATGACATTGCCCCAGTTGATGGGTTTCTTGCCCAGCACGATTTCATCGTAGCGCTGGACATAATCCACCAGGTTGGGATCATCCACATCCAGCTCGGTCGTAACCGGGGCGCTGACTGCAGGCTGCACGCTGGCAGCGTCTGTGTTGGTTACGGGAGTTGTGGATCGCCGGCTGGTGCATCTGCCGCGCCAATCTCCACCCCCAGCGCAGCGGCATACACCTGGGCCCGTTCCTGCAGATCATTCGGGTGGCACTGCTGGCAGGAGGCCTTCACATCCGAAAGCGGCGCCACCATCCCGGTGTGCGCCTCGGCCTTGTCCTTGGACTGGTTGTTGCCTGCGTGGCAGATATAGCAGAAATCGCCAAAGGCGTGGGACTTGTGCCAGGCGGTGCCATCGCTGTTGACCGGCATCTCCCCCTGCACTTCATGGCAGTTCTTGCAGGATGAAGCCTGCGAGCCGCACTGGGCGCTGGCCGGGGTGGCTGTCGCCAGCCACAGTCCAGTTGCCATCACCAGCAAACTGCCTGCGGCAACCAGCACAAGAAAAATATTCCTACGTTGCATGCATGCCTCCTTGAATATTTGCGCAAGATTTTTTTGATTTCATTTTTGTTATCTTGTCGAGCTGTCCTATATTCTGGTACAAGACATGCTTCGACGGATTGTGCAATTATGTACATTGTACAACAAAATTTTGAGTGAACAATGGTATATTTGTCACATTTATTACTATTTATTGGGTGACAAACCCAGCAAATTGGATTACCTTCTCTTGCTTGCCGCCTTTGTGATCCCACTGCTCAGGCGATATCCGTAAAAATGTACCAATATTTTGTGTGTTCTGCGCTGCTTTGAAGCCGAGATGGATGATCTGGTTTGTGCGGATCGCGCTTAATGAACGCCTGTTATCCCATCCATGGTTCGTAGAAACAAAATGTATCGCGGTTTCGCTTGGCCTGGTACATGGCGATATCCGCGGTCTTCATCAGAGACTGAAAATCTTGGCCGTCATCCGGGTATAGACTGATGCCGATGCTGGCTGTCACCGTGTAATTATGCCCGGCGAGCTTGAATGGCTCTCGAAACAAAGTCCGAATTTTTTCTCCCAGGATGGCGATATCTTCCGTGTCTTTCACGTTTTCAAAAATCAACATAAATTCATCTCCCCCCATCCGCGATACAGTGTCCGCGTGACGAATGGCGCCGCTCAAGCGCCTGGAAACAGCCTGCAGCAGTTTGTCTCCTTGCGGGTGCCCGAGCGTATCATTGATGATTTTAAAGTTGTCCAGGTCTAGCAGCACGACCGCGATTTTCCATTTCTTCGTGCTGTTCACGAGAGTGCGCTTTGACCGTTCGATCGATTGTGTCATGCGGTCTTGAAGCAGAACTCGGTTTGGCAAACTGGTTAAGAGGTCATGTGTGGCCAGAAAATGCAAGCGTTCTTCCATCTTCTTCCGCTCGATGGCGTAGTTCATCGCGCGGATGAGGACGACCGAAGTGACCTGACCCTTGATCAAATAATCCTGAGCGCCGGCATGGACTGCCTCGATGGCCAATAAATCATCTTCCGTGCCCGTTAGTACGATGATGGGGATATGCGGAGCCGTGGAGCATATTCTCTGAACGGTATCTATGCCGTCGCTATCTGGCAGAGAAAGATCGAGCAGCAGCACATCATATCGATTGTGTTTAAGATATTCCAGCGCCAGTTCGGTCCGTTCCACGTGGTCCAGGGAAAATTTGAAACCGCTCTTTTCGCGCAAGGTTTCGACCAGCAGACGTACGTCGCCAGGATTATCTTCAACCAACAAGATGTGATTCATTTCATTCGGCATGCTGCCTCACTTATCTTTCACCATTGGGCGGCAGCTTAACGATCGAAAACCAAAAGTCTTCCACTGACCGGACGATGGTAATAAATTGATCCAGATCAACGGGTTTGGTGATATAGCAGTTTGCGTGCAGATCGTATGTACGGATGATATCTTCTTCAGATTTGGATGTGGTCAGTATCACCACCGGTATGCGCCGCAGTTTCGGATCAGCTTTGATCTCGGCCAGCAGCTCACGCCCATCCATCCTTGGCATGTTCAGGTCAAGCAGGATGATATCCGGGCGAGCGGCATCCGCGAATTGCCCTTCGCTCCGCAAGAATTCCAGGGCTTCCAAACCATCCTGGGCGACTTGCAAGTTATTCAGCACTTTTCCTTCTTTTTAAGGCCTCGCGTGTCAGGCGCACATCGCCAGGATTATCCTCGACCAGCAAAATTTCGATAGGTTTGGTTACAATAGGTTTATCCAATCATTATTCTCCTTTTGTTGGAATTGTGAAATAGAATGTAGATCCTGTTCCGGGTTCGGATTCAATCCAGATTCGGCCGCCATGCCGCTCCACAATCCGCTTGCTGATTGCCAGACCGATCCCGGTTCCCTGGTATTCATCTCTGCTGTGCAGCCGTTGAAAGATGATGAAGATGCGATCGAAATATTGATGGTCTATTCCGATACCATTGTCGCGAACCGAAAAGATCCAATTCTGATCATCTTTCTTTACCCCGATATGAATTTTGGGCGCTGCCTCTCCGTGAAATTTTACCGCATTTCCGACCAGATTCTGAAAGACCTGTTCAATTTGGATTTCATCTCCAAATACCGTCGGTAATGGATCGTGCGTGATCTCCACCCGGGTTTCTTCGATTCTCAATTGGAGCGTATTCAGAACCCGTTGGATGACTTGTTCGCAATCCGTTGGCGTAAATTCAGCGCCGCGGCGTACCGACCCGAGAGTAAGCCAGCAGGTCGTTGATCAGCATCTTCATCCGGTTCGAGCCATCGACGGCGTAGTTGATGAATTCTAAAGCCTCGCCATCCAGCCGGTCTTGATATCGCCTTACCAAAAGCTGCAGATAGCTGGTGACCATGCGCAGCGGCTCTTGCAGGTCATGCGAAGCGACATAAGCAAAGCGCTCCAACTCGCTGTTTGAACGAGCCAGTTCCTCGTTTGCTTTGTCCAGGTTTTGTTCTGCCAGTTTTCGTTCGGTGATATCGATCCCTGTACCGATCAGGTATGTCTGGTCATTCATCAAAGCGCGGATGCCTGTCAGCAGATAGGGCGCGCCGGTTCCATCCCTGGAGGTGAAATTCGCTTCGACTTGGGCGTCGCCTTTGGTAAACGTCTCCTGGATGCGCTGTTCGACCAGGGATTTCTCTTCGCCGGTAAAGAAATCGAGCGGGTTGCGTTCGAGCATCTCGTCTGCCGAGTAACCACTGACGCGCTCAAAGTTCTTGTTCCAGCGTACGAAATGCCCTTGTGGGTCGAATAAATAGAAGATCCCAGGCAGGCTGTTGATGATGGAATCTGAAAATGCTATTTCCTCCAGGATGGCCTGTTCATCGAGTTTGCGCCGGGTGACGTCACGCGAGATGCCCATTACCGCGTTGATGATTCCTTGTTCGTCAAAAATGGGAACCAGTTGGGTGTCTAACCACAACACACCGCCTGGAAATGTAATTGGCGATTTGAATGAGGCAGGTTCTCCGCGCTCGAAAACCTGCTGCAACCCATACTTTTGACTATCGGCGATATTGTGCGGGAACAATTCGTCGCGGGATATTCCAATAACTTGTTCGGGTGTTTTTCCAAGCTGGCTGGCGGCCAGCTTGTTGACATACTGTATCCGGTCATCTGTGTCGATCACAAAGACCATCTCGGGCGAATTTTCTGCTAGGATGCGGTAGCGGTTCTCGCTCCGGCGAAGTTCCGCTGTGCGTTCTCTGACTTGCCTTTCCAGTTCGGCGGCCCAATTGCGCAGCCTGGTTTCAGATGCCAATAAAGCGGCTGCCATGTCATTAAATCGATTTCCCAACTGATCGAATTCGTCCCCCGAGTGAATTTGAATTTGATGCTTGAAATTTCCGCGCGCGATCTCATCTGTTCCCTGTACCAGGGTTTGGATGGGTTGGCTGATCGAACGAGACAGCCCATAAGCCAGAAGCGATGCCAGGATAAATGAAAGAAAGCCAAATAATAAGATTGATCTTCCCAATTCGGTCGCCGAGGCGAAGGCTTCTGTTTGATCCAGCTTGACGATCAGGCAAAGCTGTTGTTCGGGCATCCAGCGATAAACGATTAAGGCAGGGATAGAGCGGTAATCCTTTGCCGCAATGGCGCCGCTGTTCCTGGCCAGGCAAAGAGTAGCCGCTTCTGAATAAATTCCGCGCTGAAGCACAGCCGGATCCTTAATAAAACGCGGTTGGGTGGCGAACAAATTGGACTTACTGACCAGAAAGGCATCATCGCTGTAATGCAAACCGGACCGGCGTTCGATGATTGCATCCATTTCTTCCAAATCCAGCCGGCCTGCCAGAACCGCCAGCACCCGCTCGCTTTCATTCTGCCCCGCCTCGCGCTCCAGCAGGAATGGCGCAGAAACGACCATATCCGGCGCCTGCAATGAGGGTGAAATATACAAATTCTGAATATAGGCGCCCTTTTTGCCTTCAGAAAAATAGAGCCGGTCCTCCTTGAATTTGCCTTCATTGGCGGGGTTGGTGGAAATGAGCACTTCGCCTGTTTTCGGATGGAGGATCATGATCTCGCGGTAGTTGCCGGTTATTTCCATTCGCTCCGTCAAGTCCATCGCCAGCCTGTCGTGCATCTCAACGGCTTGCTTTGAACCTGGCGCAGCAGCCATGAATGATTTTAGATCCAGGATGAGATGGCTGTCACCGGCGAGTGAGCTGATCCCGTTTCGGCGTTCTGTCGTCCAGGTGTTCAGGGCGGCCTGTTTTTCGATCGCGGACGAGAGCAGTTCGGAGGTTGTAGCGGAACCCAGCCCGCTGCGTCCAACATTGTAGGCGATCGCGCCTGCTATGGTCAGCAGAATAGCCGCGAAGAGCACAAAGATCAGGGTCAATTTTTGGACAAAACTTAGATGCAGTTTCATCTGATTTCCCCGTTGATCTTTCGATTTCTTTGACGCAACATTAAAACTCCAAAACCCAGCCAGAACAGACCAACCAGCACAAAGAAGATGGGCAGCCAGACATCCAGGAGCAAAATGCGCAGCCGGTCAGCCCGAGCCAACTCGATTTGGGCGGAGCGTGTTTCGGGTGAATAATGGGCGTTCCATTCAGCGAAATTGGTTGCTTTCTCTCCATTCGCCCGGTAGGCAAAATAACTGACTCCGTTTTCTGCATAGTCCACGATGATCCCCGAAACCGGTTCGATCCATAATAAGCCCTGCCCGTCGGTGTAGGTCTCGTATTTTTCGGGCACATCCGGCAGATAGCTGTAGCCCTCCGTCTCATCTATTTTCGTACAACTGAAGGTGAACAAATACACTTTCAGATCGTCGAACATTTCTTCGCTCTTAAAAGCGGCGATCCGTTTGCCGATGAAGTTAGGATCCCAATATTCATAGGTTGTCGCCTGGGTGTGCGGCGGGAATAGAAATTGACCGGAGCGGGCAATATCCCCGTAACCGGTGACGTTTTGATGGGATCGGCGATCCACGCCATAAATGCCTGAGGATACAAAGAGAATATCGTTTGGATTAATCAGCCAGTTCATTTCTCCCTGAATAATATTGACTCGACCGGCATTCGAGAGGGTCTGGTCGATCCGTTTGACGGTCAAATTGTACGATTGCCATTCGGCTTCTGGCGAGAGTCGAATGCGCATCCTGGCGTCATAAATCGTTTGATTGAAATAATCTTCGGGCAGCTGCTTGATGAGCGGGGCAGCCCATAACCATATCGAAACAGAGAGAATGTAACAACCTAACCCAAATGAACGACGTTTTTGGATGGTATTCATGGAGGTACCTGCGTCAGGCAGAGCTAGATAGTGAATATTTTCCGAAAAAATATTCACTATCATTCTATCATTCAAAATATTATTGAGCTTTGCGTTATAGTAAGGTAAGTCAGCCCCTTTCCCGTTTATCCCCTGGGGGGCGCGCCGAATAGGGCTGTTTTGCGAGTTGAGCATCGCGGGATTATATCGCAGATAATTTGCTATAATCAGTCATAGTTCATCATCCTGCCGCCTGGGAGATCGAGATGCCCACTGACCAGCCATCTTTCTTGACGCTCCAATGTCCATCTTGTGGGGGAAAAAGCGCATTTCCTCCCGGCTCCGACCGTTTCGTCTGTCAATATTGCGGCAACGAACATATCTTCCAACTGCCCACCCGCCAGTCTGCCTCGAGCGATCGGCAAGCCGGGGAAAAAGCCATTCAGCCCAGACCCCGTTTGACCCCCAGGCCGAGACAGGTTCAGATCGAAAAAAAGAACGACAGCGTGAAATTATCCTGGCGCTGGTTCTCGCCGAAATACATCCCGCTGGCTTTTTTCTGCGTGGCCTGGGATGCGTTTCTGTGTTTCTGGTACAGCATGGCGCTGGGCATGCCCAATGCGCCCTGGATCATGATTGTCTTTCCGGTCGCCCATCTTGCCGTCGGGGTTGGATTGACCTATTCGACGCTGGCGGGCTTTCTCAATACCACCAGCCTCAAAATCGACCGCCAATATTTCATTGTCCAACACGACCCAATGCCCTGGACGGGTGAAATTAAGACGCCTGTCGATCAGCTTGAACAATTCTATTGTAAAGAGAAACGCGCCTCTTCAAAAAACGGTGTGCACTTTACCTATCAGCTCAATGCGGTGTTAAAGGATGGTCGGGATATCAGCCTGGTTTCTGATCTGGATGCCCCCGATATCGCCCTGTTTCTGGAGCAGCAGATTGAAAGCTGGCTGAATATCCCTGATACCGATGTCGCCGGGGAATATGGCCGGGCTGGAAGAAATGAATTTGATTAGTGGAGGTATCACCGGGCGCGATCCCGGAAAGGGGTAATTGCCAGGATGATTCGGATCCTTGTAGCCGATGACCATGCCGTCGTCCGGCGCGGCGTGATTCAAATTCTATCCACCGACCAGACCCTGGAAGCGATCGACCAGGCGAGCACCGGCGTTGAAACCATGCAGGCTGTTCATCGCATAGAGTACGACCTGGTCTTGCTGGATATCGGCCTGCCGGATATCGGCGGGATCGAGGTCTTGAAGCAGATTCACAGTCTCAAGCCGAACCTGCCGGTTTTGATCTTGAGCGTCTATCCGGAGAAGCAATATGCCTTGCGCTCATTGCGGGCAGGCGCTTCGGGTTACCTGACCAAAGAGAGCGCCCCGGATGAATTGCTCGCCGCGATCCGGACCGTGTTGGGCGGCAAGAAATATCTCAGCCGTACGCTGATTCAACAGATGGATGATCAAAATCTTCAGCCGGATGCGGGAAGGGAGCCGCACGAATTGCTGTCCGACCGCGAGCTGCAAGTATTTGAAATGATCGCCAAGGGGAGGAAATTAAGCGAGATTGGCGAGGAATTGTCGATCAGCGTGAAGACGGTCAGCACCTATCGCGCCCGGGTTATGGAGAAACTGGGTCTCAAAACGACCGGAGATGTGATCCGCTACGCCTTCGAACGCGGTTTGATCGAATAGTGGTTTGCCCGCTTAAATCGAAAGTCCGGGGCAAAACCCGGACTTCGGCAAAGGGGGAGAATTACAGCAATAATGGCTTATTGATCGGCTGCCGGCAGGTAGTTCATGAACAGCTTGAGCGCATTCGGGTCCACCAGCGCATTTGCGGCAACGGTATTGGCTGTTTGAACCAGCTCCAGGGCGGTGTTCAACACGCCATCCAATGTTGGGCCGCTGGAGGCGGGCATTTCACCGGCAAAAATGTTTGTTCGTACGTGCATTGCATCACCTTTCTAAATCCGTTCTGTTGGCTTGAACTGTCCCTATTTTACCGGACTCTCCTAAAACCGCAATACGTCTTTTGACCGGTTTTCTGGCGGTCAGCAGCCTGCCATCCACGCAAGCGGATCAGGTATAATAATGCAGAGGTCATCCGTGGATATCAAACGTTATCGAGAATATCTGAACCAGTATGTCAAAGATGCCATCCGGCAGAGCGATGGCAGCGTGCATGGTATTTCTGAGCATTTGCACGAAATCGAAGTCAAAGGGCTTTTTGTCTCCCATCGCGACGAGAAACGGCGCGCCTTGATCGACGCCCGGCAGGCATTTGACGATCACCGTCACTGGCCGTTGGAAATCATCCTGAGCCACCTGGGCGTCGCAGACGAATAGGCGCGCTGCCGCGCCCGGTCTGAGATCTGAAATCTCAGCCCCAGTCTTCGAAGTCCCAGTCGATCAGCAAGATGCGCAGGTCGTCTTTGCGGTGCAGGTCGAATTTACTACAGGATGTTCTTGATGTGGCTCTTGACCGTATCGGGGGAGATGAACAATTTTTCCGCAATCTCACGATTGGTAAGACCGAGGCAGATCAGCACGGCCACCTCCTGCTCGCGTTGAGAGAGCATCGTCCAGCGCTGCGCAACATCATAGGGTTGCTCGGGGTGGAAAATTCGGCTGGTCTGCCACGCTCCAGCCTGGCTTTCGGGGGATAACATCTCCGCCTCGCTCTGGATGGCGATATCGTCCAACCGAGAGCTATCGAGTGGGTAGCGGCGGGCTTGGGTCGGGCGCAGCTTCAGCTTTTCCAACAGAGTATTCAGGAATGACACCGGATAGGCTCCTTTTGCGTAGAACGCGCACAAACATTCGGATCACAAGGGCTTTCTCTTTATGGCGTCATTATAATTAGAACATGCGTTCTTGTCAAATGAGGGCAGCCAGACCTCCGAGTTCTCGCAGAACTCGGAGGTTCGGCTTCAGCCCGGGAGTATATACCACCTCCGCATTACACCCTCCCGCCCTTTATGCTACAATCTTCCTTAACAAGGAGATCGCCCATACCCAACCCACGCACCGCCCCCGCTCGCCTCTGGCTGGAACCTCCCGAAACCGCGGTATCGCCTGAAATCCTGGATCGGGTCGGCGGCAATCTGCTGGCGGCGCAGTCGCTCTGCCGGCGCGGTTTTGGCGACCCGCAGGCGGCGCGCGCCTTCCTCGACCCGGACGAATATACGCCCTCCCCGGCGGAGGAATTCCCGGGCATGGAGCGGGCTGTCGAGCGCCTGCAGGCCGCCTTGCAGCAGGGCGAGCATATCCTGGTGTGGGGGGATTTCGACGTCGATGGGCAGACCTCCACCGCTTTGCTGGTCGCGGCTCTGCGGGAGCTGGGGCGCGGCGGGTCAGCTATCATATCCCGCTGCGGGCGCAGGAATTGCACGGCGTCAGCCAGCCAGTTCTGCAGCAGTTCCTGGAGACGCCCGACGACCCGCCCAGCCTGGTGCTGACCTGCGACACCGGCATCGCCGCCCACCCGGCCGCGATTTATGCCCGGCGGCTTGGCGGTGGACCTGATCATCACCGATCACCACGAACTGCCGATCTCCAAAGATTTGGGCATAAGCCCAGGCGATCCATTGAACCTGCCGAAATTGCTCGAACTGCTTCCGCCGGCGGTCACGATCATCAACCCGCGCCTGCTCCCTGAGGGGCACCCGCTCGGCAGCCTGCCGGGTGTGGGCGTGGCCTATAAGCTGGCCGAGGCGCTCTATCAGCGGGCGGGCGACCCGCACGGCGCTGAACAATTCCAGGATTTGGCCGCCTTGGGCATCGTGGCGGATGTGGCTCTGCAGGTCGGAGAAGCCCGTTATCTGCTCCAGCGCGGCTCGAAGCGCCTGCGCCAACCGGAGCGAGTTGGTTTTCAGGCGATTCTATGAGCGCGCCCAGATCGCGGCGGAGCGCTTGACCGAGGAGCAGATCGGCTTTGCAATCGCCCCGCGCTTGAACGCCCTCGGTCGGCTTGCGGACGCCAACCCGGCGGTGGAGCTTCTGACCACGCAGGACAGCGGCGGCGGCGCGCCTGCTCGCCCTGGAATTGGAAGGCCTGAACAGCCGCCGCCAGATGCTGACCAATGATATTTTGAAAGGGGCGCTGTCTCAGTTGGAACGCGAACCCGCCCTGCTGGATTCGGCCGCGCTGGTTTTGGCGCACAGCGCCTGGCCGGCCGGCGTGATCGGCATCGTCGCCAGCCGGTTGGTGGAGTGGTACGCCAGGCCGGTGGTGATGATTTCCGCTCCGGAAAGCGAGCCGGCCAGGGGATCGGCGCGCTCGGTGGAGGGGGTCGATATCACCGCCGCCATCGCCGAACAGAGCGATCTGCTGATCGGGTTTGGCGGTCATACCATGGCGGCCGGTTTTTCGATGGAAGCGGCTGCCTTTGCCGAAAACATCGCCCTCTTCCGCGCGTGCCTGTCGGGATCGGTTGGGCGACAACTGGCTGCCAGCGCCGCCCAGCCCGCCGCCCTCAAGATCGACGGCTTTCTGGATTGGGGCGACCTGAACCTGGAATTGGCCCAATCCCTGGAGCGGCTGGCCCCGTTTGGGCGGGCAACCCGCCCTTGATCCTGGCCAGCAAAGGGCTGCATCTGGCCAGCCGCTCGAGCTTTGGCCGCCAGGGCGAGCACCTGCAGCTGCTGGTTGAGGATGGCGAGGGCGTATCTCGGCGGGTGGTCTGGTGGGGGAGGCGGGGAGAAGTTCCAACCCGGCGGATTTCATAGCGAGGCGCTCCAATCCGGTGGAAGTCATAGCGAGGCACGAAGCAATCCAGGCGAGTTTGAACTGGCCTATACCATCCGGGCGACCACTTACCGCGGCCAGCCGGAGCTTTCGATCGTTTTTGAAGACATCCGCCCGGCAGCAGGGCGCGCTCGAAATCGAGCCGCCCCGCCCGCAGGTGGCATACCTGGATTACCGCGCGCACGCCGCCCCGCAGCGTGTGCTGCTCGAACTGCTCAAAGCGCAGGCTTCCCCCCAACTTCAGATCTGGGCGGAAGGCGAAGATTTCGCGTCGCTGACGAAAAAGCTGCAATCAGCCCGCCTGCCAACCGATCTTCTGCGCGCCCGTGACCAGCTTGCAGCCTGCCAAACCCTGCTGATTTGGAATGCGCCGCCCGGCCGCGGCGAGCTGAGCGTGGCCCTGGAACGCTGCCAACCCGAGCGGGTGATCGTGTTTGGTCTGGTTCCCGGTCCGGGAACCGGACCGGATCAGCTGCAGCCCTTTCTGCAGCGCCTGGCGGGTCTGGCAAAGCATTTGATCGCCCACAGCGATGGGCGGGTGGATTGGGCGCGCCTGGCCTCGGCTGCCGCCCAGCGCGAGCTGAGCGTGCGCCTGGGTTTGGAATGGCTGGAAGCGCTGGGAGGGATTGCCATCCGCCTCGCGGAAGCCGCCCCAGAACCGGCCTCACACGAAGCCCCGCAGCAGCCCCAAATCCGGCTTGTCCCCGGCGGCAGCCCCGATCCGGCCCGGGCTGCCCTGCTGAAGGAGCAGATCAAAGACCTGCTGGACGAGACCCGCTCCTACCGCGCCTATTTCCGCCGGATGGATTTGGAGCAGGTTACGGCTTTCTACTCTTAGCCCCAATCTCCTATTCCATCCTTGACAGCATTAACGATCATGATAATATTGTTTCGATAGTTATCGAAATGTTATCAAGGAGTTCGTAATGGATGAAATCGATCAACGCAATACGCTCTTGACTTTCTTCAAGGCGCTGGCGGATGAAAACCGCTTGAAAATCGTGGGGCTGCTGGCTCAACAGCCGAACTCGGTCGAGAACCTGGCGCAGGCGTTGGGCATCAGCGCTTCGACCGCTTCGCATCATCTGGCGAAATTGTCAAAAGCCGGGCTGGTCGCGGCCCGCACGGATGGGCATTATTACATCTACTCGCTGCAAACGGATGCGCTCAAAGAGATGGCTCAGAATCTGCTCCATGAGGAGAAATTGAGCCACCTCAGCCAGCAGGTGAGCGAGGACGCCTATGAGAAGAAGGTGCTGGCGACATTCATCGACGCGGACGGGAGGATCACTGCCTTCCCGGCCCAGGAGAAGAAATATCGGGTTTTGTTGGGTTATGTGCTCCAGGCTTTTGAGCCGGGTGTGCGCTACACGGAAAAGCAGGTCAACGAAATCTTGAAACGCTTCAACGAGGACACGGCCATGCTGCGCCGCAACCTGGTGGATTACAAGATGATGGAACGGACCGGCGGAGGCGGCGTTTATTGGCGTTCACAGCAGTGATCGCCTCAGAAATCGGCCAGCCTATTCGCATAGTTGAATTGATCACGAAGCGCTTTCTTTGCGCCGGACGATGCCCTCACGCCAGGCGAACACGGCTGCCTGGGTGCGGTCTGCCACGTGCAGTTTGCTCAGGATATTGCTGATATGCCCTTTGACCGTGCTCTCGCTGATGAAAAGCTGCTCGGCAATCCGGCTGTTGCTTAACCCGTTTGCCAGCAGCTTCAACACTTCCAGCTCGCGCTCGCTCAATTCGGTGTAGGGATTGGTCTCGTCCTCGCTCGCCCCGCGGATATTCTGCAGCACACGCGCCGCCACGTGTGGATGCAGGATCACCTCGCCGTTCACCGCTTTGAGCAGCGCCTCGGTCAGCCGGTCCATGCGGATGTCCTTCAAGATGTAGGCGGTCGCGCCGGCTTTGAGGGCCGGGAAGATATGCTCATCTTCGTGATAGGAGGTGAGCACCACGATCTGCGTGCGCGGGCTGTGTTTCTTGATCTGGCGGGTGGCTTCCACCCCGTCGATCCCGGGCAGGATCAAATCCATCAGGACCACATCCGGGATGAGATCGCGGGCCAGCTCGATCGCTTCTTCTCCGCTCGCCGCTTCGCCGACCACATGGAATTCGGTCACGGTTTCTATGTAGGCGCGAATTCCGCGCCGCACCACTTCATGATCATCGACTATGAGAACGGTGATGGGTTCAGTCGGATTTCCTTTATCCGCCGGATGTCTTTTATCCGTCATTTTGCTCTCCTGATAGAACGTAATGCGGCAGGCTCAGCCGGATGCGCGTCCCCTGCACCCGGGGCGCTCTCGACCGCCAGAAGCCCGTGGATTTTTTTCGCCCGCTCTTCCATCGAACACAATCCCAACCCGGCATGCATCCTCTGCAGGTCGAAGCCGATCCCATTGTCCCCGATTTCGACCATCAACCCGTCTGGCTGGCAGCGCAGGGAAACCCAGGCCTTGCTGGCCCGGCTGTGGCGGGAGATATTCGCCAGCCCTTCCTGGATGATGCGGTAAACCGCTTGTTCCACATCGATCGGCAGGTTCGTCTTTGCTTCGATCTGCACATCGATTTCGAAATTATTGCGGGCAGCCCAATCATAAGCATATTCTCGGGCTGCATTCGCCAATCCATAGGTTTGCAGCGCGGCCGGGTGCAGTTCCTGCACGATGGTATCGATCTCCTGGAGCACATCATGCACCAGCCCCTCCGCCTCGTTCAGATGAGCCAGGGCGTTGAGCGGGTCCTTGCGCACCAGGATATCCACCGCGCCCAACTGGGCCAGGGCGGCAAACGCTTTTTGTTTGGCGCTGTCGTGCAAATCGCGCGCCAGCCGGTTGCGCTCTTCCAAAATCGCCAGATCGCGGGCTTGCTCGTACAATTGCGCATTACGGATCGCCAGGGCTGCTCTTTGAGCCAGCGATTGGAAAAGGTGCAGGGCTTCCTCGGTCACCGCCTCCGGTCGGTCAAAGCTGGCATTAAACACCCCGAACACTTCATGATGCATCTTAATCGGCAGCAGCAGATAAGATCGGATCGCTTCAGACAGGATCGTTTCGACAAAATCGGGATCGACCACCTCTTGCTGGGCTTGCCCGCTGATATCCTGCGAGATGATCGCCTCGCCGGTGGCGGCGACCCGCCCAACAACGCCCTGACCGGGTTCAAAAACCAGCCTTGCCAGGGTCTGCTCGCTAAAACCGCGGGCGGCTTTCGGGATGATCTGCCCGCGGCGCTCATCCCAGACCAGCACGGCGGAATGATCGGCGCTCAACAGTTCGACCGCCACGTTGACCAGAGCTTGCAGCACCTGATCCAGGTTTAAGTGCCGCCGCACCACCTCGTCGGCCTCATAAAGGGCTTGCAGCTCGGCCCGGCGCTGATCGATCTCCTGGTTGCGCTCTTCCAGGTCGTGGGTGGTCAGCTCCAGCGCAATCGTTTTCTGCTGCAGATCGGAGGTGCGCTCATTGACGATCTCCTCCAAATCCCGATTGCGTTTCTGGATGCGCTGCAACCGCCAGGCATAACCGCCGCCAAGAACCGCCAGGGCGCTGAAGATGACCCCCAGCCGAAACCAGAGCGTCTGCCAGATTGGCGGCGCCACCCGAATTCGCAGAGAGCGCCCCTGTTCATTCCAGATTCCATCCGGGTTGGCCGCTTTCAGCCGCAGCACATAGGTCCCGCCCGGCAGATTGGAATACCGTCCGATGCGTTGATTGCCGATCTCGTTCCAGTCGTGGTCAAAGCCTTCCAGTTTATAGGCGTATTGGTTTCGTTCAGGTCGAGTGTAGCTCAAACCGGTGAATTCGAACTCAAAGAAATTGTCCGGCCAGTACAGGGTCACTTCCTGCACTTCTTCGAGCGGTTCTGCCAGCTCCAGCGGCGCTCCGTTTTGAGTCAGCGAGACCAGCTCCACCGGCGGAGAATACGAATCCTGGATCAGCTCGCCGGGGCTAAAAGCCGAAGCGCCGTTATACCCGCCGAAGATCAGCTCGCCGGTATGGGTTCGATAAAATGCGCCTTTGTTGAATTCATCTCCCTGCAGCCCATCGTTTTCGTCAAAATTCAAGAAAGTTCCGCTGGATGGATCAAAACGCGACAGCCCGTTGTTGGTGCTCAACCACAGATAGCCCGATTCGTCTTCCAAAATGCTGTAGACCACGTTGTTGGGCAGGCCGTCCTGCTGGCGGTAATGGCTGAATTCCCCGCTTACCCGATCCAATCGATCCAGCCCGCCGCCATCCGTCCCAATCCAGATTTCGCCCGCCTGCCCGATCAAAATGGCGAGCACATTATCATCCCCCAGGCTGAGCAGGTCGCGCGGATCATGCAGATAGCGCAGGCTGGTCCCCCGCAGTGGATCCAGCCGGTTCAATCCGTGATTGGTCCCGACCCAGACCATCTGGTTTTCGTCTTCCGCCAGGCAGTGGATCTCGTTGCTGGATAAGGTGGAGGGGCGATCGGGGTTGTGCAGGTAGCTCTTGAAAGAGCCGGACAAGACCGGGTTAGCGCTGTTCATGGTTTCGGATTCTGGGATCAGGCCGGTCTTTTCGCTTCCTGCTATCGCCCGCAATTCCTCCTTTGTCAACACCGGCGGGTTGGCGGGAGGGGTCGCGTAGGGGTCCAGCGGGATCGAATTTGGCAGCAATCGATTCAGCCCGCCGTCGGCGGTGCCCACCCAGATTTGCCCATTTGAGTCTTCCAGCAGGCTGGTCACTTGATTGCTGCTCAGGCTGTACGGCATGACCGGGTTGTGTACGATCCGTAAAAATTCTCGCTTGAGCGGATCATACCGGTTCAAGCCGCCTGATTCTGTCCCAATCCAGATATTGCCGAGACGATCGCGCATCAAGGCGGTGATGAAGTTATCGCTCAGGCTTTTTGGGCTTTGCGGATTATGGCGGTAATGAAAAATGCGCCCGCTCCCTTTTTGAATCCGATCCAATCCATCGGCTGTGCCGATCCACAACCAGCCGGAGCTGTCTTCCACCAGCGCATAGACTTCCGGATGGCTGAGACTGTAGGCCTGGCCTTCCATGTAGCGGTAATTGGCAAACAGGTTGGTGTGCGGGTTGTGGCGGTTGACGCCCTGACCATTCGTCCCGATCCAGATCACCCCGGAACGGTCTTCATAGATCGCGGTCACCAGGTCGCTGCTCAAACTGTTTGGATCGATCCCTTTGCGCCGGTTGTGAATGAAATGATTGTCAGCGCGGTCGAGGCGATCCACGCCGCCGCCGTACGTCCCAATCCACAGGATTCCGCTTCGATCCAACCAGAGCGAGCGGATGTGGTCATCCCCTAAATCATCCGGCTTGAAAGGATCGCTTTGAAAGTGGCTGAAGCGCTCGGTGATCGGGTCGAAGAAATCCAGGCCGCGCTCCCTGGTTCCAATCCACAACCAGCCTTTTTCATCTTCCACGATGGCGGTTGGAGCAGAGCCGGCGTAGCTCTGCGGGTTCTCCGGTTGATGCACAAAATGGATGATCTCCCCTGTTCCGGGGGTTAACCGGTCTAGCCCGGCGCTGGTTCCAATCCACAGAAAACCCCGCCGATCTTCGAAAACCAGGCTGATCTGCTGTGAGCTGATCGTGCGCGCGTCGCCGGGAATGTGGTTGTAGCGCCTGACTTCTCCGGTTTGGCGGTTCATCCGGTTCAGACCACTTATCGCATGTGCCCACCCAGAGAAAACCGTTGGAATCTTCCAGCATGGTCTGAATGCAATCGCTGCTGAGCGTATTTGGGTCTGCCGGATTGTGGCGATAATGGTCGAATTGGCCGAGCTTGCGATCCAGTTTATTCAAGCCCCCGTTCAGGGTGCCCACCCACAGCTCGCCTTGCAGGTCGATATAAAGCACCCAGGCCGCATTGTCGCTCAGGCTGGTGGGGTCTTGAGGGGAATATTGATAGGTCAGGAAATGATTCCCGTCAAACCGGTTGAGTCCGTCTTGCGTGCCGAACCAGATGAAACCCTGCGGATCCTGGGTGATGCTCATGACCGAGTTCTGAGATAGCCCGTCCCCGGAATTCATGCGCTCGAAGCGGAAATTGTTATCCCACACGCGCGGATCGCTGTGATCGATCTTGGAAGAGGTCTGCTTGCTGGCTGCCGTGCGGGTTGGCGCAGGGGTGGGGGCGCTGGTTGGCGCCAGGGTGGCTGTTGGTAGGGGGGTGGATCTACTGCTGCATGCGCCCATCCAGAGCGGGATCAGGATGACCAATCCTGGCAGTAAGATCTGATGGACGAAAAACCGGGCAAATGGGTGGCGTTTCATTGCTTCCTTCTAGGATATCATGCCCGGCTGGAATGTCAAGCAGTGGGCAGGCGGCCTCAGGAGGACAGGTTTCCCCGCCACTGCCCTCCATCTCGAGGAGAAGAAACACAGATCGCAAATAAGGAGCATGCTCCTGAATGCAATCTATGTACTTGCCGCTAGCTGCCTCGGCCGCGCATGCGCGGGTCCATGATATCCCGCAGCGCATCGCCGAGCAGGTTCCAACCCAGCACGAACAAAACCAGAGCAATCCCCGGAAAGACCAGGATATACCAATAATCGCTCAAATCCGGGATCCAGTTGCGGGCAAAGCTGATCAGTTGTCCCCAATCGGCGTACCCGACATCGACCCCAATCCCCAGGAAGCTCAGGGCTGCAAATGAGATCACGATGGTGCCGATATCCAACGAGGCCAGCACCAGGGTGGGATAGATGGCGTTCGGGATGATGTGCTTGCTCAAGATGCGCGCATCCTTCGCTCCGATCACCCTGGCTGCGATCACGAACTCGCGTTCGCGCACGGTCAAGACGTCCCCGCGGATCAAGCGGGCATAGCCCATCCAGCCGAAAACCACCAGCGCCAGCGCGGCCGGCCACAGCCCTTTGCCCAGGATGGGCGTCAGGATGGCTGAGAGGGTCAGCGCCGCCAGCAGGAATGGAAAGGCCATAAATATTTCGGTGATCCGCATCAGCAAATTATCCAGCCGGCCGCCGTAAAAACCGGATAACGCCCCGACCAGGATCCCGATCAGCAGGGTTAAGCCTTCGATGATGATGCCAACCTTCAGCGCGGAACGGGCTCCCCAAACCACGCCGTAGAAAATATCCCACTGACCGGAAGCCGTCCCGAAGAAATGGATCCATTCATCCTTGCCGATCATTTTCATCCAACCGGGCACGGGCGGCGGATTGCTCTCCCAGGGCGTGCCCGGTTCGCGCGGCTCCGGGCTGTAACCGTCCCTGGGAATTTTATAGGGATCGCGGCCGGGATAAGGCGGCGCGATCCATTGAGCCCCTAAGGAGAGGAACACAAAGAACAGGATCAGCAAGATCCCCATCAGGGAAAGCGGGTTGCGAAACACGTTCCGCAATAAGCGATAGCTTTCAGGCCCCAGCAGCTTGATCAGAAAAGAAGGCTGCTTGGTCGGGGTCAGGGCGTCTTCGGGGTTGATATGGGCTGGGATGGCGTCATTCATCTCGCTCTTCTCCATCAGGAAAGCCGCACGCGCGGGTCCAGGAATGCGTATAGGATATCGACGATTAAGTTCGCAAGAATCAGGATCGCGCCGGTGAACAGGGTGAACGAGAGCACGGTGATCACATCCAACTGCGCCGCGGCGGCTCCGGCGGCGGAGCCGATGCCGGGATAATCGAAGATGGTCTCGGTGATCACCACGCCGCCCAACATCCCGGCGATCGTAATCCCGCTTAAGGTGGCGATCGGGATCAGGGCGTTGGGGCGGGCGTGCCCGTTGACGATCATCCGCTCGGTCAGCCCTTTGGAACGGGCGGTGATGACATACTCCTGGCGCAGAGTCTCCAGCATCGAGGAGCGCGTCACCCGCAAATAGAGCGCCCAGTTGACATACGAGAGGGTGATGATCGGCAGAATCAGATGGCGCAGCGCGTCCAGAAAAATGTCGAAGCGCCCGTTTAAAAGCGCATCCACGGTGATCAGGCGCGTGTATTGGTTGAATTCGGGACTGCTCACAATCTGATTCGCCCAGGAGGACAGCCTGCCGGGCGGGAACCACTGCAGTTCGGCGTAGAGCAGCATCAAAGCCAGCAGCCCGAACACAAACACCGGAAACGAATAGCCCACGATGCTGAACAGGCGGGCGATCTGATCGATCGGGCCGTTGTGATGGACGGCTGCGGTGATGCCAAGCATCACGCCGATTCCGATGATCGGCAGGATCGAGTACAGCGTCAGCTCCAGGGTCGCCGGAAATCTCTTCACGATCAGGTCGGCCACCGGCTGCGAGGCGCTGCGCGAATAGCCGAAATTGCCGCGCAGAATGCCGCCGATGATCTCTCCGCTCACCCCGTCCTTCTTCCCCACCAGCCAGAACCAATACTGCTCGTAGATCGGGCGATCCAGCCCATAGCGGCGGATGATGCCGTCCATCACGGCGTCGTTCTTGGGGATATCGCGCACATACAGCGCAGCCCGGTCGGATGGGCTGAGAAATGAGATCATCGCAAAGATCAGAACCGTCACGCCAAATAAGATGACCGGGATCAGCAAACAACGACGAATGATGTAGTTCAGCATAGCTGTTCTCCAGGGAAGCGCTTACTCCGTTTGGGCTGCTCTATGTTCGCCAAATTCAATCCTCTCGCTATCGATGTCATTGCGAGCCGCCGGTTTTTTTTCTTTGGCGGCGAAGCAATCTGTTCTTACTCAGTCCAAACCGAGACCGGGTAGATTGCTTCGTAGGGAAGAGCGCCCTGCTCGCAATGACATGCGTCTATTTCGGATAGGTTCTTATTCCTTCCAGAAGTTGATCATCCAATCATCGGGATAGATCGGGTTGTAAAACCAGCCGTGCAGATAGCGCGGCTCGTAATGACGCCCGTTGATCTGGAACAGGATGATGCCCTGGCAGTTCTCGAAGAACAGCGGGTTGAACTCTTCCTTGTAAATCTTGTCGCGCTTGGCCGGGTCCACTTCGACAACCGCTTTGCTGTTGATCGCGCTGTATTTTTCGATCAGCTCCGGCGGCAGACCCTGGCGCACGCCGTATGTGCCGGAGGTGTACGGCACCACCCAGTTGTGGGTCTCATACAGGTCCATGATCCAGCCGATGGTGAAGAGCGGCAGCTTGCGCGCCCGCTGGGTGGATAGGAAGGTGGGCCACGGCAGCGCGGTCACCTCAACCACGAAATTGGGGTTGACCTGCACCAGGTTGTTCTGCAGGATTTCGCCGATGGTCTGGCGCTGGGTGCTGCCCGTGTTGAAGCCCATCGTCAGGCGGAAACCGATATCCCACAGCGAGATCGAACCGTTTTCTGCCGGTTGATATTCCATCACCGTGCTGGTCTTTCCTTCTGCATCGGTGACTTCCACTTCCACTTCCTCCCAGCGCGAGAGCTTGAATTCCTGCTCGCATTTCGCCAGGTCGTAGGTGTAGTGCGGCGCGTTTTCATCATAGCCCAGCATGCCCGGCAGCATCACCGTGGTGGAGCGGGTGCCTTCTCCCTGCAGCACGTCTTTCAAATAAATGTCATAATCGAAGCAGTAGGCGAAACCACGCCGGACATGCACATCGGCAAAGAAGTTGTACGGAACCCCATTGCCATCCAGTTTTCCGGAACCAATGAAGTTATTGCCGCCATCCGTGTTCACCTTCATATTGAAGAACATATCGGTGCGGTTGCCGGTGGTGTAATTCTGGATCCGGCGCAGCGGCAGGCTGGGATCGTCGCTGGGGGTGCATTCGCCGGTTTGGTAGTCGCACAGTTCGCCCACCAGCTTGTCCAAAATCGGCCAATCCGCGGTCGAGCCGATATCAATTCCGTCCGCGTCGCCAGCCTGGAGCATCGCCAGGCGGGTGCTGAATTCGCTCACGTTCTTGATGATCACCGTCTTGACCGCCGGAGGACCGCTGGGACCGCCTTCCCAGAGCGGTTCCTTCAGCCAATAATTTTCGTTGGCTTTCAGTACGATCTCCTCGCCCGGCTCCCATTTCTCAAAGATGTAGGGTCCGGTCCCCATTGCCGAAACGCCGATCGGGAATTCGTTCAGCTGCTCGGGCTGTCTGCCGTAATAATTTTGCCAGGTATCGCACGAGCCGTCCCAGCCGCCGTTGGTCGAGGCCCAGGCTTTGCTTTGAATGCTGCCCCAGCCGCCGGGAATGGTCGCCAGGAATGGCCCCCAGGATTGAGCCAGCTTGAACGAGACCGTGTTTTTGGCCGGGTCGGCTACGATCTTGGAGACCACCAGCTCGCAGACTTCTTTCAGCTTGACCGGATCGGTCTTTACCAGCGCTTCTGGATCGTCCTCCATAGCCGGGTCGATTAAATCCGCCACATCCAGCGTGCCCACGCCCAATAACGGCTCGGTGAACAACCACTGCGGCGATTGGGTGCCGCCTTGCAGCAGCCCGCGCTGGAACGAATAGGCGACATCCTCGACGGTCAAATCGCTGCCATCGTGGAATTTCACTCCCGTGCGCAGTTTGAAGGTGTAGGTCAGCCCGTCTTGTGAAATTCCGCCATTTTCCAGGCTGGGAATTTCCTCAGCCAGCATCGGAATGAACTCGGTGGGCTTGTCTTTGTCATACCAGATCAAGGTATCGTAGAGGTTCATCAGAACGCCCAGCCCACCCAACTCATAGTCAAACGCAGGGTCGAGGGTGTCGGGGTCTGCGATGCTGAGAAAGGTATAGGTGGTGGGGTCTTTGGATTTGAATTCGTAGGTTTGGGCCGGCGGCGGGGTCGCGGTGACGATCACCTGCTGCCCTTCTTTTTCAACGACGACCGTTTCGACGACCTTTTCGATAATCTTTTCGGGCGTTGGTGTGGCGCAAGCCGCCAGAATCAAGGCTGCGATCATCACGAACGCGAGGGTGGTAAATAATGTTTTTTTCTGCATGGTTCTCCTCCAAAAGGAACTCAGTCGAATGGATATGGGATGGAAAGGAAATCAGATCCGAATGGGCGATCTTCGCGGTTGGGGGGCTCACCTCCTCGAGAGTCAGGATATGCAGCTATAGCATACAGAAATCCGGGGTTTCAGGCACGAGACTTCCGACGGGGTTTCTACCCTTCTGGAGGATGGTTTAAGCGGGTTGGATGGGCGGCTCGAATTGGCGAATTCGGGGGTTGACAGTTCAACGACCGGAGGTTATGATATCGATACCCTATGGTAACGATACCCTATTTTCGGGAACCAACCCATGCCCACCATTCAAGACGTCGCCCGTAAAGCGGGCGTTTCCCCCATCACGGTCTCCAGGGTGATCAACCAGCGCGGCTACGCCAGCCAATCCACCCGCCAGAAGGTGCAGGCCGCCATCGCCGAGCTGGGGTATGTCCCCAACCGGCTGGCCAGCAGCCTGCGCTCCAAGCGCACCACCTTGCTCGCCCTGGTCATCACCGATATCACCAACCCCTACTTCACCATGATCGCCCGCGGCGTGGAGGATGTCGCCAGCGCAGCCGATTACACCCTGATTTTCTGCAACACGGACGAATCGGTGGCGAAAGAACAGCGCTATATCAACATCTTGCTCCAGAACCAGGTCGCGGGGGTGCTGCTCGTCCCGGCCAGCCCGGACCCCGAGTCGGTCAACCTGCTCACCCACAACCAGACCCCGGTGGTGGTGCTGGACCGCCGCCTGAGCGAATTGCAGGTCGATCAAGTGCGCAGCGATTCGCTATCCGGGGCCTACCAGCTTGTGCGCCTGCTGCTGGATTTGGGTCATCGCCGGATCGCCCTGTTGAACGGCCCGGCCGGGGTGTCCACCGCCCAGGATCGGGAAGCTGGCTACCGGCGCGCCCTGGATGAAGCAGGCATCCCGCCGGAGCAGCGAACAGTGCTGCAGGGTTATTTCTCGCAGGATTCGGGTTCCGAGATGACCCGCCTGGCGCTGAGGCGCGACCCGCCTCCCACAGCCCTGTTCGCGGCCAACAACTTTATTGCGATCGGAGCTTTGCAGGCGCTGCAGGCGGCCGGTTTGCGCGTTCCGCAGGATATCGCCCTGGTCGGCTTTGATGACCTGCCCCCGCCGCTGATCACCTTTCCGTTCCTGACCGTTTCCGCCCAACCCGCTTATGAGATGGGTCGGATCGCGGCGGAGCTGTTGCTGGCGCGCCTGGAAGGTAAAAACACAGGTCCGCCTGAGGATATCCTCTTGCCGCCCGAGCTGGTTGTGCGCGCCTCCAGCGGCAAGCAGAGGCCCTCCTGAAGCAGCCCATTTGAGCTAATAACTACGAAAACCACGAAAAAAACAAGAAAGAGGATATGAAGCATGAAGAATATGATTGCAGCAACCGATCCAAACTTGAAGAAAGATGATCTGCTGGTCATCGCTGGGGCGGGCGGTTTTATCGGCGGGGCGCTGACGCGCTATTTTCACGACCAGGGTTTCACCCGCATCCGCGCCATCGATAAGAAACCGCTCCCGCACTGGTATCAGCGCGTGCCGGGCGTCGAGAGCCTGTGCATGGACCTGAGCGAGAAAGAGAATGCAGTCCAGGCCGTGCAGGGCGCAGCCGAGGTCTACAACCTGGCCGCCGATATGGGCGGGATGGGCTTTATCGAGCGCTTCCGGGTGGAATGCCTGCGCAGCATCTTGATCAATACCCATCTGCTCGAAGCATCCTACCACGCCGGCGTGCAGCGCTATTTCTTCTCCTCCTCCGCCTGCGCCTACAACACCACCCTGCAGCAAGACCCGAATGTGCGCGCCTTGAAGGAAACGGACGCCTATCCGGCTATGGCCGAGCGCGGCTACGGTTGGGAAAAATTGATGTCGGAGATCTTCTGCCAGGAATACGCGGCCGAGCGCGGCATGAAGACCTTTATCGCCCGTTTTCACAATGTGTACGGACCGAACGGCACCTGGTACGGCGGGCGCGAGAAAGCCCCGGCTGCGTTGAGCCGCAAAGTGATCGAAGCGAAGGACAGCAACCGGCTTGAGATCGATATCTGGGGCGATGGCAGCCAGACCCGCAGCTTCATGTATATCGATGACTGCGTGTTTGGGATCGATCAGATCGCCCATTGCGACCGCTTGATCGCCACGCCGATCAACCTGGGCTCCAGCGAGCTGATCTCGATCAACGACCTGGTGACGATGATCGAGGGCATCGCCGGGCTCAAGCTGCAGCGCAGCTATGACCCGGACGCCCCACGCGGCGTCGCCGGTCGCAACAGCGATAACGCCTTCATCCAGCAAATCCTGGGATGGCAGCCGAGCATCCCGCTGCTGGATGGGATGAAGAAAACCTACGCCTGGATCGAGCGCCAATACCAGGATCGCAAGGCCGGCAAACAGGTGGTCAGCGAGCACGTCGTCGATCTGCTTGAGAAATAAGGGGGCAGCATGGATCCCAGCCCGGCCTCGCCCATCAACGCTGTCATCGGAAAGATCCCCTACCGGTTGGCTCTGGCCGGAGGATGGATCGATCAGCCGTTCGTTTCTATCCATAACCCGACCCCGCCGGGTTCGATGGTGGTGGTCAATGTGCAGCCCGTGTTTCGGTTCATGGATCGCTGCGGCATGGGCACCAGCACCCGCGCCATCGCACGTTCTCTCTGGGGGGAGCAGATCCCCGCGGGCGACCCGGTCGCCCTGGTAAAAGAACTGTACATGGCCGAAAACAAGCACAAAGCGCAGCCCTCCGGTTCGCAAGATATGGCCGGTTTGATCTACCCCGGCCTCAACCGCCTGGATTACGATATCGCCCATGAGAAAGGGGTATTCCCTGTCCATGTGGAATCGAACAACGACCCGCAGATCGCCGCCTGGTTGGAGGGCGTCCTGCATATCCTGCCGGTCAATCAGCGCCCGCCCGGATACAACCCGCTCGGAGAGCAAAACCTCGATCCAGGTTGGATTCAAAGGCTGGGCAAAAGCGGGCAGGATTGCTTCGCCGCGATCCTGGCAAAAGACGCCCTCGCTCTTGGCCGCTCTTTAAATGAAAGCATGCGCTGCTGGCAGGCGATTTTGCCGCATACCGTGCGCCACCCAACGATTGCATTGAACCTGGTGGAGCTGATGCAATCCTATCAGGCGCGCTATTATGGAGCGATGTACTCCGGCTGTGGCGGCGGCTATCTGTACGTGGTCTCTGATACGCCTGTTCCGGGCGCCTTCAAAGCTGCGATTCGCATCGCCGGGGAGGAATATATATAATGAAGAATGTGGTGGTTACGGGCGGCTTTGATGATATTCGCTCCAAACACGTTCGTTTTTTAGATGAAGCTTCCCGGCTGGGCGATCTGAGCGTGATCCTGTGGCCGGATGAAGAAATCCAGCGGCTCAGCGGCAGCCCGCCGAAATTTTCACAGCAGGAGCGCATGTATTTCCTCGAATCGCTGCGCTATGTCCAGCAGGTCAAGCTCACGCCAGGCCGGGTGGCGCCGCACGATTTACCTTTTGCCGCCGACCTGGACCCCGACCTTTGGGTGGTGGATCAGGATCAAGACCACTACGACAAAAGGATCTACTGCGCTTCCAACGGGCTGGGCTACCGGGTACTCCATCATTCGGAGATGCAGGGCTGGCCGCGCCCGGCTGCGCCTGACAAACCGCCCACAGAGCGGCGCCCGAAAGTGATCGTCACCGGCTGTTACGATTGGCTGCATTCCGGTCATATCCGCTTTTTTGAAGAGGCGTCCGCTTATGGAGAATCTGTATGTTGCGGTCGGTCATGATGAAAATCTGCGCCTGTCTGAAAGGGGATAATCATCCGCTCTACCCTCAAGAGGAACGGCGCTACATGGTACAATCAGTCAAATATGTCCATCAGGCTATCATCACCAGCGGCCAGGGCTGGATGGATGCCGAGCCGGAGATAGCCTTGCTCCAACCCGATCGCTATGTGGTCAATGAAGATGGCGACAAAATCGAAAAAAGAGATTTTTGCACCAAACGTCAAATCGAATACGTAGTTCTAAAAAGACAGCCAAAAACAGGGCTGCCGCGCAGAGAAAGTTCCGTTTTACGAGGATTTTGACAGGAGGTGTATTTTGTATTACGCACTGATCATGGCTGGCGGGTCTGGGACGCGCCTTTGGCCGCTCAGCAGGGAGCAAAAACCCAAGCAATCGCTGCGCCTGGTAGGCCAGCGCAGTATGTTCCAACATGCGGTCGAACGCCTGGACCCGCTCTTCCCTCCCGATCATATTCGGGTGGTCACCCGGGCGGAACACAGCGCCCTTTTACACGCCCAAGTCCCCACATTGAGCGCGAACAATTTTATCGTTGAGCCCGAAGGGCGCGGCACCGCCCCGGCAATCGGGCTGGCTGCGATCCATTTTTACCGCCAGGACCCGAATGCGGTGATGGCGGTTCTGACCGCCGATCATTATATCGCCGACACGGTTCGTTTTCAGCAGGTTCTGCAGGCGGCTGAAAAATTGGCTCGTCAGGGCTACCTGGTCACCTTGGGGATTGAACCGTCTTACCCATCGACTGCTTTTGGCTACATCGAACTGGGCCAGACCCTGGAACCGGTCGATGATTTCAAGGTGTATCGGGTGCGCGCCTTCACGGAAAAGCCCAACCGCGAGACCGCCGCCCGGATGGTATCCAGCGGGATTTATTCCTGGAACAGCGGCATGTTCGTCTGGCAGGTCAACCGCATTTTGGAGGAATTCAACCGCCAGATGCCGGATTTCTATGAGAAATTAATGCAGGTGGAGGCGGTCTTGGGTACTCCTGAATATGGGCAGGTATTGGGGCGCGTCTGGCCTGAGATCGCCAAAGAGACCATCGACTATGGGGTGATGGAAAAAGCCGAAAATGTGGCCGTCATCCCGGTGGAGATGGGCTGGACCGATGTGGGCAGTTGGAACAACCTGGTTGGATTGCGCCCAGCCGATGAGCAGGACAACTCGATTGAAGGCGAGCATATCGGGCTGGATACGCGCTCGACCTTGATCATTGGCGACAAACGCCTGATTGCCACGATCGGGATTAAGACCTGGTGATTGTGGATACCGAAGATGCGCTGCTGATCTGCGCCCGCGGCCAGGAACAGCAGGTCAAGGAAATTGTCGAGCGGTTGAAGGCGAGCGGTCGCACGGACTTGCTTTGAATCGCCGTTTTAGAGCCTAGTGGAGAGAAAGCCAGAGTGAACTATGGATGTAAACCCGAAAATCTTCAAAGCGTATGATATCCGCGGGATTTACCCGGATGACCTGGACGAGCAGATCGCCTACCTGGTCGGACGGGCTTTCGCGGCCCTGCTGAACCCGGCCCAGGTGATCGTTGGGCGGGATATGCGCCTGAGCGGCCCGGCGCTGGCGCAGGCTGTGAGCGCCGGGTTGACCGACCAGGGCGCGGATGTGCTGGATATCGGCATGGTCAGCACCGACCAGTATTATTATGCCTGCGCCGTGCGCGGCCTGGCGGGCATCATGGTGACCGCTTCGCATAACCCGAAGGCGTACAACGGCTTCAAGATGGTCAGAAAGATGCCCTATCTGCTGAGCGGCGATGAAGGCATTCAGGAGATCCGTAAATTGGTGAGCACAGAGGCTTTCCCTCCAGCCAGCAAAAAGGGAGTGAGCGACCCAGGCCGATTTTCAGGATGAATTTATCCACAAAGCGCTCTCCCTGGTGGATGTCGCCTCCATTCGCCCGCTCAAAGTGGTGGCGGATACCGCCAACGGCATGGTCGGTCCGATTTTGAAAGAGGTCTACCACCATCTGCCGGTCGAGCTGATCGGGCTTTACCTGGAGCCGGATGGCAGCCTGCCCAATCACGGCCTGGACCCGCTCCAGCCGGAAAACCGGGCCGAGCTGCAGCGCCGGGTGATCGCAGAGAAAGCGGATATCGGCTTTGCCTTCGACGGCGACGGCGACCGCTTTTTCACCATCGATGACCGGGGCGAGTTCGTGGCGGGGGATTTCCTGACCGCCATCATGGCGGAATATCTGCTCGAAAAACAGCCCGGCGCAAAAATCATCTACGACGTGCGCGCTTCCTGGGCTGTCCCGGATACCATCCGCCGCTCCGGCGGTGTCCCGCTGATGGAGCGGGTGGGACATGCCTTCATCAAGCGCCGCATGGCGGAGGAAGGGGCGCTGTTCGCCGGCGAGGTGACCGGGCATTATTATTTCCGCGATTTCTTCAGCGCCGATACCGGCATCGTCCCCTCGCTGGTGATGCTGGAGCTGCTCTCGCGGCGCGGCAAGCGCCTGTCTGAGCTGCTGGCGCCGCTGGAGCGGCAATACTTCATCTCTGGCGAGATCAACACCCAGGTGGACAACCCCGCCAAACGGATCCAAATGCTGACCGACCGCTATTCGGACGGCGAGCAATACAGCCTGGACGGCATCTCGGTGGTTTACCCGACCTGGCATTTCAATGTGCGCGCCTCGAACACCGAGCCGCTGCTGCGCCTGAACCTGGAATCGATCCAATCGGAGCGGGAGATGGAGAACCAGCGCGATCAGGTGTTGGGGATTATTCGCGGGAAGATGAGCGGGATTTAGAGCGGTAGGGCGTTACTGGCTGCGGGGTTAGCTGGCTTCTCAGATTGAGAACTGCCGGGCTAGTTTGCCGCTCCCTCGTGAGAGGCAATATATTCAAGCGCCGCTTGGGCAATTAATCCGGATCGAGTTTCGCCATTCTCAGAAGCATATTGATCTAACAATGACAGTACTC
Organism: uncultured Chloroflexia bacterium; assembly: GCA_963788145.1. Lineage (GTDB taxonomy): Bacteria > Chloroflexota > Anaerolineae > Anaerolineales > UBA4823 > UTCFX2. Next base: position 1,241,103 of record CAWBFQ010000003.1, on the reverse strand, counting down.
TTTCAGGTAAGGTAATATTCACGCGTTTGGTTTTCCCGGATAGTTTTGCCAGGTCTATCGAAACCAAAGCCCAAACGCCATCCGCGTAATCCGGGTTGTTGTGATGATGCGCCACAGATTGGGGAGTGGGGACAGGTTCGCCATCCATCAACATGCCTTCCAAATGCGCTTCAATGGCTTCTACTGCTTCTTCTAAAGCTTCATCAAGCGTTTCCCCTGCGCTGAAGCAACCCGGCAGATCCGGAACGGTTACGCCGTAATCACTGTGGGAATCTTTATGGACAACTACTGGATAACGCATAGGTTCCTCAGCTCACCGCTTTTTGCACCAGCGCGCTGATCTTCTCCTCAACGGCGGTGGTCAGCTCCTTCAGCGCGTAGCTGGTCGGCCACAGGTTGCCATCGTCGAGGTTAGCCTCGTCGCTGAAGCCGAGCGTTGCGTACCTGGTGTTGAACTTCTCGGCGCTTTGGAAGAAGCAGACGACCTTATCGTCCCTGGCATAGGCGGGCATCCCGTACCAGGTTTTCGGCATGAGGCCCGGCGCGCTGGCTTTGATGATCTGATGAAGCCGCGTGGCCATGCTGCGCTCCGGCTCCGGCATCTCGGCGATCTTGGCGAGCAAGGCGCTTTCACCGTCCGCCTTCTTCGCCTCTGCCTTCAATTCCTGGGCGCGCTCCTTCATAGCGGCTTTTTCCTCAGCCGTAAATCCTTCCTTGGACTTCTTGCTGGCTGCAGCGGCGCTTTTAGCAGCCTGATTGGTGTCCTTCTTTTCTGGTTGACTCATCGTAATCTCCTTCTACCGACAAAACCTAGAAACTATACCGCATTTCGAATGCGGACTTGCGTTATTCAAGCATACGCAAGCCAATGGTTTAGAATTTGAGCCAGTTACTCAAGGAAGCAGCAATAGTTGTTCACCCAGGTCATTCAATTTTTCCAGAAATTCTTCCACAAACGGCGCTTTAATCCAGCGAATGACCTGCCAGTCCTCCACACTGGCAGAGCACAGCAGGCGAGCCAGGTCTGCTGGGAAAATTCCGGCGGCTTTGCTTCCGGCATGGGTGATGGCGTCCTGCAGTGAAAGATTCATCTGCGAACAAAATCCCCAAATATCGGCCAAATCCTTGGGTTCTTCGCGATCCAGCAGAGCGTTTACTTTGTTAGCGAGGATATTCTCCGCAGTGTCCAGTCGCCCCAATACTGGATCATCCCGAACTTGCCCCACCCGCGCCGGGACATCGTTGATCATCTCAATTTTTAGCTGCGATGAATCGGTTACCAGGTTCAAACGGGCAAATCGATCTTCTTTCATAAGCGTCTGGCACTGCCAGGGATGCCCAGTTTGTGACAATGCCCAGATTAATCGCTCCACCCACAAACCAAAACGATCATCGTCATTAACAAAAAAATCAAGGTCATCCGAAAAACGGTGCTGCAAGTAGCCGCGCGATGCGGCTGTACCGCCAGACAGGTAGAAGTCTGTATCTACATGCCGGATGATTCGTAGCACCTGATCCTGCAAAGGGTACAACTTTTCGAAGTAAAAAGTGGGGCTATTCATGGCAAACTTCAGGATGTTTCAGGGGCAACCATGCGACCAGGAAATCGAAACCGCGCTGACGGCTTTTGGAACGGATATGCGGTCGCCAACGCGGCCAGTTCTGCACCAACCGGGCAAACCCCAGCAGATGCACAATTTCTTCATAGGGTGCATATTCCAGCAGGCGCAGCGCGGCCCAATCCTGGTTTAACCGACCGATCACGCGCTCGCTGGCCAGGATTTGCTGAAACTCCTGTTCGTTGATGTCATAATCCCAAAGATAAACAGGGGATTGTTTCCCGTCGTTCAAGTTACACCTCAATCGTGATTATACAATAAATATCCATCAAGAGAAAACGTTCGAAGCTTGAAAAATGAAGGTAAATCAGGCGGTATTGTTTCCGCAAATTGCCCGCCTTATTGGCCTGCCCCTCACCGTTTCCGGTAAGCCACATAGATGTCTGCTTCGATCATCTTGCCATCCACATAGAAGTGGTGCACAAAATATAAATTTCCTCCGTCCCACCCATGTTTCAGCGCAGCTCACCCCAACTTGCCAGCAGGCGGGCGGTTAAGATCAGACTTCCGAAGTCTGGCGGACGATCCCCTGGAATGGCGCGGATGGCTGCAAATATCCATCTTTCAGCCGATGTAAACAACAATTTCTTATGCTATCATAACCATGAGCGCTGAAATTTGCTGCGCCAATCGGCTTACTTGGAATATTCAGATATGGAGGCATAAGATGAAACTTTCCCCACCGAAACAAATCACCTGGTATATAGCGTTGGCGCTGGTTGTACTCGCCCTGATCGGATTCACGGGTACCGTCGCGGTATTATCCACCTATGCATTCTGGCTTGCCCTGATCGCGGCAGCCCTGCTGCTATTAGCCACCATCACAAAAGGTCTGTAATTCAACCCGAATCACGAGGCTGCCGACGTTGACGCAGTCTATCAGGAATTTACAGAAACCATTCTCCCTTACCCAATGGGGAATATTCACCCGCGCTTCTGGGGATGGTATATGGGGAGTGGAACCGTGTTTGGCGCCCTGGCCGATTTTATGGCTGCGATCATGAATCCAAATCTCGCCGGGGGCAACCATGCCGCCAATTTGGTTGAGGAGCAGGTGGTTAATCGGATGAAGGAACTGCTTGGCTTTCCAGGCGATTCCAGCGGGCTGCTGGTCAGCGGTGGTTCGATGGCCAATTTTGTGGGATTGGCGGTAGCCAGGAACGAAAAGGCGGGTTTCAATGTTCGAGAAGCAGGAACGCAGGCAGCCCCTCGAGGTTGACGGTGTATGCATCCAATGAAGTTCATAGCAGCGTCCAAAATGCGGTTGAATTGCTTGGGCTGGGCAGCGCCAATTTTCGAAAAATTCCTGTAAACGATGATTATGAAATCCATCTGGAGGCGTTGGAGCAAGCGCTTTTCGCGGACCGCGCCGCCGGTTACCGTCCAATCTGTATCATTGGATGCGCGGGTACCATCAACACCGGCGCGGTGGACGATTTGAACGCCTTGGCGGATTTGTGCGAGCGCGAAGGCCTTTGGTTCCATGTGGATGGCTCCATTGGAGCAGTCGCTGTGCTTGCAGATAATGTCCGGCCCAAACTGGCGGGGATTGAACGGGCGGACTTCGGTTGCGCTGGATCTGCACAAGTGGATGCATATCCCCTTCGAGGCGGGTTGTGTCCTCGTCCGATCTGACCCTGCCCATCGCAGAACGTTTTCGCTGACGCCGGAGTATCTTGCGCACGAAACGCGCGGGCTGGCCGCGGGGCATATCTGGTTTAGCGATTATGGGCTGCAGCTCTCGCGTCAATTTCGGGCGTTGAAGGTATGGATGTCGATCAAGGAACATGGGCTGGATCGGTTTGGAAGAATGATTGCCCGGAATGTTGAGCAGGCGCATTATTTTGGTCAACTGGTAGAGAATGAGCCAATGATGGAATTGTTGGCCCCGATTGGCCTGGATATCGTCTGCTTCCGCTTCAACCCGGGCGGGCTAAGTAATGAGGCGCTCAATCGTCTGAACAAAGAGATTTTAATGCGCCTGCATGAGCAGGGAATTGCAGCGCCATCTTATACAACCCTGAACGATCGCTATTGTTTGAGGATTGCGATTGCCAATCACCGCAGCAGGCAGGAGGATTTCGACTTGCTGGCAAAAGAAGTGGTTCGGATCGGGAGTGAAATAACGGCGCAGTCGTGACGTCCATCGTCCCAGAGAACCATCTCCGGGCTACAACGTACCCCACCGGATGAATCCGGCTGCACGCCCGAACCTCCTTCAGGGGGTGGTTGCGTATGCAGCCGGCTGAATGATGCCCCGCACGGGTCTGCTGCTACCCAAGAATAGGAGTTCGCAAATGATCGATTTGACTTCTGAATTTGGTCAACACGTCGCCCCAAGATTGGCGCAGGAACAGGTGATCTGGCTCACCACCGTTAGCGCCGATGGAACCCCGCAGCCAAACCCGGTCTGGTTTTATTGGGATGGGGAAAGCTTTCTCATCTACACACCACCAGCTGCATCCAAATTGAAGAATCTTGCCCATAACCCCAGGGTCTCATTAAATTTTGAGGGGGCCACCGCTTTGGGAGGCGACTTCGCGGTTTTTACAGGCGTTGCAACCATTGAGAGGAATGGCTCCGATCCTGACCCCGAATATGTCAAAAAATATCTTCAAATTGCGACGGAAGAATGGGGTCGAACCATCGATGATCTCCATCAAGAATATAGTGTTGCCATCCGAATCAGGCCTGAAAAGTTGCGTGGTTTTAGTTGATCGATCGACTAAAAGGGGATGAATCCCCGCAATCAGCCAGGGAAGGCGGATGCCTTCAAATCAAAAGCTCTCTAGACGGAGAATATCATGAACGATCATGCGAGCACACAGCGGGTGATGCGGACGAAGGCGGAGGCCAAAGCCAGCTATGACGCGATGAGCGGCTGGTACGATTGGATGTCCGCCGGGTCCGAGCGCAAGTTCAAGCTGATCGGGCTGCAGAAATTGGGGCTGCAAGGGCGCGGCGAGGCTGTGTTGGAGATCGGCTACGGAACCGGGGAATGCATCCTCAAGCTGGCGCAATCGGTCGGCCCGGCGGGCAAGGTCTATGGGATCGATCTCTCGGACGGGATGCGCCGGGTGGCCCAGAAACGGGTGGATCAGAGTGGGATGGCGGAAAGGGTGGCGCTGACCTGCGGCGATGCGGTCTCGCTGCCTTACCAGGCGGACAGCTTTGATGCGATCTTCATCAGTTTCACGCTTGAATTATTCGACACGCCCGAAATCCCGCTTGTGCTGGCGGAATGCCGGCGCGTGCTGCGAGCGGGAGGGCGCATTTGTGTGGTGTCGCTGGCGCAGAAAGAGCCGCGCAACCTGATGGCGCGGCTGTACGAATGGGCGCACGAGCGCTTCCCGAAAGCCGTGGACTGCCGCCCGATCGACGTCTGCCGGGCGCTGATTGAGGCGGGCTTTCAGATCGAAAGCGCGACTGAGATGTCGATGTTCGCCTCTGCCGGTGGATATCGTGTTGGGTCTGGGGTGAAGGAGATCCATCACGGTTGGGCAGCTTCAACCTCGAATGAAATGATGGAGGAGCAAACGGTGAAACCAGATGATCGCGCCGAAAAAGCGCAGTTGTACTTGAAGACCTTGTGCGCTGTGAAGCCAAACCGGAGGACGGGATCGGCGGGGAATCGGGATGCAACAGATTTCTTCGCAAATACGATCCGGAAATACGGATATGAGATAGATGCGGCTCCTTTTGCATGTCTTGATTACAATACTGGCGGAGCAATATTAACCCACGCAGGAGAAACTTTCGAAGTCTCTGTCAGTCCTTATTCTTTGGGATGCGATGTCTGCGCTGAATTGACTGTCGCAGCGACCCTGGAAGAACTCGAGCGCAGCGTTTGCGAGGCAAAGATACTGCTATTGAGAGGGGAAATTTGCTCCGAACAGCTAATGCCCAAAAATTTCGTATTCTACAATCCAGAGCATCATCAAAAGATCATTGCTCTTTTGGAAAGCCGCAAGCCAGGCGGGATTATCACCGCCACAGAAAAGAAGCCGGAACAGGTGGGCGCTTTATACCCATTTCCATTGATTGTGGATGGCGATTTCGATATCCCAAGCGCTTATTGTCGCGATACTGTTGGAGATAGGCTGGCGAAATTCAGGGGGGATACGTTCTGGTTGAAGATTGATGCCGCTCGAATTCCGTCGAGCGCGACGAACATCTGCGCGCGGCGGAATACCGGGGCAAAGAAAAAGATCGTCGTCACTGCCCACATTGATGCCTATGAAGACACACCGGGCGCTTCTGACAATGCCTCCGGCGTCGTCGTCTTGCTTCTTCTCGCCGAGATGCTGGCGGACTATCGGGGAGAGAATATGATTGAAATCCTTGCCCTCAATGGGGAAGACCACTATAGCGTGGGCGGTCAAATGGACTACCTGAGGCGGTATGGAGAAGAATTCCCATCCATCTTGTTTGTCGTGAATATCGATGATGTTGGCTATAAGGATGGCAGGTCGGGCTATTCTTTCTACGAATGTACGCCGCAGCTTGAGCAGAGAGTCGAGGCTGTCTTCCACCGCTTCGGAGGCCTGGTTCGAGGCGAGCAGTGGTTCAATGGGGATCATATGATCTTTGTGCAGAGCCAGGTTCCATCCATAGCCTTCACGGCTGAATATATGCCCGAATTAATGAGGACGGTCACGCATACATCCTCAGATACACCAGAGATCATCGACTGCCAGAAGCTGGTTGAAGTTGCAGCATCCTTGAATGAACTTGTGCGCTCATTCTAGATAAGCCTCGGAAGGCAGGGGAATGATTTCCCGATTAGCAGGATGGGATATAATTATTAGGTTGTGAAATATGCGCTAGTTTAGATGGTCCGGTGGAAGATTGTGTATGTTGAAACACGATGAGAGAATCAAGAAACATTATTCGTATCTTAATCACCTCATTGTCGCTTAGACTTCAATATTAGGGAGAAATCATGACCAGTATCAAATACCAGTATGATGACCTGATGAACCCGGTGATCCAGGCATTAAAACAATTAGGTGGGTCTGGAACCAACGAAGAGATCAAACACGGTCGCAGAAATCGTAAAAATCCCAGCGGACCAATTAGAAATTTTACACAACCCCGAAAAGGGCGGTATGACCGAGATTGAATACCGCTTGATGTGGACGTGATCCAAACGGTACGGTATTATCGAGAATTCTACCCGAGGGGTATCGGCTTTAAACGGCCAAAGGGACAAGCACCGATAAAGTTGACGAGAAGAACGTCATTCCAGTTGTTCGAGAGAGCCTAAGAAAGGAAAAGCCTGACAGTGATATTGGTGAAGAAGAACCCAATAAGACAATCGAATGGCAGGAAAAATTATTAGACATTATCTTGGGAATGTCTCCATCGGCTTTTGAGAGATTGGTCCAACGGTTATTACCCGAAATCTTCGGGTTTGTTCAAGTGGAAGTTACCGGCCAAAGCGGAGATGGTGGAATTGATGGTCACGGAATTTTGCGATTAGGCGGTTTGTTAAGTTTCCACGTGATTTTTCAGGCCAAACGATGGAAAGGTACAGTAGGTGCGAGTCAGGTCCGCGATTTCCGGGGTGCGATGGTCGGCAGAGCGGATAAAGGGTTGCTGATCACCACCGGAGCATTCACCGAAGACGCAGTTAAAGAAGCCGCCCGCATGGAGCGCCAGCGATTGATTTAGTTGATGGCGATCAATTAGTGGAGAAACTCAAACAACTCACACTTGGCGTGCAGACAAAGAAAATTGAGATCGAGCAAGTGGAAATCGATCGTGAATGGTTTGCGCGATTGTGAAAGGAAAGGACGATGAATATTGCTGAAATTATTTTAATGACTCTTTAATGGTCTCCTTGCTTTTCTTTTGTGGAAATTTAAAAATGATATCGAGCAAAGAAATTCTAATTTTAGAAGAAGTGAAAAAGAAGAATTCTGAGGAAATTGAGAAGGTAAAGAGCGAATTATCTTTGTTAAGGGATCGAATCAACTTAATGAATAATAAACAATTTGACTCTGTCAATCTAATTTGGCAAAAGATGCACACGGCGCGTCGGATTAATTGCTCATCTTTCTCCCAGTTCAATATTATCCCGATTTAATAAAATGAATGATACTGATTTAAGTCTATTCTTGGAAAAATCGATCCTTTCTGATTCTGAAAAGAGAACCTTAGTCTCTCATCCTGACCGCATGAAATATTATCAAGGCGTAGATGACTTACATCGATACAAACTCGCAAAAAAGGAATATGATGACTTTCATAATTTCTATATTTTGAACCGGTTTCCGTAACAATCACGATTCAAAGAATTATTAATAATATCAATATAGGCATGCGAGAGGCGATTAATGATCTAGAAATGTCAACATCCAACTTCCTGATCCTATTCAGAATTACGAATACAAAAGAAGAGCGAGGAGAAAATCGGGGGATAACTTCGAAAGCCTCGTGAATGAATTGGAGAAATATTTACAATCTAGGTTTTCCGTGAGTGGATAGCCTACACCGCGATACACCTTCCTCTTCCCACATAAGGCTCATTATTCATGATCGAAACCCATCCATTCGGCAACTTCGTCCCCGCCAACGTGATATCTGATCCTGGGCAGCTTCGCAGGAAGACAGTCATTGAGGGGTGCTGCTGCGTTTGATGATGCTTATGATTGGTTCTATGGTACAAAGAGAAATCAATTCTGGCCCATCCTGGAAGAAGTGTACGGATGAAATTAAAGAATATCGTTGAGAGCAGGCGCTGTTCACCCGACTGGGTATTGCAATTGCTGATATCATCCACCAATGCGAAAGAAATGAAGGGAATAACCTGGGAATTTAATCTGATTAATATCATCTTTAACACCGAAGCGATCGAAGAAACACTGGACAGTAATCCAATCGAAAAAATCTTCTTCACAAGTCGGTTTGTAGAAAAGCGTTATCGAAAAATCTTCAAGGATTTGATTGCCGTCATCCAAAGATAATCTGATAACGCGTTGGCCCCTTCCCCTCGATATACCCGCATGAGCATGAAAGATAAGATTAACCGGTATCAAGAGCTACTCCCATAACGTTAGATCCACCTGATCGAAGCCGAGACCTCCTACTAATTTCCTCTCCTCACGCTCCATCCGGATGATAATTCCCTCTGGCGGGTACGCGCCGGGATGGCTGGGATACTGTCGCTCTGCTTGGCCCCGCGACACGGTGGGGTTGGCGTCGAATTTCAACAGGGGCTTTTAATCGTCACGTTAAGTGATCTGCCAGCCTGCAAGCGTTCTGCCAGCCAGATCTTGATGATGGATTGGCGCGTCACACCCAGCCGTTTGGCTTCACGGTCAAGCGCATCCAGCATCCAGACAGGTACATCCATGTTAATCCGCTTTTGCTCCTCAGCGGGGCGGCGCGCTTTGGAAAGGTCGAGATGTTCAAGGATATTTTCGCCATCATCAAATTCTTGATCGAAATTAGAAGCTTTCGTTTTCATACCATTCAATCTCCTCATCTCTTGAACGCCGCACGGATATGATCCGAATATTCTCGCCGCGATAGGTAATCACTGCCAACCAATGCTTACCCTCGATTTTTCCGATGACCAGAAGCGGAAAGATCCTGACCGGTGAAAGCGACCTGACTTTAGACTTCCGAAGTCTCAGAGACTTCGGAAGTCTGGCGAATCCTCTCCATCCGGATTATAATTTCTCCAGCGAAACCGCAGAAAAAGCACGCTGCTTCACCATTCCTCCACCGCCGCCACATCGATTGCGGGCAATCAGGTGATTACCAGAGCGGAGGATAAAATGAGCGCAGATCAAAATGGGGTAGAACCCAAACAGCGAAATGGGCTGGCGAGACGAAGTTTCATCGTCGCCGTTTTTGGAGCAGCGCTGGCGGCGCTGAGCGGCTGCATTTCAGATATCTTCACCAAAAACGAAGCCGCGCAGACCGAAACGCCTGCGCCGGACGCCGCCGAAGCCCGCATCGCGGCCCTCGAGGCGCAGGTCGCCGGGCTGGTTGAGCGCATCGAAGCCCAGAACCAGGAAGGGCAGGCGCAGCCCACCCTCCCGCCGCCGCTGGGCGAGCTGGAAGGCGGAAATGGCGAGCTGGTCGTCTTTCGGCGCAAAGAACTCTCGCTGATCAACCCGGATGGCGTGCTGCTGAACCTGGTCGCAGCGCACGGCCCGGTCGGGATCCGCTTCTACAAAGATTTCGAGTTTGGCAACGAACAGGTGAATAACCCCTGGCACATGGGCTATATCGAAGGCAACCCCGGATACCAAAGCCTGGCGATTCTCCGCGACTGGCGCTTCACCGCCGCGCTGTGGGACGAGGACGGCAAGCTGCTGCTGGGCAGGCTGGACCCGCACCCGCCCGCCAACCCTCCCGGCAGAGCCAGGTTTCAAGTGCGCGGCGCGGTGGATGAGGTCCAGGCGCTGCTAGAAGCCAGCCCGGATCAAAGCGCCGACATCTTCCAAATTGCGAGCGCGGCCGGCGCCAACCACCTGAGCGTGGATAGCTCCGGCAGACTGGTGCTCGGGTCAAGCGCAGCCCCCGGGCAGATCATCCTGCACGACGCCGTGGATCAGAACGCGTATGCCCTGACAGCCGCGGATGGGCGCTTGACGCTGACCCGGGTTTGAGCAGTTTGCCGCCCCCAGCCGCGGACCCCGGAGATAACACATCTTCTTTTAATCTTCTATCCAGGAAAATATGATAAACTGGTACTTAAGTCAGGCCAGCCTGCCCCCCTCAGGCTGGTCTGGCTTATTTAACCGCTCTATCAAGCCCCCAGCAGCAGCACCGCAACCAGAAAAAACAGCATCGCCGCCCCAATCGAGATATAGATGATCCGCAGTTGGGCCGGGTTCAGCCCGCTGGGCGGCGCAGGCAGCGACTCCTCGAAAGAGCGCAAACGGCGGGCCGCCTGCACATCCTTCGGGTTCAGCTCCAGCACCCGCCGCAGGCATTTCATCGATTCGTATTCATCCAGCGTGAGCAGCGAGAGCATGAACCACAAACCCGGGTTATCCGGCTCGCGGTTGATCGCCTGGGCGAAATAAGCATACGCAGCGGCGCGGTTCCCCGGCCAGGTCATCAGCACCGCGCGGGCCATTAATTCCGCGTCTTTCACATCCAGCCTGCCTCTCGATGGATATCGATTCCTTGATGATTATAATTAGAACAATTGTACTATAAAAAAGAGAAATGCACCGCATTTCTCTTCATCTTGAATGAGACCCGGCGACCGATTTACGGCCGAATAATCACCGGCAGGAAGATCTGTTTGGGCAGCATCTGGCGCAGGATGTGCGCCGCGCCAACGCCGTTGCTGAAGCTGCTCAGGTCTCCCGGCGCTCCGACCGCCAGCAGGTCATCCCAGACCGCCGCCGCCGAGCCGAATTTATCCCCTGCCGCGCCTTGAGGCAGCAGGATGCGGCTGATCTGGCCCCAGTTATTCACGCTGCCGTAATTGCGCCAGAACCAATATACGGAACCCTGGTCCACGATCGCGGCGATATCGTTGAGGCGCGCCCCCACCAGGATATGATCGCCGGCGACCGCCACGCTGTTGCCAAACCAATCGTTATCGGCCGCATCCGAGGCAGTCAGCTTCTTGATCTGACCCCAGTTGTTGGACCCGCCCTGGTCACGCCCAAAGACATAGGCGGCTCCCCGGTACGCGCTGACGCCGACCGCCCCGACGACCGCCAGGTCATCGCGCATGGCAACGCTGCAGCCAAAATAATGGTTGGCGCCGCCATCGGAGGCGGTCAATTTCCTGACCTGCCCCCAGGTATCCGCGCCGCCCTGGTTGCGATAATAGACATACGCCGCGCCCTGGTCAGAATTGGCGCTCACAGTCGCCTCTTCTGCGCCCACCAGCAGCGCATCGCCATCCAGCGCGAGCGACCCGCCAAACCACCAATCCGCCGAATCCAGGCGTAGCTTCTGGCCCCAGTTGTTCGTCCCGCCCTGGTCGCGGTAGAAAAGATACGCCCCGGGTCTATTCGGCGCGCCGACCGCCAGCGTGCTTTCCTCAAGCGCGAGTGAAAAACCAAAGCCGCAAATGCCAGCGTCCGGGCAGGGGATTTTTTTGAACTGGCCCCAGTTATTCGTTCCGCCGCTGCTGCGCTGGAATAAATAGACCGAGCCGGCGTTGGTCACCGGCGATTTCACTGCCCCGATCGCCGCCCAGTCACCCGAGACCGCCACGGATGCGCCGAAGCGATCAAGCGCAACGCCGTCCGAGGCGGTCAGGCGCTTTACCAGGCTCCACGAAGCGGGGGCGAGATGATCTTTTTTGAACAGGTAGGCCGCGCCGGTCGCCAGATCCTCGTCCGGCGCGCCGGCCAGCAGCAGATCGCCGGCCAGGGCCACCGACCAGCCCAAACCGCCGCTTGTCGAGCTTTCCAGTGGGGCGGCGGTGCGGGCGAGCATATAGTAATTGGCCTGGAAATAGAGCGCCTCGGCTCGCAGATCGCCGCCCACCACAGCCGTCTCGCCGTCGATCGCCAGCGCGCTGCCGATGAAGCTGCCTGTCGCGCCCAGGATGCGCTCAAATCGTCCCCAGGTATTCATCCCGCCGTGGTTGCGCCGAAACGCGCTCAGGCATCCATCGCCGTCGATGCTGCAGTTGGGAGCGCCCACCAGCAGCCGGTCATACCCCAGCGCCACGCTGCGTCCAAAGTGATGGTTATCATCGCCGGAGGCGTCCAGGATGGTGATCGTCTCGCCCCAGTTCGACGCGCCGCCGGTGTTCTTGCCCAGGATCTTGACCCGGCCTTGATCGATATTGACTCCATTATCGTAGTCCGGCGAGCCTATCGCAATCAGTTCCTCGCTGACCGAGATTGCCGCCCCGTAACTCTCGCCAGATTGCGTTCCACTGGTTTTCTTCACCTGGCCCCAAATATCGGCGCCGCCCTGGTTGCGGTAAAAAATGTAGACCGAACCGCCGGTTCCGCTGCTGCTGCCCACCGCCAGGGTGTCGTTATCCAGGCTGACTTTCGAGCCGAACCCGTCGCTGGTGGCCCCATCCGAGGCCGCCACCGATTTCCAGGCGGCGCAAGAACCGGCGGACAGCCTGCACATCCACACCTGCCCCCGGCCTGGGCTGCCGCCCGGGTTATATCCCGCCTCGCCGATCGCCAGCAGGTCCTGGTGCAGGGCGACCGATATCCCGAACGATCCGTTGATCGCATCCGACTCATACGAAACCACTTCCCCCCATCTGTCCAGCCCGCCCTGGTTGCGCCGGTAAATGGTGATCGCGCCTTCATCATCCTGCCCGTTATCATAACCAGGGACCCCAACCACCAGCAGATCATCATAGAGCGCCAGCGAAAAGCCGAAAAAGTCGCTTCCTTCGCCATACGAATGGGCGAACTGCTTGAACAGCTCCCACTTGTCTGCGCCCCCCAGGTTGCGCCGATAGAGCAGCACCCGGCCCTGATCGACATGCCCGCTGACATCTTCAAACGGCAATCCGACCGCCAGCCAGTCGCCATAAGTTGCCACGGATTGGACATTTGAAGTGAGCGGCGAGAGCGATTTTTGGATATACCAGTCCTGGGCCTGCACGCCGAAAACGTGGACCGAACCCTGATCATTATATGCAGCGACGTTTTCCAGGGGTGCGCCCAGGGCGATGCGGTCATTGCTGATCGCGACCGAACGGGCAAAGTTATCGTTATTTGCGCCGTTGACGGCGGTGATCTGCTGCACCAATCCCCAGGCGTTGAGGCTGCTGCGGTTATTCTGATAGAGAAAAGCCGCGCCCACGTTATCTTCGTTGCCATCGGACCAATTGCTGGCGCCCACCACGATGAACTGGCCGGTTTTATCCAGCGAGCCGCCGAAATTAGAAAAATCCGAGCCTGATGGCGGCAGGATCATCGCCTGCATATCCCATTCATCGACCACGCTGGAGGCGGCGAAGACGAAAGCCGCGCCCCCGCTGAGGCTTTCGGCGCTCGATTTCCAAGGCGCGCCGACCACCAGGGTTTCATGGTCGAGCGCCAGGCTGGAGCCGAAGCGGTCGTTGGTGAATATAAAGCTGTGCTCATAGGCGCTCAGCGCTTCGATCTGCCCCCACAGGTCGGTTCCGCCGGAGTTGCGACCGAAGAGATAGACCGCGCCGCCATCGGTTGCGCCGCTCTCATCGCGGTATGGAGAACCAATCGCGCACAGGTCGGCCTCGATCGCAACCGCCGCCCCAAAGCGGTCATCGGCAGCCGGGTTCATATTTCCCAGCCATTGCACCTGGCCCCAGAAGTCTGGGCCGCCCTGGTTGCGATAGAAGATATAAGCCTGTCCCACCTGGCTGCCGCCCAGCGAATAGTAAGGATCGCCAACCACCAGCTTATCACCCGACAGGTCAACCGCATAGCCAAAATTGATTGAAGAGGTTCCGCCGCCAGCCCGATTGATGACGTAATCCCAGGCATCTGCGCCGCCGGTGTTGCGGTAAAACAGATACACCGTGCCCGATCCCCCGCCAACGCGGTCATCGCCCGGAGCGCCAACCGCTATCACATCGCCCGAGATAGCCACATCATAGCCGAAATAGTCGGAGGCCAGCCCATCCGGAGCGACAATTTTTGCCACCTGGCCCCACTGATCTTCGCCGTCCTGATTACGGCGGAACAGGTAGGCTGCTCCCTGGCTGCTCACACCCGCGATATCGCTATAGGGAGAGCCGACGATCATCTGCTCGCCATCGATATCCACACTATAGCCGAAATTATCATAGGCTGCGCCATCCGTGGAAAGCGCACGCCGCAGCGGGGCCGTCAGGTAGTCCGGAGTGTGGGCGCTGGAGCTTTCGCCTTCCGGCGCTGTCGGCTGGTTAACGGCGACGATCTGCTGCTGCACCGATTGCCATTCCTCGGCGCTCAACCCGGCCGGGATCGCGGCGGGCGTGACTTCGGGGGTTGGCTGGGGGTCTGGCGCTTCCTGGGCTGCGCCGTGGTGGGCAGAGGGGAACAGCAACGCAAAGATCAAGAAAACAACGAAGAAGCGTTGAGTGGTCTTCAGTGCGGACATGGGCTGTCTCCTAGTGATATTTTATTTTTTTAGTTTGAAGGTCAGATCGGATGGATTTTAAAACCTGTGCGCCATTTAAATGGGATATATTAATTATTGCATACAATTAATGAAATGTAAACATGTATTTTTTCAGTCAAAGCGGGGCTTAAGGGCTTTTTCGGATGCGAAGCTACTGGATCAAGGTGGATTTTCGATCATTTTTATCCGCCGCATCCAACACCCCGGGCAGCAGCAGGCAGATCAAGGCGATCATCAGAGGATGGGCCGGCATCAGATAATTGGCGGATATCGCCGCAAAGGAGGTGGTATGGATCATCCCAATCACCAGGATGCGCAGGGCCAGAGCGACCCATAAGACGCTGGCGGCCAGCCACAGCTCCAACCCGGACCGCCGCTTCAGCAGCCGAATGCCCAGGTAAAGGGTTGCGATCAGGGCGAGCAGCAAGAGCGGCGCATGGATCAGCCGGTAAACCCGCAGGATGACCTGCATCAGCTTCTGCCTGCGCTCATCCAGCTGGGCCTGCTCCACCGCCAGCGGGGAGGCGCTGTTTTCTTCAATCGAAAGATGAAACGGACCCCGCTCAATACTCTGTCGGGCGGGAAGCTCCTCGAAATTAAACACTGTGGCGGATGGATCGTCTTGCGCGCCCACCTCCAGCTGGCAGCCGAATGGACAGCGCACCTCGATGCTGAAGTGGACTTTCGGTGAGGCCTCCGAGTTCTTGGAGAACTCGGAGGTTTGGGAGATCAGCGCCATCAGCCGATCGCCGCGCGAACCTCTGACCCTCACAGCAACCGGGCCTGCCTCGGATTCGACCTGGCCGCTGAGCCTGGTTTGCTGATTCCAGCCGCACAGCTCATTGTGGGTCAGATCGCGGAAGATCCAGGAATCCGCTTCTGATCCAGCGCTGAGGGCGCATTCAAAACTCAACTGCTCGAAGCGGGCGACAAAGAGAGAACTGGCGATCAGGTTCTTGGCCAAAGGCCTCAGATAGTCCATCCGCCAGGGCGGCGCCATCGACGAGCGCGGCGGGTAGCAATCTAGCCAATGCTGGTCGCAGGCGCGCTCAATCTCGGCGGCGAGGCGTTGATAATATTCGGCCGGGAACTTTCCGCCGGAATAATAGCCGGCATGCGCCACTGCGTCTCGGAAAGCCCACATGAACATACCGCCGTGGATTTCGCCCCGATACCCGAGCAGTTTCACGCTCAAATCCATCCAGCCCTCGCTCATTTCTCCTTCCAGATAGGGGCGCAGCTCTCTAAAAGCCGGGCTGACATCGTAAATATTTTTGCGCATCTTGCCGCGTGACCGGCACAAAGAGGACCGGCTTGCCCACCTTTACGCGTGTCAGCGAGCCGTAGGCGGTCTTGAAAGCTGGCGCGTCGTATTCCGTTTTCGCAAACAGGCCGTAATTTGCCCAGTTCAGGCTGGAGACGAACAGGGTTAGCATAACCGGGATGGCCAGCCCGCCGAGCCACAGACCGGCTTTGGCGCGCCAATCCGCCCATCCGGCCCGCCAAAGCAGGAAGATGGAGCCGGCGAGGATCCATCCGAGGGCGGGCAGCAGCCAGATGCCCTCTTCGCGGGTGATCCAGAACGCCCCCAAAGAAAGACCCATCCCGAGCGCCCAGGGCCAGGTTTTGCGCCACGGCTCTCTCCATCTCACTGCCAGGCCAATCGCGCCGCCCAGGCTGAGGAGCATGAGCGAGGTATAGACATACTCCCGCACCACCCTCAGCGCCACTGCGTCGTAGGTGACCGGGTTGAACAGCAGCAGGGTATAGAGCAGCAGGGCGTACAGCGGCCTTTTCAGCAGGGGCAGCACAGCCAGCGTGAAGATCAGGCAAGCCGCGCTGTAGAACAGGTGTTGGGCGAGCAGCAGCGGAATGCCCAGCCAGAACGTCCCGGCGATAAAGGCAGGATAGAACGGTCCTTTGATGAGGGTGAGGAAGTCATATGCGCCCAGCCACTTGCCGTTGATCAGGTGTTGAGCGATCTTCAAGAAGTAGGCGTCATCGTAGACAGCATAGGTGATCGCCCTGACGGGCTGCCCGGCTGTCAGCCAGAGCTTGAACACAGTCAGTGAAACCATGATGATCCAGGTGGTATAAGGTAATCTTTTCATTGGATCATCATTTCCAGCTCATGATCGATTGTTTCATGCTTAAACCCCGCTTTCTGGAAGACAAATAAATGATTGAGGCCGAATTGAAATTTTCCAGACTTCCTCAGGCTGAACCCGGCATTCTCAAAGAGTTTTATGGTCAAAGAAGGGACAAAACCATAATGCTCATGTAGGGCCATCCCGTCAATCAAACCGACTGCTTTCAATACCGCCAGGATTTTATCCACGCTCGGGGAAGGTATTGTAATCACGACAAACCCGCCTGAGGATAAATAAGCATAGATATCCCTGCTCAATTTTACCTGCTGATCCTGCGGGATATGTTCGAGTACAGCCAATAATGTAATCACGTGATATTTTTTGGATTCTGGCAAATCGTCCGGAAACAAACCCGGCAAAAGGACATATCCGTCCTTAATGACTTTCGCGGGCAGGTCGGGGTCAATGCCCACACCAAGGATATTCATTTTCCTTGCTCTTAAGATCTCGAAGAATACCCCATCGGCGCATCCGATATCCAATACATGGTCTCCTTCTTTGATGACAGGAAGCGCTTTAGATATTCTCCAAACTTGGAGAAGTTTGTCTATGAGCTTCATCTGATGATCTCTTAGAGTCTCGTCCTTTCGAGTTTCAGAAAGCTAATAAAGAAGCTGGAAAACATGATCTGGCAGCCGAGCGCAAACGCGGTCGTTGCGGGAATGATTGTGCGGAAGGTGGAGGATGGGTTCAGGGGACCAAATGAGCGTGTTTGCCAGTAATGCAAGGCGCTGATCGATCCGATTATCCCGATCATGACAAATAACAAGCCAATCACCAGCAATCTCTCTAAATCCAGCATGTTGAGGATTTTCTCCAGGCGTCGATCGACCGGCAGCAATCCCTCCTGGAATGCAAAAAGGCTCGAAAACAACGAAAAGATCACCGCTTGAAATCCGATTAATATTGAAATTGAAGCGTATAAGAGGGTATGAATGTCAAATGTGGTCATGCCGATGGTTTTTGGCCCTGTGATCAGCCAGAGACTGGCTAAGAATCCCAAAAGCATCAGCAGCAACCCGGGGTATAAAAATAACCATCTTGGACTGTACAAAAGCATAAACCTTAAATGCCTCCACCCATCTCGCCAGCTCCTTAGATGAGGGGGACGGCTTCTCCCGTCAGGGTAAAGGGTGATCGGGATTTCAGCAATTTTATACTCTAATAAGGTTGCTTTGATAATCATCTCGCTGGCAAATTCCATCCCGGTGGTCTTAAGGTTCAGCCGCAGGATCGAATCCTTTCGAAATCCGCGTAACCCACAATGAAAATCGCCGACGGAGCTGCGAAAAAAGAGACGCCCGATGGTGCTCAAAACAGGATTTCCCAGGTGACGATGTAAGGGGGGCATAGCCCCTGGTTGAATGGTCCCCAAAAAGCGATTTCCCATCACCAAATCATAACCGGATCTAAGCTGTTCGACAAATGGCATCAGATCGAGAAAATTATACGAATCATCCGAATCGCCCATTAGGATAAATTTGCCGCGTGCGGCCTGGATGCCGCCGGATAAAGCGCTCCCATACCCTTTTTCAGATACCTCGATGAGACGGGCGTTCATTTGTCTGGCGATCTCTTGAGACCCGTCGGTACTGCCATTATCGGCAATCAAGATTTCGCCGCATATCCCTTCCCTTTTGAGAAAGGTTTGCGCTTTATCGATACATGTGGCCAGCGTATCTGCCTCATTCAGACAAGGCATGACGATCGAAAGTTCGATTGGATCGGTGTGCTGCGAGAATTCTACATCCATCAGCATGACATCGCTTATCCCATTTTCGAGGAGAGTGGATTGCGATGTCATTATAATCGAGAGGAGGGTTTGAGACTGAGGCCGGATTTTGCTCTGCAACCTCAATAGCCGCCATCAAAGCGATCCATTTTCCAGGTCAGCAGCCCGCTCTCATTCTCCGCCCCTTGGGCAGCCTGGAGGGCGTTGCGGTAGGCTTTCTCGGCCCGAGCGGCGTTGATCTCGACGGTGAAGGCGAGGGTGGTCAGCGGGCTGGGGTCCATGCCTTCAGTCGTGCTGAGCTCCTGCCAGCATTTCCAGCGCACAAACAGACCGATCAGGTGCAGGTATCTATCTGGCAGGCTGCATTCGTCGCCTCCGGCTGATAAGGCGGCGTGTTCTTCATTCACCCAAAGCGTGATCGTTTCGCCTGCGGGGGTCAGGTCGCTGATGACCAGCTGCGGCGGGTTGGCGCTGTCGCTGTCGGCCGGTTTGATGAAGTCATAATACCCTTCGCTTAACCAGAAATTCTTGTGTGTACATGCGCGTCTCTTGAGGAATTGGGGCGGTTCTTCTCCGCTCGGGTATTCGCAAGAAAGAATGGCGGTGTGGCTGATCTCAAGATCGTAATAATGATCGCCCGCGCTGGTGTTGAGGGTGTATTCGACCTGGCGCGGGAAGTGCTGTGAGAGATCACGGATGGCTTGATTGATGAAATCGGTCAGCTGGCTGTCGCTGAAGGTGTAGGTTGGCGTCAGGTCGCCGAGCATATTCCGAACTTCTTGTAAGAGGCTGGTGAGTGTTCCGACCATTTCAAATCTCCTTTATGGACCATTCGCTGACCTACCCGCTTTCCGCCGGTTGGGATGGGTTTGCTTCCAGGTCCTGGATCAACTGTGCGAGGCTATCTTCACTGAGCGGTTCGCCCATGAATTTGAAAGCGGTGGAGAGCAGCAGCCGGGCGTACGATTCGGGCAGCCCTTTGAGCTGAGGGGTCAGGTCTGCAAATGCTTTGCCGATCTTTTCGGCGCTGGAGGCAAGGCTTTCGTTATCCCATCTGGATATCTCGGGGCTGCTTACCCTGAATAACGTCTCGTAATCTGCGCCTGCCATCGGTCTGAAGGCGCCAATATTCACCGCGCGCTGATACGCCTGATAAATAATATCCTGCAGCATCCAGATAAAAAACTGCTGCCGCCTTCTCAAATGCCTCTCGGTCGGTCCTTGCATGGCCTGGGCGGTGGCCAGCGAGATGTCGCCGGCGTCGCCGCGCCAGTGGGGCGGGTAGCCTGAGCCTGCGTCGATCATCGCCCGGACGGCCTGCATATCATGGCGCGCGTCCACAGCGTGCAGGGTGGGCGAATTGGTCTCCCATCTTTCGCTTTCGTCCTTGACGATAATACTGCCCGCATCTGGCGGGGTGCGATACATTTCTTGCTTTTCTTTGACCTTTGCGGTCGGGACGGTAACAAACCATAAGAAGGCGCGCATGGCCCAATTCAGGCGGACCCGATCTTCCAGCATGCGCGAGTATCGCAATAACCAGGGGATCATGGTTACCAGGTCGCTCTCCCCTAACAGCGCCCCAATCGGACGGTTGATGCTGTAGTGGAGCATGATCGCTGGCTGGCTGTCGGCTTCGGGGCTGGCGGGGCCGTGCCAGATCATCGGCTCTCCAATGTCGCGCCTCTCAATGTACTTCAATTCGGTTTCCCAGTCATTCTCGGCGGTGATGATTTGGGTGATTTTGTCTTTGGTCACAAAGCGGATGTACGACATGCCATCCAGCGGGTTGAGGTGCAGGGTGACGAACAGATCTCCCGCCCGGCAAAGCTCTTCGGACATCGAGTCAAAACGCTGGCTCAGGTTATTTTTGGGGTGGTTCCAGAAGCTGCGGATGAATTGATTCAGGTTTCGGTTTGGACTGCTGATGCTGATTTTGTCCCCGACGATGTAGTCGGTGGTGATGGCAACCGCGCGCCAGGCGATCGGGTTCTTGCGCCAGGCTTCCAGGGCGTCTGCGTAGATTTCCTGGATTTTGGCGGGGTCGTAGTCGTGGGGGCGGTTGGTATAGGCGGACCAGCCCGGGCTGTCGTCCACGCGCCCGCTGATGGCGGTTGCAGATTGCTTCGCTTCGCTCGCAATGACAGGCGCTTCGCTCGTATTGACATGTCGCTGCGAGGCGGGACGAAGCAGCCTTGATTGCTTCGCCTCGCTCGCAATGACAGGCGCTTCGCTCGTATTGACATGTCGCTGCGAGGTACGGCCTGTCCAGAGCGAAGCGAAGGAAAGCAGCCCGGATTGCTTCGCTTCGCTCGCAATGACAGGCACCTCGCTCGCGTGGGCAGTGGGTTGGAAGAAGTGTGAAAGTCGCTTTAGCATGCTTGCGCTCCTGTTTGATTCATTTGGGTGTCTCTCTTTATAAACCGAAGGCGTCCATCCAAAGTTGAGCGGTAAGGTTATAACCGGCTGTGTTTGGGTGGACCCCATCTGCTGTATAAGTGTAGCCATCGTCGCCGTTCTCTAAGAAGATACGCTCATCCGGCCCAGAAGTACACCAGGCTCTATCTGCAATTACATCATCCACCCAACCATTCCAAATATTAGCCTGGGCCATATAGTTGCGTCTCCATGTGTGCATTACCCCGATCTGCATCGACGGAAAAGCGGCGTGGTATTGGTCAAGGATGTAGGCGATATTGGTTTTAAGGTCTGATTCGGTTGGCATGGATAGGAAGTCGTTCGCGCCGGTGTTGAGCATTAATAGGTCGGGTGTGTTGGTCGTGGCGGCTATGTCTGCGTCTGTGTGGGCTGAAATTTGGGCCGTTGTTTCTCCTGAGTATCCTCTGCTGTAAGCGGTGTATCCTTTTGTCACTGAGTTGGCGTTGTTGTTGAATGCTGTCTGGAAGCTGCCACCTGCTTTTGAATCTCCTAAGCTGACGTAATAGGTCTTTGTCCAGGTGGGAATCGGGTCGGATGTGCGCTTGCCGTTGATCTGCAAACCGGCCATACGTCCCATAAGGGTTATGATAGCGGCTTCTGTGGCTGTTCCGATCCAAACCGCATCGATTGCGCCGGTGAAGGCATTTGAAGGCGTGCCGTTTGCATTGCCGCAGCCGATATAAAGCGGCTTATCGTTTTCTGTCCAGGTGGTTGGATTGTAAAGCAGGTCTGCGGTCCCATTGATGTAGGTCTTGACGCGGTTGGTAAGACCGGCTGCGGCAAACACGGCGTAGGGATGCGTACCAGAATTTGAATAGAACTGCTCTGCCCAATAAACTCCCATTCCTGTGGTGAAGTAGTAGGGCGCGAGATCAGATTTCCAAACTGAGATGCCTTTGAGCCAACCGGGCAATTGTTGGCGCTGTTTGGGCCATGATAGCGGACGATGATTACGGTTGTGGTGGTGGGAATGATGGTTGTTTGAAGGTAGCGAGATGTAGCAAGATAGAATAAGCCGTTCTTGGCTGTCCATAGTGGAGAACCTATGACGGTTGGGTTATCCCCACCCGTGAGGTTGAGGATTGATTCTGCATAACTGGACGCGCCTAACGAAACGCAAGGCAAGCTGGCAGGCTGCTCCGCTTGTTTCCCACCAGCGATCTAGTTTCTTCTTTGAGATTACCGGGATGGTCAGTAAGTGGATGATTTTTCTTTTAGATCGCATGGGGCTATTCTCCAAGGTAGGAAAGGGACTAGGATTGGCGAATAGGTATAGGTAAGCAGGTTCAAAGCCCCGCCGGAGGTCTGTCTGGCGAACATTTCGACATAATCTCCGGTGCTCATCCATTGGGTCGCCGTGACGGTGACAACCGAATCGGCGCTTGGATGGGCCGGTAACCCCAACACTTGAATGGTGTTTCCGGCGGACAAAACCCCGGCTGAGTTGAGGCAAATTGCGATGCTTCTATATCCGGTGGCGTTGGATGGCAAATGTGAACTGCGCGGTGATGATATAGACCCCATTAATGCGGGCGTAGATGCGGCTGTTGTGGGTTGCATTGTCGTGCATGGGGGTTTGTTTGTGGGGCGTATGGTCGTAGGTGGTGCTGTTCAACGCGACCACTTCCCAGGTTGCGTTAGCTACGGATACGCTGGCGTTGTGGGTGGCCTGACACTGGCAGCGATAGATGTTGCGGATCAGGGCGTAGATTTCGGCTCGGTCAAGGTCGTTCATCGGGTTTGCCTCTCTTCATTTCAAATTGACATGTCGCTGCGAGGAACGTACTTTGCGACGAAGCAGCCTGGATTGCTTTGCACAGTGCGCTCGCAATGACATGTTGCGACGGCATGTCGCTGCGAGGGACGGCCTGTCCAGAGCGAAGCGAAGGAAAGCAGCCTGGATTGCTTCGCACAGTGCGCTCGCAATGACGGGCGCTTGGCTCGCAATGACATCCCTCAGGGGCGCGCGGCGCGCGCCTCTGCGTTTGCGCAGGATGGCGGGTGCATCGCCGAGATCATAGATTTGCTTGACCAGTCTCTCTGCCCAATCGCGCAGGTCGCCATTTTCCTGTCTCAGGCAGAGGTTTTCATTTTCGATCCTGGCGATATTTTTTTTGAGCGCTTCGTTCTCTGCTTCGAGTTCGTCCATGCGGGTTTCCAGTTCGCTCACTTTGGCAGCCAGTCTTTCGGCCCGCTCGAGGCGCAAGATTTCGGTTTCTTCCTCCGTCTTCTCTGCCTCTGCGCGCGTCTTGAGGATCGCGGCCTGATCCTTCTTGGGTTCACGGAAGAAGGCGGCATACCAGCCGGGCAGGGCGGCGATCAAAGCGAGTAATAAAGGGATCCAATGATCCAACGTCTTCACCTTTGCCCCTCCCTGCTCTAATCAGGGAGGGGCGTCAACAAGGAGGAGGATGCACGGCGAGGAGATTTCATCCTCCGAACCGCCTGCAAGGGTGGGTATTTACCCGTTTGTGAAGGTCAGCGCCACGCACACATTCGCCATGTGGCTGGCGTGATCGGTGATGGTGACGAGCACCACCGTATCATCGGGGATGTGCGGGTATTGACCGCCTGCGTCAACGCCGTCAAAGCCGGCCGGGGCGGCGACTTCGGTTGGAGTTGAAGACACGCCAAAGGCTTCCGCAGCCAGATAGGCGTCATCGTCTCCGCTTTTGCCGATCTTCAATGTGCCTGCGTTGGCGCTGGAATTGGCCAGGCTGGCATGGACGAGCTGGATATCAAACGGCGCTTTGAAGGCAAATACGTGGTTGGCGGCCAGCGTGCCTGGGATGTTGTAGACTTGCTGAAATACCTGGTTCATGTTTGTTGATCCTTTCAATCGCAATGCTTCAATGATCTCGAACGTTCTGCACAGCGGGTTTCATACCTCGCTGTCAGGCGACATTCGCCTTGTATAAACCACGCCAATCGATCGGACCGGCGGCGTAGACGTAGCGCACCTTGACCGGCATGGTGTCGTTGGTGAACATCAAACCGGCGGTGGGGCTGGCAACGCTGAAGATTTCGGGGGCGCGTCCGTAGCGGAAGCCCAGCCCGATGGTGGGAACCATGCGTGGATCGGCGACGGCGGCCCAATCGTTGCTATCCGTCCACAGGTCCACCACGATCACGCGCTGGCGGGCAAAGTTCATCCGGGCCTGGATATCGCTGCCTTCGCCCAGCACATTGGTCGGAGCGGCCTGGCCATTGCTCAGGGCGTAGCTGTAGTCATACTCGCTGGCCAGCGTCTGCAGGGCGGTGATTTCCAGGTCGGGCGGGACCAGCAGGAATTTGGGGGCGCAGATCGCGCCCATCCGCTCACCGCTGTTGAGTTCGGTAAATTTGCGCATAGCGGCGCGGGCGGCCGCAAAGCTGGATACGCTCAAGGCAGTGGTCCCAAGATTGCCGCGGCTGGCGTCGAACAGGGCAGTGCTGTCCGTCAGGGTGGGACCAACCCCGCCATTGGCGCTGAAGATCGCGCTGATGGCTTTGCTCAGCGTCAGCCAGGCGGCCTGGGCCAGGGCGCGCGGGGCGTTGCGCAGGCGCCCGGTTTCATCTTTGTCGATCGCTTCCATGGTGATCCCCAGGTAGCCGCCCTTTTTCACAAACGAGGAGGTTTCATATTTGTCATCCCAGGTCAATTCGGTGTAAGCCGCGCCTTCGGCTACGGTCGGCAGTTCGCCCACGCCGCCTAGGGTCATCCAGCGGATCGATTGCAGGCTGTCAAAATCAACGCTCTCGACAATCGGCAACCACCACTGCGGGTAGGATTGAAATTCAGCCATCACGACCTTATTCAGCGCGTTGGCGACCATGTTCGCCATGGTGGATGAGTTGACATTCGCCAGTTGGACGCGGTCCGAGTGAAAGACGCCGCTCATCTCGTAGTCGCCTGAGAGCTGATGGTACAAATCTCGCAGACCGTTGAGCGGAGCGATGTGATCGCGCGGCCGCGTCCCGCTGATCATGGCTTCGAGGGCGATTTCGATCTGATCCAGGCTGTTTCGCATCCCGCTGATGTGCGGCGAGCGCGGCGGCTGGCCTCCGATCTGGATGACTTGATTTTCTGACAGGGCGGCCAGGTAGTCGCGCTCGGCCTCGATCGCCTGGTTCAGCTCGCCGGGGGTGCTGTACGTTTGGGCCTGCAGGCGCTTGCGGGCCGGCTCAGGAAGCCCGCTGGCCTGGATAGTGCGGCTGATCACTTGTTGGGATGCGACCGCGTGATCCTGGGCGAGCCATAAATCATGCAGTTCTTTGGGATCAGGTTGGGTTCTTTCTTCTGGTTCTGGCATGGCTGTTTTTCCTTTCGGGTTGAGTGTATTCGAAAAGTGGATGGCTTGTCCTGTAGTGGAGAGGGCTGCTCTGGACAAGGCTTGCAAAATTCTGCCGTCTGCGGCGGGTTGAAATACCAGGTCAACCGATTCGACATGACGGATGTCGATAATGCGGCGCGGCTGGCTGAGGTCGTCGCGCGGAGCGAATTTGGCGTAAAAGACGATCGAAAGCCCGATGTCCGGGGCGTTGTCCGGCTCGGTTAAGATCTCTGTGATCAGCTCGCGGGCAAGCTCGCCGGAGGGCGTCTGGTTCAAGCTGATCTCTCCTTCGATGGAGGGGTCTTGGGGGTTGTAGCTGGCGTTTGTGGTGGTCCCTGCCAGGCGGGTGAGGCTGCTGTTCTCAAAAAAACCGGCGTGGTCGATGAATACCGCCAGTTTGTTGAAGCGGCTGACCGCTTTCTGCAACGCCTGGGCTTCGATGATCAGGTTGGTGGGCTGTCCGTCCGCGCTTTTGACCGCGCCGGCGCGTACAAAGCGGGCTTTGTATTTGCCGTTGCTCGGATGGAAGCTGCCGGAGAGGCTGAGTTTTTCCTGCGGGTGGAGTTCTGTCAGGTGGGTCATGGGGGGTTGCTCCTTTAGAATTCCATTTCGGATAACGGGTCATAGGATGGGATGACGGCCGATTCGCTCCCGCCCCAGGTTTGCTCGAAAAGCTCGCAGATCAAGGCGGCGGAAAGCAGCAGGTCATCGTGGAGCGGCTCGCCGCTGGCGAAGCTGCGCGCCCCATCCGGCACACCCCAGCGGCAAACCTTGCCGGGTCCCGGCAGGATTTCCATCTGCGCCCGCTGAGCCTGTTCTTGAAAGACGGCCCGGAGCAGGGATTGGCTGTCCGCTTGAGCGGGGATTGGGGCGGCGAAGTCTTTGATCCGGCCGGTTTCGATTGCGCTGATGAACGACCATCCCAACCTGGATTTGCTGGATGGGCTGAATTTGAACGGGATGATCCTGGTTTTGTAGCTGTTGGTCAGCATCGAGGCCAGTCCCTCGCCCACGCCGGTTGCATCGATCACCACGCGGTAGGGCTGCCATTGTTCGATCAGGGCCGCCAGGCGCTGGTAAAGCTTTGCGTGGCTCTCGCCCTGCCACTGCTGGCGGTAAACGATGCGATAGACCGCTCCGATCTCGGCGGTGAAGCCCTGCAGGTCGATCTCGTAGATCGTCAGGGCGCTGCGGTCGTGGTCGGCGGAGGCAACAGCCCCCTGCGCCGCGAGCGAGTTGAATTCTTCGCCGCCCACGTCGATGCAGAAGGCGTAGGTGCTGCCTTCGCCCGGCGCAAGCCGGGGCGGATGGTTGCCCTGGATCAACCCCAGCCGTTCGGCGCTGAACATCCCGCTCTGGTCGTCGATTTCTTCGCTGAAGTATTGGGTGCGGATATAGGGATTGTTGCGACCGTGTTTGGCGATCTCGCCATCCACGAACAGCCCGTAGGCGGGCGCCTCCTGCCTGACCTGATCGGCGGTCAGCTCAAACACCCGCCGGATGCCGTCAGCCTTTTCTGCCGCCAGGGCGGCTCGTTTTTCGCGCGCCAGCAGGGTTTGAGAGGTCCAGGCGGTGCCCCAAAAGACGCGCGTGGCGTTGGCGCTGGCGGCCATGGGGGCGATATCCCGATCCCATTTGGAGGGCAGCACGTCTTGGGCTTCGTCGCATTCGAGCAAGGTCGAGGCGGTCGCGCCAACCACGTTCGCGTTCGGGCTGGCTGAAAGGAAGTAGATCCGAGCGGTATCCATCCGGTAGATGTAGCCCGAACTCCTTGCTCCAGAAGGAGCGCGAGATCAGGTTGCGCTTGATGATCCGCTCCAGCCTGCGCATCGCGTTTTGGCTCTGCGGCTTCCAGGTGGGGGATACTTTGACGATCTCGGCGTTCAGGTTATACATGATCTGGAGCAGATAGGCTTCGATGGCGGCTTGCAGCTCGTTCTTTCCAGACTGGCGCGGGAAGATGACCACGAACGTCAGCCCCTTTTTCTGGATGACCAAATCGACAATGGCTGTCGCCACCTCCTGCTGATAGGCTCTCAGTTTGACCCCGCTGCCGTGTTCGGAGAAGTTGAGCACGTCTTTCAACGTGGCGCGCACCATGGTTTTCAAACTGGTCATTCGTGAAATCCTCTTAGGCGCCCTCGCCCGGGGCCATCTCCCTTTGATAGGGGGCAGACCGGCGGGCGAACAGCAAGACCGGATCGGCGGGCTGGGCCTTCTTTCAGGCGTTCAACATGATCCATGATACGCCTTCGCCGTTGACAGCCGCGTCGAGCATCAGACTGGCTAAATTCCCGACAAATTCAAATACGATCGAGTCGCCGCCTCCAGCCTCAACCCATTCGACACGGTCACATCTCCGCCAACGTTGCCCAGGGCGACCACGCTGCTGTTGCTGTCCAGCGCTTTGACCATCAGCGGCCCGTTGATGGCTTGTTCGCCCAGCGCCTCCGCCGTTCCGGCGCTGGTGATGGTTTTCTGTCCGCATACAGCCATTATTCACGCTCCCATTCTGCCTGGATTTCGAGCAGGCATTCTCTCACCAGGCTGTTGAAATTTTGTAAGATGATGCAGTTCTCAAAGGATGGACATCGCCGACAGGCGTCCAGGTCTCGGCGCAGTTTTCGCATCGCCCTGGTGATATCTTTCGACAGGCTTTGCACTCTGCAAACGTCCTGCGAGATCGGGCAGGGGCTTTTATGCCTCTGGGGCAGGCCCTTCGTATCTCTGGGCAGGCCCTTCGTACTCTGGGCAAGCCTGCGGCTCACGGGATCAACCCCTTTTGTCTTTGCGCATAGGTGATCTCATCCAGCAGTAATTCCATCAGGTTCCCTTTTCCACCCGTCAGGATGGTATTTGTTTTGATCAGGCTGGCTACCCGGATATTGGCCAGGCCGAGCGTGTTCAACGTATCCGAGAGATCGGCCAGCACGCTGCTGTCCAGCCCGGAATCGGGATCGTGGGCGCTTTCGTGGTAGGCGTTGTAGATATCGAACAGGCGCCGGGTGGCGACGCGCAGCATGGCAATCTCGCTCATCAAGCCTTCTTCCAGGCTCTCCAGGTCGTTGAGCTCGATCTCGCGAAAAGCGCGGCTGTAAAAGCCGTGCTTGAGGGCGTTCTTATTTCCCTTTTGCCCGACCATGAGCGGTAATCAGGTAGGTGGTCTGGTTGGCGGCCAGCGCAGCCAGGAAGGAGGTCAGCAGCACATACATCCATCCGCATCGCAGGTCAACGTCAGGCCAAAGGTGGGCGCCAGACCGGAGCAGGCGAGACCATAGACGGCCAGGGCGATCAGCGCCAGCAGGGCGAGCATCACCAGCCGTTTGAGGGCGCCGGTCAATCCGCCGTACCGGCCCTCAAAGCCTGGGACGTAGGACATCAGCAGAGATAAGAGACCGGCAAGGATCGAAGCGAATAATTCAGGCGGCATAATGGAGTGTCCTTTCGTTGTTGGGTGGGTCCTGGCGGCAGCGCCAGGCGTGCGATTTCAGCATGATCATAATAGAAATTATGTTCTATTGTCAACTGGCTTCGCGCCGATTAACCCGTCAAATCCCCTGCAGGGGGATTGGGCTGATCCGGGATTTCGGATCGGAAGTGGGATGGGGTGTGGGCAGCCGGATTTATCCGGCGCGTGTACGCAGTAGCCCGGAGATCGATCGCCGGGGTTCCTCCGCTTTTTAACCCCAAAATACCCAGGGGAGGATATTTACCAGAACGAACGTTCTAGTTATAGTAGTTCAGGTGATCCATTCTTCTCAGGAGGCCCCCAATGACCACACCCCTCGACCAAGTGATCGTACCCCAATCCCTGTTCGCCGACCCGGACCTCAAACCGGCTGTGCTGCAAAGCTGGATCCGTCTGCGCGCCCTGGCCGGCGAGAGCGGTCTGATACCGGCCTGCACGCTCAAAGAGCTGGCCTGGCGGATCGGCAAGAGCAAGTCCACCCTGCACACCCACCTCTCGCTGCTGCGGCTGCTCGGCTGCCTGGATTTTTCCTGGCCCGCAAACGGGCTGTGGGCGATCTCGTTCGTCCCGCTCGAAGCCGCCCGGCAGCCGCGGGAGCAGGTCGCTCCATCCGCCCAGGCCGCCGCCGCGCAGGCTGGATCGGCTCCGCCTTCATCCGAAATCCCGGACGCCAATCGCGCGAACGATGCCCTCTTCTTTCCCTCACCTCTCTTAACAGAAAGATTAAGAGAGGCGCTGAGGCGCGCGCCCACGTCCCGCTTTTCGGATTTCCGGCCGAATATACGGATGCGCCCGGAATGAAAAGCCGCCCGCGCAGCGCCTACCGCCCGGAAGCCAAACCGCCCGACCTGGCTCCAGCCCCGCCCTGCGCCGCCTCAAACGATCCCGCCGCCGTCTTTCGCCAGGTTTTCGGCTTCAACGTGCGCAGCAACCAGCGCCCGCTGCTGAATGGGCAGGTGAGCGACCTGAAAGCCTGGCAGACCACCCTCGAACACTGGCTGATGCACGGCTGGAACCCAAAAAACCTGACCGGGATGATCGATCTCTACCGCCGCGGCGGGCCGGAGCAGTGCCATTTCTGCCGCCGCGAGCAGCCTCGCCCGCCCAAAGCGCTCCCGCTGAACCAAACTCAGCAGGTCTTGCAGGATTTGTATGCCTATTACCAGCGCTGATCCCGCCCTGCTCGCCCGATCCCTGGAGATGCTGGCGCTGGCTTACCCGGACAAGCAGCTTTCGCGCCAGAGCCTGCAGGTCTATCTCGAAAACCTGGCCGATATCCCCTCCCAAATCCTGGATGCGGCGGTGCGGGCGCACATCCAATCCAACCCGTTCTTCCCGCGCGTCTCGGAGCTGCGCCAGGCGGCGCGCAAACTGACCGGCGGGCAGCCGTTCGAAGCGCTCGAAGACAACCCCTACGACCGCCTCACCCGCCAGGCGGTCGAGCTGGAAGAGGCCTTCTACCGGCGCGGCGAACTGGACGCCTCCGCCTGGGAGCGCCTTGCCGAGCAGTTCGACTACTGGAACCGTCCGGAGCGGGCGGCGCGGACGAGGGAGAGGCTGCGGATGTATTTGGGAGGCTGAAAAGCCAGACCTCCAGTTCTGCAAGAACTCGGAGGTCCGCCCGCCAGCCAGACTTCCGAATTCTCCGAGAATTCGGAAGTCTCGATGACAGCGTACCAGCAGACGGAAAAATCCGTGCAATCCGGGCCGGAAAACCGTGCACTCCGCCTTGCTCAATCCCACCCGGCCGGCTTCCGGGCTATTTCGATGTTGGCGAACCACCTGGAATCATGATCCGCGGCAGCATCGGCTCAAATATCGCCAGCGCCTGCTGGGAATACTCCACGCCTTATCCATCTCGCCCACAGAGCCGTAGGCCATGTCCCAGATTAATCCAGGCTCTGCCCCTTCGCCAAGCATGTCGCCGATCTGCCGTGCAATCGCCAGCGTTGCATCTGACTATTCGATCGCTTCAGCTCGCCCAGGTCGTGAAGCGATGCCCAGGTTGCCCAGGTTTTGCCTTCGCCGCCCGATCGCCGATCTGTCGGCGATCGCCAGCGCCTGTTCATAATATTCGATCCTCATTGGGCAGCTTGCCCAGGATACTCGTACGCGCCCAAGTCTGCCCAAGTTATTGCCTTCGCCATTTCTTTCGCCATGCCCTTGCGTTGACATCTACCAGCGCCTGCTAAGATACCTCGATCGCCATGGGCAGCTCGCCCAGGTAGCGAGGATATCCCAGATTGCCCAGAGCGCCACTTTCGCCGCGCTTGTCGCCGATCTGGCGGGCGATCGCCAGCGCCTGTTCGTAATCCTCGATCGCCTTGCTGCAGCTCGCCCAGGGTGTAGTAGGCGATGCCCAGGTTGCCCAGGTACATCCGCCTTCGCCGTCTCGGTCGCCGATCTGTCGGGCGATCGTTCAGCGCGCGGCTGATAATAGCTCGATCGCCTTGCGGCGGCTCGCCCAGGTCGACGATAGGCCAGGCCCAGGCTGTTCAACCAGTTACCCTGCTCGCTGCCGGTCTTCGGCGTGTTTGGCGGCTGCCAACGCCAGTTCGCAGACCTCGCGCCGCTCGCTGGTGTATCCGTGGATGTCCAGGTAGTCCCGCATCGGATAGGCCAGATCCCACAAGCCTCCCAATCCCCGGTCTGCGCTCAGCCGCTCGAGGGCGCGCGCGCAGGTGCGGGCGGAGCGGGTCGAGGCGCTCGAAGCCCTCCGCCGCCCAGTGCGGTCTGTTCTTCCACATAGCTCGCCCAGCGCCCGGCCAGCGCCCGCAGCGCCGCCCTCCGGCGGGGATAGCTGCGCGGGCGTAGGTGTGCAGCAGGGCGTGGGCAAGCTGGCTGCTCGTCCCCGAGCGCAGCAGCAGGCCGTAGCGGGTCAGCCCGTCCAGCCCCTTCCGCAGCCCGGCTTCGTCCGCGAAGACCGCGCTCAGCCAGGGTTCGTCCAGCGGGGCGTAGGCGAGCTGCCCGAACAGCGCCAGGATCTCCACCGCCCCCGCCTCGAGCGCTTCGAGGCTGCGCTCGAACAGCACCCGCGTGCTCTTGATGCCGGCGCTCGTCCAGGTGCAGGGCTGCCAGCGGCGTCTTTTCAAGGAAGCCCAGGTATTCGGCAGCCTTCTGTTGGTGGCGCACATAGAGTGCCCGGCCAGGTTCAGCGCCAGCGGCAGGTAGCCGACCAGCTCGCAAATCCGCCTCGCCTCTGGCTTCCGGCCGGGCGTACTCGCCGGCGCTGTCCTTGAGCAGCTGCAGCGCGGCCCTTTTGCCCAGCGTCTGCAGCTCGATCTCGACGCCCTGGATTTGAGCCCGGTCGCGAGTGGTGATCAGCACGCCGCACCTGCCGTGCAGCTCGATCAGAGCCTCCAGCCTATCGGCGTCCTCAGCCCCGTCCAGGATCAGCAGGGCGCATTTACCGCTCAGGGCGCGCCGGGCGGCCGCTTCGGGCGTCGGTTTGGCCTCTTCGCCGAAAAAGCGCGCCAGCTCCTCGAATGCCGCCTCGACCGAAGGCTGGTTGTAGAACGTGTGGAAGAACACGCCATCCGGGAAAGCGGCGGGAGGCTGTGTCTCGCCCTCCGTCATCCGCCAGAGCGCCTCGCCGGACAGAGCCGTCTTGCCCATCCCGCCCGAAGCGCAGATGGTCACGATCTTGCCCGGCTGCAGCGCGGCCTGCAGCTCGGCCAGCTCGTCCACCCGCCCGCGGAACGGGTCGGGGTGGGGCGGCAGTTGGAGGCGGACGGGGGAGGAAAGGGTTTGGGTTGGAGCGGTGGTGGGCGGCGTGATGTTTATTTGCGTGCCGATCACCTGGCCTGTATTCTTCTTTACGTATTGATCGGTGTGGATGACCTTTTTGATCATAATTGCTATTTTCTCGGATGAAGAAAAGAGCGCCAGGACACCGGCTGCACCCGCCGCGGCCAGCCCGGAGACCTGCAGAAAATCGGACAAGTTGTGGATCAGTCCCACCCCCCAACTGATCAGGTCAATTACGACAACGGAAAGAATTAAAATTCCACCTTTTCGAGCGATGTCCATCCAGCGTGCCTCCCCGTGGTACGTGATCGGATTGGTTCTATTTTAGAGGAGAAAGGTGACGGAGTCAATAAGGAATGGGAGGCGCGCCCCATCCATCCCCGAATGAAAACCACGAATGCACGAATGGACGAGGCGCCTGCCAGACCTCCGAGTTCTGCGCAGAACTCGGAGGTCTCAAGCCACGGCGCGCGCAAGGAACCATCCCCGAATGAAGACCACGAATGCACGAATGCCGATGCGGCATATTCGTTTATTCGTGCCTTATTCGTGGACGGTTGACCCCGCGCGCCACACCCCCGATTCGTCCGGGATCGTCGACAGAGCGGATGAGGCTTATGGTTGTGCGAATGTGTCGATCAGCAGCTTCACATCGCCGCTCACCGGGTAAAGGATCGGGCAAGTCGCGCCGTGCTTGCGGTATTGCTCCACTTTGAGGCGCGCTTCGGCGGGTGTGCCGGAGGCAGTGATGCTGGCGATCAGCTCTTCAGGCACAAGATGCTTGGCGCGCTGGATTTGCGCCTTCGTGGCTGGCCAGCCCAGAATGGATTGGATCTCTGCCACCACATCCGGCGATACACCGGAAGCCTTGGCGATATGCGGTTGCTGGGCCAGGTATTGGGTCAACAGCATCCGGGTAGAATCAATTGCCCGTTCGTGGTTGTGATCCACGGAGCATACAACCAATTGAGGCCGGTCGAGTTCTTCCAACTTTCGCCCTGCCTTCTGTGCGCCTTTTTCCAATCGCTCCAACGCCCGGTCATTGTATTCGGGCGGGACACAGAAGTTGAGCACCACGCCATCGGCGATCTCCCCTGTCAATTCCATCATCTGGTCGCCAGTAGCGCCGATCATGATGGGCACCCGGCGCGGCTCTCGTCGTCCATGGATCACATCCAGCTCGATTCCCTCGACATGGATGAACTCGCCGTGGAAGGTCACACGCTCCATATTGAGCAACCGGCGCAGCACCTCGACCGTCTCGCGCATGGCGGTCAGCGGCTTACGACGCTCGATGCCCACATTGTGCGCCAACGGGTCCCACCAGGCTCCGATTCCGCAGATCACTCGGTCGGGCGCCAGGTCGTCGAGGGTCAGGAATGTAGCGGCCAGCAGCCCGATATTGCGTGTCCAGTTATTGACCACGCCTGAACCGGCTTTGATGCGCTCAGTCACTGCGAGGCAGGCTGCCATCGGTACAATGGCATCCCGCACCAGGCGCGTTTCACCCATCCAGACCGCCTCAAAGCCACGCTGTTCTGCATAACGCGCAAAACTCAACCCATCCCTCGGGTTCTGGGTATCCGACAGAAAAAGAGCGACACGTTCAATCATGAAGTCTCAACAACATTCCAAATCACTCTACCTGCGATTACTTGTCGGATGGCGCGCGCGGCGCGCCCTACAACTGTGGGATGCAGCGGCCAGCCCCGCAGGGGCTTTCATGTGCTCAGGCAGGGATTTATCCCGGACGGAACTACCTCACTCGGTCACGGGTTTCACAAATTGGAAATATCCATAGCCAATAGCTAGAACTAAGTTGAGCACAACCGTGCCCCATCCGAAGACGTTCAACACGTTATTCAGTTGTGCAATCAGAGCGACCACGAACGCGATGCTATAACAGATCAGAAATGCTAACACGATCGCTTTTCGAGCTTCGGAGGGGGCGGAATCTCTGGCAAACCAGGCTAACAAGCCAATTCCTATGAGCCAAACGCCCCCATACTGCATCATAAGCGCGCCGGCAGGGTTGAGTGTAGAACCGAAAAGGTTTACTAGAGGTTGCGGAAATAAAACTGATCCAATTCCAAAAAGGATTGTGGCGATGGCGTTGAAGATGAATAAAGTCTTGAGTTTCATTAGTTAATCTCCCTATCCCGCCCTGGCGCACTATTGACGGTTTTTTTCGATATAGACGTTCATCGGGGCAACGCCGAATTCTCCCATATACTGAAACATCGTATTGAAGCGAATGCCCATCACCACATGGCGATATCTCTTGTCTTTGAAATACGCTTCCAGGTCATCAATGCGTCCATGATCTTCAATCATCATACTCTGGTCGAATTGCGAGAAAGCATTGTTTTGCCCATCCCACTCATTGATTGAATTGGAGCGGACCCCATATCCGATAGTACGATTTTCCTTAGTGAGTTTGGTCAGCGCGCCTTTGAGCAAAGGAGTATCCACAATGAAACTATCGATCGTGCACCAATTATCCTCGACCCGAACTTCAACATAGCTATGGGACAGTTCTGGTGGAATCATCCAAAATCTGCTGGGAGGAATGGCATCTTTGAGTATGTCTTTAGGGATTACAACAAAGTGTTGGTAGCTTTCCAGTCCAGCGGCTTGGAAAAGAGCAACCATCAAACGGCTCTTTGGGTTGCAATGTCCGTGACCGCAAGATAATGTATAGTCTGGTGGGGTTGCATCGAAGTATTTGTTGAAACCAAATTTGACTTTTTCCCGGACATAATCGTGTAATGCGATGGCTTTCTCACGCTGCGTTGAAGTCTCTGCGGCTATCTGATTGACAACTTCTTGCACAGTAGGCGCCTGAGCCATTTGAAGACTCCTTTCAACATATGAGATTGGTTCCCTGAATATATTATATAGCCAAAAACAATAAAATCAAGCACGCCAAAGCGGGCTGAGGGTCAGCAAGTAGAGTCCGGCGCGGCAAACCCTACGACCGAGATAGGAGAATTGATCCCGGACGAAATGTGGGCTTAACCGCCGGGAGCCCAGACCTCCGAGTTCTCGCAGAACTCGGAGGTCTGGGCTTGAGAGGGTGGGCGCGCTACCCGCTGGTATAATTCATCCAGGACAAGCGAGGGTTTCAAGTGAAAATGAAAAGATAGTAATAAAATGGCTGCTATTGAAATCTTCATAATCGTAATACTTTTCCTGATACCTTTGTTCATTGATAAGATAATCGTGCAACGGTTTTTCAATCGTTCATTGGCTCAAAAAAAGATTGATCCTTCTGATGAACATCGAACGCTTTGGCGACATGTGACGATAATCAGTGGATTTGGGTTTTTTTATTGTCTATTTTTCTTTATAGGAATGAGGATGCTCGATCCGATTGCGCTTGCATCACTGGGTATTCCCGAGAAAATAATCGGAACGATTTTTACCACAATAGGATTATCGTTTTTATCCTGGATAACTTTCGGGATGATCGAATTACTACTCCGGGTAAGAATAAGAGTTGAAGTCCAAAGAGAGGCAAATGCTAATATAAGTGATTAACGCAATCGAGCAAAGCAACTATTCAAAATGGATTATGGATGAAATCAACAAACAATTCATTGGAACAAGGGTGCGCGCCTCCCGCCCTGCCCGCTGCGAATAGAAGGACATTAGACCTAAAATATGAAGAGATTATTGTCCACTATTTCACGGATTTTTGAGGATAACCCTTTCTTGATAATGACCCTGTTGTTTTTGTTTTTCTTGATTTCAGTCAACCCCCTGGCAGAGTTGTTATCAAAAACGATCTCGGTTAAATTCGCTCAATTTTTTGTCGTGGAATGCATTTTTCTCATTTTCTGTATTGTGGGGCTAATTATCGCTAAATACAGAGCGTATCCTGTTTTTACTTTCTTGATCAAAGGGATACCAGCTTTATTAATTGGATTGTTCTTGATTTTAGTAGGGCTTGGAGGAATATTCCTAGGAATATTCCGATTTATCGATCACTAATGACCATAGGGCGCGCCATATTTCAAGCGATATCAGGTTCAAGTAACATGGACATTGATTTTATCTTAATCTCAACGATACTATTGGGGGAATTGCTGCTAATAGCATGGCTCCGCTTTGGCCGTTTACGAACCCGGTTCTATATTTTATTGGTTTTTGTGTTGATATTAGGAAGTGTAGGAATCAGGGAATATTGGGCTACCAGGAATTGGCAGATAGCACTCTGTTTGGGCAGCTTGTTTTTCATCATTCTGGGATTACCCGCCATCGCTGTTGGCTATTTCTTTAAGAAATATTTACGAACTGCAGGGGAAACCATCCACGAATAAGGCACGAATACTCGAATGCGCGCCGTCCATTCGTGTATTCGTGGTTCTCATTCGGGGACGGTTTGGGGTGCGGCGCGGGTTTGGATCACGAAAGGCGCGAAAGGCCGCGAAAGACGCGAAAGGTAGGGGCGAAGCTGGCGGGGCGGATGGGGTCGATTCCGGGCGGCGCGCTCTCCGCCTGCTTCGCCCTTACGCGCGGCGTGTAGCCGGATTCATCCGGCGAGGCAGGATGTAGCCCGGAGATTGATCTCCGGGGAGCTGGCGCGCCCACCGTTTTTTTCGTGTGGTTCGTGTGTTTCGTGGTAAAAAACTCTGCGCACGGACAGCCCCGCAGGGGCTTTCACGTGCTGAGCGAGGGATTGATCCCGAACGGTTCGGGGCGGTGCGCCGGGCGTCTGCCTAGAAAAATATCTTCCCTTGATCTTCGTATTCGTCTTCTTTTCCAAGGCGTAAACTCAAGTAAACATTCATCAACAACAACGCGCCGACAATTGTTAAGGGGCTATATAGAATTCCTGCAAAGATTCCGAACCAGTTTCCACCGATAAAAGGGAATAACCCCCCGAAGAAACAGATCACGCCGACAAAAGTCATCGTGAGAAGAAAAACCGGGTTTCGGGTGCGAAATTTTCGAATGAGCAGCAGCCTGATCATTACCCCTTGCATATGCGCCTGTTCAAAATCCAACTCCAATGGATCATAACCGCTCCGCCCATAGCGTGTGCGATGACCAGCCCAGCCGACTAGCAGTAAGGATCGTTTATCCATGTAAAGCCATTGCGGGATCGGCTCTGTGCTTTCTTGAATTTCAGATTCGTCAAATTCAGGGTTGATTTCCTGCTCTTCGGCTGGGGTCGAATCCGAAAACGTTTGATATTGTTCTTCTTCCCACCGGATGCGCGCGTTGGCCAGATTTTTACGGGCGGCAAAAAATCGCGGGTTGAGTTCGATGGCTTTGAGATAGGAATCAATTGCAGGTTCGAATTGGTCTACCGTTTGCAGAATCAAGCCGAGATAATTATAGGCAATCGCAAGACTGGGCATGAATGGCTTTGCCGCTTCGCACTCAGCCAGCGCCATTTCAGGCTCATCACCATAACTAAGCTCAAGCGCATTATCCAGATGCTGCTTTGCAACCGATTCTTCGAATGCTTCTTCAAGCGCTGCCTCGACGATCAACATATCCTCCCAGGCCTCTTGATCATCGGGGTCCAGTTGGATCGCTTTTTGATAATGGATGATTGCAGTTTCCAGTTGACCCATCTCATCGTAGATCACGCCAAGATAGTGGTACGCCGCCGCAGAATTGGGTTTGATTTGGATTGCGGATTCGCATCCGCTGATCGCTTTGTCGAACGCTTTATTTTCGATGTCATCTGCGACACGATCTAAAAATCGGGCAACTTGCCTGTCCGCCGATTGGGGCGGCACAACCCCTAATCGCTCCAGCAGAATCTCCTGGACAGCCTCAAAGACTGCTTCCTCCCATTCGTCAATATCTCCATTTTGCCAAATGTCAAGCAAATAATCCGTGTCTTGAGTGAGTAGATTTGTCTTGATTTTTGCTCGGCGGTTCTCGCTCATTCAATATTTCCCTCGATGAATTGATGCTGGAGATGAAGCCTCCCAAAGGCTTGGCTCGCCAGCGCCGGGGGTGTTGTCTGCTGCAACCCGGTGTCAGGCGCGGTTTGTTGGTTGAACACCTTTGCTTTTATCGATGCGGTTGCCGATAAAGACATACCGAAAATCATTTCCTTGATAGGTCATTACTGCGCCGATGATGCCGTAAGTAACAAATACAAGGCTTCCAATGGTCACCATGAACACACCGATGATTGCCGCAAGGAGTAACCAGACTGAAAAACCCATGATTTCTTCATTCTGTGACATCGCGTTCCAAAAAACAGGGATGATTACCAGGCCCGCCAAACACACAGACATGAACAGGCTGAATCCCATCGAAACGATTTGCCAGATGATGGCCTGCAAGGATTGAAAGCTAAGGTAAGACGATTTATTCTTTTGAGTTAGGTAGACACCGATCGGAACAAATAAGCCAACGCCATGAAATAGAATGGAAGCGTGGGATATCGCCGCCAACAATCGGACTTCATGGCTCATTGCGGGTGTTTCCCTCGCCTGAACATCCTTCTGGACTTCTTTGTTCTCCGGCGGAGTTTCTTGGGGAAGGATCGGCTGATTTTCAAACAATCTGGGCGCATATTGTCTCAGGTCGTTTGCAAGCTGACCATCTGGCCAGCCGTTATATCCCGTGAGCATGATAAATTCTTGTTTGGGATGCAAAAACCTGAACGGCGATTTCAAAGATAATGACATACCGAGGACTTCAAAAGAATTAAGGTAGAGCACATCTCTGTAGAATAAGTACTTTCCAAGAATGTCAATATCAGACCATTTACAGCGAATATGCCTGTAGGGTGAATACTTGTGTTCAATTCCATCAGGAGAGATTTGAATATAAGAGAAAAGCGACAAAAGGATATTAATGGTTGTCGAGATAATACTGAAAGCCATTAAGAGAATGAAGGGACTTAAAAAGACAAATAAAAACTATCGGAGCCGAATCGAGGCTTTTTTCGGATTGAGGAATTCGAGGCAACCAATAGCATAAGTGCGATGAGGGGGATTCCGATGACTGCCATCAGAAAGAAAAGCGAGAAAAGACTGCCTGCAATTGTTCGCCGCTTTAGTCTGTAGATGTGGATATCTGGCGCCGGGGAAAAATCGTTACTCATCGATGACCTGCCTTTTTTGTCAGCCCCAAAAAGCACCCTGTTATCTATAAAATTTCCCTTTGGTTGTTATCTAAAGAATGATCCTGTGTCACCATTTCCCTACGATCTTCTAACCCAGATTATATCCCCATTCCACCGCCCGCGGCAATCACCGCGCTCCGGGGGATGAATCCCCCGGCTACACAGGCAGCCACCCGCTGAAGCGGGTTCCGACCGCCAGCCGGATTTATCCGGCGATGCAGAATGTAGCCCGGAGATTGATCTCCGGGGCTTTATCCCGACCGAACCGCGGGCAAAGCCGCCACTGACACAGACCTCCGAGTTCTCGCAGAACTCGGAGGTCTGAACTTGAGATCGCGCGCGCGGCGCGCCCTTTCGTGGCTTTCGTGTTTCAATGTCCTCCGCGTTCTCTTAGACCTCGGATGCCTCAACCTCCACCCTCCTCGCCGCCGCCTCCCGAACCAGCGCCCCCAACCCAAACAGCGTCACTCCTATCGCGATCACCCAGCCCAGCGTCGGGATCGCTTCGAGCAGCAGGTAGATCAGCAGGCCGAGCAGCAAGGCCAGCAGCCGCTGCCAGCCGTTATCGGGCAGCCAGCGCCGCAGGATTAACTTGCCGAGCAGGAAGGCTACCACGATCTTACTGACGAAGGCCACCGCCAGGCTGAAGACGGCGAAGGCCAGCGAGAGCGCCCCCAGCCCGGCCCCCCAACTCAGCCAGGCCAGGTTCCAGTAACCGAGCGAGACGAAGAACAACCCGACCGCGATCGCAGCCAGCAGCCCCAGCCCGGCCATGCCGTAGCCGGTGAACAGGAACGAAGCCCCCCGCCACAGGCTGTGGAACGGGCGCTTTTGCAGCCCGTCCGCCGCCGCGCCCAAGCGGGCGGGCAGCAGCCAGATCAGCAGCAGGCCGAACAGCAGCAGCGGGAAGGCGCTCCGCCAGCGGCCCTCCAGCCAGTCGAGCAGCGCCTGCGAGTTGATCGCCCTCTGCGGGGCGGGCTGAGCCAGCGGCCGCAGCGCCAGCGGGTGCAGCGAGGCCACCTGGTCGATGGGCGGCTGGGCCGGGGCGGAGGCGGCTCCGCTCTCGTTTTGCTCCGGCTCGATGTAGCCGGTGTTCGAAAGGATCAGGCGCAAAATCTCGGTCAGCCCGACGTGCAGGCGGGTGGTGCGCCCCACCGAGGCGTTCAATTCGGCGCTCAAAGCCAGGGCGCGCAGATCGCGCTCGATCAGCGCCCCGCTCATCAGCCCGAGCATCCCGCCGATGAAATTCAGGCTGCGGGTCACCTCGCCGCTCATCGTCAGCGCGCCGGCGGCCGCGTACACCTCCCCGCCCACCTGCCCGTTGATCGTCACGCGGGTCGCCAGCACGAACAGGCTGCCGCGCACCTCGCCGTTCAGCGTCAGGCTCTCGCCGATGGCGAACAGATCGCCATCCACCACCCCGTCCACGCTCAGCTCGCCGCCGCTCATGAACAGGCTGTCGGAGATGGTCGCCCCGGCCGGGACGTGGGTCAGCGGCGGCTCGCCCTGGGCGAATGCGGACTGAAAGGGCAGGATCAGCAGGCCTGCCAGCAGCAAAAAGAGCAGCTTGCGAAATGCGGGGATGGGTTTGCGGTTCATCGGGATTTCCTCCTGTGTGCAGTTATTGGATGGGTTGAAGGCTGACTTGCGCCAGCATCGGCAGGTGATCCGATCCGGCGTCCAGGCCGATCCAGGCCCGGTGGACGCGGATAGACGGGCTGCGCCAGATATAGTCTACCCTTAATAGCGGCCAGAGCGGCAGCCACTTCAGCAGAGTGTTGAGCCAGAGATAGCGCTTCCACGGGCCGAGCCGCACCGGCAGGGTAGCCCCGCGCCGGGGTCCGGCCTCGCGGAAGGCGTCGCTCAACCCGGCCGCGGAAAGCAGCCCGTATTCGCGCCGGGCCGGGGTGAAATTGAAATCGCCGATCAGCAGGCACGGGTCGGATTGCGCCGCCAGCGCCGCCAGCGTCTGGATTTGCTTGAGTGCATCGGGATGGAAGCGCAGGCCGTCCCAGGTCAGGCGCGGCGGGGTGGGGTGGGCGTTGATCAGGCTGAGCGGGCCGCCGGGCAGCTCGATCTGCGCCTGCAAATCCGGGCGCTCCGGGCCGATGTCGATCAGCCGGGCCTGGCGGATCGGGAAGCGGCTGAGCAGCCCTTTCCCGGCGAACCCGTCCGGGAAGAGCGCCTGGTGCGGGTAAGCCCCGGAAAGCCCCGCCTGGATCGCCTGAGATTGCGCATCGTTTAACTCTTGCAGCCCGATCACGTCCGCCTCGCTTTGGGCCAGCCGGGCCGCCAGCCGCTGCGGCTGGGCGCGCCCGTTGCCCACGTTGTAGGTCATCACGTTGAGCGGGGTTGGGCCGGTGGCGGGCATGTTCATCGACCGCCGGGTTATTGCAGCCCGAACTGGCGCGACAGCGCCTCGATGGTGAAGGCCGCGCTCCACAGCAGCGCGCCGATGGCGTAGGTCAAGAAGATGGCCAGGAAGAACGAGGTGAACGGCAGGATGATCGTCTTCCAGCCTTTCAGCTTCAGGGCGGTGGTCGCCGCCAGCCAGGAGGCGATGAAGCCGACCAGCGAGGCGATCAACGTCGCGATCATGTCGGCGGAGGGGATCAGCGCGAGCAGCAGCCAGAGCGAGCTGATCCGGGCGAAAAGCAGGGCGCGGATCAGCGGGCTGAAATCTTGTTTGCTTTTCAACAAGCGCCCGGCCAGCCAGGTGACCGCGGCGGTGACGAACATCATAGCCAGGTTGACCAGCGCCCAGTACGGGCGCTCGTTCCAATCCCAGGTCTGCAGGGCGGCGGAAAGCAGCCCAATCAGCACGGCCGGGCCGGTCATCAGCCGGTCGGCGGCGATCTCGGCGTAGGCGCTGCGGTCAAAGACCAGGGCGCGGAACGCCCGGCTGAACCAGACCTCCACCTGGGCCAATCCGCGCCACAGGTTGCGCAGCGACCAATCGGAGGCGGCCGGGGCGGCGTCTGCGCCGGGGGCGGGCGTGGTTGGGATCAGCCCGCGGGCGCGCGTTCAGGATGGCGTACACATCGATCGAGTTGCGCGTCGGCGGCACGGGCACATCCGCCGGGGCCAGGATGAAGGCGTCGGTCTGCTCGCCGCCCAACCCGCCGTGGTTGCCGATCAGCTCTTCGTAGGCCGCCACCGTTCCGTCCGGGTAAACCGGGCTGTTCACGATCAGATCGCCGGCGTGCGGGAAATCGGCCACCCGCCGCACCTGTTCCAGGCGCAGTTCGAGCGGGGCGTAATCGCAGGTGAAGGGCGTCAGCGGGTTAACCCCGGTGACTGCGCCGCTGTGCAGGTTGCACGCGCCTTCTTTGCCGAAACAGACCGGCTGATCCTCGTCATCCAGCCCGACCACAAAGCCCACCCCTTCGTGCTGGACGAGCGCGTCGAGCAAGCCGG
This sequence comes from uncultured Chloroflexia bacterium, assembly GCA_963788145.1. GTDB lineage: Bacteria > Chloroflexota > Anaerolineae > Anaerolineales > UBA4823 > UTCFX2. The sequence goes on along the minus strand of CAWBFQ010000003.1, from coordinate 1,198,068 downwards.
GGTAGCGCGCGTTCAGCTCGCTCACCCGTGGGCGGTGATCCAGGTTGGTGAAATAGACATTCGCCAGGTTGCCGCTGAAAGCCACCTTCACCTCGGCCGGGGCGCTATCGGCCGCCCCCAGGCGCTGATCGACGCCGCGCCGGAGCAGCCGGTTGGCCCCTTGCAGCACCGCCCGTCCGGCTGCGCCGCCCACCGACTGGTCTTCGATGTTGCTCAGCTCGTCCATCATCGAAATCACCCCGGTCGAGCCGTCGTCGCTGGAAGCGCTCGCGGCCACCTGCGTCCCTTGCGGCAACCGGCTCTGGATGAATTCGCCCAGCGTCTGGCCGTAGCGTTGCAAGAAGGTGAACCCGAACGACTGGCCGTGATCGGAGAGCAGGATCAGCTCGTAGGGGCGCGGCGCTCTTTCGCCCATCACCGCCAGCAGGCGGGCGATCATCCGATCCAACCGGCGCAGCTCGTGAAAAGCGTCCCAGGTCCACGGTCCGGCGTGGTGGGCCATCTCATCGTAACCGGCGTAGGTGTGGTACAGGGCGGGCGTGCCGCGCAGGATGTCGAGCAGGATCAGGTAAGCCGAGATGTCCTTCAGGAACGAGGTCAGCGCGGCCCGCATGAATGGGTAGCCGTTGTGCAGCCGGTTCAGGCGCGGCTGTACGTTGCGGATGATTTGCAGGAAGTATTGGAACACCTCCATCAGCGCGTCGCCGAAGAACAGGATGACCGAGCGCAGGAAGAAGTACGGGTCGAGCATCAAGCAGGTACAGGTCGCGGGCGCGCAGCTTGCGCTCTTCGGCGCGGGGCGTGGCGAAAGGTGGCGATCACAAACTGCGATTTGAGCGCGTCGCCGTTCAGCATGTTGGCGATGCTCGAACCGCCGCGCGCCAGCCCCTGCCCCTTCGAGAAGCGTTCGTCCAGCATGGCTGCGTCCATCTGCGAGACGATGAAGCGGTTCAGGCTGCGGTCGTACCAGCGGAAGGAGGGGATATCGTAGTTATCGCCGTACAGGATCCCGGCCTGGCAGGCGGAGGTCATCGAGGGGATGCCGGTCTCGATCCGGTGGATTTTGTAGCCCTGCTCGTGGATCAGCCGGGAGACGGTGGGCATGTAGCCGTCGTGGAGCGCTTTTTGCAGGTGGTGGTAGCTCAACCCGTCGATCTCGATCATCAGCAGGCCCTGGGAGGGGTCGTGTGCGTCGGGGAAGACCTGTTGGCGGCGGGCGCGCTGCTCCACCAGGTTCTGGAAGAAGGAGTCATCGTCGTCGATGGTGATCAGGTTGGTCAGGATCGTGTTGATCAGGGCGAAGACGAAGCCGCCCAGCAGGGCGGTCCACAGGCTGTAGATTTGGAAGGCGGGCAGCAGCCCGGCGGCCATCCACAGCGTCAGCCCGTTGATCACGAAGCCGGAGAGCAGCATGGCGATGAAGCCGAACGGCAGGGCGAGCAGCAGCAGGATCGGGCGGATGGTGAAATTGACCACGCCCAGCACCAGCGCGGCGGCCAGCGCCACCGTCCAGGCCGAGGCGAGCGGGGAGGGTTCGATGTGCATGCCGGGCAGCAGTGCGGCCATGCCATACAGCGACAGCCCGTCCACCAGCCAGACCAGGATCAGGCGGATCAGGGCGAAAAACAGAGCGCGCAGTTTGGTTGTCATGGGAGCTATTTTACTGCAAACCGGAAGGGCAAGACCTCCGAGTTCTCGCAGAACTCGGAGGTCTGGGCTGAGAGGGCGCGCGCGCGGCGCGCCCTACCTTTCGCGCCTTTCGTGTTCCAAACCCTTCGTGTTCCTAAACCCCCGCCCGCCATCCCCCCCGGACGCAATATGGTATGATAAAGCGCATGGATCAAAGACCTTTTTTGTCTTCTTCAGCCGATGAGACCGGGCGGCAAGATCAGGCCATGTCTCAGGCTATGTTTCAAACCATTTTCGAAATGGCCGGCGACGGTTTGATCCTGCACGATTTGGAGAGCGGCCGGGTGGTCGCAGCCAACCCCGCCGCCGGTGAGCTGTACGGTTATTCCGCCGAGCAGTTCGTCGGGCTGCATCCGACCCATTTCGTCCACCCCGAGGGCCTGGGCCAATTTGCGGACTATCTGCGCATGGCCCACTCCGCCGGGCGGTTCGAGTCGCAGCAGGCGCACCTGCATCGCGACGGGCGCCTCTTCCATGTGGAGCTGCACGGGACGGCCTTGACGGTTCAAGGCCGTCGCTGCGTGTTGAGCGTCCTGCGCGATATCAGCCAGCAGGTTCTGGCGGAGCGCCGGTTGCAGCAGCGGATGGATGCGCATACCCGCGAGCAAGCCAGCTTGCTGGAGATTTCGCAGACGCTGGCCTCGGCGCTCGAATTGCAGCCCGGTTTGATCCTCGACCAGCTGCGCATGATGATCGAATACACCCACGCCGGGCTGTTCACCCTGAATGACTCCACCCTGACCTTGCTGGCCGGGCGCGGCCCGCAATGGAAGGAGATCGGCACGCCCTTCCAGATTCAACTGGGCGACCCTGAACCGCTGGCGATGCTTTTTAATGGAAAAGGGCCAGCCCGGATTGCGGATGTGCAGGGGAACGAGGCGCAGGCAGCCTACTTGCGCCGGTTGCTGGCGGAGCAGGCGAGCTGGCTGCTCGAAGGTGTGCGCTCCTGGATGTGGGTTCCGCTGGCGATCAAGGGGCGCGTGATCGGGGCGGTGGGGGTCGCCCATGCCGTTCAGGATCACTTCACCGCCCACGACGCCGACCTGGCGCTGACCGTGGCCAACCAGGCTGCGATTACCATGGTGAACTCGGATTTGTATGAAAATGCGCGCCTGCTGGCCTCGCTGGAGGAACGCCAGCGCCTGGCGCGCAACCTGCACGACGCGGTCAATCAATCGCTCTTCTCGGCGGGCCTGATCGCCGAAGTGCTGCCGCGCCTGTGGGAGCGAGACCCGCAGGAGGGCCGCCGGTCGCTGGAAGACCTGCGCCGTTTGACCCGCGGCGCGCAGGCCGATATGCGCCTGCTGCTGGCCGAGTTGAGGCCCTCCACCCTGACGGATGCCAAACTGGGCGACCTGCTGCGCCTGTTGGGCAACGCCCTCTCCGGCCGGACGAATATCCCGGTCCACCTGAATGTCAGCGGTGAGGCCGACCTACCGGCGGATGTGCAGGTCGCACTCTACCGCATGTGCCAGGAAGGATTGAGCAATATCGCCAAACATGCCGAGGCCAGCCGGGTGGACCTCGGACTGCAATTCGAGACCGGCGCGGTCGAGCTGCGCATTCGCGATGACGGGCGCGGCTTCGACCCCAATCAGCCGAACCCCGGCCATTACGGCTTGAGCATGATGCAGGAACGCGCCGCCGCGGTTGGGGCGGATCTGTCCATCGCCAGCCAGCCGGGGCTCGGCGTCGAGATTGTGATCCGCTGGACGGAAACCGAGGCAGAACAGGCTGGAGGATCATGAGCGTTTTTCAACCGATTCGAGTGTTGTTGGTCGATGATCATGCCATGGTGCGGCGCGGGCTGGCCACCTTCTTGATGGTCTTTGATGACCTGGAGCTGGCGGGCGAGGCCGATAGCGGCGCGGCTGCCATCCGCCTGTGCGAGCAGCTCCAGCCGGACGTCGTTTTGATGGATTTGATGATGCCGGATATGGATGGGGCTACTGCCACCCGCCTGATCCGCAGAAAGCATCCCAAAATTCAGGTGGTTGCGCTGACCAGCTTCAAAGAAGAGCGGATGGTTCAGAACGCGCTGCAAGCCGGGGCGATCGGCTACCTGCTCAAAGATGTCTCGGCGGATGAGCTGGCCAGGGCCATCCGGGCCGCCCATTCCGGGCGCGCCACGCTCGCGCCGGAGGCCGCTCAAGCGCTGATCGACGCGGCCAACCGCCCGCCGATGCCGGGCCAGAACCTGACCGAGCGCGAGCGGGCCGTGCTGGCGTTGATGGTTGAAGGATTAAATAACACCCAGATCGCCGCCCGGCTGGTGGTCAGCCCGTCGACCGTCAAATCGCATGTCGGCCACATCCTCGCCAAGCTGGGTGTTTCCAGCCGGTCCGAAGCGGTTTCGCTCGCCTTGCGCAGCGGGCTGGCGACCTGACGGCCGCGCGGGCCGCTGCTCTCGCGCTGCTCCCCCAAGTGGGGGAGATCAACACACCCCACCCGGCGGATGCGGCCGGGGTGTGTTTGCAATAAAATGGGGGTATGAAACGCGTCTATTTAGCCGATGCTCATCCCGATGAACGCTCAGCTCTGCGTTTGGCGCTGGTCGATCTGAACCTGAAGATCACCGGAGAAGCAGACAACTGGCAGACCACCCTATCGCTTGCCCCACTCACCCGCCCGGATTTGATCCTGGTCGATTGGGGGCTGGTCGCGAATGGGTCGGGAGCAAGCCTGCTCGATCTGCGCAACGCTTGCCCGGCCGCGGTGGTGATTGTGCTCATCAGCCATCTCGACGCCCGCGATCAGGCCGCCATCTCTGCCGGGGCGGATGCCTTCATCAGCAAAGGCGAGACCTCGGAGCAGGTGGTACAAGGCCTGCGGGATGCAGTGGCGAGTATTCACCCCGTTTGAAGTCAAAGGAGGAGCCTTTCGTGAAATATGATAATTTCGGAGACCAGGGGGAGGAGATGCGGGGTCTGATTAAGGAATGGTGGGGCAATCTCACCAACGAAGAACTGGAACAGGCTGGCAGCAAAGCGAAACATTTGGTGACTTTGCTCCAGCAAAAATATGGCTATAGCCAGGCGCGCGCCGAGCAAGAATTCAACCGATTATTTGAAGAAGTGAAGGAGAGTAACAAATGAACATTATCATCTGGCTTATTGCAGGGGCTGTGATTGGCTATCTCGCCAGCCGCATCATGGGAACGAGTGGTCAACAGGGTCTAATCCTCGATATCATCGTAGGCGTTGTCGGCGCGGTCCTGGCGGGCTGGTTCCTCACCCCGCTGTTCGGGATCAGCACGATTAACCAAAACAACTTCAGCATTCCCGCCCTGCTGGTTTCGCTCGTCGGCGCGATCATCCTGCTCGCGATCGTGCGCCTCTTCAACCGAGGACGCCGATAGCCCCCCCGCTAAAGGTTTTTAGATGCCTTCAGCGCTCAGGCATATGAAGCAGTTTGCAAGGCTGCTATCCCCGAGGCGCGTATCGCCTTGGGGGCAATTTTTCTGTGAACATCTAATCGCGTTTCACTGTTTCGAAGGAGATGTTTGGTATGGGATTCAGCTCGCCCACATCGACGATTACCCGGATCGCATTTGTCGGCAATTATTTGCCCCGCCAATGCGGTATCGCTACATTCACCACAGACCTATGCGAGGCTGTCTCGACTGAATTCGCCGACGCTGCGGTGATTGCCATTCCCGTCAACGATATCCCGGCTGGCTACGCCTATCCGCCGCGGGTGCGATTTGAGTTAACCGAGAAGGAACTCGATTCCTATTGCCGCGCCGCGGATTTCCTCAACCTCAATAGTGTCGACCTGGTTTGTTTGCAGTTCGAGTATGGCATCTTTGGCGGCCGGGCTGGCGGCCACATCCTGTCTCTCTTGCGTGAATTGCGCATGCCCGTTGTAACGACCCTGCACACCATTCTGCGCGATCCTAACCCCGATCAACGCAGGGTATTGGTGGAAGTGGCCGCGCTATCCAGTCGATTGGTGGTCATGAGCGACCGGGCAGCGGAGTTCTTGCAAGAAGTCTACCAGGTGAAGCCGGAGAAGATCGATATCATCCCGCACGGCATCCCGGATGTGCCCTTTGTTGACCCCAGTTTCCATAAAGACCGCTTTGGCGTCGAAGGCAAACAAGTGCTGCTGAGTTTTGGCCTGCTTTCGGCCAATAAAGGGATTGAAAATGTGATCGCGGCTTTGCCCGCGATTGTGGCCCGCTATCCAAACGTGGTCTATCTCGTCCTCGGCGCAACCCATCCGAACGTGATCCGCCACGATGGCGAAACCTATCGACTGTCTCTGCATTGGCTGGCCGAGCAAATCGGAGTTAAAGACAACCTGATCTTCTATAACCGGTTTGTCAGCCTGCAGGAACTAAACGAGTTCATCGGCGCGGCGGATATCTACATCACCCCCTACCTCAGCCCGGTCCAAATCACATCGGGCACATTGGCTTACACGCTCGGCGCCGGCAAAGCCATCATTTCTACGCCGTATTGGGCTGCCGAGGAATTGTTGGCCGACGGGCGCGGCGTGCTGGTTCCGTTCAAAGATCCTGCCGCAATCGCCGAGCAGGTGATCGACCTGCTGGACAACGAGCCGGAGCGAAACGCCATGCGCAAGCGCGCCTACCTGCATGGCCGGAAGATGATCTGGTCGCAGGTCGCCCGCCGTTACATGGAGAGTTTTGAGCGCGCCCGTGCCGAGCGCCGCCATCACAAATCGGTCGGCTTCACCGTCAAACTCCCCGATGAACATCCCGGCGAGCTGCTCCCGATCCACCTGGAGCATCTGCGCAACATGACCGATGCGACCGGCATGCTCCAACATGCCGTTTTCAGCGTGCCGAATTACCAGGAAGGGTACACCACCGACGACAACGCCCGGGCTTTGTTGGTGAGCGCGCTGCTGGATGTTTTCGGCAGAAGCGAGGCCGCCGAATTGGTTCCCCGCTATCTGGCCTTTATCCTGTACGCTTTCAACAACGAGACCGGGCGGTTTCGCAACTTTATGAGCTACCAGCGCCAATGGCTGGAAGAAAACGGCTCCGACGACAGCCACGGCCGGGCATTGTGGGCGCTGGGAACCCTGCTGGGGAGATCCAACACCCCGGATCTGCTCGGCCTGGCCGGCCATCTGTTCGAGCAGACCCTCCCCGCCATCCTGGATACCACCAGCCCGCGCGCCTGGGCTTTTGGGCTGCTCGGCATCCACGAGTATATTCAGCGTTTTGCCGGAGACCGGCTCGCCAGCCAGGTTCAAGAAGAATTGGGCGGGCGGCTGCTGACCTTATATCAAAAATGCCGCTCGGAGGATTGGCGCTGGTTCGAGACCAATCTCACCTATTGTAACGCCGTGCTGCCCCAGGCGATGCTCACCTGCGGCGAATTGATCCCGAATCCCGCCATGACTGCGGTCGGTTTGGAGGCATTGGGCTGGCTGGCAGATGCTCAGAAATCGGACCCGGCGGTGAAACCCAGGTACTTCGTCCCGATCGGGTCGAACGGCTTTTACGAGCGCGGCGGCGAGCGCGCCCGCTTCGATCAACAACCTGTAGAAGCGCAAGCGATGGTCTCGGCCTGCCTCGAAGCGCATCGCATCACCGGCGACCCCTACTGGCGCGGGGAAGCCAAACGCGCCTTTGAGTGGTTCCTCGGGCGGAATGACCTGAACATGCCGATGTATGATCCCACCACCGGCGGCTGCCGGGATGGGCTGCATCCCGACAGCAGGAACGAGAATCAGGGCGCAGAGTTCACCCTGGCCTTCCTTCAGGCGCTGCTGGAACTGCGCCTGGCATACCTCAACCCACCGGCAGTTATGGAAAAAAACGAATGACAAACCAATACCCACAGCTTTTTCAGCGTCACCCCTTGAACCCGATCCTGACCGCCGCCGATTGGCCCTACCCGGTGCACAGCGTCTTCAACCCCGGGGCGACCCTGCTGCGAGATGGAACGACGTTGCTATTGTGCCGGGTTGAGGATCGCAGCGGGCGTTCTCACCTGTGCGCGGCCCGCTCTGCGAACGGCGTGGATGGCTGGGTGATCGATCCCCAACCAACCCTTTCGGCGTTCCCTGAGCGTTACCCGGAAGAGTTGTGGGGCATCGAGGACCCGCGGATCACCTACGTCCCCGAACTCAACCAGTACGCGGTGGTCTATACCGCTTACACGCGCGATGGCCCGGGTGTGGCTCTGGCATTCACAGATGATTTCAAGCAGTTTGAACGTTATGGATTGATCATGCAGCCAGAGGATAAAGATGCGGCGCTGCTGCCTTTTCGGATCAATGGGTTTTGGGTTCTCGATCCACCGCCCGGTCAGCTCGCTCCGAGCGCATATGTGGCTGTCCTATTCGCCCGATCTGCGCAATTGGGGCAATCACAAGATCATGCTGGAAGCGCGGCGGGGCGGCTGGTGGGATGCGAATAAAATCGGGCTTTCCTCTCCGCCGATCGAAACCGAACGAGGCTGGTTGGTGATTTTTCATGGCGTGCGCCAAAATGCGGCCGGCTCGCTGTACCGCCTGGGTTTGGCATTGTTTGACGCCCAAAAACCCGAGATTTGCCTGCAGCGCAGCAATGAGTGGATGTTCGGCCCGGAAGAACCCTACGAGCTGCGCGGTGACGTGGACAACGTGGTCTTCCCGTGCGGTCACACCCTGGCCGCGGATGGCGACACGCTTCACCTGTATTATGGCGCGGCGGACATGCGGATTGGTCTGGCTACCGGCAGCGTGCGGGCGATGTTAGCGTGGCTTGAATTGCAGCAGTGAAATGCAGGCCGCGGTTTGTGACAAGATCTCTGTTGATGTGAACGGAAAGGAGTCATCCAGATGCGAATACAGAAACGGTTTGACCCCGCTAAAGCGAAGAATATTGGGGACGCTTTAGCCATTGATCGGCACGCGTTGGCGTCGATCAGTTTCGAGCCGGACTGGAGGTGGAGCTTGAACACGGCCTGAGAGATATGCAAACGAATGTGACCGATGATGACGATTTGATCACCGGGAAAATCGCTTTGGCCCACCTCAAAGAATTCCCGGATTATTACACCCGCCTTTTGGCCATGGAAAAAGAGGCGGATGACTATTGGGCAAATGTATAGCCGCCGGAAAGGAACAAAAATGGTTAACCAGATCGTATGCTCTCATTGCAAGAAAACGATCACGAATAATTCGGTTATCGAAGATGCAGCCAAAGGGACAGGGAAGGATACCCAATCGATTGTGTGTGATTGCGGTGAAAGAATCACCTACTGGCAGATCACAGCTCAGCTCAGAAATCAGCAGAAAATCGGCTCGAGATTCCAGAATTGGATCCAGTCGCTCTCAAAATAAGGAGATCACAGCATGCCAGACAATAAAAGCAAGACCAATGCCAAGCGGCTGCCCAAAGGGCAGCGCACCCATATCCGCCGGTTGAAGCAAGAAGCCCGCAAAGAAGTCCCCGCGTAGCGCCCCGCAGCCCGGCCCGGCGCAGCCCGTCCGCCCGCCGAAGAAAGCGGAATAACGGATTAAACGGATGAGACCTCCGAGCTCTATGAGAACTCGGAGGTCTTCATAAATCGGTTGCAGGTGATTTTGTTTTACGGCAGGCGATCCACCTCGCCCTGCAGGCTGGTCTTGATGATTTCGAAATCCAGCCCGTTTTCACTGCAAAAGTCCTTGACTTTGACCAGGTTGCTGGCGGGCAGCGGCATTCCGAGGATTTGCTCGATGCCTTCCTTCGTCAGACCCCAGGCCAGCAGGTCTGCGAAGGTGGTCTTGCCCTTGATCAGGCGGTCCTCGGAGGCTGTCGGCTGCGGTTCGGATGCAGCCGGGTCGGTCGCGAGCGGATCGGAGGTCTCGGCCTCTACCGCCGGCGGCGCGGTCTCCAGCGTATGAGCAGCCAGATAGGCGCTTTGTTCGGGGGTGAGCGGGCGCTGTTGGAGCAGCACGACGGCGGCAGCGGGCAGGTAGATGTCTTCGCTTAGCTCCAGAGGCAGGCCGTTATAGAAGGCGACAAACAGGCGCACGGAGGAAGTACCGATCTCGAAGGGGCTTTCGGCGTACTGCTCTTCCAGGTTCTTGAGCGCATACGCTTCTGGTGGGTCGCTTTCCACGCCAAAAGCCTGGGCGAGAATTGCAGGCGAGATGGCGAAGTTCTTCTCGATGTCGCCGAAGGTATACGAGCCGCGGATGTCAGCCGGGTTGGCCTGACCGGCGAACTCGCCTTCGGTATATGCTGCCGGGACTTTGCTGCTCTCGGTAGCCCACCAACCCATCAGGTTGCTGAAGAAGATCCCGCCGAACAGGATGACAGAGATCAGGATGGCCAGGGGTTTAGATGTGAGGGTCATTTTACACCTTTGCTGGAAAAGATGACTGTGCTGGCGACCGGGCAGATCGCTTCGGAGGTGCATTCCAGACAAGAGATGCACTGATGGTCGCGTACGATCGTCTTCTGATCGACCGGGATGTTCATCGGGCAGAGGATCGAGCAAGCGCCGTCCGCCTTGCAGGTACTCTCGCTGCGGCGGATGCTGAAGATGCGGAACAGATTGGTCAGGCCGAGGACTGCGCCGTAGGGGCAGGCGTATTTGCACCACGGGCGCTCCACGAAGAACGAGAGCACCAGCGTAACCCCCAGGATCAACAGGCCGCCGAGAGCCACTTCGCTGCTCCAAAAGTTGAACAAGGCGAAATACGGATCGTAGGCGGCAAAGATTAGCGTAGCGCTGGCGGCGGTCATGTAAAGCACCCAGGCCAGCACCAGGTAACGGAGATAACGTAAGTATTTATCCAGCTTTGCCGGGACGAAATGGTTGAAGCGGCGGCGGAAATATTTGCGCCCAAAACTGCTCACCCATTCCTGCACCGTGCCAAGCGGGCAGATCCAACCGCAGAACACCGGCCCAAAAAGGATGGCCAGGAAAAAGGCAATCACCATCAGCGCGAAGGATGAACTCGTGGATTTTCTGGACGAAGCTCCCGGTTGTGGCGTACTGGTAGATGGTGACCACTCCGCCAAAGGGACATAAAGCATGCAGCGAGGCGTTCGAGAGGAACGGGATGCCAGCGCCGGATTCAGCCAGGGTATGGTTGACCGCGATCAGAGCGATCAGGCCGAAGAAAAACGCCTGGACGATTTTGCGGATCCAGATGCTGCGCGGGCGGAAGATACGGTAACGTTTACCAAACAGGTTAATCACAAGCCCTCCATCATTTCTTTTCGTTTTAGATTTTATAGAAAGCAATCCATGCCATTCTATATGGTATATGTGAAGAAACGATGAAGGGGTTCTGCGGAAGCTGTGAAGGTTGATCGGTTTTACAAAAACGGATCGATATATTTCAAATAGCCCTGCATCATTCGTCGGTCGGGTCGCCGTAGATCAGCCCGTTGGCGGTGAACATATCCAGATGAGCGTTATGCCAACCCATCGCGGGATACGCATTGCCAACCACGACCAGTGGGATTAGAATAGCCTCTAAAGGAGATCGCAATGGCCGGTAAAATGAAAAACGGGTTCGAATTATCCAAACAAAGCTGGGGCGCATTGCTCCAGAACAAGCAATTAATCGCATTCCCGATCATCTCGATGATTGGGATGATCATCGTCAGCGTGATCTTCTTCATCCCCGAAGCCGTGCTGGCCCAGCCGCTGCTGCAGGCTGCCGGCGCCGGAGACCAGGCCAGCGTCGCCGAATATGCCGTCGCCCTGGTGGTGCTGTTCCTCTATTACCTGGCGGTCTACTCTGTGATCATCTTCTCCAACACCGCCCTGGTCGGGGCGGCCACGCGCCTGATCCACGGACAAACGGCCAGCGTGGGCGACGGGTTGGCCATCGCCCGCGCCCGCCTGGGCAAGATCTTCGTCTTCGCCCTGATCTCGGCGACCGTGGGCGTGATCGCCCGCCTGATCACCTCCTCCGGGCGCGACTCGGACAACATGCTGGTGCGCGTCCTGAGCGCTCTGCTCGGCGGGCTGATCCAGGGCGCCTGGAACCTGGCGGTCTTCTTCGCCATCCCGGTGATCGTGGTGGAGGATGTCAGCGTGAGCCAGTCGCTCAAGCGCAGCGTGGAAATCTTCAAGGAAGCCTGGGGCGAGAGCTTCGTCGGCAACATGGCTGTGGGCGGCGTCTCATGCCTGGCCTATATCGCCATCATCGTGCTGACCGGCGCCATGATCGCCGGGGGCGTCTATCTGAACCTGCTGGCGCTGATCATCGCCGGCGTGATCCTGATGATCTTGGGCATCGTCCTGGTGGCGCTGATGAACGGGGCGGTCAACGGCATCTTCCAGGCCTCGCTCTACCAGTTCGCCCGCAGCGGGGACGCCGGACCGTTCATTGACGCGAACCTGGCTCGCCAGGCTTTCAGTTCGTAATTCCAAAAAAGGAGCAAACCGATGACCAACCTGACCGTTCAACAAGCCGATTGGAAAAAAGAAAAGCATATGCCGGTGATCGAAGCGCCGGAGGTGGTAAAAGCGGGCGAGTTCTTCCCGCTCAAGCTCTCGATCGGCAAGGAGATCCCCCATCCCAACACCACCGAGCATCATATCGCCTGGATCGACCTGTATTTTCACCCCGAGGGCGGCAAATTCCCACACCAGATCGCCCATCTGGTTTGCAGCGCCCACGGCGAATCGGTCGCCGGGCCAAACCAGGGACCGGCCTACACCGCTCCCGATTTCACCCTCAGCGTAAAGCTGGACCAGCCGGGTGAGTTTCACGCCCTGGCTCTGTGCAACATCCACGGATTGTGGGAGAGCAGCCGGCCTGTGCGGCTGGAAGCCTAGCGTTTCGCCAGACGCCAGCCAGCCAACCGGTTCCATGCGGCGCATTGACCGACTGTCGTCGCGCCTGTCGCAAACTGCGGCGTAGAGGGCGCGGCGCGTTGACCCCCAATTTCGAATGAACGACTTCTACGATCAGCTCACACCCTACTACCACTTGATCTACCCGGATTGGGACGCCAGCCTGCGCCGCCAGGGGCGACAGCTCGCCGCGCTGATCCGATCCGAATGGCCGGGCAGCCGCAAACTGCTCGACCTGGCTTGCGGGATCGGCACCCAGGCGATTGGGCTGGCGCTGAACGGTTTCGCGGTGACCGCCTCTGACCTTTCCTGCGCTGAGGTCGAGCGCGCCCGCCTGGAGGCTTCCCGCCGCGAGCTCGCGCTCGAATTTTCGGTCTGCGACATGCGCCAGGCACATGCCCATCACGGCGGCGGGTTCGATATTGTGATCTGCTGCGACAATTCCATCCCCCACCTGCTCAGCGATGAAGAGATTCTGACCGCCCTGCGCCAGATGCACCAATGCCTGCATCCCGGCGGCGGCTGCCTGCTTAGCGTGCGCGACTATGCTCAAGAAGAACACGGTCGAAACATTCTCAAACCCTATGGCGTGCGCATCGAGGGCGACACACGCTATCTGCTCTTCCAGGTTTGGGATTTCGAGGGCGACTTTTACGACTTCAGCTTCTTCATCGTGGAGGAACACCTGCCCACCCACCAGGTCCAGACTTCTTGTCATGCGCTCGCGTTATTACGCTATCAGCATGGATCGCCTGCTCGAACTGATGCAAGCCGCCGGTTTCACCCGCCTGCGCCGCCTCGATGACGCCTTCTACCAGCCCGTGTTGATCGGCGAGAAAAGCGCATAACCTGGCCAATTCAGGGGCAATCAGACCCCCGGAATTCATCCCCCGCAGCCTCTCCTCAGCCAGGCGGATATACTCCGGGTTGATCTCGTAGCCCAGGTAGCGCCGCTCCGCCTTCAACGCGGCCAGCGTGGTCGAACCGCTGCCCATGAAGGGATCCAGCACGATCTCGTGCTTGTACGTGTAGAGCTGGGTCAGGCGGTAGGGCAGTTCCAGCGGAAACGGGGCCGGATGACCCACCTTGCGAGCCGATTTCGGGGTTCATCGTCCAGACGGATTTGGTCCATTCCATGAACTGCTCTCTGGTGATCGTGTTTTCTTTCCCCGCGATCTTCTTTCTTTGAAATGCTTCCTTGCAAAAAACCAGGATATATTCATGCGTATCGCGCAGCACCGGATTGGAGGCCGACTGCCAGCTCCCCCACGCCATCGAAACGCCCGCCCCGGCTCCCTTGCTCCAGATGATCTCGCCGCGCATCTTAAAGCCGATCTCGATCATCATCCGCGAGATGTGATCGGAGAGCGGGATATACGGCTTGCGGCCCAGGTTGGCCACGTTGACGCAGGCGCGCCCGCCGTGCACCAGCACGCGGTAGGTCTCGCTGAAAACCCGGCGCAGCAGCAGCAGATAATCGTCCAGCGATAGATCCTGGTCGTACTCCTTGGTCACGTTATACGGCGGCGAAGTGACCATCAGGTGCACCGAGCGATCCGGGATCTGCTGCATAACCTCGGCGCTGCCCAAAATCAAGCTGTTTTCGAATTCTGGCGGGAAAGGCTGGTCCGGCTCCGGCGCCTCGGCCGCTTTGGGGGGCAGCCCGGCGTTCATCTTGGCGTTGTAATAGTCCGAAGCATCGTGGCTGATCCTGGAATCCGTGCCAAAACGGCTGGTCTTCGAACCTTTTTTGGGCGGCCGGCCCTGCTGCTGATCCATGGGTGGAATTATACCCGTTTGCGCCGCCCATCCCCGAACAGTACACGAATAAACGAATGCGCGCTCACCGGCGGCCAACCATCCCCGAATAATTCACGAATACGCGAATGCGCGCCGCTTCCATTCGTGCTCGCTCGTCCTGGGTCTCCTGACCCAGTACGCACGCCCGAAGGTCTCAAGATCACCAACCAAGATCTGATACGATCACATCCGAAGTAATTATGCAGCGTTTGGCTAGCTTGAGCTATAATCAGCTTGAGCATGCTTATGCTCCTTCCTATGGCTAGGTATAGGAGTTAAAGTATGCTCTATTTTTAGTTTTTTTTGGTGCTTAGCTTGATGCCTATGGGTCAGCGACTCACACTACTCACTATTTAACGGGTATTATGGGATACACGAAAGTTTTGGATGTAAGCCAACTCCGTCGGCTTCAAATTCAGCTCCTGAAGTTGGGCATTTTAGGCTGTATGTTGCCGAATCATTGTACATAATTTTTTCAATAGTACATCCTTGAGAATTTCTTGGTTGAGAAAAACCTGCCCAATACGTCAAGACAAAATCACCTCCGGGGTGAAGAAAAGTAGCGTTGACATTTTTGTGCGAATAAGTCCATACAACATTTCCATTCGTTGTCCAATATCTCGCTTCTCCTCCTACGATATTTGCTAATGATTTATTTGTAATCGGAGCACCATTGGGAAAAGTCGGAATACAAGGAGTTGGTGGTAAGAGTATAGTCTCTGTGGAATAAATAACAGCTTCACTTGATTGAACTTCACTAGCTTGAATCCGATTTCAGATTCAGTCGGTACTAATGAGTTTGTAGAACTGGATGGAGTCTCTGTAGGAATTCTGAACTTTAAGATCCCAAAAAAATCTATCTCATGTAATTTTCCGCCAGCAAGTATAATTACAATTACGATGAGAGCCCCAATAATTAAAAAGTGAAATTGCGATTCATTGTTCTTATCACTCATTGGATTATTTCTCCATTATTACTAACGTAAGTTTTGCGCAAATAGCCCGTAGGATGGGTCGCCGACCCATCGCCCCCGTCCTGGATGGATAAAAGGGGGGGCAGGCAAGCGCAGCGCAATGTGACGCCGGTCGTTTTTAGAATTGATTACTCTCTAATCGATCACGGATTAACGCTTCATATTCTTCAGCAGACAGTGGACATTCAGCCAAATCTACCAGTTCTTGATTGTTTATTTTCAAGTTCTCCCTGATTTTCTTGATGAATCCGGTAGATAAGGACTTTGATCCCCCGTGCATATTTGGCATCGTCACTCGTAATGCCTTTTTTCCATCTAAGTAATACCAGAAAACTGCGTGAGGGGACCTTCTTTTTTGTTTTGTTGGTTCAAGAGATAGCTTTTTTACAACAGACTGCAAATCATTTGCTGTAATGTTTTGCCATTTCATAATGAATCACGTTTTTTGATTACTTTTTTCAATGTGCTAAGCCATCGCAATGGCAACTCTCCAAGTTCCAGCGGACCGCATTCGACGAGTTCATCGTATAAATCGAGAATAGCGTTTTGAAGATGGTTGATTGCAATTGAGAGTGTATTTCCATCTCCATACACTTCGATCTCTGGAAGACTGGCAATGATCAAATCATCGTTCGGATATTCTTCAACAAGCACATACAATGGCTGTAGAAGTTCGTATGAATCCTCGCCCAAATCATGAATTTGAATGCTATATTTTTGTGGACGATCTTGTACAACTACTCTCAAATTTCCTGTTTCATTGGCTAGAGTTTCAATTTTTTCTGCTAATTCAGAAATTTCAAATTGGAAATTTCCTTCCTGGTCAATTGACCTACCAAGAGGGGTGGAGTCCCGTCTGTTTTTACCCAAAATTCTTGGATCGCTTGTGATTGAAGAGCTCGAATGTATTGTCATTTGAAACCTTTAAAATGATCTAGAAATCTAGAGGTAATAGAAAAAATCTGCGAACACCCATCTTCCAAGAATGAATGGAAGAATTTGGGATATTCCTTTGGTGTGATATTGAAGTTTGTTCTGTAAAGATCAAAGTCAACAAACAAGGAAACCTCGGGGAGTTTTTCTTTAACTTCACCGGATTCAAAATAACCTGAAAGCTGCTCCTTTAACATGGGACCAAAATGTACATTTGCCCTATTTTCATCAAGCTTTAATACGATAGGGAACGCCACGTCTTCAGGAAAGCCGCCAAATATATCCCAATCAGCATCACTTAGTCTATATAACTTCTTCCGAATACTGTTCACCAGCAATTTAAAATGTTTTTCTTCAGATATCTGAAGAAACCTTAGGCCGATGCGCTCTATTTTTTTGGGTTCAAGTACCTGAAGCACATATTTAATAAAATCTTCTGATAGTTGACAAAAATCCTTATGTCCAGAAGGCATTTCAAAAACAACTACAGCATTTCTTAATCCAACGCTCAAGAATTTTGATTTTGATTTATTCCTGATGGTCACCTGATTTTGAGATATTTCCCAATCGGAGAGATCGTCTCTCCATTGCCAATTATTTGCGATTTCTCCCCTGCGATCAAATAATGTGGCATTCGTTGGAAACCTGATTTCAAGTATCGCTTTTACCAGCGTTAAGTCGCTCATTTTCCTTTTTTTCTCTTTAATCAAGTTCTATCACCGTCATTATAACGCAATGTCTGGCAGTTCCTTTATTCAATAATGAGTTGTAATGAATTTTCCAACTACCCGACCCACTGCAACCATTACACAACGCCACTGATAATCCCACCATCCGCCCATACACCACACCCTGCCCTCAATCATACCCTCAAAGCGCGCGGCTGGCAAGCGCCGCCCCATTGACCATCCCTACTCCCCAGGCGGGGGAGCAATCCATAAAGAGCCAACAAGCGCATCGAGCAAACCGAGATCCGGAATAAAGCCAGCGCTTTCCAGCAGGTCTAACTGGCGCTGGGCTGCTTGATTGTATTCGAGCATCACGCCCTTCAACGTCTCCCCAAAGGGGGGGCCTTCCGGTATCTCGGGGACCAGAAACGCGGCCGGGTTTGTGTTCTCTGCCGGGTCGTAGGTGCTCAGCAGGATGGAAGCATCCACCGGAAATGTCACTTCAACATAGTATTGGCCGTCATTTGTAAGCCCGTGGAAATCGTATACCACCGCCTCGTTGTTGGCCAGGTAACCATTTTGGCCTCTCATCACAATCGCTCGCATCCCGGCCCCATTCTGAAAAAGGATGTGTTGCGTTTGCGCCCGCAGAAGGATGGCGGATGCCCGTGTTGGAAAATACTCGTCCGATCCGGTCGCGATCGCAGCCTGCAATTTCTCCATAATGTCGCTGCCAAAAGGGTAAGTTTTGAACGCTTCCACCCGATACACCGTCACACAACCCCCTTCCTGGCAGCGTCCCCCAGGCGCAAAGGAGAACTGGGTGGCGCCGGGCAAATCCGCTGCAATCCGGGCGAATACCGCCTCACCCAGCACAGGATCAACGCTGAAGCTGATCCCATTGAAGGAAATATCGCCGCCTCCCAATTGGACAGGCGTTGCTGTGGGTGTTTTGGTGGGGGTGGGGAGCGGGATGGTTGCTGAAACCGCAGGCGCAGGCGTGGTTGGCTCAGGCGGGATTTCCGTTTCGGTCAGCGCTGCTTTCGTAACCACGGCTTCCGTGACCACTGCGTCCCCGGTGGAGACACAAGCACTTGCGGTTATGGCGATCCATGAGATCCATAGCAAGTACCTGAATAGGGTAGCCCTCACTGGGCGACATCCGGTTGGTTTGCTTAATGGGAATCTTGCCATTGGCTGCTGCCTGACTCTATGTTTTTAGTCGAGAACCTCAATATAACTGCTTATAGCCCGCAGCCCGTAAGATGGGTCGCCGACCACGCTACCCTCTAAAATGTTCATTCCTATTCTGTTGCCGAAATACAATTCCGGCCGGCGTTTTTGGCTTTGTACAGCTCAGAATCGGCACGCGCCAGCAAATCCGCTGATGTTTCTTTGGGGTGTCGCTCAACAACACCTGCTGAAATTGTCGCACGCCAAATAACGTCCTTAGTTTGCACAGAAAAAGTGCTGAATTTTTGCATCCACGCATTGACGCGTCGCACGCCGACTTCCAGATTGGCTCCTACAAGCAATGTAACGAATTCATCGCCGCCATAACGACAGGTGATATCTCCTGAACGCGATTGTGAATTCAAAATTGAGGCAAGCTCCACCAGCATTTTATCTCCAATCGCATGTCCAAAACGATCATTGACTTCTTTCAAATGGTCAAGGTCTAACATCACCAGTGTGATCGGTGTTCCATTGCGATCAGCCCATTCCAACTCTATTGAAAGGGTTTCGTCGAGATATCGGCGATTGAATAGGTTTGTTAGGGAATCTCGAATTGACTGCTCTCGTGAAACAAGATGCAACTTCTCAACTTCTGTTACGTGTCTCTCCAAAGTTTCTGCCATTTGGTTGAAGGTGCTCGCCAGGTTACCTAACTCATCAGATGTAGAAATTTGGGATCGTACCCCAAGACTCCCGATTTTAAATTGACCTGCTATCTGGGTCAGTTTGACGATGTTGCGGGTCACGCTAATGTGGAAGATAACGGCGATAAATACGGTAAAGAGCAGTCCGATTCCCATTGCGCTAATCAGGATAACCACTGAGATTTTGCGGGTTTTGTCGATTTGCAGGCTTGCCTGGTTGACTTCGGCGTCAGCGGATACCATAAGTTCAATAAATATTGGATCAATGGATTGGCTAAGAGTTTCGAGTTGATTGCGTTTATTTTGAATTTCGGTTTTGATTTGGTAGATTTTATGAGTGATATCTATATAGTCATCCAAAGCCTTTAGAGCTATGCCTTTCTCTTCATCTTGCATCAGGCTTTCTTGAATAGCATTTCTAAGCTTGGACGAATAATCAACGGTTTCTGAGGTGGTTAAATTTTGCCCGGTAGCCAGATTTTTCATTACATATAGCTGCATTTCATAAAATAATGCCAGAAGATTTCCAGGTGTATCGTACGGTTTTAAGGATGAAGCCAGTAATTCAGCTTTTTCTGCATGTTGGTAATTTAATCCTGTTACTATGGATGTCAGTTCGAATTCCAGATTTGTCGCCTCTTCTAACAGAGTGGCATATTGGCTGACATTGGAAAGGATTAAATCCAATACGGGTTCTTCTCCAACGGAACTGTATTTCGTGACCTGCGCTAAAAAAAGCCGCTTTAGGGTAGCTCCCCCTTTTACAACCTCGGAAATTTTCCCGCTGGCGGGCAGGGCGTAAAGCTGGTATGCCTGTTCAGCGCCGATGACCGGGGACTCTACAAAGAACTGTTGTTGGTATCGACGGACTGTTTCCCAGTTTGTGCTTATGACCATGACCAGGCGCCGGGCCTCTGAACTATCCTGGATGGTATCGTTAGAGTTCCATGTGATTGTGAGCGCGGTATAAGCGATGGCCGTTTGCATCAAAAGGATGAACAACATCAAACCGAAGGCCAGGCTAAATTTAGATGTGATCCGCAATGAACCCCACCATTCAGATACGCGCTTTGATAAGTTCATCGGGTTGATGATCAATTGAGCCTAATTCTCCATTCCATTATTTTTTTTCACTTGATCGTTATGGTGGTGGAAGCAGCAATAATTCGTTTTGAAGGAGCTTGGCGGTATCTTGAGGTGACACTTTGTCATAGATGACACGGTTAATAGCCCTGACCAGCGCAGTCCCGGCTTCATCAGATGAGTGCTGGTAATAATTCACCTGGTAATCGTCGAAGGTATCGATGAAACAATTCATCCAGGGGTTCTGTCGCAAGGTTGCTTGATATCCGGGAGAGTCGAGAAACGCCTTGCTGGGTTGGATCACGCCTACATGATCGAACCACCACAGATGCTGTTCTGATTCTTCCTTCTTCCCTAATATAAAAGCTAAAAATTCCTGGGCCAATTTCTGTTGTTCCGGGTCGCGATTGGCATTGATAACCCAACCAAAGGAATACAGAATATTTTTATAGGTCGATTGATCTTCGGGGTCCACAACGGGGTGGGGCGCGACCCCAAAACGTACATCAGGATTCGTTGCCAGGATCGCGGAAGGGTACCAGGGTCCCGCTGTCACCATAGCTACGCGACCGTTGGAAAAATCCGAGAACCAGTCCGTTATAAAATAGGGATCGTAGGCATGATAAGTATGCTTGAAATCGTAAAATAATTGAAAAGCCTTGATCATCGCATCACTTTGTCCAGCGGGTTTCCCCTCTAAAAAGAGATCATCCTGCCCATATTGCCTCATGACTGGATAGAAGTCCTGGATGTACCACTCCGAAGCAGGGTAGTTCGCAAAAAAACCAAATTGATAACCCATTTTAGTAGGGGCGTTGCTGGCGGCGTCTGTTTCTAATAACTGCTGGCTGATTTCAGCAATTGTTTGCCAGCTAACGGGCTTATCTTCAGGGAGATAAGGGATACCCGCGTCATCGAACATCGTTTTATTATAGAAAAGGCATAAAGTGGTTACTTCATTAGGAAGCGCAAAGATCTCCCCATCTTTCAAAAAAACGGTCAGGCTGTTCGAAGGATAGTCATTGACGATCTCTTCCACCGATCCATATCCGAATATCTCGGGGTCCAATGGAGCTAACAACCCGGCTTCTATGTATTTGACCTCGGTAAAATTACTGCTGGCCATAGCCCATACATCCGGTCCTCCGCCGCTAGATACCTCGGCTAAGAGTTTGGTGTCATAAGAAACGATCGATCCCGAATATGGAAAGACCTCATATTTGACCTTCACTCCCGGATGGGAAGCCTCGAATTCGGGTATCCATTTATCCTTCAACCCCCCTGAGAAAGTGGAATATTCATGGGTCCAAAGAACAAGGACACGTTCCTTTTGTGCAATAACCGTTTCTTGCGGAGTGGGAGAGGTTTCTGTTGCCGCTCTACAGGATGAGAAAAGCATTGAAATAACCACTGATGCACATATAAGTAAGAAACGTTTCATGGCTTTTGCTCCATCTGAAAAGATGTGAATGGCACAATGGCGTGGCTCTTCGAATATTATGTTTTGCTTTCCTATGTTAAGGATTATAATCTAAAAATCAATTCCTTCCCTCATTAGACTGAAGCGCAAGCCCGTGGGCTGCGTCGCCGGCCCACCCTATGGGCTATTGGACTCCTCGCAGCGACATGCCGTCGCAACCTGTCATTGCGAGCGAAGCGAAGCAATCAAGGCTGCTTCGTACCTGCGCAGCGACATGTCAATGCGAGCGAAGCGAAGCAATCAAGGCCCTGTCATCGCGAGCGCACATGCGAAGCAACCTGTCATTGCGAGCGCACTATGCGAAGCAACCTGTCATTGCGAGCGCACTATGCGAAGCAACCTGTCATTGCGAGCGAAGCGAAGCAATCAAGGCTGCTTCGTCCTCGCAGCGACATGCCGTCGCAACCTGTCATTGCGAGCGCACTGTGCGAAGCAATCTGGTTTCCGCCAATTCGTGAATTCGGTCGATCGCCTGGCTGGCCGAGAAGCCTCGCACGCGCATCTGCGGGATCTCGCCGGTCTGATGGATCAACCTGCCAATGCGGATGTTTTCCGGGTAATCCTGGCTCCACTTATCCAGCACCTCCCCGGCCCGCGAGTGCCTGGAATTGAGCCGATCCTCGACCTGCAGGATATGGATCACCAGCTCCAGTTGTGGGTCATCTGGTGGAAAGGCGGTAATCTGTTTCCAGCGATAATAAGGGGTGGCGTCCAGCAGGTTGGCGCTGCCGGCCCAGGCGTCCCGGGCGGCATAATGCACTTTTTTCACCCCAGACATACAGATTGCGCCCATACAGAGCGGGCACGGCTCGAGCGCCGAGAAAATTTCCAGCGTGTGCACATCCACAGGGCGTGGATCGGCCCCGGTTGGCTCATCCAGCGCGAGCAGCGCGTTGAGTTCTGCGTGAGCAAGCAAACCGGCTGAA
Organism: uncultured Chloroflexia bacterium; assembly: GCA_963788145.1. Taxonomy (GTDB): domain Bacteria; phylum Chloroflexota; class Anaerolineae; order Anaerolineales; family UBA4823; genus UTCFX2. The sequence goes on along the minus strand of CAWBFQ010000003.1, from coordinate 1,175,866 downwards.
GACTGGCGACCCGCTGCTCCCCTCCCGCCCGCGCCGGAGATTTCGCCCCTGGCTGAGGATATGACCATCCCGATCGACCACCACCGCCCCAATCGGGATCGAACCTTCACAATACGATTGCCAGGCCAGTTCAAGACACCTTTTCCAGAGATCATGAAGGGAAGACCACATCAAGAAATCTCCTCATTGAGCGAATCAATTCACACCCAGAACTGCCACCACTTCTTGCCTGCCATCTTTTGAAAATAGGCGAGCTGCTCGCGGGCGCTGTCTGCGCCTGGGCTGCCGGTCTCTTCATATAATACTACTGCGGATTGGGTCGCCTCAATCGCCTGATCAAGCTGTTTGAGGCCAAAATAAACGCCCCCAATTGTCTTGAGAACCAGGGCCTGTTTATCGGCCTCGCCGGTCTCGCGGCAGATGGTCAGCGCCTGCTGGTAAAAATCCAGGGAGAGCTTCATCTGCCCCAATCGCAAGCTCACGGCTCCCAAATTCAGCAGGATGCTGGCTTCTTCCTCCCGGTTGCCGCTCTGCTGGAAAAGTACCTGCGCCTGCTTGAACAGATCAACCGCTTTTTCGAGCTGGTCTGATACCAGATACATCACACCCAGGTCGCCAAGTGAACGCGCCTGCAGCTCGCCCTCGCCGGTCGCCCGCGCGATCGCCAGCGCCTGCTGATACCGCTCGATCGCCAGATTGGTCTGCCCCTTGAGATGGTACATCGACGCCAGGTTGCGCAGCGATTTGCCCACGCTCAGGCGGTCGCCGATTTTTTCATAAATCTCCATCGCCTGGGTGTGTTCCGCCTGGACGTTTTTCCAGTCTTGCAGCAGCAGATAGCTCACCCCCAGGTGGGTGTGGCAGTTGGCCTGCTCGGGTTGGTCGCCCAGTTCTGCAAAGATCGCCAGCGCCTGCTGGTAGCAGGTCTGCGCCTGCTGGATTTTGGCCAGGTTCAGGTACGCCTCGCCCAGAGCGATGAGCTGCAAGCCCTCCGCTTTTCGGTCTCCGCTTGCCCGGGCTTGCTGCAATGCCTGCTCAAGCCGTTCGATCTTGCGCTGTGCGGCTTCGGCGACCTCCGCTCTGAGATTCGATCGATCTGCGCCTTCTGGATTGACTCGGATCCAGTCGGTTTTCTGTTCTCCTTTGACCATTTTCGCCTCTCCTCGATCCTATGGCAAAGACCTTCGATCGGGATAAATCCCGACTTCATGATTTTACTTCATCCCGGCTTGCTTTCAGTCATAAAACCGGTCCTCAACCCGATCTCCCAATCCGGACGCCCATTCCTGCCAGCCTGATCGGCAGCCAAAGCGTGCTTGTAGCTCACCGCGATCAGTTCTGTAACCCAGCCGCCTTCCCGCCTTTCCAGGATCGCATAGCGGGCGTGCGGAGAGCCGGTCTCCATGCGGTGATATGCGGGGGTGTCATCTTCGTAAGCGGGCAATCCGACGCTGCCGGGGTTGACGATCAGGGTGGGACCGGGCGCTTCGACCACCCTGGGCATATGGCTGTGCCCGCAAAGCAGGGTTTTTGAGCCGGTTTCGCCCAGCCGCTGCTGGATTTCGACCTGAGACGCCAGCCTAAGCCGCCCGCATTCCACAGTTTCCAACAGATAGGCGCGATCGCTGGAGGGTGAGCCATGAAACAATAGGAGCCCATCATCAAACGACAGGCAGGCGGGTAAGGCCCTCAACCAGTCTATTTCAGCCTTGTCCAACCGCTCAAAGGCATATCGATCTGAGAGACCGTGTTCTGCCGGGTCCTGCTCGCTTAGCTGGCGATCGTGATTGCCGCGCAGATGGATCCAATCCTGCGCCATCAGAAAGCGGATGGTCTCTTTGGGCCAGAGCGGCCCGGACACATGATCGCCGAGGTTGACCACCAGGTCAGCCCGGCGCGACCTGAGATCAGCCGCCACCCGCTCCAGGGCTGCCAGGTTGCCGTGAATATCGGAGAGGATCGCGATTTTATTCAATAGATCTCCTTTGCGTCCCTGGGCAGGGTGCGGACGCGGCGCAGGTGGGCGCTCACGCGTTCGTCGTCGCCTTGCGGATAGTCAAAATGGAAATGCTCTGCCACGATCCGGGCGGCGAGGCGGAACAGCTCGCCGAGCGCAAACAGCGCCTGCCAGTTGCGCTCCTCGTCCGCGTCGCAGAAGGTGGAGAGCAGCAGCCGCCACATCTCCGCCGGCAGGTAGTCGCCGAAGTGTTTGCCGTACTTGCCGGGGTTGCGGGCGAAGCCGGTCTGCACGCCGATCAGCCAGGTGAGCATCTTCGATCAGCTCTTCGCGCACGGTTTGATCCATGAAGTATTTCGCATAGGTGATCTCGCCGCGCCACAGCCCCTTGGCCACATACGTGCTGACCCACCAGAACTCGTTGCAGCAATCGCCAAAGGCTTTGGCGCTCGGCGGCTGGGGCAGGCAGCCGCGCTCGCTGGCGGGCGCGAACGGCGGGACGACCCCGTCCTTATCGAGCAGCAGCACGCTCAGGCTGTCATCGGGCAGCGCGTCGAGCCGGTCGAGCGGGTGGAAGGTGAAGTCGATCCGGCAGCCGTCGCTGAACTGGACCAGGTAGGCGTAGCGGATGCGCCCGCCGGGCGGCGCTGCGCCCATCTCGTCCGGCGTTTGCAGGATCATCAGCGGGCCGAAGGGCAGCAGCCAGTCGCGGCTCCGCTTGAACGGCTCCACCTGAGTGACCAGGTAGACGATATCGAAATCCTGGAACGGATCGCGCCGGGCGTTCGGGTTGGCGCGCGAGCCGTTCAAGATGACCGCCCGGATGCGTTCATCCGCCCGGGCGGCAGCGAGGATCAGGTCGAGCATTTCGGCGTCAGTGCGCATAGTGGAGTGTCCGCTTTCGGATATGAAAAGTAGGTTCAATTCTAATCGAGAATCAGGCGAAAATCCCCCTTCAGATGTGTGAATTCCGTGGGATATTTGCGAACCACGAAACACACGAAAAAAGATGGGCAGGCAGCTCAAGGAATGACGGTGCCGCGCGGCGCACCCTACAGCTGCTGAGACCCCGGATGAGCAAGAAACGGTCCGCGCGGTATTGAAGCGAGTTTCATGAACCCTCGCTTTAGGCGTACATCAAGCGCCCTTTTGGTTCTGGGATCGGACGACCTGATTCTTTCGCAGTTTCAATCCACTCACGAATGATCGTTTCCAGGTTACTGATTGCATCCTGGTAAGTTTCACCGTCTGCCATGCATCCTGGTAGTTCAGGCGCTTCGGCAAGAAAGGCGTTATCTTCTTCGCTCCAATAAATTACAACCTCATATTTAATCACTGTCGCCTCCCAACCTGTACTTCAAAATCACATTACGAATCTGACGAACCTGGTAGGGTTTCGCATGGGAACCCTTAGGCTGAACATTGATGATTTCTTCAACTTCAGCGCGGGTAAAAATATGGTGACTTCCACGAATGCGTTAATCGAATTCGTACTGGAGGAAACTGGTCCGAGATGATTCCACGTCCCGGCCGGTTGCGGGACTCCTGCCCCCGGAGCGCGGGCCGGTTTTCAGCGATAAATGGGTAGAAAAATAGAAATTTCCTGCACATGCGAGTCAAGTCAGTGCTATACTTTATCCCATGCGGATCGATACGATTGCTTGCCCTGCCGAAATTGAAGACAAACTGCTTTCCAAACATCATGGTCGCAAATAAGAAAAGCAGGATCTCCCAGGCAAGCAGCCTGGAAGCGATGGGTGAATTCTGGGACGCGCACGATTTCAGCGAGCATGACACCAACCTCCCCGACGTTGATTTTGAGATCGCGTGCGCTGTTCCCATTGAGCCGGAACTGCTCACCGCTCTGGAAGCGCAAGCCCAACTGCGAGGCATCAAAGTTGAAACGCTTGTAAATCTTTGGCTGCAACAGAAGCTGGTAGAACAGACCTGAGCGAGGCAGAGACTCACTTCACGGAGGGCGGCAAGTAACGCATTTCGTTGGCCCGCACACCACACCCTGCCCATAATCAACTCCTCGAACCGCGCGGCGGGCAAGCGGCCGGGCGTGCTCCGGCATTCACTCCCAAACCCGCAGCCAGGGAGTGTACAACTCGTGGTCGGGGCCAAACACCGCCTGGTACAACCCGTTCGCCGCCGGGGTGTAGCCGCCGACGAAGGCGCGCGTGCAGCCGATCTGCTGCAGGCGGCGCAGCCCCTCGGTCAGCAGCGCCCGGCCCAGCCCGCGCCGCTGGTGGGAGGGCACGGTCGCAACCGGTTCGAAATACCCGCTGCGGGTCACGTCATCGAACCAGATCGTGCAGAACGCAGCGATCGCCCCGTCGGCGGCCACCGCCACCAGGTCCAGGTCGCGCCGGTACAGCGCGGCGCGCTGGATGCTGCGATACCAGCTCGGGTCGTCCCGGTTCTCGACCGCGATCTGGATATCGCCCTCGTGGAAACCCAGCCCGGAAGCGTAACAGCGTTCGAGCAATTCCAACCCATCGCCCAGGGCGCGGATCTGGTAGCCGGCGGGGGGCAGCCCAGCCGGGATCGGGCTGTCCAGATCGCGCCGCCACTGATGTTCCGGCCAATCGTCGGGCGTGTAGCCGCGCCGGGCCAGCAGCTCCTGGCGGGCGGCATCAGCCTGATTCACCCAGGCGAACAGCCTGCGCCCGCCGATCTTGCGCGGCGTAGTCAGGCGCTCCTCGGCCAGGCCGATCATCTCCTCCGCCAGTTGCGGGCTGTCATAGGTGGGATGGACGCAGAAATGGACCTCGCCCAACTCGCCGTCCGGTAGCATGAAAGCGGCCAGCTCGTCGCCGTTTTGCCACAGATAGGCTACATCCTCCAACCGCAGTTTGGCGCAATTGGCGATCATGTGCCAGCGGGCATATTCCAGCCGGGCCACGTGCCAGCACCGCTCCAGCCGGTTGTTGAGCAGAAAGACCTGGCGCAAGAAGGCGCGCATCCGCCAGAAGTCCTCTTCGTTTTGATAGGGGCGCACGGTCAGGTTCAATCGATCTCCTTTGCATCCCGCCTCAGCGTGTGGACGCGGCGCAGGTGGGCGCTCACGCGTTCGTCGTCGCCTTGCGGATAGTCGAAATGGAACTGCTCTGCCACGATCCGGGCGGAGCGGCGGAACAGCTCGCCGAGGGCGAACAGCGCCTGCCAGTTGCGCTCCTCGTCCGCGTCGCAGTAGGTGGAGAGCAGCAACTGCCACATCTCGGGCGGCAGGTAGTGGGCGAAGCCCGTAGGATAGGTCGGCGACCCAGGACGAGCGAGGACTCACGAGGCATTGAATGCAGATTCAAGGACTCCAATATCGATTTTCGTCATCTGCAACATTGCCTGCATCGCTCGATCAGCCGCTTGTCGATCCGAAGAACTCAAGAGCTTCGGCAGGATGCGCGGCACAATTTGCCACGATACACCAAAGCGATCTTTGAGCCACGCACATCGGCCTTCTGAGCCGCCAAGAGCCGTAAGTGCGCTCCAGAGACGATCCGTCTCTGCCTGGTCTTTGGTGCTTACTGAGATCGAGGCAGCTTCGGTGTGTTTGAACTGCGGTCCACCGTTCAACGCTTGAAATGGCACTCCGTCAAGCGTGAACGTCACCATAACGGGCGAGACACTTACGATTTCTGAGTTTGGGATCAGCGACGTGTAGAATCGTGCTGCTTCTTCAGCGTTGCCGTCGTACCAAAGACACACTGCTATTGTGGATGAAGTGTTCATCTATTCTGTTCTCCTGTGGTCACGATTGCCGCATAACGCCTCAAATCAGCGGCGCGGCTATCTTTATCATCTTCTGCTGATCGAGGGTCTCCCGACCCCGACGAGCGGCGTGCCCTACAACTACACCTTCAAAGGTGGCCCAAGTAGCTCCATGCCATGAGCACGCCACAATTCAGGGTCTTGAGGTGGCATTGCGTTGGCTTTTGTTACTTCTCGAAAAAAAGATTCCATTTTCCCAGCTGGCATAAAAGCAATCAGGATTCTGCCGCGCGGACCACCACCAGTATATGCCCAGGCATGAGGTATTTTGCGAGGTGCTAGAACTGAATCACCAGGGTTTAACCTAAATTTTTCTTGCCCTACTTCCAGGATGAATTCACCTCAATCGCATAAAACCATTCATCTTGGTCAAAATGCAAATGCCGTGCGGGACCACCTTTCTCGTGAAAAGTATTTTCGATAATAAAGACACCATCGCTATCTTTTGGCGTTACTTTGAATGTAATCTCACTGACACCAAGCCCCCGATGTTCACCGAACTGGTCTTGGTTTGCGGCGACTCGGAAGATAGACGCAGGTTATTTTTGCGGTTCAAGAGAAATACCCATAAAAGGACTCCTTCGAATAATGTTTCTAAAGTTGATTTTGGGCGAAGCCAGTAGTGGGGTGCGCTCTGCGCACCACTCCTGCTCAAGGAATGACGGTCGGCGCGGCGCGCCCTACAGCTGACCCCGACCCGGCCGGAGACCTCCGGTCGGGTGAGCGTCCTGGGTCAGGAGACCCAGGACGAGCGAGATCAGGAGCGAAGGTTGTTCAGGCGCGCGTTGGCGCGTAATGCAGAACCACGATCCCGCAGTCAAAGGGGGTCGCCTGGCGCAACTGCAGCGCTTGTTTGCGCTCAAGCCCGTTGAAAATGGCCTTCCCGCTGCCCAGCGCGGCTGGATTGATGAACAAATGATACTCATCGATCAGCCCGTGTTGGATCAGCGCAGACACAAAGGTCGCGCCGCCATAGGCAATGATGTCTTTGCCGGGTTGGGCTTTGAGTGTGGCGATTTCGTCCGCAAGGCTGCCTTTTGCCAAAACCGTATTGGGCCAGGCCGATTTGTCCAGCGTCTTGCTAAACACGACTTTGGGGGTGTCCGTAAATTTCTGGCCGGCTGTGAATTCCGGGTGATCCGGATTGGCTGCCACGCCGGCCCAGTGGGGGATGAACCCCTCGGCAAGTTTTCGCCCAAGAACGATGCAGTCCACCGGCTCGGTCAAATTGGTGACGTATTGGTTCAACGCTTCGTCCCAATTCCAGGTCGCAAAGTCCATTTCGCCATTCGGCCCTGCAATGTATCCATCCACAGTCATCTGCACTTGAAGTTTTAGTTGTCTCATAGCCGTGTTCTCCTTGCTGAAATTGCCAATGTTATCCGCCGCCCTCGACCCTGTAACGCTCCTGGACAAACCCGTTTTCGGAAGCGACCGCCTCCAACAGCGTCAGCTTCTGGAGCGGGCCTGCATTTCCGAAGAGCGGGATGCCCGCCCCGAGCAGCACCGGAATGCGGGTGAGGATCAGCTCATCGATCAGCCCGGCTTGCAGGAATCGTTGGATCGTGACCCCGCCATCGATGTACAGGTGGCGCATCCCGGCTTGTGCGAGCCGCTCGACGATCTCTTGCGGCGGGCCAGATTCCAGCCGGACGAGCATCGACCAGGTGGGGTGGAACCGTCACGCCTGTGCTGGAGAGCACTACAACGGGGATGCCTTCGTAGGGCCAGCTTCCAAAGCTGAGCACCTTTTCGAACGATTTCCTGCCCATGACCAGCCCGTCCACCGTCGCGGTGAATTCAGCGAAACTCAGCCCTCGCAGCGGGGCGGCGGAATACTCGGGCCAATCCAGCCATTCCACCCCGCCGTCGGGCGTAGCGATGAATCCGTCCACGCTGGCTGCAATATATACGGAGCATTTGATGTTCATATTGTCCCTCAACTGCCTGATGGGCTTGCCGGTCGCGGGTCTCCTGCCCCAGTACAAGCGAGGCTTGTCGGACGGCAGAATTGTGAAATAATCATCCTCAGATAAGAAGCGACTGCCAAAAAAGGATTGCTTCTTTTACATCGTCTAAATTAAATTCGTCTACATCTAGGGCAACGTTAACTGCCTGCGCAGGCCACATGCCACCGATTGGTTTCAAAGTATGTTCTGCCATTTCAGTATAGATAGCGAACTTTTCCGCGCCGATTTGTTGTGGCATGATAGGCCTCAAAAAAAGCTAAATATTCCGGATCGTGTTCTCGCCAGTATGCAAATGCCTTCTTCTCACCTTCCCAAGGTATCCGCCGAACAATAAAGTAATCCCAAAGTACTTGTGTGAGACTGTAGTGCAGGCGAAAATCAAGCACGAGTTGGTACGATGGATCGTCGCACTCCAGATAGCGCTTATTCTGTTGATAATTGTAATGAATGCCATGCACGGCCCGATCGTACACTTCGCTATCTTCCGGTTTCACCAGCCATTCTCGATCTGCAAGGATACTCTGCGCTTGGCGAATGCGTCCGTCTCTATCATGGATGACTTCACCTGTCTTCAAACGTTCCATTAATGATCCTTCATCAGCCGACCTGGCTCTCATGTAATGTCCGCTTACAATCTCGGTAATAAGGTCAGAGTGAGCGAAGAGAACATCGGTTAACCGTCCGTGGATCGTGGTTAGGATCACACGAAGCGGAACTGGCATCTGCGATAGAACAACGAGCAAGTCGTAATCACTATGCGGATGTAATGCTCCAGATCGAGTTGACCCCAAAGTAAGGACACCTTCAACGTGGTGGCTCCGGGAGAGGCAGGTGATGACTTCATCTAAGGACATGTGATTACTTTGAGAGAGTATCGGTTTAATCATACAGCATCCTCATAGATCGTTGCACTCCGCCCGCTTCGCCCTCACTGTTCGACCTCCACCAGCACTTCCAGCGCGCCGGAATTGTCGTTCAGGTCGGCGTCGTTGATCCGCAGCAGCAGCGGCCCGCTCTCGCCGACCACGTGCTCAAAGCGGCTGCCCACCAGGAACGGGTCGTTCTCGCCGATCCGCCCGATCAAAGCCGCGTGCGAGACCGCCTCCATCACGTTGCAGCGGCAGGCCGGGTCGCCGCCGGAACCGAGCGCATCGTACGCCTGCCCCGGCCAGGGAGACCACTGCCCGCTCAGGTAGCGGATGATCAGCCGGTCGCCGGGCTGCACCTCGAAGCCGCTGTCCTGCCAGCCCTCGGCAGCGTCCACCAGCAGAGTATCCATGTCCCCCTGGTGGGAGGGCGCGGCAGAAAAGGCGCACGCCAGCGCAACCAGCGCCAGCGCGCCGATAGCCAGGATCAGGATCGGGATTCTCGTTCGAGCAGCCATGCGGTTGTCCTTTGATTTTACTCGATAATTGGCGCGCCGCCGTCACCCTGTAGGGTGGGTCCAGCGGCCCATCGCTCCGATCACAGACGCCAACCGTCCACGAATGTTCGCGAATACACGAATGCGCCGCCCTCCATTCGTGTATTCGTGCCCTTATTCGGGGATGTTCCACGCCGCTCTCCACGCCGCAGCGCGGTTGGAGTTGACTTGGAGGGGTGACGCCGATATAATCATGATGCTGAGCATAAAGGGTTCACTATGGCAAATATTGAAATCTGTAATGACCAATTGATACTGCGATTTTCGCTACTGGAAAAACTGGGTGGCTTGCGTTCAGGCGCTACAGTTCGTCTTCAGGACGTCGTATCCGTAGAGAAGGTCGATAACCCGTGGAGCATTCTTGAAGGATTGCGAGTTGGTACAGGTCTGCCCTGGGTAATCGTTCTTGGCACAATGCTTCGACGCAATGGCAACGACGTTGTCGCCATATACGGAACCAAACCTGTGGTTGTCATTAATTTGCGGTCAGGCGCTCCTTATCAGCGACTTATCGCAACTGTGCCACAGCCAGAACAAGTTGTTGCCATGGTTCAATTAGCCCGACATAGAAAATACTAGCATTTTTACCCTTTGGGTTGTTGTCAAAAATGCAGGCATGATCATGATTCGCCGTGTGTACCCTGCCCGCTATCCTCTAAGCATTTTTTACAAATGCCATTCTCCAAATGGGGAGGATCGGCATCAGCACAGGTCCATTTCTTACATCGAGCACATTGAACCAGTTCAGTTGGTCTATTGTAGTCCGTTGTAAGATAACCTTCGCTATATTGACGTCCACCCTCCCCCTCGCCATCTACCCAATATTGATAGGGTTGTGGGCTGGGCTTTCCACAAATATGGCAGTAGAAGCGGGCTTGATGTTTCTTCAAACGCTTCGGCTCCTGCGCCTGATATCTTCTCATTTTTCTATCAACGATATCATAATAAATTATCGCAGCAAGGGAAAAAAGCCATGGGACACCTGCACAAATCGCTATCGTTGTAAGCCAGTGCAAAACTCCATCTGGGCTTTGTGAGTTTATCTTGATCAGGCATGCGAAAACGATGATGCTAATCATCACAATAAAGAAAAAGCGGAAGGGAATATCTTGCTTTTCCATATCATTTTTCCACTGCCGGTCGCCCTGGAGACCTTCGGTCGGGTGAGCGCCTTGGGTTGGGAGATCCAGGGCGAGCGAGGCAGGGCGCGCGGCGCGTGCTACGGCTGGTACTGTTTAGAAATCGTCGTCATCATCCAATGGCTCGCCGTTTCGTAATTTTTGAATTCTGCGAGACAGCGCCACAGAAATGATTGTCATAAATATACCAAAAGCAAACAATCCTGAAATAAATGATCTGAACATAAAACCTGACAACGGGCTACCGTTCCATCCGATTGTGGAAAGGAAATAATATAACCCGAAGAACACAAGCAGTGCTATTAAAAATGCTGAGATAATCGTTCTACGAGGTATTTTGATTTTAGATGGGTCAATCTTATTTATTTTAGCTGGCTCTGGTTGGGCATAACCATAATACTCGCGAGCAATCGGCATAAACCCACCCCAAAGTTTATTACTCATATAAGAACGCCAGTAAGCACCTAAAACGCCAATCGGAAGAATAAACGCTCCAACAAACGCTCCAAAGATAAGCGAATACAGAATCAGCCCCCAGCTTAATGTGCCAGCCAGGAACACGAAAAAAACTGATATTAGACACCCCATACTCAAGGCTATAAATACATTCCCGATTAAATTATCTTTGAATCTTTCTTTGGAATTGCCTTGATAGTCTATCATGAAGAAGCGTTCGATGCGTTTCATGCTGATGGCAAAAAACGCGATTGCGCCAATGCCAATTGGAAAAGCGACAATTATTCGGGGGAGCAAAGTCTGAAAATCTGTTTCCATCGGGTTGTTGCGCTCAGCCAGCTAACAATTAATTCACAAGACCTGCGAATGAATTCGCAGGCTGGGCGCGCTCAAACCTGCCGAAGGCAGGTTTGGGTTATGACAGGTGCAGATTTGAATCTGCGCTGCTGTTGCGCTGCGCTGCCCACATTTCCTTGCCTGCAATCATACCCTCAAAGGGCGCGGCCCGCAAGCTCATCAGCGGCCGCGCTGAGGTCTGGGCTAACCTGACATGAAGTCGTATCCGTTGAGAACATAGTACCAAACGACGGCGAAGGAGAGGCTGACGAGCAGATGCATGAGGATGAGTTCCCATTGGCGCGGCGTTCTTGAGATCGCAGATCGCACCAAAAGGAATTGGATCGCGGGATACATCAGCAGGAAGAGGGAGTTAGAGCTGCTAAGTTTAGCGCCAAAAGGGAGGCTGAGGACAACGCCCAAAAGCGCGAATGGACATCCGACTGCGCCAATGCCCTGCCAGAGCAGGACTTCGAAGAACTCAGATAGCGAGTAAGCTCGGAAAGGCGGTATCAAGAACGGCAGGAGCGTCCAGGAGAGCAGGAAATTGGCGCTGAGTGTTGCCGCTATGAGTTTCGTTTTCGAACTTATTGCAGGCTTGATCATGATTCGCCGTGAATACCCTGCACGCAATCATACCCTCAAAGCGCGCGGCTCGCAAGCGCATCACCGCCCGCGTCTCGCCCTACAACTACACTTTCAAAGGTGGCCCAAGTAGCTCCATGCCATGAGCACGCCACAATTCAGGGTCTTGAGGTGGCATTGCGTTGGCTTTTGTTACTTCTCGAAAAAAAGATTCCATTTTCCCAGCTGGCATAAAAGCAATTAGGATTCTGCCGCGCGGACCACCACCAGTATATGCCCAGACATGAGGAATTTTGCGAGGTGCAAGAACTGAATCGCCAGGGTATAACCTAAATTTTTCTTGCCCTACTTCCAGGATGAATTCACCTTCAATAGCATAAAACCATTCATCTTGGTCAAAATGCAAATGTCGTGCGGGACCACCTTTCTCATGAAAAGTATTTTCGATAATAAAGACACCATCGCTATCTTTTGGCGTTACTTTGAATGTAATCTCACTGACACCAAGCCCCCGATGTTCTCCGAACTGGTCTTGGTTTGCGGCGACTCGAAAGATAGACGCAGGATTGTTTTGAGGTTCAAGAGAAATATCCATTATCAACCCCTCAAAGCGCGCGGCGGGTAAGCGTATCAGCGGGCGCGGCGGAATAACCCTGGCTGAAATCAGCCGTCTGGGCTGATTCAGGGGTGAGTTCGTCAAAGACCGCCCGGTTGAGGGCAAAGGCCTGGTTGGCTTCTTCCACCAGCCGCTCGATCGCGGCTTCGTCCAGCGGGAGCGAATCCAGCTTCCGGCGGTAGTCCTCTTTGAATTGGGTCTGATCCGGGATGCCCGCAAATTTGTAGAAAGCCTGACCATCAGCGCCGGTCAGCTTGAAGGTTGAGGCTACGATGCGCTTCAACGACTGCCCGCCGGAAAGATCGCCCAGATAGCGGGTGTAATGGTGGGCGATCAAGCCCTCAGCCCAGTCCTGAGAGAGGCTCTCGATGCGCTGCACGTAAGCCAGTGTGGCTGGCTTGGGTGTAAAATCCCGCCAATCCCCGCTGGGGGTGTAGTATCGCAGGTCTTGCAGCAGCGCTTCTCGTCGCCATAAGACCGGATTGTCGATTTTAGCGAGCAGCGGGTGGCTGCGGTGGCGCGCCTGTTGCTGCTCAAGGGCGGTGTAGATATGCAAAAGCTGGACCAGGTAATCGCGATAGGTTGCGCGGGTGATCTGACCGGATAAGAATGTACAGATGAAAAGGGTTTGTTCTGCCATGCGGTGCGCCTGTTGGGTGCCGGCGCGCAGGCGAGTGGATAAAGTGGATGTCATCAACGTTTACGCCTCCATTGGCGTTGGTTTTCTCTAAGTCCTGAAAGTCGCCGCAGGATTTCATCGCTGGCTGCACCGCAGCGCAGCCAACGCAAGAACTCAAAGGGTTACTTCTGATTCATATAGTTGGTCATTTGCCGATGTTAGCGCAAGGATCGGGGTGATTAGCGCCCGCTGTAATGGACCGCCATTTGAAAAGCGTTCGCCTGCCCTTGATAGCGGGCTGCCCAGGCGCTCAGCGCCTTCTGTGAGAGCGGACTGCCATTGGCAAGCGCGCTCGCCTGCCCCTGATAGCGGGCGGCCCAGGCGCTCAGCGCCTGCTGTGAGAGCGGACTGCCATTGGCAAGCGCGCTCGCCTGCCCCTGATAGCGAGCGGCCCAGGCGCTCAGCGCCTGCTGTGAGAGCGGACTGCCATTGGCAAGCGCGTTCGCCTGCCCTTGATAGCGGGCGGCCCAGGCGCTCAGCGCCTGCTGTGAGGTCGGGCTTGCGCCGGTAAGCGCGTCCGTCTGGCTCCCCTCAAGCTGGCGCAGCGCGCCAAAACCGGTCGGATCTGCATTGCTGACAGCACCAACATTCGGTCCAGCGGCATTAACGATCAGGATAATTCCTACCAACAATCCGGCTCCAATAAGTATTTGGGTAAAACGACTCTTAAACATACGTACTCCATTTCTCTTTCATAATCGATGGTCAATCTTGTCTGAAGATCTGCCGGGCAATTGTTTCCCCACTTCGCTGACAGCCAGGCTAAAAGCGAGTATTCTACGATCTTGGCTCGCTCACATCAAAATCGGGTATGTCAGATGCCCGTTTTGATTGAATAGATAATTATTCGGTAATATAACTAATAAGACCTATATTATCATAATATAGGTCCATAAATAATGAAGGTTAGATGAGCAGCCATCTGGGGGAATGATTCCCCGGACGGCTGCTCTAGCTCTTTATCTATCCACTTCCGCGACCCGGTCGGCCAGGCTCTCAAAGATCTGGCGCCAATATACGCCGCCGTCACCCGTCCCAAAACGGGCAAAGACCAGCTTCTGCTCCGGGATCACATAAATATATTGCCCGAACTTCCCGGCAGCCGTAAAGTGATAGTTGATCTCTGCCAGCGGAGCGACGGTCTGATAATCGTACGGCCCGCCGGTGGGGTCAAAATGGTATTCCGGTTTTTCGGCGGTATGCACCCACCAGAAATATTGATAAAACCAGCTCGGATCTGTCGCGATATCCGCCCGCGTCGATTCGTCCACCCACTCCCTCGGCAGGATTTGCTCGCCGTTCCACACGCCGCCTTGCAGGAAGAGCTGCCCAACTTTTGCGAAATCGATTGCCCGGGCGTTGATCCCGCTTTCCATCTTCGCAAAACCGCTTTTCTCGCTGTCCAGGCTCCACGAACCGTCCGCTTCCATCCCGAGCGGCTGCCAGAGCTTGCGCTCGATATAATCGCACACCGATTGACCGGCGGCGCGCTCCAGAATCAAGCCGATCAGCAGCGGGTTGTAGTTGTTATAGAGGAAGGTCTCGCCCGGAGCGGTCTCGACTCGGGTTTTTTCCAGCGCCAAACGGCGCAGGTCCGGCGCATAATACGTGGCAGCGTCATCGCTCCAGGGAAAGCCGGCTTCGACATAACGCAGCCCGGAGGTCATCGTCAGCAGATGGCGGATGGTGATCCGGCTGAAGCGCGGGTCGCGCTGCTCCAGCTCGGGCAGATAGTTGGTGATCGGATCATCCACGCTGGCGATCGATCCATCCGCGATGGCGAACCCAACCAGGATCGAATCAAATGATTTGGCAGCCGAAAAGGAGGTCTGGATGGATGCGCGGCTGCTGCCGTTGGCGTAGCCCTCGTAGAGCAGCTCGCCGTCTTTTATCACAAGCAAAGCTCTGGTCTGGCTGGACTTGAGGAATTGCTCAAACGCATCTGTGCGCTCTTTACCGTTCTTGGAATAGGTGATGGTTTCGAAGACCGATCGATAGGGCGAGTCCTCCGGCGCGGCTTTGAAATCATACACCGGTCCGGCATGATGCAGCGTGCAGTACGGGAAGCGCCTGTAATCTTCGACGTCCGATTCCATCCAGACGATCGCGCGCGCGATCTGAGAGCGATCGAGAAAGAGGCGCGCTCCCAGCCAGATCAGCAAAAGCAGACCGGCTAATCCAAGGATGAAGAAGAAGATCCTTTTCAATATTTTTCGCATCTGCATCTCGCTACTTCCGCTCCACTTCCACCAATACCTCCAGCGAGCCGGAGTTGTCGTTCAAATCGACGTCATTCATCCTCAGCAGCAGCGGCCCGCTCTCGCCGACCACATGCTCATAGCGGCTGCCCACCAGGAACGGGTCGTTGTCCCCGATCCGGCCAATCAGCGCCGCGTGCGAGACCGCCTCCATCACGTTGCAGCGGCAGGTGGGGTCGCCCCCCGAACCGACCGCGTCATACGACTGCCCGGGCCAGGGGGACCACTTCCCGCTCAGGTAGCGGATGATCAGCCGGTCGCCGGCCTGCACTTCGAATCCCGCTGGCCTGCCAGCCGTCCGCCGCCTGCACCATCAGCGTGTCGATATCGCCCTGGCGGGAGGGTTCGGAAGAAGACATGCACGCCAGCGCAGCCAGCGCCAGCGCGCTCAAGGCGAGCAGAAATCTGAAATTTATTCTTGCGTTCATAGATATGGCTCAGAATGAAATTACAAGGTTACATTATATCCCCGGGTTGAAAATATTGGATGCCAATTTCCACTTTATGGAATGCTTCATCGAGAATCCACAACAATATTTTAATGATATTATTAGTCGAAGATGATTTGAATTATTCCCGCTACGAGAAATCTGTGAACTCTTCGATAGAAAGACTTCGCATCTTGTTCTTAGAGGATGACCCGCTCGATTTGGAGCTTTCGATCGCCAAATTAGAAGCGCATGGCATCCAACTCGATTGGGAGCAGGTTCAAACCCGGCAGGATTTCTTAGCCTGCCTGGATGACCCCCACTATGATTTAATCTTAGCGGATTACAACCTGCCCTCATTTGACGGGTTGTCCGCTCTGAAGCTGCTTCTCGAACGCAAGCTGGATATCCCGTTTATTTTCGTGTCCGGCACGCTGGGAGACGAAAACGCGATTGAAAGCCTCAAATCTGGGGCGACCGATTATGTGCTTAAAGATCGTCTTTCCAGGCTGGTTCCGGCGGTTGAACGAGCGTTGCAGGAACAAGTGGAGCGGCGCCAACACAAACAAGCGGAAGAAAGAATTCAGCGCCTTCTCAAGCAGCAAATCGCCGCGAACCAGCTTTCGCTCTCCTTAGGAGAATGGCATAAACTGGATGACATCTATCTGATCATCTATGCTCATGTGAAAGAACTGATGGACGCCGACGCATTCGCCATTTCGCGCTATGACGCCAACGAAGAGAAAATCTATGCAAGTTTTATCATCTCGGAAGGCAATATTTTAGATGCCAGCTTGCTGCCGGCGATCCCATTATCAGAGCCGGGAAAGGGCACCCAAAGCCAGGTCATTCGTACGGGAGAACCGTTCTACACTTCCGATTTTCGTAAGGCAGTAGAAACTACTCAAAAAGAATATACCTTCAGCCCGGATGGGGAGGTTAAAGAAGGACCACCACCAGAAGAAGAGGATTCGGCCAAATCTATTTTGTATGTGCCCATGAAAGACAGGGGTCGGGTGGTTGGCGTGATGCAGGTGCAGAGTTATCGATTAAACGCCTACAGCCAGGATGATATCGATCTGCTCTCTGCGCTGGCGAATGTGGCTTCTCTCGCCCTCGAAAATGCACGCCTCCTCGAGGATATCCGCCTGCGTTTGGATCAACTGCAATCCATCCATCGCATCGATCAAGCCATCAGCGGCAGCCTTGACCTGAGCACCATCCTGAGTGTACTGTTGAATGAAGTGATCACCCAGTTGAAGGTGGATGCTGCGGATGTGTTATTGCTCAACCCGGAAAACCAAACCCTGGAATTTGTCGCCGGGCACGGCTTCCGTACGGGCGCGCTGCAGCATACCCATTTACGTCTGGGTCAGGGAAACGCGGGTAGAGCTGCCATGGAACGCCGCATGATTGCTATTACCGATCTTAACCAGCTTGCAGTCGAATTTGAGCATTCCCCCGAATTTAATGCCGAAAACTTCGCAGTCTATTTTGGGGTCCCCTTGCTTGCCAAAAATCAATTGGTGGGTGTGTTGGAAATCTTCAACCGCACACCCATGCTCCCCACTCCGGATTGGTTAGAATTTTTGAATTCCCTGGCAGGCCAGGCGGCCATCGCCATAGATAATGCGACCATGTTCAATGCCTTGCAGATTTCAAACATGGAGGTCAGCCTGGCTTATGAAAAAACGCTGGAAGGCTGGGGGCGGGCGCTCGAATTTCGCGACATGGAAACCAAAGGGCACAGCAAACGGGTGGTGGATTTGACTTTAAGAATCGCCAGCATGATGGGGATCGGAGAAACGGAGCTGGTCGATATTCGCCGCGGAGCGCTGCTGCACGACATCGGCAAAATGGGCATCCCCGACAGCATCCTGCAGAAACCGGGTCCGCTGAGTGATGATGAGTGGGTCATCATGCGCCAGCATCCCACCTATGCCTATGAAATGCTCATGCCCGTCGATCATCTTCTCCCGGCCCTGGATATTCCCTATTGCCATCATGAAAAATGGGATGGCGCTGGCTACCCGCGCGGCTTGAAAGGCGAGGACATCCCGCTGGCAGCGCGTATATTTGCTGTGGCGGATGTTTTCGATGCCCTCACCTCAGACAGACCATACCGCAAAGCCTGGACGCGCCAAGAAACCATCCAACACATTCGCGAGCAGGCTGGATCCCATTTTGACCCACAGGTGGTAGCCGTCTTTCTGGATCTGATCGACTAGGGGTCTATGGCTCTTCAGAGCCGGTTAACCCATCCGCGCTCTCGATCAATTTCTTCAGCCGGTGCAGGAAGCGCGCCACCGGAGCGCCATCGATGACATCATGATCAAAACTGATCGTGACGCTCAGGTATTGGCGCACTTCGATGCGCTGATCGACCACGCCCGGTTTTTCGCCGATGCCGCCCAATGTGAGCTGGAGCGAGTGGTTGGGCACCGGTATCCCCCATCCATTCCCCGTCCCAAACATCCCAACCGAACTCACCATCACCGTGCCGTAATATTGCTTGAGCATGTGCGGATTCTTGAAGAGCGCCCACAGGAACAAACGCCGCATAAACCCGGGCAGGCGCACAAACCAATCAATAAACTTGGATTCCTGGCTGCTTTGATGTTGATTCTGGAACGCCCGGATTTCGTCGTGGATCTCGCGCACACGCTTACGGTTGACCCCTCGCAGGATGTGCGGGCGGATCGTCTTCTCGCCGTCCACCACCACCTCAAACAGCATGTTCACATCCACATCCTCAAAGAGGATCAGCTGGTTGCGCCAGTTGCGATAGGCGTGCATTTGTTTGTCCGGCCTCAATCGCCTTTCCCAAACACGCCAGGAAGAATGCCGAGAAAGACAGGGCTTCGCCCGTTTCAGCCCGGTGCTGGCGGATGGCGGCGCGGGCATGGGTGATATCAAACTCGACCAATCCATGCACGGTGTGTTTCTGCAAGCCCAAACGCCCGCCATCGACCATCAGCAGCCGGCTTCTGGGATAGGGCAAAACCGTATAAGTTTTGGGGTTGGTTTTCATTCTGATCGCTCGCTTTCACCCGCGCCGGGTTCGCCGAAATAGCGTTGGATGATTTCCAGTGCGCGGGCTGCGCCATCCTCCGCTCGAATGGCCGCGCCGTACGACTTGGCGCGCTGCCTCATCTCAGAGTCTGTGACCGCCTGGCTGATCGCCCGCGCCAGTCGATCGGCGCTCAGGCGCTTCTGCGGGATCGGTTCCGGTCCCAGCCCCAGGGCCTGGATGCGCGCCCCCCAAAAGAATTGGTCGAAGGCAAACGGGACGATCACCTCCGGCACGCCGGCGCGCAAGCCCTCGGCGGTTGTGCCCGCCCCGCCGTGATGGACCACAGCCGCCATGCGCGGGAACAGCCAGCTGTGCGGGGCAGACTCCAGCACGAACACATTCTCCGGCGTCTGCTCAGCCCGCAGCCCGCCCCATCCGGTCAGCAGCAGCCCCCGCTGTCCGCTTTTGGCGAGCGCCTCCAGGATCAGGCTGGCAAGCTTTTCCGGGCTGCGCCCGGACATGCTGCCGAACCCGAAATAGACCGGTGGTTCGCCCGCTTCCAGAAATGCGCTCAGCGCCGGCGATGGCTGCCAGTCCGCCGGGTCATCCAGAAAGAAGTAGCCGGCGACATGGAAGCTGTCCGGCCAATCGGCTGGATGGGGCAGGATGGCGGGGCTGTATGCGCCCAGCATGGGGGTGGATCTTAAGTCCGCGGTAGAAACAAGCGGCGCCGCATTCCGGCAGCCCCAGGCGCTGGCGGAAATCGCGCACAAATGGGCGGTACCACTGCCAGATCGCCTGGAGCATGGCGATCCCTGAGAGGCGGTTATGCAGCCCGCCCAGGTCTCGCTGGATTGGCCAGGACGGGGCCGGGAAATCGCCTGTTGGCAGCAGCGGGGTCGGCTCTATGTTGACCAGCGGAACATGCAGCGCTTCTGCGATGGAGTGTCCGAATGGGCTGAAGACGCCCAGGCAGATGATCGCATCCGCATCCTGGCAGGCCTCGTAGGCGTCGTTCACCATGCGCAGGATCACCGGGGCGATCAATTTCCGCATCGCCAGCATCGACTTAATCGGATTCGCGCCGCCCGTCTCCATGAACTTGCGCCCGGATTCGCTCGCCATGATCTGCTGGACGTCGCCGCGCAGCGGGTGAAAATCCAACCCGTGCGCCTGGACGAAAGCGGCAAAGTCCGCCGGAGCAGCCATGCGCACAGCATAACCCGCCCCCTGCAGGCGCTTACCCAATGCAATGCAGGGTTGGATATCCCCTCGTGAACCGGCTGCGAATATGGTGATCTTCATCTTTTCCATCTCTTTGATCTGTCCAGCTGAAGGCGGTTTGTTGCACGCAGTGTTAGCATACATCTATTTGGTGTACATTTGGACTTTTTGGTTACCATCACTTTGAACAAGTACGAAGCGAATACTTGAACACGCTGAACCGCACCCATGTTGAAATTCACCCTGTATTACTTGGTCTAATAGATTTTTACTTCCAATTAGACAACCAGCACCCCACTTAGCAAAAACTGAAGCTTCTCTTTCAAAATAAGCAATGGTACCTTCGCCTACATTGTCAGTATATTGAATGGTCCCATCAATGGTGATGTCACCTATAACATAAGTGCCTGCGGCAACTTTCGCGTGTTTCACCATTCTGAAATGGTGTACACGATGACAAACTTTCAACTGTGGGCGCATTTATCACTCGAGTTGAAACAGGGATACTTGGCTGCTCAAATTGAGTTGTGGCTGTAACAACAATGATAGTAGGTTGTACGATGGATTTTCCAGTTTGAATAATCTCTGTTCGTGGTGGTGCGTTTAGATTGATTGCCCCGAAAACACCATTATTAACCATCGTATTAAAGATGAGGAAGAAACCGCCAATACAGGCTGCTATGACTGCAAATATTCCTGTGATAATTGCTGCCTTAATTACTCCAGAACTTCCTTTATCCTCCTGCGATTTCTTATCACTTTGCGAACTCATTGTGATCCTCCCACATTTATGATTTTTACGAGGCTTCGATTTGCAAGGAACGTCCCAAAGATTGACCCATCCGCCGCCGGTAATGGCAAGACAATGAACTCATTTTAGCTCGAAACCTGGCAAAATACCACTGCGTAACCATAATGCAGGCGGTGGGTGTGCGCAATATTAGTTGTTCTACAATACTTTCTTGAGCCAAATGGCCATATGTCTGCCTTCAACCCGCAGGCTGATCTCCTGAACTTCGAATCGATTAAATTCCATCCGCAGTTCTTCTTCAGAGAAAAAATGGTGGGGTAATCCTCTTTCCGTGCCATCCAGCGGGACAAATGTGTTCGGCTCAATTTCTTGATAGGCTTCATCCCGGTGTCCTCTGGCCGCTACGGTTAGGAAGGCAAGCCCGCTGTCGGCTAAAATGCGCCAAATTTCTTCAATCGTCACACGTATTTCTGCCAGCAAGGCGTGGTGGATGACCTGGGTTGAAATCAATCCATCAAAGGAATTGGATTCAAAGGGGAAATGCAGGCGTGTATCTGCACAGACCAGGTCTGCTGGAGCGCTTTCTTCCTTCAGCCAGGCGCGGGTCAGGCGCAGCCCGCTTGGAGAGATATCCAACCCGGTAGGTTTGAAGCCCTGCTTACTCAGCGCAACGACATGCCTGCCGTTTCCGCAGCCCAGATCCAGGATGCGCACACAGCCATGATCGGAAAACCTCCTGGCGACCGCCTCGAAACCAGCCAGCGGCTCGTTAAAGACCCGCCCGTCGCGTTTGAAAATGGATTCCCAAGGATGGATTTCTGCTGTCATCTTAGACGGGTCGACCTGTCCAAGGGCCAACACCCTCGATCCTGTCTACTCGAATTCGCGTGACATAACCCTGTGGGGGGTTCTCCATTGGGGGGAACTTCACTCCAGGGCCAATGTAAACCTCGGCTAACTTCTGGAGTAACTCTGGCGCGCCGCCTTCTTGAATACGAGCTTCACCGTAGAGCACTGCGTATTCTGTGAGTTGCATAGAACTCTTCGTAGCGGGCCTCGAGTGAGATCGCGACACGGGGATCCCGTTCAATATTCATAACCTTGCGATTCCTGGGTAGGTGACCGGCGACCACTTCATCCCCGTCTAAACCGATCCACACCAGGGTAACTTGAGGGCTCCCGTCACGATTGAGTGTGACAAGATGGGCGGGGCAGCCAGATTCAATAAGGATTCTGATGTCTTCAGGTATTTTCACAGGGGTATCTCCTAAGATGGGATATTCCTATACAATAGATATTGTAACAAGGACAGTTGGTTTCCGAAAGCCATCTGACGGTTTGCCTTACCTGCGCTGGGTCGGGCGTAGATTCTGTTTGGGAGCAGGAAAAGCCCGAAGCCAGAAAGATGCTTGAAAATGTGGCAAAATCCCCGGCGTAATTTGCAGGTGGTGTTGGTTGGCGTTGATTATTGCTTTAATAATTGAGCGCCATCTCCTATATAGCGCTTATTAAGAGTATCTAGAATATCAAATTCTCTGTCAGACTCATTTATTATCTGTGTGTATTCTGGCTCTGGATTTTGTGGAAGATTTTCTATTTCTTGAATTAACGCTAACCAATTACTTTGCCATTCTACTCCATCAATGAACGTACCAATTTCGCCAATCAAATAATCAGCAAAGTGTTGTAATCTATCAGGTTGAATATGTGTCATTGGAGAAAGTGGAAAGGAGATAGTTGGTCCAGATGGCTTTAGTTGAGGCTCTCCTTCTGTTTCGTCAAGATTCAATGTGTAACCCATATAAATATTGCAGCCATGAATATATTCATTGCGGAGGTCTATTATCCATTGCAAATGAGTGATATCAGCGCCTAAATCCTTTAACTTCATAATTTTTGAGGTCAATCCTCTATCACACTCAATAAATCCAGCTGGTGGTTTATGTTTAGTGTTTGGTATCATCCAACTCCAATCCACTTTGTCTGCCAAATACAACAATTCAAAAGCAAAACTCAACGTCTTGTCAACTCCCGCTAAAAATATGATAACTGATGCTATCTGAAAGCGATAAGATGGGTCGCCAGTGCTGAGAGACTTAACCATTCTCATCAAGTCTAAAGCAAGTTCTGTATGGGGCTTCAAAACATCTCTTAGCAATTCTTTTGATGAAGGCTTGAATTCTGACACTTTTTTCACCTTGTAGATTGATTCGTTAAATCAACTTGGCAATGATTACAGCCACCCAACGCTCGGGTTCAGCCGCGTTGCGGAGCGTAGTGGAGCAACGTCGGCTGCAACCCGTTGTTAGCCCGCACGATGACTTGAATGCCCTATTTTCCCGTAACAAAGTACACGGCACCATCTTCAAGGCGAATGATTTGCTGCACATTGGCAACGGTTCGTAATTCATCAATCGTAAACAGATAATTTCTGCCAATCTTGTCGAACCAGACAAGACACGAGTTGCTTTCTCCTGGCCAAGAACCCCTGAGACTGGAAATGTCATTGACTATCTCGGGAGAGTTGTACATTGTCCTTATCGGACTCATTTTGGCTGTACGGTTCGCTAAGATATAAAGAGCGTCTGGGGCGTTTGTGTAAATCTCGCACTCGGATTCTAGCGTTCGAATTCTGTAGAAGGTATTCGATTGTTTGACTATTTCTCCAAGATTTGCCGCTGTATCCCTGACCTTGGCTCATTGCATTTGTGATTGAAGACATTGTTGCTCTGGCTGGGCATACCAACCACAGAGCGATAGCGACCGCCAGCAAGATATTTGCACGTTTCTGGGACAACCGCTGTTCTGTAAGTGACGTTAGTATCTTGGAAGCAGAAAGCAGAAGTAATAGAGTTATGGACACAAAAACAGGGGACAACAGTCTATTCCCGATTTGGTCGTAATTGGTGGTTGTTGAAGAAACCAACAAGAACCCCACATAAGCGATGATGAACAATAGCAACGGGCCTATCTCCAATAAAACAGTTCTCACCTTTGACCAGTTTCCCCTAATGCTTAAGCCTGCAAGGAAACCGATTGTAGCACTCAGAAGCATTAGGATTGAGCGGTGTTCAGAAATTCTCCCAGGAATATACCAAGACAGAAAGGTATTGAATGCAAAAGTTGAATTCTGGGATAGGGTGTAAATGGATGCTGCACGTGGGCCAAACAAAGTGCCTGAGAGAAAGTAGTTTCGGATTACCCATATACCAATTGGTAAAGCAGAGATCAATATAAAGAGGAACAAATGCTTGAACTTGACTCTTGGACTATCCCGACGAAAAAGCAGAACGCTGACTACGCCCGTGAGAATGAAAATGACTCCAATATATCGAGTAAGGCACGCCAACGCTACTGACAATGATAGAAGCAAGAGCGAAGTTGTGTCCGCCTTCGCCAGATACGATTTGGAGAGAATGAGATAAAGAAGCACAAAGCAAATGAAAAGAGGCTCACTCCACGCCATTAGCGAAACTTGGACTAGCGGAACTGCAACCAGTACAGATGCTGTTCCAAGGAGCGCGAAAACAGCAGAAGACTTCAAGTGCTCAAGAAACAGTAATCCCGACAAGTAAACGATGAGGCCAAACAGGACAGCATTGACGATGTGTGCTGACGAAAGAGGGTCTATCCCGAAAACGTAGTCAATAGTTGCCAAGAGTGCTGGATAAAGCGGGGGTTGAACAAGTAATGGAGTGCCATCACCCGTGACAGCGCCAGTGCCAGTTGCTATGTGTCTTGCAGTTGCTATGTATCCCACGAAGTCAGGGTGAGAGTCCTGCGCCGTAGTATCTCGTAGACAGCAGGATAGTGACAGTGCCTATCGTGCTCAGTATGGCAAGAGCTAGTCTGTATCTCACGGAAAGCACAGTGCGACTTTCTGAATTCATCGTTCGTCTCGCTTGGTGGTAGTGTGGGCTAACGGTTTGCTCACAAGCCGGGCGGGGTTGCCCCTGACGCGTCGCGAAACATAACCGAACTTGGCTCATCGCGCCACGTACCCTCCGGGCGAAAGCCCGGTCTTTGTGCAGCCGGGGTTAGTTGGCATTTGATTGTATTACCATTCTCGCCCAAAATGTTCCAAATTCCATTTCCTGGCTTCTTCTATCATCGCAATATAATGTGGAATTGGAATATAGCCCGCAACAGAATTTCCGGTTCCTAAAATATATCGACCTTTGCTCGCACAAGCATCCAATATTTCTCGCGTTCGCTTCCTGATTTTCTCTTCGGGTCCCGTCGTCAAGAGATCAACGTCAACTCCACCGATTAAGGCGATTTTTTCACCCCATTTGGCATGTACGGCCTCTACTGGCATAATTTTATCTTCGAAACTATGTTTTGCATCAATTCCCATCTCTATGAAGTCATCCATCACAGCATAGATATCGCCACAGGTATGGAGACAAAAAATCTTCCCTGCTGAATGCGTTAATTCTACATACTGTTTGAGATGGGGAAAAAACTTCTCTCGCAAGATTTTTGGCGATACTAATGTACCACTGGCAAACCCCATATCATCACCCATAAATATGCCCCCTACTCCATCTATCTCCATCAGTTCTTCGATTACTTGACGAATCAACTCCGAAGTTTTCGAAATTACTGCGTCTACCAATTCTGGTGAATCGACTAATGCATAACTAAATGGAACCAATCCCATGAGGTCAGTTGTGATCTCAAATATGCCCCCTGGAATAACCATTGCTTTCATCTCATCTGGCATAAAGTTTACAATATGCCGTACCATGCGGTTGGCTTCACTCAAATCCTGTGGCCAGGGATATTGTTCAAAATCATCCCAATTTTGAATTGGGCCATCATTATGATTTTTCCATGACCGCCCACCATCATCGATGCTTTGGTTGGCTAAATTATTGACGGATTTGTGCATTCCTGGCAAGGGAATATTGCTGAACCCAAACGCATGATTCCAACCATTTTCTACACAAAAACGAACCATATTTCGAATCGTTTTTAAGGCTTTCGAGAATTCACTCACTGAAAGTTGGTAATTTGGATTTTCGTTAAAAAGATTGAAATCGAAATATGAAGTCTTGAAGTAGTGTGCAGTTGTGGCAATATCCGCAAAAATATCTCCAATTGTGACTGGCTGGCTTTCCGGATTCTTTATTGCTGACAAAAAACGATTAAAATCCGGTTTATGATTTTTTGACTTCCTGATTTTGATTATTTCCCGTAATAGATCCATCTTTTCTCTCAATTTTCTGCCAACTAACTATTAATTATACAGACTCCTGATACACTGCAAATATGCAGTATATCTTCCCCAATTTGGACAATTATGCAGCAACTCTTCCTGGTCATCACACCCTGCCTCCCCATCCACCACCGACCGGCGGCTGAACCTGATGCTCCAATGATATCCCAACCGGCGGGCAAGCCAGGCGCACGTGTCAGGGCAGCGCATTTTGGCGAATTTGACCCATTTGAATGGGCGTCGGTTTTGGAAAGACCACGCCGATGATGATCACACTTGTTCCTTGCTGCGAAGCAGAGACCAAATCAACGCAATGAGGGCGAATGGAAGGAGAATCTGACTGCCAATTGCTCCCGGTGGTGCGCTAACTACTTCGAATGGTTTTATGTTCCCTGCGCCCATTCTAAAAACTTGTTCCAAAGCTACCACTGCCAGCATGGCTGGAACAAGAAATCTGTAGCGGAAAATTACAAGCCAATAAATCAGTGCAAGCAATAATTGAATCGCTCCCCATTGGGCGAATAGGGCAATAATATTTGTTCCGCCTTGTACGTTGACGGCAATTCCGGCAATGGAGTATGCACCCCCATCTGGAGCAAAGATGTGAATGAGGCTTCGAATGGTGTCAACCGATGCAGTCAATATCAAAAAGTAAAAGGGAATTTTTGACCCGGTGTATTCTTGATCGATTTTAGGAAATAAGCGTGTCCAATCCAAGAGGCAATATCCTTTTTATGTTGATGTGTGAAGCAGCCGAACAGCCTGCTTCACCTGCGCCACTCAAGAGCAGCGAAGGTGAGGTCAAGTGCAGGCAATCGTTGGGCAGCTTGCCATGCATGAAAGCAGGTCCACTATTCACACAGCGATGGTATTCACGGACCTATGCGCACGCCCAGAAAGACGTCAACGGTCATTTCGTTGCGAACGTAGATCGTCGCTCTATCCGGATAGATTGAATACAAATTTGGCGCCCCTTCTTTAAAGTCCACGAAGTCAGGCTTGCGAAACACACAGGTATAGTTTTTCCCCAGTTGGATTTTAAATGGACCTGCTGTCTTAATCAGCGTCGGGGGCAGTTGCAAACCATTCTTGTCACTCGGACCGTAATACACGAAGAAAGCGCCAGGGGTCAGGTAGGTCTCGTGCGGATACACGCCTCCAGGCTGCGCTGCGAATTGGCGCGGGTCGAATGTATAAGACTTCCAGTCGTACATAATTTGCCTCCTTATTCTGCGGTTACTGTATGAGCACCTTGGCTTGAATGCGTCTTGATTTAATGATTGGGTTGAGCAACTCGAGCCTGTCGCAGGGTCCGCCTGCAGGCGGCCTCAGCCCGCCAGCAAAATCATTCTTCTGTATAAGCTTTCTTGATCGCAGCAATGTCCAGTTTCTCCATCTGCAAGAAAGAATTCATTACTCGTTGGGTTTTCTTTTCATCCGGGTCGCTGAGCATTTCTGCAAGCGCGGCGGGTGTGATCTGCCAGAATAAGCCATATTTATCCTTGAGCCATCCGCACGGGCCGAATTCACCACCCTCGCCCAGTTTGTTCCAAAAGTAATCTATTTCGTCCTGCGTCTCACAAGTCACCTCGAAGGAAATTGATTCATTGAACTTGAATTGCGGCCCGCCATTCAATGTTGTGAACCGTTGACCGTTGAGTTCAAATTCGACCGTAAGAACGCTGCCGGCTGGTTTGCCATGGATTTCATATCCAGCTTCGCCATATCGAAGCGTGCGAACAATTTTTGAATTCTCAAAAATTGAAATGTAGAAATTAGCTGCCTCTTCTGCTTGAGTGTCAAACCACAAACAGGGTGTAATCATTTGAAAGGGTTTCATGGATTTCCTCTGATAAAAATTTGTCAAAAGCGGGCTAAAATTTGATGATATTCATTAACAGAAAAATCCGGTTTCCTCAACTGGATCCCGGATTCTTGTCTTTCTACCAGGTTGGCCCACCTATTGGGCCTAATCGGCATCCTGGACCTGGTGTAGGTGGACATCGTCCACCAAAACCTTCTGGATGCCCGGGGCAACCAAGTTCTCCGCAATTATAAAATTTTACCGGCTTCGGCGTGAAGTCGATCAGAGGCTCGAACTTCGGCGTGAAGTCGATCAAAGGCTCGAACTTCGGCTTGAAGTCGATCAAAGGCTCGAACTTCGGCGTGAAGTCGATCAAAGGCTCGAACTTCGGCTTTGATATGGAGGGACAAGGATCAAAAATAGGATGATGAGTATTGCAAATCGAACACCATGACATTTCAGACTCCTTTTCTAGCCATCCTGAATCCATCATAGCAAAATCGAAGACCCGAGTCAATAGAAAACCCATACTTGTTCATCACTTGCCAATCCCATGCGATTGACCTGATTCAAGCGCAAAACGAATGAACTCTATCGTATTCTGCGCCTCGCCCGGCTCCACAGGTTGGCGCACTTTCCAAGATGGATTTGGGCGCTCATCCCATGCCCGCTGAATAAGATCGGTCCAGCGACGATCCAATGTTTCTTTTGCCCATTGCGCTCCAGATAATTTTGACCCAATTCTGCCAGTGTGAAGCGAGTGCAGCATGCGGCAGTAACTTATCACCGCATAGGGCTGCGCCCATTTGTTTTTCATTTTCCATTGACCTGAAATAATCTCGTCTGCCCATTCTTGCATTGTGGAGAATATTTCTTGCCGCAGGCTGTCAGAAGATACCGGGTCGATCAATTCTTTAGGGTCGATTCCGGCTAAAGTAATTCCGTATTCGCGCACCACCCAGCGCACAACTAAAGTATTGTCATGGTCTGACAGGATTAACTGATCATGGGCATTATCGAGGTATAAGAGTTTGGTTTTTGCGGGATCGCCGCTTTTCAATATCTTTCTTGGGAAATACGAGCCATCAAGGTGTTTAGCCCATTCGGATTTAAGACGGAAGATTTTAGCGTGCATTTGTCCCAATGCTGACAATTCTGCGCTGGACACTTCATCCTTAATGACAACCGTAAAATCCACATCGCTATCATGATCCCAACCGCCAAGCGCAAAAGAACCTTGCAGAAAAGCAGACACAAAATTACTTCCCAAAATTTCCTGAACGCTTGTCAAGAATTCTTGCAGCACGCTATTTAATTCTGGTACAGAGGTTGGAAATGCGGAGTCCATCTGCAAACCTGCCTTGCTACATTGTCTTATCATCCTGGCGGCGCCAATAACTGTAACATCGGTAATGCCTGCGGCTAAATTCGCCTGTTTGATGGCGCTTTCAATACCATCCATACTCTTACTGCGATATCCCAACCAGCGGCGCAAGCCTCGCCGCGCGTATCAGGGCAGCGCATAGCCATGCGGATCGGGCGCTTCACAAGGGTTCGTGTTCAGCAAGGAATCGCTCCATGTCGTCGATGAACGCGGCCGTGCCTGTTTCGATGCTGGTAGTCAAGGCTTCAGGATCGCTGAGGTCGAAATCCTTGGCCAGGTCGCACTCAACGATGGAGTCAATCCCTGGTGCGGGTGTGACAACCCGGTACTCGGGCCATTGGCTGTCCCTGAACAGCTGCCAGTAGTGGCGCTGAACCGCCCGGTTGCCTCCCGCCAGCCAGGCTTCGAACCGGAATGCGTCGTAATTGAAGACAATCGCGATTTTCAAGCTTGCGACGCTTGAGCGCGGGCGGAAAGAGGGCAAAGTAGGTCATATCCATGTCTCCTTGATAGAGACCGGATACGGCGGAACCCGGGTAGCTGTTCTTGAAATGCGTTCGCAGACCCAACATGGTAGCGAGCAGCGCTCTGTACGCCTTCTGGATCGATCCTTTCCTGAGTTGTCCCCGGAACTCCTCCATGTCTTCCCGTATCGAATACATGCTTGCCTCCTGGTTCGTCGTGGATGGACTTTGCAAAGGGCGGTCTAATCCTCCGCAACCCCACAGCAATCGTCCATGCCGGCGGCTTTTTCAAACGCTTCTTTCCCTTCGCTGACGGAAAAGTAGATCAAACCCAGCGCGCCCAGGCTGTCCACAAAGCCAATCCCGCTGAATTGATAAATCAGGCTCGAGGCCAACAAAACCAGGGACATATAAATACAGACCATGGTGCAGTTCGCATCCGCCAGGATGGGCGATGAGTCGAGGGCGCGCCCCACTTTCCGCTTGCCCCACACCAGGAACCCCATGACCGCGATGGAGATGATTGCAATGATCAGACCGGGCGTAGTCGTGGTGGGTTTATGGGCAGTGAAGAGATTATAGATGGCCGTCGCGCCAAGTCCTGCCGCGAGCAGGTAGAAAGATGCGCCCGTAACCCGCAGCGCGGTTTGCTCAAACCTTGAGCGGGGCGTCTCCGGATTTTGACGGATGCGAAACACCATCACCAGAATACCCAACCCGGAGATGACCTCGATGAACGAGTTGATCCCGAAACCGAACAGGGTCAGGGTCTCATCTTGAGCGCCGAAGTAGATCGAGATCAGACCTTCGGCCAGGTTATAGAAAATCGTGAAAAGGGCCAGCCCGACAGCATAGCGCCAATATTTTTGGATCGAGGTTTGAGAAAGGGATGGCATAGATGTTTCCTCAGGGTAAGTATTCTCCAGAATCAGCCGGTCTGCAAGGGTTCCTGCAAGAAAGCCAGGGTTCGCTCCCAGGCCAGGTCGGCGGCCTCGCTATTGAAGGCATCGATCCGGTCAGGCTCAAAGAACCAGTGACCCGCGCCGCTGTAATGATAGAAAGTGACCGGGCGGCCGGCGCGGCGGAGCGATTCTGCCAGGTTATCGACATTCGATCCCGGCTCAAACTCATCCTGCTCGGCGAAGTGACCCAGGTAGGCCGCTCTTGAGCGGCTGTAGTCGTCTTCCCCGCTGCCGTAAAAGATGACCACGCGACGGATGTGCTCCGGATCGGCGGCGGCCAGGTCCAGCGCAAAATAGACGCCCAGCGAGAAGCCGATCACTGCCAAACCGCGAGCGCTGTTTCCGGTCTGCTCGTTCAGAAAAGCGACGGCCGCCCGGATTTCGGCTTTGGCTTGCAGGTAGGCGGCGTCAAGCGCATCTCGGAGCGCTTCCGCCCCGGGGATGGTGTCTGCGACCTGGCCGTGATACAGGTCTGGGGCAAAGGCCACGAAACCAGCTCCGGCCAGCCGCGCGCAGAAAGCCTTGATGGCGTCGTTCAAACCCCACCAGGCATGCAGGACCAGGACGCCCGCTCCCTTGCCGCCGGGCGGGAGGGCCAGAAATCCTTCGGGTTGAGAAAGTGTCATCTGAAATCCTTAGCGTGGTTGGGGTGAAGCGCGCCCATGCCCGCAGCAGCCTCACCCGCCCGCGCCTCATCTTTTCCTTGAATGCTTGTTCTCTTCGATCCTGAACAAGACGATCTTTCGGATTAATTCGAGCGGCAGGGCTTCATCCAAAGGGAATTGAATCGAACCCTTACCTTGTTTATAGCGGCTCAAATCATCCTTAAAAGCAGTGATGCCAGAAGGGATTGGATAGAAGCCGATATGATTTTTATAGGCGCCATAATGCACCAGGTTGCCGTGATATAGAAAGGTAGGGATGCCATATTTGATCGTCTCTTCCGCCTCCGGCAGCAGCTCAAATACTAAATTCCGGATGATATGAAGCCTTTCAAGCGCGATCCCCGAAAAGCCATTGAAATACGTCAAAACCTGTGCATTCATCTCTTTCATCTTGAAAATTTCCTCATCCTGCAACCATTTTTGTTTATGCCAATAACATATCATAATCCTACCAGAGATTAATAAAAAAATGAAACAGGATTGCCGATGCCGTGCTTAGCCGCCTATTGACACCCACCGAAACTGGCGATATACTACGCCAATATTAAACCGACGGTCGGTTTATTTATTGGGACTATCATGGGTCGCATTGTCATAGAACAAGAATATGCTGCCCGGCGCAGCGAGATACTCACCGCCGCCCGCCAGTTGGTCTACACCCGCGGCTTTGACAGCATCACCCTCCAGGATCTGCTCGATGAGCTGAAGATCTCCAAGGGCGCGTTTTACCATTACTTCGATTCAAAGAGCAGCCTGACCCAGGCTCTGGTCGAACACATGGTCGATGACGAGATCCTGCCGCTGCTGGAGACGATCGCCTCCGATCCGCATCTCTCAGCCGTGCAGAAATTGGAAGGATATTTCGAGCGCGCCCTGCGCTGGAAAACGGATCGAAGGGATCTCATGCTCTCGATCCTGCGGGTCTGGATGGCTGACGAGAACGCAATTTTCCGCCAGCGCCTGTTCACCTTCTCGCTGACCCGCCTGACCCCTGTGCTGGGAGAGATCGTCAAGCAAGGCGTTCGTGAAGGCGTCTTCGACGCCGCCTATCCCGATCAGGTTTGCCGGGTGATTGTGTATATCGTGGATGGTCTGAGCAACATTATCAGCGAGCTGCTGCTCTCGAAGGACGAGCGCGATCCCACCGCCCTGACCGACGAGGTGACCAACTACGTGGCTGCGCTGACCCAGGCGATCGAGCGCGTGCTGGGCGCAGCCCCAGGCTCGCTGCGGCTGGTCGAGTTGGACACGTTGTTGGAATGGTTTGATAAAGAAGAGCTGATCCCCGCGGCGCCAGGCACAACCTCCGCTGGCGGGTTCTCGACAATGAAAGGATCATAACGGATGAAACTCTATTTGATGCAATCCTGGCGCAACCTCTGGCGCCACCGCCGCCGCACGCTGATCGTGATCTCGGCGATTGCCCTGGTGTTGACCATGATGATCTTGTACGATGGGATGATGGCCGGTTTCGACCAGGCAGTCTATGGCAACGCGGTCAAAATCTACGCCGGCAATATCCAGGTCCACGCCCTGGGCTACCGGGCTCAGGTGGATCAAAACCCGCTCCTGCCGCTGCCGGATGACCAGGCTGTTGTGCAGGTTGCCCTGGCTCAACCGCAGGTGGTGGCTGCTTCCCGGCGGATCAACACCGGCGGGCTGGCGACCAGCCGCGAGGGCGCTTTTGCCGTCGGCATCACCGCCATCGAGCCGGAAGCCGAAGCCAAGGTGAACCTGGCGGCGCGCAATGTGACCGCCGGGCGATTCCTGACCGCCGATGATGGAGATGTGGTCTTTATCGGAATGGGGCTGGCGCAGGAGATGGGTGTGGGGGTGGGCGACCGAATCACGCTGGTTGGGCGCAGCACGCACCAACAGATGCGCCAGCGCACCATGACGGTGGTCGGAATCTACGACCTGGGCATGACTGACGTTGAGAAGCAATTTGTCTACATCTCGCTGCTCGAAGGCCAGACGCTCTATGACCTCAGCGGACAATCCACCGAGGTGACGGTCACCTTAGCCCAATTGGGTCAGGAGGCCGCAGTGCTGACCGCCTTGCGACCGGCGCTGTCCGGTTATGAAATCGATTCCTGGGAAACCAATTTTCCCGAGCTGCGCGCCGCAATCCGCTCAAAGGACGGTGTGATGAACATCATGAGCATGGTCATTATGCTCATCGCCGGCATCGGCATCCTGAACATGCTCTTGATGGCGGTCTATGAGCGCATGCGTGAAATCGGCGTGTTGGGCGCGCTGGGTCTGAAGCCGCGCCAGATCCGCTGGCTGTTCCTGCTGGAAGGGTTGATGATGGGGATGGTGGGAGTGGCTGCTGGTATCATTTTTGGGCTGCTGTGTAATGCCATCCTGCGCCAGGTGGGTGTTGATTATTCCGCATACACGGATGTCGCCAGCTTCACCGCTCTGATCGATGGGCGCATCTACCCGACCTGGGGGCTGAACAAGATTGTCTTCCGAACATTGACCATGGCTTCCATTGCCGTGCTAGCCGCCTTGATCCCAGCCGGAGACGCCGCCAGCCGCGAGCCGGCCCAGGCCCTACACTATGTCTGAAATCTATCCATTCCACAGGAAGGCTGAGGTTCTATATGCTTGAAACGATCAAAATGGGTATCCGCAACTTAGGCCGCAACAAAAGGCGCTCGTTGTTCTCGGCGCTGGCTCTGGCGATCGGCCTGGCGCTGCTGCTGTTGATCGCCGGTTTTTTCCGGGGAGAGATGAGCGGCGCAATCAACCTGGGCATCCGCCTGCAGAGCGGCCATTTGCAAGTGCGGGCGAAAAGTTATGAAGAGGGCAAGACCAGCCTGAAATGGGAAGACCTTGTGCAAGACCCCGACCTGCTGGCTGCTCAGATCGCCTCCCTGCAGCCGGTGCGGGTGGCTACCCCACGCCTGTATGCCAGCGGCATTGTCTCCGCCGGCGACCGCACAGCCGGGGTGCGCATCATGGGGATCGATCCTCCTTCGGCGGGCAACGACCCCTACCGCGATGGCATGCTCAGCGGAGACTTTCTCGACCCCGACGACCGCTCCGGCGTGCTGATTGGTCAGGCCCTGGCCGAAAAGCTCGATCTCAATTCGGGCGATCAGATTTCGCTCTCGATCAATACTGCCAACGGTGATATCAGCGAGCAGCTTTTCATCATCCGCGGCGTCTATTCCACTCAAACCAGCGCCTTCGACGGGGTGACGGTCTTCATGCCGCTTGCCAAGGCGCAGTCGATCACCCAGACCGAAAAACATGCCAGCACAATATTCATCCTGCTGCAGAATAAAGAGCAGGCCCCGGCAGTCGCCCAGGCCCTCCAGGCGCCAAACCTGCAGGTGTTAACCTGGGAGCAGATGAATGAATTGGTGACGCAGATGGATGAAATGTCGAGCGTATATATCTATTTCATCTACCTGATCGTCCTGGGCATCACGGTCACCGTCATCATCAACACCCTGCTGATGTCAGTCTTCGAGCGCACCCGTGAAATCGGCATCCTGGCCGCGATCGGGATGAAAAGCCGGCGCATCATGGCCATCTTCCTGACGGAAACAAGCCTGTTGGCTCTTGGCGGGGTGGCTTTGGGGATGGTCCTGGGGGTGCTGGTTGTCGCCTTTTTCAACCGAACCGGTTTTTATATCGGGGATATGGGCCTCACGGGCATTTTGTTGGGCGATCGGGTCTATGCAGACCTGGCCGTGAACGATCTGATCTCTCTGGCGCTGATGGCATTTGTGATTTCATTGTTCGCCGGGCTGATTCCGGCAGTGTTGGCTGCTCGTATGGAGCCGGTCGCGGCTCTGCGGGCTGAAAAATAGGAGCATAGAATGGAAGTCGTCAAAATCGAAAACGCAACTCGTTATTATAAGACCGGCGATGTGGAGACCCAGGCGCTGCGAGGGGTGAGCTTCACGATCCAAAGCGGAGAATTCACCGCCCTGGTGGGGCCGTCCGGCTCCGGTAAGACCACCCTGCTGCAATTGATCGGCTGCCTGGATCAGCCCACCAGCGGTCAGGTGTTTGTCAATGGGAAGGATGTCACCCACCTCAACCGCAACCAGCGCGCCGATATGCGCCAGAAGTCGATCGGTTTCATCTTCCAGTTCTTTGCCTTGATCCCGACCCTCTCGGCTTATGAGAATGTCGAGCTGCCGCTGCTCCTGGATGGCGTCAAGCCCTCCGCCCGCCGAGAGCGGGTGATGGAGCTGCTGAAGGCGGTCGACCTGGCTGAGCGCGCCGCTAACCGCCCAGATCAGCTCAGCGGCGGTCAGCAGCAGCGAGTGGCAGTCGCCCGCGCTCTGGCCTCCAACCCGGCTTTGATCCTGGCGGACGAGCCGACCGCCAACCTGGACACAGCCAACGGTAAGCAGGTCATGGACATCATGGCCCGCCTGAACCAGGAAACCGGCGTGACCTTCATCTTTGCCACCCACGACCCGCGCGTCATTCAATACGCCCGCCGGATCATCCGCCTGCAGGACGGCCGCATTGTCGAAGAACTGGCCGGGGAGCAAATCGAGATGGAGAAGATCGGTATGGGAGGCTGAGACATGAGGCCCGTCCAGCTCCGCCATAAGCTGCTTAAAGCCATCCCGCTGGCTGTGGTGTTTGCGCTAAGCCTGTCCGGCTGCCTTGGCGCCGGGAAGACGACCCCCACTCCGCTGCCGACCGTGGTGTTGGGGGGCGAAGGCGCAAATGTCTCCGCCCCGTCCGCCTCTGGCGCGGCTGCCAGTTTGGGCGCAGGCGTGCGCGCTTCGGGTGTGGTTGCCCCGGCCCAACAAGCCAGCCTGGTCTTCACGCTATCGGGCAAGATCGACGCCGTTGAAGCGGCGGTCGGAGATCGTGTGCAAGCCGGGCAGCCGCTGTTGTACCTGGCCGGGAAGGAAGACCTGCAGGCTGCCATCGCCAGCGCCGAATTCGAGCTGGCCTCAGCCCAGAAAGCCCAACAGGATCTCTCAAAGAGCGTGCAGGAATTGCGCGCCAAGGCGTTAGCCCGCATCTCCGACGCGACCAAAGCTGTTCGTGACGCCACCTATCAGCTCGATAACTTCACCGTCCCCTCCGGGCAGGCTCACCTCAGCGCCAACCAGGCATTGCAGCAGACTCAGGCCAGCCTGGACGCGGCCCGGGTTGCTTTCGAACCGTACCGCTATTTCCCTTCGACGAACAACACCCGCGAAGACTTGAAGGAAATCTTGGACCGCGCCCAGGCCGATTACAATGCGGCGGTCAAACGCTTGCAATACGAGACTGCGCTGCAGGTTGCCCAGGTTGACCTGGCTGAGGCTTTGCAAGTTTTCGAAGATTGGAAAGAAGGTCCAGACCCGGCCGAAGTTGCCGTTTCGCAATCCCGCCTGGCGAATGCCCAGGCCGCCCTGGACGCTGCCCGCGCCCAGCTCGACAAGCTGGCTTTGAAAGCCCCCTTCGCCGGGACCGTGGCGCGCCTGGATGTGCACAGCGGTGAATGGGTGATCCCTGGTCAGGCGGTCTTACTGCTGGCAGACCTGGATCATATGCGCGTGGAGACCACCGATCTGAGCGAGCGCGACCTGCCCAAGATCGAGATCGGCCAACATGTGACGGTTTTGATCGAAGCCCTGGGTCTGGAGGTGGGCGGGCGGCTGAGCCAGATCTCGCCGTTAGCCGACATGCTGGGCGGAGATGTGGTTTACCGCACCATCATCGATCTGGATGAGCTCCCGCAGGGTTTATTCGCCGGGATGAGCGTGGAGGTAAATTTCTGACTTCGGTCTGAAATGTTCAGACAAGAATCATAGTCGTGGAATTAATACCGGAGTTCTCTTTTTATAGGCTTCGTAATCTTCCTGCCCGCCCCATTTTTCATCCGCCTTCTTCTCAAGCAGGGGAACGCCGCTGACACGAGTAAGCAGGATTGTGACGAAAACAGGAGAAATCAAGGCGACCCACTGCCAGCCTTGCAGGACGGGAAGAGCGATCAGCGCTGCGCCAATCCAGAGAACGATCTCGCCAAAATAATTGGGGTGGCGGGATCGAGACCATAAGCCCGTTTGAATAAACTTACCCTTGTTCTCTGGGTCTGCGCTGAAGCGCCTTTTTTGGGAATCGGCGATCACTTCAATTGTGAATCCGAAAACCCAGATCAGAAAACCGACCAGGGCAAATAAATCTAATCCTTTTCGTTGGGTTGCGGTGATGGCGACCAGCGCGGCTGCCATTGTGAACGTCACCCACAAACCTTGGATCGTCCATACGATCAGGAAACGGATAAAGGAGGGTTTTAAGGCATCAAAACGATCATCCTTGCCTGCTTTTTTGATCCGCCCGAACAGGAAACTGCCCAATCGGATTGCCCAGATGACAACCAAAGCCCAGAGGAGGATGGATCGGGCGTCAGCGCCGGCGCTCAATAACAGGGCAATGGTGATGACGGAAACATACGTGATGCTTCCGGTCAGGTCGAAGAATTTTTCAGTCTGCTGCAAATATGCGGGGATAAATGCGATCCACTGAATGAGAAAGATCAGCCCAACAGACAGGGCAAATATTGGAACGCCAAAGATCAAAGCCCCACCTTGGCTGCCCGCCAAAGCGATGAGAAACCCAATCAAGATCAAAAAGGGGAATGTGATCAGTGCAATGCGATCGGCTGATTTCATAGAGTTTTATCCTTGAATAGAATCCTTTTGGATAGAGATTAGAACCCGCGGCGTTGACTTTGCCAGGGCGCAGGAGTGTTGTTGCGAAATTCCTCCACGCTGGGGCCGTGCAGCGCCGCCAGTCGCCAGGTTCCGTACAGGTAGCTGAGGATGAGCAGAACGAGGGTCGCAGGCCAGCCTGTCAGCGCGTTGACCAGGGCGAGCTGGCTGACGTTTTGTCCTTGAAAAAGCGTCACCTGCCAATAGAGACGCAGGGCGAAGAACACAATCCAGGCCAGCGTCACTTCGGAGTAGGCGGGACGGACGCGGGCGTGCCAGTACCAGTCGAGCGGCCAGCGGCGGGCGAGATAACTCGTCCAGGCCGCCATCGGCTTGCGGATTGCCAGGCTGACCAGGGCAAGCGCAATCATCAGCCCGCCGTTGACGATGCCGGGTAGAAAATAGCCCTCCGAACGGCCGAGCAGAAAAGCCAGCGCAATCGCCAGACCGACGCTTGCCATGCCCGCCAGCGAATAGAGCAGAGATTGTCTGCGGCGAAGCCGCAGGATGGCGATCGACAAGGCTGTTCCCAGCGCGCCGATCATGGCGGCATTAAATCCCGCCAACCCGTTCAGCAGCAAAAATAGAATGGGCGGCGCGATCGTATCCAAAAGACCGACATTCCCCGCCACCGTGCGAAGTTCATCCAGCAGTTCACGCCCCTTACTAAGCATGTTTTCCCAGCCAGAATTTGCGCCAGTCGTTTCCGCTGGTTTGCAGAGCGATGAAAGCGTACAAACTGCCAGCGAAGAAACCCAAAGTCAGCATGGCGATTGTCCACAGGATGGCGACCGGCAGGGATTTCTCGCGGTAGATGATCCAGCAGGAGAAGAGCGTAAAGCCGGTGTACAGGTCCACCAGTGAGACAATCCCCCAGGGCATGGCCAGGAGCTGACTGCCTTCGCTGAAGAAGTCGCCGCGTGTGAACCCATTGACGAGTACGACAGTCATGGCAAGCATACCGAGAATTGAAATGAGTTTGGCGAGTTTCATGAATTTACTCCTTTGAGATGCAGGCAAATCCGAGTGCGCCGATGCCGAGATGTGCGCCGAGCAGGGGCGTGATTTCGGTGATGAGGACTTCGCCTTGCGGAAAATAGGAAAGCGCTTGCTGTCGCAAAGCTTCAGCTTCCTCGTGAACGCCCGCGTGCACGATGGCGAGTTTTTCGTAAGGCGCATACGCCGCCAGCCATTCGAGCAGGCGGGCAGCGGCGCGCTTTTGGGTGCGGGCGCGGTAAGCGCTGGCTTTGCCCATGTGCATGTGGAGCAAAGGCTTGAGTTGGATCAGTTCGCCAAACCTGGCCAGGGCAATATTCATCCGTCCACTGCGGCGCAGATATTCGAGCGTTTTCAGTGAGGCGAAGACGTAGACGCGCTTCATCAGGTTTTTCAAGGCGGAGATAATTTCCTGCGCTTCTTCTCCCAACTCTGCCAGCTGGGCGGCGCGCTCGACGATAAACCCCATCCCGAGGCTGAGTTGAGTCGAATCCAGCACGCTGACCGGGATGCGCTTGAACTGCTCCGCGGCGAGGCGCGCCGAGTTGACGGTGGCGCTCAACGTTTCCGAGATGTGAATGGACAGGATGGCTTGCGCGCCTTCGCCTGCCAGGCGCTCGAAGACTTGTGTGAAAACTTCGGGACCAGGCGTGGCGGTTGTGGGGTATGGATTGAAATGGGGGAGTTGGGTATAGAACTCCCTGTGGGTAAGGTCAACGCCATCCTGGAAGGCTTTGTCGCCGACATGGATCGTCAGCGGGACGACAGCGATGGCGTGTCGGTTGATCGTCTCTTCGGGCAGATCACAAGTGCTGTCGGTGACAATGCGAATGGTCATACTCTCCTTTGTTGCCTCGCTCAATTTCCTAGCCAAGCCACTTGCCCACCATAAAACTGACCCAACTGACCATTACGCTCAAGACGGTTCCCCACGCCAAATCCACCATAGTGAGCGGCAGCGGCCAATCCTTCACCGTAGCGAGGTTGGTCAGGTCATAGGTGGCGTATGAAACCAGTCCAAACAAAGCCGCCCGCAGCAGGGTGGTTTTGAGCGATTGATCCTCCAACCCGGGTAAAACCACGAACACCAGCAGCCCGGCGACGAACAGCAAATAGAAAATGATCGCTGCGACCCAATTGGGATTCGGACTCAATAGAAAACCGATTTGCTTTTGATAGAAAGCGCGGGCTACAAAGACAAGCCAGACCATATCGATTGCCAGGAATGCAATCAGTGTCGCGAGATAGAGTTTGAGGTAATAAGCCATGATCCCTCCTTGTTTGCGTATAGCCATATAGCTGTTAGCGCTGCAGCCAACTGGTTGAGCGTGGGCAATGCTGGATAACAGTATAAACCGAAAACCAGAAAAATGGGCGAAAATTGTCACCGATCCTGCAGCTAGACGATCTGTAGCATTTCATCAAAAGTCATTTGGATTTCTGCTTCAACAATCGGTTTCATTTCCGCCCACATTTCCATAAAAACCTTTTTTCGCCTTTCTAATTCATCCATTGTAAATGAATGCAGCAGCATTGTCTCTTTGATTCGTTCTTGAAAATGATCGGGTAAGCGTTCTAATTGTTCTACGCAGTAATAACGCCATTTCGTATCCGCCACTAACTCATTATTTAAACCAAATAACATATCGAAGAAATAGTTGATCCCTTGATCGAACATATGCTGCGCGCTGATCCTATTGCCGCGCTCGATCCACAACTGGGTCAATCGATTCACATACCACTCCGATAGGGTGAACCCTGACATCACCAGCCATCTCTTTTCCTCAGGTCTCAGCGGAACCTTTTCTTTGAGCAATTGAGCGATTCTTCCCTGCGGATCAAAATAAATCTGTCCATGAGAATAGGTCCAACGTTTCGCCATATCCCATGAATTCGTAACTTCGCTTTCATAATCCGACAGCCAAATCTGGACTTCAATATCATCAATCTTCAGAAACTTGTCTTTCAAAGGGATGTCTGCGGTCTGTTTTTTAAATATCGCAATGTCGATATCGGCCGAGCGATCAAAATATCCGCGTGTAATTGCGCCTAAGAAGACAATCCCAACGATGTCATCGATGCTATATTTTTGCCCGAATTCATGGGCGATCCTGGTGGCTTTCTCTAGAAGCGCAGGGTTTGAAGACTGGATCAAGAATTTTGTACTCATATTTCGATCTTTCCAAATGACTGATGCGCCTAATCTAAGGTTTTCCTGCCCATTCTATAGTTGGTTGGATCCATTCATCCAACGGTTGAAAAAGTATGCCGTGACCGCTGCCGATTTCCAAGACGATTTCATTGTGCCTGGCAATCCCTTTGCCTGCGGAGAAGGCGAATAATTCCTGGCAGGAACCTGCCAGGTCATCCACAGAGTCGTAGATCGAGAGCACATTTCCATACAAGCTGATCCCATTATTCTTCAATTCATCCACCGTGTCGGGGCTGCATATCGAGAGCAGGACAAAGTTCAGGCTTTCATTTTTGAGCAAATGGGATGCAAAGATGGCGATGCCGGCGCCTTTAGATGCGCCGACGACCGTGATATGACCGGCCGGGACGCCCGAATCTAATAAAATATTGACCTGCTCCGATACCCTTTGCGCATACGTCATACTGTCGCTGTTTTGCCCCCGCAGTTCGCTGATCACCAGGAAGCCGTAGCTGCTGAGTTTCTCCAATATCGCCTGGTATTGATACTCGCCAAAATCTGGGCTGATCGCAGGAATACCCTTATTTTCGATGATCTTTCCGTGCAGGTAGAACAGGTATCTTTGGGTCGGGTCTGCCGGTTGGCGAAAAGCATATTCTGCGGCGTCAAAACTGGGGGTTTCTTGGGCTGAGGCGGCGCCCGGGAGGATGGCAGCCGGCTGTGACGCCGGCGTGGTTTCTGGAATCCTGGCCGCGTTTCGAGCGCCTGCACAGCCTGAAATGAAAGATGCCATCAGC
This sequence comes from uncultured Chloroflexia bacterium, assembly GCA_963788145.1. Classification (GTDB taxonomy): domain Bacteria; phylum Chloroflexota; class Anaerolineae; order Anaerolineales; family UBA4823; genus UTCFX2. The sequence continues at coordinate 1,134,126 of CAWBFQ010000003.1, read as the reverse complement.
ATAAGCACGACCACCTGTCTATGAAATTTCAGGAACATGGCATCGTCTCCTTTGCCAATTCTGTGTTCATTTAAGCTCACTCCCAGGGGAGGTCTCGTCAAGCTCACACCATTCCAGGCTCAGCTCCCACAAGCGTCTTGCTTTTTCTTCATCATAGGATTCGGCGCTGGATGGTTTCTCTTCACCATCCACGATGAATTTTCCGCCCACGCCTTCAAATCGAGGGTCGGTCGCCGCGATCATATAAGATGAAGAAGCCTGCTCCAATGAGCGTGCAAAAGGCATGCGCGCCATGATTTGGGCGAAGAAAAATCTCTCGATGGGCGACTTTCTGCGCGCCGTGATGGCTGCCGGGACAAAGCCCGGACAGACCGCATTCGAGGTCACGCCAGTACCAGCCAATCGGCGCTGCAGTTCATAGGCAAACCACATATTCGCCAGTTTGGAGGTGCGGTAGAATACCTGCGGATGGTAATACTTCTCTCCCTTCAGGTTATCGAGATCAAAATCGGGCGCGGGGCCGCCGGCATGCTCCGGGTTGTGCAGCTCGGATGAGACGGTGATCACCCGCGCCGGGGCAGATCGCTTCAGGTCTTCCAGCAGCAGGTTGGTGAGCAAGAAATGACCGAGATGATTGACGCCGAAGGTCATTTCGAAACCGTCCGCAGTAAAACTGGCTTGCTTTCCCGGCACCGACCCGCCGGCGTTGTTGATCAGGATATGCAAGGGATAGCCCGTGGCTTGAAAGGCGGCCGCGCACCGGCGCACGGACGCAAACGATGCCAGGTCGAGCGGGATGGACTCAACCCGCGCGTTCGGGACGGCGGCCTGGATGCGCTCGATCGCCCGGGCGCTGGCTTGCTGATTGCGCGAAGCCAGCAGCACCACAAAGCCCTTCTGCGCCAGTTTGCTGGCGTCGGCAAAACCAATCCCGCTGTTCCCGCCGGTGATCATCGCAACGCGCTGTGGATGGAGTGTCATGGTTGATCCTTGAGTCTTAGAGGATGAGTTCGAATAGAATAGATTGCTACGGACTGATTCCCGTTTTGGGTGTTACTGGCAAGTAGTTGGGTGTGGACATTGTTTGCAAAATGTGCTTAATCCCATGCTGCTTATCATGAACCTGGCGATGGACCCACTGCACGCGATATTGAGTGATGTTGATTGATTATTCAGGGTGTGCTATATCAATGGTCCCTATTTGTTTCACAAGTTCGTCGTAATTCGAGACTGGATAAGTGACGCAAAGGAAAGAAGAGTCTTGCGCTATATCGTTGATTTTCGCTGGTGTATCAAAACCGCCGATGAAAATCAAAACCGCTTCGCGGTCCTTATCCAATTGAGCGATTGCTTCACAATTTACCAGCAGTACATATCTTTCCATTGTACAACCCTTTGGTGGGCCGATTAAAAATGCGGAAGTAATGTGCCCGTCAGGAGTTTGTGCATCTACTGTCGGTCCCAAGAAGTGTCCTTGAGTGCGACTTATCAAGGTTTCGGGTTTATACCATCTCGCGACTACCTTTAGGGCTTCTGGATTATTTTGGTCAAATTTGAAGTTGAGAACCGTCCGTTTCATCTTGGGTGTATGATCTTGTTGGGCCGGATCAAGCTCGAAATGCGATATGCCCTGGGTGTGAATTGAAAATATATGCCCCTCAGTTTTATCTAGAGGAAGGGAATTTCTTATGATGAGAGTATTGACTTTTCCATCCTGCGAAAAATGTACTCTGCCATCAGGGTGATGGGCATACTTTACGTGGTTCGAAGTCACTTGCCCAACCGACTCAAGATTGACTTGGGATGATCTAAGGAGTGCGGGAAGTGTTCCAATGCTTACAATCCCCTGGTTAATATCGAAATATGGGAAAGTTACGTATAAACTCCCATCCTTACGGCCGAAGACGATTTGAAAGATTTTATACCGATTGCCTTCAACCTTTACAGTGAATACAAATCTTTCTGCTTGAAATCGTCTTATCTCGCTTTTTTTCCGACTTAGATAGTTCACCATCGGTATCGACAGTATGGGATCGAAATGGTCACATTGCACTTGTGTAGGCTTTGACATCTTTTAAATTACCAAAATATATTATTTTGAAGATAGCAAACCAAAGGTTGCTTCAGCGGTGGGGCGGATTGGTGAGCCAAAAGGATCAAGATTTCACGAAACTCACCCGATCACGCCGCAGATTTCGCGGGGCGAATCCTTGTCCGCTGCAGCCGGAGCTAGACGAGTTTGTTCTTTGAGCTGATCTCCCAGCCGAAAACCGACCCAGCTCTATGAATGGGATGGACCAAGTTTGCGAAATCCGCTCTTGCCCGTCCCGACATTATGACCTTGGTGGAAGCCAGGGCTTCGAACGCTTCAATGGCTGGTTCTAGGGGCCAATCAGCGTGCTCAAATCCGTAGATAATGATGGCCTTATGAATGCCTAGGCTGGATGTGGAAAGTTTTGCACAGTCTGTCAATGCGCTCCGATGCTCAGGATAGGGTGACAAAATATGCATAAGGATGTTATCATTTAGTTTGCCGTTGTCGCCAAGGAAACGGATCATCTTGACTTCTATCGCCCATTCCCATTTGGGAAGGGAGCCAATACAAAGATCACATTTCTTTCGGGGGGCTTCAGGGTATGGAACAGCGAGAGTGATTCTCCCCGTGTACTTTCCGGGCATTTGTTGAGCGAGTTCGTCAGAGACCAGCCTTATAGTCTGTGCTTCTGTGTGAGGTCCAATTCCGGGTTGGAATTCGACCCTGGATCGGATGTTCATGGCTTGAGGACGCTTGCTATCAACCAACTGCAAGCAGAGAGCGAAGTTTGAAACGAATTCCTTCAGAATGGTAGTCATAGTAAATTAGTGAGGTCTGGTCAAGCCCGCCCAACTAATAATTATACAGACCCCTACTACACTGCCAATACGCAGCATACCCTCTCCGTTTCGCAGCATCACGCCGCAATTCTGCATAGTCAACCCATTCCCCAACCCGCGCGGGGCGAGTTCTTTCCAGCTCTATTATATCCCACACCTCCAGCGCCCGCTTTGATGGGCAGCCCGGAAGAATAGCGGCTACACCAGGATTTGCAGGTTTATGGAGATGAACACCAAGATATAGAACAAGAAGAATAAGGAAAAAGCGTCGTGATAGAACTCACTTTTTAGGCGCGAACCGATCACGCAGAGCACAAAAATCAATACGATGGTGACGACATAGATTGGACCTTGAGAAACAAAGTGCTCCCATCCCTTGAAGTCTTGTGTCGACGGCATCCAGCAAAGGCAGGAGGGCGGCAAGGCCGAAAAACCACTTCCTGTTGTCATAAAAATATCTTTTCAGGTCAACGCCGCTTTCGATTGGTTCGGGTAATAGGAATACTGAAAGCAAAAAAGTAATACTGGGACTGATCAAGACAAAAATGAACAAGAAGAATGACCACACCTCAAATGTGCGCCAACAGTAGAGGATCCACCAGTTGAGAAGCATCCATAGAAATACATTCCCGACCCATATCAGGTGAACCCAATAGATCTTGACTTCTTTTCTCAGTTGGAGAATTCGACCAATTCCGGTGAATATGCGGGTAATCCCCACGGCGATGACAATAGAGGCCAGCAGTGCGATGTATTCAAAAAAACCCATTTTCCCTCCACATCCATTCCCCACCCCGCCGCCGCGCGGGGCGAGTTCCTTCTATTATATCCCACACCTCCGCTGCCCGCGCGGGTGGGGCGGTGATGCATCTTAAAAATACGTCACCTGAACTGGAAATAGATTCTAACTCGAATTCCAGGAAATGTTGACGTCAAGCAGGGTTGTTGCAATTACGGCGTGAGATATATCAGTACATTCGTTCCTTCCATGGAATCCCCTGCCATTTCTCCGGAATGATGAACCGATATTTTACCTGGCTTGTCGCTAACAATTACAACATTCCATAGGCGCATCTTACCAACGATAGGATGGTTTATTTCAATTGAACCAAAGGCTTGGAGGTTAACGGGGCGACCTTCAATCGTCATCATATAGGTCTGTCCTGACCAGTACGTATCCAGCTTCTCCACGCTATCGCCAAAGACGCCCAGTCCAACATTGACCTTTGCGCCGATGTCTATTTCACAAGTCTCTGTTTTCGTGCCTGGATCGAAGGGGCAATGGATTGTTGTTGTGTAGATAACACTATCGTCATCACTTGTGGTGATGAGAAAATCGCCGATTTTATCCCCTGGATTGATCATCTCACCGGCGGGTTGTGGCGCTGCTGCATCGTTGGGTTCCTGCGTTGCCTTTGCACATGCGCCTGAGATCAGCGCGATGAGCAAAAAGAGTATCAGATAGGCATACTTTTTCATGGTGATTCTCCTTCTCCTTTGTATATGAGACGGATTTGATCGATATTTGCTGTGATACCTCCGCCATGTGCATATTGTACTGATGTCCCCTCCGCCCTAACCTTTCGGCTAAAGTCTGGAAATCGCAAACTCCTTCAGGAGACGGGCCTTACGATCTAACTCGGCGATTACGCCGGTGCGCAGGGTCTTGTCCAGTATTTCCACAATTTGGTCGGCAATCCCTTCATCAATATTGAGCGGCGGAAACAGGCTCAAACCCCAATCGCTGTAAGACAGCAAAAGACCGCGACCGACCGCATCTAACAGATAATCGTAGATTTCGTCGCCGGTGAAACATTCCTTTGTTTTGCGGTTCCGGGTGAGGTCGACGGCAATCATCAGACCGCTTCCCCGGACTTCCCCGATGATGGGATGGCTGGAAATCAGGTCTGACAGCCGCGATTTCAGATATGCCCCCACCCTGGCAGCATTCTCGGCCAGCTTTTCGCGCAGGATGATGTCGATGGCCGCCAAACCCACCGCGGCGCACACTGGATGCCCGCTGTTCGTCGAGCCGTGCATGAAGAAATTCTTTTTCCCCTCGAAGCGCTGGAAGATCGCCTCGGTAGTTAGAGTAGCAGCCAAAGGCAAATAGCCGCCGCTCATAGCTTTGCCCAGGCAGAGGATATCCGGCTGCGGGTCCCAATTTTGGCTGACGAAAAGCTTGCCGGTCCGTCCGAACCCCGTCGTCACTTCATCGGCGATGAACAGGACTCCATATTGCCTGCAAGTCTCCCCCACCAGCCGATAGTATTCGTCCGGCGGAGCGACCACCCCAAACTCACCCATGACAGGCTCCATGATAAAAGCCGCCACGCTTTCAGGGCCTTCCGCCAGGATGGTATTCTCCAACGCCTGAGCGCATGCCAGCCCACATTCCGGGTATCCCTCTTTCTGGTAAGGACAGCGATAACAGTAGGGCGGCTCGATCTGGATGAAACCCGGGACCATCGGGCCGAATTTCGCCTCATAGTCCTCCGATCCCGATAGCGTGGCCGCGCCATAAGCATACCCATGATAGGATCCGCGCAAAGAGATGATCTTGAAGCGCCCTCGATCCTGCCCATTTGGGCTTTGGCGATGGTACTGGCGGGCGAGTTTCAGCGCAGTTTCCACCGCCTCGGAGCCATTCGAGCCCAAATAGACGTGCGTAAAATTGCCGGAAGTGATCTGCACCAAACGGGCGGCAAGCTCGATGGCCCTGGGATGAACCAATCCCCAACAAGAGCTGAACGGCAATTCGCGCATCTGCCGGTCGGCCGCTGCGACAATTTCCTCCCGCCCATATCCAATCGAAAAATTCCATGTGCCTGAATTGCCGTTGATGTAGCGCTGATCCCGGTCGTTATAGACGTAATGCCCCTCTCCGCGCGTCAGGATGGTCGGGCCCACTCCCAGGAACGCGTTGAACTGATCCATCTGTGTATATGGATTCCACAGATGGTATGGAATTCCCTTGTAAGTCTTGACAGCCAATTCGACCTCCTTATCCAATCCCAGGTTTTTCACAGGAACGAAGCAGCCGGTCAGATATGCAATTTTTGGTAGGGTTGAGCAGCCGGATATGAACAGTATCGCGCCGATGACGAACTCATGTCAATCGAGTTCGAGATGAGGGTTCTTGCTCACCTACCATCCGCGAATAGCTCACGAATACACGAATGCCCCCCCACATTCGCGCGATTCGTGTTCTTATTCGTGGACGGTTGCCCCCAGCAGCTCCTCCCGCTTCCGGCGATACTCGATGATCGGCCCGTCCCCCTGGATCAGCTTTTCGCAGATGCGCAAGCCGGGCGCGCCCATGAAGCGCTGGTAGAAGCGCACGTACATCAGCTTGTTCTCCTCGTCGATCGGGACAAAGGCGATCAACACCCGGATGTCGTCGCTGATCAGGTTCTGCCACAGGTTCGGGAAGCAGAACTGCAAGAACAGGCCGCGGCTGGGCGGCGGCAACTGGCTGGCTCGCAGCGGCGCGGAGCCGTCGTCGAGGCGGTTGTGCACCCATAGGTTGAGCAGGTTGACCTCGCCCTCACGCTCCCACCCGGTCAGCGGCCCGTCCACCAGCGTGCGATTGCCGCGCCCGATCGTGTTGTGGTGGATGAACGGCAGATGAACCACGTCCAATTGGTTCTCGATCGCCCGTGAGTATTGGGTGGCCCAATGATCGCGCAGGGTGGAATAGGTCATCTGCGGGTCGAGGTTATCGAAGAAATAGACCGGCGGCAGCTCCGCCCGCGGCTCGCCCCACCAGATCCAGATGAAACCGTGCTTCTCCTCGGTGGGGTAGCTCGCGGCCTGGAACGTCTTTGGAACCGGCGCGTTCTTGCCATTGGCCGGGATCAAGACGCATCTGCCGCTGCGGTCGAATTCGAAACCGTGAAACGGACACTGGATGCGCCCCTTGATCAGCTTGCCCGCGCTGAGCGCCCGAGCGGTTGGGACGCTGTGCGGCTTGAAGACCCGATTGGCTGCTTCGGCGGGGTGCGGGCGCTGAAACACGATCCGAACATCTAAAGCCCCGGCGCCTTTTCCAGGGGTTGGCATTGCTTCTCGAAGGTAATGATATCGGGCTTGCGTACAAAACCCAACCTTTCGTTCATCGCCAGCATCGGGATGTTTTTGGCGTCATTCTCCGCCATGATGAGCGTATGCCCGCTGGCCTGGGCATACGCGATGTCCCGTATTTTCATTGCCAGCCCAATTCCATGACGCCGATATTGAGGTTTGACCCCGGTCAAGCCCTGGTAAAGGGAAACGCCTTTCTCGGATGACAAAACATGACTCAATCCAATGAATTCTTCCCCCTTTACTGCGATAAAAAATCCGTCCGGAAGGGCAGAAGGTCCTGTAATGGCATACTCAACATACTTTATCAAACCCCCTGCGTCCGATGCCAGCCGCCAAATCTCCCGGCACAGACAGGCTGATTTCCCAATCCAGATCGTACAGCTTGCGATTCCGCTCTGGGTCGTTTTCCAAATCCGGGAGAGTTTTGATTTCGATGCCGCTGCCTCGAAAACGATCCTCCAGACCTGTGAAGCGAGTCAGGTCAAAGGTTTGAACGTTCAGTTCGGATGGAATATCGCGGATGACCTCTTGAAAACCGCGCTTTTCCAGAAAACGGATGCTTTGGGGATGCTCATCCGTGGCGCGGCAGTTCGCAATGCCAGGGGATCGAATGGCTGGAGCCCTTGCATGATGGTTTCGTAAAGCGAGGAACCAATGCCGCCTCTCTGGTGCCCGGGCTGCACTCCAATCCAGATCATGAATTTTTGAGGATGGGCGAACCAATTGGACTGGGTGTAATAACCCGCTCCAACGATCTGATCCTGCTCGATGGCAACCCAGCGCTGGGTCTTGAATTTCGGATCCCGCAAACGGTCTCCCTCGCTGAAATCCGCAGCGGAGAGGTGTAGCTGCGGGTCAATGGAATTATAGAGCGCAGCAATCCCCGCGTAATGATCGGTTGTGGTGGGAAGGATTTCCATTTTTGTGTCTTTGTTGTGAAAAAACGAACGAACTTTCCCGAAAATGGCTTTTCTGGCAACTCGCCGCGATGAGATAATTTGATTCTACCCGGAAAATTCATAGATGCTGCGATAGATTTTCGCAGGCTTGTTCGATTTTTCTTTGGTCAGAGATTTCGTCCATTATGTGGATCGCAGCGGGAGAGACATGGGCGTGAATCCGATCCCGTTCTTAAAACGATATTCGCCTGTGGCTTGAAAACCGAAGCGCTTATACGCCTCAACTGCGTTTGGCGACGAGTGGACCGTGACTGCGCGGGTTTCGGGCTGATGCGCTCTGATTAATCGCAGCGCCTGATCCACCAGCAGCCGACCTACTCCCTGGCGCTGATGCTTCAAGGCGACGAAGAGCAGCGAGATATGACAGTAATCGCGCAGCTCCAGAACACCCACGACAGATTCATTTTGGGAGGCGACAAGAACCACATGATTTCGAGCCTGTCGGTCTTGGAGAGCGCCTGGATCGGCATAAGAAAGGAATTCGCGGATGCCTTCCTGGGCGTAAAATGGGGCCACATCCTGCTGAAAGGTGGAGGCGACTAAGTCGGAGACAGCGATCTCCTCGCCCGCACACATCGGTTTGATCTGGACAATGGCGCTCATCACTCCCTTTCAAGGAATTGCAGCGACGCCTGGCGATTTAGTATTGGATACAATCGCTCAGCGGGGGCCGCTTATTTTTGCGACGATAGCCTCGATCCTGCGATTACGTGTCTCTTGGGCCTTAGCAGACTCCACCTGGCGCACATATTCTTTACACGTCGAGTATGACAAAGCCTCGAAGACTGCGATTGCGCCTTCTTGATTTGCAAGAGCCAGCGCCAGGTCCTCTGGGATATCGACAGTGCGAGGCTCCGTGTCAAGCTCCAGCGTGATCTCCACCTGCTCGCCTGCCTTGACGCCCGCGGCTGTCCTGTTTTCGGCGCTCAGGGGCAGCAGAAATATACCGCCCATCACAGCAACGGTGGAGCGATAGGTGTAGCCATTGAGGCCGACTTTGACCGGAGGCTTCTTTCCTTTCCCCAGCGCGGCAACAATCTCAGCCGGCACCTGTAAACCGGTGGCGTTCACATCCTGATCTTTAATGATGATGGTTGTAAATGTTGTGTTCATTGCTCATCTCCCGCGCGCCTGACCTCAATGACCGGCAGACTCTCATCTCATTATAATCGCTTAGGAGGGCTTTTTCATTTTTCACTGTCTACGTTTCTTTTCCATTCCCACCCAAAGCAGACCTCCGAATTCTGTCAGAACTCGGAGGTCTCGGACTCCCTGCATTGGATGAAAATAATGGCAAAGTCAATTCAAAGGTATGAGATAATAGCCTGAGTGACCTTCACTGCCCCTGGCAAAGATACCTTCATCCTTCGAAATAAACTGCGCGCTGGACACCGTGGTTGCAGCTTATATTCCAGCAGAGGAGCATGCGTATGCTGAATGATGAGCGTCTAAAAACCATTCTTCTTGTTGAAGATGAAGCCATCATTGCCTTATCCGAAGAAGCCACGCTTGAAAAATACGGCTACAATGTGATCACCGTTTACAGCGGCGAACAAGCAGTCGCAGCGGTTCGGACTTCACCCGAGATTGACCTGGTCCTGATGGATATTAATTTGGGCGAAGGATTGGATGGCACCCAGGCTGCTACCATCATTCTTAACCAGCGTGACCTGCCGCTGATCTTCTTATCCTCCCACACCGAAAGCGAAGTGGTTGAAAAAACCGAGGGCATCACCTCGTATGGCTATGTCGTCAAGCGCTCGGGGGAGGTGGTCCTGATCGCTTCAATCAAGATGGCCTTCCGCCTCTTCGAAGCCAGGTTGAAGGAGAAGGAAAAAGACCAGGCCTTGCGGGAGAGCGAGAAGCGTTATCGCAGTTTGTTCGAAAATGCGCCCCTGGCGATTTTCCAGTCCTCGCTCGAGGGCAAAGTGATGGCGGTGAACCCCGCCTTTGCGAGCATGTTCGGCTACGAATTGCCCGAAGAAATTTACGCCACGGTCACAAATGTCGCCGACAGCATCTTCGCAGACCCGCGACGCCGGCAGGAGATTGTGCGCCTGCGGGCGGAAAACCCGGCCTTGACGACATTCGAGAATCTGTATCGCCGCAAAGATGGGAGCACACTCCTCGGTCGCTTGAATGTGCGCGCCCTGATGGATGCGGACGGTCAGGTGGCTTCTTTTGAAGGGTATATCGAAGATATCACCTTTCATAAGCAAGTGGAGCAGACCCTGCGCGAAAGCGAGGAACTGCTGCGCGCGAATCCTCGATGCCACCCCATTCCCGATTGCGCTGGTGGATCTTCAGGATGACCACATTCGCTACTGGAGCCGCAGCGCCCACACCTTGTTCGGTCACACCGCGTCCACAACACCGGAATGGTATCGGATCGCCTACCCCGATCCCGATTACCGGCGCGAGGTGATCGAGCGCTGGAAGCCCGCCCTGGATGTGGCGCGCCAATCTTCTCAAGCGCTCAACACCGGCGTCTACCGGGTGACCTGCCGGGATGGATCGGTGCGCATTTGTGAGCTGTACGCCTCATTCCTGGCGGACAGGCTGATTGTCACGTTCAATGACATCACCCAGCGCCAGCAGGCCGAGCAGGCGGTTCGAGAGCGGGATGATCAGTTCAACACTTTGGTCAATGATATGAACGAAGGCGTATGGTTCGCTTCGGTAGACGGTCGGGATTTCCTGTATGCCAACCCCGCTTTCGAAAAGATCTATGGTCATACCTATGCCGAGTTCCGGGCGAACCCGGATATCTGGGTGCAGGCAGCCCATCCGGATGACCGCGCCTTGATTGAAGCCACCGGCCGTCAGCTTGTTGAGCAGGGCAGCGCGGCTGCGGAATATCGGATCATGCGGGATGATGGCGAAATCCGCTGGGTGTTCGACCGCAAGAAGTTGATCCTGGATCCGGCTGGCAAGCCGCTCCGGATTGGCGGGATCATCTCGGATATCACCGCACGCAAGCTAGCGGAAGAAGCGTTGGCGGGCGCCCTGAGAGAGAGAAGACCTTCCTGTTCAACGAGCTTCAACATCGCGTCCAAAATACCTTTGTGATGATCGATGCGCTGATTGGTCTGGAATTAAAGCATGCCGCAGGCGCCGCTGAGCAGCCCGCCCTGGCAGCGCTGCGGGCGCGCATCTATACCCTGGCGAACCTGTACTCGATCCTGTTTGCCAGCGGGATTGCACATGCCATCCGGCTCGATAGCTATTTAACCGAGATCGCCCAATCCATTATGGACAGCTTTGTGGGGAGTTGGCAGCGGGTGGAACTGCATCTCGAGCTGGAAGGATTGAAAGCCAGCCCGAAGAGCGCCTCGGCTTTTGGCTTGATCCTGAACGAATTGATGACCAACGCGCTTAAATATGCCTTCCCTGGTGACCAGGGCGGCTTTGTCCGTGTCCACCTCATGCACGAAGACGGATATGTGGTTTTAGAAGTGGCAAACGATGGCTTGCCCCTGCCCGAAGGCGTGGACTTGGACCTATCGATGGGACTGGGTCTCAAGTTTGTGAAAATGTTGGCGCTGCAGCTTGGCGGAGAGGCATATTATGCCCGGTCTGAAACAACCCGCTTCGGCATTCGAGCGGATGAGAAGGTTCTGCTGTGAAGGAGGAGCGCGAAAAATGAAAATCGAACAAACCGTCCACGAATGGACCACGAATGCCAACCCTCCATTCGTGTATTCGTGTTCTTATTCGCGGATGGTCATTGCCCGTCTTCCAGCCAGTACACTGCCAATGGCGCGGTATCAGGTATAGGGTTTTAACTACAAGCCGCGATGTCTATCCTTTGGGATAGAATACGTTGAATGCGATCCCAAAACCGCTCATCACAACGAAGTACATCCAGGCGATGCTAGGGAGGTCCCAGAAGAATAATCCCAACAGGATGACGATCGGGAAAAGAGTGGTAAGAATGCGCTCCATCTGGGCGACGATCTTTACTTTTTCCCAGGATGTCTCCCTGTAAGCCAAGAACGAGGCTATGGCGAGCCCAAGGATGGCTGTCCCGAACATCCTGAATACTTGCGGCACCTGGTTAGACAGGCAGCCTGTCAGGTTGCCCCACAGCACCGGGGTGAACAGGTAAATCAGAGCAAAGATGGTCATCATGACGCCATGGGTGAGGAATGTATACCGGAGCCCTCTTGTGACTTGCTGATCCATTTCGTCCTTCCTTTCTTGCTCTTGCGAGCTGCCCAACAAGTAATTGGGCGGTTGTTTATCGAGTACCTACTTAAAAGCGAATAGAGCGCCTTGCGCAATGCGAGTCAAATAAGCACATTGTTCCAAAGTTAGATACTCTCCGTTCATTTGCTTCGTCTTTGCTCTGTATTCTCTTGCGTGTTCTTCTGACCAGAAGAAAACTGAATTTCGTCAGTATGAGTCAATGATGGTTCGTTCTGCGAAACTATGCCAATCAATTTCTGGCAAAAACACCAAAGGATTTGCGTCTGATTCGCGAACGGAAACCTGCATATTACTATCGATTGATATGTGCATTACCCGGTCGCAATGTTGGCACATTGTTACGATTTCAATTGATATAAATTCTTTTCGGATTTGCCCTTGCACGAAGGGCGTCGCTATCGCGTCTTCTGCTCAAGCACCGTAAAGTTGTTCACCGCTGTTGAAAACCATTTTGTGTGGTGTGGTCTCCACGGTTACCGGAAATGCCCAAGCAACTGCACCTTGATCGTTTCTTACCAAGAAGAACAGGTTTTTCTCTAGATCTTCCAAGATTGGTTTCACCAATTCAAGCGGCATATTCAGCTCTTTAGAAATGACTTCAGGTTCAATTGGCTTTTGTGCGTTTACCATTTCTTTCACGACAAAGTAGCGAATTTGATGATGGGCATCGGTCATGAACCTTAGTCTTGACTGGCTGTGTTCCGGAAAGTGCGCCAGGTCTTGCTTCCATTCCGCCAGTGGAATTTCGAGTATTTCTTGGTCTCGCCCAAGAAGGATTTTTTCATCCATGAGTTGCGCTCTCCTTTTCTGAGTGATCCGTTAGCCGCCCAGCAGAAACACTCCTATCGCCTGCACGCTTTATCTGGGGGCTTTTTCTTCAGGTTGCATTGTAGAAAATAACCAAACCAACAATACCAGCAGCAGAACGGTGAGTGTCCCAATGGGCGCCACAACACCCCAAGCCGCCGCCTCGCCGCGCACGGATTGTACGACTGGTGTAATCAAGATGGGTATGCCAGTCAGGATTAAGAAAACAATCAAAGATGGCGCAAGGGTATAAGCGAACGGTTTTCTTTTGATGAGCAATACACCCGTGGCAATTACTGCGGGTAGAAAGAATCCCAGGTCGAGAATGTGGACCGGGTTTGTTGGAAGCGCCATATCCACCAGACTTTGGGGTCTTGTATTGGAAATCAGGGCAGGGATATCCTCAGAGAGCCAGAGAAAACCAAAGAGGACTGCTGTGATGATTAACAAATAAGCTGTAACCTGAACAGCACGTTGACTGGTAAAAGATGACTTAACGACATTGTGGTCAATGGTTGCTACGCCGCCGATCAGCGCATAGATGCACATGCCAAATACCGCAACCCACAATAGAAACAGCGGCCCAAAGGGTATCGAAAAGGTATAGATCACATAATTGTAGACCGTGAAGGTGAGCACGCCTAACCAGAGCAGATAGGCGCGTAATGAACCGCGTAAAGCCAGCAGAGCAAGGACAAGCCAAATTGGCGAGACGATTGCCAGATTGGCAATATCTTGGGCCAGCGCCTGGGGCAGGAAGGCAGGCGTCAAGCCAGAGTAAATACTTTTTATAGACAATGCAAGCAGACTGCCCGCGATTGCCAAAAGCGCTGCTGCAATGGATAGCCACAGCCAGACGACTGAGGCGGGAGTCGGGAAATTCTGGTTATTCGTCTTGTTTGTTTTCATCGTTATCATCCGTTTTGAAAGTTATACCGATCTCCGAGCAACATCTGAGATAAGAACCTCACTTCGCAGCTCCTGCTTCGCGCCTTGGCCTTAACAATGTCAGACCGATCACAAGAGCGATGATGACATAAACCGCGCTGCTGCCTCCAAGCATAATGAGATCATCAACTGCCAGCAGTTTGCCGGTGAAGTTGATCATCTGGTGCAGGAGTATTGCGTATAGCAGATTCCCGCCTCGATCATACACATAGCCGATGATGACCGAGAAAGAGACCAGACCAACCATGAAGAACACGATATAAAGAAGCAGATTGGCGCCCTGGAAACCGGACACGAACCACAGCGGTAGGTGCCACAGCCCCCAGATCACGCCCACGATCAGTGTGGACCCAAGCAGGGAGTATCGCTTGTTCAGCTCGATTTGTAAGTAACCGCGCCAGCCAAGTTCCTCTCCAAGCGGCCCTCGGATGAGGTTGTCGGCGAACACGGCGAGAATGCCCACAACCGACAGATCCGCAACGAGATCAAAAAGCGCCTTACCGGAGACCAGTGAGTAACCGATCCAAACGACGATTGTCGCGACAACCGGGATCAGAATGGATGCCAGCAGGGGCAGCAGCCGGATTCTGGTTGCAAACAGGTCCGCGATGTAGCGCCAAAGAGACCTGCCTGGATCCACCCTGCGGTGGATGATCGCGTAAGCCGCCGTAGGCGTCCAGGCCATAGCGACTTGGACGAGCACGAACAGGTAATTCGGGCCGCCCACAGCGATCAAGAATACCTGCCAGGGCGAAACCGATATAGAATAATCCGAAGGTCAGCAGTAGAAAGAGATGCAATGGTTTCATTATGTAGTCCTTTTTGATATGGTATGTGACATTCAGCTTTGGACGGTGAAGGGGAAGTTGGTTTGGTTCCGCCTTCTTCGTCTTACGGTCTTGCCTTCTTTTTTTCAGCAGAAATACCCCTCCACAGCTTTAAGACGACTTCCGTCCACAACGCGTAAATGATCAACAGGATGGGGTAGATCACTGTAAAAATCAGCAGCAAGGGTATGGCAAGAATTGTGAGCAGGATATTCTTAATCCCATTCAAATCTTGAATGATCAAAGGCTCGCTGTTATTCCGAGTTGTAAGCCGGAAGTCAGGCGACTTCAGGATTGAATCCAGGTCGTACTGATCGGGAAAATAGTCCCGGCAGCGTTTTTGGGTCAGCCGGTCGGGGATATCCACAATTCCCGGGTCAGATGGATAGCCCAGGGTATTGTAGTCTGTCGAAGGGATGCTTCCGCACTTTCTGCAAGCATAGTCGGCTTCCCCCCACAGATATCTGAACATAAGCAAACATATCGCAAGACACAAACACAGCCCATAGATACCGCCTATTAAATGAAGCGCAGCCCACGTCCCCAGCGCAATCAGCATGCAGGCGGTAAGGATCAACGCTATTTTTCTAAGCCCCAGACGGGATTTGATGCTGAAAGACCCGCATTGGTCACAGTAGATGTACAGCGTGGCTCTGTAATATGGATAGGCGCCATTCAGGTCTTCCCATTCTTGCAAGAACTTTTCCGACATCTTGACTAATCCCATCTTCAAAGCCTTTGTGGATCTGGCAGCTCCAGCGGGCGTCAAAGCCGCCTGAGATTGGCGCTGGGTTATTCCGATTTAAGTGGAATAAACCAGGTAAACCAAAGCGCCCAACTGAACCAGATTAAATAAATCCATTCTCCAGTTTGAAAATAGCGCAGCCCCATGAAACTCATCAATCCCAGAAACCCCAACATCCAATTTTCTCTTAATTTTCGTTTTTTATGGTTCATTCTCTTTTCTCAACGCCCATAATAATCCAGCGCAATGCTTCAATACCCAGGCAGCCCTGAACGTTACCCATTTGTTGGGCTGTTTCTTCTTGCCAAATTCAACCCAGGTCTTGCCTGCGTAATCATATTCTAACGCCCAGCGACCGTTTTGATCTTGTTTTTGGCGGATCAAATTGAGCGCATTCGATACGCGAGGATCATTCCCGTATCCCAAACGGATCAACGCCTCGATATTTTGGAGCAGATCGGTAACATAAAATACCGGGAAACCAAACTTCCACCAATTCCCACTGGGTTTATCGCTCCAGCCAGTCGGATATGCGGCTTCCGCTGGATCAACCCCTAACAGAAATTCTACCCCTTTTTCAATCGCATTTTCGATGAGTGGAGTACGCCGTTCTGAGGGCAATTTCCCAAAGGCTAACATAACTTTTACACCACCCCAGGCGCAGGCTAGTTTATTGTTGGCCCCGCAGGCAAAACCCGGCCCACAATTCCCGGCATAATAGCGCATCGCGGTTTTCTTGTCTTCAAGTGGAGCGATTCCTTCTCCGCTGACGCTTCGAGCCATCCATTCGAATGCTTGATCTAAACGCGGATCCTCGATACCTAAATCCAGCAGAGCCGTACACAAATTGCCCTGTAAACAATCTGCTGTGCCAGAAGGCGATCCGGAGGCAGTAAATTGGCCATTTTCGGTGAGCGCATTTTCGAGCAAATATTGACCTGCCCGCTGGATGCGCCGATCCATGTCTGCCGACGCCCCCAATTGTCCCAACAATATCAACGCCCAAACGGCGCTTCGATATTTGGGGTTGTAGCCTGGTCCGGCTTCTACCCAATACCCGGCCTCGTTCATTTCCTTTAACACGGCGGATATCGGGCCTTCTTTATGAGCCAAAAGCCTGGCAGACTGTAGTTCAGGATCTTCCCCACATAATTCGAGCAAATCGCGCAAAGCCAGATACCGAACGCCCGGATCGTCCTTTTCTAACAACCAGGTCAGGATATCTCCGTTAAATTGTTCTTGCCATCGCATTTGAATTTCCTTCACGGGTATTCAGAATTTTTCTACTTCACGACTGCGCTCCAATTCCAGGTTCCATAATCACAGCTAAAATATTTGCCTGTATCCAATGTTTCCGCTTCAAATTTAAATATTTCAAGCGTGCAAAGCAGAACGCCGCTATTCTAATGATTATATAGGAATCAATTCCAAAAAGCAAATTTCAGCAAGCGTCGTGACGCCCATTAAAATCCCAAATGCCGCGTACCCGGCTGTCTAAACCCTGGCGCTGAGATTACCCCAATAATTCTTCCCGCTTGCGCCGGTACTCGATGATCGGCCCGTCTCCCTGGATCAATTTTTCGCCGATATGCAATCCGCTGCGCTTGGGCGAGTGGGTTTCCACCACCCGCTTATCCTGGCGCTCGATCACCAGATTGCTCAGCGCGCCCATCCAGTTCACCAGCTGGCGCAGCCCTGGCGTACGCGTGGTGCGCTGGTAGAAACGGACGTACATCATGGTGTTCTCGTCGTCGATCGGGACAAAGGCGATCAATACGCGGATATCGTCGCTGATCAGGTTCTGCCACAGGTTCGGGAAGCAGAACTGCAAGAACGGGCCGCGTATGGAGGCGGCAGTTGGCTGGATCGCAGCGGCGGCGAGCCGTCATCCAACCGGTTGTGCACCCACAGGTTGAGCAGGTTGACCTCGCCCTCGCGCTCCCACTCGGTCAGCGGGCCATCCACCAGCGTGCGGTTGCCGCGCCCGATGGTGTTGTGGTGGATAAACGGCAGATGGACCACATCCAACTGGTTCTCGATTGCCCGCGAGTAATGGGCGGCCCAATGATCGCGCAGGGTGGAATACGTCATCTGCGGGTCGATCGAATTGAAGAAATAGACCGGCGGCAGCTGCGGGCGCGGCTCGCCCCACCAGATCCAGATGAACCCGTGGTTTTCGTAGGTGGGGTAGGCGGCGGCTTGAAAAACCTTGGGTACGGGCGTGTTTTTGCCATTGGCCGGGATCAAAATGCATCTGCCGCTGCTGTCGAATTCAAAACCGTGAAACGGACATTGGATGTGGCCCTCGATCAGCTTGCCCGCGCTCAGCGCCACGCCGCGATGCGGGCAGCGATCCAGCATGCACACGACCTTACCGTCGCCATCGCGCCACAGGACGAGCTTCTCGCCCATGCGGGTGACGCCCACCGGTTTGCCCGTTTTGACTTCATTTGATTCAAGGATGATATACCATTGATTGCGGATCATGCTTGCCTCCATTCAGCGTTTATGTCGAATGCGCCGCACAAGCGATTGTAGCATAACGATTATCTGAAATCAACAGGTTGACGCCCGCCCGCTTCGCCCCTTTTCCCTGGAGTATAATTAGGCTCACCAACCCGGACATTTCCAACAGGAGGCCACCCGATGCAGCCAGAACTGGATTCGAGCGAGGCCATAGCCCAGGCTTATGTGCGCCTGGCGCTCTCGATCGACCGCCATTACAACGGTTACGTGGACGGCTATTACGGCCCGCCGGAATGGAAGGCCGCCGTGAACGAAGGCGAGCCGCGCCCGCTGCGCGAGCTTGAGGCGGATGCGGACGCGCTGGCTGAAGCGACCGCCGCCTGCGCCGAGCTTGATGAGCAGCGCCGCGACTACCTGGCCCGCGAAGCTATCTGCGCCCAGACCACCCTGCGCATCCTGCAGGGCGAGCTGCTCAGCCTGGCCGAGGAAGTGTCGGGCGTGTATGACGTCCCGATCGCATGGATCGACGAGGCCCATTTCGAGGCGCTGCGCCAGCAACTGAGCGATCTGCTCGGCGGGACTGGCTCGCTGCCCGAACGTTACGCCGCTTACGAGCAGGCGCTGCGCGTCCCGGCCGAGCGGGTGCAGCCGCTGTCCGAATACGCCATCGAGACGCTGCGCCAGCGCACCGACGCGCTGTTCCACCTGCCGCCCGGCGATTTGCTCGAGCTGATCTTCCCGGACGCGGCCGAACCCTGGGCCGGTTATCACGATTACCGCGGCGAGCATCACAGCGTGGCGGCTGTCAACACCCACTACGACCAATACCTGACCAACTTCATCCATATCCTGGCCCACGAGACCTACCCCGGTCATCACACCGAGCACTCGCTCAAAGAGGCGCGCCTGAAAAAAGGGCTGGGGCGGATGGAACACTGCCTGGTGATGGCGAACTCGCCCTCCTGCGTGATCTCGGAGGGCGCGGCGATGCTGGCGCTGGAGACCGCCTTCGACGACCGCCAGTGGATCGACTGGTACGAGCAGGAGATCTACCCGCGCGCCGGGCTGCCTGCCCATGACGCCGCCCGCCAGTTGCAGATCACCCGCACCACCCGCCAGATCGAGGGGCTGTTCGCCAACGCGGTCATGCTGATGTACGACCGGCGCGCCAGCGACGACGAGGTGTTCGCCTACATCCGGCGCTACTCAGCCGAATCGGACGAGAACCTGCACGGCATGCTGGATTTCATGAAAGACCGCCTGCGCCGGGCCTACACCTTCTGCTACGCCTACGGCACGCAATTGATGAACGATCTCTTCGCCGACCGCCCCGAACCGCCCGCGCTGGTACCTGCGCGCCATCAGCGAACCGACCACGCCGTCGCAGATCAGGGAGTGGATCGCGGAAAGGGATTAACCACTTGACAATTCCCGCCAACCAACGCAGAATCGAGTTAACCATATCCAGGCGGGCTGCGCATGCGCCCGCCGCGGACAAAGGAACCTGATGATGACAGATAAAAAAATCCTTCTCCCGTTAGGGGGAATCCTTTTCAGCCTGATCGCGCTGGCGGCGTGCAGCGCACCCACCCCAACAGCCACTCCCACGCTCGACCTGAACCCGATCCGCAGCGAGGTCGCCGCGACCGTGCTGGCCCAGGTCAGCCAGACGCTGGCGGCCCAGCCGACCCAGACGCCGATCCCAAGCCCCACCCTGCCGCGCCTCGAAGTCAGCGTAACGGCCACGCTGCCCTTCCTCCCCACCCCCACCGTGAGCGGCACGCCGCCCACCCTCGTCCCGACGCCGGAACTGGAAAACCGGGCCGCCTGGGCAGCCCAATCGATCGCCGATAACACCATCTTTGCCCCCGGCCAGGCCTTCACCCTCACCTGGACGCTCAAAAACGTAGGCGCATCCACCTGGACGGCGGGCTACCTGCTGCGCTACTACAGCGGCGAGCCGTTCGGGGCGGCCAAGGAAGCCCTGCTCGGGCGGGAGGTCCTGCCCGGAGACACGATCGAGATCTCGCTGGCGATGAAAGCGCCGGTCAAGCCGGGCGACTACCGCACCGACTGGGTGCTATCCACCGAAAAGCGGAGCAACTTCAAAGAGCCGGTCTTCCTGAAGATCACCGTCGCCAACCCGCCCACCGCCACGCCGACCGCCACGACCGCCCCGACCGCCACGCCATAGGGGGCGGCGCGCCGCCGGACAATGCTATAAAGGTGTGCTAGAATCAAGTTCGAAGGGT
The DNA here is from genome assembly GCA_963788145.1 of uncultured Chloroflexia bacterium. GTDB lineage: Bacteria > Chloroflexota > Anaerolineae > Anaerolineales > UBA4823 > UTCFX2. The sequence goes on along the minus strand of CAWBFQ010000003.1, from coordinate 1,113,953 downwards.
TATCGGTTGTGCTAAGTTCAGAAAGTGAGGAAGAAATGGCTGATCCAATGCTCTTCTCTCCCTTTCGATTGCCATTGGTGATCGAACAAGTGGAGGATGGTACTTTCCTGGCTACCAGCCCGGCTTTAGCTGGTTTGCTTGTCCAGGCGGATACGATCGAAGAAGTTTTGTCGTTAGCTCCGAGCATTGCAAAAACCCTTCTCGATGCGATGCATGAAAAGGGAATCACCCCCGACCTGGAAGCCGAAACCTTGCATTTTCCCGTCAAAGTGGACGTGTTGGTCGGATGAATTACCGCCAATTGACCCGGCGATTTTACGCCAGTTGGGCATCTCGCCAGATGATTTTTTCGAACACAAGAAGATGTAAGATGGATGCGATGCGCCTTACGGACTGGATCGAATCTTGATCATACCCGTAGGGGCGAAGCTGCCGGGAGCTATTTGTCTGAAATTGACACGTCCCCTCCGGCAGCTTCGCCCTTACAACCAGGCGCGCCGCGCGCCTTACCGGATGATTACCGGTAGATAGATAAATGTTACTTTCGTATGCGGCTCATCCAGCACCACCAGCGCATATCCAAATTGATCCATGAGTTCGGGCTGCAGCGAGTCGTTAACCCAATGGATCGATCCAAACTGGACTATGGAGTTGTCGAGGCCGTCCTGATCGCTGTAGGTTGTATACAAGACACCCGAGCTCGTTATTCCAGGAGGGCTGTAATCGTAATAAGGCGCGCTTGCCACCAGGTCATCCGTACCGTTTCCGTCGAGATCCCCGGCAGCCAGAGTGAAACCGTATTGGTCTCCATCGTGTGGGACAGGGTTGGATTCTGAGAAAACATCATCGAATGTGATGGGTCCATAAAACGCGTGGATCATGCCTGCTGCAGGATATGTTGTGGGGCCCACGGTAACAGCCTGTCCTGGCACGCCGACCGCCAGATCGTCATCACCGTCGCCGTTGAAATCGCCCGCAGCCAGCGCCCAACCAAAAAGGTCGTCCGCTGCGTTGGTCTGGTAAGGGATCAATTCCTGCCAGATTCGCATATTCACATCCGTTGTAATTCCCGAGAAATCTGACCACAGGATATGGACAATCCCGGCATCGGCGCCATTTTGATCTTCATTCGGCGCACCGATTGCCAGATCGTCGTGTCCATCTCCATCGAAATCACCTGCAGCCAGCGATTTGCCGAATTTGTCGTTAATTTCGGGTGTGTCCTGGAGGCCGTCATGGCCCTGGTACAGCAGCTCATCTCCATCCGTGGAAAGCCCGCTCCCGCTGCCATAGACGACCTGGACCACCCCGGCGTGGCTGATCGGGGTGGTGCTGTCGTTGAGCGTTTCATTGGGTACTCCGATAGCCAGATCGTGATAGCCATCGCCATTGAAATCGCCAGAGGCCAGCACAGAGCCGAAATTGTCAGCTTCTTCCGGAGTTTCCAGGAGTCCCCAGCCCTGTGCGACGGCGCTCCATTCATCCGTATCGAAACCGCTGGATGTTCCGTACAACACATCCACGACGCCGCCATATGGAGCAATCCCCAAAGTATTCTGCCCTGGGACGCCGATAGCCAGGTCGTCGTAGCCGTCCCCGTTGAAATCTCCGGAAGCCAGCGCCGCGCCAAAACGATCGCTGGTTTCCACAGTGTTCGTGCCGAGATAAGATTGATCCCAATATTGTGATCCAGCGCCAGAAACACCGCTGCTCGAGCCGAAGAGAATCGTGACGATGCCTGCATAGGTAACGGCGCCGACTACCTCATCGGGGACGCCGATCGCCAGGTCCAGGTAGCCATCGCCGTTGAAATCCCCGCCCGCCAGCGCCTGACCAAAATGGTCGTTAACCTCCGGCGAGCCGCTGATTCCGGTAGTGCTCTGGTTGAAGGTCTGGCCGGTGTCATAGTCCAATCCATCGTCAGCGCCGTAAACCACGCCAACCATCCCGGCGGCGTTCGTTACTCCAGAATCCCGGTCTGGAATACCGATCGCCAGGTCTGCAAATCCATCCCCGTTAGCGCCGAGCGGCTGGTTAGGGGTTTGGAAACCCTTGGATGAAACTGCAATTGGAGCCATGCTGAATACCAGCATCAAGCAAATGGATAACAGGAAGCGAGTCGTGCTTTTGGTTTTCATGAGCTTTTTTCCTTGTGGGTCTACGAGCAGGATGAAATTACGCTCTGGCCAGGCCGTCTAGCCGCTCAAATTAATTAATAGAAACTCAGGTGTTTAATGGCGCAAACAAGCTCAAAGGCTGGTCTCAAATAGCTTGAAGCGAGCGGGGTTCTCCCCTCTTCATTATGATCAATTTTGCGTAAGATGACTTTTTTGGCGTGATTAATATTTGCTTATTATTATATCCATTATTGAATCAAAATCAATGGACAAATGTCGGATTTTAGCCGCTGAGGCGCGCCGCGCCTACCGCCTCAAACTCGACTTCAAGTTCATCCTCGTCCGGTTGACAAAATTCGCCCATCGCAGCGCGTAGACCCACGGCTGCCGCAGCCGCCGGGCGCGGGCTTCTGCCAGGAGTGCGCGGTAGGAAACCAGCGAGCCGGATTTCTTCACCCGCAATACCTGGAGAAGACCGACATCTTGCTTGAAGCAGGCCGGTAATCCCAGCCCCAACACCCGAAATCCCAGGATGGTGCGCACGCATTTCTCGCACCGGCAGCAATTCTCATCCCGTTCCTCGCCGTGCAAACAGACCCGCAGATCCTGGAGCGCTTCAGGCCAGGCCGCGATCGCCTGGGTTTTCTCCAACCGGTTGAAGGCGGCCCCGTCGTGGATGATGCTGAAAGCCGAGCTGGAAAGCATCCGGTCGGTCAGCGGGTTCGATCCCCACGGAAATAACAGGCCGTTGTATGGATAGCTGCTGGCGATCAACCCGCTATCGTAGCCGCCCTGCAGCAGCATCATGCACGAAGCGATCACCGCCGCATGGGCATGTTCAAACAGAGCGCCGGTTTTCTTCAGGTTGGAGGACATCGTAATCAGCTTCAACCCCAGGCTTGCCAGCATCCGCTGCGATTTGAGGGCGGCGCGGGCGAATACTTCCGCCTGATTCAGGCGGATATCGAAACCATGCACCATCAACCCGGCCTGGAGGGGGATATTCTGCCGTCCTGCCAGCCCGTTGGCGTGCCGCCAGGCGCTGAAGGCGCTATCCACACCGCCCGAAAAACTGGTCAGCCCGCCGCGAGCCGGTTTGCGGTCGCTTTCCTGCTCGATCTCGGCGCGGATCTCGACGGCAGCATAGCGCTCCGGCTGCCAGCAAACCCAGGCGGCCTGGTATTCGCACAGGTTCTTGAGCAGCGAAGGCGAGACCTGTCCGTGAACCACCAGATCGGTCTTCTGTTGCATCGCGAGGAAGAGGGCCGCCAAAACATACGGATCGCAGCCGGCGCCCACGGCGGGTTGGTGTTCAGCGGAACAGCGATACCAGATGCGCTGGCGCTCGCCGGAAGCATCCTCGAGCGTGAAACTCATTTCGATCTGGTCGTTTTGGATGACCGGTCCTTCGGGCCATATGTTGCAGATTTGCCATAGCCCACATTTTAGCACATCGCTCCGGTAATCACGCTGCTGAAAAGCCGCTAAGACGCGCCTTGCTCGTCCTGGGTCTCCTGACCCAGGACGCACACCCGACCGCAGGTCTGCTGACCTCCGCCGTCAAATGGCAGAATTCGGAAGTCTCAAGCGCCCGGTGGGCGCGGCTACAAAATTGGAGGGTTGTTGGTGCGCGCGGCGCAGCCTTATTTCACTCTGTAATGGTGGTTGGCATGTGCTGTAATGATGTGATTGGAATGGCTTCTGAATAGGTCGGCGTATACGTTGACAATGATAGAATATCCTTTACAGGATGATTTTGCAGGATTTCTAACACCAACTCACGTAACTCATCCGACAATTCCGCCAGTCCTGTCAGCGGAAAACTGCGCGGCCCAAAATCCGCTCTTTGTGCTAACAGAGAAAAATCTAAAAATGTAATCCCTACTGCTTTACGGTTATCTTTATCAATGCGCAACAAAATATTATTATTCAGTTCTATACCTGTTGCTTTCGCTCCAGGTTCAAAGGATACATAAAGGGTATCGCTTAACTCATCATAATTGAAATTCGGTTGCTTCATATTTTTACCCTATCTCTTTCTGATAGGCTGTCACTACATAGTTATTTGCAAGAAATTCCCCATCTTGCTCTTTATACCGATAAAGAACGATGGCAACAATGTGGGTATTATGTTCAACCAAATGATCAAATGGCGTACTGTATCGATATTTCTGAGGATTAATGGGGTCTTGTGTTCGTTTACCAAACCGAATCGTATCCTTCAATTCTTCTTCGTAATCAGCCATTTCAGGATGGTTTATCGGCTCAATGATATGTTCCCAGCGTTCTTGCGTAAGATAAATACGCTCACCGATTTTATCGTCTACTGTCCAACGCGCACTTGATTGCACCATATCCTGTTTCGTGACTCAACCTCTCACTGATTTTATCACACTCGCTCACCGGAGGTCTGCTGAGCTCCGCCGGCAGATGGCAGACGACCGTGGGCGGGCTAACGGGTAGGGCAATTCATCATGGATTCTGTGATTGCTTTGATTTCCTCACCAGGTAAATAGGAAAGTATCCAATACTCAACATCGTTGTTTATCCATTTAGTTTCTGTTGAACGAAATTGTTCAGGTTCAGCAATTTCAAAGAACCACCATATCGTCTGGTCCGTTTGAAAGACATCAGCTTCAATTTTCATCTGCCCCATTGCACCCCGTATCCGAGTCTCAGATAATATGATAGTCGTATCCGTCATCCAATAAAATAAAGTTGCCTTAGATCGTTCAAGGATCTGAGTTCTAATTTCGTCCGGATATTGAAGTTCTAATTCTCTATGATTAGTATACCTTTGGAAAACCTCAAATGCCTTCTGTTGATTATCAAGCCACTTATACTGCAATCGGATTTTGTTTTCCTCCGGAATAATATCCGGGCCTTCAGCTTGATTGATAATATTCGGATTGGGATCTATTCCGGGAGGAATATAACCAGGAACACAAATCGGGAAAGTTACAAGGCTTTGAGCTTCTTGAAAGGTGAGATGTTCGCGGTAAATGTTGGTAGTATCTTCCCAACAGCCCACCATTAGGAACATAGCCACTGCAATGACGATTAGGATGATCTTCCTGGATCGTATCAACTCATAAGAATTGTCCATGTGTTTGGTCCTGTTTTGATTAATATCCCAAATGGGTTAATTCCCACCAATTAGTCGCAGAGCGCCCGCCGCCCGGCTGGAACGAACATTTCCCATGCCCGTAGGGGCGAAGCTGCCGGAAGCTATTTGTCTGCAATTGACGCCATCCCCTCCGGCAACTTCGCCCTTACAACCCGGACGACCGCGCCCAGATGGGAGCCGGATAAACCCGCGGCCAGCCAGCCTTCCGAATTATAGCAGAATTCGGAAGGCTCAAGCCCCGGCTGTCTGGTGAGCGCGGCAGAGCAAGATGAGAGTCTCCCCGCAATCTGTAAAATTTTTATAAATCGGCTATAATACATGTGTTATTAGGTCTTATTTATCCATAATCTGATCTGCCGAAATCATTTCTTGCGCCGTTTGGGTGGACCCCGGGATCAGGCCATGTTCATGCAAGGTCTAGGAGGAACGAAATGTCGAAAGCTGGAGACGTATTCGAGAACCCCGTCACGGGGGAGTTTGGCTATGTCCGCATCGGAACGGAAGAGACCAACGGTGAGCTGTTGGTGTCCGATTTGCGCGTCCGCCCTGGCGGCGCGGTCCTGGGCGCGCACCTCCACCCCACCATCGACGAGCGCTTCACCGTCCTGAAGGGCAAGATCGGCTATCTGCTGGATGGCAAGAAGGGCGTCCTCCAGACCGGCGAATCTGCCGACCTGCCGCCGCGGCCTCGTCCACGATTGGTGGAATGCCGGCGATGAGGAAGCGCGCGTGATCGTCGAGGTCCGGCCGGGCCAGCGCTTCGAACAAATGGCGCTCACCCTGTTCAGCCTGGCGCGCGAAGGCAAGACGGACAAGAAAGGCTTCCCCAACCCGTTGCAGATGGCGGTGATTGGTCAGGAGTATAAAGATGTCGTCCAGTTTATGAGCCCGCCGCCGTGGATCCAGGGGATTCTCTTCGGCCTGCTGGCGCCGGTGGGCCGCATGCTGGGTTACAAAGCCAGCTACCCCCGCCACCTGCAACATTCGGTCGAATCGGTGGAGGTGGAGCCGCTGCCTGAGGGGATCCAGTTCCGGCGTTTTCCTCGTAAATAGAACTGTTTTAGCCTCTGGCAGCGCTCTGGATCTAGGGCGGCCGGGCAGGTGTATTAAGCAGGGTGCGCCAGCGGCGCACCCTGTTCTCTGTACATGCGCTGACAGCAGCTCACCCCGTCATCACGAGGCGTGCAAATATTGGAGCAGGTCGTAGATCACGAACGCCGGCCAGACCAGCCCCTGGAAAAACGCCAGCACGCCATCCAACAGCGATTTGGCCTGGCTGAAGTAGTAGACCCAGGCGCCGATCAGCCCCAGGCCGTAGACCGCGTTGGAGGCCGGGGCGCAGCGGTTGACGGTTTTCACTCTCTGATAAGTAGGTGTTTCAGTACTCATTTTCTTTTCCTTTTTATTCGTAATCTGCGGTTATGTTCGAAGCTTTCAATCCGATTTACGCAGATTCAGCGGAAAAGTTGCGCCGGGGGGACTGCTACTGGTTAGACAGACGCAACTCCCCGGTGCGTTCGAAGCTCCGGAAGATGTCTCCATACTGCCTGCTCAGAGAGCCAAGCGACTCGCGCTCGTAACGAGCCACAAAGTTGGCCTTCCACAGTAGCCTGCCCAGTTGCAGCACTCCAAGATTGCCCTCCGGCCATTCGAGAAGCCTCTCGTAGCCGGATCGAAACGACGCAAGTAGTTCCTCATATCTTGCATCCCCCACCGTCTCAAGAAGGTCAAGCATGCCCATCGCGATATCGTGCAGCCTGTATCCCCAGATGGTGTCCTCGAAATCGAAAGGACGCAGCCTGCCGCGATCGAGCTTGATATTCTCATGCCATAGATCGCAGTGGATGACGCGCAGATCACCGCGGTCGAGGTTGCTATATTCTTTTTCAACCCACTCACGCGCAAGAAGGAACGCCTCCCTGTCATCTGGGCGGAAAGTCTGGATTCCCCCGTCGCTAAAGAGATCATCCGGCTCACCCCTGGACAGGAAAGCCTCGAAGCGCTTCGTGGTAAAACCAATTGGCGGCTTCCAGGACTTGCCGTGCAGGTGCAACCGCGCGAAAAGGTTGCCCATGCGCTCCAGGTTGGTGGAAGTGAGGTAGTGCGCCAGAAGACTCCCATCAACCCACGTCATAAGAGTTGCATACCACGTGTCAGGCACGCCGAAACCACTCATTGGGAGCACTGAATCGCCGTTCGACGAACGGATCACAAGCGGCGCACCGATGTCTGTGTCCTCGTGCAGCGCATCCAGCCAAACTACCTCGGAACGAAGATCCTCCAGGGTGCGCCAGCCCGGGTTCGCCATCCTCAGTATGAAACGCTCCCCTGTGTCCGACTGGACTCGGAACAACAGATTTGTCGCGAAGGCGTGAACGCGCAAGCCGCCTAGCGGGATGTCGTACTCATTCAGCGCTGCTGCAGCCAGCCGCCCAACGCGTCTGACCTTCCCGATTCTGGTTAGACTGGCGAAGTCTTTCGCTGTGCGTGAATCCATCTCTGGTCAATCCTCTCTGCGTTACGTCTGCCGAATGGCTTGCCTCGCCTGCGCTCGTCCGGCTGAAAGGGTTCCCCCTTCACGATGCCGAGTCCGGCGAGCATACCCATCCAGTCCGGGTCGGCCAAGTTGCGGTCCTTCGGCGTCCACCAGTTTCTTCAGTTGGTCGAAGGCCGTCGCGTCGCTGATCGGGAGCATGTTCGCCGGTACGCCCGAAGCATCCGGGAACTTCATCGGTTTGGCCTCGCCCTTCAACGGGTAGATCTTCGTCTTCTCGATCAGATCGACCGGCGGCTGCAGGTCCCTCGCATCGGCATAGAAAGCCCGCAGGAACACGAATACATTGTTCGTGCCGGAGCGGCAGACGAAGTAGCCCTCCGGGACTTCGCCCTCGTAGCCCGGAGGCAGGAGCAGGAACTTTCCGCCCTTTCCCTGATCCGGTCCCGAAAAAGCCGACGTCGCCGGCGAACTTGCCGCCATCGACGGGGATCGGCCGCTGCCAGAAATCCAACAGGATGCCCTGGAGCATGGGCGGGGCGTCGAATACGAGTGGGCCGTCCTTGCCGAGATCGACGTAGCTCATCGCATAGATCACGTCTGAGTTCGGCGTGGTCACGAGCGTCTTGGCGTCGAGGCGTTTCTTCCACACGGGCAGAACGTTGTATCCCTCGCCGAATACGCTCTCGGATCCGCGCTGCTTGTCCAGCCTCCAAAATAGGGTAGGGGTTCCACTGTCCGCTGCACGCTGTGTTGGGCGGCAAGCCTGTGGACAACGGTGAACCAATGGTGGATCGTGTGTGGGGGGGGAGGCGACTCAAATAGGCGCCGCCGTCCCTGTCACAGTGATTCCGCCTCTGACGGGTATGTCCACAGTAATTCGGCTTGGGCGACCCATGACCTCGCCTTGGCGGATCGTGATGGTCATCGGTGGGGCGATGAGCCTGGCCTCACGCAGGTACCCGCCTAGTGCGGCTGCCGCAGCGCCGGTTGCGGGATCCTCGACGACACCACCGACAGGAAACGGATTGCGCGAGTGAAACATGTCATCACTCTCGCGCCAGATCAACTGGAGCGTGGTGAGGCCATCCCGCAGCATGAGGGCCTTCAATGCGTCGAACTCGTATTCCAACCTGGCCAGTCGGGTGCGCCGGGCTGCAGCCAATACCAGGTGCCATGCGCCAGCGTAGGCTCTGGCGGGGGGTATTGATGAATTGAGGTCCGCTTGGGTCCAACCAAGGGCAGCAAGAGTGTCTGTCAAGAGGCTTGGGGACGGAATCGTGTACTTAGGGTCAACGGAGGTGAGGGATGCTTCTCGGCGGCCGTGGCGTGTGCGTACCGCCACTGGCACCAGGCCGACTGCTGTTGACAGGCGGTATGATCCGTCGCCCTCTATGTCGCCTAGCGCGACACCCGCGGCGATCGTCGCGTGCCCACAAAAAGACACTTCGGCCACTGGGCTGTAGTAGCGGACGATACGATCGGCGCCGCCGGCTGGGGCGATGAAGGCGGTCTCTGAGAAGCCAACTTCTGCGGCAATGCGCTGCATGGTTACCGGATCAGGAAGTTCATCCCCAATCCAGACGCCAGCGGGATTGCCGCCCGTGGCAGTCAACGTGAATGCTGAGAGGCGATAGAGTTTGCCAGAGGCCATGTTTGATGCATCTCCTCGCCAGGCGGTTGCCGCCCAAAGGTTGCGAGCTGAGCGGTCCGGCCCCGGTTCTAGCGGCTCAGCCACTCACTCAGGCCGAACTGAAGGAGAAAGAGGACGATCGGGATCACGATCACCGAGAGAAAGCCAGCGAACAGCCCCGGGCGCCAGGGCCAGGTGGGGATCTTCTCCAGGATCTCGCGTTCGGTGGCCAATCCTTGCAGGACGTCGTTGAGTTCTGGAGATCTCCGAAAGATCGTTCTCGTCGATCTGTTGGTGCAGGCGCGCCAGCGTAGCCTTCGTACGCTGATCAAGCTCTACTAGCTGTCCCCGCTTCTCCAGCACCAGGCGCCGATTGACGAATTGCAAAGGCAGCAGAAAGGCGCCAAATGCCAGAGCGACCTGCAAGATCAGGTAGGATAATTCCGTGATTCCTCCCACTTCTAAAGGAAACGTGAGCAGGCTCAAGGTGAGCAGGGCAACCCAGGATATACCGGTGCGGGAGGTCAGCACTGAGAACGAATAAGCAGGGTCGAGCAGGAACAGATCGAACTGGTTGACCATCTGCACAGTTCGGCTCACGAGCCGCAGCTGTCGAACGGAGTGATAGTAGATCACGCTGCCGACGGAGAATGAAATGAATCCCGCGACGAAGCCGGCTCGCGTGGCGAGCGGCCCCCAGCCATAGACCGCGACGACAGGGGCAAAGCCCGTAAACCATGACAAGACAAACACAACTGACCAAGCGAACGCGCTGGTGAGCACGCTCCTGGCCGGCATCGTGCTGAATTCGTATTCCAATCGACGCTTTGTCTCGGTCGAGATCTGGAGCAGCGGCTCAAATTCGGATATCGCCCGCAGCGAAAGCGAGTCCAGATACGTAATAATCGCCAGCGAGCCCCAGAGCCAGAAAGGGAACAGGAACAGGATGGGGCCGAGACTGTAGGCTGGCAGCCATCCGTCAACCCAGGAGAAAACATGGAGAACCGCGCTCTCAAGGAGGAAGAGCAGCAGGTACGTGAGCCAATAGGGAAGTGGCAGTCGCTGAACGAAGCCCGTGAACCGGTCGATGAAGCTTGGAGCGTAGGGCACGGCTTCGCGGATCCCTTGCTGTGCAATCTTAGGGTTCGTGGGATTATCGACCAAGTGGTTGGTCCTCCTTTTCGGGCGCCTGAAGATGCTGAGACGATAGTGGCCGCCCAACTATTCATTATTCGGATTGATCATATCCTGGCAATTACGCGTGACGATCCAGGCCGCAACCGGCATCCCGATCTTTTAGATATTATATATCCAAAACCCTGCGGAATCAATACCCCTGGACCGGGTCGGTCCGGCCGGGCTGCGGGCGTGGACTCTGTTTGGGAGCAGGAAAAGCCCGAAGCCAGAAAAATGCTTGTAAACGCGGCGCTCGCACTTACCTTTTTTCAGGCAATAAGGATAAACAGCTCTTCCTGACTCTATTATCCTGGAGCAGTACCAGATAAAAAGGGGAACAGCAAGACAAACGCCAAAATCAATGTGATTACAAAAAACAGAGATCCAAACACGATCCCAGACGCTGCCATCCAGTGACCCGCTTGATGATTTCTTTTTCTTTGCGCCAGTGACACAACCCCAACGATGATGCTGACTGATGCAACAGGAATTCCGCAAAATAAACTTTGCAAATATCTCGCCCCCCCATTGGCTGTGACCAGGTATGCGACGGAGATTATTGGGAAGATGAGAGTCGTCAACCCCAGTATGAAACTTACGATGACTAATCCATCATATTTCTGAGAGGGGCTGATTGGTTCAGAAGCATTCATTTTTACCTCCGAATTCCTCACATCACGTTCGCTTTGTTATATCCATCCACAACTCAGGTGCGCGCTCGTGTTAACTGTCTCTTCCCTGCCTTGCTCGATAACGGAGATAAACTATGCCGTTCCTGAAGCGGCGTTCCTCCAATAGCTCTAACTCCAAGCGGATATTGTCCAGGGAGGGATTTTTTGCCGCCTCCCACGAGGATCGGTGTGAGGAACAGATGACATTCGTCGATCAACCCTGATTGAAAGGCGTGGGCAGCAAGCTCAGGACCACCGATGAGGATATCCTCTGCGACAGCCTCTTTCAGTCGCCTGATCGCTTCCGGATCGAAGTTTCGCTCAAGCTGCGTTTTGCGCGTGGATACAGCCTGCAATGTCTTGGAATACACGATTTTGTTGGCTGCTTGCCAGATCTCTGCGAAGTCGTGCGTGATTGGGGAGTCCTCAGCCAGGTTGGGGTCCGTCTCCCAAACCAGCATCGTCTCATACATTCGACGTCCGTAGAGATGAGTGCCTGCCGCCCGTTCGAGGTTGTTAATAAATCGATGAACTTCCTCGTCTGGCGCTGCCCAGTCGAACCGTCCATTGCTGTCCTCGATGTAACCGTCGAGTGACGAGATCGCTGTGTAGATCAAGTGAGCCATACGGATTCTCCTTCTGTAAGCGGCGCTTGTGGTCATTCCAATCATTTCAACAAACCGGGCGAACGGCTCGCTCGTCCTGGGTCTCCCGACCTCCGCCGTCAAATGGCAGATGACTGTGAGCGGACCGGGCGCTGCGCCTTGCCAACTGTATTTTTCCTTGCTGGAATGATACCTTAAATTGTATATGGCGGGGAGGCTCTCGACCAGCCAGGGGTTTTGCAAGACGATTTTGACTTGGTTTTTTATTCACTACTGTATATATCGGTAGGCCTTAATGACAATTATCATCCTAACTTTTACTCTCATCCCAATCTAATGTTTGAATTAATATAAAGAGATATAATACAGACAATATAGATAGTATTAGTACAATTAATATATACCTTTGCTGTATAGGTCTATATTCAGCGTCCATCTACGAAAGGAGAAATATCGAATGGCAGCAGAACACAATAAGGACTTAATCGTTCGTTTCGTCGAGGAGCTCTTCAACCGGGGAAACATGGATATCGTCGGCGAGATATTTGCGCCCGACTTCATTGACCACGAACAGCTCCCACCTGGCATACCGAATGGGAGCGAGGGCGTCAAAGTGTTGACCACCATGTTGCGCAGCGCCTTCCCAGATTTCAAAGCTACCATTGATGACATCCTCGCCGAAGGCGACAAGGTGGTTATCCGCATGACCTGGAGCGGCGCCCAAAAGGGCGAGTTTATGGGCGTCCCGGCTACCGGCAAGCGCGTATCCTTTGGCGTGATCGATATCATCCGGATTAATAATGGCAAATTGGTGGAACATTGGGGCCAGATGGATAGCATGAGTTTGATGCAGCAGCTTGGCGCCATCCCAGCCCCGGTCGAAGGCTAAGATTTAGCAAGAAAATACACCCTGGGGTTGTGCGTGCAGACGATGAACAAAGCTCACTATGGGCTTGCAACTGTGAATACAACCGGAGAAAAGAGCTATTTGCGGGCTGCTACCCGGCAAATAGCTCTTTTCTCGATCAATTTCTCCGCTCAACCTGGCGCGCTGCTTCGTCCCAATTCAACTGCGTAACTCCTTATATTGTACATTATCCACCGCTCATGGCGGAGAAGGGGCGGCGCAACGGATGCCGACGACGTAGGAGATGGTTTGATCGTTTGGATTGTATTGTGTGCGGTATGCAACACGCAATTCAATCCACATTTGGGCAAAACCGCCGCCGCGCACCACCTTCCAGGTCCCAGTAGTCGGTCCCGGCGGATTGTTGTAGGGCAGGCTGCTATAATAATCCTGTTGATACCAATCGTTGACCCACTCCACCACATTGCCAGCCATATCCTTTGCGCCATACGGGCTGATCCCCGTCGGGTAGCTGCCCACCTGGGAAGTATCGCCCACGCAGTCAGTATAGCTGGAGCCAGTGAAATATCGATGGTTCGCCAGCGTACAATTGGGCGCTACATCACCCCAAGGGTAAGCGCGCAGGGTTGAGCCGCCCGCGGCTTTCTCCCATTCGGCTTCGCTCGGCATGCGTTTGCCGGACCATTGGCAGTAATCCTCGGCGTCATACCAGGAGATGTAGATCACCGGGTAATCCGCAAAGTCCGGGTTGCCGTAATATACTGGTCGGGTGGGGGAAAAGAAATAATTCGGAGCGGCGCAATTGCCAGCCGCCACGCACTGGGCGTATTGGCTATTGGTCACTTCGTACTTGTCGATCCAGTACCCGTCCAGGTAAACCGTGTGCAGCGGCAGCTCGTTAGATTGGCAGGATATGCCGCCGCTATGGGCTGGATCGCAACCCATTTGGAATTCGCCCGCCGGGATATTGACCATTTCTCCGGGATTGCGGGTAAAATCTTGACCAGTAATATCGGAATTCAGGATTACTAGCCAGTCGGGTGGGTCGAAGGAGTAGCCGCTCTGGCCAGGCGTGATCAAGTACGAACCGGCCGGTAAGTTCAATAATACAAAATCCCCATTTGCATCCGTCTCAGCAGAGTAATCAGGCGCGATTGGCAATTGTGTGTTACCAGGAAGGGATGACCTCTGGGGAGAAAATTGAGGCGCATCGTTTTGAAAGTCGGCAGTTCCATTTGTTTCGCTGCTCTGATCTGATGTATTTCGGATCACAACCGGTAGATACATCCTGCTTATTGCGGCGGCATTAATCACCACGCCCTGGATGGGGCTCCCGCTGCCATCTGTCACCCGCCCGAAAATCGAATATTCATCCGGGCTGGCTGGTGGGGCGTCGATCGCGCTTGCCGACAAAAGCTGGATGGGCGCTACGAAGGATAGCATCAAAACCAGAACAACCCAAGCGGAAATTTTTATTTTCATGCGATTACTCCATGTTTGAAGGCGGATACCTTTTTGGGGGAGAGGATTTATGTTTCTCTCTTTCTTGCTTCTAACGCTTGATCAAACCCTTTGAAGCCTCTCCACAAAAGCCAAAATATGAGTAGAACCTCCCCAACAAAGGTGAATTGTGCGATGTTCAGGTTGTAATCAGGGGAGATTAATTTCCCAAAACCATCAACGATATATCCCACAGATGCCAGCACAAGAAAAATTCCTAGCCACTTGGGAATATAACCTGATTTGACAACAAGGTAACCAAGTAACAGCAAATGAAAGCCGAACAAGATCAGAGCCATATCCCAAATACTTTGAAATGCCTTCAAAAATGACATGGCCTGAGCGCCATCTGCTGTAATGACTTGCAATGCAATATAGAGTTTGCTGATGGCAAATATAAAAATGCCTGCATAAATCACTCGCAACCACGCCGCAAGCGCAGAGAGTTTTTTATTCGTGGGAACGAGCAGGATGTAAAGCGCCCAAGCAACAACGATATCAAGGATTGCCACAATGAAGAGGAGAATGACACAAGTGCGGAACGCTCCAATAGAATTCAAAATATTTTGGGCGGTTAAGGCAGCATCATCAAATTTGACGAGGCTCTTAAAGGTGTTCAGGTAGGCGATTGGCGAGAGGATTGCCATGAGTAATAATCCCACCCCTGCAACCATGGCGGCTGTACGTAGTGATAAATTGGTGAAGCGTGGTACGTTTTCGTTGGTGTTCATTTCTTTCTCCATTATCTTCGTTTGATTATTATCCGTCCCTGGATTGTATATCGTTGTGCAAGTCGTAGGGCGCGCGGCGGGCAATGGACTCGGCTAGGGAGCAGAGTCCCACATGTGAGGTGCGCGCTTTGTTGGCCCGCCAATTATGCAACGGTCCTCTTGCCAGCCGTCTTGGACGCCGACAACTCTTCTCGCACAACTCGCCGCAGAATGTCTTCGAGCGGTTGCTTGCGATCCTGAACGTACTCGCGCAGGGCGTGGTTGATCAGGGTTTGATAGTTACCGCCCCCCGCCGCATGCACTTCTCCCCGAAACCAATCCAAGACATCATCGTCTATCCGAATCGTGATCCGCGTCTTGCCGCGCGGCATAGGATCAAGTGCGCCGCGTTTGCCTGTGCTGAAATCGTATTGATCTTTCATCGTTCAACCTTCGTATTGTTTCCTCTCATGGCTCTCGGCCTTCCGCGCCGAGATCATCCGAATGTGGGGGCCGCTCCATGTGAACACCACAACCAGGATTCTGCCCAGCGCATCCATCCCAATGGTGACGAAGCGTTCTTCGTCAGGATGTTCATCTGGAATGGTGAGGGCGTGATCATCTGAGAACACTGTCGCCGCATCCGCAAAATCGACGCCGTGTTTGCGCAGGTTGGTTCTGGCCTTGGCGGGATCCCATTCATAGGTCATGGAGTTATTGTATGCACAACTGTGCAGTTTGACAAGGGGCAGTTTTTAGACGGCCAAACAAAACCGTCAACAAATGCACGGATAGACTGCCAGCCAGCCAGCCAGCCGAATTCTGCCAGAATTCGGAAGTCTCAAGCCCTGGCAGCGCCGCGCGCCGAGCCAGCCCGCCGCCTGGAACGAACATTACCCATGCCCACGCCCTTACAACCCGCCGACCGCGCGCCGCGCCGGGCGGGCTGTGTTGGGCGGCTTGTTGTTGTGCAAGGCTCTACTTGTCCTCAAGAACGGACTGTAGAATTTCTGTAACCCAGCTATTCAAACTTTTGTCTTTCAATTTCGCCTGAATATATGCTTTGCGATGTAACTCTTCAGGCAAACGCAAAACAAACCTGCCCGAAAACGGCTTTTCGGGGGATTCGCCGCGCGCTGCACAAAATTCTAAATAATCATCCACTGATTCGTGAAAAGCCTGTTGGACTTCTTCAACGGAAGCGCCTTCAAAAGTGATCACATCGCGGACATTAATGACTTCCCCATACAAAATGCCCACTTCATCATCCAGTTCAACCTTACCAATATACCCTTTATATTCCATCATGGCTTTACTCCTGCCGCTTCGAGAAAACGACGAATAGACTTCACGGCTCCTTTGTTTGTTTCCTTGCGTGGATGCGGACGGTGAAAAACAGCGCGCACACCATTCAATGCGATCCGAACTCTTGAGCCGTTGCCTTCTGAAACTTCAGCGCCCAAAGCGGTGAATAAGGACTCGACATCCCGCCAAAGGATCGTTGCTCGCTCTGGTTTCTCGAAAATGGCCTCAAGCGTTTTTCGGTGTTTGCTATCCACGATAGTATGATATCAGAAAACGATACTGCTATCAAGGGCGATTTTGTCACGAGTTTTAAAACAATATTTTGGGCGGAGTTGTAGGCCGCGCCGCGCGCGCCATCTCCCCCCGAATGCTCGAATGCCCGCCAGCCAGACTTCCGAATTCTGCCAGAATTCGGAAGTTCAAGCCCCGGCCGGGTGGTGGGCGCGGCCCACCCTACGAGCTTTATTCAGCTGGTATGGCGGCGCGCGACGCACCTTGATGGAGCGCGCCGCGCGCCCTACCAACTAAGCGTCGTGTGCTGAACTTTGAACTTCTGCCATTGCCGATGAAATAATCTCGTCGTTAACGCCTTTTTTGCGCAAACTTTCGATTAAAGCGGAAAGTTCAACACTACCTTCGAGCCGTTCCAGGTCAGAACGTAACCCTTGACCGATATATGCCTTAATTAAAGCTTGATACCCTGAAAAACCGAGCATTGGAGCAACGCGCTTGAGGTCATCAATTACATCGTTTGGAATACGAATGCTGACCATTGTCATTGGGCGGTCCTTTTGTAATCGCTGGGCCAGTTTATTGATTTTCATAGGTTTCTCTCTCTGTATTTGATACCAATCTGGCGGAAATGATCCGAATAACGTCATCACGCATGACATAGACTACATCCAGTAATTGCCAATTTGTAGCCAAGCCGATAATTGTTTCCCGAAGTTCGCCATCCACGGTTTCATCATCGAGATAACAAACGAATGGGTCAAAAAATGCTTCACAAGCCAGCTCGAAAGTTATGCTGTGTTTGCGATTGTTTGCAGTCGCTTTTTGGCTATCCCATTCAAAGATAATGTTGTGGAGTGAGTATTTGACGTTCATCAAAATTAAGTATAGCGGCTTGCATATACTTTGTCAATACGATTGCCCGCATTTTCGATTGGAAAGGTGTAGCAGCTGCACGCCCGCCAGCCAGACATCCGAATTCTGCCAGAATTCGGATGTCTCAAGGGCCGGCCGGGGGGTGCGGCTATAAAGTGGAAGATTGTTGGCGCGCGCGGCGCGACCTACCAGCTTTTTACGGCGCCGTTTTTCTCCGCTTTTCGATTTCGCTCACAATATCGTCAAGGGTTTTATTCGCAAAGATAACTTCTCGCTCTTGAGTGTAGTTCCCATAGCCTTGAGTAAATTGTTTAAGAAAACGAACAGCGTCAACAACCCCCAACTCTTTATAGAGCAGGTTGATTGCTTGCTGGTTCACTTCAATCAGAGGTCTCACATCTGTAATCATTTTTCAATCTCCTGAACCAAAGCAACAGGAGGTAAATTTTCACGCGGTTATTTTAACACCTTTTGATTTGGATAGTAACCGCCTAAAAAATAAGCCGCTGTTCCGAATCAGCGCTCCAATGCGCCTTTTCCAGCCAGGATGCGATCACGGAAAGCGACGATGCGGGCGATGCGGGTCTCGGGCTTTTTGGCCGAGTTCAAGTTGATGACGTAGCTCTTTTGCCGCCCTGGCGTCAGGCTGTGAAACGCCTCGGCCAGCTCTGGGTCGGAGTCCATTGCCTCGGCCAACTCATCCGGCAGTTCAATTACGCTTGTGTCCTTTGGCGGCTTCAGGCCTGCTTCGGCGTAGCTCATCGCCTGCAACAGGTAGGAGCGGATGGTATTTTCCAGCGCCGCCACCTGCCCGTTGTCGGTGAAGCGGATCATGTCTGGGTGCCTGGTGTTGGGACCTTGCCGCTCCAGCACGCCATCGCCATCTTTCATCAGCGCCGCGTTGAAGAAGCTGAGGCGAAAATCATTGCGCAGCGCGCCAATGAGCGCGATGTTGCGATCCTTGTGCATGTAGCAGGGATGGGCCCACTTAACCGTTTCGACCAGCTTCAAATCGAGGCAGAGCCGGCGCAGCGCCAGCAATCCGCCAATCCATTTTCGGGTCGAGCAATCTGGGGTGGCGAAGCGCTCACAGCGCCCGCATCCCAGCGAAAAGTAGTCTTCAATCTCAGTGATCATTTCAAACGCTCCTGTTGGCCCGGTGCAGTCGATGCGCCGCAATCCTGCCGCCGGGCGGTTTGGGCTGAGCCGCGTGGCAGGCTAACGGCTTGTTATTCCGCCTTTGATCCTCCTCACCCGCGCGATTGCTGCTTCGATTGCCGCGACGTCGATCTTTTTCATTGTCATCATCGCATCGAATGCGCGTTTGGCTGCGGCGGCGTCTGAACCGGTAAACGCTTTCGTCAGGGCGGTGGGGGTGATCTGCCAGTTCAGGCCCCATTTGTCCTTGCACCAGCCGCACTCGCTCTCTTCGCCGCCGTTACCGACGATGGCGTTCCAGTAGCGATCCGTTTCGGCCTGGTCATCGGTCGCGACCTGGAACGAGAATGCCAGGTTGTGCTCGATACCGGGGCTGCCGTTTAATCCGATGCAAGGGATGCCCATCACGGTAAACTCGACGGTCAACACGTCTCCTTCTTTGCCCGATGGATTATCGCTTGGCGCTCGATGCACCGCTCCGACGGATGATTCGGGAAAGGTCTCGGCGTAGAACCGTGCCGCCTCCTCGGCGTCGCGATCGTACCAAAGGCAAATGGTGTTCTTTGCAGGCTCTACCATGTGATTTCTCCTTATGTAATGCGCCACCTGAGGCCCGAAATGAAGCTGCGCCTCAATGGCGTGCGAATGAATGATACTCCGAACTTGCAATAACCTGTAATTAACCGATATTTCCGATCGAGAATATCATATTATCTCGCAAATCCACCTGGTTATTTAAAGAGTTAACCAACAACTTAACACTTAATGAGATGATATCTGCATCCCCCGACGGAATCGATACCCATAACCAGGCCATCCCCTCCGGCTGCTTCGCCCTTACAACCCGACGACCGCGCCCAGATGGCGGGCGCGCGGCGGGCTACGAACTGACATTTTGCGCGCCCGTACTCGCTGTCAGGCGCACGCTGTGTTAGGCCGCAAGTCGATGGCTGAGAGAAGCGAATGAGTCGATCAGACTGATCACCAGTCAAACATATCAAGTCCCTCATTGATCAGTCGGGCATGGCTGTATTCAGAGGGATCGTTCTCTGGTAGATTGATTGGTAACTCATGGACACCGTTTCGCGCGGGGCCAAGCCAGCTATTGAATATCACATGCTGGGGCTTTCCTATTGCGTCATTGACAGTTCGTATCCACTCCATGGTGGCATTAAAGTAGGCGCGGTTCGAATTCGCGTTCCAGTTTGTGTTCGATGTGAAGATCACGCCAAATGGGATTCGGCGCTTCTGGAAGAATTGACTTAGCGCTTGGAGGTCAGTAATAACGTCTTGTTTTTCAGTCCGCACCCTCACCATGTCGACATCCAGGTGAAAAAACGCGGGCGTCGCACCTCTCTCCTCGAGCGCCTCAATCCATTGCTCCAGCTCAGGCACAGAGAAATAGGGGTAAGGCTCCGTGTCGCCCACGATGATGTTCGGATATGCAGTTCTCACTTGCTTCATGAACCGCGATGTGACTTCAGCGCTTTCTTCCATGGTGTACCCACAAGCTTGGCTGCCAGTTGGAGCCCATTCACCCCCGATGAAAGGCTCGTCCATTACCAAGAAGGCTACAATCCCACCGTTGGCTCGAATGTTGCTAATGGTTTCTTGGCCACGTGGAACTCTTCCGTGCCCGTACAACCCCACTCTTTGACCGCGCCAACATCAACCCCGATTGCGATACCCCACTCGGTAAGTTTCTTAAACGCTTGCACCTCCACAAAAGAATTGAGCGTGTTATCTCCGCAAATTTTACAGGGATAAACAAGTACATTCTGCGTGTGGAATTTGAAGACGTTGATTTGCGATCGCGCCTCCGACCACTGCTCTGGCTTCGAGAAAAGATCGGCAAAGTCTGGAGAACCCATGTTTGGACCGAACCAAACCAGGTCGGTTGGTACTGGAGTTTGTACAGGTATTGCTGTATTAGCAGGTCTGAATGAGGTTACTGGTGGAGAGGTAGCTGTCAGTGTTTCTGGGATGTTGCAGGCAATGAACGGCAGCGCCAGCAAAATGATTAGCCTTAAGCAGATCTTGTAATGAGGCAATTTGTAATGATTCATTCACGTACCCTTATCTCGTTTACGCTTAGCTCATGTGTGAATAGCGCGGCCTAACGAGACTGTCGAAAAACCTGATTTAGATTGCGTGAATTATCCCCAAACACCGGATTTCGACGTTCTATTGGGAAACCAACCGTTTCGTCCGTCTGATCATAACTTGGTGACCAGCTTCTCCAAAGCCCAGGGTGCTTAATTTACCATTCCGAATGTTTGGATTTTTCCGATATTATGCACCACCGCGAACAATCTCCATTGTACATCCACCTTGGATTTTGAGCGCAACGTGAATCGGTTCATGTGTTTGTGAACACAAATGTTCGCAAACACCGGCTCAACAATCGCCAGCCGCCTGGCGTAGATCTGTTTGCCTTGTGGACTGTCTATTTTGGCCTTCATCTCATCCAGCACGTTCGGCTCCGGCTCATCCACCCGCACCGAGAGATACCTGCGCGATGCAGTTGATTTACTCAAGCACCTGGCCCGGACAGGACACTCGGCGCAATCTTCCGGTCGGGCATGGTAGATGTCATACAGGCGATGGCGATTGCGCTGGTTGCGGGCATGGCAGGTCAGTTCCTTGCCCTGAGGGCAGAGATAGACTTGCCGGTCGGCATCGAATTTGAAATCTTCCACCGAGAACGGCTCCTGCTTTTTCTCCTGCCGCTGCCTGCCATGAATGCCATCCTTGAACCGGTCCTGTTCGGCAAAGCGCTCATCCCGCTTGCGAAACTGGATGTCGGGGATGTAAGCATCCACGCCTTCTGACTTGCAGAACGTCAGGCTGTCGAAGCCGTGATAGTTGCTGTCAGCCGTCAGTTGCTTGCCCTGAAAGAAGTTTTCTCCCTTGCCCAGGGCGCCCAGGTTCTCTTTTGCACCTTTTATCATCGGTTCCAGGTTTTCATGATCCTGTGAACTGAAAGCCTCCGCCGCCAGGATGACCTGGTGCTTGGAATCGACCAGCGCCTGGGCGTTGTAGCCCTGGATGACCCCGTGCGAGGTGGGCATTTTCACCGATTCGTTATCCACCGCATTGCTTTGGATCTCGTTGCCATCGCGTCCCTGCTTGGGTTGCTCGCTTTCGCAGGAACTCATTCAACCTTTCCATCTGCAACTGGAGCCGTCTTTCACGCTTCTTCTGGCGTTCCTGCTCAATCTCAGGCTGTTTGTCTGCCTGAACATGCTCGGCCACAACCTGCTTCAGCTTCTCCTGCAACTTATCCCGTTTGTGCTTGAGTTCATCGAAGGTGCCGCTCCACTCTTTCGAGACATTCGCAGACAGCTTCACCCCATCCAGACTGAAGTGGCTGCCTCCCAGCAGCCCGAGTTGGTCGCAGACCAGCAGGACATTGCAGAACACGCTCTCAACTTCCTCTTGCATCGAAGAGATGAACGCAGCGATCGTGCTGTGATCCGGAGTGTACCCGCAGGCCAGGGCCATGAAGGTGATGTTTTCGAGGCAGGCCCGTTCCATCTGCCGGGAACTGATCAGCCCCTTGGAATAGGCGAACAAAACGATTTTTAGGAGAACCTTGGGGTGGATGGCGCTTGCGCCGGTATCATCATTGCTGTAGCGCTCATCAAACACCGAGAGTTCGATATGCTTTTCCACCAGTTCGTTGATGGTATGCTCCAGACTTCCGGGCACGAGCTGGTTTTCCAGGGAGATGGGGAGCATCACCATCTGATCATAGTTGCAGGGTTTGAATTTGGCCATGGGAACACCTCTACCTTATAAACCCCTTTTCTTTAAGGTAAATTCGCCCCTT
This sequence comes from uncultured Chloroflexia bacterium, assembly GCA_963788145.1. Lineage (GTDB taxonomy): Bacteria > Chloroflexota > Anaerolineae > Anaerolineales > UBA4823 > UTCFX2. The sequence goes on along the minus strand of CAWBFQ010000003.1, from coordinate 1,091,650 downwards.
TTTCGACAGTTTCAACGGCAGGCGTTACCGGCAAGGGCGGGAATTGGCGGAAAAAGCCACCAGACGCCGAATCCGCCGTTGGGGCCGCAATCCCCGAAAGTGTGGGCGAACGCCCGCACTTGTCCGGAACACCCAATAAAGATGTCCGCCATCTTGTTTCCAGAAAGGACACTATGTATAGTCCGCGTCCTGAGAATGCTTTGTTAGGCGCTGTTTCGGACATTCAAACACCTGTCCTGCGAAAACGCTTTTTTCTATTAGCAACATTGTCCAATTTTGTGATTTCTAAAAAATAGCGATGCTCGTCACTTCCCTGCAGTGCGTAATAGACAAGGTTTTCGTAAGGCTGTTTCTTTTTCCTATTAAATTCGCAATAGATGTGTGGAAAACGGTAATATTCATCGCCGTTCCAATCAATACCACGAATTACATCAAACGGTATTTGCCCAACAAGATATGCGTTTACAATACCATTCTCTCCATTTGTGGAATAGTGCCATTGGCGGAGATTTTCAATATAAATAAGACCATCGATTCGTAAAATGACTTCAAAGCCACGATGATATAAACCTTTTACTTCTACTTTGAACCATGACGAAATACCTTTTTTACAATCATCAATATCAGGGTAATTATCCATTCGGGATATATCTCGAATGATAGCCTCACCATAAATCAATGTGTTACTTTCCTTTTGTAGATGCCTTTCAAACTCTAAACGCCATTCTTGTCTTTGCTTAAGCAAAACTGCGGGGTCTGGCTTCTGGAATCTCTTGATAATAAAACTCAAGACATCTTTCAAAATTTCGTAGAATGGACCAAGAATATCAATCATTATGATTTGTTCGGAAAGCGCCCAACGGTTTGCGGTACCTGCGTGCGGGGGGGCGTGGACTAAGCCTGGGAGCAGGATAAGCCCGAAGCCAGAAAAATGCTCGAAAATGGTGCAGAATCCCACACGTCGGGTGCACGCTTTGGTGGGTGCGCAGCGTTATCTAAAATTCAATTTGGTACATCTCTCGCAAAGTTTCTCTCTCTTGTGAATAAAACTCTGATTCCAGCTCATTCAGAACAATCTCCCAAAGTCGATTTGCAATTATTTCAAGCTTTTCTAGGTCGCTTTTTTGCTGTTGCTGCGAAGAAGAAAAATCACGCTTTATTCGTTCTATGTCACCAAAAACTGCTGTTACATCACGCCATGTTCGGTATTTTTGTATTGCCGTTGGTTTAGGAATGAATACATCTGTGCCATTCACAATCAGTCGACCAACTTGAACATCGTGCACGATGACATTTCGAAATTCTCGAATTGACCTTGAATGTTCCGCGTACTCTTTCCATGCTGCTGTTTGTTTAAAATAATTTTCGAAAAATTCTTTGACCAAGTGTTCGCGTGTAGGTAGGCGCAAGGTTGGGGATTTGCCTTTTGATATGTAATGTTCGAATAATGTGGCGTACTTCTTATCGTACCAATCACCAGCTAAATTCGAGAATTTCATCGCGGCTAAGCGATTGCAGAATTTTTGTACTTTCCCCACGAAGCTCTAAAAATAACAGATACCATTTCTCAAGAAAAGCTTCTATTAGTCGCATGCAGAACCTAGATGAACATAGAAGTCTTCAAGAGATGACAGCATCTTGACTTCAAGATGCACGTGAGCATAAATGAGATTTAAAAATGCGGAGTAATGTACACTAGAAACATCTTGTAACTGTGTGTCTATTACATTCCTGAAACGAATGTCACGAGATAGTGCATTGGGATAGCTCTCAATTCGTTTAGTGATGGGAACAACGAAAAGTTGCCAATATTTCTGGCAATTCGGGAAATCTTTAGTTGTGAAATGCCCAAGTTTCTGCTCATAACCGTCCCCATTATATTTGAACGATACTTGGGCAAGGTACTTGTGAAATGTTAAAGGATCAACTTTCATGGATACTCCGATTTTAAAGCGCACCTAACGATGAAGCTCGCCGGTGCCGTTTGTCGGCATCCGGTGCAGCGCCTTGTTGGGCGGCGGCTCGGGCATTTTCTCCATCCTGTTCATACTCCTGTCGCGCCCATAACAAAACATAAGGTGCAATTGGTTTAAGACGGATACCTGACCATGAATGGGAATCGTCCCTAAATCCTGCAATGGTTTCGGCGTTGGGAATGGCGTGGAAACTGAAGTCCACACCATCAATACGAATCAATAGAATGGAATCGGTTCAATTCGGAGAAGGCTCAGTCCATAGAGAGACTCCCTCGGGCTTCACGACCTTGATCCAAGCAACATAGTCAGGTATTCTTTGCTTAAACGCATAGCAATCTCTTTCGCTGCGACAAAACCCGCTTTACGTTCCTGTTCTATCCAAGCATTCATTACAACAGCAGCGGCGAGTCGATAACGCAACATGTTTTTAGAGCGACATTGCAGCTTGAGGACAGCCAAAGCTTCATGAACATCAGCCTCAGAAACGGGGGTGTCCGCGGGTGTTGATTGCCCATGCAAGATTGACTCCAACAAACCCGATGCGTCGGGGACGGAGGGGGCTTTCCCATCTGACGGAGTATATGCGTATGAGATCCTTGGCTCTCACCAGCAAGATTACACGCGTCGAATTGTGTAATTGGAATTACTGACGCGTTTTCGGGAATAGTAGTGTCAAATTGATGTTTCGTGTCCGCGAAATAGAAACAAACCACAATTTGAGCAAGCGATGATGCTTTTCGTGCCCAATGGTAGGCGTTTTCTGAGAAGAATCGATATCCGATCCATAGGCGGATTCTCGTGCAAACATTGGGGCTGGACCCATTAACAAGCCGCGACAGTGGGTAATAACACAGTTCATCTCCTTCATAAGCCCTGTCAATGATGTTACTAACTAATGAAGCTGTAAGAAATCGTGAGACAGATAGACTCTTGAATTCCTCTTGTGAGATGTCATTCCATCGTCTTGAAAAAGAATGCCTGTGCAATCCTTTCAAGTGGTTCCTTCTTCTTTGTATGAAAGAGGGTTACGAATGAGCCGTCAGGCGCACCACACATGTCGTAAGTATCTGAAAGGGAACGCGAATGCCAACCCAGGCCTTCTGATTCAATGTAGACTCTATATCGGTACGTATTGTGTGAAGGTTGCCATTGGATACATTTAAGCGTAGCAGTGAATTCTTGTTCATCATATGTGATAAATTGCGGATTTTCGAGGATAAACCTCGTCACAATCAACCTGGGCAAATACTGGCCAAGGGTAGAGTTCACGCAGCCACCGTTCTTCAGGTTGCTTGTGAGTATGGCTCGCAAGCCATGTTCGAAATGATACGTTTCGCAGTCGCATAGGTTTGCTTCGACCCGCCCAACTAGCGGTTATACGGATACCGACCTCACTGAGATTATATATCCATACCCCTGCGGAATCAATCCCCCCGGCGCCAAGCCGCGCATTCGGTATTCGTGCATTATTCGTGGACAGCCCTCACCCAGTCCTGTGTGCGCGGCGCGGGGCGGGCTAACGCTGCGCCTCCCAGATTGCTTCGCTCCGCCAACCGGATTGCTTCGCTCCGCTCGCAATGACATGGCGGACGGGCGCATGTCATTGCGAGGAGCCGCTCTTGCGACGAAGCAATCACCTCTGCAACACCGGAGAACCCGCAGGCTAATCCCCCCGGCCCCGCCGATAACAAGCGGTATAATCCAGCCAAATCCCACCACCCAGGAATTCAGTCATGACCCTCAAATACAGCTTCTTCAACGACTACTCCGAAGGCGCGCACCCGCAGCTGCTGCGGCTGCTCGCTGAGTGCAATCTCAGCCAGCAGACCGGCTACGGCGAGGACGAGTACTGCCTGCACGCCGCCGAACTGATCCGCCAGCAGGCCGCCAGCCCGCAGGCGGGGGTGCACTTCCTCTCCGGCGGCACGCAGGCCAACCTGATCGCTCTGGCGGCCATGCTCAAGCCCTACCAGGCCGTGATCGCCGCCGCCAGCGCCCACATCAACGTGCACGAAGCCGGGGCGGTCGAGGCCACCGGCCACAAGATCGTCTTCAGCGAGAGCGCCGACGGCAAACTCACCCCCGCCCAGATCGAGGCGCTGGACGCCCTCCACGGCGACGAGCACATGGTGCGCCCGAAGGTGGTCTTCCTGTCGAACTCGACCGAGGTCGGCACGATCTACCGCAAGGGCGAGCTGCAGGCCATCGCCGAGGTCTGCCGCCGGCGCGGGCTGTACCTGTACCTGGACGGGGCCAGGCTGGGCTCGGCGCTGACCAGCGATGAATGCGACCTGAGCCTGGCGGAATTGGCCGGGCTGGTGGACGCCTTCTACATCGGCGGGACGAAGAACGGGGCGCTTTTCGGCGAGGCGATGGTGATCGTCAACCCGGCCCTGCAGCCGGATTTCCGCTACTACCTGAAGCAGCACGGGGCGCTGCTGGCCAAAGGGCGGGCGCTGGGGGTGCAGTTCGTCGGGCTGTTTGAAAATGGGCTGTATTTCGAGCTAGCCCGGCATGCCAACCGGCTGGCGGGCAAACTCGCCGAGGGCATCCGCAGCCAGGGTTTCGATTTCCTCAGCCAGTCCAGCACCAACCAGATCTTCCCGATCTTGCCGAATGGGCTGATCGAGCGGATGCAGCGGGATTACGGCTTCTACGTCTGGGCGCAGCGCGGCGCGGGCCAGATCGGCGGCCCGGCTGGTCACCTCCTGGGCCACGCCGGAAGACAGGGTGGATCAGTTTTTGGATGATTTGCGGGAGTAGGTGTGCTGCTTCTGCTGGCGCGCGCGGCCACCCTACCGGCTCCAGAGGGCTTAGCGCGCGCTGCGATCATCTCATAATCAGCGGCAGATAAGCCCGGTCGCCCCACAGCGCGCCGTAAATATCCGTATCGGTCGCGCTCACCGGTTGATCCTGCCAGGCGGTCAGGAAATCGCCGTTAGCGCCGCTGGCTACGGCGGGCAGGTCGGCCGCGACGCCGGAGAACTCCACCGTCTGACCGAGCAGCGCCCCGCTGTGGGAAATCGCTCGCGCCTTGATGGGGTTATCGATCACACCCTGCGGGTGCCTCCAGGCCACGAAATATTGCAAGCGGTCCTCATTGCCGGCAATCGCCGGGCTGGTTTCGTCTAACCCGGCCGTCCAGGAAATCCAAAAATCTGTCCCTTTCGTTCCGTCTTCCTCGATCAAAACCGCGTAGATATCATGATCGTTGTTCGGAGGATCGTAGAACACCTCAAAAACCACCAGGAACTTGTTGTCATCCGGAGTGGTCGGAATCGCCGCCACAGCCGGTTTGGTGGAAGAAATGGTATACCAGGCGATTTGAATTTCGGTCTGGAAAAGTCCCCCGCCGCCGTGCACCTGCTGGCCGTAGATGTCCCACAGCGATCCGCTTTTCTGCTGCCAGGCCACCAGGTAGCGGTTGGCGTGGCGGTTATACGCCAGGTCTGGCTCGTCCACCGGCTCTGAGCGCTGGATGATGGTGGTCTTACCCCCTTCCAGCGTCCCGGCGTCGGTGACTACCTGGCCATAAATCGAGTACGAGATCGGCAGCGGGTGCCAGGTCTCGGCCCAAACCACCAGGTAGCGGTCGGCGGTCGAGGCGTAGCTCACCGCCGGTTTGGCGGGCGTGTACAGGTTGCTGCCGCCCTGGATGGTGAGATCGACCAGGTCCAGCAGCGCGCCTGTCCCCGAAACGCGGCGGCCCTTGATGCTGGGAAAGTTGGTCGGATGGGTCTCCTCCCAGACCACCAGGTACTGCTGGTGGCCGCTGTTATAGGCCACATCCGGGTAGCGCCGCTCGTAATCGCAGCCGGCGGAGATGTAGAACGGCCCGCCGACCAGTGCGCCATCCCCGCTAAGCCGCTGGGCGCGGATATCGTCGCAGCCGGCCCGGTCGTTGTACCACACCGCCAGGTACTCATCCCGATCCGGGTTATAGGTCAGCGAGACCGAGGCTTCATTTAAAGTGTCGGCAGAGATGGTGATCTCCCCGCCGACCATCCCACCCGCCCAGCTCCCGGCCGGGATGGCCAGCAGAAGCAGGACAACCGCCCAGAACCCCATGCGCCAAAACCGGCTTGCTTTTCTTCATCGCGCCCTCCATCGTAGCTACAACCCCGTCCGCAGACTGGATCGAAGATAACCAGTCATTTGGTTGTATTGTAGCAAAAAGGGAAAGCCGATTCAATGGGTCGAGATTTCAGTTTTGATAGGTGGGGGGCGCGCCGAGCGCGCCCTGGAACTGACACGGTTTCAATTACGAGGTAAACGCCGGGATATGGATGCCCTCGGGCAGCGGCTCCACCTCCACCGATTCGACCGATCGTTGAAGCTGGTGTGGGTAGATGGCTTTGTAGCCCAGCATGCGGCCCACCGGCGCCAGCAGGCCGAACAGAATCCCCTGGATCCACGGCGGCGGGCTCATAAACTGGACCACATCTTTGAACTCCTGACCAATCACCGCCATCTGCAGCGGGTTGGGGAAGCCTTTCTTGTCCGTCTTGCCTTCGCGCGCCAGGCCGAACAGGGTGAGGGCCATTTGTTCGAAGCGCCGGCCCGGCCGGATTTCGACGATCACGCGCGCTTCCTCATCGCCGGCATTCCACCAATCGTGGACGAGGCCGCGCGGCAGGTCGGCAGATTCGCCGGTCTGGAGGACGCCCTGCTTGCCATCCAGCAGATAGCCGATCTTGCCCTTCAAGACGGTGAAGCGCTCGTCGATGGTGGGGTGGAGGTGCGCGCCCAGGACCGCGCCGCCAGGACGGACGCGCAAATCGGACACCAACAGCTCACCGTTGGTCTCATCCGTTCCGATGCGCACATAACCAAACTCCCCCGTAACGGGGTTCTCGAATACGTCTCCAGCTTTCGACATTTCGTTCCTCCTAGACCTTGCATGAACATGGCCTGATCCCGGGTCCACCCAAACGGCGCAAGAAATTATTTCAGCAGATCAGATAATGGATAAAATAGATCAATTAACGTAGGTATTATAGCCGAATTATTGAGTTTTTACGGATTGCGGGGAGATTCTCATCTTGCTCTGCGGCGTGGCGGCCGCCTCAATCCAGGTACAAATCGCGCAGGAAGGCGCGGGCGGGCTGGTCGAAAGTCCCCCCGCACTATCCAATTTAAGGTATCATTCCAGCATGGAAAAATACTGTTGGCAGGGCGCGCGGATTGAAATCTGCGCAGGATGTAGCAATGTTTCCTCGCTCCAAATTCCTGCGCCTTAGCCTCATCTTTCTCGGCGTTTTTGGCGCTGCATTCGTTTTCGTGTTTGGGTCATGGTCCTTCACGCTAAGCCGCCTCAACTCCGCACGGTCGATTGGCCTTTTTCCATCACCTTCGGAGGGGATGCTTGCGCTGGTGGAATCGGGATACATCGGTATTCAAGAGGCCAGGATCGTGCACTCCATGCCGGAAACCGCATTCGGGGGCGGTCCCCATGTCTGGTATGTCATCGCCTGCGTGTGGGCCGAATCACGGGCGGACGGCTCATCCGTCGGTTCCCCTACGCATGACTTTGACGCCCCAGGCAGCTATTTCGTGAATACCCATGAAGGATGGATTTTAATGCCGGAGTCTTCGCTGCCTCTTTTCGTCGGCTATTGGATGAAGATCTTCAGTCTGGCGGGCGATGATCACCCGCAGCCTTTTCATGATCCCTCCATCCGATCCAAACCCATGTGCGTTCGGCAAACGGAGTAACACCGCGCGCAATGATCGGTGATGCTCCCCGCTCGTCCTGGGTCTCCTGCCCCAGGATGCTCACCCGACCGAAGGTCTTTGAGGGTATGATATTATAGTAAGGGCGAAGCGGGCGGAAGAGGCGCTCTCGATCCGGCGAAATGCTGCTCCGCCCGCTTCTCCCCTACGTTGGCTTGCCGCGCCGGTTATACTTACCGTCAGACCGGCTGACCAGCAAGACTGATTGCGGGTCTGGAGGAGAACCTTGAAATTCGTGGCATTACTGCGTGGGATCAACGTCGGGAAATCGGTTCAAGTCTCGATGAAAGAGCTCAAGTCCACCCTGGAACAGGTCGGATTGAGCCATGTGGTCACCTACCTGAATTCCGGGAATGTGCTTTTCAACTCCCAGAAATCTCAGCCTGAAATAACCCGGCTGCTTGAAGAAACCCTGGAACAACAATACCAGCAAAAGATCGCCACCCTGGTCAAGACCGGCGCCGAAATTATTCAAATCGCTCAGGCGATCCCAGCCGGCTGGAATAACGATCAGACCCAACAAACCTATGTCGCTTATCTATTCAAAGACGCCGCCGATCCAAACATTATCGCGGAATTGCCCATCAAAACGGAATACATGAACATTTTTTACGCCCACGAATGTCTGATCTGGAATATCCAGCGGGAGAACTATCACAAGAGTCAGATCACGAAGATTGTGGGCCATCGTTCCTATCGCCGAATGACAACCAGAAACTCGAACACCGCCCGCAAACTGGCGGAATTGTGTGCTCTTCAGGATATCGAAGGAACACCGTGATGAGAAAATTGATCGTGCTGGAACATATCTCCCTGGATGGCGTCATCCAGGCCCCCGGCGGGCCAGACGAAGATACCAGCGGCGGCTTCGCCTATGGCGGGTGGATCGGGCCATATTCCGACCCGATCCTTGGAACGGCTTTGAGAAGGCAGATGAACCTGCCGTTCGACCTGTTGTTAGGGCGCAAGACCTACGATATTTGGGCGCCGTACTGGCCAGAGCATGCCGACGCATGGCCCGGCGTCAACACGGCGACCAAGTATGTCGCCTCGAAAAGCATCACGTCTGGCGAATGGCAGCCGTCCGTGTTCTTAAGTGGAGATATCCCCGAAAAAGTCGCCGCAATCAAGCAGACGCAAGGGCCGGATTTGCACGTTTGGGGCAGCGGCCATCTCCTTCAGACGCTGATCCAACAGGATTTGGTCGATGTGTTCTGGCTGATGATCTACCCGATCACGTTGGGCGCTGGCAAGCGCTTGTTTGCCGAGGGCGCGATCCCGGCGGCGTTCAAGCTGACCGAAAGCAGCCTCACCCCGAATGGCGTCATCATTGTGAATTACGAGCGCGCCGGCGCAATCACCAGCGGAAGTTGAGGCTTAACCTTATTCCAGTTGGGCGGCAAAAGCCCGCGACCAGCAGGTGTCGGAGAGGATGTGTGGTGCTGAAGATTGAGAATCTTGAACCGGGCGACTGGCCAGCAGTGGCTGCGATCTATCGTGAGGGGATCGCCGGCGGGCTATCTACCTTCGAGGTTGAATGCCCAGCATGGGAAGAATGGAACGCAGCTCATCTCACCTGCTGCCGGTTTGTCGCTCGGCCTCGCTGGCGAGCTGGTTGGCTGGGCTGCCCTAAGCCCGGCGTCGCGGCGGCGGTGTTACGCAGGCGTGGCGGAGGTCAGCGTCTACGTTCGAGCCGATACGCAGAGGAAAGGCGTGGGTAGCGCGCTGCTGACCAGGCTGATCGAGGATTCCGAAGCTCACGGGATATGGACTCTGCAAGGTGTCACGTTTGCTCAGAATGAGGCCAGCCTTCGACTTCAGGCAGTCTGCGGATTTCGGATCGTCGGCCGCCGCGAACGGATTGCCCAGTTGAGCGGTATCTGGCGCGACACAATTCTGATGGAGCGACGGAGCAGTTCCGTCGGATCGGGAGGCGTTGAGATCGGCAGCCGAACAAACGGATGAACCCGTCAAAACGCGATAAATTTGTGGGAAAATATGCAGGAGATTTGTTGAGATGCGTCATACACGTGAGGAAGTCATCCAGCGCACCATCCGGGAGTTCGAACAACTGGATCACCTGGTGCAAAACCTGAGCGAGGCGGATTGGAATCGCCTGCTGCCCAGACCCGAGACCAAAGACCCGTGGACCGTGAAAGATGCCCTGGCGCATATCACCCATTGGAAGGCCGACACGGTCAGAAAAATCCAGCGACAGCCCATCCCGCCGGAGGAGAAGGGGCTGAATTGGACGGATGGGAACCGCCTGATCTACCAACGTTGGCGGGATCGCTCCCCGCAGCAGGTCTTAGACCGGCACAGGCAAGTTCAGCAGCAGGCGCTGGCCGCGCTGCAAGCCGCGCCGGAAGCATGGTTCAGCAACCGCGAGCGCCGCCCGGAATGGCCCTTTGACCTGGACGGCCACTCCAGCTGCCATCGCCTGCAGGATATCGAACAGGCGCTGAAAAAGCCGACGGATTGAGCCGCGCCTGCTATGGGTTATAATCAATGCCATCCGGCAACCACCCAACATCTCATCCCGAGGGGCGCATATGAGACATTTCTCGCAAGTCCTGGCTTTCACCCTGCTGCTGCTGGCTGCCGCTGCCTGCGCTCCGGCGCCGGTCGCCAACCCGGCGGCGACGGATACCTCTCTGTTCGAGCCGCCGAAATCGGCGCGCAGCTACTGGCCCACCGGCGAGTGGCAGACCAAAGACCCGCGCCAAACCGGCCTCGACCCGGCCGCCCTGCAGCGGATGGAGGCTTACGCCTTCCCCGCGCCGGGCGCAGCGAAAGACCCGACCACCGATGGCGTGGTCATCATCAAAGACGGCTACCTGGTCTACGAGAAATACGCCGGAGTGTACGGCCCGGACGTCCATCACTTGATTTGGTCGGCTTCCAAGAGCGTGACCAACGCGATGATCGGCATCGCGGTGCAGCAAGGCCGGATGCAGGTCAGCGACCCGGCTTATCATTACTACCCCCTGCTCGACCGGCCTAAAGCGCGTGCGATCACCGTCAACGATCTGCTCCACATGAGCGCCGGTCTGTACACCAACGAAGGGTTCGAATCGTCCCCGTTCGGCTCCACCGTGAACAGCATGCTTTTCAGCTTGGGCAGGCAGGATATGGCCGCCTACGCCGCCTCGCAGCGCATGGCGCAGCCGCCCAACACCCACTGGGAATACTCCAGCCCCTCCAGCACCCTGCTGATGGGATTGCTGCGCAGCGTGATGAGCGCCGAGGCGTACGCCAGCTACCCCTGGGCGAGCCTGTTCGACAGGCTCGGGATGCGCGGCGCGGTCTGGGAGCGGGACGCCGCCGGGACGTTTGTCGGCTCGTCGTACGTCTATCTCACCCCGCGCGATATGGCCCGCTTCGGCTATCTGTTCCTGAATGACGGCATCTGGGACGGCGAGCGCATCCTGCCGGAAGGCTGGGTGCGGTACAGCACCAGCGTCGCCCCGGCGATCGGCACGACGAAATTGACCCCCGCAGACCTGAGCGAGGGCGCTTACGGCGCGCAGTGGTGGCTGAACCGGGCCATGCCGGAGTGGGGCATCCCGGCCGCGTTCCCGGGCGCGCCGCAAGACCTGTTCTACGCCAGCGGGCATTGGGGCCAGGCGATCTTCATCCTCCCCTCGCTCGATATGGTGGTGGTGATCACCGCCAACGACCGGGCCGGCAACTGTGATTGGAATCTCTTCCTTAAATTGATCCTGGAGGGGGTGCAGCAATGAACACGCAAACCGCTGAAAATCGACCCGCCGGGCGGCGCTTTTCCGCCAACCATATCTTGATCTCGATCCTGGTTGTGCTGCTTGCGGCTGCCCTGCTCTGGGTGGGCCTGAACTTCGAGAACATCCGCGCCTTACAGAGGATGCCCTCCGGGGCGCAGGCCAAATTCCTGTGCTCCACGCTGTTCGTGGTGGGGATGGACGAGGCCAGCGCCCGCGAATGGTCGGCTGTGCCGCTGCCGGTGCAGCAGGTGGAGATCGACTACGAAGCGAAGCGGGTGACTGTGCGCGCCCTGTTCGTCACCAGCAGCGCGGTGTACGAGGGTGAACGCTTTGGCTGCACGCTGCGCTGAGGGGGTTTTAGTACGAATATTGTGAAAATGAGCAGACCAGACCTCGAACAACAATGGCGCGCCCTGTCTTCTGACTGGATCAAAGAGGCGCGTGGCCGAAATCCGGTGCGGAAAGGGTTGCTGGATCCGCCGATGCTGCAAGCCTGCGGGGATGTGACCGGCTTGCGGGTGCTGGACTGTGGTTGCGGAGAAGGGCGGTTCAGCAGAATGATGGTCAACCGCGGGGCGATCTATGTCCTCGGCCTCGATTCTTGCGAACCAATGATCGCTGCGGCGCGCCAACTTGCGACCGGCGTGGATGAATATCGCCGCGCGGATGTGCAGAATTTGGGTTTTATCGCCGCGGATTCCTTTGATCTCTCCGTTTCTTACCTGAACCAGTGTGACCTGCCTGAATTCGCCGAGAACACGGGCGCGGTTTTCCGGGTGCTGAAACCAGGCGGCCGGTTCGTGGTCGCAAACCTGCATCCAATGCGGTCAGCGACTGGAGGATGGCACAAGGATCAAGCGGGGAGGAAACTGCACGCGATCCTGGACAACTACTTCGATGAGGGTGAGCGTTCTTGGAAGATGTTGGGATTGGACCTGACGAATTTCCATCGCTCGTTGTCCACATATCTAAACGAATTCCTGCAAGCTGGTTTTGTGATCAAAAAGGTGGTTGAGCCGACGGTAACGCGCTCCGATTTGGAGCAATACCCTGAACTGGATGACGAACTGCGTGTTCCGAATTTCATCATCTACGTCTTAGAAAAGCCCTCGTGAGCGGGCAGGCGGCGCAGCGCAACAGCAGCGCAGATTCAAATTTGCGCCTGGCACAACCCAAACCTGCCGAAGGCAGGTTTGAGCGCGCCCAGCCTGCGAATTCATTCGCAGGTCTTGTGAATTAATTGTTGACTGGCTGACCGTAAAAACCCGATGGAAACAGATTTTCAGACTTTGCTCCCCCGAATAATTGTCGCTTTTCCAATTGGCATTGGCGCAGTCGCGTTTTTTGCCATCAGCATGAAACGCATCGAACGCTTCTTCATGATGGACTATCAAGGCAATTCCAGGGTCATGCGGGTGAACAGCCATTACAAATATGCAAACCCGCCCTCGCCGACTGCCAGGAGGTGTAAACAGCACTATAATTCAGACAAAGGAGACAGTCGATGAACGCAAAAAACATGTCGTTTTTGGGGATTGCAGTTGGCAGCGTGGGCATTTTCTTCGGCTTTTATTACTATTTCCAGGGGAATGTGGCGCTGGCGGTGGGGATCGTGACCCTCAGCGCGGTTGGGATTCTGGGCGTGCTTGGTTTCATCCGGCATGTCTTCCTGCAGAAGGAGGACGCCAAACGGATGGGTTGGGAGATGCGAACACCCGGATTGGCAGTACGAAGTGGGTTTTGCCAACCTGGCTTTTGGGATCGTCGGGTTGTGGTCGGTGCTGGGGAGCTGGGGTCTGGGCGCGCAAGGCGCCATCCTGGCGGGTTATGGGCTGTACCTGCTGCAGGCCGGGCTGTGGAACTCCTACCGCTCGCTGGTGGGTGAGCAGAAAAGCACCGCCCGCCTGATCCGCAGCGGGTTGGTGACCGGCTTGATCAGCCTGTTGATGTTGTTCTTCGCCTGGGCGGGACTGGCGCATTGAATGTATAAGAAGTAGGAAAAGCTGCCCACGGCTTAACAAGAAAGCTTGACAACTCGCCCAATCCAACATGTCACTGCGTACCGCTCGCTCTTTGGGCGGTGAAGCAATCCATCTGATGGATCATGAGATTGCTTCGGCGGTAAATTACGCCGCCGCGCAATGACATTTCGGCTTGGTTATAGACCTGCTCAATAAACCAACGAAGGTTTTGAACATAAGGTGATACTGTAAACCCCCTTTGGGGTAAGTGGATGACCAATTTTGAGCAGATCCTATTACAAGCAGTTGCCGCTCTGCCTCCCGCTCGCCGGGCGGATGTGCTGGCGTTCGTGCGATTTTTACGAATTAGCCTGTTGGATGAGGCGGAGCTGGAAATCCGCTACGATTTCACGGTTGCCGCGATTCGTGAAACGGCAAGGCGCTATAACATAACAGATAAGGGTGTTGAAGAGGAGATCCGCACAGCTTGTAGGATGGATCGCCGACCCATCCTACGGGCTTTACGCCTGCGGAAATTCGGCGGCTAATATTTGTGCGACCCTGAAACGTAGAATGGGTACATCTTGCATCGCTGTATTCCATACAATCTGCCAAAGCACGGCGAAATATTCATGTACGGCAATATTACGAAACCCGACGATATCTTCCCATTCGATATCGCTGTACTTTTTCCGAAACTCACCTGGTAAATGAGCGGCAGCCTCACCAATAACGATCAATTTTTGCAGCACGGCGCTTTGGCGCAGTTCGTCGGAGAAGAACTCATCTTCATCTACGGATTCACAAAAACGCTGAATCGCATCTGCTGCTTCAATGATATCGAGTAAGTACAATTTTTCAGGCCGCATACACTTCCTCGGCGCTGGCAAGAACTGCATCACGAATGGCGGGCTTGAGACCTTCCTGTGGAACCAGGTCAACAGGTCTCTCGAAAAGCGCCGATAATTCTCGTTTCATTCGTCCCAGAGTCACAAAGGTAACTCTGGCTGAAGGCTCGAAGACAACCAGGATATCGATATCACTGTCCGGGCGAAAGTCATCGCGCAATACCGAGCCAAACAAGGCCATGCGGCGAACCTGATACTGCCGACAGAATTTCTCCAGACTATCTGCTGGGATATTGACTTTGGTGCTCATACCACTGTTCCTTTTCCCTTGATGGCTTTTAGAATCGGATGCGCTGATCAAGGACGGTATTGGGTGCGGACATGTTTTGATTATACAATATAATAACGTTGGGATGAGTGGCAGGATCGGTCGTGACCGTTCCAAAATTGGTAAAAGATACGTTGGTAAACAGCATTGACGGCAAAACCGGCGAATAATATTCTGGTTATGCCATCAAATCTGCTAAACGCAAACCACGAGCCAGGTTGTTCCCGGCAAAGGCGATCAGGCGGCTAATGCCAAGAGCAGATTGCTTCTGTTTGTAGCCGCGGATGGGGCGGTAACGCTCTTTGATCCACCAACCAATGGTAGCGTTCACAATGGTTATTCGTGCCGCAAGATCTCATTTTCGAATTCATCCTTCCAAGTACGATAGAAAGTCAGCGCGAGGCTTTGTAGGTTCCAGCCATCCATACACAATCTAACGCATCCGGTAGGCAATATCATGTTTCTTTGCCTTACCGGGTTTGCGAGCGTTGGCATAGCGTAGATAGATTACTTCAAGGACTGATGGCTGTTCTTCTGGGCGGCGGGCAGTGGATATCTGCTTTTGCGGCCAGGAAGGCCTGTTCGGGAGTAATATGAATGGCTTCCAGAGAATGATCCTGTCCTGCGTCAACTGCTGGATACTTAACAGGCTTCTGTGTTTCGAACCACATGCACTTGCCGAGCGTCCGGTCTGATCATTTCTGAAGCGATCATTGACATCACTCAGGCGACTACATGTCTGCTCCAGGATGTTCCAACCGCAGTTGTTTGCAGTTGTTCGGCATCGGCTCACCCGGCAGTTCGTCGAGCTCGAAGACTTCATCCCGTTCACGCGTACTCCTACGACCCGACTAACCCACTGCCCGTTACGACAGTACACTGGTTACATCTGCTCCAACTGCTTTTGTCCGGTGAGCCTCCCAGCAGCTTCTCGCACTTCAGTCCAGGCACTTGCTTTGTAACTGCTTGAACTGCCCGATAGACACTCGTTTTTCCTATCCCCATCCCAAGGCTGTTCAATACAATTTCTACAGCCCCGTAGCTTAATCCCAGAACGCTACATCATCACTGCCATACCATTCACACGTTTCGATATTTGCTTCTGACTGACCCCTTTCGGGTATAGCGCAATACATGCCCGCATTGGATGCATTCACATCTCCAGGCCGTTACCTCAGGATGCTGTGCATCCGCATCTTCTCGCTCACTTCCTGCCGTGGGATAAATCGCATTCCCGAGCATCCTTTCTGGGGGCATTTCTTTGGAAATTCAAATTGGTTCGGTTCAACTTTTGGTAAAATCAGGTTCAGGCGCATGTCAGTGTGCCTCTTTGTTCGTGGGTTGTGGGGCGGTTGTCCGACTGCCTCACAACCATTTAACCACGCTTTTACCAGCTTTGGAACGATCACGATCGCGTCTCCGACCGATCCTACACCTGCTATAATAGGCCAGAATCCCATCCTTCCTTCTGGAGCAACCATGACCGCCTCTCTTCCCCACTGGGACCTGACCACGATCTACCCCTCCTTATCCTCATCTGAATTCCAATCCGCATTTTCCGATTACCGCCGCCAGATCCAGGAGCTGCGCGAGCTGTTCGATCAGCAGCCGCTCGATGGCGGCTCAACGCTGCTGGCCGAGATGCTGGAGCGCTTCAACCGGGTCTACGCCCTCGAATCGACTCTGCGCTCGTATATCCATTCGTTTGTCACTACCGATTCGCGCGACACCCTCGCTGCCAAGGCCCAATCTGAATTCGAGAATGCACGCCTGCCGCTGCTGCAGATCGCAGTTCGCTTCAAAGCCTGGATCGGCGGTTTGAGCGGTGTGCTGGAAGAATTGATCGCAGCCGAGCCGCTTGCGGCCGCGCACGCTTTTGCGCTGCGCGAGACCGCCGAGCAGGCCCGCTTCCTGATGAGCGAAGCGGAGGAGAACCTGGCTGCCGAGCTGAACCTGAGCGGCGGCAACGCCTGGAGCAAACTGCAGGGCGTGGTCACTTCGCAGATCGTGGTCGAATTCGAGCTGGACGGGGTGGTCCAAAAGCTGCCGCTGCCGGCCCTGATCAATCTGCACGCCCACCCGGACGAGAGCGTGCGCCAGCGCGCCTACCAGGCCGAGCTGGCCGCCCTGGCCGCGGCGCGTGAGCCGCTGGCAGCCTGTCTGAACGGGGTCAAAGGCGCAGTCCACACGCTCGACCGGCGGCGCGGGCGGGCCGAATCGCTCGACACCGCCCTGGACGACGCCCGCATCGACCGGGCCACGCTGGAGGCTATGCTCAGCGCGATGCAGGCTGCTTTCCCGGTCTTCCGGCGCTACTTCCAGGCTAAGGCTGCCCGGCTGGGCAAGGAGCGCCTGCCCTGGTGGGACCTTTTCGCCCCCACCAGCGCCGTCCAGATGAGCTTCACCTACCCGGAGGCGCGCCAGTTCGTGCTGGATAATTTCGGCGCATTTTCGCCCGACCTGGCCGCGTTTGCCCAGGGCGCGTTCGACCAGAACTGGCTGGACGTGGAGCAGCGCCCCGGTAAGCGCGGCGGGGCTTTCTGCATGGCGCTCGCCTCGGTCAAACAATCGCGCATCCTGAGCAATTTCGACGGCTCGCTCGACCAGGTCTCCACCATCGCCCACGAACTGGGGCACGCCTTTCACAATCAGTGCGCCTTCCAGGCGAATAAGACCGAACTGCAGCGCCGCACCCCGATGACGCTGGCCGAGACCGCCTCGACCATGTGCGAGACGATCGTGATGGAGGCCGCCCTGGAGCGAGCCTCCAACCCGGGGCAGGCTCTCGCCATCCTGGAGACCATGCTGATCGGCGACGCTCAGGTGATTGTGGATATTTATTCGCGCTTTTTGTTCGAGCAGCAGGTCTTCGAGCGGCGCGGGCAGTCTGAGCTTTCGGCGGACGATTTTTGCCAGATCATGCTGGATGCTCAGCGCCAGACCTACGGCGATGGGCTGGATGAGCGCTACCTGCACCCGTATATGTGGACCTGGAAGCCGCATTATTACATGCTCGGTCTATCGTTCTATAATTTCCCTTATGCCTTTGGGCTGCTGTTTGCGATGGGGTTATACGCCATCTATCAACAGCGCGGGGCGGCCTTCATCCCGGATTACGTTAATCTGCTCGCCTCGACCGGCGAAGCGCCCGCAGCAGAACTGGCGGCTCGCTTTGGCATTGACATCCGCTCGACCGCTTTTTGGGAGCAAGGGCTGGCTGTGATGGCTGAGCGGGTAGAACGCTATATGAGGATCCCGGCATGAGCACAGTTTCGAAACGACCACCGATCTCATCCGTTTTACCCTACGCCTGGGTGATCCTGGCGGTTGCGTATCTGGCCAGCGTCGCGGCGCCGTTCAACCAGTTTAAAGTCCCGCCGATCATGCCGCTTTTATTGACCAGCCTGAACATCGACCTGGCTCAAGCCGGGTTTTTGATGTCGTCGATGGCCCTGGTGGGATTGCTGCTGGCGCTGCCCGCCGGGGTTATCCTGCAGCGCCTGGGTTTGAAACTCACCGGCCTGATCGCCCTGGGCTGCATCGGGCTGGGCGCGGCGGCGGGGGCGAATGCGTCCAGCTTCAATCAACTGCTGCTCAGCCGGGTGATCGAAGGGATCGGGATCGGGCTGATCGGGGTGACCGCTCCGGCGGCGATCGCAATGTGGTTTCCGCCGGACCGCCAGGGCGCGCCGATGGGTCTGTGGGCTACCTGGGTCCCGGTGGGCACATTGGTGATGTATCTTTTTGCCCCGGCTTTGGCGGCAGCCAACGGGTGGCAGATGGTCTGGTGGGTGGGCGCCGGGTATGCGTTGCTGGCGGGGGTGATCTATGCGCTGTTCATGCGTCAGCCGCCTGCCCTGAGGCAGCCCGGCCTGGCCGATCCACACGATCAAAACATCCTCAAAGCGATCTCCAATCGGAATATCTGGCTGTTAGCGCTCACATTCGCCTGCTTCAACCTGATCTTCGTCGGGTTCGCCACATATTTTCCGACCTTTCTGCATGAGGCGCGTGGCGATGCCGCTCTCGCAGGCTGCCCTGGTTTCCAGCGTGAACAGCCTGGTGATCCTGTTTTCAGCCCCGGCGGCTGGCTGGCTCTCCGACCGGATCGGGTCTCGGCGGCTGGTCTTTTCGCTCCCCTTTTTGGGGGTCGCGGTGTTATTCCTTTTCCCTTTTCGCCTGACCGGCGGGTGGATCGTGTTTTACATGGCGATGCAGGGGTTGATCGCAGGCGCAATCCCCACCGCGGTGTTCTCGGCCGCCCCGGAGGTGATGCGCCGCCCGCAGTGGGCCGGGTTTGGGCTGGCGGTGATCCTGGTGGGGCAGAACCTGGGTCAGTTAGTCGGCCCGATCTTGTTTGGGGGATTGGTCGAGCGGCTGGGTTGGGCCAGCGCGGGCTATCTGATGATCCCGTTCTGCCTGCTCGGTTTTGCGAGCGGCTGGATGGTGAAGGTGCGCTGAGCAGGACGCTACGAAAGTTGGATCAATAACGCGCCGCCGTCGGAGGAATGGGTTTAGAGGATGATCCGCTCGATGGCGGCTTTGGGATAGTGGCCGAAGCTGATCAGCAGTCCCAGGCGCAGTTTTGAGGCTTTCGAGGTAGTTGATCAATTGGGCGCGGTCGATGGAGGTCAATTCTTTGACCGCCTTGATCTCGAGGATTATGGCGTCGTAGCAGATGAAATCGGGTCGGTAGGTTTGGTGTAAGGTCTCGCCTTTGTAAGTGAGGAGTAATTCCACCTGGCTTTTGAAGGGAAGGCCAACTCTGCGGAACTCGCGCTCAAGGCATTCCTGGTAGACGGCTTCTAGAAATCCGCAGCCCATTTCACGGTACACTTCATA
This sequence comes from uncultured Chloroflexia bacterium, assembly GCA_963788145.1. Taxonomy (GTDB): domain Bacteria; phylum Chloroflexota; class Anaerolineae; order Anaerolineales; family UBA4823; genus UTCFX2. Next base: position 1,072,219 of record CAWBFQ010000003.1, on the reverse strand, counting down.
GACTGCGCCCTGAATCGCGTAGCATTCATCGCGGTATAAAATCTCTTTTAGTTCAGCCATTGGATGATCCCTTCTTTTTTTATCACAAACCACACGAAATTATAAGCTTATTCTTCGTGTATTTGGTGTGTTTCGTGATTAATGAAGCATCTCTCTTTACCACGAAAAACACGAACCACACGAAAGGAAAAAAATTCTCACCACGAAAAACACGAACCACACGAAAGGAAAAAAAATTCTCACCACGAAAAACACGAACCACACGAAATCGAAGGCTTTATTTTTCGTGTATTTGGTGTGTTTCGTGGTTAATGAAGCATCTCTCTTTACCACGAAAAACACGAACCACACGAAATCAAAGGCTCTATTTTCGTGTATTTGGTGTGTTTCGTGGTTAGTGGACCCTTGAATGAGTTTGGCTTGACCGGTGATGTTGGTATTGTATAATGGGATTGGGAGTGAATCAAATGTCATCTCAATCCTTAAGCAGGCAAGTTTATTTGCGTATAGCCATGGCGTTTCCGGCGCTGGTGCTGATTCTCTTTCTGCCCGCCGGGACGCTCGATTACTGGCAGGCCTGGGTTTATCTGGGCGTGTTGTTCATCCCGATGGCTTTTGTGATCCGCTGGATGCTCAAAAATCAACCCGATCTGCTCGAGCGCCGGATGCACATGAAGGAGCGCGAACCCGCCCAAAAGAAGATCATTCTGTTCACGTTTACCTACTTCATGCTCGCGTTCATCTTGCCCGGGCTGGATCAACGCTGGGGCTGGAGCTATGTCCCGGTCTGGCTGGCGCTGGCGGCGAACGGGCTGGTCTTTTTGGGCTATATGGTGACCGTAGCCGTGTTTCGGGAGAACCGCTACGCCTCGCGCGTGGTAGAGGTGGACGAGCAGCAGCGGGTGATCGACAGCGGCCCATACGCCCTGGTGCGCCACCCGATGTACATCGGCGTGCTGCTGATGTACCTGGCCTCGCCGCTGGCGCTCGGCTCGTATTGGGCGGTCATCCCGGCCCTGGCGATCATCCCGATCCTGATAGCGCGCACGATCAACGAGGAGCAGGTGCTGACGAGAGAGCTGGCGGGCTATCGTGAATACACTCAAAGAGTGCGCTGGCGCTTGATCCCGTATATCTGGTAAGGCTTTACGATAACAACCGCGCGCCTAAGGGGCGAACGACACCCAACTCCAGCCGACGTCGATCGGGATGGTCTGGGTGAACCAATGCTGGCCTCCGTCGATGGTCGCCAGCATTTCGCCGCCAAACGGCATGAACACATCCGTGGTGACAGCCCAGGCATTGTCTTTGTCGAGGGCGCTGATGCGCATCACTTCCGATCTTGAGGGGACAGGCTGCATTGTGAAATCGGCGCCGCCGTTGGTTGAGAGGTAGACCTGGCCGTAATCGCGCGCCAGCCAGATCCATTCCCGATTGAGCGCAAAAACGCCGTTCACATGGAAACCGCCGATGTCGCTGTTCCACTGATCGACCCAGGTGAGGCCGCCATCATCGGTCATGGATACCTGTCCCGGCCCAACCACCCAGACCGTGTCCTCGTCCACGCCATGCGTCATGATCAGCCCGGTTTCGCCGGGCGTTCTGGTCAAGGTATAGGGAACCTGGACCCAGGTATCGCCGCCGTCGGTTGTGCGTGCAACCGTCCCGATCGTGTCCGCTTCGGCGTCGCCCGCCACCCAGACGTGATCCGCGTCGCTGGCATAGATTCCTTGCAGCATTACCGCCGGGACGGTCGCCTGTCCCTGGCGGGTCCAGTTCAAGCCGCCGTCGCTGGTGTGCAGGATGACCCCATTCAGCCCGACAACCCAGGCGGCGTCCCCATCCAGCGCGTACACGCCGAGCAGGGCCACATCCGGGACCTGGGCCGGCGAGCCCTGCCGCTGCCAGGTTCCGCCGCCGTCGCGAGTGCGCAGGATCACGCCATAGCCGTCGGGATTGGTCCCGGCGGATAGTCCGCCGACCACCCAGGCGTTCTGGCGGTCGATCGCATACAGACCGATCAAGGGTACGTTCGGGATTTCGGCTGGCGTACCCTGGCGCGTCCAGGTTTGGCCGCTGTCGAGGGTGTGGATGATCGAGCCGTAGCCGTCCAGGTTGTCGCCCACCGCCCAACCAGCCGCCGGCCAGTTATGAACCATCAACGGATAGTAATAGGTGTGTTCATCGAGGGGCTGGGCCATGGTTGGATGAGTAAACGACGCCAGCAGCATGGCTGCCAGACAGATTGCAGCCAGAACTCGCTGCGAAAACCCAAATGATCCGCTTCATATTTTTTCTCCTCTGCCTTAGATGAATCGATGGATGGAACCGCGCCGTGATTAGAGGCTGGATGCGGGTCGATTGAATTTCAATATAACAAGTTCATGCGATTCGTCAAGTGATGAAAATCACTGTTTTGAAAATTGAAGCTCGAAATCCCGCCCAATCTCGCTGCAAGAACCGACGAGCCGCGGGCTAAATCTTGGGGTAAAATAGGGCGCAGAATCCTGCCGAAATTAGCTATGAATCATTCCAAAGCGCCCGCCGAAGCCAACCTTCTCCCCCTGCCGTTCCGTTTTTTGGGGTTAACGCCTGCCGATCTCGTCCTGATCGTGATTTTGATGATCGGTTTCGGCTTAAGAATTTGGCTCTTTCTGCAGAACCCTTCACTTAGTTTCGATGAGGCATTGCTGGTATTAAATATCCGCGATCACACCTTTTTGGAACTGCTCAAACCGCTGGATGCTTCCCAGGCCGCGCCTTACGGCTTCCTGCTTTCGCAAAAAGCGATCATCACCCTGCTTGGCAACCGGGATATCCTGCTCAGGCTGCTGCCGCTTTTCTTTGGGTTGGCCGGTCTGATCTTGATGGCGCGCGTGGCGAGAATTTACAATCAAGCCCCAGGCGCCTGGGTGGCGTTGGGATTGTTCAGCATCACTTTTTCGCTGCTGTACTTTTCTTATATCGTCAAACAGTATATCGGCGATGTTTTTTTTACTTTATTGCTGCTCTATCTTGCGCCGAAATGCCTGGGAGCGGATCAGAAACCCGCCGATTTCATCAAACTATTGAGCGCGAGTGTGGTTGCGATCTGGTTTTCGCATGCGATCGTGTTTGTGCTGTTTGGGATTCTGCTAGCTTTGAGTTTGGATCACCTGCTGAGCAAGAATTGGCGAGCTTTGTTTTGGGTTGGGATGATCGCGCTGGTCGCGTTTTTCAATTTCCTGCTCAACTATTTCCTATCGCTGAGACACATCGCCGTGGATCCGGTGATGACGGATTACTGGGATTCGGCTTTTATGCCGCTGCAGATCTGGAAGACCTGGAGCTGGCTTGGGCAGACTTTCCGCAGCGTGATCGAGTTTCCGCTTGGGCTGCAATTCACGCTGGTCTGCAGCCTGCTCATCTGGATTGGCTTGATCTCGCTCATTTGGCGCAATTGGCGCTTTGCGCTGATGCTGCTTGCGCCGGCGATGGCTGCGCTGGCAGCATCAGCCTTTCATAAATATCCTTTTGGCAACCGGCTGATCTTATTCCTGGTTCCGATTTTCTTTCTGATCCTGGGCGAAGGAATCGATCGGGTCTTCAGGCTGACGGGCAGAATTCACAAAGCGGCTGCGGTAGCGGTGTGGGTCGCGATCGTGATCAGCCTGTTTTATCACCCGCTGAAGGTTGTGGTCGCCGACCTGCGCCAGCCGTCCACGGCGGTGGGGATCAAGCCGACCCTGGCTTATCTGAGCCAGCACTACCAGGGCGAGCTGATCTATATCTATTACGGCGCCATCCCGGCCTTCCGCTATTATGCCCCATTCTATGGGTTGGAGAACAGCAGCCAGCGCATCGGCGTTGCCAGCCGCAAAAAACCGAAGCTGTATCGAGAAGACCTGGATTCACTGGCGCAGAACCAGCGGGTATGGTTCGTGTTCGCCCAGAACTGCAACTGGTGTAAAGTGAACGAAGAGAATTACTACCTGGAGAATCTGGAACAGATCGGGGTGAGGTTGGACAAAAAGGTTTATTCCGGGTCGTCGGTTTATCTGTATCAGATCGGGAAGCCGTAGGTGAGCTGGGGAGGGCGATATTGGTTAATGGTACAATCATCTTGACAAGCGGATAGTATAGACAAAATCATCTATCCACGGGGAGCATGAATGCCAGCCAATCACACTGAAATCGAAAAAAGGCTTTGGGATGCGGCGGACGATTTGCGCGCCAACTCGAAGCTGAAATCCTCCGAATACTCCGTCCCGGTTTTGGGATTGATCTTTCTGCGTTTCGCCGATCTCAAATTCGCCCGGGCGGAAGGGGAGCTGCAAGGTCAGACGAGCGGTCGCCGCCAGGTGGGCAAAGTGGACTACCAGGCCCACGGCGTGATGTACATCCCGCCCGAGGCACGCTGGGCGAGGTTGCTGGATCTGCCCGAAGGCGCCAATATCGGCAAGGCGATCAACGACGCGATGCGCCGGATCGAGGAGGAAAACGACGACCTGAAAGACGTGCTGCCCAAGACCTACAATCGCCTGGACAACCGCGTTCTGGTCTCGCTGCTGAAAAACTTCAACGCCATCCCGATCGATATCGAAGGCGACGCCTTCGGCAAGATCTACGAGTACTTCCTGGGCAAGTTTGCCATGAGCGAAGGGCAGAAGGGCGGCGAGTTCTTCACCCCGACCTCGCTGGTCAAGCTGATCGTGGAGATCATCGAGCCGTATCACGGGCGCATCTATCGACCCGGCCTGCGGCTCGGGCGGCATGTTCGTGCAGAGCGCCGAGTTCGTCCAGCGTCACAAGGCAAGACCCGAGCAGCCGAGATTTCAGCATCTACGGCCAGGAGAAGGTCGCCGAGACCGTGCGCCTGTGCAAGATGAACCTGGCGGTGCATGGGCTGGCGGGCGATATCCGCCAGGGCAACAGCTACTACGAAGACCTGCACGACAGCCACCGGCAAGTTCGACTTCGTGATGGCTAATCCGCCCTTCAACGTGGATAAGGTCGACAAGGAGCGGATCAAGGACGATCGCGCCCGTTTCCCGTTTGGCATGCCGCGCGCCGACAACGCCAACTACCTGTGGATGCAGCTTTTCTACAGCGCCCTGAATGAGACCGGGCGGGCCGGCTTTGTCATGGCGAACTGCGCCAGCGACGCGCGCCAATCGGAGTGGCGATATCCGCAGCCAGTGATCCAGGCCGGCGGCGGTGGATGTGATGATTGCGATCGGCAGCAATTTCTTCTACACCGTCACGCTGCCCTGCACGCTCTGGTTTTTGGACAAAGGCAAAGCCGTGAGACGGGCGCGCAAGGACACGGTCTTGTTCATCGACGCCCGCAATTTGTTCACCCAGCTCGACCGGGCCCACCGCGAGTTCAGCCCGAACCAGCTTGGCTTGCTGGCGGCGCTGGCGCGGTTATACCGCGGCGAGGATTTGAACGGCTATACGTTCGACCCCTCCGACCTGGCATTGACCGCAGCGCAAAGGGAGCTGTTGGAGAGCGCCTTGCAGAAGGCGAAATATGCGGACGTGCCGGGCCTGTGCAAAGTCGCGACCCGGGCCGAGATCGAAGCCCAGGGCTGGAGCCTGAACCCGGGCAGGTATGTCGGCGTGAGCGAGCGCGACCCGGATGATTTCGACTTCATTGAGCGAATAGAGGAATTGAACGAAGAATTGGAAGTGCTCAACAACGAGGCAAAAGAACTGGAAGACAAGATCGCGGAAAATGTCAATAAATTATTAGGAACTTGATGTTAATCATGCCGCTTTCTGAATTTGTTATGATCAACCCTCCAGTAGAATTGATTAGGGAGACGAATATTCTCGTATAATGATGGAGGATATTACACCTGGAAGAAGGTATGTAACATCAGAGGGAAATAAAGTATTCACCGGTGGTGGTTCAAGGTTTCAGAAGGGAGATGTATTATTTGCAAGGATTACTCCTTGCCTTGAGAATGGAAAGATTGCACAGTATATCGGAAAAGGCGAAAAAGGCTTTGGCTCTACAGAATTCTTCGTTTTCAGAAATAACAGAAGGAATATCCAGATCCAGGATATATTTACTATTTAGCTATCCTCTGATTTTATTGAAAACCCGCTGAAAAAAGTATGTTTGGTGCGTCTGGTCGTCAAAGAGCAGACTTGAAAGTCGTAAGAGAGATAGAAATTCTTGCGCCTCCTCCTCCCACCCAACGCAAAATTGCCGCCATCCTCTCCGCCTACGACGACCTGATCGAGAACAACACCCGCCGCATCCAGATCCTGGAGCAGATGGCGCAGGCGATCTACCGCGAGTGGTTCGTCCACTTCCGCTTTCCGGGGCATGAGGATGTGCGCATGGTGGAGTCGGAGTTGGGATTGATCCCGGAGGGGTGGGAAGTGATTCACATAAAAGACCTTTATAGAACAAGCTCGGGGGGAACCCCAAGTCGAAAAGTTGATAATTACTTTGGTGGTTCTATCAACTGGGTCAAACTTAGGAGCTAAATGATGGCTTTATTTTCAATACCGATGAGAAAATTACCGAACTCGGTTAAATGAATAGTCTCAGCAAGAATGTTCCCAAAGAGAACAGTCATTATAGCGATGTATGGTGCGACCATAGGAAAATTAGGAATTTTAGCCCATCCAGCAACAACCAACCAAGCATGCTGTGCAATTCTTCAAAATGAAGACCTTTTTGGATACGTGTATATTTATTCCTATCTTCTCGAAAACCGAAAGAAAATTATTAATCTAGGGCAGGGAGCTGCGCAGCAAAATATCAATCAAATTATTATTAAGAATTTAGAAATGTTAAAACCACCTGAAAAGATCATGATGCAATTTAATGGTTTGACAAACCCACTGTTTGAGTTAATGAAAGTTTTACAAAGTAAGAATTATATCCTTCAATATTCCCGCGACCTGCTGCTTCCCAGACTGGTCAGCGGGGAATTGGATGTGAGCGAGATGGAGATCAATACAGGGGAAAATGGTCATGAATGAAATCAATACTTTTAAAAGCGTTAGACTTCAGAATCCATTACAGCGCCAATGTATTAATCGAGAAGATGCTGATCTGATTTTTGAATTCTTCATAGTGTTCAGCCGGTTCGAATTTGCACTCAAACAGGTTGGCTTTCGGAATTCTGATCGCGGTTACTTGAAACCGGATTGGGACAAATTTTCGCAAAAAGTGCAGAGTGATTTCGATCCGAATAAAAGAGCCGATTTATCCCAGGCTTATCAATATTACCTTCACCATCCACCGAAAATCCAGATCGAAGAGGGTGATCATCTAGGATGGAGAAGAAATCAAAAGAGAAATGGTGAAACGGATTTTAGCTGGGTGATCCGGTCGATTGGAATTGTTCGCAACAATCTCTTTCATGGTGGGAAATTTCCTTGGGAACCTATCCGGGATTCAAATTTACTGCGCTATGGTTTGATCATTCTATATGATTGCCTTGATATTGATAAGGATATCTATATAGAATTTTCACGAATCATGAGCTATTATGAAAATAATGAATGAAGAAGAATTTTGCAGGTCTGCATTTCAGGGTTTCCTGGAAAACCTTGGTTATAAGGATGCGAGGTTGAGTTTACTCGACCCATTAATGATTTTGGAAAGTTAAGAAAATAACTCCATGAGTGTTACATTTATGACTGACTACTCGGAAGAACTCCCTGGTCGAACAACCTGCCATCGCCCTTTTTGCCGACCTGGGCTGGCAGACGGTCAACTGCTACGATGAGAGCTTTGGTCCGCAGGGGCTGCTCGGGCGCGAGACCCAGCAGCGAAGTGGTCTTGCTTTCGCGCCTGCTGCCTGCGCTGCAAACGCTCAACCCGGACCTGCCCCTGCATGCCCTGCAACTGGCGGTCGATGAGCTGCTGCGCGACCGCTCCCTGATGAGCCCGGCGCAGGCCAACCGGGAAGTGTATCACCTGCTCAAAGAGGGGGTCAAAGTCACTTACCGCGATGCGGATGGGGTCGAGACGGTCGAGACCGTGCGCGTGATCGATTGGGAGCAGCCGGAGCACAACGATTTCTTCCTGGCCTCGCAGTTCTGGGTCTCGGGCGACCTGTACAAGCGCCGCGCCGACCTGGTCGGCTTTGTCAACGGCATCCCGCTGCTGTTGGTCGAACTGAAAGCCGCCCACAAGAACCTGGACGACGCCTATCAGCACAACCTGCGCGACTACAAAGACACCATCCCGCACCTGTTCTGGTACAACGCCTTCATCATGCTCTCGAATGGCAGCGATCACACGTATCGGCAGCCTGACCGCCCCCTGGGAGCACTTCAACGAGTGGAAGAAGATCAACCGCGAAGGCGAAGCAGGGCTTGATCTCGCTGGAAACCGTGCATGCGCGGCACTGTGCCAACCGGCCCGCTTCCTGGATATGGTCGAAAACTTCACCCTGTTTGCCGAAGCGCAGGGCGGTCTGCAAAAGCTGGTCGCCAAGAACCACCAGTACCTGGGCGTCAACAACGCCTTTGAAGCCGTTGCAGAAGATCCGCGAGAAACATCAGGGCCGAAGCTTGGGTGTCTTCTGGCATACCCAGGGCAGCGGCAAATCCTATTCGATGATCTTCTTCGCCCAGAAGGTGCTGCGCAAACTGCCCGGCAACTGGACCTTTGTCGTCGATCACCGACCGCACCGACCTGGACGACCAGATCTACAAGAACTTCGCCGGCGTGGGCGCGGTCACTGAGCCGGAGGAACAGCGTGCGCGCCCAGAGCGGCGAGCACCTGAAACAGCTGCTGCAGGAAGATCACCGCTATGTCTTCACCCTGATCCAGAAATTCCACACCGAAAACGGGCGAGACCTATCCGGCGCTCTCCGAGCGGTCGGATATCATCGTCATGACCGATGAAGCCCACCGCAGCCAGTACGATGTGCTGGCGCTCAACATGCGCAACGCCCTGCCCAATGCCGCCTTCCTGGCCTTCACCGGCACGCCGCTGATGGTCGGCGAGGAACGCACCCGCCAGGTGTTCGGCGATTACGTCAGCATCTACAACTTCAAGCAGTCGGTGGAAGATAACGCCACCGTCCCGCTGTACTACGAGAACCGCATCCCCGAGCTGCAGCTGACCAACGAGAACCTGAACGAGGATATGCAGAGCGCTGCTGGAAGATGCCGAGCTGGACGAGGCGCAGGAAGCCAAGCTGGAGCGCGAGTTCGCCCGCGAGTACCACCTGATCACCCGCGACGACCGCCTGGAGAAGATCGCCGAAGATATCGTGCTGCACTTCATGGGGCGCGGCTTTCCAGGGCAAGGCCATGGTGGTCTCGATCGACAAAGCCACCGCCGTGCGCATGTACGACAAGGTGCAAAAGCACTGGAAGATGCACCTGGCTTACCTGGAAGCCGAACTGGAGACCTGCGACCGAGAGCGAACGCCCTGAGCTGAAGGCCAAAGATCCAGTTCATGCGCGAGACCGATATGGCGGTGGTCGTCTCCCAGGGGCAGAACGAAATCGCTGATATGAAAGCCAAAGGGCTGGATATCCTGCCGCATCGCAAGCGCATGGTCGAAGAAGACCTGGACACCAAGTTCAAAGACCCGGATGATCCGCTTCCGCATCGTCTTCGTCTGCGCCATGTGGATGACCGGTTTCGATGTGCCTAGCTGCTCCACCATCTACCTGGACAAGCCGATGCGCAACCACACCCTGATGCAGACCATCGCCCGCGCCAACCGGGTCTTCGGCGACAAGGTCAACGGCCTGATCGTGGACTACATCGGCGTGTTCCGTGACCTGCAGCGCGCCCTGGCGATCTACGGCTCCGGCGTGGGCGGCGAGGCTGGCGCGGGCGATCTGCCGGTGAGACCAAGCAGGCGCTGATCAAGCAACTGGCGTGAAGCCATCCAGGAGACCTGAGCATTTCCTGGCTGGGCTGGGCATCGACCTGGACCAACATCCACCAGTCAGAGGGCTTCGAGCGCATCCACCTGCTGGACCTGGCAGTGCAGCTCCATCGCTCCGGTATACGATGCGGTGGATGCCGTGCTGGTGAATGATGATACCAAACGCCAGTACCTGAACCTGGCAGGCGATGTTGACCGGCTCTTCCAGGCCATCCTGCCCGACCAGGCGGCCAATCGAGTTTGGCATGGATCGCAAAGCCATCGTGGTGATCGCCGAGAAGATCCGCAGTCCTGGCTCCGCCGGCTGACATCAGCCAGGTGATGGGCGCGGTGGGAAGCTGCTGGATAACTCCATCTGTGCCCACCAAAGAGGGTTATGTGATCCGTGAACCGCCATCTCGGGCGGCATACTCTGGACCTGAGCCAGATCGATTTTGAGCACTCAAGAAGCAGTTTGAGAAAAGCCGCAAGCACATCGAAGCCGAAAAGCTGCGCGGCTGCTCAACAGCAAGCTGCGGCGCATGGTGCGCCTGAACAAGAGCCGCATGGATTACTACCAGAAGTTCCAGCAGCTGATCGATGAATACAACTCCGGCGCGAAGAACGTCGATGCCTTCTTTGCGCAGTTGATCTCGCTTTGCCGGGAGGCTCACCGATGAAGAGCGGCGCGGTATCGCCGAACAGCTTAACGAAGAAGAGCTGGCCTTGTTCGACCTGCTGACCAAGCCGAACCTCAAGCTGAGCCGCAACGAACGCGCAGCAGGTCAAACAGGTGGCCCAGGAGTTGCTGGACACCCTGAAAGCCGAGCGCCTGGTGCTGGATTGGCGCAAACGCCAGCAAACACGCGGCAGCGGTGCAGCTCACCATCGAGCAATTGCTGGATAAACTCCCCGGCGCCTATCCTGCAGAGCTTTACACCCACAAGTGCCAACTCGTCTACCAGCACATCTATGAATCCTATGCGGGAGTGGGAAAGAGCATTTATACAACTGCTGGCTGAATATTGCTCTTCTGCCCAAATCCCGCCCGTCCGCGTCCCAAAAATCAAGTTGTCTCCGTATCCCCGTGGTCCTCTTTCCTTTTTAAATCGCCCCTATATACATTGACAAAACATATATATATACTGTACAATACCTTTATACACGGTATCCGATTTATAAAGGTAGGTGCGCATGTCTCAAACCGATCCATCATCCAGATCAGCGATCTCTCGAAATCCTTCCTGGTCGGCGGACAGCCGGTCCAGATCTTGAAAGACATCTCGCTCTCGGTTGACCCGGGCGAGATGGTCGCCATCACCGGGCCGTCCGGCAACGGCAAATCCACCGCCCTCAACATGATCACCGGCATCGACCGGCCCATCGAGCGGGGAGGTGGTGGTCAACAACGCCCCGGTCCATAAGATGAGCGAGAGCCAGCTTGCGGTCTGGCGCGGCGAGAATATGGGCATCATCTTCCAGTTCTTCCAATTGCTGCCCTCCCTCAGCCTGGCCCAGAACGTCGCTCTGCCGATGGAGTTCGCCCGCAAATACAAACCCGCCGAGCGCCGCGCGCGCGCCCTCGAACTGCTCGATCTGGTCGAGCTGGCGGATCAGGCCGACAAGCTGCCCGGCACGGTCTCCGGCGGTCAGCAGCAGCGGGCCGCCATCGCCCGCGCCCTGGCGAACGACCCGCCGCTGATCGTGGCGGACGAACCGACCGGCAACCTGGACGCGGTCACGGCCGAATCGGTCTTCGAGCTGTTCCAGCAGCTCGTCCAGCGCGGCAAGACCATCCTGATGGTCACCCACGATGTCGGAACTGGCGAACCGAATGCCCCGCATCATCGAAATCCGCAACGGGCTGGTGGCGTGCAACTCGTTCGTTGCCCCCGAAATCTTCACCCCGGCGGCTGCCCGCCAGACAGTGGAGCGCTGATCCATGTCCATTCAACTCGCCAAAGTCTGGCACGACCTGTGGAGCAACAAGTCACGCACCTTGCAGGTGGTGATGGTGATCGCCCTGGGCGCGATCGCGATCGGGCTGGTGGTCGGCGGCAGCAACCTGATCTCCGGCACGATCGCCGACCAGTGGAAAGCGGCCGGACCGCCCTATCTCAAGCTGGGCGTCAACCCGCCCCTGAACGACGACCAGATCCGCCAGTTGAGCCGCATCGAAGGCGTCTCGCAAGCTGAGGGGCAGCTCAACGCAACCATCGAATACCGCCTGCCCGGCGAGAGCGAGTGGAAGAACGCCCTGCTCCAATCCAGGGCCGATTCTTGCAACTCAGCAGATGGAAATCATCGGGCTGATCAGCGGTCGAATGGCCGGGGCGGAGTGCGTTGGGCGTGATCAAGACCGCCGATACGCTCTACGGCGTGGGCGAGGGCATGACGATCGAAGTCGCGCGCCAACGATCAAATCCGGCGCTACCCGCTCAGCGGCACGCTCAAGCCGGTCGGGCCATTCCCGGTCGTCTTTTTCGGGCAACCCGGTCTTCTACGCCGACCGCGCCACCTTCACCCGCCTGACCGGGCGGGATGCATTCGACACCGTGGTCACCCGTGACCAGACCTTCGACCGGGCTGCGGTCGAGGCGACCGACCTGCGCATCCAGGATACCTTCGAGCGGATCGGCGTCGATTCGGTCGGTGTGCTCTTCCCGTTCCAGAACCGGATCATCTCGCCCGACGTCCCCCCGCGACCGAGCTGCTCAACGCGATCTTCCTGATCCTGGGGCTGATCGGCGCGATCATCATCGTGCTGGGCGTGTTCCTGGTCTACAACAGCATCAGCGCCATCCTGACCCAGCAGGTCAGCCAGATCGGGGTGATGAAAGCGATCGGCGCCCGCCCCGGTCAGGTGCTGTTCGGCTATGCCCTGATGGTGCCAGCTACGGCTTGCTGGCCGCGCTGGTTGCTCTGCCGCTCGGCGGCGTTGGGGGCGCGTGGGCTGCAAAGCCTGTTTCATCAACCTGCTCAATATGGAAGACCCCGGCTTCAGCGCCGACCCGGTCGCGGCCGGGATCATGCTGGCTGTCAGCCTGGCCGCCCCGCTGCTGGCGGCGGTCTTCCCGCTGATCGGCGGCGTGCGCATCACCGTGCGCGAAGCCATCAGCACCTACGGTCTGACCGGCGGCGCCGGCCTGATCGAGCGCCTGTTCTCGCGTTTGCGCCGGGCGCCGTATTCTTTGCTGCTGATGATCGGCAGCGCCTTCCGCAACCGCCGGCGCGTCTTCTTCATTGAAATCACCCTGGTGTTGGCGGGCGTGATCTTTATGATGGTATTGGGCGTGAACGACTCGACTCAATACACCTTCAACCAGAAATTGATCGCCATCCATAACTACCAGGTCACCTTGAACTTCGATCAGACCCGGCGCAGCGACCAGTTGAGCGAGATCGCTGCGAGCGATGGACGCGTCGCCCAGGCGGAGAGCTGGCTGTTGCTGCCCGCCAAGGGCCGTCCGCTGGCGCAGAGCGACAGCCAGGTGACCGATGCCCGCCTGCAGACCTTTGGGCTGCCGCCGCAGACCGATCTCTACCGCCCGGCGCTGGTGGAAGGCCGCTGGCTGCTGGCTGGCGATCAGAACGCAGCCGTGATCACCCAGCGACTGGCCGAGACCCGCAGCTGGAACCCGGGCGATTGGATCACCTTGAGCGACGCGAGCGGGCGCGAGAGCGATTACCAGATCGTCGGCGATCACCTACGATCCGCTGATCAGCGCGGGCGCATTCGTCCCGCTCGAGACGCTCCAGCGCCGCTCCGGGCTGAACGGGCAGGCCAACACCCTCTGGGTCCAAACCATCCCGCAGGATGCGGCTTCGCTCCAGGCGATCGCCGCCGACCTGTCCAAGGAATTCGACCGGCGCGGTCTGCAGATCAGCCCGAACAGCACCTTCCGAGCCAACACCATCACCGAGATCGTGGCAAATTTCGGAGATGGTTTCAGCCTGATCATCCAATTGCTGGCGATTATGGCGGTGATTATCGCCGTGGTCGGCGGGGTGGGTTTGAGCGGAGTGATCTCGCTCAACGTGCTGGAGCGGCGGCGGGAGATCGGCGTGATGCGTTCGATTGGGGCGTCGGATGGGCGTGTGTTGGGACTTTTTGTTGGCGAGGGGCTGCTGCTCGGCTGGCTGTCTGGCTGATCGCCCTGCCGCTGAGCATCCCGGCTGCCTGGCTTGATGGCCACCATCGGTCTATCCGTCTCGCTCAACCAGCAGCTCACCTATCACTTCACCCCCCTCGGCGGGCTATTCTGGCTGCTGATCATCAGCCTGATGGCGGTGATCGCCAGCGCCCTGCCGGCCCGCTCGGCTTCCCGCCTGAGCGTGCGCGGAGAGTTTGGCGTATCAATAATCCGCTCTGCCGGTCAGCAAAGGCAGAATTTCTTCCACTCGTCCGACCCATTCTGGCGGCAGTGGGATCACCCACTGCTCCTCGGTGGGCATGCGCGGGCGCGGCGGGACGACAAGCTGCAATTCCAGCGCGCTCTTAGCGCCGCTCTGCGCGCCGCGCCGCAGTTTCACCGAGCGGATATAGCTGGTCAATCCATCGCCCTTGAAGTAATCATCGCTGGCGTAAATTTCATTGACCCCCAAAGCGACCCGCGCTCGGTTCTGGATTGCGGTAGTTCTGCCTGGCGCTCCAATAGTTGCTCCCCGCGACCAGCAATCCCAATCCACTCCCGACCAGGCCGCCCAAGATCAACCCGACCAGGCCAGACACGGCCACATCCGGCAGGCCTTCCCCCCAGCCGAGCATCGTCCCGGTCAGACCTCCAGCCAGCGCCAGCAGAAACGCCAGACAGCCGAATTGGACTTTCCAATCGTCTTTTGATTCCTGCCAGCCGGCTTCCTTGAGCTGCTGCCACTCTGCTTTCGAATAGGTCCAACTGACCAACACGCGATCGCTTTCCAGAAACGTCCATGCGCGCTGGTTCTGGCGGATCCCCAGGATATAGATGATGAATAACATCAGGCCGAAGAGAACAAAGAAAATCGAACTAATCCATAGAAGGACTGGATCGACGAACCCAAAAACAGACAACCCCCAGATTGCGAATGTTGCCAGAAACGCAACAATCGTTAAGCCAGCCAGGGTATTCAACGCGGGTTGATGCGGGTGGTTCAGGTGTGGTCTCATCGGCGAGCTCACATTTCTCGAGTTTGGTATGGATCATCAACGCGTGCCATTGGCGCTTGAATTATACATGATTATGAAGCACTTCGGCCAAAACCGTCCATCACGAGGCGCCCGATCCAACAAACACCCGCACGCCTCCGTTCAGCAACTTGAATGAAGTATCCAGTCGCAGGCCGAAACAGGCGGCCGAACGGCATTGACAAAGACGCTATTATGACTATAATAAAGGTCATAATGGTTCCGCTGAATCGGTTTGAACTCCTGTATCCACCACTGCTCAAGCAGCATTTGAAGGCAATCGATGGTAAATATTACACCCTGATCCGCTCTGCGCTGGAAACGCAGTTGATGTTTCAACCCGATGTGGAGACCAGAAATCGGAAGCCGCTGAAGCGCCCAGTGTTTTTTGGCGCTAAATGGGAACTCCGTTGCGGACCAAACAATTGTTTTCGGATTTTTTATCGAGTGGATTATGACGCTCATCAGGTGATCCTTTTGGCGATCGCTGAAAAAAAGGAAAATCGCTTGATGGTAGGCGGCGAGGAGATCGAGCTATGAAGATCGCTTCTGTGGCAGAAGTTAAGGCAAAATTTAGCGGCTATTTGAAATCTATCGAACAAGGCCCGCTGATTGTGACCAAGAATGGCAAGCCGGTCGCGATCTTGCTCTCCGTCACAGACGAGGATGAGATCGAGCGGCTGGCGCTGGCTTACTCGCCGAAATTCCAATATATCCTGCAGGTCGCCGAAGAGCAAATCCGGGATGGCGCCGCCCTCTCACACGAGGAATTTTGGCGCGAAATGGAAGCGGACTGAGGTGTCGCATGCCCACTACAATTGAAGCCATGATTGATGAAAAAGGTAACGTTGTTCTGAAAACCCCAATTGAACTTCCAGCGACCAGGCGCGCCCTGGTTGTGATTCTGGAGGAAGAACCAACCTATCCGATTGATGAAACTGCATGGTTGCACCTTCAGTCCATCGAGCGGGGGATCGATAGCCTGCCTGCTGCCGACCACTCCGCCTGGGAGGAATTGACCGCATTCTGGGACGTCCGCCAGAATAATGCCCTCGCCGGCCAGCCTTACCGCTGGGATCGATCCGAAATCTACACCGAGCGTGAGCAACGCTGGTTGCGCGATCGGGATCAAAATAAGGATTGACCCATGCCCCTCGCGCTGATCGACACCAATCTGTTGATCTATCCTTACGATGGGCGGGCACCGCATAAAGCCCTTCGGGCTCGACAGGTTTTGGAGCAACTGGAACAAGCTCAAACAGGCCGTTTGAGTGTCCAGAATCTGGCAGAATTCATCAGCGTCTCAACCCGCAGATTGAACCCACCTCTTAGCCGCGCCGAAGCGCTGACCCAGGCATCGCTGTTTACTCGCATTTGGCCGGTTTTTCCCTTGACGCCGTTGATCGTTTTGGAAGCCGCCCGCGGCTGCCGAGACTACGATCTGTCCTATTATGATGCTCAAATCTGGGCCTGTGCGCGTTTGAACCAGATAACGCTGGTTTTTAGTGAAGATTTCAGTGATCGTCAAGATTTGGAAGGCGTTCGCTTTGTCAATCCATTTACTGAAAATTTTAGAATCGAAGAATGGAGCTAACTCCATTGTGTAGTTCTTGTCTCTATGCTTACACTACCCCAATCCCCACTCGCACCGACATCCCCCCGTTCACAATCTTGAATGAGGTATCCAGTTCCAATCCGAGCTGGGCGAGCAGGCGCAGGTCGTTGCTCAATACGGCCACATGCCAGCCGGGGCAGCTGCGGCGCAGGACGTGGCCGAACTGGGCGTACAGGTCGCGCAGGTCTTTGCCCTGGCTGATGCGTCTGCCATAGGGTGGGTTGGTGACCACCCAGCCCAGCCCCGCTGGCGGCTGCACAGCCGAGACCGCCCGCTGGCTGAACTCGATCGCGTGCTGCAACCCCGGCTCGCTCGGCGTTGGCCTGGGCGATGCGGATCGCGCCGGCGTCGCGGTCGGAAGCCTGGATCGCCGGAATGGACGCGAGCGGCTCTGGGACGGCCGCCGCGCTCAGAATTTCCCCCCACAACTGCGGCTGAAAGCCCGGCCAATCCATAAATGCGAACGAACGCTGCGCCCCTGGCGGGATGCCCAAAGCCATCCGGGCGGCTTCGATCGCGATCGTGCCGGAGCCGCAGAACGGATCGAGCAGCGGGCTGGAGCGATCCCAGCCGCTCGCCAGGAGCAGCGCCGCGGCCAGCGTCTCGCGTAAAGGCGCCTTGGCCGTCTCCAGGCGGTAGCCGCGCCGGTGCAGCAGCGCCCCCGAGCTATCCAGGCTGAGCGTGACCTGGTCGTTCAGCAGGCGCGCCAGGATGAGCTGCGCCGGGCGCTCGGCTTCCTCGTCGGTCGCGCGGGTGAGCGGGCTGGGCGCTCCCAGGCGCGTCCCAATCGCCGCGGCGACCCGCTCGGCCACTGCGCTGGAATGGTACAGTCGTGATTTGTGGCAGGTCACGCTGATGTGAAACGGCTGGCCAGGCTGCAGATAGCGTTCCCACTCCAGCCGGGCAGCCCTGGCGACCAGCTCGGAGAAGCTGGCCGCGTGGAAACCGCCCAGGCGCACCAGCACCCGGCTGGCAGTGCGCAGGCGCAGGTTGGCGGTGTACAGTTCGCCCAGACCGCCGTTGAAGCCCACGCCGCCGCTCTCACCCTCGCTTGTGGCGGGGATCAGCCCCAATTGGCGCATCTCGGCAGCCAGCAGGGCGTGCAGTCCCGGCGCTGCGACGGCGAAATAACGAACTGGAGGGTTGGCGGGGGTCATCTGGCTCAGCCCGGCTTAGCGACCACAATAGTTTTTTGGCGCTCTTTGCGCAGCGGGTCTTTCTCGACGAACATCGGCTGCAAGGTGAACGGATCCAGCTCGGTGTAATACATCAGGCTGGCGTAGGTGGAGGGGGTGGGGGTGAAGATCTGCACCTGCTCCGGGATCGATCTGCAGTTTCTGGCTGGTGAAGTGCTTCAACTCGTGCATGTCCTGCTCGCTGCAGCCGGGGTGGGCGGCGATCAGGTAGTAGGTCAGGAACTGTTCCTTGCCGGCCTGGGCAGAGATGCGCTCGAAACGTTCTTTGAAGCGCAGCAGGGCCTGCGGGCCGGGCTTGCCCATCGCCTGCAAGACGTGCTCGTCGGTGTGCTCCGGGGCCACCTTCATCTGCCCGGAGACGTGATGCTCGACCAGCTCGCGCAGGTAGGCGTCGCGCATGGAAGCGGTCGGCCAGCAGCAGGTCGTAGCGGAGGCCGGAGGCGACGAAGACCTTCTTGACGCCCTTCAGGCGGCGCACCTTGCGCAGCAGTTCCACCTGCGGGTGGTGGTTCACCTTCAGCACCGGGCAGAGCGTGGGGGTCAGGCAGCGGCTGGTCGGGCAGACGCCGCTGGCGAGCTTCTTGGCGCATTCGAAGCCGTACATGTTGGCGGTCGGGCCGCCCAGGTCGTGGATATAGCCTTTGAATTCGGGGATGTCGGTGAGCTGGCCGGCTTCCGCCAGGATCGACTCCGGGCTGCGCCAGCGCACGGTGCGCCCTTCGTGGACGGCGATGGCGCAGAAGTTGCACTCGCCGTAGCAGCCGCGGTGGGTGGAGATCGAAAAGCGGATCGTCTCCAGCGCCTTGACCTTGCCGCTGCGCTCGTAATAGGGATGCTGGGCGCGCTCGAAATCGAGGGCGTAGACCGCATCCAGCTCGGATTGGGTCTGGTAGGGCGGGGCGGGTTCTGCACCAGGTAGCGGTCGCCGTGCGGCTGGACCAGCCCGCGGGCGCTGAGCGGGTCGTTGTTGCGGTAGAAGGTGTGGAACATCTCGATGAAGGCCAGTTTGTCTTCTGCGACCGCCTCGTAAGAGGGCAGTTCCAGGTAGTCCGGCGGCGGCTGGCGTTGGCGATGTAGCACAGGCCGCGCGGATCTGGCGCGGGTCGCCGCCGGCTTGCAGGGCAGCCGCCAGTTCGAGCACGGCTTTCTCGGCCATGCCGTAGAGCAGGTAGTCGGCCTTGGCGTCGAACAGGAGCGAGCGGCGCACCTGGTTGGACCAGAAATCGTAGTGGGCGACCCGGCGCAGGCTGGCTTCGATCCCGCCGAGCACGATCGGGCGGTGGGCTGGCCGGGACGATCGAGTTTGGAGAAGCGGCGGATCAGGTTGGTGTAGACGATCGACGCGCGGTCGGGACGGCGGTTGTTGACCGCCGCCGGGGGTGTAGTCGTCGCTGCTGGCGCCTCTTCTTCAGGGCGGTGTAGTTGGCGACCATCGAGTCCACGCTGCCGGCGGTCACGCCCCAGAACAGGCGCGGCTGTCCCAGACGGGCGATATCGGCGGGGTCGTTCGGGTCGGGCTGGGCGATGATGCCGACGCGGTAGCCGGCCTGGAGCAGCAGCTTGCCGATCACCGCCGCGCCGATATAGGGGCTGTCGATGTAGCTGTCGCCGGTGACCAGGATCACGTCGAGGGCGTCCCAGCCGAGGGATTGGACTTCGTGCGGGGTGGTGGGGAGGAACATGAGAGGTATTATACCTGCTGCGGGGGATAAATCTTCGGGGGTTGAGGATACTCAAATTGGGAGCCAGGAATTATAATAGTATTCATTGACAGGTTGGTATGGATGTGAGTAGGGCGCTTGGCACAGTCTACGACTGTAAACTATGATCTAATTATGGGACATACCCTAGTTAGTTAAGTGTTGATATTCCCCAACTTTTTTCCGAAGGAAATGACTTCAGATTTCAAAAAGGGGAATCCTATGAAGAAGGTATTGCTTTCATTTCTTTTCTTGCTTCTTTTGCTTAGTATCGGAGCGCCAGCCCGGGGGACAGATCTGAACGGAATGGCAGACACACCCTGGCCAATGTTCCAGCACGACCCGCAGCACACGGGTCGCAGTCCCTTCCTGGGGCCTCAGCATGAACCGCACTGTATCTGGTCGTATGATTTCGAAAACATCATCAACAATGGCGTCTCGTCACAGGTAATCGCTTCAGATGGAAATCTAATTTTAGGTGTGGGTAATTTATTGCTTAAAGTTTAACCCATCTACCCAAGAAGAAATTTGGAGATATTCAGGCAGTTTTGAAACGACTACTCCGCTATTATCTTCGGACGGCAGCTTCTACCGAGGTTTCAGGAATTCTTTTGGAAAATATTCATCCAATGGAACTCTTGAATGGAGTTTTGAGATTGATTGGAATTTAGCCTTCGGTTCTAACGCCACTTTCGGCTCGGATGGAAATATCCTTGTTGTCCATGATGCTTTGATTTCAATCGCCCCAGATGGGCTAAGTGGATGGATCTATCCATATCCAGACTACTCGCATGAATCCCCCGCAATTGCTACGGATGGTACGATATATGCTAGTGGTGCGCATGACCTGACAGCTTTCTCTCCAGAAGGAGATGTTTCCTGACATTGACTACTACCCATCCGACATCCGGCAGGACGCCTGTCATCGGCCAGGATGGCACAATCTACATCCTAAATATGCATGGTTATCTATATGCGGTCAATCCTTCGGGATCGATTAAATGGGAATTCGCCCCACCCGAAGCCCAATCTCCTTATGTTTTTGCTTCAAGTAACGTCGCTCTTGGGCCGGATGATACGGTTTACTACGTCTTGGCGGCGAATCCAACCGAACTTATCGCTGTTAGCACAGATGGTGAAGAGAGATGGAGCGTGCCTCTTTTGTTCAACACTTTAACCGGGTTGAGCGGTATTTTTTACTGGCAGATCACCGTTGATCGCGTCGGGAACGCTTTCCTTTGCCATGCAAATTCACGCTGCTATGGGATCAATCCAGACGGAGAAGTGCTTTGGGAATATCGAAATTCCTCTAGCGATTTGATCATTAAATTTGGCATTTCCCAAATATTAGCAGCGGATAATTTGATTTATTTCGGGGATAATATAAATACTCTGTATGCTTTTGGTGATCCGACCATCTACCCGATCTTGACTACCCCGGAAATGGATTTAACTTACCAGGTGGAGTGTCCGGCTCATTACCCTTCACAGTCACCATCCCAATTTCCAGCACTGTGGCGCCAATCACTTACACGGTATCCCTCTCTAACAATAGTTGGTTGACAATCTCGGAGATCAGTAGCATTACACCCAGCAATCTCTCACTGCAAATCGATCCAAGCGCTCTCACACCTGAAATCTACCAGGCGATGGTAATGGTCCAACGCGGGGAAACAGGCCCTGTACGGGTTTGCAAATCCCCATCAAATTAGAAGTAATCCCCAAATCGATTGCGCTTTCGCATCCTATCTATTTACCGATGATCTTCTCCGGCATTCCCAACCCCCCGGGCAGTTTTTCTAATCATATTCTTTATTCGTCCCAATGGTTCACTGATCACCAGCTCGCCACCATCGAATATACCGGTCAATTCCGCACGCCCCTGGTCCATAACCTGCCCGCGATAGATGCGATGGTCTTTTCACCGGATGGGAATAAAGTCGCTATCCGGATGGTGGGTGCGGATAACCGCAGGAAGATTGAGATAAGAAACATAAAAAGCGGGGAAATAGTGGGCCAGATAGAGGGCCAGTTAGAGGGAGGCGGTAATTATACTCCTTCCTGGTCACCTGACAACTCGCGTGTGGCATTCGTTTCGTACGGGGATGAATTGAACTCGGATCTCTATGTAGCCAATGCGGATGGCGGTGGAGTGCGACGCCTTACTGATGGCACGCTCTTACAGGATTTAGCCTATTGGTCGCCGGCAAACGAAAAAATCGCTTTTGGTACCTCCACACCGAGCTATGGATATGTTAATTCGACTGCGATCATCAATCCAGACGGCACAGATTTGCAAATACTGGATTTTTCTATAAAGCACTTTCTTGATATCCCAGTTGGCTGGTCTCCGGACGGCAAGATCTTACTAATCTATGCTCAGGACTATACCATCGGTAGCATGGGACTGTGGTCTTACGATATACAGACTGGCGAATATAAAATGCTGGTCGATGGGAACAACTATGCTGGGTCTGCCAGCTGGTCACCTGACGGGGCGCACATCGCTTTCCGTTCATGTCGAAATATTTACGATTGCTGGGTGAATCGCTAATGCGGATGGCAGCGGCATTGTCCAACTCGCCGCGGATGCGATCAATATCTCCTGGTCGGGCGATGGGCTGTGGCTCGCCTTTAGCGATGGCGATGATATATTCGTGGCGCGCGCCGATGGTGCAGAGCTGCAGAATATTACTTCCAATATCGGAGTGGATGATTTTCCTTATTGGACACATTGATCAGCAGTCGGTAGGGCGCCCCGCGTGCATCCTGCTTCTGGAGACCCAGGACGAGCGGACAGACCGTGCCTATTTTATTACCAGGTAGCCGCCGATTATTAAAACGATAATGCCTATCATTCGAGGGGTGTCAATCGGTCGGGCTGTTACGCCAAGCCATCCAAAAGTATCTAATAATACGCCGGTGAGAAGCTGCCCGATGATGATCAGGACCAACATGGTGGTTGCACCGAGGCGAGGCAAAGTCACATTGATGCTCTGATAAAGAATCAAACCGAATATTCCTGCCCCCAACATATACCAGGGCAAAGTATTCCAATCCCGAATTTTTTCACCGCCCCTAAATACTAACAAAATCAGGGAGAAAATAAGCCCGCTCAAGTGAACAATCACACTGCTTGCTGTTCCACCAATTTTCTGGCCCATTGCTCCGGCAATAGGTGATTGAATCCCTACCGCAATACCGCCGATTAACCCTACTAAGATAATCCATCCAAAATCTAGCATATCCATCTCCCTGCTGGTCGAGGAGTCTCCCGACCCCGCCGCGCCCACTCTACAGGCTCACGGTCCTGGCGGGGCCGCACAGCGAAAACCGATGTAACCGGCGTGATAGTCTGGACTGTAGAAGCTGCGGTTCGCCACACGTAAGTTGCTCTCATTGTAGTAAAAAGTACCGCCGCGCAGCATCTTGGCGGTTCCAGTCGCAGGGCCTGGCGGGTTGCTGGAGGGCGAGCTGCTGTAATAGTGGAGCAGATACCAATCATTGACCCATTCCGCAGATGTTGCCGGCCATATCCAGCGCGCCGTACGGGCTGGCGCCGGCCGGGTAGTCGCCCACCTGGGAGGTATCGCCCACGCAGCCAAGATAATTTGCCAGCGTGCAGTTCGAAGCGCCATCGCCCCACGGGAAAGCGCGCACGGTCGGGCCGCGGGCGGCCTTCTCCCATTCGGCTTCGCTCGGCAGGCGCTTGCCAGCCCAGGCGCAGTAATCGCGGGCTTTGTACCACGTGACGTAGATCACCGGGTAATTCGCGTAGGTCGGGTTGGCGTAATACGATGAGCGGGTGGAGGAAGAAGAAGAAGCCGGCGCGGCGCAATACCCGGCCGCCACGCACTGGGCGTATTGGCTGTTGGTCACTTCGTACCTGTCGATCCGATAGGCGTCCAGGTAAACGGTGTGCAGCGGCAGCTCGTCAGAATAGCAGGACGCGCCGTCGTTGTGATCCGGGTCGCAGCCCATCGGGAAATCCCCGGCGGGCACGTCCACCATTTCGCCGGGGACGGGGGGTAAATAGATGCTGATGATCGGCAAAAAGACTTCATAATCTTCCTGCGGGTTATCCTGCGCCGCCGCTGGCAGGTTGATCCAGGCGGCGAGGACGATGAACAGGAGCACTATTCGCATGGTCGCATTCAATTTGTGTTTCATGATCCCCTCCTGGGAAACATGCGGCGAACCTTTTCTGAATTAACTCAGTGTAAGGCAACCTTCAGTCATTATATTGACTTTCTCGCAATTCATCAAGCGAATGCTCGCATTTGTAAGGATCGCGGCTGGTCGAGGGTTTCCCGATCTTTGTTTAGCGTTTCGGTGGAATCCGCCCCTCATTCGAGTATTCGTGGATGGTCGATTGAGCCACCCATCCCCGAATGGGACATGAATTCGCGAATGAGACATGAATTCGCAGGTCTATGTCATTACGAGGAACGAAGCAATCCAGGCTGCTTCGTTCCTCGCAGCGACATCGGACCGCCATGTCATTGCGAGCGCCCACCCTCATGTCATTGCGAGCGCCACACCCTCATGTCATTGCGAGCGCTCTTTGCGAAGCAATCTGGCTGCTTCGTTCCTCGCAGCGACATTGCGGCCGGTGGAGGATCTCCCCGCCAATTCGTGGTTCCTATTCGTGGATGGTTCTACTTCCCCAACTGCTTTTGCAAATCGAACAGCGCCTGCTGCGGCACCTGGATCAGCCCCTGGGTCGAACGGTCCAGGTCCACCACGATCAGGAACACCGCCGTGAGGATCAGCGCCATGATCAGCATCGCCGCAATGTTGCGGCTGCCGGAATAGGACATGAACATCCCCAACAGCAGCATGGTCAGCGCCGCCACCAGCAGCACCCCCAGCAAAACCGTCGGTGGGACGCGGATGCCTAGCGACATGTTAACCCGCTCCGTATGCAGATCGATCACCTCATTCAGCGCCGAAAGATACAATGCCATCGTCGGCGTGGAGTTCTGGCGGGCGGAGATCTCTGCCCGGCTCCACAACTCAGTATGGATTTGCTCCGAGCGGGTCATCGCCGCCTCCAATTGGGCCGGGTCGAGCGCGATCAGGCGCTGATCGAGGTACTCGCGCAGCAACTGGCGCGATTCCGCCGAGATCGGTTCCTCCAGATACCCGGCTCGCAGATAGGCTGTGCCGATCGCATTGGCTTCCGAGATCACCAGGTGCTGCCGCTCATTGAAGATGTTCATCGCGAACCCGGTGACAAACGCCAGCATGAACCCCAGGAAGGCCAGCGATGCTCCGACCATCGTACCGACGCCCGTTTCTGAGCGGTCGGGCCAGCGTTTCTCGATCCATCTGCCAAGCCGGAAACCCGCCTCCACGCTGAGCGATAACAAAACCAGGCTGAAAAGATATACCCCCCAGATTGGGAGCACGTCGAGCGGTTGATAAACCTGCATAGATACCCTCCAACAAAAGGATCTCACGGCGCGGGCGCAAGCCGGATGCGCCTGGATACCGAATTATAATGGTTTCCGCGTATTTCATGTGATCCGCGGCTGCATGGCAATCCCTGGTCTCAAGAAAATAGGAAGAATACTTACAAGATTGAAATATCTGGTTCAGCTTATTCCGCATATAATGAAGTAGGAAAGTGGTCGCGGTCTGTTCCGGCCGCGGGGGTATTCCTATGCGCCTGCGCCATTATCTCGTCCTTATTACTTTACCAGCGCTTGCTCTGGCGGTGATCTCTCTGGTCGCCTTGTCAAAGATTTTTTTGCTGCCCGAATTCGAGCGCCAGGATGCTCTTAGCGCCGAGCAGAATGCGGAACTGGCTGCCAGCGCGATCGCCCAGGACATATCCAGTATGGATGGGATCGTCAAGGACTGGGCCTGGTGGGACGAAACCTACCAGGCGGCTGAATCCCCAAATGAGGCCTTTGCTCAGGCCAACCTGATCGATTCCGCTTTTACTAATCTGCAGATCAGCCTGTTTGTGCTGGTCAACACCAGCGGCGAGGTCGTTCAGGCGCGCGGTTTCGATCTGCAGAACCGACAGCGGGTGGATGTCCCGCAGAGTCTGCTGGCGCAGATCAATTCTGCCAATCCGCTCCTCTCGGATCTAGGCGTAGACGCTCAAAGCGGGCTGCTTCTGCTGCCTGAGGGGACGCTGAAGATCGCGGCCGCCTCGATCCTGCCCAGCAACCTGGAAGGCCCCTCCGCCGGAACGCTGCTGATCGGGCGCTGGTTGGATCAAGACCGCCTGGTGTATCTTTCTAATGTAATCGGGCTGCCGATCGAACTGCTGGAAGTCCCAACTCCAGCCGACTTATCCGCCTTGGGCTGGCAGCCAGAACAAGAAGACGGGGATTTTTGGTCTAAGGCGCTGAATGAGCAGTGGATCGATGGGTTTGCCGCCGTACAGGATATTTATGGGCAAACAGCGGTCGTTCTGCGCGTGCGCTCGCCGCGCCAGGTCTATCAGAACAGCCTGATCAGCCTGCATTTTTTTGCTGTCTGGCTGGCGATTCTGCTTTCCGTATTCACGCTGATTGGCCTGTGGCTGGCGGATCGGTTTATTTCGCGCCGGATCACCGAACTGAGCCAACGGATCGGGAATATCAGCCAGGCAAATGAAAAACTGGACCCGCTGCCTGTGCAAGGCCGGGATGAGATCAGCGAGATGGCGCTCGCGTTCAACGCCATGCTCGAGCGGATCAAACGTTCCGAGGCAGATCTGCTGGAGAGCGAGCAGCGCATGCGCATGATAGTAGAGAATTTACCGGTGATGGCGGAAGCCCTGGACGAGCATGAAAGGATTATTTTCTGGAATAAAGAATGCGAGCAGGTGACCGGGTACAGTTCCGAAGAAATCCTGGCCCATCCACATCCGCTTGCATTGCTCCACCCCGATCCAGTCTATCTGGATGAAATGCTGCGAAGATCCTATGCCGACCCGAGTCATCGCAACATGATCTGGGAACTCACCTGCAAAGATGGGACGGTCAAAACGATCGCCTATTCGAATATCTCGCGCCAATGCCCGATCCCGGGCTGGCATGAGTGGGCGATCGGGATGGATATCAGCGAGCAGACAGCCGCCCTGGAGGCCCTGCGCAAGCGCGAGCACGATTTCACCACCCTGGTTGAAAATTCGCCCGACCTGATCGTGCGCTACGATACGCAGCTCAGGCACATCTATGGCAACAAGGCTGCCGAGATCGCGGGCGTGCCGCTTGCCCTTGCGTTCGGTAAGAAAGCCAGCGAACAGCCGATTTCCGCCCGAAATTGCGGCTCACATTGAAGAGAACTCTGAGCAAAGCGCTCGAGACCGGTCAGACCCAGGTGGTTGAGCAGTTCTTTCCCGCGCTCGCCAGGCGGCGCATATTTCGAGACCCAGATTGTCCCGGAACGCGGCTCGGACGGCGAGATCGAATCGCTGCTGACGATCTCGCGCGAGGTCAGCCAGCGCGTGCGAGCGGAGCAGACATTGCAGCGCAAGGCTCAAATCGAGGCGTCTTTGGGGGAGGTGAGCAAGATATTTCTCACTTCGGATCAATCATTCGAGCATGCCGCCGCGATTATTCTGAGCGAGGTCTCAAAAACTGACCCACAGCGAGCAGGGATTTGTTTCCGCCTTCAATCTTGAGGATGGCGAAAACGAGAGCTTCACATTCTCTGCGCTGATGCGAGAAGTCAAACGAGGGGACCCCTCTCAAACCCAAATCAACTTCGTCCGCCATCCGCTTGCTAGTGCAGGTGGTCCGATGCAGAGTTTTTTCGACAGTAAAAAATCATTCTACCAGAATGACTTTCCCGCCGCCCCTGCCTTTGAAGGCATGCCGCAAGATCACAGCCCCATCGTGAATCTGCTCTCATATCCGATCATCGTCGCCGGTGAAACGCTTGGGCAGATCGCCCTGTCCGAACAAGCCGGGAGGGTACTGCGATGAGGATTTGTGGATCGTCGAGCGGCTGGCGCAACGCTATGGGTTGTTCTTGATGCGTATGCGCATGCTCGAGGCGTTGAGCCTGAGCGAGGAGCGCTATCGCACCTTCATCAACTCGACCACCGACCTGGTCCTCTTGAAAGACAGCGGCTTGCGCCATTTGATGGTGAACACGAAATCCCAGGAATTCTTTGGGAAATCAGAAGCCGAAATCGTGGGTAAAACCGATTTTGATCTGATGCCCGAAGCCCAGGCGACCGCCTGCCGCGAGTCGGATCTTAAAACGATTGAGAATTTAGATTACACTGTCACCCGCGAAGACGTGGGTGATCAAATTTATGAGACGCGCAAATTCCCGGTCCGTTTAGGCAAAGGAGAGGTCGGGGTGGGGGCGTTCATCCGGGATGTGACCGAGATGGCGCAGGCAGAACAGGTGATCAAAGCCGCGCTGGAAGAGAGGACGGTGCTGCTGCGCGAGGTGCAGCATCGCAGTAAGAACAACCTGCAGGCGATGATCGCCTTGATGCAGATGCGGGATGAAACGATTAAAGACCCGGATATGCACCGGCTGTTGGTGCAGCTTGAGGAACAAGCCCGCACGATGGCGCTGGTGTATGAGCAGCTATACCATTCAAAGAACCTGTCCGAAGTCTCGATGCAGTCTTATCTAAAGCAACTGGTGAATAATCTCAGCATGGTTTTCGAGACGGGCTTTGTGATCGAATTGGAGATCCAGGCTCAGAACGCGGCCGGAGAGCCGCTGGCGCTGCCGGCAAACCGGGCTATGCCCTGCGGGTTGATTGTGAACGAGCTGGTCACGAACGCTTTAAAATACGCCTTTCCGCCCGGTTTTGCTGGCCAGCCTAAGATTCGGGTGGCGATGAACGAAGATGCGGATGGGCAGTTCCGTCTGCTGATTGGCGATAATGGAATTGGGCTGCCGCCGGATTTCGATCCGCATACCCGGAAATCGCTCGGCATGCGCCTTGTGCGGCTGTGGGCTACCCACCAGATGGGCGGCGAGTTCAAAATCCAATCGCCGCCGGGAGTGCAATACACGATCACGTTCCGGAATTCTGAATAGAATTCGGGTTGTCATAGACATAGAAGATGTAATCTTGAGACTTCTGTTTTGATCCCCAAATCGTGGATGGATCGGATCAGTTGGGCGCGATGATCTGTGCCATGATTAACCACATGGAGCAGCACCTGCCACAGGATCAAATCTTTGTCTTCGCCCTCCGCGAACGGTTTTTCGAATAACATCTCGTCCCGCAATGCAGCCAGATAAGCGCGCATATTCTGCTCGACGTTATCCCAGTGGACGCGAATGATCTCCCGATCGTCAAAGCGCGCCGGATCAAGCGATTCGGGGATTTCGACGCCTCGTAATGCGCTGAACCAGATGTCATCGACGCTGATGAGATGAACGATTTGATTTCGGATAGACCCAACGGAGTAGCTTACATTTTGGGTGAACTGTTGATCGGTGAGTGCAGGGATGCAGGTATCCCATACTTTGCGATTTTCGGCGAAGTGATAGTCGTAGAAATGGCGAAAGGAATCTGCGTTCATGGCGGAAAATCCTCCTCGGTATGCAAACACAGGCATTATAGGGTGTGTGTTCGCTAAGAGTCAAGCCATATGTGAAGGTATGTCGCTGCGAGGCACGAAGCAGCCAGATTGCTTCGCAAAGAACGCTCGCAATGACATGAGGCGCGAGAACGCTTGCTTCGCAATGAGCGCTCGCAATGACATGGCGGTCCGATGTCGCTGCGAGGCACGAAGCAGCCAGATTGCTTCGCAAAGAACGCTCGCAATGACATGAGGGTGTGGGCGCTCGCAATGACATGGCGGTCCGATGTCGCTGCGAGGCACGAAGCAGCCAGATTGCTTCGCAAAGAACGCTCGCAATGACATGAGGGTGTGAACGCTCGCAATGACATGGCGCTGCGCTTAAATCTGTTTGCCCTTAAACTGGCTCATATACAACTGGTAAAACACACCTCTGCGGTCGAGCAATTGCTGGTGGGCGCCCTGCTCCACGATCTCGCCGTCCTGAATGACCAGCACCCGGTCGGCTTCACGAATGGTGCTCAGGCGGTGGGCGATGACGAAGCTGGTGCGGCCCTGCATCAGGCGCAGCAGGGCGTTCTGGATGCGCACTTCGGTGCGGGTGTCCACGTTGCTGGTGGCCTCGTCCAGGATCAGGATGCCGGGGTCGGCCAAAACCGCCCGGGCGATGGCGAGCATCTGGCGCTGGCCCTGGCTCAGGTTGCTGGCCCTTTCAGACAGGCGGGTCTGGTAGCCCAGCGGCAGCAGGCGGATGAAATGATCGGCGTCTGCCAGGCGGGCCGCCTCGATTACCTCATCGTCGCTGGCCTCCAGCCGCCCATAGCGGATATTCTCCATTACCGTGTCGGCGAAGAGGAAGGTGTCTTGCAGCACCAGCCCGAGCTGGCGGCGCAGGTCGTCGATGCGGATCTGGCGGATGTCGATCCCATCCACCCGGATCGCCCCGCCATCCACGTCATAGAAGCGGTTGAGCAGGTTGATGATGGTGGTCTTGCCGGCGCCGGTTGGGCCGACCAGGGCGATGGTCTGCCCGGCGGCTGCATCGAAGGTCATATTCTGGATCACCGGTTCATCCGGGCTGTAGCCGAAACGGACATGATCGAAGCTCACCTCGCCGCCCACGGTTTGCAGGGCGGCCGCATTGGGCGAATCGGCTGGTTCGGGGATGGAATCGATGACTTGGAAAACACGCTCCGCCCCGGCCAGGGCCGCCTGGATCGAGTTCACCATGTTGGCGAGCTGGCGCAGCGGGTTGACAAACTTCTGGGCATAGCTGATGAAGGCCGCGATCACGCCGACTGTCACCAGACCGTTCAAGGCCAGGAAGCCGCCCAGGCTGGCCAGCACGATCACAAAGGTGTTGCCCAGCACGGTGGTGAGAGGCATGAGCAGCAGGGCGTAGCTGTTGGCGTACACGCCGGCTTTAAAGACCTGCTGGTTGCGCAGGCGGAACTCGCTGATGGCGGTATCGCTGCGCCGGAAGGCTTTCACCACCCGCCCGCCGCTGATGTTCTCCTCCAGCACGCTGTTCATGTTCCCGAGCTGCAGTTGCAGCTCCCGGAAGCCCTTGCGGGTGTAGCGGGCGACGAAACCAGCGAACCAGAGCATGATGGGGACTACCACCAGCGAAGCCATAGCCAGATAGACATCCATCAGGAACATCGCAACCACAATCCCGATCAGCGAGAGCACACTGGCTACCAGCGAGACCACATTGAGCGAGACAGCCTGGTTGATGGCTTCGATGTCATTGGTCAGGCGGCTCATTAACTCGCCGGCCGGGTTCTGGTCGAAGAAGCGGATCGGCAGGGTTTGCAGGTGGCCAAACAGATCGCGGCGCAATTTGCGCAGGGCCTGCTGCGAGATATTCGCCATCATCCAGTTCGAGACGGCCTGGAAGCCGTTATCGAACAGGTAGATCGTCAGCAGCAGCACAGAGAGGCGGGCCAGCCCGACCGTATCTTTATCGGCGATGAATTGATCAATGGCCACCTTCATCAGATAGGGTTCGAGCAGCCCAAGCAGGGTATAACCCAGCACGAACAGCACCACCACGATCAACCCGGTTTTAAAGGGGAACAGGTAGGCTGCCAGCCGGCTCAAGGCCTGGCGCGGGTTGTGCGCTTTTTCGATGACGCCCGGACGTCCCGGGCCGCGATTCATCATCTGGACGCGATAGTCGTGCCCGGCGGTTGGGTTCGAGAGGCGAGGTTTCGGCGGGGTTGCCATCAGTTAGGCCCTCCTGTCCGGACGACAGACTGGTTTGCGCTCAGCGCAGGCTCGTCCTGCCCGATTTCGGCTGGAAGACCAGCCCCAAGCTGCGATGCGTAGATCTCCTGGTAGATCGGGCTGGATTGGATCAGGTCGGCGTGGTTGCCCACCGCAGCAATCCGCCCATTATCCAGGACCACGATTTTGTCCGCATTGAGCACGGTGCTGATGCGCTGGGCGACAATGAAAATGGTGGCTGGCGCATTCGGATCGGCTTGCATCCATTCTTTCAGACCGTTTTGAATGCGGGTTTCGGTCTCCACATCGACCGAGCTGGTGCTGTCATCCATGATCAGGATGCCGGGGCGGGTGATAATTGCCCTGGCGATGGCGATGCGCTGTTTCTGCCCGCCGGAAAGGTTGACGCCGCGCTCCTCGACATGGGTCTGGTAGCCCTCAGGCAGCTTTTCGATAAAATCGTGCGCCTGGGCCACTTTGGCCGCCGCGACCACTGCCTCGACCGGGGCGGCGGGCATGCCATAGCGGATATTATCGGCTACCGTCCCGGAGAATAAGACCGTCTCCTGCGGGGTGATCCCGATCTGGGTCAGCAGGTCTTCCTGGCGCAAGCGGCGGATATCCACCCCGTTCAGCAGCACCCGTCCGCCGGTGGGGTCGTAAAAGCGTGGGATCAGGTTGACCAGGGTGGTCTTACCCGATCCGGTGGCTCCCAAAAAGGCGATGGTCTCATTGGGGCCAGCCGTGAGGTTTATCGCCTCCAGAACGGATGCGTCTTGCCAGCCGTTGTAGTGGAAAGAGACATTTTCAAAAATCACCTGCCAGCCCTGGCGGATGGGAAGCGGGAGCGGAGCGCTGGTTTCGACCACTTCCGGTTCGGTATTCAGCACTTCGAGGATGCGCTCAGCAGAGGCCGACCCGGCTGCAAGCAGGTTCGAGAACATCACCATGAACATCAAAGGGCCCATGGTTGTGAGCAGGTAGTTGGTGAAGGCGACGATTTGCCCGATGGTCAGTTCGCCGCGGATCGATTGAAGACCGCCGGCCCAGATCACCGCCACCATCCCGATGTTGATGAACACGGTCAGCGCGGGCGATAGGCTGGACATGAAGCGCATCACCTGGACGTTGCGCTCGGTCAGGGAGAGGTTGACCTTGCCGAAACGCTCATTCTCGTGATCCTGGCGCACGAATGCTTTCACCAGGCGCGCCCCGGCGATGTTTTCTTGGAGCACATTGTTGAGCTGGTCGAGCCTTTGTTGGACAGAGCGGAAGATCGGCTCCATCTTGGCGACAAAGACGACCATCACAAGGCTGGTCAGGACTAAAATCGGCATCATGCTCAACGCCAGGCGCGTGTCGGTATTGAACATCAACACCAGGCTGCCGATCATCAAGAGCGGGGCGCGCGTCCCGATGCGCAGGGAGACCTGCACAAGGCGCTGGTAGATGGTGGTGTCGCTGCTCAATCGGATCATTAGAACGCCGGTGTTCAACCGATCCAGGTTGCCATAGGAGAAGGATTGAATCTTCAGGAAGAGTTCTTCGCGCAGGTCGCGCGCGACGGATTCACCCACCCGCACCGAGAGCACATTATTCGCGACCGCAAGCCCGGTGCTCAGGATGGTGAAAAGGAACATCAACCCGGCGGTTTGGAGAACCACGCTCATATTTTGCCCGCCGATTCCCTGGTCGATGATGCGCTGGACCAGGCGCGGGATGGACAGGTCCATCATGACGACTGCGGTCAGCGTGACCAGCGCCAGCAGGCTGGATTTCCAATAGGGTTTTAGATGACGATAAAGGATCAGGATGGCTTTCATAGTGGGATCAATGTCTCTCCGCCAGGTTGAAGGCCTTGTTCAGGATATCGAACGCACGCTGCAGCGCGCCCAATTCAGCCGGGGAGAGCGCCTCGAGCGGCTGGCGCATCCAGAAGCGGGTGGTCTGGATGATTTGCTGGATCAGTTCGCTGCCGGCGGCGGTCAATTCCAGCCGGACGATGCGGCGGTCTTCGGGGTTGGGCAGGCGGGCGACCAGGCCTTTATGGACCAGCACATCCACAATCTGGCTGACAGCCGGGCGGCTGGTGCGCTTGGCTTCAGCCAATTCGCTGACCGAGGTCTGACCGAGGCGGATGTGGCGCAGCACGTGAAACTGCTCGACCGAGATATCGAACTGGGCGGCGGCGGTGTGGTGGATTTGCTCGTGCAGGCGCCTCCACAGCGGGGGGATGGTCTCCCAGAAGCTGTCGAGAGCCTGCTCGATGGCGGGATTGGTTTCGGATGCAGTCATATTTATCACGCTTTTGGTCCGAATAGTTAAGGATATTAATGGTTAAGCAACCGACGCATTTTAAGGGGGAATGGAGGAAATGTCAAGGGATTAATCAGGTGGGAACTGTCCCCGAATGGTTCACGAATAAAAACACGAATGCTCGCCCGCCATTCGAGTATTCGTGCATTTTCGTGGATGGTTCTTTGATACCCAATTTGAGTATGCCCAAAACCCGGCGGATCAAGGGCCGAGGGTCTGCCGACCCTCGGCCAGCAGGGCACGCCCCGCGCAAAATTTTCGGGGCTTGAAATAGCATGCCTTCCGTGCTATCATGTGGCTATGATTCAATCCTTCAAAAACGCAGGCACGGAAGATATTTTCAA
This sequence comes from uncultured Chloroflexia bacterium, assembly GCA_963788145.1. Taxonomy (GTDB): domain Bacteria; phylum Chloroflexota; class Anaerolineae; order Anaerolineales; family UBA4823; genus UTCFX2. Next base: position 1,038,311 of record CAWBFQ010000003.1, on the reverse strand, counting down.
CGGCGAAAATAGCAAAGCGGCGAGAAGTATCTGCCCCAATCACATTTGGAAAATCGCTGCCCGAAAACTAGACCAACTCGATTCTGTTTCTGCGTTAGCCGAATTGAGAATCCCACCGAATAATCGGCTTGAAGTATTGTCAGGTGATCGAAAAGGTCAAAGGTGTATTCGGATCAATGACCAGTATCGAATTTGTTTTCTCTGGACAGAAAAGGGACCTGACCAGGTTGAGATTGTAGATTATCACGAATAGCAGGAGATAAAAATGGTTCGAGTTCCCTCTCACCGCCCGCCTACACACCCTGGCGAAATGCTTTTGGAAGAGTTTCTTAATCCTATGGAAATTACCCAAAAGGAATTGGCCGACAATATTCGTGTGCCTTACCAGCGTGTCAATGAGATCGTCAACGGACGCAGGGGCATCACGCCCAGCACGGCTTTGCGTTTGGCGAAGTTTTTCAATATGTCGGCTGATTTTTGGATGAATTTACAGTTGCGTTGGGATTTGTATTTTGCTCAACAAGACGAAAGCAACATTTTAGAGTCGATTAGACCGTATTCGGCGGCTGTGTAAAAAGGCACTCGGCAGGGCGCGCCGCGTGCCCGACAACTCGAATATCCGCCATCCATTCGCGTATTCGTGGCTTTATTCGTGGATGGTTCTTCGACGCCCAAACCATGCTACAATACCCGCATGACCAAAGACCTGCGCAAATACGCCCGCCAGACCAACGTCCAATTGCTGCTGGGCTTCTTCATCCTGCTGGTATTTGTCGGGATTGGCTCGATCTATCTCATCTACGGGCGGGAAGCGGCAATTTTGGGGCTGGTGTGCGTTGGATTGGCGCTGGTCCCGGCCGGGTTGGTCTGGCTGGTATTGGCGCTGATGGGCTGGGCGGCAAAGAAGGCGGATGGCGGCTAAAGGACAGCCCGTGAAGCCGGAAATCCTTTCCGCTGAGATGGCCGGGCTGAGCGTGAAATATCGCCTGCCCGCGGTAGGCGACGCGCTCCCGCTGATCTTGCTGCTGCACGGCTGGACGGGGGATGAAAACTCGATGTGGGTCTTCGCCGATAGGCTGCCGCAGCAAGCGATTCTGGTTGCGCCAAGGGGGATTTACGAAAGCCCGTTTGGCGGGTTTGGCTGGTATCCCAAGGATGTGCGCTTGTGGCCGCAATTGCAGGCATTCAACCCGGCGATGGAACGCATCTGGCTTTTACTGAGAAACGAACTGTTTGTGCGCGCCGATCTGGATCAGGTGCGCATCGTCGGCTTCAGCCAGGGGGCGGCGCTGGCTTACAGCCTGGCGCTGACCCAGCCCGACCGGGTCGAGCGGGTGGGCGGGCTTTCGGGTTTTGTCCCGGATGGAGTGGAAGCTGTAACCGCCCCGGGGCGCTTACAGGGCATGCCGATCTTCATCGCTCATGGCGCCCAAGACCATCTGGTGCCGGTGGAAAGAGCGCGCGAAGGCAATGCGCTCTTGATCCAGGCCGGGGCGCAACTTGCTTACTGCGAACACAATGTCGGTCACAAATTAAGCGCCGACTGCTTCCGCAGCCTGAAATTATTTATGGCATAACCTCGATTAAAAATCGTCTTCGACCTTATGCAACCGTAAGGACAGGTAAACCACGTCCCGCAATTCGCCGTCTGGCAGCATAAAATAATCCTCAAACAGGCAGACTTGCTCAAAGCCCATTTTGTGGAAAGCCTTGATCACTTCGGAGTGATCGCTGACGATCTGGACCTCGAGCAGATGGATGCTGCGCTTTTTTGCCAGGTCAATCAGGGCTTGAATAAATTTGCTGCCAAGGCCGCGCCGCTTGAAATCCTTAGCCAGGAAAATGCGGATCTCGGCTCGATGGCGGGCAGGTCCTTCGTGAAAGTGAAGGGTGGAAATGCCGACAATGCGCTCTCCAACCAGCGCGATAAGCGGAAACACCTTGTCGTAATCGACCTCTTCAGCCCAGGACGAAATGAGCTCGGGGTCGTTGATGTTATGGCGCATAAAGCGGCGGTCTTCGATAGCTATCGGCAGGAAAAAATCGAGCAGAGATTGTCTGTCCTGTGGTACCAGGGGGCGCAGCAGCACACGCGCGCCATCACGTAAGGTTAGAACCTGACGGAATATCAAATCTTCTTTGATGACCATCGGTATCCCCTAAAGTTGGGTGCGATAGATTGTTCATTGTGCCCAGGCTGCCGCGAGCTGGACGCGCGTGGATGCCAGGCGATCGCTCATGACTTTGGTCGTCTGTTTCATGGCGAGATAGCCAAAGGTAGCATCGGCATCCATCAATTTGCGCAGTTCGACAGCGTCGATTTGGATGAGTTTGGCGGATTGCGAGATGCGCGCAGACGCGCCGAGCACATATGGCTCGACCAGCGCGCTGACCCCGAAAAGCTCACCCGGGTTGATTTCTCCGGCGGAGAACTCTTTGCTGGCTTTGGGGTGGTATTCTTCTTCGGATTTGAAATAGAGATCGACGCCTCCTTCCAGTAAAAAGAAAATCCGGTTGGCTGGCTGCCGTTCCTCGAAGATCACGGTGTCTTTCGGGAGGTCAATTTCATCCGAGATCAAGGCGATCTGCGTGAGCTGATCTTCTGAAAAATAGGCGAAAAAGGGAAAACGGCGCAAAAGTTCGGGTGAGACCATGACCAACTCTCCTTATCTATTTTACAATCTTTTCGTGAATTATTTCATTAATAATTCAGACAATGAATGGATCGAGCGCTGATGGTCCGAACGATTTCAGGATTTGGATGGCAAGCTGCGATGCCTGTGGGAGGGCGGCGGAAACCTGTGGCGATAACTGATCCGAGAAATCATAGACCAGGTTGGTTTCGATAGCCAGGACGACGATCCGCTGCGGCAGCGCCGCGCCCAATGAACGCCCGATCTGGATGGCTGCCTGCAGCGATGTATCGTGGGCGGAAGCCAGATGACCGACGTGATGAACTGGCAGCTCGTCCAGTTCAAATTGTAGCACAGTTCCAGGTGGGTGTGACCCGCTGACGATCGAATCGATCAGTAAGGCGGAACGATACCCGATCAGCCGCTCCATCAGACTGAGACCGCCCAAAGAGAGGAAGTCAAATTCCAGGGCTGCTGCGCCAAAACGGGTTTGAGTGGGATCCGCTTCAAGCTGTTCCTGGACCTGTTCGGCGAGGCGCCAACCGACCGCGTCATCGCCCAGGATCGGGTTGCCCAATCCTATGACGATGGTTTCCGGGCGAGTGGATGGCTCTGAAAAAGCTGTGGTCGGATTTTCTCCGCAGCCAGCCTGTGCGCTCCACTCGCCCGATGGATCCATAAAATGTTCGCTCACCGTAAGATGCAGAAGACCTAGCGGGTGAGCACTTCGATTGGCTCGCCGTTCACATCCCGGATGGTGACCTCCAGCGGCATCTGCCCGGGAAGCGAATGCGTGGCGCAGCCGAAGCAGGGGTCATAGGCGCGGAAGGCCATTTCGACCATGTTCAGCATGGCTCGGTGACGATCGTACCTTTCTTGATCAGGTTTTGAGCCGCCTTCTTGATCGACATGCTGATCGGGGCATAATTGTTGGTGGTGCCGACGATCAGGTTGACCTCGGTCAGGATGCCGCGCTCATCGGTTTTGTAGTGATGGGTGAGCAGGCCGCGCGGCGCTTCGACGATGCCGACGCCCTCGGTGGGGGTTTCGGTGGGGACCATGTGGAAATTCGGCGAGGTGATCTCGGGGTCGGTCGCCAGCTCGACGATGCGCTCGGCGGCGTAGAGCAGCTCGATCAGGCGAGCCCAGTGGATGGCCAGGCGCTGGTGGACGGGTTTGCCGCCCAGGGTTTCGTAAAACTTCTCGTACTGCTCCTGCGCCAGCGGGGTAGCCATGCCGTCCGATGCGTTCAGGCGCGAGAGCGGGGTGGAGAAGTAGACGCCGGATTCCTTGCCGTCCACAAAGCCTTTCCAGCCGACTTTCTTGAGATAGGGGAACTTCAGGTAAGTCCAGGGTTCAACCCGCTCGGCGATCCAGTCGGTGTATTCTTTCGGGGCGTACTTACCGATGCGCTCGCCATCGGGATCGACCACGCTGACCTTGCCATCGTAGAAGTTGACCTTGTTGTTCTCGTCCACCAAGCCGATGGAGTAGGTGCTGGTGCGTGTAGATATCGCCCAGGATCAGGTCGAGGTAAGCCTTGTTGCCCAGAACGATGTCGCTGAAGAGCTGCAGGCTGAACTGGGCGAACTCGATGCCCCAGCGTCCCATCTTCTCGATCTCGGCGCGCTGTTCTTCGGTGATGCCTTTGGTCAATCCGCCGGGGATGGAGGTGCAGGGGTGCACCTTGCGCCCGCCGATCATCTCGACGATGGTGTGGCCGTATTTGCGGGCCTGGATCACTTTTCCGCCGATCTCCAGCCCCACTTTGTGGATCACGCCCAGGATATTGCGCTCGGCAACGGGCGCATCGGGCCCCATGACGAAATCGGGGCCAGCCAGGGCGTAGAAATGGGTGGTGTGATCGGTGAAGTAGAAGCCGGAGTAGAGCAGCTCGCGCAGCTTCTTGGCAGTGGATGGGGTATCCACGTGGTACACCGCATCGGCGGCTTTGGCAGCCGCCATGTGATGCGCTTCGGGGCACACGCCGCAGATGCGGTTGGTGAGCAGCGGCATCTCCTCGACGGGGCGTCCGACGCAGAAGCGCTCGAAGCCGCGCAGCTCCGGGATCTGGAAGTAGGTGTTGGCGACGTCGCCTTCTTCGTTCAGGAAGATTTCGATCTTGCCGTGTCCTTCCAGGCGGGTGATGGGGTCAATCGTGATTTTTTGCATGATTTCCTCTCCGAGATGCCTAAGCGTGGTCTTTAAGGTGTTGGTCCAGGCGGCTTTACCGGCGCGCAGCAGCGAGCCAGCCAGGTTGAAGCGGTAGAACTGGCCGGCGGGGTCGGGGATGCCATCCAGGATGCGCTCGATCTCGGCGGGATCGTTGCTGTCGATCACCGAGGCGAAAGCGGTGATCAGGCGTGCGCCGTAATCCAGCACGCCTTCGGCCGGGCCGTAGCAGCCGATGCACTGGGCGCCGGCTTGCGGGCACAGCGCGCCGCAGCCGCTGCGGGTGGCCGGTCCGTTGCAGGGGATGCCCTGTTCCAGCAGGCAGAGTGTCGGGGTCGGGATCGCTCAGGTCCTGGATGCGCCTGAACGCTGTGATCGGCTTGACGTTGCGCTGGCGGGGGCAGTCATCGCAGACGGTGGAGCCGCCAGCTCCGATCACCGCGCCTTTCGGCGGCAGGCTGGCTTGCCCGTGCAGCACCTGGATCACCAGGTCGATCACTGCGGCGATCTGGTGCGATTCGGGCGGGCAGCCGGGCATGTAGTAATCCACGTCCACTACCTGATCGAGCGTCTTCAGCATCGGGTAGAACTTGGGGATGTTGATATCGCCTTCGGGCATGCTGAAACCATACAGACGGTCGAATATGGTTGGGGTTCTCGGTGGAGACGCTTTCGTAGGCGGCGTTGAAGATCTCCTCCGGCGTGGACAGGTTGGCCAGGCCGGGGATGCAGCCTTCGCAGGCGCACGAGCCGAACGCGACCAGGATTTGGACTTGCGGCGCAGCAGGTGGGCGATTTCCTCGTTTTCTTTGTTGCGGATGCCGCCGTTGAACAGCGTCAGCAGGATGGATTGGTCGGGCATCGCTTCCACATCTTTATACTTGGCGTCCATCGCCACCGGCCAGAAGACCACCTCGAAATTGGCGTCCACATCCAGGATTTTCTCGCCGATGTTCAGCACGGCGATCTCGCAGCCGCCGCAGGAGGCAGCCCAGTACATGGCGAATTTCGGTTTCCGTTGCGCTCATGCGGTCACCTCCTCGGATTTCAGCTACTGGAACGGGGTGGCGGCTGTCGTGTAGCCCTTCCCGGCCCAATGCAGCGGGCCGAGCTGGCGCACTTCTTCGACCATCTTGGATATCTCTGCGCCAGCTTGACGCCTTCGGCTGCGCTGGCCCACACCAGCTTGACTCGATCTGGCTCGATGCCCATCCCTGCCAGGGTGCGGCGCAGCAGCAGGTAGCGGCGCAGGGCTTTGTAGTTTTGTTCCAGGTAATGGCATTCGCCGGGATGGCAGCCGGTGATCAAGCACGCCGTCCGCTCCGTCGGCCAGGGCTTTCATCACAAAAGTGGGGTCGAGGCGCCCGGAACACATCAGCCGGATCAGGCGCACGTTGGGCGGGTATTTCACCCGGGCCGTGCCAGCCAGGTCGGCGGCGCGGTAGCTGCACCAGTTGCAGGTGAAGCCGATGATCACGGGTTCAAAATTTGCGCTGCTTGTTTCGGACCCGTTTCCAGACTTGGAGAATTTATGTCTTCTGTCATCGTTATCTCCTACTCTCAGGCAAGTCGGCCAGACGCTCATGCTCGAAGTTGACCATCAGCAGCCCTTCGATCTGAGCAAAGATCTGCTCATTGCTGAAGCCGGTGCCGTGATGGCGCCAGCAGGGCAGGCGGCCACACAGGTGCCGCAGCCCTGGCACAGCGCCGGGTTGATCTCAGTCACCATCCGGTCTTCGTGGAAGAGGATGGCGTTGAACGGGCACAGGTTGTTGCAGATACGGCAGCCAGAGCACTTATCTTCGATAACCGTGGCGCGCACAGGTTCCAGGGCGATCTCGCCTTGCTGGATTCGCCCGAGCACGCGCGCCGCCGCCGCCGCGCCCTGGGAGACCGAAGATGGGATGTCCTTCGGCCCCTGCACGCAGCCGGCGATAAAGATGCCTTCGGTCATCGTGGCCACCGGGTCCAGTTTGGGGTGTTTTTCGATGAACCAGCCGTTGGCGCTGCACGAGATGCCGAACATCTGGGCGGTTTCTTTGGCATCTGCGCGCGGCTTCATGGCGGCGGAGAGGATCACCATATCCACCGGGATGCGCCGCTGTTTGCCAACCAGGGTATCTTCGACCTGGATGATCAATTTGCCTTCTTCGCCCGGCAGGCGGGCCGCGTCGGTCACCTCGGCCACTTTGCCGCGCACGAACAGCGTGCCCTCCTCCATCACACGCTGGTAGAACTCGTCGTAATCTTTATAAGCGGTGCGCATGTCGATGTAGAAGTTGTAGACCGTGGCGCCGGTGCGCTCGTGGACCAGGTGGGCGAACTTCAGGCTCTGCATGCAGCAGATCACCGAACAGTAGTTGTTGAAGTTGCGGTCGCGGCTGCCCACGCAGTGGATGATGCCCACCGACTGTCGGCGTGGTCACGCCATCGCGCAGCACGATATTGCCGTTGGTGGGTCCGGCGGCGTTGGTCAGGCGCTCGAATTCCAGGCTGGTGAACACATTCGCCAGGCGACCGTAGCCGTACTGGGTGACCTGGCGCGGGTCGAAAAGATCGTAGCCGGTTGCCAGGATGATATTGCCCACCTGGACCGTGATGATTTCATCTTCCTGGTTGAAGTCGATCGCGTTGGTGGGGCAGAATTTCTCGCAGGCTTTGCAGGTGCCTTTTTGGAAGTAGGTGCAGTTTGGTATGTCGATCACCGGGATATTTGGGCACAGCCTGCGGGAAGGGCGTGTAGACTGCTTTGCGATAGCCCAGTCCGGCTTCGTAAACGTCATCGATCACTTTCTTGGGGCATTTTTCCTGGCAGATGCCGCAGCCGGTGCACAGGTCTTCGTTGACGTAGCGGGCTTTTTTGCGGATGGTGACGGTGAAGTTGCCGACATAACCCTCCACCTGGGTCGACTTCGCTCCAGGTGAACAGCGTGATGTTTGGATGTGTGCCGACAGAGACCATTCTGGGGGTCAGGATGCAGGCGGCGCAGTCCAGGGTGGGGAAGGTTTTGTCGAACTGCGACATGTGCCCGCCGATGGAAGGCTCGCGCTCGACCATGTAGACCGGGAAACCGGCGTCGGCGATTTCAAGCGCGGCCTGGATGCCGGCGATGCCGCCGCCCACCACCAGCGTGGCCGGATGGATCGGCACGCGCAGCGGCTTCAAGCGGCTCGTTGTGGATCACCCGCTCGACGCCGCCCGGAAACCACGGCTTTGGATTTGTCGGTTGCGGCGGCTTTATCGGTGTGCACCCACGAGACCTGCTCACGGATCGAAACCAGCTCGCACAGGTAGGGGTTCAGCCCGGCACGCTCGCAGGCGGTGCGGAAGGTGTTTTCGTGCAGGTGCGGCGAGCAGGCTGCCACCACCACCCGCGTCAGGCCTTCTTCTTTGATGTCTTTCTCGATCAATTCCTGGCCCAGGCTGGAGCACATGAACTTGTAATCGCGGGCAATCACCACGCCGCGATCTGCCAGTTCTTCGCCAGCCCAGATGGCTACGTCTTCCACATCCACGATGCCGGCGATGTTGCTGCCGCAGTGGCAGACATAAACGCCAATTCGTTCTTTGCTCTTCAGGTTTTTCGGGTCATCAAGCCACCTCCTTGTCGCCGGGCATCTTCGGCATGGGAAGCCCGCTGGGTTTCTTGCGCTTTGGCTGTGCTTTTGTCTCTTCGCTTTCGGGGACATCGACGCCGATGCGGCTCATGGCATGCCGGGCGCTGACCAGCTCACGCCCAAAACCAAGCTTTGCGGGGTCGATCCCAAAGGCCACGCCCATCAATTGGGTGAAGAACAGGATCGGCATCTTGTAATGGGTGTGGAAATATTGATTGGTCTCGTTCTGATAGGCGTCCAGGTTCATCTGGCACATCGGGCAGACCGTGACCATCAGATCGGCTTTGTAATTGTCGGCCGAGGAGACCAAGCGCCGGATCAGTTCAAAGGCGGTGGTCGGGCTGATCTGGGTCATGTGCCCGCCGCAGCAGTGCGTTTTGAGCGGGAAGTCGATCACTTCAGCGCCGAGCGCTTTCAGCAGCAGGTCCAGCTCATTGGGATATTCGTGATCTGACCAATGGTTCTTATAATCGGGGCGAGGCACCATGCAGCCCAGATAGGGGGCGATCGCGCAGGCCTTTGAGCGGTTTGACGACTTGCTTTTCAACTTCATCGAGTCCAACATCGTTGATGATCACATCCAGCAGGTGGCGCACTTCAAGCGTGCCGGGGGTGTAGCTCAGGTTGCCGGCCGCCAGAGCCTCGTTGACTTTCACTCCCAGGGCCGGTCGTTCGGCCATGTAGTGATCGGCTTTAGCCAGGTTCAAGTAGCAGGCGCTGCATGAAGCAACCAGCGTGCGGGATCCATCCATTTGACCGGAGGCGAGGGCCAGGTTGCGCCCGATCAAGGCGTAAGCCGGGACGGTGCTGATGCCGAGGTATTCGGTGGCTCCACAGCAGTTCCAGTCTTGCACTTCTTCCAGGATGATTCCCAGGGGATCCAGAACCGCCTGGAGCGACTCGTTATAGGCTTTTGCGCTGGTTTCCATTGCGCAACCGGGATAAAAGAGATATTTGTTCATCATGGCACCTTCAATTCCTTGGCGCGCTTGAGGATCGCGGTGAGCTGTTCCATCCCCTCGATCCGGTTCGGGGTGATATCCATCCGTTTTTTGCTGAGCATGCCCAGGCCCATGGGCGCCATGCCTGGCAACCGCATCGGGAAGTGTTTGAGATAGTGACGGGTGGCCAGTCCAAATTCGTAGCTGCGCCCGTAATTCTCGACCATATCCACGAAGGTCTGCGAGAAATCCGGGGCGGTCGCGTCTTTATACATTTTTCCTCAATGGCCATGCTCTTGAGGGTGTACATTACATCGGCAATGTGGACATCCTGCGGGCAGCGGACGACGCAGTGATAACAAGAAACACAGATCCAGAAGGTATTGCTGCTGAGGGCTTCAGAGCGCATACCGGCTCGGATCATTGCAAACAGCATGCGCGGCGTGTGATCCATATCCGCGGCGGGAGGGCAGGATCCGCCGCAAGTTCCGCATTGAATGCACATCTCCAGCCGGGATACGCCCGCTGTCCGCGCGCTTACTTCTTCCAAAAATCTTAGATTGGGGTTTGTGTCAGTCGAAAGGACAGGATGAGCTGTCAAGTGCCACCTCCTACAGGGAGATCTGATACGAATTTGGTTTCGCGGATTAAAAAGCGTTTGGGGTCTAATCGAATTACGCTTCAAACCCTGTTACAGGGGCGAAAAAAATGGCGATAAGAAGGGCGATAAGATTGGGTATAGAGTAAGATAAGCCTCCTTGCAGTGGACGGGCAAAAGCCCACTAATCGATAGACTAGTATAAGTTATTGTCACTAGTATCGTAAATTTGAGCTTACTCGAATAGTAACAAATGGCACAATCACGTCATGACAAATGTTACTTGCAAAAATTTGTTGAGTATGTGAAGAATTTCACTTGTTGGACAGGTACGAAACAACTCACCACGAAACACACAAAAATAAAATGCTGAAAAAACGACCAGGCAGATGCGGAGTCCTTGTTTTTTCTTTCATGTGTTTCGTGGTAAATCCATTTTCATGAATGCAGCCAGAACGCGGTAAATATTCCCCTATCCAACTCAAGGAGAATAACGTGGCTGAATCAAATTCCCTCACCCAAAAAGCGATCAACACCATTCGGTTTTTAGCGGCAGACGGCGTTCAGAAGGCCAAATCCGGGCATCCGGGTTTGCCGATGGGGGCTGCGCGGGATGGCGTATGCGCTGTGGACGCGCCATCTGCGCTTTAACCCGCGCAATCCGAAATGGGCGAACCGGGATCGTTTTATCCTTTCCGGCGGGCACGGCTCGATGCTGCTGTACAGCTTGCTTTACCTGACCGGCTTTGACCTGGAGTTGGATGACCTGAAGAACTTTCGCCAGTGGGGCAGCCGCACGCCTGGTCATCCCGAATATGGGGTCACCCCAGGGGTGGAAGTGACCACCGGGCCGCTGGGACAGGGTTTTGCCAACGGGGTCGGCATGGCGATCGCCGCCGAGCACCTGGCGCGCAGTCTTCAACCGGCCCGGCTTTCCGCTCTTCGACTATTTCGTCTATGCCATCGTCACCGACGGGGATTTGATGGAAGGGGTGTCCTCCGAGGCGGCCTCGTTGGCGGGGCATCTTGGGCTGGGACGGCTGATCTACCTGTACGATGACAACCATATTTCCATCGAAGGGGGCACCTACCTGGCTTTCAGCGAAGATCGGATGAAACGGTTCGAAGCCTATGGCTGGCATACCCAGATCGTGGCGGACGATCCGAATGATGAAATCAGCGCGGTAGATGCGATCGACCGGGCGATTCAAAATGCGAAAGCAGACCCACGCCCGTCGATCATCGCAGTTCGAACGGTGATTGGTTACGGGTTGCCAACCAAGCAAGGCACCGAAAAAGCGCACGGCGAGCCGGCTGGGCAGGAGGAGCTGGATGCCGCCAAGCGCGCCCTGGGATGGCCGATCGAGCCGCGCTTCTATGTACCCAACGATATGCTTGCTTTTTTTCGCCAGGCTGTCGAGTGGGGCGAGCTTGCCGAGCAGAAATGGGATCAGATGACGGCAGATTACGAGCAGGCATTATCCCGAACGTGGGTTGGAACTGCGCCGGCGTTTGAACGGCGAACTTCCGGATGGCTGGGAAGCCGATCTGCCGCAGTTCCCCGCGGACGAAAAAGGCCATCGCCAGCCGGAAGGCCTCCGGGAAGGTGTTGAATGCGCTGGCATTGAAATTGCCGGAACTGCTGGGCGGCTCGGCAGACCTGGCGCCCTCGAACAAGACCTGGCTGAATGGCCTGCCCGACTTCCAGAAAGACCGCCATGAAGGTCGCAATTTCCATTTCGGGGTGCGCGAGCATGCGATGGGCGCGATCGTGAACGGGATGGCGGTGAACGGCGGGCTGATCCCGTACGGCGGCACGTTCCTGGTCTTTGCCGATTACATGCGCGGGGCGCTCCGCGTCTCGGCCCTGTCGCATTATCCAAGCATCTGGGTGTTCACCCATGACAGCATCGGCGTGGGCGAGGACGGCCCGACTCACCAACCGGTGGAGCAGGTTTGCTCCTTGCGGGCGATCCCGAATATGGTGGTGCTGCGTCCGGGGGATGCGAACGAGGTGCGCGAGGCCTGGAAGGTGGCGATCACGCGCCGGGACGGTCCGACCGCCCTCGCCCTCACACGCCAGGCGCTGCCCACGCTGGACCGCAAGGTTTTCAGCCCGGCGGTAGGTTTGTGGAAGGGGGCTTATCTCCTGGCTCAATTGGTGGGTGGGGGACCGAAAGAAGTTGTGCTTATGGCGAGCGGCTCCGAAGTGAACCTGATCGTGGAAGCGGGCAAAGCGCTGATGAAAGAAGGATTTCAGCGTGCGCCTGATCTCATTCCCAAGCTGGGAGCTATTCAAAGCGCAGCCGCAGGCATATCAAGATATGATCCTGCCGCCGAAGCTGGTCAAGCGGTTGGCAGTGGAAGCCGGGATTGGGATGGGCTGGGAGCGCTGGGTGGGCGACCAGGGGGTCATCCTTTCGATCGAGAAATACGGCGCATCGGCGCCATTCCAAACGATCTACCAGGAATATGGGTTGACGGTGCAGGCGATTATCGCAGCAGCCCGGGAGATGGCGGGCTAGTCTTAACCAAACCATCATTTGATTAAATAAAAGCTTAACCAAGGATGCAAATTACCTTAACCTGCTTTCGGGTATACTTTGCATATATGCAAGAAAATATCCAAATCTGCCGGGCAACCCGGCGAACACAACCAACATGGGTTGAGCTTAAACTGCCTGGAGATCACACTGCGCATGGATCCTGATGACTGTAGTATCCATATCGAGCAGCCCGAAAGCCTGAATGCGCAGGGATTGGGTATGCAGCGGTTCGAGTTGATTTCGGTCATTTGGGAATCAGTCGAATCGCTCAGCTCTCCAGATTTGCTACAAAGGATTACTGGACTGCAACGGTTGGTGGAATATGACGCCATCCGTCAATTGCCTTTGGTAGCTTATCTGCTTGTCAGCCGATTGACCGAGCCAGACATTGAATTTCGCAATCAGATCGTAAAGAATTTAGGAAACCTGGCCAGCTCGATTGGATCGGGAGCCGGGCCGAACGATGGTGTGGAGCGCACGCTGATCACTCAATTGAGTGAGATGCATACGCGCCAAATTTTCGCATTGCTGCAGGTGTCGTTATATGACAAGACCTCGGAGGGGTATGTGGCCGACCTGCTGAGTTATTGTTCGTTCGCAGGCGTCCACCTGGCCCAAATATTATCGAATCGCAACGCGCCAGCAGATGTGCGCAAGCAAGCCGCACGTTATATTGGCGAGATCGGCTATCTGGATGCGCTGCCGGTGTTGGAGCGCATGGCTTCTCGGCTTGAGAGCCGGGGCAACGAGGATGACAGCCAGATGCTGCCGGCGCTGCAGGAGGCAGTTCAACTGCTTACTGCGGTGTAAATCAGCAGTGAAATATTGGATGAAATTGACCGCAGGGTGTCGCAGCCTTGCGGTTTTGTTTTTGTAGCGGAGAACAGACCGTCCGCGAATAAGGGCACGCGAATAGAACCGTCCACGAATTAGGACACACGAATGCTCGAATGGGCAAAGGCGTAATAGGACCGTCCGCGAATAAGGGCGCACGAATATTCGAATGGGAGGCGGGCATTCGCGTATTCGTGATCAATTTGTGGATGGTATTTCCGTGGATGGTGAATCCCTATACCGGCGCAGCGCATTGCGGGCAGATGGTCTCACCTTTCTTCAGCACGAACCCGCATTTCAGGCAGGTGCGGGGTTGGTTTGGCCCAAGCGGCGCGCCGCAGGCGATGCAGGCTGGCTCGCCGACCGGGTTGGCGGTCTGGCAGTAGGCGCAGGCGACCCGGCGCAGCCTTTCGGATAATTCCTGCCCGGCGCCGATGGCGCGGGCTGCTTCTTCGATGACCTGCCAGACGTCTTCGGCCAGCTGGATGTTTTCAATATCCTGGGCGATATCGTCAAAACGGTCCAACAGGCTGAAGGGTCGGTGCCAGGCATAAAAAGCGGATTGACCCAGGCTGGCGGCTACCCCGAGCCAGGATTGTTTTCCGACCTCCACCGCGACCCCATCCGCGACCGGGCGAAGCGTGATGGCGAGGGAGGTTTGACCGCCAGAACGGGATCGTTCGTGCGTGCCGATCTGAACGATCGTGTCGCGGTTGTTGCCGATTTGGACGGCGCGCAAATTGCCGCGATTAAAATGGCCGATCAGGGCGCGCGCCAGGTCGCCAGGGGTGAGATTGCCATGATAAATGCGTTGATCCATCGGGAACCGCCTTTCAGAGAGAGTTGATAATTCGATTATAATCTCCAATCAGGAGAAATTTTGAATGGTTCGTCAATTATTACATACGTTTGGGGCGCGTTTCGGGTTGCTCTTGCTGCTGATCGGTATGGGGCTTGGAGCGCAATTCGGCGCTGCCCAGGCCGGGTTCCCGCGCCAGATCCCGACCGGTTCGATCCCGACCGTGACTGGCACGCCGGTGGGGGCTTTGGCGATTGTGCTGGATAATGAACAGGGGTTTATTAATGTGAGAGGCGGCCCTTCCACGGTGGCTTATGATGTTGTGGGTGTTCTGGTGGAAGGCTCGCTGGTGCCCGCGCTGGGTCGCTCGCCTGGAGGAGAATGGATCCAGATTGCCTACCCGGGTGTGACGGGTGGGGTGGCCTGGGTTTGGAAAGATTTGGTGGATGTGAATGGGTCGCTGCCGGTGATCGAGCCGCCGCCGACCGCCACGCCTATGATCACGGCGACGATTGATCCAACCCTGGCGGCTCAATTCCTGGTGGAGATCCCTCCAACCAGGCTGCCGACCTTCACGGAGCCGCCGCCGGTGGTGCAGCCCACGCTGCCATCGGACGCCCCGATTGCGTCGCAGACGGGCGGCGTGCCGGTTGGCATGATCATTATCGGGATGATCGTGATTGGCGTCTTTGGGACGCTGTTATCTTTCTTGCGAGGTCGCTAGAATTGATGGGTTAGTGGCAGCCGCTGCAGCCGCCGTCTTCCGAGCGGGTGGCGCTTGAACATCCGCAGTTTGAGATCGCGTTTGGATTCTCGATCTTGAACCCGCTGCCGGTCTCGCTTTCAATATAATCCACGGTCGCGCCGCGGCAGGTAATCGATTGAAATCTCATCAACAACAACTTTAACACCGTCGAATTCTTCACTCAGGTCTTGCTCGCGGATATTGGCTTCGAGGGCCATCCCATATTGTAAACCGGAGCATCCGCTGCCGGAGACAAAAACGCGCAAGGCATATCCTTCCAGGTTGCGTGTTTCCATTAAATCGCGGACAGCCTGGATGGCTGAAGGGGTCAGGGTGATGGTTTGGGTGGAGGTCTGTTCTGCTAACATTAGATATCCTTTGATGAAGAAGTAGTGGATTAAATTCCGAGTAATATTATCATAATAGACGGGGGGCGTCAATGGACGGTCGGGTGAACGAATGTCACCTTTTCAGCGACAAATGACATCATCCCGTGTAACACAACCGTCCCCGAATGGGGCGTGAATGCATGAATGAGACTGCGAATGAATTCGCAGGCTGGAAGAGATCAAACATGCTGAAGCATGTTGGCAGGCGCTTCATTGCTGCTAGACTTCGGAAGTCTAAAGGCAGACGGCTGGTGGGCATGGCGGCGCGCCCTGAACCCTGTAATATAAAAGATATGCCGCGGGAGATCATAAGAGCGGTTCTCATAGCACGATGAACACAACCAGCGGCTGTGGTCGTTGCGCCCACTTATAGCCAGGATTTAACCTGGTCAGCTCATCCCGCTCAGGAAGTCCTCCAGAACCCGGTTCCACTGGTCGGGATATTCGTAGAACATCAGGTGCCCGCCCATCACGTGCGTTTTTGTACCGGGGAAATGTTTACGCATGAATGGCTCAGCCACATCCGCCCAATGTTCGGCGATGAACATCAGCGAAGGCAGCTTCTCCGATACCTCTTTGGCGGCTGCGTAGTAGTCGGATAGCACCGCGCTCGCAAAAAGGGCGACGCAGGTGTTATGCGGGGTCCGGGCGGACATATCGAGGATGTATTCCAGCTCCCCGGGGTGCATCTCACGCTGGATCATCACGCCAGCGGCGTAGTCGCTCCAGAAGCCGCGCGTCCCTTCGAGCGATGGCAGCACCTGGCTCATCAGCATGCGAAGGTCTTCGATGCTGCCTTCCACCCACCAATCGGGGTCGGCAGAAAGCGGCACAGGCGACATGTCAATTGTCACCGCGGCCTTCAGGCGGTCCCACACCAAACTGGGAGACGTACGACCACAGGTCCAGGTTACCGGTGCTCCAACCCACCAGGGTGAGGTCGTGAAGGTCGAGCGCTTCGATCAGGGCGTTCAGATCACGGCCGTGGGTTAAGTAGTCGTTGCCGTGCGAAACCTTGGACGACATTCCCTGGCTGCGCGGGTCGATCGCGATAACCCGCCGGCTGCTCGCAAAATGCTCGATCTGGGCTTTGAAACACTTCCCCGGAGAAGGTGAGACCGGGAATGAAGACGATCGGGCTGCCCGTCCCTCGTTCGAGAATATGCAGCTCCACGCTCTCTGCAACGTTGATGTACTTGCTTTCGGTTCGATCTGGTGCCATGCTGTTTCCTCCTGTTCACAACGTAGTTGGATCCAATAGAAACCGAAGATCGGCTTGTTGAGTGCTATTTTATCAGATATGGAGCGCGGCGCGACGATGGGGTGGGCGGCGCACCCTTAATGGCCGTCAGACTTCCGAAGTCTGACGGCAGACGGCTGGTGGGCAGGGTGGCGCACCCTAACGGTTGTCCGACACCAACTGTCCCCGAATGGTTCACGAATACCCAAATGTCCGCCCTCCATTTGTGTATTTGTGTTTTATTCGTGGATGGTTCTTCGATACCCATTTGGGATACCCAAACCCCCGGCGTCTGGAAATCGGGGGTAATCTAGCGTGTGATGCGGCTTACGGCTCAAGGCAAAAGTGGGAGTTGTTTAAAAACTTGTTCAGTTCGTTGAACACCCATACCAGTCACTACTCTCAGATAGTAATCCTTATTTTTCACAACGCTTTCAATTTCACCCAATTTTTTGAGGGCAGCAAATAAAGCAGCCGAATGTGCCTGACAATTAAACGATCTAACCGGATTAAATGCAATGTCTGAATAACCTTGAAACTTAAGAATTTTATCGGCTAGATCAGGATTTTGAAATAATGCAATGATATATAGCCAATCATAGAAGGCACTTTTTGGATTAATTGGAAAATCATCACCATGAAAATTGAAAGCGACTAAATCACCTGAATTTCGTATACGTTCATCGGTCTTTGCTTCCCTGCTTGTAACATTGTACAAGTCAGTATAGGGGCCTCCTTTATTAAAAACTTTGCTTCCTTGAAAGGCGCACTCAACCGAGATGGCTTGCATCGTAGGTATTCTAATCTTGAGGTTAAAAGGCACTAAGAGCGACACCTAGATGGTTTGGTGATTTTGATGATATTTCTAAAACAGGAGAGATACCATTAATTGCAGCTGCGTTATGCATAGAGGCAATAGATTTTTGAGCCTGAGTTTTTGCAAAACCGGGATACCACTTAAATTCAATTATTGTCTCTGTCACATATGGGTAATTATCTTGTGGTAAAAAAACTGGACGTTTGGCCATATTTTGCATCAAATTGGAGGCCGATCAAGGATTAGGATATTCTTCAGACAGGGTAAATGATGCTCTTGTGAATTATTCATTATCGGATTTTCTCCATGTTTCGTAATCTTGTCTATACTTAAAATACTGCTGGTCGTAAACAAATTGAAGATTATACTTTCCGTGGATTATTTTTGTCCATTGCTGGACAAGGTTAATATCCTCGAAATGTACTTCAGTTATGTATCGTGTAGGTATGGGGTCAAAAACAAGCACCTCTGCTTGAGGGTTTGTCGGGTAATTTTTAGGTATTCCCAATTGTTGCCTAAGAATATGATTATAATCATTATACATCTCAAATAATGCAGAATCTTTTTTTCTCTCGACCAATGAAATCGATGTAACATTATTCGACGCTGCGTTTTCCTTGCAGAAAGCACAATCAAGTTCCCAAAGAATATTGGATTTGAGTAGAATCACCACCCAGCCGCCTGGGAACTGCATTCTAAACTTATAAAACATGCGGTAATTAGGAAAACTGACCGATAAACATATTGCCTCAGGATATCCATCCATTCTCACTTCATCGTTGTATTTGGGAGGGTGCTTCAGATCCCACGCAGCGAGAAGATCTCGGCTTAATAGCCCTTCATCCAATATACTACCTAAATTCTGAATAGATGTGAAATGTGCAAGAACGGTTATGTCACGATCAATACAGAAATTTCTAATCCTTGCGGATCGCTCTTGTATTTCAGCTTTGCGTTGCGCCGCTCTCGAAACTCGAATTATCTCTTGCTCAACTATCCGCTTAACCAATAGTTCTTCTTCTTTTTCTGGGCAGCTTTTAGAGCTGCTTCATATTGTGCACGTCTTTCGATTGCTAATTGTTCTCGTTCTTCCTTCAATATTTTCCAGGCAGCTTCTTGAGCTGCATTTTCTTTTGCAATTCTTTCGGCCTCTAATCGTTCTCGTTCTTCCTTCATCGCTTTCTGAGCAGCTTCTTGATCTGCTAATATTCTTGCTATTCTTTCGGACTCTAATCGTTGTCGTTCTTTGTCTATTTTCCGAGTAACATTTTGATATGCTATTGTATTTGCACGTCTTTCCTCTTCAATTTTCCTTCTCTGCTCATCAGCTAGATGTTTTCTCTCCGTCTCAACTTCTTTCTGTTTTTGAATAAGACGCTTCTCTCCTGTAGTAAACTTTCTCTACCATTTTGATCACAGAGTGCAATTGTGATTTCGTTCAACCATTGAGGGTAGTGGTCTTGAAAGATCCTTCCATAAATTGCCGACAGCGTGAATTAATTCACCACGTGTTTTATGTGATAGTTCATCCACATTAAGCCAAACTTCGCTTACTTGCTCACCCTTTTCTGTGGTTTCTATTGAATACCAAAAACTCACTCCGAAATAGGCGTAATCATCAAGTTTATTTGCCAAATCAGGGTATTTATTTTTTATTTTCTTTATGTGAAAGAAAACATGATTTTTCGCGAAATCTCCTAATCTCCTACTTACAAAACCAAAACCTCGATCAGTGTCATAAGTTTCGATTTCACCATAGTCTATTGACATGAATTCCTCGAAAATTTTCAAGTTAACCATCCCAACTATTTAGAGCTTTCTCAAAAACGATAAACTCTCGCACGGTTGTAGGCTTTACCCCGCACTCCACCCCCATTCTCATTACTTACAACAACATCAACCCCAACACGACCGCCACCGCAGGAACCGTAATATTATCCAAATCGTTCGGGGTGAACGACTCAACCACTGTGGATACCAGCGAGATGATCGTGATCGGCAGCAGGTAGGCCGTGATCGGGGCGGCGAACACGCCCGCCAGGATGAACGCTCCCAGCACCAGAGCGCCAGCAGCCAGGCGCCGAACAGGAAACCGAATACTGCCCACCCAGGACTTGGTTTTGCTCCAGGGCAGCTTGCGGGTCGCCATATTTGCGCCCGAGGATTTCGGCCAGCCCGTCCCCGCCGCAGATCATCATCAGCGCAACAATGCCGACCGGGTTTTCTTTCCAGAACAGGATGGTGAGGATCACAAAGACGATGCCATAATAGAGCGGGCCGCGCAAAATTTCACGCCGATCCCCGCTGCGGGACATGCCCTGCACGGTGGATTCATCTTTCATCATCCCCAGGCCGACCAGGGCAAACTGGATCGTAATCGAGAAGGGGACCAGGGCTGCCAAAAAACGGGAAGAAGCCGCATCATTGAAGAGCAGCCAGCACAGCACAAATAACGGGCCGGTGCCGATATGGATGAATTTGCGGCTGGTGCGGCTGCTGACCCATCCGCGTGTGGCAAAAAAATCATTCAGGCGCAGCCAGGCCAGGGCGACAGCGAAAGTGACGATCAGGGCGATGATGTTATTGATCCACATAGAGGTTTCCTTATGACCAGGGACAATTTGGACAGGTATTCAAACCGGCCGAGACGCCGATCTTCTTATACATGGTGACGTGGTTGAACGGCGAGCCGAGGATGTTGTCGTGAATAGCCCACGAGCGCAGGCGGATGCTATCGGCTGCCTGGGGGGAACGGAATGGAGTGGAGTTATCCAGCAGCGGGATCAGATCGCCGCCAGGCTCGAAGCCGGTCTGGATGCGCTCCATCAGGCGCTTGCCTTGCGCATAGGAAAAGCCATGCCGCTCAAACAGGACCGCGTTGTGATAATAGAGCGGCTCGGCGAAATAGATCTCCTGACCCAGGCTGGCGACGAATGATTCGAAGGCCTCGATCGCCTCGCCGAGCAAGCCCAGCCCGCGCCGAAGCTGACCGGGGGTAAGCCCGTACTGCATCGCGGCCAATTCTGCTTCGATGTTGCGCACCTGGGTCCCGAACAGCGTGCGCGTGCCATCGGGCATGCGGTCCACATCGAAGCGGGGCGAATCCGGGTCATTCAGGATATACAGCAAGATGTGCATCTGCCCGTTGAGCGTATCGGTGATCTGGCCGTACAGCAGCGGGTCGCGAAAGCCGACCTGGTGGTAGACCGACATCTCGGTGACCGAGAGGCTGGCGTCGCAGCGCAGGTCGAGTAAATCGTTTCCATCCGCATCGTGGAAATTTGCGTCGATCCCGAAGCGCTTGAAGATGCTGGCCGGAACCAGGCGGGCATAGGCCGCGTGCGGCGCGCCTCGCTCAGTTGATTGACTGCCCGGATGGTATGCGGCGGAAAGAGGTCATTCCCGGCCGCGGAATTGACGGGCAAGTTCTCTTTCGACATCCCGCTTCGCGATGACTTCCCTTTTGTCATACAGTTTCTTTCCTTTTGCGAGCGCAATCTCGACTTTTGCCCGCCCGTTTTTCAAGTAGACCCGCAGCGGAACGATGGTGATCCCTTTCTGGCGGATCTCGTTCCACATTTTGTGGATTTCTTTCTTATGGAGGAGCAGGCGGCGTGGGCGGCGGGGTTCATGACCATAATTGCCGGCATTCTCATACGGTGCGATGTGGGCGTCTTCCAGCCAGGCTTGCTGGCCATCCACGCGCACATAGGCTTCGGCCAGGCTGATATGCCCGGCCCGAATCGATTTGATTTCGCTGCCCTGCAATGAGATTCCGGCTTCAAATTTATCGAGCAGAAAGAATTCGTGGCTGGCCTTGCGATTGGTCGCGACGACTTTGATATTACTTTCCATCCAGCGATTTTAACATCAATTCCCAAAAACCTGGCGGATGAGTAAATGAATCAAGTCCCAATTGGGCAGCAGCACGTTCGCGCCCTGGTCGGTGGTGTAGGGGGTGACCATCTCGCGGCTGATGATGCTTTCACCCACTCCATTGGGACCGGTGTAGAGCAGGATAAAACCCAGCCGCGGCCATATCCACAGCGGGATATCTGTATCGACCGCCCTGAAAAAGGCGCGCCCCACCGCCGGCAGGCGCGGCCATTTGAGCGGGTTGAGCACGTTTTTGAACAGGCTTTTGAGCATCAACTGGCCGTGCGACATGCGGAAGAAGTCGTCGGCGTCGGCGCGGTCGCGCACAAAAGCCAGCGCTTTGTTTCCGGAGAGATGATGACGCCCGGCCGGATAGCCAGCCGTAGGCTCGCTGAGGGTGATATCCACTCCGCCGAGCGCATCCACAATCTCGCGAAAGCCCTCAAATTCGATCCGCAGGTAATAATCCATCTGGACGCCGAAATTCTCTTGGATCGTTTGCTTGACGGCTTGCGGACCGCTGCCGGGTTCGGCGCTCTCGGCGTAAAAATGGGCGGTGTTGATCCGGTTTTCGCCGATGCCCGGGATCTGCACCCACAGATCGCGGTGGGATGGAGAGAATGCGGACATGCGGTTTTTGGATGGTGAAGCTGGAGAGGATGATGGTATCGGTGCGGGCGGTGTAGCTGCCTGGTTCGGTGTAATCGATGCCCAGCAAGAGAATGTTGGTGCGACCGGGCAGGATGGCATATGTGATGGTTGTCAGCATCAGGCAAGCCAGCACGAACAGCAGAGCGAGACAACCCGGGCGGAAGATGGAGCGGCGGCGGGGGGTTCTGCCTCGCGGCGCGGGTCTGCGGCCCCGCTGAGGCGGGCGCGCCGTGGGCGCAGGATAGGGCGGCTGGTGGGGCGCGCCGGATGGCGGAGAACCCGGATGAACGGGCTGCTGTCCGAAATTCGGTTCGGGCTGGGATGGCTGGATGGGTGGATAGCCAGGGTTGAAGGTTGGGCGTGGCGCCATTGGCTTGCCGGGATTGGTCAAGAAGTCCTTCTCCGAACGGAAGATTAACCCTGCTCGTGCATCTCAGTGCTGGGCGAAGGTTGGGCGAGCACTTTTGCAATCCCACGCAGGTTCATCCACCATTGTTCCTTCGGGCGCTGTTTCTTCATATCCACCAGGCGGTCAAAATCCTCGAAGTTCTGGAATTTGATCTCTTTGCCCTGCAAACCGATAAAGGCGCTGACCGGGTTGTTCTGGTCCACCTGCTCTATCAGGTAGTCGATGCAGCGGGTTGAGAGGCGGGTGGCCTGGATGCGGTCGAAGGGCGAAGGTGTGCCGCCTTGCTGCAGGTGGCCCAGGATGGATTGACGGACATCGAACGTATCCTGACCTTCCTCTTCGAATAATTTGCAGATGAAAGCGGTATCGTAGACCGGGTTGGCGTTTTCGTTGCGGATCATCAAACCGAGCCGCTTGCCATGACTGAAGCCGTAATTCAGCCGTTCGACATCTGCCTGCAGGTCCTTCAGCGTGATGCCTTCTTCATTAAGATAGACTCGCTCGGCGCCGGTAGCCAACCCGCTCATCAAAGCCAGATAGCCGCAGGCGCGACCCATCACTTCGACCACAAAACAGCGCCGAAGGGCGACCGCCGAGTCTTTGATCTTATCGACGGCTTCGACGATATTGTTCAGGGCGGTGTCGGCTCCGATGCTCAACTCGGAACCGGGCAGGTTGTTGCTGATGGTAGCCGGCAGGCAGACAAACGGGATATTGAAAGCGGGATAATTCTCGCGCGCTTTGAGCAGTAAGAAGGCGGTTTCATATCCCACCCAGCCGCCGATCACCAGGATGCCGTCGATGTCGAACTGTTCGATTGAGCGGGCGATGTTGTAATAATCGCTGCCGGTGGGGATGCGCCGGGTGGTTCCCAGCTCGCAGCCGCCGGTGTGCGCCCATCCGTTCACGCTCATCCAGTCCATTTCGTATACATCGCCTTCGATCAGGCCGGGGAACCCGTTGCGGATGCCGAGCAAGATGTGACCGCGATCCAGCCCGATCCGCACGGCTGCCCGGACGGCCGCGTTCATCCCGGGGGCGGGAGCGCCAGCGTGCATGATGGCCAGACGGTGGCGTTTTTGGTTCGCCTGCGGCGCATGCGGGAGAGAGCGCAGCATGGTCTTGAGCGTCTGAAAGGATTCTTTGAAGCTGCTGCCGCGCAGATCCATGGCGGTGTCGTAATCGTGTTCCTGGATGGCTTTGGCCACCAGGTGGGTCTTTTCGACGCATTCCATCAAGGGAGAATGGGTGATGCGATTGCCACGCAGGCCGATAATTTGCGGCTCGCTGTCCGCATCGCTGTCCAGCAAGGTCTCCACCGCGGCATTGCCAAGCAGGGTCCCCAGGTTGCGGTCAAATGCGCTCGGAGACCCGCCGCGCTGGACATGACCAAGAACGGTGACGCGCACTTCTTCATCCAGGCTCTCTTCAAGAGTTTGGGCGACTTCGGTGCTGCCGATGTAATTGCCCTGCCGGTCGTGGGCGCCTTCGGCAATCACCACGATGGTATCCCGCCGACCGGCGCGGCGACCGGCTCTCAGGCGCTCGCCCATCAATTCGCGCCAGTTGTCGACATCCGGCGGGTTTTCAGGGATCAGCACCCAGTCTGCGCCGGAGGCCAGCCCGCCCATCAAGGCCAGGTAGCCGCAATTGCGCCCCATCACTTTCACCACGAAGGCGCGCTGGTGGCTGGCGGCGGTGCTGCTGATCGCATCGATCGCCTCGGTGATGCGGTGCAGGGCGCTGTCGGCCCCGATGGTCATATCGGTGCCGAACATATCGTTATCAATCGAACCCACCAGCCCGACGATATTGAGGTTGGGATGCAGGTCGGCATCCGCCTGGCTGATCTGGTTGGTCTGGACCAGTTCGTCAATTAAGCCGCGCCATTCGGAGCGGAACAGATTGGCGCCGGTCAGGCTGCCGTCGCCGCCGATGATGACCAGGCTGTCGATCCCGTTCAGGATCAGGTTGCGGGCTGCTTGCAAGCGTCCTGGGCGGGTGCGGAAATCATCGCTGCGGGCGGTGCCGATGATGGTGCCGCCGCGGTGGATGATGCCGCCAACCGAATCCCAGTTCATCGGCTTGATCCGGTCGCCGCCTTCGACCATGCCCTGGTAGCCTTCAAAGATCGCAAATACCTGCACACCCCGATCGAGCGCCGTGCGGACTACAGAACGGACCGCCGAGTTCATCCCCTGAGCGTCGCCGCCGCTGGTCAATATCCCAATTTTCGTAACCTTGTTTTTTGCCATCTATGATCACTCCTGCTATCAGGCCGGTTTTCGAGAGACCCTGGTTCCAACCAAACCATAAGTATAACCCGCCAGACGGAAGCGTGTCAAATCAAATCTAGAATCGAATTTTAAGGATGATTAACCTTGCGGCATTTGGGACAATGCGATTTAATCCTGGTGGATATTCACGCGAATATGGAGGTGAAAGCATGATCGTGGTATTGGTGTTTGTGCAGGTCAAGCCGGAATGGGTGGAGGCGTTTAAAACCGCTTCGATCGAGAATGCACAGCAGAGCGTTCAAGAGCCTGGGATCGCCCGCTTTGATGTGATCCAGCAGAAAGATGACCCGAACCGGTTTATCCTGGTGGAAGTGTATCGCACGGAGGGAGCCCAGGCTGCGCATAAAGAGACTGCTCATTACGCCGTCTGGCGCGATCGGGTGGCCGAGATGATGGCGGAGGGCGCACAGGGGTCAAGTACGAGAACATCTATCCTGCCGATGAAGGCTGGTGAGAAGGCTGCCGAGATGGAATTTGAATTTGCGACCGCGACGAGAATCCTGTTTGGGCCGGGGCGCCTGAAGGAAATTGGCAAAATCGGGGCCGGGTTTGGCTCGAAGGCGCTGGTTGCCACGCCGTTTAAACCTGGCGCGGGGCTGTTCACAAGGATGAAGCGCTACCTGGATGAGCAAGGCATGGGGATGATCGTGCTGGCTGTAACCGGCGAACCCACCGTTGAATCAGTCCAGGCCGGGGTGGAGCTGGCCCGGGATACGCAGTGTGATTGGGTGATCGGGTTTGGGGGTGGGAGCGCCATCGACACCGCCAAAGCGATCGCCGGGCTGGCGACCCAATCCGGTGGGATGCTGGAATACCTGGAGGTGATTGGGAACGGCAGGGCGATGAGCGCCGCGCCGCTGCCCTTCGTGGCTGTGCCCACCACCGCCGGGACGGGGGCGGAAGTCACCCGCAACGCGGTGATCGGATGCAAGCGACACGGGTGAAGGTCAGCCTGCGCAGCCCGATGATGCTGGCAAAGGTCGCCCTGGTCGATCCACAGCTCACTTTCGGCATGCCGAGGGAGGTGACCGCCAGCACCGGCGCGGACGCCTTGACCCAGCTGATCGAGGCGTTCCTTTCGAACGCGGCCAATCCGCTGACCGATGCGCTCTGCCGGGAGGGCATCCGGCGGGCGAGCGGTGCGCTGCCGCTCGTTTATGCTGACCCGCAGCAGGCTGCCGCCCGGGAGGAGATGTCGTTGGCGAGCCTGTTTGGCGGTCTGGCGCTGGCGAACGCCCGCCTGGGGGCGGTGCATGGCTTTGCCGGTCCGATCGGCGGGCTGCGTCCGGCGCCGCACGGCATGATCTGCGCCCGCCTTTTGCCGCTGGTGTTTGAGGCCAACCTGGCCGCGCTGCGCCAGTGCCAACCGGATCACCCGCTCATCGAGCGCTTCGACGAAGTCGCCCGGCTGCTGACCGGCAACCCGCAGGCGAGCGCAGAGGACGGGGTGAGCTGGCTGATGGCGCTGGGCGCTGAACTGCAGATCCCCGGATTGAGCCGCTACGGCGTATGCGAGGCAGATTTCGAGGGGTTGGTGCAAAATGCGATCAGATCAAGCAGCATGAAGGGCAACCCGATCGCCTTGAGCGAGGGTGAATTGAGAGGGGTATTGGAGCGCGCACTGTAGGGATCGGAACGCGTCGGGGTCAATCTGCAATGGAGGTTTTGGCGTAGACCTGGACCACATCGCCCGCGTCCTGGACGTAGAGATCGGGTCCGCGGCAGGAGCAGCCAGAAGACGAAATAGAGATCGCCGGCTGCGCCGGCGGCGTTGTAGGTCAGCCCGAAAAGCCAGGCGAACAGCACGGACTGCGGGATCAGCGGGACGAGCAGCAGGCCGAAGATCGAGATCAACACCAGCGGCGACAGCCCGATCCAGAGATAGGGGTTGCGCGGGATATACCAGCCGGGGGCGGCGGCGAAGGCGTACAGGCCGCGGAGGCCGAAGAGCGGCGCGCGCGGATCAATCGCCAGAAGAACAGCCCGTGGATCAGTTCGTGCAGCAGAATGAAAAACAAAATGGAAAACAGCATGAGCAGGAGCTGCGGCAGGAGTGGAATGGGGCCGACTGGCGCCACGTCGCTGCGCATAGCCACGCGCAGCCAGCGACCGGCGGTGTAAAAGAACCAGGCGGCGGGGATCAGCAGCGCCAGCGCGATCAGGTTGAGCCAGATCATCAAGCGCAAATCTTTGCGCAGGTCGATCAGACGGATCAGGGTGAAGTCGGGGGGGAGGGTTTGTGAGGGCGGGAGGGGAGGTCATGCAAGAATTGTACTCGATTGGGGGAAGGATTTGTTGAGAGAACCATCCACAGATAAGGACACGAATGCGCGAATGGAGGGCGGGCATTCGCGTATTCGTGAAACGTTGGGGGATCGGATATCAACAAGCGGTCTTGTCCTGGCGGTTTTGGCATCTTGGAATTAGAATTATGACTATCACCGGTTTGATATGGATGCGAGAAGGTGTGCGCGGCGCGCCAGACCGACCGAAAGAGCGCGAATACCTGCAAGCGCGCAGCAGCGCTGGTATAATCCTATAAACCGCATTATGATTGAAAACATGGAAACTTCCCCTTTCCCGAAAATGGATAAATCTGCATTTTCTGTCGCTTCGCTCACAGAGCCATCGGATGAGCGGCGATACTGGCTGTCCAAATCCCCCGCCGAGCGCCTGGAAGCTGTCGAGATCATGAGGCAAATCCTGTATGGCTACGATCCGCTTACCACAAGACTTCAAAGAATTTTTGAAGTTGCTCAGAGAACATGATGTTCGCTATCTGCTGATCGGCGGCTACGCGGTGGGGTACCATGGCTACCCGCGCGCCACCGCCGATATGGATATTTGGGTAGCCATCCACCCAGATAACGCCGAAAGGATTGTCGCCGTGTTGCACGCCTTCGGGTTTGATCTTCCAGAGCTTTCAGCCGAACTATTTTTGAGAGACAACCAAATCATCCGCATGGGTATCCCACCCGTGCGGTTGGAAATCTGTACTTCGATTTCTGGCGTGGAATTCGAAACGTGCTACCAGGAGCGGGTGACAGCCGTCTTGGATGGCGTTGAAGTGAATCTGATCAGCCTGGAGCACCTGAGGATCAACAAGAAAGCCAGCGGCAGATATAAAGACCTCAACGATCTGGAGAATCTGCCATAAACCGGAATCGGAACTTGCCTGATTGAGAGCGAATGGGGAGACGCCGAAGCAGGCGAAATTCTGAATCGCCAGCTTCGCTCCTACTTTCGAAAAAAATTCGTGCATCTATTGACGAGAACCGACATTGCGGCTAAAATCAAGTGTCCTATGGGTATCCCCCTCACAGGCGGGGGATTTTTTTTGCAGAACAGCGCCTTTGGAGGTAAAAATGAGCAAAACGGATGTGAAACCAATCGATGCCGAAGAAGAGCAGGATGATCGCCCGGATGTGAGCGGCGACGCCGTCAACGTTGAAGATACCACGGTCGGCAAAGTGATCGCCGATCTGGCCCGGGTGAATTCCAGCTATGCCGATCAGATTATGGCGAGTGAAATTGATATGCGCCAGAGCGCAGCCCGCCTGATTAAAGCGGATCGATGCTCGCTGGAATCTGCCGCAGTGGTGAGTGTGCAGGCGACAACGGTGAATGCCTCGCAGGCTGCCATTGGGATGACCGTCGCCGATAGCGTCAACGCAGAGAACAGCTCGATGGCTGTGGTTTACGCCCAATCGGCCCAGGTGAACAACTCACAGGCAGGCCTGATTGTGACCAAAGAATTGGAAGCCAGCTCGGTTCGGACCGGGATTTTGCTGGCCGGGCAGGTGAACGGGGACGTACAGGCGATCGTGGATACCCCGCGCGCTTTGCTGGCAGGGATGGTCGCGGGCGCAGTAACCGGTCTGGTGCTGTTCACCCTGCGGATGGTGGTTGATCATAGAAGTGCGTAACAGCCCTCCAGCCTGACTGGAGCGCTGTATAATCCCAACCGGCGGCTGCCGGATACAATACCGAAGGAGCGAGGGTAACCGCAAGCGGTGAGAGGCGCTCCGAGGAAGGATATTATGGAAGAAGTCGTATTGAAAGCAAAAAGCCGAGATGTCATCGGCAAACAGGTTCGAGCCATCCGGCGGGCGGGTCTGCTGCCCGCGGTGGTTTATGGCGTTCATATTGGCTCGATCCCGATCAGCCTGGATTATCACTCGGCCTCGCGTGTGCTGCCGCATGTCTCCAGCTCGCAGTTGATCAAGGTGGATATTGAAGGCGGCGAAGTGCACTCCGCCCTGATCCGCGAGAGACAGCGCCACCCGGTGACCGGTTTGTTGATCCATGTGGATTTCATGGCAGTCTCGCTGACCGAAAAGCTGACGACCATGGTTTCGATCGATATGCAAGGAGATTCGCCTGCCGTGAAAATGTTCAACGGTGTGCTGGTGACCGGGCAGGAAGAGATCGAAGTGGAAGCGCTGCCGGGCGATCTGCCAGAGCGGATCGTGGTGAATATGGCCCTGTTGAAGAAGATCGGCGATGCGGTTTACGTGCGCGACCTGCCGTCCATGCCGGGTGTGGAAGTGTTGACAGACCCGGATGAGATGATCGTGTTGGTCACAGCCCCAACCCTGGAGACAGCTGGCGAGGGCGAAGAAGAAGAAGAAGCCGCTCCAGCGGGCGACGTCGAGCCGGAAGTGATCGAACGCGGCAAGAAGGAAGAAGAAGAATAGCAAACAGCCTGGTTTAATCGATAAAATCCCGACCACCTCACGGTCGGGATTTTTTATTCCAGGGACGGCTCGTCGTCCTTGAGCATATGCAGCATGGCGAGTGTGATGCGGGCGCTGGCGCCCCACAGCACCTCGCCGTCGTACGGTTGGAAATAGATGATCCGAATGGGCGGGTACGGCGGACCCAGATCACGCAGGCGTTCTTCGTGGTTGGCGGGATCGGCCAGCCAATCAAGCGGGATCGAGAACACCCTGGATACCTCGTCACCCGCCGGGTGGAGCGGATAAGGCCACGGCAACACCCCCACCACCGGTGTGACCAGGTAATTGGTGATGGTGAAATAATCGGGCAGCCTCCCCAGCAGGCGCACATCTTCTGGCTTCAGACCGATCTCTTCTTGCGCCTCGCGCAGGGCGGTGAATTCCGGCGAGCTATCCCCCGGGTCGGCTCGCCCGCCGGGGAAAGCGACCTGCCCGCTGTGCTCCGGCAGGGCGGCGTTGCGGCGGGTGAGCAGGATGCGCCAGTTGGAATCCTGGCGCAGAAGCGGGACCAGCACGGCTGCTGGGATAGGTTTCCCCTGACCCCAATCGAGAACAGGCGGGTATTCCAGCAGCGGGTCGGCTGAACCGGCATGATCATTATGGCGCAGCCGGCGTGAAATCTCGGCTTCGCTCAGGTCGAACAACGGCTCACTCCGCCTGGATCACGCTTGCGCAATAAAGGCATTCGGCCTCCGTCTCGCTGATCCATTCCAGCAGATCCGCGCCCACGCTCGCGCCGCGCTGCGGATGGGCAGAGCCTGCCCGCCAGGCGAAACCGGACCGGTTTGCGGCTGGTTGAACGGCGGGCGAAAAAGGCGGCGGAAGCGGATGGGGCGTCTGCGAAACATAAAATAAGTTCCTATTCGGGATCTGAAACTACCGGATCATCATCTGGGTCTTGAACTGCGCCCTCATCCGCCTCGGGGGAGGCGTCCGCTGTGGGTGGCGGAACCTCCCGGTTGAGCGAGCGGGCAAAGATCAGATAACCGGTATGCGCCACCATCCGATCCACCGGGCGCAGCCGCTCGGCGTTGGCTTTATAATAGCGCAGCATCACCTCGCACACCTCGACAAAGGCGAAGCCGTTGGGATGAAAGGTGAAGATCAAGCGCTGAACCTGGTTGGTGGTGGGCAGGATCGAGCCGAAGAAACCGCCGGCTTTGAGCGCCTGGCGGGTCTGCGGGATATAGTCATACGGATTGGGCAGATCCAGGAAGAGCGCATCCACGTTGCGCTCATCAAAACCCTCGCCCACATCGCGCAGCTTCAGCGTGACCCGCTCTGAATACCCCAGCCGGTCCAGGTTCTTGGCGGCCAGTTTTTGCATTTCCGGACGTTGTTCGTAGGAGAAGACATGCCCGCTGGGACCGACCGCCCAAGCCAGGGCAGTGGTCAGCGCGCCCGATCCAGTCCCGGCTTCGAGAACGGTGGAACCAGGGCCGATCCCCATCGCCACCAGGATGAACCCGATGTCTTTGGGATAGATGATCTGGGTGTTGCGGCGAGTCTCACGCAGGATATCGCTGAGGGAAGGCTGGAGCAGGAAGAACGGGCTGCCCAGGTGGGTGGAAACCTGGCTGCCCCAGGGGAGGCCGATCAGGTCGTTGAATTCGACCACGCCGCGATGGGTATGGAGCTGACCTTCGGGCGTCAGGCGAACCAGGTAAATCTTGTTGGTGGGGCTGACCAGTTCGATCAGATCCCCTGGCTGGGTGAGTAGGGGTAGGGGCGGGCTGAGTAAGTCCATTCCGGGGTGTTTGTATCCTCCGCCTGCATTATAAACTGATCCAGTCAGGAACTCAAAACCTTGACGGATTTGGTCAAGGCTGATAAACTAAATTAAGTTCGTGGCACGTGTGTTCTAGCGGAACCTATAACCGATCTGAACGTAGGACGTGTTCAGGCGGTTTTTTTTCTCTTTAGCCCGCTCGTCTGAGAACAGATGGATAGGGTCTCAAAGAACTTGCTGCCAATTGTTCGAAATAGTTCTAAAGGAGAAAAGAAGGAATGAACAACCGTATCGTAGGTAAGGTCAAATGGTTCAATGCGAGCAAAGGCTATGGCTTCATTGAGCGCGAGGGAGGGTCGGATGTATTCGTACATTACACCGCGATCCAAACCGAAGGATACCGAACACTCCAGGAAGGTCAGGAAGTCGAATTCAGCGTTGAGCAAGGCCCGAAAGGACTTCAGGCAGCACAGGTGACGATCGTCTAAAGACTGACTAATCAGATATCTTCCCGCCCCTCACATTGTGAGGGGTTTTTTTTATCCCCGGCAGATTTATTTACGCCGCTTAGGCGGGCGCGCCGGCGGCTGGACCGGGCTGAGCCACTGCCCGATGAACAGGAAGACCAGGCTGACCGATATCGCCGCGCCCAGGTTGAGCGCGCCGAGGTTGAAGAATGTCAGCCCGAAGCGAGCGGCGAGATATTGGCCGATCCAAAAACCGAGCCAGCCCAGCAGGATGAAATAAATCAATTTGAGAAGATCGCCGCCGCGCCAGAGATGAAAGGCTGCTCCCAGCAGGGTGGATAGGATAAGGCCGATGAGAAGGCTTGGAATGCTCATAATAATCTCCAATGCAAGATGCATGCTGCAATATTGATGCCTGCATGCCCGCTTTGCGGCTGGATTTAGGACCTGAAAGCCCCGTCCTGGATGGCGCCGCCGCCGAGACAAAGGTCGTCCTGATAAAAAACCGCCGCCTGTCCGGGGGTGATGTCTCGCAGCGGGTGGTCGAAATGGACCTCGGCGCGGTCCCCCGGCAGCGGGGAGACCTCTCCCCAGGCGGATTGGGCGGTGTAGCGGATTTTGACCTGGGCGCGGAAAGGAGCGGAGGGCGCTTCTTCTGCAATCCAATGGATGGAGGATACGCTCATTTGATCCGAGCCCAACTGCTCCAGCGGCCCAACGATCAGCGCATTTTGAGCGGGGTCTTTCGAGATCACATAATATGGTTCGGGCGCGCTGAACCCCAATCCTTTGCGCTGCCCGATGGTGTAGAAAGCCAGCCCCTGGTGTCGGCCGAACAGCCGCCCGTCCCGGGTCAGAGATGGACCTGGGCTGGCGACCTGCGGGGCGTTGCGGAGCAGGAACGGGCGGTAGTCGCTGGCCGCCCAGGAAGCACAGGTCCTGGCTGTCGGCACGCTCTGCCACCGGCAGACCGAACTCGCGGGCGATCTGGCGCACCTGGCTCTTGGTGCAGTTCGCCCAGCGGCAACAGCGTCTGGGAAAGCTGGCTCCTGGCTGAGGGCGTGCAGCACGTAGGACTGGTCTTTGTTGGGATCGACGGCCGCGCAGAAGCTGAACCTGCCCACCGGCGGGTGCGCAGGCGGGCGTAATGACCGGTCGCCATGTACTGCGCCCCCAGGGCCGGGGCGCGGTCCAGCAGGAAGCCCCAGCGGATCTGGCGGTTGCAGTCCAGGCAGGGGTTGGGGGTGCTGCTTTGCGCTATAGCCGTCGATGAAGCCTGCACGACGATCGAGCGAAAGGTCTCCTGGGCGCATCCACGGCATAAAAAGGGATGCCCAGCATCGGCGGCCACCCGCCGCGCCTGCGCCATGCGCATCGGGCGTGCAGCAGCGGTTCTCGGCCTCGCTGCCCGGCTTTCGCTCCACAGGCGCATCATCATCCCGATCACCTGGTAGCCCTGCTGCGGCCAGCAGGGCCGCCGCCACGGAGCTATCCACCCCGCCGCTCATGGCGACTACCACTCTAGCCGCTTGTCGCGGGCACGTGCCTACCGCCGAAGGCAGAATCTGCAGGAAGCGATCGACCTGCTCCAGGTCGCTCTGTTTCCCCAAGCGTCACCCGCAGCGAGCCGAGCGCCCAATCCGGCGACAACCCCAGGGCGGTCAGCACTTCGGAAGGCTCCGGGCTGCCGGTCTTGCAGGCCGAGCCGGACGAGCAGGCAAACCCATCCACATCCAGCAGCATCAGCAGGGCGTTGCCATCCACGCCTCGAAAGACAAAGCTGGCGTGGTTGGGCAGGCGCTGGCTCGAGCGGCCCGGTCAGGCGGGACTCGGGGATTTCTTCCAGCACGCGCTCCGATCAGGTGGTCGCGCAGCGGGCGCACGATGCGCCACTGCGCTGCTGCCGCTCGCTCTGCGCCAGGCGGAAAGCCTCTGCCATGCCGACGATGTAGGGGATATTGTGCGTGCCGGCCCGCAGACCGAACTCCTGCCCGCCGCCGGTCTGCGCCGGGCAGATCGGCGTGCCGTCTGCGGATATAGAGCGCGCCCACGCCCTTGGGACCGTAGAATTTGTGCGCCCCCAGCGAGAGCAGGTCGACGTTCAGCGCCTGCACATCCACCGGCAGATAGGCCGCCGCCTGGACGGCATCCGTGTGGAAGGGAACCCGGCGCGGCGGCAAACTGCGCCGATCTCGGCGATCGGGTTGATCGTGCCGATCTCGTTGTTGGCGTACATCACCGAGACCAGGGCGGTCTCTGGGCGCAGCCGCTCGGCACACTCTCGGCGGGCTCGACCCGCCCAGTATTCGTCCACCGGCAGGTATTCCAGCTCGAAGCCGTGCTGGTGGGCCAGCTGTTGGGCGGTGCGCAGACGGCGTGGTGCTCCACCGGGCTGATCAGGATATGATTGGCGCCGCGGTTCTTGCGTGCGGCAAGGGCGGCTCCGCGCAGCGCCAGGTTGTCGCTCTCCGAGCCGCAAGAGGTGAAGATCGACTTCGCCGGGCTGGCAGTTCAGTCCTTGCGCCAGCGTCAGGCGGGCGTTCTCCAGGGCGGCTTCGGCTTGCTGGCCGTAGATGTGGACCGAAGACGTGTTGCCGAAGACCTGGCTGAAATAGGGCAGCATCGCTTCCAGCACGCGCTCATCCACCGGGGTGGTGGCGGCGTAGTCCAGGTAGGTAGGTTGGTTTTTGGCGTTCATTGCTCCGATTATATCCAAAATTGGTGATATTTAGGCAGATCGGTCTTGTCCGGCGGCGGGCGTTATTAAGAATGCTCTGAGAGAGGTGATACTTCTCTACCGGGGCGCCCTTTCCCTTGATATAATACCGGTGCGCCGTTTCTGGGATCGGGAACAGGCGCAGATTAACGATAACAGGATTAAACAGGCGACCGACGTGCTGGCCGATACCCATTGTCATTTGAACTTTGAGCGCTTTGACCCGGATCGGGCGAGCGTCATTGAAAGGGCTGTGGCAGCCGGCGTGACCCGCATGTTGAACCCGGGAGTCGATCTGCCCAGCAGCCTGGCGGCGGTGGAATTGGCGCAGCAGTTTGAGCCGGTTTACGCCGCGGTGGGTGTGCACCCCAACGAGGCGCTGAGCTGGACGGATGAAAGCCTGCCCGCATTGCGTGAGCTGGCTTTGCGCCCCAAAGTGGTCGCGATTGGCGAGATCGGGCTGGATTATTATTGGGAGCAGGCGCCGCACGAATTGCAGCAGCAGGTGTTCAGCCAGCAGCTTGACCTGGCTGCCGAGTTCGGTTTGCCGGTGGTGGTGCATCTGCGCGACCGCGATGAAGTCAATCGACCGGCCCTGCGGGACGCGTTGAAATTGCTCGCCGCCTGGAAATGCGATCTGGAGGCAGACAACAGCCCGCTTTCCAGCCGGGCGGGTGTGCTGCACTCGTTCAGCGCCGATTTGGGCGCAGCCGAATGGGCAGTCGAGATGAGTTTTTGGATCGGCGTGACCGGTCCGGTGACATTTAAAAAGGCGGATACGCTTAAAAACGTGGCAGCCCAGGCGCCTGTGGAAATGCTGCTGATCGAGACGGATGCCCCGTTCCTGACCCCTCACCCGCATCGCGGGGAAAGGAACGAGCCGGCTTATGTCCAGTTTGTGGCAAAGGAAATCGCCGCTCTGCGCCAGGTCGAGAGCGAGCGTATTGCCCGGATCACAACTGAGAATGCAAAGAGGTTATTTCATTGGTGAGTAGTCTGGTGAGATCAGGTGATTTTTTAGCCCCTGTTGAAGATGAGTTGAGGCAGCGTTGAAGCATTGATGCGCTCGCAAGCCGAAAACCGCCATCCGGATTTGGAAGCCGCGCTGAAGCATTTGCTTTCGTCAGGCGGCAAGCGCGTCCGTCCGGCTTTATCGTTATTGACGGGCGGGATGTTACCGCGGTCGTGAGCAGTTGATCACCCTGGCGGCCGCGATCGAACTGCTGCATACCGCCACACTGGTGCACGACGACCTGATCGATGGGTCGCTGCTGCGGCGGGGGATCGCGACCCTGAACTCGCATTGGTCGCCAGCCGCCACCGTGCTGACCGGCGACTTCATCTTCTCCACCGCCGCCAAGCTGGCCGCGGAGACCAATTCGGTGGCGGTGATGCGCCTGTTCTCTGAGACGCTGTCCACCATTGTCAACGGCGAGATCACCCAGCTTTTCACCAGCCGGGGGCTGGCAAGCCGCGAGAACTACGAGCAGCGCATCTACGCCAAGACCGCCTCGCTGTTCGAACTGGCGACCGCATCGGCGGCCTTGCTCAGCCCGGTGGATGCGGATACGGTCGAAACCGCCCGCAGCTTTGGCAACGCGATCGGGATCGCTTTCCAGATCGTGGATGATGTGCTCGATTTCACCGGCGAGCAGATCACGGTGGGCAAGCCGGTCGCCAGCGACCTGCGCCAGGGTTTGATCACCCTGCCGGCGCTGTATTACCTGGAGCTCTATCCGAACGACCAGGACATGGCCCAGCTGCTGAGCGGCAACTACACCGGCGAAGCCATGATCCAGCGGCTGGTGAATTCCATCCGCCTGAGCGGGGCGATCCGCCGCTCGATGGAGGAGGCCGAGGCGCACATTCGGCGGGCGCACGCGATCCTGGATCGTTTCCCGGACAATGCCCATCGCCGGGCGCTGCAAGACCTGGCTGATTATTTTGTGCGCCGCGATCTATAATCTTTGTTGACAAAAGCGGGTAAGCGTAGTAATATTTTCCGGCTTCGAATGGCGAGGTAGCTCAGTTGGCAGAGCAGTGAGCTCATAATTCACGGGTCGTGGGTTCAAGTCCCACTCTCGCCACAGAATTTCCAGACGTCCGAGTTCTCTGAGAACTCGGAAGTCTTTTATTCGAAGGTCTTGCATCCAAACCATTGGAACGCGAAGGCGGCGAAAGTAGCGAAAGAGGGCGAAAAGATTTCGCGGCTTTCTATGATTTATGCTCGGGGTAATTGTATGGGAGGTTAAATGGTTTTATAATCCGGATAAGTCGAGCGCAGGGAACCGCAGATTTCGGCGAAGCGCATACTGCTGGTGGATTTTACATCTGGCCTGGAGAAAAAGACAATGACAATCAACAAATGGGCTGGGCTTGCATCTTTCTTAATTGCGGCGTCGTTTGTCGTTACGCCATTGATTTATTTAACCGGAAATTTGCGAGACGCCGGCGGAGTATTGACTTATGACCTGGCGGATTTTCTTTACGGTCCCATCCTTTCAGCCAGTTTAATCTTTGTGATCTATGTGCTTCGCGAACGCATCGCTGAGAATGCTTTTCGTCGCATGGACCTGGCGCTGCTTGCGGCTGTCCTTTCAGCAGCGGGGATGGCGGCGGTCGCTTTTATCCGCGCTTCTAATCGTCACTACCATTTGATCCATCCTGAGTTGAATTTGCAAAACTCCACGACAGTTCTCATCGTTTGGACAACGCTTGTGTCAGGGTGAATGCGGTTGGATTTCATTTTCTAGGATGGGCATTTGTGCTGCTTGGTTCAGCCGGTTGGACATCTCGCCACTTTCCTCGCCTGCTTAATGTGTTCTATCTTCTGGCAGGAGGTTTGTCCTGGTTTGTTTATCGGTTCCCAGACCTCGAAGGGCTTGTTTTATTCCTTGGCACGATCATCAGCGTTTGGCAAGGTATTTTGCTATGGGGACTTGACATACGCAAACCCACCAAAGCGGACTAAAATCGCGTGCGGCGGCCCCAACGCGCCGCACGCGCCATCCGATTCGCAAGCCTGCGCCTGCCCGCTGCCAACAAGAAACTGGCATTATCGATCGGGGTTCGCTTTGGCCGGCTGTGAAGGTCCGAGGACCGGCTGCGATCTTGCTTCCAGCCAACTCCGGGCCAGGCGGTAAAGCTGCACGAGCGTTTCGACCCCCACCACGACCAGGGCAATGGTCAGGCCAATCTGCGTGAACTGCACGACCAGGATTTCGGTCGCTCCCACGTCGCTGAGCGTCCCGGCGGACAAACGATCCAACAGATCGAAAAATCCAGCGCCCGTGCGCGGTCCGAGCCAGGCTGCGTGCGCCGAGATCAGCGCCGCCAGCACGTAAATGCTGAACATATCCACGCCCAGCTTGATCGCCCGCGCCGGGAATTGCCAGCGCCCCTGCCACAGCAGCCACACATCCATCGCCAAGCCGAGCAGGAGCGAAAAGACGATCAGTGGGATGTGGCTGTTGATCACCGGGTTGGGGATGATCGGCGTGCCTGGGGTGACCACCGCCCCAAGATACTGCGGGAAGCCCAGTAAGGCGACCAGCAGCGCCATCGTCAGCGCAATTTCGAAGATCACCCCGCCGCGCCGCACCGGTTCGTGCTGCTCGACCAGCGGAAGCTGGCGCGGGTCCCACTCCTGAGCCTGCTGCTCGAAGCGCACCTCGAAAAGCTGGAGCAGGTAGAACACCGCCACGATCGAGCCCAGGGCGCCCATCGCATTCCCCCAGAACTGGGACAGCCCGTTGAGCAGGTGCAATGGCTCTGGGTTGGCCAGCCAGGCGATGGTCATCACCACCAGGTGCACGATCACCAGCACCAGCAGGGCGATGCTGCACACCGTGCGGAAGACAGGGAAAAGCGCCGGGCCAATCAGATACTGCCCTTCCGGCCAGTAGGATGCCGCCACCTTCTTGGGCGAGCCGAACTCCTTCAGCAGCGCCACAGCCGCATCATCGCCAGCCTCCCCAGCGGCACGCGCCTCCAGGGCGTCCACCAGCAGCGAGCGCAGCTCGGCCTGGATATCCGCCCGATTCTTGGCTGGCAGGTAGCGCCCGACTTCATGCAGGTAACGTTCGATCAGTTCCATTCCCTAATTTCCTTTCTCAGGCATTTCGCCGGATAACAAACGCTCCAACACCGCGGACATGCCGCGCCATTCTACCGAGAGCCTGGGCAACAACTGCCGCCCCGCCGGGCTGATCACGTAATAGCGGCGCGGGCGCGAGCCCTCGGTGTTCCATTCGCTTTGCAGCAGCCCGTCCGCTTCCAGGCGGCGCAGCAGCGGGTACAACGTGCCCTGGTCGATTTCCAGCCCCTGTTCGGCCAGTTCGCTGATCAGCGAGTAGCCGTACTGGGCCTGATCGAGCTGGCTGAGCGCGGCCAGCACCAACACCCCACGGCGCAGCTCCTGCACCAGCTTATCGTACACATCGGGAGAAAGCTGTTCTGTCATCATGTGGCGCATTATACTGTATGATATACAGCATTGTCAAGGGAAAATATAAGGAAATATTAGCATCCAGTAGCCGGGAGATAAATCCCCCGGAGGAAGTTGGAACACGAAAGAACGCGAAAGGTAGGCGCGCCAGCCCAGACCTCCGAGTTCTCGCAGAACTCGGAGGTCTTTTATTGCGGCTTAGATTTCCTTGCCTTCGAACTGGCTGTTGTAGAGTTCGGCGTAGAAGCCGTTCTTCGCCAGCAGCTTCGTCGTGCTTGCCCTGCTCCACGATGTCGCCGTCGTTCATCACCAGGATCAAGTCGGCGTTGCGGATGGTGGACAGGCGATGGGCGATGATGAAGCTGGTGCGGCCCTTCATCAGGGTGTCCATCGCCTTCTGGATCAGCACCTCGGTGTGGGTATCCACCGAACTGGTGGCTTCGTCCAGGATCAGGATCGTGGGGTCGGCCAGGATGGCGCGGGCGATGGTCAGCAGCTGCATCTGGCCCTGCGAGATGTTGGTGGTCTCTTCGTTGAGCACCATGTTGTAGCCATCCGGCAGGGTGCGGACGAAGTGGTCGGCGTGGGCGGCCTTGGCGGCGGCGATCACCTCCTCGTCGCGTGGCGTCCGGAGCGGCCGTAGCGGATGTTCTCCATGATGTGCCGTTGTAGAGCCAGGTATCCTGCAGCACCATGCCGAACATGCAGCGCAGGTCGCCGCGGGTGAAATCCTTGATATCGTGGCCGTCCACCAGGATGGCGCCGCTGTTGACATCATAGAAGCGCATCAGCAGCTTGACCATGGTGGTCTTGCCGGCGCCGGTTGGGCCGACGATGGCGATCTTCTGGCCGGGTTCGGCGTAGAAGGAGAAGTCGTTGATGATGATCTTGTCCGGGCTGTAGCCGAAGTGAACATGCTTGAAATCCACGCGCCCTTCGACCGTTTCCAAGCGTGACCGGCGTCGGCGGTATCGGGCAACTTCCTCGGGTTCGGCCAGGAACTCGAAGACGCGCTCGGCGGCGGCCGCGGTCTGCTGGAGGATATTGGAGATGTTGGCGATCTGGGAGATCGGCTGGGTGAACGAGCGGACATACTGGATGAAGGCCTGGATATCGCCGATGGTGATGGTGCCTCTGCACGGCCAGGTAGCCGCCCAGGATGCAGACGGCGACATAGCCCAGGTTGCCGACGAAGTTCATGATCGGGATCATCAGGCCGGACAGGAACTGCGATTTCCAGGCCGAGTCGTACAGGGTGTCGTTGATCTGGTCGAATTGCTCAACGCTCTTGCGCTTCGCCGTTGAAGGCTTTCATCACCAGGTGGCCGCCGTACATTTCCTCGACGTGGCCGTTGACGTGGCCCAGGTAATCCTGCTGCTGCTTGAAGTATACCTGCGACTTGCTGACGATCAGGCCGATGATGCCGAAGGAGAGCGGAAGGATGACCAGAGCCACCAGGGTCATCTGCCAGCTGATGGTGAACATCATCACCAGCACGCCGACCACCGTGGTGACCGAGGTGATGATCTGCGTCAGGCTCTGGTTCAGCGTCTGGCTGACCGTATCCACATCGTTGGTGATGCGCGAGAGCACCTCGCCGTGGTTGGTGCCGTCGAAGTATCTGAGCGGCATGCGGTTGATCTTTTCGGCAATGTCCTTGCGGAAGCGGTAGGTGATGTTCATCGACACGCCGGACATGATCCAGCCCTGGATGTAGCTGAACAGGGCGGAGAGCAGGTACAGCACAGGGTCATGCAGGATGATGTTGCCGATGTAGGCGAAGTCGATCGAGCCGGTGCCGGCGATCTGGGCCATCACGCCTTCGAACAGCTTGGTGGTGGCCTTGCCCAGGATCTTGGGGCCGACGATGCTGAGAAGACGGTCGAGGCGATGGCCAGAAGATCAGACGAACAGGATCAGAAGCCGGTATCGCCCAAGATATTGGATCAGCTTGGTCAGGGTGCCCTTGAAGTCGCGCGGCTTTTCGCCTCTTCGCATCATGCGCCATCGGGCCGCCGCGCCCATCGGGCCCTGCCGCGTCGGCCAGGCCTTCGAGCTGGGGTTGGCTGTGGTGTTGCGGTTTGCATTGTTCATGCCAGTTCCTCCTTGCTCAACTGCGACAGGGCAATTTCCCGATAGACTTCGCAGTCTTTCATCAGTTCGTCATGGTGTGCCCTTGCCGACGATCTTGCCCTCATCCAGCACGATGATCTGCTCGGCATTCTTGATGGTGGCGATGCGCTGGGTGACGATCAGCATGGTGCTGTCGCCGGTCTGCTCCTTGAGCGCCTTGCGCAAGGCTGCATCGGTCTTGAAATCCAGGGCCGAAAAGCTGTCGTCAAAGATATAGATCGGGCGCTTTCTTGACCAGGGCGCGGGCAATCGAAAGGCGCTGTTTCTGCCCGCCGGAGACGTTCGTCCCGCCCTGGGCGATTTCGGCTTGCATGCCCTTCCGGTCTTGGAGGCGATGAACTCGCTGGCCTGGGCGATGTCGGCGGCCAATTTCAAGGTCTTCGTCGCTGGCGTTTTCATCGGCATAGCGCAGGTTGCTTTCGATCGTGCCGGAGAACAGCATGCCCTTCTGCGGGACATAGCCGATCTTGCTCGCGCAGGTCGTGCTGGGTGACCTCGCGGATATCGATCCCATCCACAAAGATCGCGCCCTCGGTCACATCGTAGAAGCGCGGGATCAGGTTGACGATGGTGGATTTGCCGGAACCGGTGGTGCCGATGAAGGCCGTGGTCTGACCGGGCTGGGCGGTGAAGCTGATATTGTGCAGCACATCCTCCTCTGCGCCCGGGTAGCGGAAGGAGACATTGCGGAACTCGACCGTGCCCTTGAACGGCTCGGGAAGCTGCTTGGGATCTTGCGGGTCCTTGATCGACCGGTTCGGTCTCCAGCACATCCGCGATGCGGTCGCCGGAGACAGACGCCCGCGGCAGGATGATGAACATCATCGACAGCATCAGGAAGGCGAACACGATCTGCATGGCATACTGCATGAAGGCCATCATATCGCCGACCTGCATGGTGGACTGGGCCACCTGATGGGCGCCGACCCAGATGATCAGCAGCGTCACGCCGTTCATGATCAGCATCATGACCGGCATCATGATCACCATGACGCGGTTGATGAACAGGCTGGTGCTGGTCAGATCTTGGTTGGCCTTGTCGAAGCGCTTTCTTCGAACTCCTGCATGTTGAAGGCCCGGATGACCATCATGCCGGACAGGTTTTCGCGCGTCACCAGGTTGAGCCGGTCGATCAGGCTTTGGATGATCTTGAATTTGGGCAGGGCGATCGAGAAGACGGTCATGATCAGGCCGAGCAGCACGACCACCGCCAGGGCGATGATCCACCACATGGAGGTGGCTTTGCCCAGGGCGCGGATCATGCCGCCGACGCCGATGATGGGCGCATAGAAGACCATGCGCATCATCATGATCACCACCATCTGGATCTGGGTGATATCGTTGGTGGAGCGGGTGATCAGCGAGGCGGTGGAGAACTTGTCGAACTCGGCGCTGGAAAAGCTCTCGACCCGTTGGAAGACATGCCGGCGCAGATCGCGCGCCAGCCCGGCGGCGGTTCGGGCCGACAGGTAGCCGACGATGATCGTACAGGTCCCGGAGAGCAAGGTGACGAGCAGCATCAGCAGACCGATGTGGATAATATAGCTCGAAGACAGCTTGCCGGTATCCATCCCAAGGGCAGCATACTCGGCCTTGACAGCCGGGACGGCAGCCTGGACGATCATACTTGTCGCCCAGGTCGGCAAACTTCGTCTCGAAGGCGCTGGTTAGCTGGGAAAGCTGCGCCGCGGGCAGCTGCCCAAGCGCCGTAAAAAT
Source organism: uncultured Chloroflexia bacterium (assembly GCA_963788145.1). Classification (GTDB taxonomy): domain Bacteria; phylum Chloroflexota; class Anaerolineae; order Anaerolineales; family UBA4823; genus UTCFX2. The sequence continues at coordinate 995,798 of CAWBFQ010000003.1, read as the reverse complement.
GTCCGCCCCGGGCGGCAGTTTGGTCAGGTCGAAGCCCATCCCGGCGGCCATAGCATTCGCCGCTGGCCGGGTCTGCCAGCATCTGCTGGATGCCCGAAACGACCAGAAATGCCTTGCCCATCACGGGGTTCAGCCAGGTGATCTCTGCATTGTCCACCTCGTTCAGGACATAGACAGGCTCTTGAGCAAGGGTGGGGTATAGAATGACATCGCTGGCATAAGTCGGCTGAATTCTGATCCACCAGGGTGTAAGCGGAGAGCACTCTGGTTTTGTCCGCCGGGCTCATGAACAGGGTGAGCTTGTTCATCTCGCTCTGGCGGATCGCCACGGGCACGGCGTTTGCCACGCCTCCCTGCTGAATGCCGACGTTCACGATATCGGACAAATAGTCCGGCAGGGCCAGGTCGGCGTTTGCCTGCACAAACAACAAGGCGATGGCAAGCAGGATTAAAAGGGTATAGGGTTTTAAATATTTGACTAATCGCAGCATAGCTGTGAAAACTCCTCTAGAAAGAAATAATGACGTGCGGCTCCAGCCAGGATGTTCGTGACGGCTGGATTTGGAGTGAATCTAATCATTTGCCTTTAGGGCCGCATCGGTCAGTAAGGTGAGGGCCGATATGATCATTTCTTGCTGTTCCGGGTTGAAGGCTGTTCGTGACGCCTTCGATCCATTCGCTGCGGGCCTGGATCCCCTTTTCGATGGCGGCGCGCCCTTTTGGGGTCAGCTCCAGTCGTTTGGTCCGGCGATCTTCAGGGTCCTCCGTCCGTTCGATCAAGCCCATCCCCACCAATCGATCCACAGCCTGGCTGGCTGCGGCGTTGGTCACGCCCAATTGCTCGCCGATCTCCGAGACGTTGGTGCTGCCGCGATGGAACAGGCGCATCAGGATATTGATTTGGGAAAACGACAACCCGGTGGTATCCATGAATCGTTTGAAGTCGCGCATCGAGCGCTGCATGAATACTTCCGACCATTCCCGTATCACTTTAGTTAGTGTCATAGTTGGCAACATAATCAACATCCTTGAATAGTTAAACGAAGTTGAATATACCGCCATTATTCGATCTGTCAAGGGGCTGACGGGTAAGGGAAAGATGAGAGAAAAAATCACATCCCTTTGGTAGAGACTTCGGAGGTCTGGGGTTTGAGGGGGAGGCTTTTCTTACCACGAAAGGGGATTGGAACACGAAGGAGGCGAAAGGGATAGGGCGAGACCTCCGAGTTCTCGGAGGTCTTTCCATTAAGCGGGGCTTTTCTTACCACGAAAGGCACGAAATACACGAAAGGGGTTTGGAACACGAAGGGCGCGAAAGGAGGCGCTCGCAAGTTGATTTCTTTTGCGGACCCATAGGGTTGAGATATAATAACTGCATCGTTGCTAACCCGCCGCCCGGTGGGTATCGGAGAGGGAAAATATCAAGATGACGACAGAGACTATCATTATCAGCGTTGGGCTTGTTGCTTTGCTTTTCTTGTTTTTATTGGTTATCATCATTGTTATGTTCTTTCAGATCCGAAGACTTCAAAACAATAAAGGTGAAGTGTCATTATTATTACCCCAGATGGCGATAATAACTGAAAAATTATCACAAATTGAGCCAATAAACCAGACAGCCAGTGTTTTACAGGCGGAGGTTCGTGGTTTAGGTGAAAGAATTGGAACAGTAAAATCAAATCAAAATATTGTCTATCAAGGTGTTAATCTCTTAGGTAATGAAGTTCGGGGATTAGCTGAGAGAATTCGTAACGGTTGAAAAAAATCAAGGAATGGTAAACCAAGGCGTAGGAATTTATGCCACAAATACATTGTCTGCGATTACCGAACTCAAATCTCTTACCACCAGTCTTACGGACTCAACCGGGGCAATGCGGGTCGAATTATCTCGGACAAAAAATGACTTAACGGAACTTCAATCTCACATCAAAACAAACCAAGAGATAGATCGACAAGTAGCAGATTCGGTGCGTAGGCTTGAAACAGTCATAGCTGGTACACAAACGAAAGGTTCTGCTGGCGAAAATGTTTTGGAAGTCGTTTTTTCGAAACTACCAATTGAATGGCAGGTTAGGGATTTTAAAATTGGTGGAAAATCTGTCGAATTTGCGCTCAAATTACCGAACAATTTAATTATGCCAATTGACAGTAAATGGGCGGCGACCCATTTGCTTGAACAATTTTTAAACACAGACGACATTCAAGAACAACAAAGGTTCAAGAAGGCAATTGAGGATGTCGTATTATCGAAAGCCAAGGAAGTCAGAAAATATCTGGACCCAAGCGTCACTGTAAACTTTGGTGTTGCAGTTGTGCCGGACGCAGTATATGACCTTTGTGCTGGTATTCAAGCAGATATTTTTCAATTGAATGTTGTGATTGTAAGTTACAGCATGTTTGTGCCATATTTACTCCTGGTTTTCCAAACCACTTTAAAATCCAGCCAGAGCATAGATTTGCAAAAGCTGGATACTTATTTGAAAACGGCTCATGAAAGCATACAAGTTATGCAAGATGAATTAGACGGACGGTTTTCTAGAGCCGTGACGATGATCAATAACTCACGAGATGATATGCGAGCCATTTTGGGACAATTTAAGTGGCAGTCTAACCGGATTACAGATGGGAGCAAATACTATCCGTACTTTGCCCGAACCGGTAGATAAAATACCTCAACAATAAAATCCAGTAGGTAATAATACCTACTCAAAGGAATGGGAGGCTAAAATGTTACATGAATGGCGAATTTTTAGGGAAAGTTTCGAGAATTTCATTGTTCATGATCTGAGAAAATCCTTAGAAGCCAATATTGAGGTGAGTGTCATAATTTTAACGGTTATTGGCATCGAAAGCCTTAGCGGGTATTTTGTCGGCAAAAAAAGTGATTGTGTGACTTTCACGAAATTTATCGAAAAGTATATGCCAGCATATTCTCTTCACGGAGACTCTATACAAGTGTATTCGCAATGGTCTTGCTCATGATTACATCATAAAAGAGTGGGATGGGAAAAGTTTTGTTTACTCGAAATCGTGGAGAGAAACAGTTAATTCCTGTTGAAAATGTGAGGTGGTAAACGTATGACACAAAGGGGTCACTGTAAGGTGGACTCCTTTCGTAAGAATGGTGCTGAGCACGGCTTAATCTGCTAACATCATAGACTTCTGCAGGGGTTCGGTAGGCGAGGGCCTGATGAGGGCGCTCGAAGTTATCGACATTGGAAGTAGCGAGCAAGTTGAGGGGCGAACCTAGCGGGGAGAGGCGTAATCGTTGATGTATAGCCCTCGTACTTCACGAGCGCCACAAGCGCTCGGTGAAGATGTTATCAGCAGCACGCCCCCGGCCATCCATACTCTGATCTGAACATTGGCAGCCGTCAGACGATCCAGGTATTGCGGACTGGTGAAATGACTGCCCTGATCACTATTCCAGATGGTGGGTGTAGCTAGTTCGATGGCACGATCCACAGCGTTTAGGACAAAGGGTTAAGTGCAAGAGTCTGATCGACCTCCAGGCAACCACAAATCGGGAGAACCAATTGCGAATAGCAACCAGGTACATCCAACCGCCCTTCAGCCGGATATACGTGATGTCTATGCTCCAGACGTGATTGGCATACAGGGCGTTCACGTGACGCAGTCGTACGGGGTAAACCTTGTGTGCTGGAGCCGGTTTGCTCGTATTAGGCCCCGGGCGATGCCCGAAAGCCCCATTTCGCGCATGTAACGCTGGACGGTAAGGAGCGAAACGGCGATTTCTTCCTGGTTGAGTACTACCAGTGATCCTGCGGGAGCCATAAAACAGCAAGCACGCGTAGATTTCGTCGATGTGATGTTTGATAGCTACTTCTTCAGGAGATGGTGGCATCGGGCGATAATACAGGCTGGAACGGCTCAATCCTAACAACTCGGCCTGAGCCTTTAGCGATAGTTCGAGGGAGATAGGTTCTAACATCGCAGACGCTCCGCTCTACTCACTGTAGCCAGATTTTTTTTCAGCCAGTTGAGCTGGGTCGTCAACCGGCCAATCTCACTGTACAATTCGTTGACCTGACGCTCGTGTTCGGCCTGGCGTTCGCGTTTGCGCTCTTGGTCTCGTCTTCGAACAATTTCGGTAGGTTTTTAGCGCCTGCTTTTTCCAGCGATACAAAACATTCGGTGGACACCAAATTCTGAAGCAATCTGGTTGATGGTTTTTTCTTCTTTTAGAATCTAGCACGATTTGCGCCTTTTGGCTGGCGGAAAAGTGTTTTCGTTTGGGCATGGTGTTCCAAGTTTACACCTTATTTTCCAATACTTCGTGTCCAAATTTTGTATACCACTTTTTAAATCGAGACGGCTGGTTCTACTTAAATCGGAGCAATTTGCTTTAGATTTTCTGGATGCACAGAATGATTTTTTCAAACAAGTTGAGCATGACACCGAGCTTTTTGAGAAAGCAATGCTTCGATTAAACCAAAAAGGTTTCTTGAAGGTTTTCTCATTTCAGCCTACAACTGAATTTTCCGAAACTAATGATGAAAATGATAGCCTTGATCGGATGACTGGGACTTCAACATCAAACGCTGGGTCAATATGAATTAAGTAAAACAATGACTGGAGAAAAAATGAGCATTCGACAATTCGAGTTATTTCATGGGGCAGTACTTGCGAAGCTTGTCCGAAGCGATCATCCAGTAACATTGCGATTGATTGAAACAAAAGAGGAATCGTGGTCAGTTTACACGATTAATAACGAAGTTGAGCTTTTTATAAAGATCTGCACTACTCCGCGTAAATTATCTCGCGAGAAAGATGCTATTTCTTGGCCGTTCATTTTCTCTGTTGACCAGGTTGAAACCATAAGTAATTTGAAATTATCCAAGGAAGTATATGTTGCATTAGTTTGTGGTTGTAAAGACTTAAGCGATCCTATGCAAATAGCTTTCTTTACTCCCGCTGAAATTAATCAAATAATTGATTTTAACGCCACCGATTCGCAGTCATTCACTGTTAAGTATTTGCCTAGAAAAAAACTTCGATTGATTATTGACTATAAGGAAGTTTTACTTATTAATCAAAAAGCGTTAGAAAGTTGGAAGGTTCCAGGAAACTGACAATTACCCCTGAACCCACGCAATCCAACATTAGGCGAAAAAACCACCCCCCTTTCGCGGCTTTCGTGGTCCAAACTCCCCTTCGCATTCCAGCCTCCTCCCTCCGAGTTCTGCAAGATCTCGGAGGTCTCACGTCAACACCGCGCCTATCCTTCCAGTTCATGGAAATACTTTCTGACCTCATCAGGCAGATATCTGGTGCGGATGAATTCCATCACGAGCGCCTGGTACGCTTGACTGGTGTGGAAATGGGCGCGGATAAACGTATGGTCGACCAATGTCCCCTCTCGCAAGTTCATCCATTCGGCATAGTTTGAAAACTCCCAACTTTCCGGCGCTGTGACCAAACCATCCTTGACCGGGTTGGCATGGATATAGACGCACAAATTGAGCAAATGCTTTGTTTGCTGAACCAACTTGCCTTGAAACTGACCCTGAAATAATGATCCAACCCGAGAGAAGCGTTTGTTGATGGCTTTGGTATAAGAGATGCCCAGTTTGCGCATGGAATGAGAAACTTGCTTTGAGACTTCTTGCCTTAAGACTTCCGAAGTCTCGCAGACTTCGGAAGTCTGGGCTTGGTCTTTTACCCTCGCCAGGATATGGTAGTGGGTGGGCATCAGGCAGTATGCGATAATGTCCACCTGCTCGGTTAAATATTTCTTCATTCCGCGCAGAAAATAGAGATAGTTCTCTCGCTCAAAGAACACGGTCTGGCGATTGTTGCCGCGATTGTAAAAATGATAATACTGGTCTGGTATGAAGGGGACGTTTCTGCGGGGCATGGCTGGTCTTCGGTTGAAAGAATCCGTGAATATGGAGGCCTCTCAATTATAACTGAAGCGGGTTCTAGCCAGCCCTGCGATTTTCGTTTCCTTTCGTGTTTGAGACTTCTTGCCTTAAGACTTCCGAAGTCTCGCAGACTTCGGAAGTCTGGTGCGAACTCGCAGGTCACTTCACTTATTTTTGGAATATAATTCAGCCATACACCATGATTTCACTGTAGAGAGGATAAAAGTATGGGTGCGACGCCTTTACCGGTAGTGATGATCGCCTGCAAGGTATTCCAAAATCTGATCGAACCCTATCTACCCGCAGAACTGGCCAGCCAGATCACTTTTCTGGACTATGGACTGCATACCGTCCCGAAGAAGCTGCGCCTGGCGGTGCAGGAACAGATCGACGCGGTCGCGACGCCCAGCCTGATCGTGCTGGGATACGGGCTGTGCGGCAACGGGCTGGATGGCATCCGGGCCGGGGTGCACACCCTGCTGATCCCGCGCACGGATGATTGCATCGCCTTGCTGCTCGGATCGCACGAGGCTTATTTGCCGCGAATTCAACGACACCCCCGGCACCTATTACCTCAGCAAGGGCTGGTTGGAAGCCGGCAGCAGCCCGCTCAAGGAATACCAGGAATATTTAGAACGCTACGGCCAGGAAAAAGCCGACTATTTAATGGAAGTGCAGTACCACAACTATAAAAGGCTGACCTTTGTCGCCCATCATCCGCGCGATCTGGAGCGCTACCGCGCCCAGGCGCTGGAGGTGGCTGCCTATTGCCAGCGTTGGGGGATGCGCTACCAGGAACTGCTCGGCTCCGAGCAATACGTCCGCCGCCTGGCGGAAACAGCCGCGGCGATCGACGCCGCCGACGAAAATTTCATCGTCACGCCCCCCGGGGGCGAACTCAAACAAAGGGATTTCATTCGGACCTAAAAAATGGTAAAAGTCACGGTTGTTTATGGAGAAGAGACCAGCACGGTCGAGGTGGAAACCGGCAGCCTGCTTGGAGATGCGATTACCGCCGCCGGGCTGCCTTTGGAGCAGCCTTGCGCCGGGCGCGGCACCTGCGGCAAATGCAAAGTGCTGGTGGAGCAGGGCGCTGCCCCGCCGGACGAGATCGAGCGCCAACACCTGACCGACGGCGAGCTGGCGGTGAACAACCGCCTGGCCTGCCGGGCGCGGGTGGAGAGCGAGGTCAAGGTGATGCTCGCCCCGATCGTGGTCTATTCGAACAAGATTTTCAAAGCCAGCTCGCGCTACAAGCGCACGAATACCCCGCTCGGGCTGGCGATCGACCTGGGTTCGACCACGGTGGCGGCCTTCCTGACCATGCTGGATGACGGCGAGGTGTGCGCCGGAGGGGCGGGCTTGAACCAGCAGACCATCTTCGGGGCGGATGTGATCTCGCGCCTCTCGGCTGCGCTGCACGGCGACGAGAACGCCGAACGCCTGCACAAGCTGGCGCTGGCTTCGATCAACCAGGCGGTCAATTCGCTCAAGCTTTCGGAGCGCATCCGCGCCCGCATCGAGCGGGTTACCATCGTCTGCAACGTCGCCATGCACCACCTGCTGACCGGTTTGCCGATCCAGCAGCTGGCGGTCAGACCGTTCCAGCCGGTCAGCCGGGATTCGATCCTGGACGCCACCCCTTTGATGGGCGGCATCTTCCCGCCCAATGCGAAAGTGATGCTGCCGCCGCTGATTGGCGGGTTTGTCGGCTCGGATGCGCTGGCATGCCTGGCTTATTTTGGCTACGACCATCCGGATGGCCCGATGGCCGCGATCGACCTGGGCACCAACGGCGAGGTGCTGGTGACGGATGGCGAGCGCATCCTGACCGCCTCCACCGCCGCCGGACCGGCCTTCGAGGGCGTCTTCATCTCTTGCGGCACGCGCGCCGTGGATGGGGCGATCGTCAAAGCGCGCCTGCAAGACGGCGAGCTGCTCTTTGATACCATCGCCGATGAGCCGCCGGTCGGGCTGACCGGCTCCGGGCTGCTCAGCCTGGTGCATGTGCTCCGCCAGGCCGGGGTGATCGAGGCCAGCGGGCGCATCCTGGCCAATCCGCCGATCTTGAAGGATCGCATCGGGGTAGACCAGCACGGATCCCGCCGGCTGCTGTTGACCGAGGATGGGCGCCTCTCGCTGACCCAATGGGATATCCGTGAATTGCAGAAGGCCAAGGGCGCCATTCGGGCCGCGATGGATACCCTGATCGCCCAGCTCGGCATGACCACCCAGGACCTGAAGCGGATCATCCTGACCGGCTCGTTTGGCGGTCAAATCGAGGTCGAGTCGGCCATCGGGCTGGGGATGATCCCGCCGGTGGGGGTCGATCAAGTGCAGACGATTGCGAATGGCGCCGGTCTTGGCGCGGCGATGTTCCTCAGCGACGAGGGCTTTGCGCTGGGCGAAAAGCTGGCCCGCAAAGCCGGTCAGGTGGACCTTGACCAGGACCCGGATTTTATGGCCCGCTATATCGGGGCGATGTCGCTCTCACCGGAGGTCGAGATCATTGGATTGTTGAAACAGCCATGAGAAAAAGAGCGCCTCGCTCTGCAATTGGGTATGAAGAATACCTGACAAAATATGGTATTTTTGTCACTTGTCACCGGGTGACAAGTTTGCTATAGTCAGTTGGAATTTCAGACGATGAACACAATGAAAAAACGAATTCTTAACCCAGTGGATGTGTCCTTAAAAGAGCCTGGCTTTGACGACGAACTCGGTCACAAGGCTGGGCTTTTCTCATAAATACATTAGCCTTTGGAAGGGAAAACTTAGATGAAAAAAACCATTACTTATCCAACTCCCGTTCTTTATGGCGATCATCACGTATTGGAAGTGCGCAGATTATTGAATGAAATCCCCGGCGTGGAGGATGTCTACGCCAGCAGCGCCTTCCGGATCGTGGAGGTCACCTATGACGCCGAGGCAACCAGCGAAGAGCAGATCAGTCACATCCTCGATGAGTCTGGTTATCTCAGCGATTGGCTGGCGCCGACTGAGTCTGGCCGGCCGGCGACCGAAGAGACCGACCGATCTCTGGTGTATTTCCGCCACACGGAAGTCTTCGAGACCAGCCGCCAGGTGGTGAGCTTTGCGCAGCGGGTAAATTATTCTGGTAGACCGCTTTGGAATTGCCCTGGATTTGGTGTGATTAAAAGTAAGATGGAGGAATAAAAAAATGGCAAAAGGTAAACGAACTTACGAAGAACAAAGCGCTGATCCGGCTGCTCAGGAAATGCTGATCCGGGCAGACGAATTGGGCATCGGGACCGCGTTCTCCGCGCCGACGATATGGTGCCGTGCAATATCGGCAGCGCCGGGATGTGCTGCAAAATCTGCGGCATGGGTCCCTGCCGGCTGACGAAAGACGGTCAGACCGGGGTGTGCGGCGCGACGATTGATACCATCCAGGCGCGCAACTTCATCCGCTCGATTGCGGCTGGAGCCGCGGCGCATTCCGATCACGGGCGCGACATGGCTTTCACCCTGAAGGCGGTCGCGAATGGAGAGACGGAAGGCTATATCCTGCGTGATGTCGCCAAGCTGCGGTTTGTGGCAGCCTCGAATGGGATCGCCATCGAAGGACGCTCCCCGAAAGAGATCGCCAACGAACTGGCCGATCTGTATATCTCCCAGTTCGGTCAACAGAAGGGTAAAGTGGTCACCACCGGCCGCGCTCCGGCCAAACGCCAGAAGCTGTGGGAAGAACGCGGCGTGATGCCGCGCGGCGTGGACCGCGAAGTGGTCGAGAGCCTGCACCGCACCCATATTGGCGATGACCAGGACGCCGAACACATTTTATTCCATGCCGTCCGAACAGCTCTTTCCGATGGCTGGGGCGGCAGTTTGATCGCAACCGATATCTCGGACATCCTGTTTGGCACCCCGGCCCCGGTGGTCGGCCAGGCCAACCTGGGCGTCTTGAAAGACGATTATGTCAACATCGTGATCCACGGACACGAACCCACCCTGAGCGAAATGATCGTCGCGACTTCGCAAGACCCGGAGATCATCGCCTACGCCCAGGCAGCCGGAGCGAAAGGCGTGAACCTTTCCGGCATCTGCTGCACCGCTAACGAGACCTTGATGCGCCAGGGCATCCCGGCGGCAGGCAACTTCCTGCACCAGGAACTGGCCATCTTGACCGGCTCGGTGGAAGCGATGGTGGTGGATGTGCAGTGCATCATGCAGGCGCTGGTCGGCCTGGCGAGCAATTTCCATACCAAGATCATCACTACCTCGCCGAAAGTGCAAATCAAGGGCGCCACGCACATCCAGTTCGACGAGCACAAGGCCGTCACCATCGCCAAGGAGATCTTGAAGACTGGGATCGACAACTATAAGAACCGCGGCAAGACCCATATCCCGCAGGTGAAAGAAGACCTGATCCCCGGCTTCTCGCACGAATACATCAATTACATGCTGGGCGGCTCGTACCGGGCCTCCTTCCGCCCGTTGAACGATGCGATCATGAGCGGGCGCATCCGCGGCGTCGCGGCAATCGTCGGCTGCAACAATGCCCGCAGCCAGCAGGACTACCTGCACACCTACGTCACCGAGCAGCTGCTCAAACAGGACGTGCTGGTGGTCGAGACCGGCTGTGGAGCGATCGCCAGCGCCAAGCTCGGCTACCTGCTCGGCGAGGCCGGTTTGGATAAGGTCGGGCCGGGTCTGCGCGAAATTTGCGAAACCGTGGGCATCCCGCCGGTGCTGCACATGGGCTCGTGCGTGGATAACACCCGCATCCTGACCGTGCTGACCCAGATGGTGGAAGACGGCGGGCTGGGCGATGATATCGACCAGGTACCGGCTGTGGGTCTGGCGCCCGAATGGATGAGCGAGAAAGCGCTCTCGATCGGGACGTACTGCATGGCTTCCGGCGCCTATGTCATTTTTGGCGGGTCTTCTCCGATCAGCGGCATGCCCGATCGGGTTGCGGATAGCGACCTGGTTTCGCGCTATATCAGCGTGGAATGGGAGAAACTGTACGGCGGAAAGATGGAATTCATCGCCGACACGGACGAGATGGTGCGCAAGACGCTTGAGCACATTGACAAAAAACGAGCCGATCTGGGTCTGCCCGAATACGATCCAAACCGGTTTGGAAAAAGCGGCGACCAGCGCATGCTGGAGCTGGAAGGGATGCCGTTCGCGGAACAGCGACAGGCGTTGTATGGAGTGGCTGCAGACTGAGCTGCGGCTGTAGTCTACAGCTTAGAATAGAGGAGGTCCTATATGTCACGTTACATTGCAACCCGAGCGATCCGCGGAGCGAACTCCCTGGTAATCGAGGCCGAACTCATGCTCGCCAAGGCCCTGGCCGAGAAAGGACCAGAAACCAAGGTCGCTTTTCCAAATACAGCTTATTATCTGCCCTTGATCTTTGGGATCACCGGCATGGAGATCGAAAAATTGAGCCAGCTTGAGCCGGTCTTGGAGCAAGCGCGCAAGCTGCTCCATCCGGTGCCTTCCAACCGTCATTGGACGCCCTACCTGGGCGAGACGTTGGACAGCGGCATGGCCACCTTGCTGGCGGCGGAGACGATCGAAGCGATCCGCTATGTGTATGGCTTGCAGCCTGAACTGCGACCGGGTTTTCAACTGGCCGGCGGAACGGCTTACACCCCTCCGGGTGAGCCGGCATCCTCGAACGGGCTGAGCGGGCATTTGAACGGCCCGATCGACGATATTCAACTGCGTTCGTGGGGCATCCAACTGGTGGACGGGCGTATGCCCGGTTTTGCCGCCATTGTTGGCGCGGCGAAATCGAATGAAGTGGCGGTCAAGATTGTGCGCGAGCTGCAGAAACGAAATATCCTCACCTTCCTGTCCGGAAATGTGAACGGGCGCAGCATCATCGATCAGCTTCAAGAAGAAGGTGTGGAGCTGGGTTATGACACCTATACCGTTCCATTCGGGACGGATACGATCAGCGCGATCTATGCCCTTGGCTTTGCCGTCCGTTCGGCGCTGACCTTCGGCGGCAAAAAAGGCGGACAGGCGCGCGATATCCTGCTCTACAACAAGGAACGCGTGTTTGCCTTTGTGCTGGCGCTGGGCGAAGTGGATGACCTGAAGTATGCTGCTGCAGCCGGAGCGATCAATTTCGGCTTCCCGGTCATTGCCGACACGGTCATCCCGGAAATCCTGCCCACCGGCGTCACCCGCTATGAGCATGTGGTCAGCATGCCGTTCAAAGAAATTGACGGCAAAGACGACCTGGAAAAAGCCGAGCGTCTGGTGCAGAAGTGCATCGAGGTGCGCGGTGTGAAAGTGAAAGTATCGGATGTGCCGGTGCCGGTGCCATATGGCTCCGCTTTCGAAGGCGAAGTTGTGCGCAAGACCGATATGCGGGTCGAGTTCGGCGGCAAGAAATCGCGCGCTTTCGAGTATCTCTACATGGCTCCCCTGGATGAAGTGGTGGATGGAAAAGTCGAGATCGTTGGCCCGACCTTTGAGGATACGCCAACTCAGGGCGCGATGGATATGGGCATCGTTGTGCGTGTAGCCGGACGCCAGATGCAGCCAGACTTCGAGCCGGTTCTCGAACGCCAGATTCACTATTTTGTGAATGGCGCCTCCGGGATCCAGCACATCGGTCAGCGTGATATCGCCTGGATCCGCATCTCGAACGGCGCGGCCGAAAAGGGCTTCAACCTGGAGCATTTCGGTAAAATCCTGCACGCTCGCTTCAAGACCGATTTTGGGGCGATTGTGGATAAAGTCCAGGTGACCATCTACACTGAGCCGGAACAGGTGCAATCCTGGCTGGCAAAGGCGCGCGAGGCCTATGACTTCCGCAATAAACGCCTGGCAGACCTGACCGATAACAAGGTGGACGAGTTCTACTCCTGCACATTGTGCCAGTCCTTCGCCCCGAACCACGTCTGCGTGGTCAGCCCGGAGCGGCTGGGTCTGTGCGGAGCGTATAACTGGCTGGACTGCAAAGCTTCCTTCAACATCAACCCCACCGGCCCAAACCAGCCGATCAAGCTGGGCAAGGTGATCGATCCCATCAAGGGTTACTGGACCGGTACGAACGATTACGCTAAGATTGGTTCGCACGGGCAGGTGGAAGAAGTGTCGATGTATTCGATTATGGAAAACCCGATGACCGCTTGCGGTTGTTTCGAGTGCATCGTGATGTTGATCCCAGAAGTGAACGGGGTGATGGTGGTCAGCCGAGAAGATACCAGCATGACCCCGGCGGGGATGACCTTCAGCACGCTGGCGGGCATCGCCGGCGGTGGTTTGCAGACCCCCGGTGTGATGGGCGTGGGTAAGTACTACCTGATCAGCCCGAAATTTATCTCTGCAGACGGCGGTTTCAAGCGGGTGGTTTGGATGAGCAGCGTTTTGAAGGAAACGATGGTCGAAGAATTCAAGCTGGCCGCAGAGCGTGAAGGCGATCCTGATCTGATCGACCGGATCGCGGATGAACGAAACGTCTCTAACGTTGATGAGCTGATGGCCTGGTTGGAGGAGCACAATCATCCGGCGCTGGTAATGGACGCAATGTTCTAGGATGGAAGGTTCTTTCCCGGCTCCAGAGTTGGTGCGTGACCTGATGACCATAGGTGTCGAGACCTGTCCGGCGGATACGCCGGTGACGGAGATCGCAAAATGGTTGTTAGAAAAAGGCATCGAAGCCTTTATCATCGTCGAAGCTGGAGATCGGCATGCACTTGGAATAGTCGGTCAGGATGAGCTGGTCAAAGCGTGGGGCAGCCCGGCTCATCCTGACGTTCGCAGCTTAAAAGCCGCCGACATCATGCGGGATCAGATCCCCCAGATCCCGGCGGATATCCCGATCACAACCGCAGCTCAGATCATGCTTGACTTGAGCGTGCGGACGTTATATGTGATGCACCAATCCGATGGGGTAGACTACCCGGCAGGATTGATTACATACAGACACATCCTGCGCCACCTGGCAGCGGAAAACCCGGAAGAATTGCAGGATCTGGGCGTACAGGCCAGGCGAAAAGCCCCGTTGGAGGCTTTTATCGAGCGACGGGACGCGGCGCGGGAAAAAACCAGGCGCGGCATGCTGCGCCGAAGAAATCATAAAATCTTGGTCAGGAGGAAAAATGCCAGTAGAGATTCCGAAAGAAAAATGGCCTGGCAGTGTGCGCCAGGTGGTGATTGGCGCGACCGCTGAAGAAGGCGGAACCCGCGCCAGTAAGGTGGTTGTGGGTGGACAAACCGCCATGCCGTTCATGCATTTTGAGGGCGATACCCCGAACCGACCCAGAGTCGCGATCGAAATCCGCGACAAGCGTCCGGAGGATTGGTCGCCGCTTTTGCTTGAAACCTGGGGAGATGCGATGAACGATCCGGCAAGCTGGGCGAAAGCCGCTGAAGCTGCCGGCGCCGATCTGCTGCAGTTGATGTTAGGTCTTCAAAACACACCGGAAACTGCTGTTGCAGCGGTCAAGTCGGTTTTACAGGCCAGCGGACTGCCGTTGATCGTGTTTGGACCTGGACAGGCAGAAGTGGACAACACGCTCCTGGTGGCAGTAGCCGAAGCAACCAAGGGAGAGCGCTTGCTGTTGGGGTTGTGCGAAGATAAAAATTACCGCACGATTGTGGCGACCGCCATGGCCAATGGTCACCTGGTGGATGCACGCACCCCGATGGATGTTAACCTGTCCAAACAACTAAATATCCTGATCGGCGATATGGGGCTGCCGATGGACCGGATTATGATGGACCCGACCACAGGCGCATTAGGCTACGGGTTTGAATACGGCTATTCGGTGATGGAACGCTTACGCCTGGCGGCCCTGCAGGGCGACGCGATGTGTCAGCTGCCCATGCTGGTCACGCCTGGTTTTGAAGCCTGGAAGACCAAAGAGTCGAAGGTTGGAGAGGGAGTTCCGGCCAGTTGGGGGGATTGGATGGAACGGGCGGTCAACTGGGAGACCATGACAGCGATTGGGCTGCTGGAATCTGGGGCGGATATCCTTGTGCTGCGTCATCCCGAGAGCGTAAAGCGTGTCAAGGCTGCCATCGAGGAATTGATGACGGTCACCGAGATAGCATAAGTCTAAAAAAAAGGTAACGGAGAGAGAAATATGGCTCTTTCAGGAATTCAGATTTATAAATTGCTGCCGCAGACCAATTGTAAGGAATGCGGTTTTCCAACCTGCCTGGCATTTGCGATGAAACTGGCTGCCAAGCAGGTGGAACTTTCCACCTGCCCCTACGTGAGCGATGAATCGAAGGCGCAGCTGGCAGAATCGGCTGCCCCGCCAATCCGCATGATCACACTGAAATCGGATGGATGCGAGGTGAAAGCTGGGAATGAAGTGGTCCTGTTCCGCCACGAAAAAACATTCTATCACCGTCCCGGCGTGTTTATCAAGGTTTTGGATACCGATTCGGCGGAAGCCATCCAGGCGAAAGTCTCTAAGGCGGACGCTTATGTGGTTAATTACGTCGGCATCGAACTTTCGGTGAGCGGTTTTGCAGTCGAAGATAAGAGCGGGAAAGCGGAAACATTCGCAGCCGCGGTCAAAGCCGTGCGCGCCGCCAGCAAACGCCCGCTAATCCTGATCAGCCGTGATCCGGCGGTGATGGAAGCCGGTTTGAAAACACTGGGCAGCGGCGAGGCGCCGCTGATCCATGCCGCCGACAGCGCAAATTGGGAGGCGATGGCTGCCCTGGCCAAGCAGTATAAGGCATCCCTGGCGCTGGTTTCAGCCGATTTGAATGAAGTCGCGCGAGTTGACTGAAAAGATCAAGACGAAGGGCGTCGAAGACATCGTCCTGGACTCTGGGGCGAGCGATCTCGGTTCGCTGCTCACATTCAGCACGCTGGTGCGCCGGTTGGCGCTGAAGAAGAACTTCCGCGCGGTGGGGTATCCCCTGGTGGCTTTCCCGAAAAACCTGGCCGCAGCAACCCAGGCGGTGGAGAAATATGCCGGTTTCGTGGTTCTGGACGAGTTCAGCCCCGACATGGTCTACCCGCTGCTGGTGCTGCGCGAGAATATTTACACCGATCCGCAGAAACCGATCCAGGTGCAGCCGGGCGTATATGAGATCAATAACCCGAAGGCGGACAGCGCCGTGTTGGTGACCACCAATTTCAGCATCACTTATTTCAGCGTGGCAAATGAAGTGGAAGGATCTGGACTTCCGGCCTGGCTGCTGGTCTGCGACGCGGAAGGTATGAGCGTTTTGACGGCCTGGGCGGCGGGTAAATTTGACTCTGAACGGATCGCCAAGTCTGTTAAGGAAAGCGGGCTGGGTGACAAGGTGGTTCCGAAGCAAATCGTCCTGCCCGGTCACGTGGCTGTTTTGTCCGGCGAATTGGAAGAGGAGCTGCCGGGTTGGGAAATTCGGGTTGGCCCGCGTGAAGCCGTAGATATACCGAAGTTCATCAAAGAAGCCCTGTAGTTCTCAGGTAGGAATGACCGAGTTTTCCGTTACTTTTGATACCATCCCGATGCCGGTGCGGGTCCCTGCAGGGACTCTGATTTCTGAAGCGGCTCGTCTGGCCGGGATTGAGATCGCACAACCTTGCGGAGGGCAGGGCCGCTGTGGCCGGTGTACAGTGCGGGTGTTGGATGGCCCTGTACACCGGCGCAGCACGCTCCGGCTCTCGCCAGAGGATGTGGAGCAAGGCTTTGCCCTGGCTTGCCAATCGGTGGTGATGGGGGACGTGCGGGTTCATATCCCGCCGCAGGATAAGATTGAACGGCGGCTGACCACCGACCGCACGGTTGCAGAGGTGAGCGTGCCCTCTGGCTACAGCTTCGAGCTGGACCAGACCATCCACCGGGTGCGCTTGAGCCTGACCTCTCCGAGCATGGATGACCAGACCGACGACCTCAGCCGGTTGATGACCGGGCTGCGCCAGCAAGCCGAGATCAGCGATGTGCAAGTTCCGCTGCCGATCTTGAAAAAGCTGGGTCAAGTCCTGCGCGAAGACGATTGGGAGGTCACCGCCATCCTGGACAGGCAAGAAAAAGCCCACGGAAAATTCAGCCCAGAGCGCCTGGTCGATGTGCTGCCGGGTCAGCAATATGAGGATGAACCGTTATGGGGAGCGGCGATTGATATCGGAACGACCACAGTCACCGTTTGGCTGGTGAATCTGGTGACTGGAAAAGTCATTGCCCAGGCATCTGAATACAATGGCCAAATCGCGCGCGGCGAGGATGTGATCTCCAGGATAGTCTATTCTGGGAAGAACCTTGCCGGCGAGGAGATGCGCGACCTGGTGGTTGGGACGATCAACGGTTTGCTGCACACGGTCTGTGCAAAAACGGGCGCAGGCGTTGGCAAAGGCGGCCGCGATCCGATCCGACCGGATCAGATCGTCAAAGCGGTTGTGGCGGGGAACAGCACCATGATCCACCTGTTCCTGGGCATCCCCGCAGCCAGCATCCGCCTATCGCCGTTTGTCACTGCGGTCAACCATATCCCGCTGTTGACCGGGGAGGAAGCCGGCATCGAGATCAACCCGCTTGGGACGGTGGATTGTCTGCCGGGTGTGGCCAGTTATGTCGGTTCGGACATCACCGCCGGGGTGCTTGCCTCTGGGTTGGAAAACGCCGCTCAAATTACTTTGTTTATGGACGTGGGCACAAATGGGGAGATCGTGCTGGGGTCGAATGAATGGCTGGTGACGTGCGCCTGCTCTGCGGGACCAGCATTTGAAGGAGCCGGAGTTGTGAACGGGATGCGCGCGACCACAGGCGCGATTGAGGAAGTTTGGATTAACAGCTCCAATTTTGAGCCAAATTATCGCGTGATTGGCGGGGGAAAGCCGGTCGGGATCTGCGGGAGCGGCTTGATTTCGCTCTTAGCCGAGATGTTTATGACCGGTGTGATCGATAAAGGTGGTCACTTCAACACTCACGCAGACACGCCCCGCATCCGCACAGGCGAGTCCGGGTTGGAATATGTGCTGGTCTGGGCTGCGGAGAGCCAGTCTGGGAAAGACATCAGCATCACCCATGTGGATGTCGATAACCTTTTGCGGGCAAAGGGCGCAATCTACGCCGGTTACAGCGTGCTGGCAGACAGCGTCGGCGTGCCCATGGAGATGATCGAGCAAATGCTGATCGGCGGGTCGTTTGGCAAATATATTAACGTGGAGAAGGCAGTCCAGATCGGCTTGCTGCCAGACCTGGAATGGGATCGTTTTCGGTTTCTCGGAAATACAGCCGTGTTGGGGGCCTATTATGCATTATTGGACCGCAAGAAACGCGAGCAAATCAGCGAGATCGCGGCGCGGATGACCTATATTGAGCTTTCGGCAGATAACAGCTTCTACGACGCCTTCATTTCGGCTCTGTTCTTGCCGCATACCGATATGACGCGTTTTCCAAGCGTTGCTGAGGCTCTGGGATAGCAAATAAAAAAAGGATGGAAAATCATGTATATCATAGGCGAAAACATTCACATTATTTCGGATAAGGTCAAAGAGGCGTTAAAAGAAAGAGACGCCCGCTTTTTCCAGGAGCTGGCTGTCAAGCAAGTGGAGGCCGGCGCGCAGGCGATCGACCTTAACCTGGGACCGCGCAAGAAGGACGGCCTGGAGGTTTTTCCCTGGATGGCTGAGGCAGTCCAGGCGGTGGTGGATGTCCCGCTGAGTTTCGATTCAACCAACCTGGCGGGGATCGAAGCCGGATTACAGAAAATCACCAAAGCCCAACCCATCATCAACTCCACTTCGGCCGAGCCGGAGCGGCTGGAAAAAGTGCCGCTGGTGGCGAAGAAGTATAATGCGCGCCTGGTCGCCCTGACGCTCGGCACTTCGGGCATCCCGGTCGCGGCGGATGATCGCGTCAATATCGCCGTCGAGACGCTCATCCCGCGCATGATGGAGATCGACTACCCGATGGAAAACCTGATCATCGATCCATTGGTGCTGACGGTTTCTGGCTGCCAGGAATTCTGCCCGCAATTAATCGAGGCAGTGCGGACGCTGCAATATGCCTGGGATCCCGCCCCGATGATCTCAGTCGGGCTGTCCAATGTCTCGAATGCAGTCCCGAACGAGAATCGACCGCTGATCAACCGGGTCTATTGTGCATTGTTGATGGGAGTTGGCTTGCAGATGATGATCGCCAGCCCGCTGGACGAAGAACTGAACGAAACCATCCGGATCATCGAGCAGCGCGACAGCAGCACCGCCCTGGGGCGGCTTTACCTGAAGCTCTCCGACCGGATCGCTGCGATGGAAGAGCCGCAGCTCGAGGATGTGGATATGAGCGATCCCGAGCAGGCGGCAGTCTGGAAGACCGTCCAGATCTTGTTGAACAAAGTGATTTATGCAGATGGTTACCTGAACCAGTAAGACCGGTTCAAGCAGGAGCGCCATCATAAGAAACATTTACCAAGAATTATAGGTTGATAGGAGGAACAACATGCCTGTTTTCACACCTGGGCGCCGCTGGCAGCCCGCATTTTCGCCTTTCAAGCAAGAGACGTTTGGCAACCGCGCCCTGATCGCGTTGGAGAAGATCGTTAAAGGGCCGCTGTGGGGCTGTCGAATGTGTGGGAACTGTTTGCTGCAGGAAACGGCTTTCATTTGCTCGATGGAATGCCCGAAGGGACTGCGCAATGGACCATGTGGAGGCTCGACGGAGGAGTACTGTTACGTAGACGAGACGCGCCCATGCATCTGGTACAAAATCTATGAGCGGGCGTTTAAGATGGGCCGCGAAGAGATGCTGCTCGAGGTATTGCCGCCTTTAGATTGGGATAAAGTGGGCGGCGAGACCTGGGGGGATGTGTTCCGCCAGATCGGTAAGGTGGGGACGAAAAAATTCGTCGGCGGGCTGCTCTCGCGCGACCCGGCTGACCGAACGGTGGTCTGGGATGCCGTTTTCCGCCCGGTGCGCCAGCCGGAGTGGTGGAATGGAGATTCGGAATATCACGCCCCGGCATACGACGAGCCGGTCTCTGAGCTGGAGCGCCAGTTAAAAGCGGGCGAATTTGTGGTCACCTCAGAAGTTGCCCCGCCGATGACCACTGCCACCAAGAAGCTGATAGAAAATATTAACCTGGTCAAACCATTTGCGGCGGCGATCAACTTCACCGATTGTCCTTCGGCCACGCCGCGTATGTCCAGTTGGGCCTGCAGCACGATTGCCGTCCAGAACGGAGCCGAGCCGGTGATGCAGATTGCAGCGCGCGACCGCACCCGGGTTGGGCTGCAAGCCGAGGTGTTGGGAGCGAACGCGCTGGGCGTGCGCAATATCCTCTGCCTTTCAGGCGACAGCATGAAGATGGCTCCCGACCCGCGCGGCAAGATGGAGATCGTGGATGTCGATTCGGTCCAGATGTTGTGGATATTGCGGCGCATGCGCGACGAAGGCAAATATATGGATGGTCGGGTGATGAAATTCCCGCCCAAGTTCTTCCTGGGAGCGGCGGCTTCGCCCTTTGCCTCTGAGCCGAAATTCCAGGCGATCCGCGAACACAAGAAGGTCAACGCTGGAGCGCAGTTCTTCCAAACCAACCTGGTCTATGACCCGGATGGATTGGACGAGTGGTTGAACGCGTTGGCGCAGCGCAACATCCTGGACAAGGTCTATATCCTGGTGGGGATCACTCCATTGAAGAGTCTCAAAACCGCTCAGTATATGAATAAAGAAGTGCCGGGCGTCTCCATCCCGGATCACTTGATGAAGCGGATGGAGAAAGCCGGTGACGGGGCTTCGGAAGAGGGTGTGCAGATTGCGCTGGAATTGATCGAGGCGGTCAAAGGCAAGCAGGGTGTGAACGGCATCCACCTGATGGCGGTTGGTTGGGAAGAGATCGTACCACGCATGGTTCGTGAAGCCGGGTTGGCAAAGGAAGCGCAGACCGCGTAGAGATTGCATTTACGAGCGGCGAAGGATCCCGTCGAAAACAATTGCGGCGGGATGCCTTCGTGTTGGTTTTCAAGCAACGAAGGATGCATTGGTGAACTGATGGAAAACCCCTGGCTGCACGCCTATCTCCTTTTGGGTCTACAGTTGGACCAAGCGTTTCGCCAGGATGGCGAAACGCCCATTATCGACACCTATTACGGACCAGCCGAGTGGCGCGAAATCGTAGACAGCGAGCCGGCGAAGAGTTTAACGAACTGGCCGAGATGGCAGCTGAGCTTTCACTGGCGCTGGATCAGCAAGGTTTTCAGCCGGAGCGGGCGGAATTCCTCAGAAAACAGCTCGCTGCGATGGAATCGATCGCCAGGATTCATACTGGCGCGGCGCTGACCTTCTTCGAACAGGTCGCCAACCTGTTGGATATCGAACCCGTCTGGATCCCGGAGCAGGAATTCGAGCGGGCGTTGGCGCTGATAGACCGGGCGCTGCCCGGCGCGGGTGACGTGCGGACGAGATACCAGGCCTGGCAGGAGTGCATGCGCCTGCCGATCGAAAAGGCGGATCTGCTCGCGCCTTTGATGCGAGAAATGCTGGATGAGGCCCAGAGGCGGACGCGCCAGATCATTGACCTGCCGGAAGGGGAGATGCTGGCCGCGGAGACCATCCGCGGCGTCAATTATGGGGCGGCGAACTGGTACCAAGGCGGTTTCCGCTCAAAGATGGAGCTGAACATCGACCGACCGGTCTATCTGTTCTCGATGCTCTATCAGATGTGCCATGAAGGCTATCCGGGCCACCACACCGAATCGTGTCTGAAAGAAAAATACATCTTTCAGGAGCAAGGCTATTTGGAGCAATCGCTCTTCTTCAGCTTTGGGCCGCAGCTTGTGATCGCCGAGGGGATCGCTTCTTGCGCGCCGGAGATGATTTTCACTCCCGTAGAGGCGGCGGAATGGATGCAGCGGCGTGTGCTGCCGCTGCTGGGTTCGCAGGCGATCGAAGCGGACCTGGAATTGATGCTGGAGGCTTTTACCGTGATCTCGCCGGATGATATGGGCAGCAACCTGGCCATCCTGATCGAAGCCGGGCGCACGCAGGAGGAGATTCTCGAATATGGATTGGCTTATTCGCCTTATTCAGCCGAGCAAATCAGTTCCTTTTTGCCCTGGCTGGACGCCTGGCTGTCCCGGATTTATTCGTTTACCTATTCACATGGCAAGCGGCTGATTCGACCGGGGTTAAGTGGATCAGGCAGGCAGGATTTCATCCGCAAAATCTTAACCGAGCAGGTGCTCCCTTCTCGCATCCGATCGGATCGAACCCGAATGGAAGGTCTATCGAAGAATCATGGTTAAGAGATGTTTTTTATCAGTTGCCAGAGTGGATGATTTCATCTAAAATAGGATGTACAGGAGCCAGGCAGGCTCTTGTGAGGGATCCAAAAATCGAATGGAGGTAAAGTATGTCCGATAGAAAAAAACCGTCTATTCCGACCCTGTTTCAAAAAGTGGCAAATGGGGAACCGATTACCTGGTTGACCTGCTATGATTATCCAACCGCCTTTCTGCAAGACCAGGCCGGGATGGATATGATCCTGGTGGGCGACAGCCTGGGTATGACGATGCTGGGATACGAATTGACCTTGCCTGTGACGATGGACGACATGATCCGCCACAGCCAGGCGGTTCGCCGGGGCGCGCCGAACGTGTTCATCGTGGGCGATATGCCCTACATGAGCTATCAGGCGAGCACCGAATCGGCGATCCGCAACGCCGGGCGCTTCATGGCTGAGGCGAGCTGTGATGCGATTAAGCTGGAGGGCGGCAAGGAAATGTGCGATCGGATCGAAGGGATTGTCAAAGCCGGCATTCCCGCGATTGGACATTTGGGGCTGACGCCGCAAAGCGTGAGCGCGCTGGGCGGCTACAAGGTGCAGGGCAAGGGCGCCATCCAGGCTAAGAAGATCATCGATGCCGCAAAAGCGCTCGAAGAGGCAGGCGCATTCATGATCCTGCTTGAGATGGTGCCGGATCGAGTTTGCCAGCTCATCACCGAGCGAGCCGAGAACTGCATCATCATGAGCCTGGGTTCGGGCCCGCATGCTCACGGTCAATTGTTGATTTATCATGATATGTTTGGTCTCTACCCGAGATTCAAACCGCGCATGGCGAAAGTCTTCGGCAACGCCGGAGAGGTCATCCTGAATGGTTTGAAAGGTTATGTGCAGGAAGTCTCTGATAAGACTTTCCCGCAGCCGGAAAACTGGTTTGGGATGAAAGATGATGAATTTGACGAGCTGCAGGATTTGCTCCGAGACTGATTTCGGCGCCGATCCCATCTCAATTCTCAGATGACAGGGTTGTCTATCGAATCCAATCAGACAGCCCTGTCTTTGCACCGTTTCGCTCAAAGCAGAGGCTTATCGTTAGAATGACGGTTAATCGGGCTTTGATGGATCTGACCAGGAACACCCATTTTATGAAGAATATCCCAGCTGGAGGACCGAATGGATGAGAAATTGCGTCAGCTTTTAAAGATTCCGTATGCACGGATAGATGATATCAATGCAGTGCTCTTGGATCCAAATATGCAGGCGGTCAATGATTTTCTGGCTGTCATTGAGAAATATGGCGACCCCGCCGAAATCAATCGAAAAGCGGATGAAGCCGGCAATTACACCAATCTGATCGAGCGGGTTCGCCAAAGCAACCCGACCTACTTGAAAGACCTGGAGTGGCTGAAAGAACAGCGCGATCAGAAGTCGTTTATTCAAGTCGGCGATTATCGCCGCAAAGTATTGGGGGAGCGAGCAGAGCAGACCAGTTTTGCGGATGATTTTGCGGTGACCCTTGAGATCAGCGCAGCCCAATATTTCCCATACATCATGGAGATCGCCCGGCGCTCCATTCTCGAACGGAAGCTGATGCCCGGACGGTTTATCAAAGTCCGCAAGATGAAGGAGCAGGAAGCCGATGGCGACCTGGCTGCGATTGCCGCTGCGATGCAGATTTTTGGGACGAGCTATGTCGAAACGCTGGATACCAAAGGCACCGATGGCTCGAATGTGCACCTGGGCGGCGCAGAGACCATCACCGGTTATTTTGGCGGGATCGGCCAGCCGAATGAACACGCCCTGCAGTGGCTGGATGAATTCTTGTATTACTATACAGAATATGGCGTTCGTCAGGTGTTGAACGTCAATCCTGGAACGGTGCTGCTCGGATACCTGCTCTACCGCCTGGGGATCAACATCGAATTCAAGATTTCGGTCTATATGGGCAATGACAATCCCTACGCCGGTTTGTGGACGCTGCTGGGGGCAAAGCTTTTCGAGCGGGATGACGGGACTTCGCCTTTGATCGGGTTCAACTGGAGCAACTCGGTGGACAACCAGACGTTGGAGATCAGCTCAGAATTTCGCAAGAAGCTGGGGTTTGAAGATGTTGTCCGCTTTGAGCATCACATCACCGAAACCTGGAAGAGCATCGTGCGCCAGCCGTACAATCGGCGCGATGAACTGATCGAGCTGGCGGATCACGTCAAGAATATCTCGGCCAAGCATGAGGGCGGCGATATTGATGTGGAGACCAGCCGTGAGCGCCCGTCCAATATCCTGGATTATTTCCGCGATAAGAGCGAAGTGATCGAATCCAACGAATGGGATGCGCTGGAGCTCAATTTTGTGGATAAATGGGAAGCGCTGAACCGAACAGCCTGGGCGTTGACCGAACACGGGCTATCCTTTGTGGCTGCCAAGAATTTGCACGGAGAGTGACAAATTATTGCGGGTAGCCGTCCACGAATGAACGCAAACACGCGAATGGCTGACAATCATTCGCGGTGCAGTGGAGTAACCGTCCACGAATGACCACGAATACGCGAATGGCTGACAATCATTCGCGTATTCGTGACCTTATTCGTGGATGGTTCTATTCTTACGGATATGTGCTCAGTTCAACAGGCTGACCTGTGCGGGCGGATTCGTATAAAGCCAGGGCAGTGCGAACGTGATTGCGGGTTTCTTCCAGCGTCAGGTATGTGGGCGCGTTTTCCAGGATGGCATGGTTCAGGTCTTCGACCTCGCCGAAATACAGCTCCTGCTCGGGAACGCGAATTTCACGCGGATCGCCAGTATTCGGATAGAACATCAGCTTTCGGTTTTCTTTCAGCGAAGTGAACGGGCGATTTAACGTCAGCCTGCCCAGCGTCCCGATGATCTGATATTCGGTGTGAAATTCGGTTCGGAAGGAAGAGGAGATCTGGGCAAAACGGTCGCCGCTGTAGCGCATCTGGCCGGCGAAAGTCATATCCACGCCGGATGCCCCCGTCCACTGCATCCCGCAGACCGAGACGGGAGGCCCGCCAAAAACATATTGCGAAAGGCTGAGCGGATAGATGCCGATATCCCACAGGCTGCCGCCGCCAAGCTCCGGCTTCAGGCGTACATCTTCGGGTCGGTTGAGCAGGAAGCTGAACGCGCCCCAGGCATGGCTGATCTCGCCCAGGTTTCCCTGGCGGATAAAATCGCCCGCGATTTTCGTCTGCGGATGGTGGCGGTACATGAACGCCTCAGCCAATGGTTGACCGGCAGCGCGGCTGGCTGCGATCATCGCATCCACGTCTGCCAGTGAGAGGGCAAATGGTTTCTCACACAAGACGGCCACGCCGGCATTCAAAGCTCGAATGGTCCACTCGGCGTGCAGATGGTTCGGCAGGCTGATGTAGACCGCGTCCACCTGACCGGAATCGAGCATCTCTTGATAACCGCCGAAAGAGTGGGGAATAGCCCATTCTTTGGCGTATTGGCTGGCAGTCTCAGCCGAGCGGCTGGCGACTGCGTTGAGTTCGCTGTGCCTGGAAGCGCGAATGGCGGGGATCAGGCTGCGATTGATTCTGGCGGTAGACAACAAACCCCAACGTACTCTGTGCATGATTTTCTCCTCTATAAGGTCTTAGCTCGTTCGATTGGGATGATCTCTTCAATCGAATCAATCAGTGTGGGGACCAGGGCGCCATGAGACGCCTCGGTGAGGGCGGATTGAAAATCCGGATAGCTCTCCAACGGAATATTGGCCGTCAGGGCGACCTCGGCGGCGAAATCTTGATCGACGATCTGACCATTGTGCGCCTGGATCAGATTCTGGATGCGTTCGTACCAGTTGTATGGAGCGAGGATCTGGATGCGCTGGATGGGCACTTTGTGGGCGCGCCGCGTCTGTTGGAGGACCTGGCGGACGGCTTCGCTGTAAGCCCGGACCAGGCCGCCGGTTCCGAGCTTGGCGCCGCCGAAATAGCGCACCACCACCACTGCGACATCCCCCAAACCGCTGCCGCCCAGCACTGCCAACGCCGGACGACCGGCGGTGCCAGAAGGCTCGCCGTCATCGCTGCAATGGCTGATCAAGGATGCGCCGAAGCCGATCAGATAGGCGGGGACATGATGCGATGCGTCCGGGAATTCGGTCCGAATGCGGGCGATGAATTGGCGCGCTTCTTCCACGCTGAAGACCGGCGCGGCGATAGCGATAAAGCGAGAGTTCAGCACCTTCAACTCGATGCGCGTTTGCTCGGCTGGGACTGGGTACGAAGGCATGGATGAATTATACCTGTTGAATCCGATTTGTTTGCTAGAGAAAGAGGCGAGGTAAATTATCGAAAAGCAGCCCGATTGCGAGCAGCAGCACAAAAACGGCGAAGATGCGCCGCAGAATCTCGGGGCTTAAGCGATGCGACAGGCGCACGCCAATCCACGCCCCGCTCATACCGGCCGCGCAAAAGACGATGGTGAGCGGGATATCGCACAGACCGGACTGGATATGGCCGATGAAGCCCACCAGGCTGTTGGCGGCGATGATGACGAGGGACGTGCCGATGGCCTGGGTGATGGGCAAGCCGATCCACAACACCAGCGCCGGGACGATCAAGAAACCGCCGCCAACGCCCAGCAGCCCGGTCAGCAACCCGACCGCGGCGCCGGCAATCAGCATGTTGGGTCTCGATAAATTCTGGCTTGTTCTGGGGGCTGATTGCGAGGCAGGCAGGATCATCAGCAGCGCGATGATCATCATCAGAATGGCGAAGATCACAAGCAGCAATCTCAGGCGATAAAAATTTGGAAAGCCCGGCCGAGAGATATGAAGTCAGCATTCCCGCCCCGCCGAAATAGAGCACTACCTGCCCGTTGAGACGGTTTTGGCCGCGGTGAAGGTAGGCCCCGAAGGCGCTGTTGATCCCGACGATCGCCAGGGAGGAACTGACAGCCGCATGCGCATCTTGACCCACCAGATAGACCAGGGCGGGCACGGTCAGGATCGATCCGCCGCCGCCGAGCAATGCCAGGCTCAATCCGATGGCGAAACCGATCCCAATATCCAGGGGCAGGTTCATTTCAGGAGGAGGGGTGGCTCATGGGCCGCTGACGGTGGGATATCCGGCTTCCTTCCATTGGTTCAAGCCACCCGACATGCTGGTCACCTGGGTAAACCCGGCGGCTAACAAGATATCTCGGCCTTGCTGGCTGCGGTTGCCGGAACGGCAGACCACAACAATCTCCTGGCCTTTCGGCAGTTCATTGACGCGGTCGGCTAATTCCCCCAGCGGGATCAATGTGGTGTTGGGCACATGGAAATCGTTCCACTCCGAGGGCTCACGCACATCGAGCAGGAAGACGCCCTGGTTGTATTTTTGGTTGGCTTCTTCCGGGGTGATCGTGGCTGGCAGTGTGTTTTGCTGCCCTGCCGGGGAACTGGTCGAAACGGGCGCATCGCCGAGCGCTGCCGAGCGGTCCCTTATAAGAAAGATGCCGACCGCAGCCAGGGCCAGCACGGTCAGGCTTACCAGCGCCCACCAGGGTTGGAATCTGAGGCCGGTTTTCCTGGTTTGGGATGATTTCGAGGCGGCTTTCTTGGATTGGGAAGTCGCCGGGGTGGATTTTTTGGGTTGGTTAGAGTGGGAGGATGGGTGTTTGCGTTTGGTTTTGCTCATGGCGGCGCAGATGGGTTCCTGTTTCTGGAGGATTAGGTGGAAAAGATTGGATGAAGGTAGCCTCCTATTTTATCAAATAGGGCGAAATATTACCATCCTTGAGGAAAAAAATTTTTAGCATGGTTGGGGCTTGACGCTGTCACCCCCTTTATGGTAAACTATCGCCCGCGCATGGTCCCGTGGTGTAGTGGCCTAACATGCGGCCCTGTCAAGGCCGAGATCGCGGGTTCAAATCCCGTCGGGACCGCTCCAAGAAAGTTCCAATAAAATCGCTCCTGCAATTGCAGGAGCGATTTTATTTACTTTTGTGAAGTGTCACGGATTGTGTGAACACAATTTGCATATCCCCCAGGTGGATGACGAGAACATCCCCCGGCCAGTGGATGAAACCCAATAGTTAGTTCGGTATAATGAATGAAGAAACATACCATTCCCAATGGTATGTTCGTTGACGTTAATAACATAACCGGTACAACCGCCGTCATTCCTGCTGAATGAAATAGGGAGAGAAGAAATGAAGAAACAATTCGTAGTGTGCTTTCGTTTCGCCGTTATACTTATGATCGTCGCGGGATGTTCTCCGATCCCTGTCGCCCCAACCCATACGCCTGTCCCGAAGACACCAGCCGTAACGCCGACTGTGGCAGGCATTCAGTCCCTGCCCAATATGGGCCAACAGATTTCGCCGCTGGCGCCTCCAGGCTCCCGGTTCGAACCGTTGAACCCCGATCTGGCCGACAATCCAGACTGGCTGGCCGGGCAAGCGGTCACCACCGTGGTGAGTCCGGATAAGAAGACCCTGCTGGTTCTGACGAGCGGCTACAACCGCGTCTTCAGAACCGACGGCACTCCAGATGCCTTCGGTACATATTTCAACTGGCCGGACTCGCAAGAGTATGTGTTCATCTACGACATTTCGACGAACACGCCGGTCAAGAAGCAAGTCGTGACGGTCCCCAATACCTACAACGGGATTGTATTCGATCCTTCCGGCACGGCTTTCTACGTGTCCAGCGGCATGGGGGACTTCCCCTTTGACAGCGCCGGCAACGTGAACCCGGCAAAGAGCGCGCGGTGACAATATCCACATCTTTACCTTGAACACCGACAGCGGAACCTGGCAGCACGATTCGGAGCTTGCCCTGGGCCACGCCGCGGGCGTTGGCCTGGATGTGGAGCCGCCAACCGGCGAGCAGCTCCCGGTAAACGAGCGAGTTGCCGTATCTCCTTGCGCCGCCGGCGTGGCTATATCGAGCGATGGCAAGACGCTGGTGGTGGCGAATTACTACAACGACTCGATCACGGTGTTCTACGGAGGCCTGGGCAACTGGTCGAAGGGTACGGAACTCGACCTGCGCCCCGGCAAGAACGACCCCTCGAAGGTGGGCATGCCGGGCGGCGAATATCCGTTCTGGGTGGTTGTGAAGGGCAATGGATCGAGCGCCACGGCGTATGTATCCAGCATTCGCGACCGCGAGATCGTTGTCGTGAACCTGGGCGAGACGCCGGCGGTAACGACCCGTATCCCGGTGAAAGGCCAACCGAACAAGATGACGCTGAATGCGGCCCAGACCCTGCTTGTATGTCGTCGAAGACCAGTCGGATACGATTGACGTCATCGACACCGACAACGAACACGATCCTCGAAACCATCCCGGTCATCGCTCACGCGTCGTGCTGCCTGCCGCGCTGGCGCAATATAAGGGCGCGAACCCCAACAGCGTGACGCTCTCGCCGGATGAGAAGCAGCTCTACGTGACGCTTGGCAATCTGAATTGCCGTCGCGGTGGTGGCGCTGGGCGGAACGAATAGCGACGACCGAGGTGGTGGGTCTCATTCCAACCGGTTGGTACCCGACCTCGGTGAGCTTCAGCGGCGATGGCAAATGGGTGTACGTGGTCAATGGGAAGTCGCCGACGGGCGCGAATCCCGGCTTCTACTACAGCTACGGCCCGCCGACGCACAAAAGTGGCTATTGCATCCAATCAGTATAATCCCCAGTTGATCAAAGCCGGCCTGCAGAGCTTCCCGCTCCCCAGCACGGAGCAGCTCGCTGACGCTGACGGCGCAGGTAGCCATCGAACAACCGCTTCGCCTACACCGTGAGCGCCAACGACGCCGCGGTCATGGCGGCTGTGCGCCAGGGCGTCAAGCATGTGATCTTCATCATCAAGGAAAACCGGACGTACGACCAGATTCTGGGCGACCTGGAGATCGGCAATGGCGATCCGTGCTTTGGCTGAGTTTGGAGAGGCGCTCACGCCGAATCAGCATAACCTGGCGCGCAACTTTCGTCACGCTCGATAATTTCTATGCCACCTGCCGAAGTCAGCTATGACGGCTGGGCATGGTCCACTTCGGCTCAAGCTCAAGACGTGATAGAAAGCCAATACCCGGTGGCCTATGCCGGACGCGGCCTCAGCCTGGACCAGGGTGGTTTGAATCGCAATGTGAACGTTGCCCTTCCAAGGCGTCGCCGAGCGCCAGGCTGCCAATCCCCTGACACCGGACGATCCGGATGTGCTGCCGGGCCAGACCGATGTGGCTGCGCCGGATGGACCGGACAATGAAGTGAATACCGGCTTTCTGTGGGACTCTGCGCTGCGGGCAAGCCTCACCGTTCGCAACTATGGTTTCTCCGTTGACGGGACCCGCTATAATTTCCCCCGACTCCACCTACAGCATTTCTCTGGCGCACGATCCGGCCTCAACCAACACGACGGTGGCCTATCCCACAAATGTTTCCCTTGCTCCCGTACACCGATCCGTACTTCCGCGGTTGGGATCCCACGTTTCCGGATTACTGGCGTTTCAAAGAGTGGGAGCGCGAGTTCGATACCAAGTACGTCAATGGCGGAGAGGATCTTCCTCGTTGAGCCTCGTTCGCTTGATGAACGATCACACCGGAAACTTTGCCACCGCAATTGACGGCGTGAATACTCCGGAGCTGCAGCAAGCTGATAACGACTATGCGGTCGGCCTGCTGGTTGAGAAGATCTCAAACAGCAAGTACGCCAACAACACGCTGATCTTTATCATTGAAGACGACGCCCAGGATGGCCCCGACCACGTCGATTCGCACCGCACCATCGCCTTCGTGGCGGGCGCTTATGTGAAGCAAGGAGCGCTGGTCTCCACGCAGTACAACACCATCGACTTCTTGCGCACGATTGAAGAGGTTCTGGGCCTCCCGCCGATGAACCTGAACGACGCCCTCGCGAGACCCATGGCCGACATCTTCAACACGACCCCGAGCCCGTGGAGCTTTACAGCCGTTCCCTCGGCGATGCTCTACAATTCACAACTGCCGCTGCCTCCCAAGCCGGCCGGCCTGATCGTGCCAAAGCCGACGCACGACGCGGCATACTGGGCGCAGGTCACGCAGGGAGTGGACTTCTCGTCCGAAGACCGGATGGATTTCGCGAGCTACAACCGCATCCTCTGGACAGGGTTGATGGGCAGCATACCGTATCCGGCAACACCGACTGGATTGGACCTGCGCCAGAACCGTGCAGAGCTGCTCGCGCGCTAGACGCCTTTGAACGAACAGCCTAAAGTAAGGTAGCCAGCGTGGAGAAGTAATCCGTTGAACGATCCAATCCAAGCTGGCTGATTCTTGTTATATTCAAAAGAACGGAAAAAGGTTCCACAATGATGGAATCTCTTGCCTGAAATCATCTCGGGTGGGAGGAAATAGATGGATTAGATTTACATTCAGGAGTATAGTTAACGCGGTCTGGTCGGGTGGGCGACTGGAGCTACTCTAAAAGGTACATTATTCAAATTGGAGGATAATTATGTGCACCCGAGTTGTTTACCAAGGTCCCAATGAAACTGTTCTGACCGCTCGTTCGATGGATTGGAAAGAAGATATCGGAACCAATTTGTGGCTGTTTCCGAGAGGCATGCAGCGCTCCGGCAATGTAGGACCAAAGTCGCTGACCTGGAAATCAAAATACGGCAGCGTCATCGCTTCCGCTTATGATATCTCGACATCAGATGGATTGAACGAGAAAGGCTTATCGGCAAATATTTTGTGGCTGGTCGAATCCGAATATGTCGAGTGGGACCAGAAGAAGCCCGGACTGTCCATCTCAGCCTGGGCGCAGTATGTGCTCGATCAATTCGCCACCGTTCAGGAAGTTGTGGATGAGCTGCAAGAAGAAGCTTTCACAGTCGTCAGCGACTACGTGCCTGGCGGGGATGTATTTGCTACCCTGCACCTGTCTGTTTCGGACGCCTCGGGCGACAACGCCATCTTCGAATACATCGATGGAAAACTGGTCATCCACCACGATCGCTCGTACAAGGTGATGACCAATTCGCCCACCTTTGAGAAACAGTTGGCTCTGAATGAATACTGGCAACAGATTGGCGGGGCGGTGATGCTGCCAGGCACAAATCGGGCTGCGGATCGTTTCGTCCGGGCATCCTTCTATATCGACGCCATTCCCAAAGTGGACGACACCCGCACGGCAGTGGCCAGCGTCTTCAGCGTGATTCGAAACGCCTCGGTGCCTCTCGGCATCTCCACGCCCGATCAACCGAACATCGCCTCCACTCTCTGGCGCACGGTCGCCGATCATAAGAATCTGTTGTATTTTTACGAATCTACCCTCATGCAAAACATCTTCTGGGTCAACTTCAAAGATGTGGATTTCTCGGAAGGCGCGCCGGTAAAACGCCTCAACTTACAAGACAACCAGATCTACTCTGGCAACGTCGCCGCTCAGTTTCAGGATGCCGAACCGTTCACGTTTCTGGGTCAGGGAACATAGGAGAATCTACTCCTATCAAAGACGCTGAATCTGGAGAATGAGAACGGCCGATGAACAAAGAGAACCCCGCTGAGCAAACAGGTTGGAGCGAAGAAACCTCCCGCCTCTTCATCGACTACGGTCGCTACTTCGTCCCCGAGCGCGAACGTCAAATGCGCATGATGGCCGCGCTTCTATCGGAGCTTGATGGCCCAAGCCTCGTTCTCGAACTCTGCTGCGGCGAAGGGCTTCTGGCCGAAGTACTGCTCGATAGCTTCCCGATCGTCACTGTTCATGGGCTGGATGGTTCGGTCGAGATGCTGCAGCGGGCGAGAGAACGCCTGGCCCGGTTTGAGAACAGGTTTCAGCGCCGGGTCTTCGATCTTGCCTCGGCAGATTGGAGAAAGCCAGAGTTTCCCGTTCACGCTGTTGTGTCATCGCTGGCCATCCATCACCTGACCGGGCCGCAGAAACAGGAGCTCTTTTCTGACGTGTATCGGATGCTGGTGGAAGGCGGTGTATTTGTGATTGCCGACATTGTAGAACACCCCGGCAGGGAAGGGCAGCGCCTTGCGGCGGAGATGTGGGACGAAGCGGCGCGGAAGCGGTCTATGGAGCTTGACGGAAACACAGAGGCATTCGAGTTCTTTGAGAGAGAGGGTGGAATACGTTTTGGTATCTCGACCCCGAGGACATCGACAAGCCCTCGCCGTTGTTTGATCAACTGAAATGGCTTGAGGGTGCGGGCTTTGTGGAGGTGGATGTTCATTGGATGCTGGCGGGGCACGCAGTGTTCAGCGGGCGAAAACCTCAATATGGAGAGACGGAAATCGGAGCCAGCTAACAAAAAAGTAATCTCTGGTTGATAAGGAATCATTGTCATGGCGTCAAGTTTGGATAGTCAGTTGTCTAAATTAACTGGGGCCCAGCAAACTATGCTGTCGTGGTCTAAAGTCGTTATATCTTACGATGCTGTTCCAGAAGCCTATAGAAGCTCATACAAAATGATATTAGGAGATGAACCACAATTTCCGCATACCGTTTTCGCGCCTGCAATCACCGGCTTCGGTCGCACGACTACCGAGAAATTGCTTTGTGAAGTTAGCAATAGCATCTATGTGTGGGAACGCATCGGCAATCAAGTCACTATGGCAGAGTACCCCCTGGAAGCGATTTCTGAATTTGAAGTCGGATGTATTCTTTTATTCTCCTGGATCACCATCAGCGGAGTTACGAAGACGGGGATAGTATCCTCATCGACTGTTGAGTTTAACACCGCGACCAGTCGACATTATGTACATTTTGTAAACAAAGTGAGACCAGCGCCTGTCAACGTGGATGTGGGAGAGCAGAGCGTGGAACGGGCTAAGTTTGACTATTTAGCGAAGGAAAACTTCAAGTTTATGAACTATGCTCTCGAAAGTTTGATGGGGGATGAGAAAGTCCTTTGCACATTGTGGCAGCCCAAAATCAAGAAATCCATCATCAAGTCAGGATGGCGCGCATTTTATCGAACCGCAGCATTGGCTCACCTGACTATTCTGACAGATAAGGAACTGATAGTAATTCAGGATGATGATCGCAGCAGAGAACACCGGGGTGTTCGGCATGGCGGTAAATGGAGATATATTGCTTTGAGCCATATCAAAACGGTTTCGCTGCTCGAGCGCGCCGATGATATGTTGGCTTTATCCCTGATGCTCTCCCCAGGTGGGCGGCGGTTAGAAATCGTTTGCCGCGGCTTCCCGAAAGCAGGAAATAGTCCAGTTGCAGGGGGAGCTTGAAAAGTTGATCAGCTGAATGACCTCCGCAAAGCTAACAACCGCTTGCACATGCGTGTTCTTATTTTTCTGCTAAACCGATTACCTTCCATGGCACCTCAGGGTCGTCAATGGCCTCGATCGTGAGCATATCGCCTCCCTTCAGGGTTGGAATGAGGCTTTTATCGACAGCAGCATTTACTTTCGACCCATCTTCTAATTCCAGGATTAATACGCCGCCAAAGTCCATATCTTTTATCTCGCCTTTGGTCGCTTCGTTCAGGCTGAAACTGGCTTTATAGCCCACGAGCTTGCCTACTTTGCGCTCTGGACCGAAGAGCGCACATGCGAATAGGAACGACATCATGACCAACACGAGCAGAATTTGGGAGATTTTTTTTGTCCGGTACATAATCTTTTAACCCTTTCTCTTCCTTGTTTATCCTGATGAGAATAGAACAAAAAACGCCTGCTGATTGCTGGGAACAGGCGTCTGTTGTGTACGATCTGGCTGCTAAAAGCTGTGGAGCTGTCCCACCAGGGCGATTTCCAAATGTGTAATGATTATAGCAAATTTCTAGATTGACTGTCAAATTTTTTGATTTGGACTCCAATCCGGCGAAAACGCGGTATAGTAAGCGCATATAGACTGAGCATTCAGCCATCCATCCCCATCCTGCTCTCGCCATCGATGACCTGCATTATGCCTTCCACCGAGATCCAAAACTACCTCAAAATCAACGAAAACCTCATCAGCGCCGGGCAGCCGAGCGCAGATCAATTGCGGGCGGTCGCGGCGGAGGGCTTTACTTCTGTCATCAATCTCGCCACGATCGATCCGGGCCGTTCGCTGGAGGATGAAGCCGGATTGGTGGGTGCTCTCGGCATGAATTACTACCATATTCCGGTGGTCTGGAGCGACCCGCAGGAGAGCGATTTTGCCGCCTTCGAGCAGCTCATGCTGGATCTGCCGCCGGGAAAGACCCTGCTCCATTGCCACGCCAATTTGCGTGCCACCGCCTTCTACTCGCTCTATGCGCAGAAGCGCCTGGGCTGGAGCGCAACCCAGGCAGAAGCGCTGCGCCAGATGGTTTGGAAAGGGCACATTGTCCCGGCCTGGGAAACGTTCATCGCTAAAATGACACGCCTGATCGGGGGTTGATTCATCCCAATTGCGTATGCAAGAGAACGGATTATAATTCGGGGGAAAGGAACCTGCCCAATGACCCTTCAATCTCAACAGGATATCCGCCAGATGGGCGCGCTTTTCGCCAGGCGCAGACGCTGCTGACCTGCCTGGAACTGGGGGTGTTCGAAACGCTCTCCTCCGGGCGCGCCTCCGCTGAAGCAATCGCCGAGGCGATCCAGGCGGATGGGCGCGGTGTGGCGTTATTGCTGAATGCCGCCGCAGCGCTCGGCCTGCTGGAAAAGCAGGACGGGCTTTTTACCAACAGCGCTTTGGCCGAAACCTGCCTGACCATGGATGGCGCCAATTCGATCGCCCGCGGTTTGCGGCTCGAAGGGGCGTTTTATCAGCGTTGGGGATTGCTCTCCGAGGCGGTGCGCAGCGGCAAACGCCCTGAGCAGAACCGGCGCGACGAGCAGCCCGCCGATTGGGCTTCCAATTTCACCCGCTCGATCTATGATATGTCCCGCCCGATAGCGCCTGTCATCGCAGATGCGCTCGCTTTAGCGGAGGAACAGCCTTTGCGCCTGCTGGATGTCGGCGGCGGGCACGGCGGCTACAGCATCGCCCTGGCTCGGCGCTACCCGCTGCTGAGGGCGGACGTGTTCGATCTGCCGCGGGTGGTCACAACCGCGGCGAGATCATCGCCGAGGCTGGGCTGGAGGAGCGCGTCACGGTTATTGAGGGCGATTTCCACCAACAGGCGCTGGGCGGTGGTTACGATCTGGCGCTGGTTTTCGGCGTTTTGAACGGCGAGCCGCCAGAAGGCAGACCGGAATTGATCCGCAAAGTCTGGGGCGGCTTTGAAGCCGGGCGGGATGATCGTGCTGCGCGACTTCGTGTTGGATCCCGACCGGGCCGGTCCGCCGGAGGCAGCCATGTTTGCGCTGCAGATGCTGCTTGCGACCGAGGCGGGCGGTCTGGACACGCGGACAGATTGGTCGCGCTGGCTGGCGCAGGCCGGGTTTGAAACCCCGCAGCAGATCGACCTGCCGGAAGGGATGGGATCGGCGCTGATTGTGGCTCGAAAGTCGGGCTAAGTCCTATCAAATTCAGAAAAAGTCTTAATTAATCCTAATGAAATCCTTCACAAATCGACTTACAGACTTTGAGTTATTTGGGTATATTAGAGGTAGCAAATTCATCACGATTGAGCATCATGATAATTACCTGTCTCGGACTCAACCACACAACAACCAAAGTCAGCTTACGCGAGCGAATGGCGTTTAATCAAGAGAAACTACGCGCTGCCCTGGCTCGAATGAGATGTGGCTGTTGGCCCGAAATATCTGAACTGGTCATCGTTTCAACCTGCACCCGAATTGAACTTTATGCCGTTTCCAACTCTATGATTTTCACGGAGTTGGAAGTTTTTTTATCGGAAGAGCACGGCATGCGTCTTGAAGAAATCCACCCACACTTGTACAGCTACAAGAACCTGGAAGCCGTTCAGCACCTGTTCGAAGTCGCCGCCGGTCTGGATTTGCTCGTCATCGGTGAACCGCAGATTTTGGGGCAAATCACGCGGGCGTTGGAATTGGCGCGTGAACAAAAATCCGCCGGACCGCTGCTGAATTGACTGTTTCAGGCTGCCATCCACGCCGGGAAACGGGCGCGAACTGAGACTGCTATCAGCCGCAACCCGGCTTCTGTAGCCACGTTGGCGGCAGCCTTGGCAGAAAAAATGATGCCAAATATCGCAGGAGCGCAAATCGTCGCCCTTGGATCGGGGGAGATGATCGAGTTGGTAGTGGAATCCCTGCGAAAACGGAATGTCACGCGCATCCGGGTTGTCAATCGAACATTGGAGCGTGTACGGGCTCTGGCAGATCGGTGGGGGGCGGAACCAGCCACATTTGAATCGCTTGAAGAATCCCTGGATCTTGCGGATGTGCTGATTGCATCCACCAGCGCGCCGAATATCTTGGTCAGCGCTGAAATGGTTCGAAATGCGATCAAGGCTCGCCCCAACCGGCGGCTCATTCTCATCGATATTGCTGTGCCGCGTGAATATTGACCCCGAAGCAGGAAAAATCCCCGGCGTGAGCATATTCGATATCGATAATCTGAACGCGTGGCTTGAGAAGTCGTTGGCAGAGCGCGAGGCGCAAGCGCCGTATGTGCGGGCGATTTTAGCGCAGGAACTGGTTGAATTTGGCGCCTATCTCAAGTCTCTGGAGGTGCTGCCGCTGATCGCGGATATGCGCCAGACTGCGGAGCAAATCCGTCTGGCTGAATTGGACAAGACCCTGCGCCGCCTGCCCGACCTGACGGATAGCGAGCGCGCCCGCATTGACGCATTGACCCAGGCGCTGGTGAAGAAACTGCTCGATCGCCCCACTCGCTGCCTGCACGCCGAGGCGACCGGTCCGCACGCGCCTGAATACGCCGCCGTTGCCCGCACGCTGTTTGGGTTAGAGGCTGATTTCGATCTGCGTGGTTTCAACGGCGCAGTTAACTCGATTTCGATGGCTGCCGATTAAGTGTTGTACGATCATTCAGCCAGGAACTGATCAGATGAAGCTCATTTTTGCAACCCGCCCGTCCGTTCTGGCTCGCTGGCAGACCCAGTGGGTGATCGCTGCTCTACAGCAAGCGCATCCGGGGTTGAAATGCGAAGAAAAGATCATCACCACCCAAGGCGACAAGATCCTGGACAAACCCCTGCCTGAAATCGGCGGCAAAGGGCTTTTCACGCAGGAGCTTGAGCATGAACTGCTCTCCGGAGCGGTGCATTGCGCCGTCCATTCGCTCAAGGATTTGCCGGTAGAAAATACCGCCGGGCTTACGATCGGCTGTATTCCGGCTAGAGCCGAAATGCGGGATGCGTTGATTTCCGCTCGTGGGTACTCCCTTGCCGGCCTTCCCGCCGGGGCAGTGGTTGGAACGTCCAGCCTGCGGCGGGCTGCCCAGATCCTGGCGCTTCGCCCCGCTGTGATCACCCGGTCTTTGCGGGGGAACATCGATACGCGCCTGCGCAAGGCATTGGAGAAACAATATGATGCGATCATCCTTGCCGGAGCCGGGCTCATCCGCCTGGGTTTGGAGCAGCACGTCACGGAATGGCTTCCATTGGATGTGATGCGTCCTGCGCCGGGACAAGGCGCGCTGGCTGTGCAATGCCGGGTTGATGACGCATTGACTTTAGACCTGATCGCTGCACTGGAGGATGATGATACGCGCAAAGCGGTCACTGCCGAGCGCCAGTTCTTATTGGGTCTTGGGGGTGGGTGCGCGACGCCGGTGGCGGCTAATGCAGTAGTTATCGGGGATCGGCCTGTCGATGGCAACCGGGCAGGGTCGTCGCTGATCCAGCTGACCGGTTTGGTGATTTCCTTAGATGGGAAAAAGGCGGTGAAGGTTACTGGCGCAGGCACAGATGCTGAAATATTAGGGAAAGAACTTGCGCAACAGGCTCTTTTGCAGGGAGCGCGCGAGATCCTTCAAATGGTGAACCAGGAGAATTAGCCATGCCGAATGAATTTGAATCATCAAAACCTGCTACTCCCCACTTCCCGCTTAACATTCGTCCGAGACGTTTGCGCACCTCCGGCGGGATTTCGCGCCATGGTCCGTGAGACTGAACTGAATGTGCGCGATTTAATTTATCCCTTGTTCGTGCGGCATGGCTCCAGGCGGACGGAAATCCGCTCGATGCCAGGAATATACCAGTTATCGGTGGATGAAGCGGTAAGAGAAGCGGAGACTGCTTTCAACCTGGGCATCCCTGCTGTGATTCTATTTGGTATTCCCAGGCAGAAAGATCCGATCGGGCTGGAAAATTTTGCCGATTTTGGGATCGTTCAACAGGCGATCAGGGCAATTAAACAGAATATTCCCGATATGGTGGTGATCACAGATGTGTGTCTGTGCGAATATACCGATCATGGGCATTGCGGCGTGATAGACGCCGAAAGCGGAACCATTTTAAACGACGCCACGCTTGAAATTCTTGGCAAAGTGGCGGTCTCACACGCTAAATGCGGCGCGGACATGGTCGCCCCATCGGGCATGATGGATGGGATGGTGGCGGCGCTGCGTGGTTCGTTGGATGAGCATGGTTTTGAGAACATACCCATTCTGTCCTACGCGGTCAAGTATGCCTCGTCGTTTTATGGCCCGTTCCGGGACGCCGCCGAAGGCGCACCCAGGTTTGGCGACCGTAAAAGCCACCAGATGGATCCCGGCAATGTACGTGAAGCCCTGCGCGAAGCGGCGCTGGATGTAGACGAAGGCGCGGATATGCTCATGGTCAAACCCGCGCTGGCTTACCTGGATGTGATCCGCACGGTGAAGGATGCCTTTCCAGAATTGCCGATGGCAGCGTACAACGTCAGCGGCGAGTATGCGATGGTCAAAGCTGCTGCCGCAAACGGCTGGATTGACGAAGCTAAAGTGACGCTTGAAATCCTGACTCGGCATCAAACGCGCCGGGGCAGATTTGATTTTGAGCTATCACGCGCTGGACGCCGCCAGATGGTTGAAATAATCGTGCAGCGCAGAGCGGGTTTCGTCTGGGTAGGCGCCAACAGAACACGCTCAACGCCGAGCGCAAGGAGAACTTAATGGCATTAGACACCCTCGCTCCCCGCGCCGCCGCCGAACGCAGCGCCAATGACAAACGGATGATACACGCCGATTTTGACCAGGCGCCTTTCACCATCGCCTGGGAAGTGACCCGGGCCTGCGCCTATGCCTGCGTACACTGCCGCGCCAGACGCACTGCACCAGCGCGACCCGCGTGAGCTTTCCACTGCCGAAGCCAAAACTCTGATCGAGCGGCTGGCGGCCTTTGGCAACAACCCGATCTTGATCTTCACCGGCGGCGACCCGATGATGCGCACGGATCTGTTCGAGATCATCGCTTATGCCAACGAGAGCGAGCTTGCGCTGCTCACTCACCCCGACCGCCACCGCCCTGCCGACTGCCGCCCGGCTCAATCAGGCTCGCCAGGCCGGCATCCGCCGCGTCGCGCTTTCGCTGGACGCTCCGCGTTCGGAAATCCACGACAATTTCCGCCAGGTTCCCGGCTCCTGGCAGCGGACCATAGACATTCTTCACCACGCTCATGAAGCCGAACTGAGCGTGCAGGTCAACACCACCGTTGCCAAACACAATGTCGATATCCTGCAAGAGATGGTGCCCTTCATCCAGGAAGTTGGGGCGGTGCAGTGGTCGGTCTTCTTCCTGGTACCCACCGGGCGCGCCATGGTCGAGCAGATGATTACCGCCGAACAGCACGAACAGATCTTCAACTGGCTGTATGACCTCTCTCAGAATGCGCCCTTCGACATCAAAGTCCACCGCCGCGCCCATGTACCGCCGGGTGGCCATCGAGCGCAAACGTGCAGAAGCGCGGGCAAGCCGATCACTTTTCAGGGGGCCGGCTTTCAGTATGCGGATGGGCTGAACCGCCCGACCAAAGGCGTCAACGACGGCAACGGT
This sequence comes from uncultured Chloroflexia bacterium, assembly GCA_963788145.1. Taxonomy (GTDB): domain Bacteria; phylum Chloroflexota; class Anaerolineae; order Anaerolineales; family UBA4823; genus UTCFX2. The sequence goes on along the minus strand of CAWBFQ010000003.1, from coordinate 954,946 downwards.
TTTCTTGTTCATCTCGCATATTGGAGATATCCAACCCTCCGGCTTTTTGCCGCTCACTGCCGGCAATGTGCGCATGGACGACGTTGTCGAAATCTATCGTCGCTCGTCCCTCTTCACCAACCTGCGAGATTACTCGACAAACTGAAAGGGGTGTGCGGTTCGTGCGAATACCGTGATGTGTGCGGCGGTCAGCGTGGGCGCGGCCTATGGCATCACCGGCGATTATCTGGAAAGCGACCCGGCATGCGTACTAGTGAGCGGAGGATAGTGTCAAGCGATGAGCTCGCAATCCGCGCTAACTTACTTATCAGTCTCGAATCTGAATCTCGGTTTCTTGCCGCCTGTCACCGCCTGCCAACGGACACATACGCCTGTCTGGTTCATGCGCCAGGCTGGGCGCTACATGCCCGAATACCGCGCCATTCGAGAGAAATATTCGCTGCTCGGAAATCTGCTACCAACCAGAGCTGGCAGCCGAGGTAACCTTGCAGCCAGTACGCGCCTTCGGGCGTGGATGCGGCTATCCTGTTTGCCGATATCCTGCTGCCGGTCATCCCGCTGGGGCGTGGGCTTGGAATTTGCCAGAGGCGAAGGCCCGCTGATCTGCAACACCCGGTGCGCACCCTGGAGGATGTGCAAGCGCTGTCGCCGGTCGACCCGGAAACTGATCTGGGCTACGTGATGCGAGCCATCCGCATCCTGCGCGGCGAACTGAGAGAGACCCCGCTGATCGGTTTCTGCGGAGCGCCATTCACCGTGGCTTCCTATATGATCGAAGGCGGTTCGTCGCGTGATTTCCTCAAGACCAAAACGATGATGTATTCTGAACCGCAAACCTGGCATGCCCTGATGGACAAGCTCACCCACGGTGCTGAGCGACTATTTGCTGGCACAAATTCGCGCCGGAGCGCAGGCCGTGCAGGTGTTCGAATTCGTGGGTGGGCACGCTCAACCCGGCAGACTACATCGAATTTGTCCAGCCTTATTCGCGGCCGCATCTTGCAAGCCGCGCAAGCAGCCGATGTGCCGGTGATCCACTTTGGGACCAAGCGCCACTTCTCTTTTGCCTGCGATGAAGGAGGCGGGCGGGACGGTGATCGGTCTCGATTGGCGCATTCCGCTGGATGATGGGCTGGAAGCTGCTTGGACATGATGTCGCCATCCAGGGTAATCTCGATCCGGCAGTACTTTTTGCCCCACTCGCCGAAATCAAAAAGCGCGTTCATGATATTTTGCGCCGCGCGGGTGGCAGACCCGGTCATATTTTCAATCTGGGGCATGGCATTTTGCAGAATACTCCCCTCGCCAATGTCAAGGCAGTGGTGGAACTCGTTCACCAGGGGTTGACATGAATTGGAAGACACCACCTTTATGAAAATCGTGATCATCGGCGGCGGCATTGCCGGTCTCTCAGCTGCCTACTATGCCCAAAAAAAACTCCCCGCGGCGCAGATCGCGTTATTAAAATCTGGCGATCGTTGGGGTGGGAAGATCGCCACCGATCGGGTGGATGGCTTTGTGATCGAAGGCGGTCCCGACACTTTCCTGGCTACCAAACCCTGGGGTGTGGCGCTCTGCAAGGAACTGGGCCTCGGCGACCGCTTGCAGGGCACAAATCCCAGCCAGAGAAATACCTATGTCCTTCATCGCAACCGCCTGCAGCCGCTTCCTGATGGTCTGGCGATGATGATCCCCACCAACGTTCAGGCGATTCTCAAGTCCCGGCTTGTCTCATGGTTTGGTAAAGCTCGCATGGGATTAGATTTTGCCCTGCCCCCGCACAAATCAGAAGCCGACGAATCCCTCGGCGCCTTTGTCTCCCGCCGCCTGGGACGTGAAGCCTACGAAAACCTGATCGAGCCGCTGATGTCCGGCATCTACGCAGGCGACGGCGACCAGCTCTCCATCGCCAGCACCTTCCCTTACCTGCGTGAGCTCGAATTGAAATATGGCAGTCTTGCACGCGGGGCGCTCGAAATGCGTAAAAAGATGCCATCTGCACCCGGCTCCCGCTCTGCCTTCCTCACCCCCACCACCGGCTTGATCGAAATCGTCGAAAAACTGGTTGCCGACCTCAGCGCCAATGGTGCAGATCTGAGGTTGAATACATGCGCCACAACCCTCCGGAGTCTGAAATCCGACAGCTGGCGGGTGGAGCTGGACGCCGGCGAAACCATCACTGCCGATGCAGTCATCCTTGCCGCGCCTGCGTTCGCCAGCGGGAAACTGCTCGAAAATACCGCTCCAGGGCTGGCGGCCGATTTACGGGCCATCCCTTATGTCTCAACTGCCACTGTTACCTTCGCTTACCGACGAGCAGATCTGCCTCGCGCTCTGGATGGCTATGGATACGTTATCCCGCGGCGCGAAGGACGCCGCGCCCTGGCCTGTACCTGGACCTCAACAAAATTTCCGCACCGCGCCCCGGATGGTTACGCCCTGCTGCGTGTGTTTCTCGGGCGCGCCGGGCAGGAGGCCGACATGCCTCGAGATGAAGCCTCCCTGCTTGAACTCTCTCGAGAGGAACTAAAACTCACCCTTGGCATCACCGCCGAGCCGATATTATCCCGCGTTTTCAGGTGGGAAAACGCTATGCCGCAATACAATCTCGGTCACCCGGCCCTGCTCGGACAAATCGAGGCTGTCCTGGCGCAGTATCCCACTCTGGCGCTGGCAGGCAACGGCTACCGCGGTATTGGCATTCCTGATTGCATTCATTCCGGCGAATTGGCGGTGGAAAAGATATTGGGGAGCAGACGATCCGGCGCTGTCCCGCCTGCCCCGGCGAAGGAACAGCCTGCGCCTTTATTCGCTGGGACATAATCAAAGCCGGACAACCCGTACAGAAGGTTTGGGCGGATTTCGGGAGGCTCGCAACGAAAATATTGACATTCACGAGAAACTCACGTATGCTATGTGTATCTCAATCTGGAATGTTCTAATCAGGAGGGCCTCGATGAAACTGCAATTATTCAGCCGAAACATGCGTTTCTTGTTTGGGGTGGGGCTGCTGGTCTTCAGCGCACTGGCATGCACAATCACTTTGCCGGATTTACCCGGGATGAGTTCCGAACCGGATGAGACTGAGCTGGCGCGGCATGTGGATGCGACCCTGACTGCGATCGTCAGGACTGAGCAGGAAAACGAAACCGGCGTGGCGACAAGCAAGCCGGCGGAGTTGAACACGCCTGTTCCAACGGCGACCACGCCGCCGACCGAAACGCCCATCCCCAGCGAGACGCCGGTACCAAGCAAGACGCCGCTCCCAACCGCATCTGAGCCAACCATTGGGAGCATTACTTTTGCGCGCGGGATATCAAAAGATGGCGATCCGGTCGATCCAGCCGGGCGGTTCAAAAAGGGGATCACGGAAATCTACCTTTTCTTTGATTATGCCGGGATGAAAGATGGCATGAATTACACTCTTTATTGGGAAGTGAATGGCAAGGAATGGCTGACCACTGGTCGGACCTGGAAATTTGGGGAGTCGGGGGTCTATTACACGAATTTCTATTATACTCAATCTGGCCACGGGCTGCCGGCTGGGAATTGGATTGTGCGGGTCTATGTGGAAAGCAAGCAGTTGAACTACGGCTCGTTCACGATTTATTAATACCCGTCGAAGAAACCGCGCTTCTGTTTGTCTGGAGCAAATCTTGCCGCCAGCGCTTGAAGGAAAAGGCTGGCGGTTTTGATTTAAACCCGCGGCTTATCCCCCAATGACTTATCAAATAATTCACTTAAAATTGCATGCAAATATTGCACAATAACTGAGTATAGCAAAAAGAGTACAAATTTCCCATTTACGCCTGGTTGAGCATCAATTATGGTTGATATAAATCAATTATTGGCAAACTAAAGCTGTATATTCGGCGGTTTGAAACAAAATGATAGAAACTCAGACGATATCTCTTTCACGATGGCGCTGAGAAAAAAAGGAGATTAGATCATGAAAAAGAACATATTATTAGTTGTTGCGCTGGTTTTAGTGGTTTTGAGTGCAACTCAGATGGATCCGAGCGTGCTGATGGCGAAGGCCCAGACCAGCTATTGGCAGCAATATTGCGCCGGCGAGGTGAGCATGACGGCGGTGAACGGCGGGACGATGGTCACGTGCAGCCAGTCCTTACCGACTGCGACCAACCCTGCGCCAACCGCGACCAGTCCGGCTCCGACCGCGACCAATCCGGCGCCCACTGCGACCAATCCCGCGCCGACCGCGACCCACCCCGCGCCGACTGCGCCACCTTCGCCCAGCGGCAATGGCATCCTGGTGGATCACAACTCGTTGGCGTTATTTGAGCAAATCCCGCAGCAGTATCTGGCTGCGGCGCGAGACTTGAAGGTGTTAATGTCCGATCGATCGGTGGGCGGAAATTTCAGCGAGGGTCTCGGCTGCCTGGTGGCGAATTCGTTTGGTCAGTCGCCGTCCTTCTGCCGCAAGCATTACGACGGCAATATCATCCGCCTTTACAATCAGACTGACATGGATGCCGGGCGCGTGCCGGCGGTGATTTCATTCCAACCCAGCCTCACGCTCTACGACCGTTCTAACTGGGTGTATGAATACAAGGTGGGGAGTTGGAGCGAGCTGACATGCAACTTCATCCAGTCGCTTGCGCCCGCCCACATGGATAAGGATGTGCTCTCCTACCAGTTCAGCTATCTGAACGTGTTGGCTGGCAGCGATATCGATAAATTCTGGGAGGATAACGCCAATCTGTGCGATATCTACGACCTGGAGGCCTTCATCGCTCAACACCCAGAGAAGACCTTCATCTTTTGGACAGCCAGCCTGGCGCGCGGGATTGGGACGCAAGAGGCGACCGATTTCAACAACCGCATGCGCCAATACGCCCGCGATCATGGCAAAATCCTGTTCGATTTCGCCGCGATCGAATCGTACACGCAGAGCGGTCAGCCCTGTTACGATAACCGGGATGGGGTCACATTCACCAGTCCGACGAACAGCACCGTATTTGAGAATTACGCCAATGATGGCGTACAGCAGCCAGCCATCTGCCAGGATTACACCACCGAAACCGATGGCGGTCACCTGGGGTCGTCTTCAGGCGGGATGATCCGCACGGCGAAAGCCTTCTGGGTGCTGATGGCTGAGGTCGCCGGCTGGCGGCCGTAAAATAAGAATTGAACCCCGCCGGCATTCAGGTCCTGGGCGTATTCTAAACTGTCACCGTCTGGATGTCGGATGAAGCGGATGCGTTGAGAAGGATCGTATCCGCTTCGGTTCGCCCTCATACGTGCAAACCCAACCCAGGCCTCCGAGTTCTGCAAGAACTCGGAGGCCTCAAGCCCCTCCCCTGCGCACCCTTCGTGATCCAAACCCCTGCCCGCCCCCGGACTTATCCGTGCAATCCGTGGGCGGAATCCGTTGTCACTATCCCTCCCCTATTGATTTGGTCCAAAATCTAGTACAATCCAACTGCAGAACAACAATCACTGCAAACAGGAATGAGACTATGGTTACACGCCAGATAGTGATAGAAATTCCAGAAAAGATATTGCTTGCGGAAAAGGTGAACGAAACCGAATTTGGTCGCGAATTGCGCGTTCTGGCTGCAGTAAAGCTTTATGAACTCGGACGACTTTCTTCAGGACGGGCCGCGGAACTCGCCGGAATGTCACGCGTAGAATTCCTGCTTAACCTGGGACGCTACAAGGTCTTTCCATTTGAAGGAGAATTGAGCGACCTGGAAGCCGCCAATGCTTAATGCCATCACCAATACCTCTCCCTTGCTCTATCTATACCGCGCCAACGCGATCGGGTGGATGCCTCAGTTATTCGGGGAGGTTTGGACGCCGCATGCAGTAATCGAAGAACTGAAAGAAGGACAAAGAAGGGGTTACGACGTTCCTGTTGCCGCGAATTATGATTGGCTCAAAATAAGAGCGCCTGAATCAGTGCCGTTCGAATGGCTGGCGCTGGATTTGGGAGTGGGGGAAATCGAGACGATGGCTTTGGCATTAGAAAACACCGACCACATTGTCATACTGGACGATGCGCTGGCTAGAAGAATAGCCCAAGCCGCTGGATTAACCGTCTGGGGAACCCTGAAAATCTTATTGGAAGCCAAAACGCAAGGAATAATCGTAAGCATTCGGCCAGAAATTGAACGTCTGCGGGAAGCCGGGATGTGGATTTCAGACGAGGTGTACCAGCGTGTGCTTGCATTAGCTGGCGAGTAAACCATAACCCGGCGATCCAGACACCCGAGTTCTAGGAGACCATCGGAATACGAAGGCCGCGAAATGGGCGAAACCCTTTTCGCGGCTTTCGCTTCTTTCGCGGCCCAAACCTCTCATCTTGTTGACTTTTGAAAAGTACATGCTATAATATTCATAAATCAAGCATAAACAAGCAATTATGAGCATAAACGAAACCTATCTCAAAGCAGAAAGACTCAATCGCATCCGCCGCCTGGTGGAGAGCAATGAGCGGGTGACGGTTGGCGAGCTGAGCGAGCAGTTCGATGTGAGCGAGGCCACCATCCGGCGCGACCTGGAGGAGTTAGACGGGTTGGGCTGGGTGCAGCGCACGCACGGCGGCGCGGTGCGGGTGGAGCGGGCTTCGCGCGAGATGCCGATTCTGCAGCGCATGCAGGAGAATGGCAGCGAGAAGGGGCGAATCGGGCAGGCTGCCGCCGACCTGATCCAGGAGGGCGAGACCATCTTCTTTGGCAGCGGGACAACCGTGATGGAGGTCGCCCGCCGGCTACGGCGCGAAGCGCGCCTGACTGTGATTACCAACTCGCTGCCGGTGGTCAATCATCTGGCGGATTACCCGAATATCGAGCTGATCGTAATCGGCGGGATGTTCCGACCGAGCGAGCTTTCGATGGTTGGTCACATTGCCGAGCACGCCCTGGGCGAGTTCCGCGCCGACCGGGTCTTCATGGGCATGCACGCCATCGACCTGCGCCAGGGCTTCACCAACGACTACCTGCCGGAGACCATGACCGACCGGGCGATTTTGGCGATTGCCCCGCAGGTGGTGGTCGTGGCGGATCATCTCAAGTTCGGACGGGTCAGCTCGGTGCTGGTCGGGCCTGTTGCCTGCGCCCATACCATCGTCACCGGCGTGGAGACCGGGGCGGAGTACGTCGAAGCCCTGGCCGCGCTGGGGATCGAGGTCATTCAAGCCTGATGGACGCCAATCCGCCGCTCGCCTTGCAAGATTACCAGGCCGCGCTCGCGCCTGCACGCCGCCGAGACGCAGCCCGTCCAGCCGCGTACCCCGGTCATCGACGCTCACAACCACCTGGGCGAGATCGTCGGCAGCCGCTGGCATCTGCGCCCGCTGAGCGAACTGCTCGACTGTCTCGACCAGGCCGGGGTGAGCCGCATCGTCGACCTGGACGGCGGCTGGGGCGAGCACATCCTGCAAGCCCGCCTGGACAAATTCAAAAACGCCTGCCCAGAGCGCTTCTGCTGCTTCGGCGGGGTGGATTGGGCCGCCTGGGACGAGCACGGCGACCGCTTTGGAGATTGGGCGGCCGGGCGGCTGCGTTTGCAGGCCGGTTGGGGCGCGCAGGGTTTGAAGATCTGGAAGGGGCTGGGCTTGACCGTGCGCGACCCGCACGGCGAGCTTGTGGCGGTGGACGACCCGCGCCTGGACCCGATCTGGGCGGCCGCGGCCGAGCTGCGCCTGCCGGTTGTGATCCATGTGGGCGACCCGGTCGCCTTCTTCGACCCGCTCGACGCCCACAACGAGCGCTGGGAGGAGCTGCACGCCCATCCGGATTGGCATTTTCCCAGCCCGCCGTTCCCGCCGTTTCTCGACAATCATGGAGCAGTTGGAGCGGCTGGTGGCGCGCCATCCGCAGACCACTTTCATTGGGGCGCACGTCGGCTGTTACGCCGAAAACCTGGACTGGGTGAGCCGGATGCTGGCGAGCTACCCGAATTTCAACGTGGATATCGCTGCCCGCATCAGCGAGCTGGGCCGCCAGCCGTACCGGGCGCGGCGCTTCTTCCTCGAGTTCAGCGAGCGGATCCTGTTCGGCATCGACGTGGAGGCCGACCCGGCCGTCTATCAAATTTATTACCGCTTTTTACAGACGGATGACGAATATTTCGATTACAGCCTGGAGCAGATCCCGCCGCAGGGGCGCTGGCAGATTTACGGGCTGCATCTGCCGGACGATGTGCTTGATCGGGTTTATCAACGCAACGCCGGGCGGTTGTTGGGAGTGTGAAGTTTTGGTAGGACAAGCTGTTAGCTTGTCCTACATCTGGCGACGATGAACGGAGAACCAAAGATGACCACTTTTTATACCGAGCAAGAAATCCTGACCCAAACCGCAGCCTGGGAGCAAGCGATTCAGCAGACCGCCTCTGAGGGGGCCGACCTGCGCCGTCTATTGGCGGGCGGTTACGACCAGGTGTTGTTCACCGGCTGCGGCTCCACCTATTACCTCTCGCTGGCGGCGGCGACCCTCTTCCAGCAGTTGACCGGGCGGACCGCCAGGGCTATCCCGGCGGGGGAATTGCTGCTCAACCCGGGTACGGTGCTGAATGGAGAGCGGGCACTGCTGGTGGCGATCAGCCGTTCCGGGGCGACGACCGAGACCATCGTTGCGGTCGAGCGCTTTCGGGCGGAGCGGCGCGGCGAGGTGCTAGTTATCAGCAACTACGCCGACCAGCCGCTGGCCGGGTTGGGCGATTTGAGCGTGATCCTGCCCGCCGGTCAGGAGATCAGCCTGGCCCAGACCCGCTCGTTTGCGGCGATGTACGTGGCCGCCTGCGCCTGCTGCGCGATCGCCGCCGAGCGCGACGATCTGCTGGAGGCGATGGGTGGGCTGCCCGCCGGCGGGGCGGCGTGTGATCGAGCGCTGCCAGCCGCTGGCGCAGGAATTGGGGCAGGACCCCGGCCTGGAGCGGTTCTATTTCCTGGGCAGCGGGGCGCGCTACGGCCTGGCTTGCGAGGCAAGCCTGAAGATGAAGGAGATGTCGCTCAGCTACAGCGAGCCGTTCCACTTTTTCGAGTTCCGCCACGGGCCGATGTCGATGGTGAACGCCCAGACGCTGGTGGTGGGGCTGCTCTCGGAGGCGAACCAGCAGCACGAGGCGCAGGTGATGACCGAGATGGGGGCGCTGGGCGGGCGGCTGATGACGCTGGGCGAGGCCGGGGCGCGGCTCTCGTTCGAGAGCGGGCTGCCCGAAGCGCTGCGCGGCGTGCTCTACTTGCCGCTGCTGCAACTGCTCGCCTTTCAGCGGGCGCGCAGTCGCGGCCTGAACCCAGACAGCCCGGCGAATTTGAATATGGTGGTGCATTTGGATTTGGAGGCTCTTTAATAACTGGATGTCGTTGCGAGGGGCTGTACTTGCGCCGAAGCAACCTGTGTGATGGCGCATGGGACTGCTTCGCAAAGAACGCTCGCAGTGACATGGAGGCAGAGAGAACGCTCGCAGTGACATCGGGGCAGAGGGGATGCTCGTAATGACATGGTGCTGGGATGTCGTTGCGAGGGGCTGCACTTGCGCCGAAGCAACCTGTGTGATGGCGCATGGGACTGCTTCGCAAAGAACGCTCGCAGTGACATGGTGCGAGGTAATAGACGCTCGCAGTGACAAAGTGATGGGATGTCGTTGCGAGGGGCCTGTACTTGCGCCGAAGCAACCTGTGTGATGGCGCATGGGACTGCTTCGCAAAGAACGCTCGCAGTGACATCGGGGCAGAGGGGATGCTCGCAGTGACATGTAGGCAGAGAGGATGCTCGCAGTGACATGGAGACAATGAGGAGTTACTCGCACGATTAAATTGTGTCAGTTCAAATAAGGAGAGAAGCAAATGAAGAAGAGTCTGGTTTTCGTATGCGTGATTTCCCTGCTGGTGATTCTGGCGAGCGCCTGTGCGCCAACCGCCCAGCCCACCCAAGCGCCCGCTGAAACGGCTGCGCCCGCTCAACCCGCAGCAACCGAGGCTGCTCAACCCGAACCAGAACAGCCCGCCAGCGCCGAAAAGGTGGTCATCCGTTTCTGGTCGCATCAAAACGATGCATTCAACGAAGGCTATCAAGTACTGGCGGATGCCTACACGGCGGAGCATCCGAACGTGGAGATTCAGTTCGAAACTTTCGATTATGATACCTATATCCAGACCTTGCAGACCGCCCTTCCGGCGGGCACGGAAGCGGACATTCTGCAGATGTTTGGTTCGTGGGTGTGCAGCTACGCCGATGGCGGCAGCCTGGCGGAAATGCCCTCCAGCATCATCTCAGTAGACGAGGCCCGTCAAAAATTGTTTGCAGCCCCGGTTGGCGGGTATATCTGCAACGATACACTCTATGGGGTCCCGCAGGAATTCAATATCGAATATGGGGCAGCGCTGGTCAACCCCAAGCTGGCGGAAGAAGCCGGAGTCGTTTTGGATGGATGGGCGAATTGGGATGAATTCATCGCTGATAGCAAGATGATGGTCCAGATGGAAGATAAAGTGATGACGCGAGCCGGTTTCAACTTCACCGGTTCGGATGGCATCGCCACCATGTTCCACTCGCTGATCCTGCAATACGGCGGTCAATACCTGGTGGATGGCGCCTACAAAGTGAACACCCCGGAAGGCGTGAAGTCGCTCGAATTGATGAAGCGCCTGGTGGATGAAGGGTTGGTAGACCCGCTCTTATTCAACGACGAGCAGAACTGGGTGGGCAATTCGTTCTTTGAAGAGACCACCGCCATCGGGCTGGTTGGGCCGTGGGTTGTGCCGGAATATGGGGTGGATTATCCTGAAACCGCCAAAGAGGCGATCTATATGCTCCTGCCATCGGTGGGCGATACGCCGAAGTTTGCCGCGGCTTCTGGCTGGGGTTTGTCGGTATCGCAGAAAAGCCAGGTGAAAGAAGCCGCCTGGGATTTCATCCGCTTTGTTGCCCTGGACCCGAAGAACGCGGTCCAGTTTAACCTGGCTTCGGGGACGCTGCCGGCGTTGATCGAAAACGCCAGCGGAGCGAACGGCGAAGAATTGGTGGGCGAGTTCCCCTATTTCAAGCCCTGGCTTGAGATCCTGCAGTATGGCGAGTACGAAGGCCAGTTCCCGGATCGAGATTTTGTCTGGTATGAAGTGACCTACCCACGCGTGCTGAACTTCCTGCAGGGCAACGCCACGCTCGATGAGACCCTGAAAACCATCGAAAGCGAAGTGCAAGGCTCATTCTAAGCGAATGACGACCGCTACTCGTTTCTTCCAAAACCGTTTCAATGCGCTGTTGCATGGGCGCAACTCTGCCGAAAAGCGCTTTGTGCTGATCGCGGTTGCGCCTCTGGCGCTCTATCTGGCATTCTGGACGCTGTTCCCGGTTGTGTGGGGCTTCCTGCTGGCCTTTTTCGATTACAGCGCCCGCAGGACGGGTGGTCTCTTTTTGGGGCTTGGCGGGGCGAACCCGTTTGTGGGGCTGGAGTATTTCCGGGCGATGCTCGACTTCTCGCCAGAAGCCCCGCTTCAGGTGCGTCAGTTCCACTATGGCGTGCGCATCACGCTGATCTTTGCTTTTCTGGTGGTCCCGCTCAACCTGGCGATCACGCTGCCGCTGGCGGTGATGATCGAATCGGTTCACCAGCGCCTGCGCAGCCTTTTCCGGACGATCTTCTTCCTGCCGGTGCTGGCTCCATCGGTGGGGGTGGCGATCATGTGGGGTTATGTGTTTCACCCGCAGCGCGGCTTGCTGAATGCGATCATCCGGCTGTTTACTGGCGAGATGCACGGAACGAACTGGATCGGCGACCCGAACCTGGTCTTTGCCGGGGTGCCGATCGCGTTGTTCGCGGTGATCGTCGCTTACCTGTGGCAGGACCTGGGTTATAACATGGTGATCTTCATTGCGGCGCTGCAGGGTATCCCGCAGAACGTAAAAGACGCGGCTCGGATCGACGGGGCGAACTGGTGGCAGATGTTCACCCGGATCATCCTGCCGCTGCTCTCGCCGACCATCCTGCTGGCTGCGATCCTGACGATGATCTCGGCCTTCCAGGTCTTTGACATCATCCAGGTGATGACGCGCGGCGGTCCAAATGGTCAGACTCAGGTGCTGATACTGAACATTTATGACTACGCCTTTCGCTATCAGCAAATGGGCTGGGCCGCTTCGGTCTCGTTGGTGCTCTTTCTGATAGTCTTCAGCATCAGCCTGGTGCAGACCCGTCTGCTGCGGACGGAATGGGAGTATTAGCCGATGGCTGCCAGCGCACCCCCGCTCAAAAAACCGTTCAAGCTGCGCTTCAACCCGGCCTATCTGATTCTGATCCCAGCCAGCCTGATCAGCCTGCTGCCGTTCATTTGGATGATCTTCGGCTCATTCAAGACAGGAGCTGAAATCCGTAAAGTGCCGCCCACTTTTTTCCCGCAGGAATTCACGCTGGAAAACTACCAGACGGTATTGAACGACCCTGACCTGCCTCTGACTACGTTTTACCGCAATTCAGCGATCATCGCAGTCGCCAACGTCATACAGGTGCTTTTTACCAGCTCGCTTTTTGGTTATATTTTCGCCAAGTTCAATTTTCGGGGCAAAAAACCGTTATTCTGGTTTATACTGGCGACCATGATGATCCCGCACCAGGTCACCATGATCCCCGGCTATTTGATCCTGGCAAAGGTGGGTCTGATCAACAACCTGCTTGGATTGATCATCCCCTCAGCCATCGACGCTTTTGGGATATTCCTGTTCCGCCAGTTCGCCCTGGCGATTCCGGGCGAGCTGATCGACGCAGCCCGGGTGGACGGCGCAGGCGAATTCCATATCTATCGGGCGATCGTGCTGCCGCAGCTTGGCCCGGCTCTGGCAACCTTTGGACTGCTGACCTTCATGTTCAACTGGAACGCTTATCTGTGGCCGTTGATTGTGCTGACCGAAGAGCAGGTGCGCACGTTACCGATCATTCTGACCTGGTTTGCAAACCGCATGTCCAACCGGTTCCAGCTTACCATGGCGGCTTCTGTGCTGGTGGTGCTGCCGGTGTTGTTTGTTTTTGCCCTGGTCCAGCGCTGGATTGTCGAAGGGATCACGCTGACCGGGATCAAGTCCTGAAACAAAGTGGAGAGGCTATGACCAAGATTACATTCATTGGGGCAGGAAGTTTTGAGTTCACGACCGAATTGACCCGCGATATTCTCTCGTATCCATTGCTGGAGGGCGCCACGATTGCGCTGATGGATATCGACGCCGAGCGGTTGGATTATGCTCAGCAGGCGGTGCAGAAGCTGATCGACGCCGGCAAGCGCCCGGCGAAAGTGCTGGCAACGATGGACCGGGTAGAGGCGCTGCGGGATGCGGACGTGGTTTTAACCACCATCCTATCCGGCAGCACCGAAGTCTGGCGGCATGATATCGAAATCCCGAAGAAATATGGCGTGGATATCAATGTGGGCGATACACGCGGGCCTTCCGGAATCTTCCGCTTTCTGCGCACCTTACCGGCGATGCAGGAGATCGTGCGGGATATGGAGCGGGTCTGCCCAAAGGCGGTGCTGCTCAATTACACCAACCCGATGGCGATGCTGTGCGGGGCGCTGCAGCGTTCGACCTTCATCCCTGTAACCGGTCTGTGCCACTCGGTGCAGGGGACGGCCCAGATGCTGGCCTGGTGGATCGGCGCCCCGATCGAGGAGATCACCTACACCTGCGCGGGGATCAATCACCAGGCGTTTTATCTGAAGTACGAGTGGAACGGGCAGGACGCCTACCCGCTGATCCATAAGGCGGTGACCGAGAACCCCTTGATCTACAACGTCGAAATCGTGCGCAACGAGATGTACCTGCATTTGGATTATTACCCGACCGAAATCGAGCGGGCACAATTCGGAATACAACCCCTGGTTTCGCAAACGCCAGGATCTGATCGAAAAATATTGCCTGCCCGGCACCGGCTGGAACCCGGGCGAATACGCTTACATCCTGAAAGAGTATCAGCAGCGCGAAAACACATGGAAGAATGAGTTCTTGCGCCAGATCAAAGCGCCGCTGGGCGCGGACGACCTGGCGCGCGGCTCGGAATACGCCGCGGCGATCATCAACGCGCTGAAGGGCGGCGAGCCGTTCGGCTTCAACGGGAACGTGCCGAACACCGATCTGATCAGCAACCTGCCGGAGGGGGCGTGCGTGGAGGTCCCGGTGTATGCGGACAAAGGCGGGATCCACCCGATCCATGTAGGAGCGCTGCCGCCGCAGCTGGTTACATTGGTGCATACCAATGCGATGATTGAGGAAATGGCGATCCATGCCGCCCTCACCGGCGACCGGCGCCTGGTGATGCAGGCTATCCTGCACGATCCGCTGACCGCAGCGGTGCTCTCGATGGCCGAGATCGAGCAGATGGTGGCAGAGATGTTCGAGCAGAATCGGGAGTGGCTGCCGCAGTTCGCTTGAACCAACCGGCCACGAATGAAAACCACGAATACGCGAATGGATGGCGGGCATTCGTGTGTTTCGTGGTAAAAAAAACCGAGCCACGAAAATCACGAAAATCACGAAAAAAAACTCCGGGCATGCGGGCATTCGTTTATTCGTGAAACATTCGTGGATGGGAATGAAATCATCCATGATCAAACCTGGGATCATCCTCATCCTTATAATTCTGTGCGCGGGCTGCGCCGCGCAACCCGCGCCCGCAATTCCCACACTGACCGTGCAGGAGGCCACGATGACGCTTACCCCCGAACCCGCGCCGCTGGACTGGTGGCGGCCAGCCCTCGGCCTGAGCTGGCAATGGCAGCTCACCGGCAAGATCGATATGGACTACCCGGCGGATGTCTATGACATCGACCTGGACGTACCGAAGGAGATGGTGGATGCGCTCCACGCCAGGGGGCGCAGGGTAATTTGCTATATCAGTGTCGGTTCGTGGGAGGACTGGCGCCCGGACGCGGATGCGTTCCCGCCGGAACTGCTCGGCAAGGATTATGAGGGCTGGAAGGGCGAGAAGTGGCTGGATATCCGCCGGTTGGATTTGCTCGGACCGATCATGCAGGCCAGGCTGGATCGCTGCGCGAGTTCGGGTTTCGACGCGGTCGAGCCGGATAATATCGAAATCCACACCAACGACACCGGTTTTCCACTCTCTTATCAAGATCAGTTAAAATATGCTCGCTGGCTGGCAGATGAAGCCCACCAGCGCGGGCTGGCAATTGGCTTGAAGAACGCTCCGGATCAGGTCAAAGATCTGGTCGATCTGTACGACTTCGCCATCACCGAGGATGCTTTTTTCTATGGCTGGACGGACGAGATGCTGCCTTTTATCCGGGCTGGCAAACCGGTGTTTGCGGCGGAATATACCGACCTGGGCGGAGACTTCGAGGCATACTGCCGCCGCTCGCAGGAGTTCGGGTTCAGCCTGATCTTGAAACGGCGGAACCTGGGACGCTTCATCCAAATCTGCAAATGACAGGAGATTCGATGCATTCATTGACCATTGGGAAGTTAAGCGGTTTGCAGCGATCCAGCACACCTGGCGGCGTTTTTACCTGCCTGGCGTTGGATCATCGCCAGAATTTACGCAAAGCATTAAACCCGGTCAATCCCTCCCAGGTGACCGACACAGCCCTGACCCAATTCAAACTCGAAGTGACCCACGCCCTGGCCGATGGCGCGACAGCGGTGATATTAGACCCGCAATACAGCGCGGCCCAGGCCATCGCCGCCGGGGTGATCCCAAAGCAGACCGGGCTGGTGGTAGCGACCGAAGCCACCGGCTACACCGGCGACCCGAACGCGCGCCGGGCCCGGATCTTGCCGGGTTGGAGCGTGGAGAAAGCCCGCCGAATGGGCGCAGATGGGGTCAAATTGCTGGTGTACTACCATCCCGAAGCGGATACCGCCGCTGAAACCGAGCAGTTTACAGCTCAGGTGGCCGAAGAATGCGCAAAAAACGACCTGATGATCATGCTCGAACCGCTCTCTTATTCGCTTGACCCGCAAGCAGCGAAGCTGTCATCCGCTGAAAAAAGAACAGTCGTGATCGAAACCGCCCGACGGCTTTCTGGATTGGGGATCGACCTGATCAAAGTCGAATTCCCGGGCGACCCGCTGGTTGACGCCGATGAAGCCAGTTGGGCGGAAGCCTGCGGTGAAATCTCGGCGGTTTCGAAGACCCCCTGGATCTTGCTGTCGGCGGCGGTTGATTTCGAATTGTACAAGCGCCAGGTGCAGGTAGCCTGCAAAGCCGGCGCTGCGGGGATTGCGGTGGGGCGAGCCGTCTGGAAGGAAGCAGTGGAGATGGCGCCCGATGAGCGGATGGCTTTCCTGGGCGGCGCAGCCCGCACGCGGCTGGCAGAACTGGCGGAGATTTGCGCCATGTCCGCCCATCCGTGGACAAACTACTATACCGCCCCGCCGCTTTCGCCGACCTGGTACCTGGATTCGGATTAGATGGCTGAACCTGTTTTTGACGTGCTTGTGGCAGGCGAGATCAATGTGGATTTGATCCTGTCTGGAGATGTCGAGCCGGCTTTTGGCCAGGCGGAGAAATGGGTGGATGAGGCCGCCCTGACTGTCGGCTCCTCCTCGGCTATCTTTGCCTGTGGGGCTGCCCGGTTGGGGTTGAGGGTGCTTTTCTGTGGGTTGTGCGGCGACGATTGGAGCGGAAATTTCATGCTGGCCGAGATGGGGCGGCGAGGGGTTGACCTGAGTGGGGTGCGCATCCTTCCAGGCGAGCGGACCGGTGTGGGGGTGATCCTGAACCGGGGAGAAGACCGGGCGATCTTCACCTATCCGGGCTTGATCCCGGTTTTTCGGGCTGAAGACGTGGCCGAAAAATGGATGCTCCAGGCGCGCCACCTGCACGTGGCGAGCTTTTTTCTGCAAACCGCCCTGCAGCCAGGCTTGGCCGGATTGTTTGAGCGGGCGCACGCACTCGGACTGACCACTTCGCTGGATACCAATTGGGATCCGACTGAAAAATGGCAAGGGCTGGAGGCGGCGCTGGCGCAGACGGATGTGTTCTTCCCGAACCAGGTGGAAGCCTGTGCGCTGACAGGTGTGGCAGAAGTGGAAATGGCGGCTCAACTGCTGGCGAAGCGGGTAGGTCTGCTGGGTTTAAAGCGCGGTTCCGCTGGCGCATTAGGCGCATCCCGCGACCATTTTGTCCATGCACAGGCTTTGAAGGTGGAGGTGGTGGACACCGTGGGCGCAGGCGATACCTTCGATGCCGGTTTTCTGTATGGATACTTGAACAGCTGGAGCCTGGAGAGGAGCGTCCAGCTGGGGGCGGTGTGCGGGTCGCTCTCCACGCGCCGGCGCGGCGGCGTGGACGGCCAGCCCACGCTGCAGGAAGCGCTGGAATACCTGTGAACGAGGAGCCATGGTATCTGGATGAGGTCATCGCCCTGCAGAAGCAGGGTCAGGCGGCTGCGCTTCCATCGGTCTGTTCGGCGCATCCGTGGGTGTTGAAGGCAGCCATGCGCAGGGCAGCCCAGGCCGGCGAGGCGCTGTTGGTCGAGGCGACCTGCAATCAGGTCAACCAGTTTGGGGGCTATACCGGCATGACGCCCGCCGATTTTGTCGAGTATGTGCGCCAGATTGGGCATGAGAATCAATTTCCGCTCGAAAAGCTGATCCTGGGCGGCGATCATTTAGGACCGTCCGTCTGGCAAGACCAACCGGAAAGCCTTGCGATGCAGAATGCGATCCGACTGGTCGCAGCTTTTGTCGCGGCTGGTTTCAGCAAACTGCATCTGGACGCCAGCATGCGCCTGGGGGATGACCCTCCGGGGCCGCTTTCGGCGCAGGTCTCGGCGCGCCGGAGCGCGGTTTTAGCGCAGGCGGCGGAGGACACGGCCGCGCGGCTGGGCATCCCGGGGCCGCGCTATGTGATCGGGACGGAGGTGCCGGTTCCGGGCGGGGCGGTCGGGTTGGCGGAAGAGGCGGCGGTGACGCGGGTGGAGGACGCCGCTGAGACGCTCGAACTGACCCGCTCCGCCTTTACCGCCCGCGGGCTGGAGCGCGCCTGGGAGCGGGTGATCGCGCTGGTGGTGCAGCCGGGGGTGGAATTCGGCGACGATTTCGTCCAGGATTACCAGCCGGAGGCGGCGCGCGGCCTGGCGCGCTGGATCGAGAGCGTGCCGGGGATGGTCTTCGAGGCCCACTCGACCGATTACCAGCGGCGGGAGGCGCTGCAGCAGTTGCGCCGGGATCATTTCGGGATTTTGAAGGTCGGCCCGGCGCTGACCTTCGCCTTTCGGGAGGCGGTCTTTGGGCTGGCGCAGATCGAGACGGAGCTGCTGGGGGCGCAGCACTCATCCGGGCTGATCGAGGTATTGGATGCGCAGATGATCCAGTATCCCGAACACTGGCGCAAGTATTACCAGGGGGATGCGGCAGCGCAGCGCTGGAAGCGCAAATTCAGCTTGAGCGACCGCGCCCGCTATTACTGGGGCCGGGCCGAGGTGCAAGCCGCCCTCGCCCATCTGCTGGGCAGCCTGGGGGAGCGGCCGCTGCCGCCCGGCTTGCTCAGCCAGTACGCCCCGGATTTCTACCGCCGGGTGCGCGCTGGGGAGGCCGCCAACCGCCCGGCCGAGCTGATTTTGAGCGCGATCGAGGCGGTGCTGGAGGATTACCGGGGGTAGGGATACTCCGTCGCCACGCTGCCGAAGCGGGTCTCGCCCCAGGAGTAGTAGCCCTGCGTTTGCAGCCCGCTCCCGTCGGCGTTGACCGAAACGCTGGTGCTGCCCAGGGGATCGCCTAGCAGCCCGTGGACGCGCGCTGTGACGAAACAGGAATCACCGTCGATCTTAGAACAGCGATAGATTGCCAATCCCCCGTTCTGATAATACGCGCCATAAACCGTGGGGCAGCACCCCAAGCTACTCACTCCTTTCTGATACACCTCTCTTAAGCCCACTTTCCGCACCTTGAAATTGGAAATGGTAGAATTTTCGAATACAAAATTGAGTAGAACGTTTCACTACATGAATGAGTATAAATTCCTAACCTTGGTCTTCAAATAAGCTCGCAACTTTCAGGAAGGTTCTCAACACATCTTCCTTAGCGTCATCTCTCATGTTAAATGTGCTAATAAATGGATAGCGTGTGGGTATGATTTGAGATTTTGTAATTCTCTTGACATTCAAGCCCCTCGAACGAACTTGATCCCCAATTAGGATTACTGCGCGTAACTGGGAAAGCAACATAATGAGCCGTTCTAACAATAGGAATGCTCTGTCAGTAATAGGTTCTTCATTGTTAATAAGTTTCCAGGGCGTCAGGTTCCATATCAAAGTATCACGCCGATCAATTCCAGCTCGCTTCATTAGCACACATAGGTTTCTAGAAGCATAATCCATATTGTTTCTAGAGACAAACCCCGATACAACCATTGCCCGATCCGGCGAATCTAATAGAAAAAGACCTTTTGCATGAATCCCACCATCACAAGGATCAAAATTAGGTATGAACCGTTCGGGGCCCTCTTCCTGTTTGATTTCATCAATATATCGAGGAAGTGGTGCCATGTGAGGCAGATTTAGCATGGCTAATCTTCGGCTTTGTTCCCTTTGATCCATAAGAGAGTAGGGAGCATTTGGGTTTGGCAATTCATCTTTCATTTCTTGATCTCTCGAAAACTTGATATTTGGCACCTCGCTCGTCCTGGGTCTCCTGACCCGGGACGCATAGTCCATCCCAAGCGCCAGCCAGCCCAGCGGGAATTATACCAGCCGGTAGCGTGCGCCGCGCGCTAACGCTTGCGTAGACCTCCGAGTTCTCGCAGAACTCGGAGGTCTGGGAGGGAGGGGTTTGGAACACGAAATCCACGAAAGGGCGCGAAAGGGGTGGTAGCCCTGCGTTTGCGGCCCGCTGCTATATGCGTATCCATCCAAGGCGGGAAAAGTCTTAGATCGTTCACAATATTTATGGGTTCAACCACCATCCACGCCCTCGAAATGAAGTTGTCCACAAATCGGGACCATGAATTCCAATTGTGATACCAAATAAGAGAAAAAACCCCATAATCCACCAAGAAGTATCTGAAAACCATAAGCTTTTTATCGTCACAGAGTAATAGCTTAGAATAAAGATGGGTATAATTTCTTTACGAGCAAGTCTAAACTTGAATAGCCAATGATCGAAAAGAACCCCAATACTAAAAAATAATGTTCCTAAGATAAGAATATTTCCTATAAGAGGAAGTTTCTCCATAATATTTGAATCTCCTAACGAGGGAGGTATGGAATATATGGATTAGAATAAAATCCTCGCTCGTCCTGGGTCTCCTGACCCAGGACGCATAGTCCATCCCAATCGCCAGCCAGTCCAGCGGGAATTATACCAGCCGGTAGCGCCCGCCGTGCGCCAACGCTTGCGTAGACCTCCGAGTTCTCGCAGAACTCGGAGGTCTAGGAGGGGAGGGGTTTGGAGCACGAAATCCACGAAAGGGCGCGAAAGCGCTGCCGCTCGGATTGCTCAGCCAATATGACCCGGCGTTTTATGGTTTACTCCGCAATGGGCAGGTTGAGAACTGCGCCGATGCGATCATCCTGAGCAAAATCCAGGCGGCGCTGCAAGATTATTGCGCATAGCACAAAATGTTTCTATAACACAAAGCCGCAGAGCCGCAAAGTTTATTCTATCTTCGCGCGGTTGCGTCGAAAGCGTCTTATTTCTCGACGCAATCAATCGGTTAATCTTCCCCAACCAGCGGCACGTACCCGGCGCTTGCAACCATCTGCTGACCTGCGGAGGAAAGCAGCCAGGCATAAAGCTGGCGGGTCAGGTCGTTTTTCGGGCGGTCTGCCCGCATGGCGATATACACCTCGGTTGCGTAAGGGTAGGCGCGGCTGGAGATGGTTTGGGCGGAAGGGTAGGCCCCATCGACCGCAATCAGCTTGACCTTTTCTTCCAGCGGGGCTAGAAATTCCTCATAATAATAGACCGAATAACCAAGACCTTGCACGTCTTCGCTGACGGTGTAGAAGGGGGCCATCATGGTGAGCAGGGTCATATCCGGGGCGTCGATCATGGTGGCGCCGCGCATCACCAGCTTGAGCATCAGCTCCTGGCTGCCGGAATTGCGATCGCGCTGGTAGGGGTGAATTTCGCCGCCCGCGCCGCCCACTTGCTCCCAATGGGTGACGCCGCCGGTGTAAATGCTGCGGATCTGGTTGGCGGCGAGGCCTTCGATCGGGTTGTCGTCGTTGACGATGAAGACCAGGGCGTCCATAGCAACCGGCGCGATTTCCAATTCGACAATTTTAGTAGCGGCATAGACCCACTCATCGGTGGAAGGTTTGCGGGCGGCGATGATCAAGTCGGCTTTGCCGTCGATCAGGTTGAGGTAGGATTGATGTGTGCCGGTGGCGCTGTAGGTGAAGGATTCGCTCGCTGAACCGCTGGATTGGGGAACCAGGCGGCGCCCGCCTTCCAGGGGCCAGTCTATCCATGAACATGGAATTTGCAGGAACTCGCACACGATGCTGGCGAGAATCGGCTCGGCGGATGTGGAGCCGTCCAGGGTCGGCAAATTGGCGGCGTTGATCTCGGGTCGTGAGATGATAGCGGCGGTCGGCGAGGCGGGTTCTGATAGCGGAGAGGGGAGGCTGCAAGCAGCCAAAACCAGCGCCAAACTCAGCAGGACCAGCCCGATGCGTGCAATCACCGCCGTTTCCTCCTCCGCGCTTTGGCGCGCTTCGGCGCAGAGACGCTTGGGGGGATGGATGAAAAATCATATCCGTCGCAAAATTCATCCAGGCGCTGCAAGGCCTGGGGCATGTTTTGGCGGCCAAGCCCAACCCGGAAGTGATGTCCGGGATAATCGAAGAGCGTCCCGGGGACGAGCAGCACCCCGGCCTGGGTGACCAGATCGCGGCAGAACGTCTCGATGTCGCCCTGGAGCAGGCGCGGGAAGGCGACCGAGCCGGCTTTTGGAGGCTGCCACTCGAAATGATCGGCCCGGCGGGTGAAGAAATCGCCCATCAAACGCAGGTTTGCCTGGATGATCTGCAAGTTGCGAGCGGTCAACTGCGCACGATGGCGCAGCGCCAATTCGGCCAGGAATTCGCTCGGGGCGCTGTTGCAGATGGTGGTGTAGTCTTTCAGGGAAGCCATGCGCTGATAGACCTGTGGGTCATGCGCAGCGATCCAACCGATGCGCAGCCCGGCCAATCCATAGGTCTTCGAAAGCACGCCAAGCGAGGCAGCGTGGTCGCTCAGGTCGGCTGCGGCGGGCAGACGGTCGTCCAGTTGGTATTCCGATTCGCGGTAGACTTCGTCGGAGAACAGGCGCACGCCGCGCTTCTCGATCAGTTCGATCATCTCGCGGTAATCGCTCTGCGGCATCAGATAGCCGGTGGGGTTGTGCGGGTTGTTGATGATCACCAGGCGTGTGTTGGGGCGCATGGAGCGTTTGAGTTCATCCAGGTCGAGCGCCCAGCCGTTCTCCACCCGAGCCGGCCATTGGGTGACCCGGCAGCCGAGGCCAAGGGCGACCTCGTAGAGGGATTGATAGCCCGGCCAATGCACGATCACATGATCGCCGGGGGAGAGCATGGCGTGCATGTACAGGAATATGGCTTCTTCCGCGCCGGTGTGCACCAACACCTGCTCGGGCTGGATGGTGGTGTAAATCTGGCTGATCTGCTGGCGCAGGCTGGGCGCGCCGGAAGATTCGGTGTAGCCTAACCAATGCTCGTGGAAGCGCTCAGCGGCGTCCGGTTCCAGGCTCAGCAGGTCGCGGATGTGAACCGATTCGCAATCCGAACTGGAGAGCATGTATTCGGTTTTGAATTCGTATTGAGCAAAATAGCGTTCGAGCTTAAAGGGGGAAAACGGCATGCGTTCCTCGCAATCTTCAGGGCTAGTCAATCTCAGGTGACACTGGATTTCCGTTGGACGGGTCGCTTTTTCACCTGTAGCAATTGTTCTACATCGCCGGCATCCTGGCTGGTATGCACCTGGATGAACAGCCAGCAACCATCGTGAAGTTGTGGCGTTTCGCGCAGCATACGATCAACATTGTTTCCAAGATCAAGCTGCAGCGCCCGCTCAAACTGTTCTTTCCCCAGGACGACCTGAGCAACCAAGTACTCTTTCTGTGGATAGAGTGAAATAAGCGATTTACCGCTTTTGCGATACCACAAATTCCAGCCATACTTATTACCACCAAAGCTCATCTCGCCGGTCATCTGATATGTTTCATAAATGAACTGCTGCAACTGTTCCCAAAGGGGATACTGCAGCCCGAGCGCTTCGAGCAATGCCTTTTCAGATGGTGGATCATCCTTGTCGACAAAATAACCAACGCTCATTGCACTTTCTCCATGAATTTACTTATTATTTCCCGCCAAGGGTGAAAAAGATAATGGCGCCCTGATCCTCCACCGATTGAGCCCAGATGCACCCGTCATGCCGGGAGATCACTCGCTGCGTAATTGCCAGCCCGGAGCCGAGACCCGGATATTCATCGACGCCATGCAGACGCTGGAAAGGGGTGAAGAGCTTTCCGGCAAACTCCATATTAAAACCAACTCCATTATCCCGCACGAAATAAATCATGTCAACTTGCTTTCCCAATTCGGCGGCTGGCAGCGACGAGTTCCCTTGCGGATATTGGGTTTGGAAATCTTCCCATGAGACGCCGCCCACCTCGATGATTGCCTGCTGGCGCGTCTGGCTGAATTTCCAGGCGTTGCCGATCAAGTTTTCCAACGCAATAAGCAGCAAGCGTGGGTCGCCGTGGGCCGGCAGCTTTTCCGGGATCAAAAACTGAACGGATCGATCCGGCTCGCGCCGGGTAAGGTTGGCGGCGATCGCCCGGGCAAGCCTGCTCAGATCCACCTCCTCGCTCACCAGCTCGCTCCGCGAGATCGCCGCCATCTGGAGCAGATCATTGATCAGCAGATCTGCTTTCTTGGAGGCTTCCTGAATGCGTTCCAAATAATGACGCCCATGCGTATCGATCTGATCCTGGTATTGATCGAGCAAGATCGAGCTGAAGCTGCCCATCGCCCGCATCGGAGCGCGCAAATCATGCGAAACGGCAGAAGTGAAAGCTAACTGTTCCTGATTGGCGGTTTCCAGTTGGGCAGTCCGAGCGGCCACGCGTCGATCCAGTTCCTGATTCAGCCGGAGCAGCTCGGCCTCGATCTGCTTGAGCCGGGTGATATCGCTGATGCTGGATAAAATCCACGGCTGATCCCCAATCCGGATCACATCGGCAGAGAACTGCCCCGTGATCGTCTCGCCTGATTTCACCCGGAACTGGAACTCTTTCTCATCAACTCGTTTGCCTTGGGCCAGATCGCCCACAACCGCGACCCGATCGGCATCGTTGACCCATAATTGCAAATCGATGGTCGTCTTTCCAATCACTTCGTCCGCGGCATATCCGGTGATCCTTTCGAAACCCGAGTTGACTTCCAGCATTTTGCCATCTGCAGGTCGGGTGAGGGTGATGGCATAGGGCGAGGATTGAAATGCCTTTGAGAACTTTTCTTCCTGGGCCGAAATCTTTTGCAGCAGGCGTAGATTGATCATCAAGGTCAGCGCAAATGTCAGCAGGATCAAGAGCATCTGGTAGGCCATCAACACCATGGCGTCATAGGTCCCGGTTTTAAAGAGATCGTTGCTGGTTGGAGGGATAACCAGGATCACCCCGATCCGGATCAGGCTGACCAGACAGTACAATCCGAATACCAATCCCACACTCAACGCCACTCGCCGCAAACTGGGTTCTAACTGGCGCAGGACTAACCACATACATTGGAAACAAATCACCAACAGGGCGACAGCCAGGTTCAGGTTGCGGGCGGCCAGGTTGGGTTGGGCGTAAATGAAATACAGATTCACACCCACAAACAACGCTACCAAAAGATAATTATGAAGTTGTGAGCGCTTCTTCCCCAGGAAAACCGTCAGCCCGATATACCCCAACAATGCACCAATCACCACCAGACGCGTTCGAGAATGGAAGTGAAAGCCAGTCCGGGATGATCCCGCGCAGGACGATCAAGATCGCCGCGATGGTCTGCAACCCAAAATCCAGCACCCAATAGAATATCCCGGAAAAGCGGTTCCGGTTCTGAAATCCACAGCAAAGCCATGACCGCCACACACAGCGCATCTGTGATGATATGACTGAACATCACTGTCCGAACATCCGGGAAATTCATATCTCAACTCCTTATTAAGAACATTGTAAATAAATCAAATATCTAAGTCAATCCTGCCAGGCGCACCCGGCTGTGCATTCATATATAATGGGGGAAATGGATGATTAAACATAAAGACACAGAGTTCACGGAATTTTTTTACGAATTTACCTTGCTATCTGTGTCTTGGTGGCGGTCAATTAGTTGCGGTTATTCTTGATGTCGGAGAGCATGCCCTCGATCATTTTATGGTCTTTTTTGATCTAGAATCTTACGCGGTTTAGCTTCTTCTACCTTCGGTAGTTGTAAGGTCAGAACTCCGGCGTCGTAGCTGGCTTAGAATCCACAGCCTATCCAGTCGCCAATGATTCGATAATCTGCGAGCATCCACCTGCGCCCAGGTATCTGGCATGGTCGCTGATATCCTCAAATTTGCGACCGACGATAGCAGCGCACTCGAATTCAAAGTCTGTGGTCTTAAGAAATCGATCGATTACGGCCTTGGCTTTGGGGTTTTCAAATCCGCTCAACCCGGCTCCTGCATTGCCGCTTTCCATTCCAATGATCCAAATCGCGGCCCCCAACGCTCCGCAGGCGCCGCCGCTCAGGCCTATCCCGCCGGCGAAACCGGCTGCCATCACGGCGTGCAGATCGGAAGCGCCCATTTTTTGAGCCAGCATCGCGGCGCAGCTCACCGGAGAGCAGGGCGCTTCGATCGGTTGGGCGGAATAAGCGCGGTTGATTTCGCTGTATGCTACTGGGGCATACTTTGCTGCCAACCGAAAACAGCCGACCGGTCCGCCTTTAATCAGAAACTTCAATATCGGCAGGGTATTATTTTTCCCCTGCCAGTTTAATTCGGTGATTTCGAGGCAATTGATGTGCCCGGTGCGCGCACGGAAGGGTTCAATCAGCCTTTGGGCTGCCAGAATTGCCGCAGCTTCAGCCTGCACACCCGGACCGAAAAGCCGATATGCCTCCGCCCCGGCGGCGAGGGCTGCGCCCCACAACATACCGCACTGATAGCCTTGCTGCATGATGCCGCCCGCGAGCGGAGCGCTGGCTTTTTCCTCGAGCTTCATCGGATGATCGAACGAGCGGTCAACGACGCTCATAATGGTTTCGGATCAGGTTCCTTCTCGAAGAAATGTTCGGATGGTTTCCAGTGCTGAGATCGCATTTCTCTCTTTGCTGCTCATTGTTTTTTTTCTCCTTGATCCTACTTTGATTGATTAGGATTATTATAAGATGTTAATAGATCATCCGGTCAGGGAAGATCGTAAGAGAAAACATCTTCCAACGGTACATCGAAGGCGAGCGCAATCCGAAAAGCCAATTCCAGGGAAGGGGAGTATTTTTCTTGTTCCATGGCGATAATGGTCTGACGCGTCACTCCCACTTTTTCGGCTAATTGTTCCTGGGTCATTTCATCATGGTAAAAACGGAGTTTGCGAATGTTGTTCTGGATGTGCAGTTTATCCATTTTTCAGACCCCTCTCCGATAAAAATAGAGCCGTGAAAAACACTCAACAATCTCTGCTGCGATGGTGAAGAAAATCAGCAGGCTGAACATCACCAGGGCAGGCTGGTTGAAGACCAGGGTCAGCATGGATAGAAAGATCCCAATGGAAAGTATGAGATACGCTATTTTTGAGCCTTTCAATTCGATCAGCTGGTCTCGTTCATCCTTAACGGAAGGTTCAACTTTATCCGATTTTGTCTGGATGGCATAGGTGATAGCGGAAAGGATATGGGTGAGGATCGCGACGACGATATTGACTATGATGGAAGCTACGATCACGATGCCCCATAGGCGGAAGAGGTTGTTCGAAGTCAGGCTTTCTTGCTGAAATCATTTGAAATATTCTCAGCAGATAGAACCCTAAAATCAGAATGTAGCTCACTAATTCTGCGATGATATTCTTTTCCTGGTAGGACATATTTTCCTCTCTTGTATGGTTATGCTAACAAATTGTAAGCTATAATAGACATATAGTAATATATTTATTACAAAATGTCAAGAATATATTACAATAACAAATCACTGCCTTGAAATCCTGATGATGTTTGTCTCTACTTTAGGAATTCCGCCTTACAATATTGTTTGTAATAATAATAAGAATACAATAAATAATGAGTTATAATGCACTTTGCAAGCTCACAGGGCTGTGCTTTTCAGATGAAGTAGGAAGGTTCACGGGAGACGGAGCTCATGACGAAAATCCTCAACCAGAAAAAAGTCTTTTTCACTTTGAATATCTTGATTGTATCGCTGGTATTGTGCGGCACGGTGCGTGTTTTTGCTTCTTCGTCGAACCCCGCCGACCCGGATGATGGACCTGTTTGTTCGGTTGAGGTTCCATATCCCGATCCTTACATGCAGCCGCTCGACTATCAGGTTCCGGATTCAAACTCAATTCGCGCCCCCGATACTTCTCAATGCGTGTTCCTTCCATTGGTGCTTCAGGGATCGGCCCAAAACCCTTCCCAACAGGCGCCCATAGCTTCCCCGACCGCGACGCTCATTCCTACCCCCACGCCTGCGCCAACCTCAATCCCCGATCCCGATCCATATCCAGGGCTATAACGATTCGAAGGCTCGATCTACCATCCTTGGATGAAGCGAGCTTTTTCGATCTTCAAAGGATTGAAAGGCTGATTTGGCGCTTTGGCAGTTTGGATTAATCGAGATCGAGGCGATCCTGACCGAAGGCGATGATCCGGTCCAGGCGGAAGCTGCGCTCAGCCTCGCGCAGGTGACAGAAAGCGACCAGGTAGACCTCGCCGTTCGCCGCCAGCGCCTGGAGCGGGGTGATCTGGCGGCAGGTCTTATCTCCCTTGGAGTCTAAATAGAGGATATAGATGGGTTTGTTGCGCGCGAGCGCATCCTGGAGGAGGGGCGGCAGAGCCTCGCTCTCGTTTGTATGCGTTGGCGGGGGGAGGCTCCCCAATCGCTGCGCATCCAGCGGGATGTTTCTGCTCGCTAGTCGGCGCTGGATCTGGTGTAAAACGTGGAGGGTGGTCCATGCGTCTCCCAGGGCGCGATGGGCATCGGGGTTTTCGATCCCGAATTGGGCTGCCACCGCCGACAGGCTGTTCGAGTAAAAATTGTAATGCCGCCGGGCAAGCTCTAGTGTATCGATCACGCCATCCGGCTGCCAGGAATATCCCAGGCGGGAGAATTCGGCGGTCAGAAAGCCCAGATCGAATGGAGCATTATGGCAGACCAGGGTTGCCTTATTAATCATAGGAAGCAGTTGCGGGGCAACCTCGGCAAAAGTGGGCGCAGCGCAAACGTCTGCATCGCATAAGCCGTTGACCCTGGATGCGCCGGGTGATATCGGGCGCTGCGGGTTGATCAGGGTCTGGAAAGTTTCCAGTATCTCATCTCCCCGGGCTCGTACGATACCGATCTCGCAGATGCGATCAAAATACGCCGACAAACCGGTGGTCTCGACGTCGACCACAGCGATGGTTTGGCTGTCGGATGGGTCAGTTGAATCGATCATTCAGAGCTTCTTGCGCATGTACACACAATCAAATTGCTGACCGGCGATTTCGCCAACGGCCTGATCGTAGATCTGAAAACCTGCTTTTTGATAGGCCCGGATGGCGCGCTGGTTGAATTGAGCCACGCCCAGGTGGGCATATTCGCCGCGATAGCCCGATTGAGACAGGGCATATTCCAGGCAGGCGGTCACAAAATCCGGGCCCATTCCCTGGCCGATCAGGTCCGGGCGCAGTCCGAATCCAATCCATAACTGGCGTGCGTTGATCAGCGTTTCGTCGCCGAAGTTGCGATATTCGGTAAATTGGTCGTTTTCGTCGATGAACTCCAAGGAAAGCTCGCCGATCAATTCGCCGCACTGATTCAACACTGCAAAGATGCCGCTCCCCCAGCCTTCAGCATCAAGCATGTGATCGGCTTCATTGGCGTAATCGTAGATCGCATATGGGTCTGGATATTTCCAATTCTCGACGATCCAGTGGGCGTCGGCGGAGGTCATGGGGGCAAAAGTGTACGCCATCTGTATGCTGGTCAGGCAGAAAACCGGTTGGCGCTGCGGGCGCGGGCTTTAGCGGCTTGCTCAAGCCGGTTCTTGGGCGCGGCGCTGGTATCGAGCGTGTCGAGCAATCTGCTGGAAATCGCTGCGATTGCATCCACCGCGCTCTCAAAGGCAGCCTCGTTCGCTTTCGAAGGCTGGTTGAAGCCGCTGATCTTGCGCACGTATTGCCGTGCGGCAGCCTGGATTTCGGCTTGAGTGGCAGGCGGATCGAAGTTGAAGAGCGGGCGAATGTTTCTACACATCCATAAACCTCATCGGTACAAGTCTAGATCGTCGCAGGCTACGCCGCCGGATCGACCTGGGCGGGGGGCTGCGGTTTGAGCCATTTCCAGTCGGCATAGAAGAGGCATGCAACCAGCAGAATAGGGCATACGAAGAGCAGCAGGTTGGCCAGAGCATAGGTTTCACGCACAAAGAAGAAGGCAAACAAAGCCGCGGCAGCCAAAAACGCGCCAAACCCGACCGCCGGGCGCTTCCAGGCGAAGATCAACAGCACGATCATGCCGATTGAGGGGATGTTGTGCATCAAGAAGCCGCCCAGCAATTCGAGCGGCGAGGCTTCTATCTCGAACACGTCAAGGGAGAACAGGCTGAGAAAGAAGATGATCAGCATGGCTGCGCCGCGCGGCGCCCAACGGATGACCTTCGCCAGGCGGGGGCTGATCTGTCCGAGGCGGGAATGCTCTCGCCAGGCGATGACCAGCACATAGATCGACCCGAATAACAGCACAAACGGGATCGACAGGATCGGGATGTTCAGCAGCACCATCCACCACTGCGAAAAATCCGGTTCAGCAGCCCAGTTGAGATAACTGAAGGCGGCAATGCTGATCACACAAAGCGCAACCAGGATGATGAACAGGTTCCGGTTGAACGGAGATTTTTTTGTATCCATCGCAAAGCCCTCCTTTTGGGTTGCGGATATTTCCCGCTCATTTGAATGGCTTAATGATTATAACCCCGTTGGTAGGGCTGAGGTTTGCGCGGCTGGATGATCGCAGACCTACGAATTCTGGCAGAACTCGCAGGTCTGGAGAGCGGATTCAGTTCATTACAGTCCTTTGTGAAGTTTTGGTAATATCATCCTGCACCCATCGCGCTAAGATCACCGGGATGTAAATCATCCAGACGATCAGACCGATATGTAGCACGTCGTTTTCCGAGAACCAGAAGCCGCGCGCCCACAGACTTTGCGTCAGTCCGGAGAGGTAGTAGCCGAAATAGGCGGCGATCGTCAGGATCAGCCAGCCCCAGGTTCCGAGCAGGGCGAGGTCCATGCGGAGTTTGAAGCGGGTGTAGCGCAAGCCGTTCAGCAGGATGAAGAACAGAATGGTAGGCGCAGAGACGGCCAGCAGGAATTCGAAGGAGATTAGGAATTGAATTGGGATGAATGCGCCGATCATGACCGCCAGGAGATAGACGCCGCTGTGAAATTGCGCATAGGCGATCAATCTCCTGCGCCATTTGCCCTGGGTGCAGGAGAAAGCCTGGGCGATCAGCATTGCGTCCACGCTCGCGACCGAGACGATCAAATAGCCGATCTCCCACCAGCTCGTCCAAATACATACCTCACGCCCGACGCATTTGATCTGGTAGCTGAAAGCCTCGTAGCTTGTCCCGGCCAGCAATGCGCCGACTCCCCACAGCAGCAGGGCGATGCCCCACCAGCGGCGGGCGCGCTGCCCGCTCTGGATATGCAGGAAATACAGCCCCGCCCCGATGGTCAGCAGGCCGAGGAGGTAGACGATGGCGGAGGTGGAGGGCTGGATCAGCAGGATGACGCTCGACCCGAATGGGAATTGGGTATATGGCTGGATATTCAGCCAGCTTTCGGGCGTTTGGGTTGGGCGGTAGGGGATCGAGTCAAGCCGCCCACAGCCGGTCAGGATCAAGAGGATGGGGAGCCAGAGGAATGTTTTTCTCATCCAGGTCACACGATTGGCCAAATCAGGCATGTAGATTGCAAAGATAGTGAAGCGATTATTTCAAAACCCCGGAATTTTCAGGGAACTTTACAACCGCAATGGTTTGGGATGCAATCTCAATTTTCTCTGCCGCGAATTCTGTTAATAACCGCTGGCTAATCTCACTTCGGAAAGTACGTCTTAATTCTGTATCGACAGGATATACCAATCCTAACTCGATCCAATTGTCTGTAGCTTTCAGATAAGTGCGCGGCTCTAACGGCGTCATTTTTACAGCCAGTCTGCGCCGCGCCTCGCGACGCTGCTTTTCTGCTTTTGGCAGCAATTCTTTGTAGGCTGGATGATCGCGCACAACGGATACCATGATTTCGATGGCTTTTTTCCAATCGGATTCATAAGTAATCGGCAATTTGATTTCGTCCCAAAGAAAATTTAAGTGGGCAGAATAGTTATACAAGGGTTCTTTGAATAAGAATGCGTTCGACACCGTGACAATTCGTCCCGTATTATGGTCGCCATTCAGCCAGTTGCCAATTTCCATCAGCGTTGTTCGCAACACGCCAATGTCTACCACATCGCCCCGAATGCCACCTGTCTCAATGCGGTCGCCAATCGTAAATGGTCTCCCTGTGATAATCGTTGTCCACCCCGCAATACTCCCGATTAATTCTTGTAATGCGAAGGCTAAACCTGCTGCAAAAATTCCCAATGCGACGGATAAATCTCCCAGACGCTGTACCCATATTCCAAAAAGCAACATGACTGTAATCGATGTAATGATGTAGGAGGCTACTTTACGGACCGTGTATAAATGGGGGCTTTCATCTGAAATACGGTTGATGACATAGCTCATTAATGTGCGCCGAATGATTTCTTGAGTTATGAAAATTAATCCCGAAAAAATCAATTTTCGGTAGATTTCCTGAGACCAGATTGCATTCCAAGTATCCATATGGTTTCTCGCTAATAACCAAGGGAAATTTGTTCAACACGATTTGCGATGTTTTCACTCATTAATACACAATTATACGTTTTATCCCAGTAAAGTCAAACATCCGCCAGAGGTATATGCCTCCCAAAATCCAGGAAACGATAGGCTGATTCGCCAAAGACTGGCTCGCGGTGAGTTATCCTGCCATGTGTAATACCTGTTGTGCGGTGTGCGCATCCTTGCGGAGGACTCTGTATTGTGATAAACTATATCCCGAACGCGTTGAGCGGGACGAGTAGCTGCGCCTCTGCCTGACAGGGAGGGAGAGCCGTCGACTGAAAGCTTTCCGCAAGTGGAAGCAGCGAAAACCCCCCGTGAGCGGTCTGGGGAACAAAAGAGTATCCAGACCCGGGATTGCCCGTTATCGCAAACAGAGTGCGGCCGATTGCTGGCCGAATCTGGGTGGAACCGCGGGAATTCAGCCTCTCGTCCCTTGTGACGAGAGGCTTTTTGTTTTTATACCGCCGATTATTATCGGTCCTATTCACTGGAGGTAAGAATGTCTGTTGATTACAAAGAAAGCGAACTATACCGCATCCGCCACAGCGCATCCCACGTGATGGCGCAGGCTGTGTTGGAGATGTTCCCCGAAGGCAAGATCGCCATCGGGCCGGCCACCGACGATGGTTTCTATTACGATTTTGACCTGCCGCGCCCGCTCACCCCGCAGGATTTGGAAGTGCTCGAAAAACGCATGGGCGAGATCATCCACCAGGATCATCCCTTCGTTTATCGCGAAGTGAGCGCGGATGAAGCCCGCCAGCGCTTTGCCGACCAGCCCTACAAACTGGAATTGATCAACGACCTGGAAGCAGGTGGTCAGGACGAGCACGGCAACCCGATCAGCGAACCGGTTAAGATTTCGTTCTATTCGCACGGCGATTTCACCGACCTGTGCCGCGGACCGCACGTCGCCAATACCAAAGAGATCAAATCGGATGCGATCAAGCTGGTCAGCATCGCCGGGGCCTACTGGCGCGGCAGCGAGAAGAACCCGATGCTGCAGCGCATCTATGGCACGGCTTTCGAGAGCGCCAACGAATTGAAAGATTACCTGACCTGGCGCGAAGAAGTGGAGAAGCGCGATCACCGCAAGCTGGGCAAGCAGCTGGACCTGTTCAGCGTGCAGCCCGAACTGGGCGGCGGGCTGGTGCTGTGGCACCCGAATGGGGCGATGGTGCGCCACCTGGCGGAGGAGTTCTGCAAGAACGAGCACCTGGCGGGCGGCTACGACCTGGTCTATTCGCCGCACATCGGGCGGGCGAACCTGTGGGAGACCAGCGGGCACCTGGCCTGGTACAAAGAGAATATGTATTCTCCGATGGACATCGAAGGTCAGGATTATTACCTGAAGCCGATGAACTGCCCGTTCCACATCTTGATCTATAAGAACACCCGTCGCAGCTACCGCGACCTGCCGATGCGCTATGCCGAGTGGGGTACGGTCTACCGCTTCGAGCGCGGCGGCGTGCTGCACGGGCTGCTGCGGGTGCGCGGCTTCACCCAGGACGACGCCCACCTGTTCTGCCGCCCGGATCAGATGCCGGAGGAGATCGACCGGGTGCTCAGCTTCTGCCTGCACATCCTGCGCAGCTTTGGCTTTGAAGACTTTCACGCTTACCTGGCCACGCGCGATCCCGCGAAATCGGCTGGCGACCCTGAGAAATGGGAAGCGCCGACCGAGGCCCTGCGGGAAGCCCTGGTGCGAGCCGATATCCCCTATGTGGTCGATGAGGGCGGCGCGGCGTTTTACGGCCCGAAGATCGACCTGAAGATCAAAGACGCCCTCGGGCGCGATTGGCAGCTCAGCACGATCCAGTTCGACTTCAACCTGCCCGAGCGCTTCGATATGACCTATATCGGCGAGGATGGGCAGGAACACCGCCCGTACATGATCCACCGGGCGCTGCTCGGCTCGATGGAGCGTTTCTTCGGCGTGCTGATCGAGCATTACGGCGGCGCGTTCCCGGTCTGGCTGGCGCCGGTGCAGGCGATGGTGATCCCGATCGCAGACCGGCACGTGGAATACGCCCACCAGGTGAAAGCGCAATTGGGAGCGGCTGGCTTCCGGGTGCAGGTGGACGAATCGCCGAACCGGATGCAGGCCAAGATCCGCGACGCCCAAAATATGAAGATTCCCTATATGCTGGTGGTGGGCGACCGAGAAGCCGCCGACGCGGCGGTCAACTTGCGCCTGCGCACCGGCGAGCAGAAGGGCACGCTCTCGTTGGCGGAACTGAAGGAATTCATGCAGGCGGCGGTTGCGAGCAAAGCCGTCAATTAGTTGAAATAAAACCTCCGAGGTCTTATGAGACATCGGAGGTTTGAAATCGGTTACTCTTCCACCTTCCCGAATGGCAAGAAGCGCGCCGCCAGGCTGAACCCCAACAGCCAATAGGAGATCACGCCGATGGCGACCGTCCATTCCTGCCAGGTGGGCAAGTAGGAATTGAGCACTACCGTAGGCGTGAAGGGGTCATAGGTGATCGAGGCGATCAATCCGGAGAAGTTGTAATTCCAGCGCAGTAGCACGGTGCAAAAGACCGGACCCAAGGCAAATGCGCTGAGCACTTTCGCATTATTCACCCGGTGGGCGTTGAATAAGACGAAAGCGGGGATGAGCGCAAACAAAATCTGCCCGATCCAGAACGAGGACGAATATGGGGCGATGGTGTTCAGCAGTTGGGTCTGCAAGGAGACTTCTCGATCGAAGCTGTAATAATTGGTGGCGGCCCAATCCCACAGGCGGATGTAGATGCACAGCATGGCAAAAGCGCCGGCCAGGCGGGCGATATCATAGAGCACATCATCCTTGACCAAGCCAGGGCGCATGATCCGGAAAACCACCACACTCAGCACGAAAAGCAGCGCTGTGCCGCCAGCGATGGCGGAGGAGACGAAAAGGATTGGGGCGGTGGGGCTGAACCATAGGCCGCGGCCTGAGAGCACGCCGTAGGTCGCGCCCAGGGAGGCCTGGTGAAGCAGCGAGAGGGTCAGACCGATTACCGCAAGCACCGGTCCGATTTTGTGGAGAACATGGGCCAGGTCTTCGACGATCTTGGCAAGCCAGGCTACGAAGCGGTAGCGGGCGATCCAGGGATGCTCGCGGAAGACCGGGTGCTCAACCACGGTTGGCAGCAGTTCGGCCAGCAGCACGCCGAGGTAGAGCACCACGCACATGGTGATCTCCCACAGCAGGGAGTGGGTCTGCCAGAACACAACCGGATGCCAGAAACGGAGCGGCTGACCCAGGTCGAAGAACAGGATCAAGCCGGCGGCGGAATAGCCCAGAAAGCCGATCAGCACTGCCAGCCGCCCGACGGCTTCGAAACGTTTGATGCGGAACAGATAGACGATCACGCCAAACACGAAGGCGCTGCCGCCCAGGGCGATGGCGGAGAGATCGATCACGATCCACAGTCCCCAGGGGACCTGGTTGCTTAGACCGGTGACCTGCAAGCCGTAGGTGAGTACCTGATAAGCCCCGATCGCGCCGATGGCGAGGCCGAGCACAAGCAGACCAATCCAGTATGGGAAGAAATCAAACTTGCGCTGGCCGATTTGAATTTTGGGTACGTAGATGTTGGTTTCCATCTCAGCCACCTGTGCCTTTCGGCGGAATATAGAAGACCTTTGGGTCAGTGCTGAGGTCTGCCCTGAGCTGGATCGGGTTCTTTTCAGCAGTCAGGACTTTGGAGGCCGGGCTGAGCGGATCTTTCAGGTCGCCGAAGATGCGCGCCCCGGTGGGGCAGGCGATCACGCAGGCGGGTGTGGCAGCCGGATCCACGCCGGGGGTGAGATCGCGCTCCAGCCCGATGTCGATGCGATGTTCGCAGAAGGTGCATTTTTCCATCACGCCGCGTGGGCGGGGGGGGACTTCGGGCGAGCCAAAGGCAGGCACCTTCGGGCTGATTTCAGTGTGCTTGCGCCAGTTAAAGACACGCACATCGTAGGGGCAGGCTACTTCGCAGTACCGGCAGCCGATGCACAGGTCATAATCCATCGTGACAATGCCATCCGAGCGAATATAGGTGGCTTCAACCGGGCAGACATGCACACAGGGCGGGTTGGTGCAGTGCATACACGGGCGAGAGAGGAAGAATTCTTCACCGTTTTCGGTGGTCTCGGTGGTGACGATGTTATAAAGCATATCGTCTTCCAGGTTGTTGACCGCCTGGCAGGCGTAGGTGCAGTAATTACAACCGATGCACAGGTTGATATCGATGACCATTCCCCAACTGTGCTGACCGGATGGGTGCTGGGTTGCACCTGCGGAGAGTGGATGGGAAAGCGCGATGGATAGGGCGGATGTGCCCAGCAGCGCGCCTCCGACCGCCAGGAAGGTCCGCCGGGAGACTTGTAAATCGCCCGTTGGGATTTCCTTTTCTTTTTCTGGATGCTTGATTTCTTCAGCCATGGAGGAATTCTCCTGGAGATCATTTGCTGTCTGGGTTCGATTTGCCGTTATGGTTTTGGTGATTGCCAAACAGAACAAAACCACCTACTCCCAACACCAGCATGCCAAAGAGCGCAGCCCACCACGGCACCCGGATGTCCGCGCCTTTTGCTGCAGGATTTTGGAGCGCCTGTAGATCTGCGGGCAACGCCCCTTCCGGCTCGGCTGCCGGAGTGACCATCAGCGAGGGCTGCAAGAGTTTGTTCGCGCTGTGAATGGATTGGGCGTGGCATTTCAGGCAGGTGTCTGAACCCACTTCAAAGATATGACCGCTGTTTAGATCGGTGTTTTTGTGGCACTCCAGGCAGCCCACATTTTGGGCTTTATGGGTGGAGTGTTGGACGTCATCCACCTGTTGTTTATGACAGGTTTCGCAGGTGGTCTGGTTATTGTTGACCGTCTTTTGGAGCTGCGAGTGCGGATTGTGGCAGGTGGCGCAGCTCAACTTGGCGTCGGCATGTACGCTCCGCTCCCAATCGCGATATTCCTGCAGGTGGCAGGCGCCGCAGACCGTAGCGGTGCGATCCATACTGTAGGCGACAAGGGGGTGTTCTCCTTCGCCCTGGAGCTGATGGCAGGAGACGCAGCCCACACCTTGCTTGCTGTGGATGCTGGAGGCCCAGGCGCCATGCTCGGGCTGATGACAGCCCTCGCAGGAATTGGGCGAGTATTTCGGTACATCGAGGGTCTCGATGGTGAGGGTGGGCGGGAAGTGCATCAATCGATCTACTTCGGTCTCGTTATAGCCCAGGGAGACGAAGTCCAGCCGTCCGCCTTCGGGGGTATGGCAGTTCTCGCAATCGAGGGCTTGTTGAGCTGGGGCGACCATGTGGGTGATGGGCCAGTCCATCTGGGTATTGACGAAGCCATATTCGCCGCTGAAGGGCAGCCCGGCGACTTCCATCCCTTTGGCAATGGCTTTGGTCCAGTCGTAGTTGCCCCAGTAGGCCCATTCATCTTTGCCGAACAGGTGCGGGACGACCAGGGTGTTGTTGACGCTGTCATAGGGCTGGACGGCATTGAAGCGCTTGAGCGGGAAGATGCGTGCATTCGGGTCTTTCCGGTCGCCGAGGAAATGGTTGATGCTGACCACGCCGCTTGGATCGATGACTTGTCCGGCGAGGGTATATTCAACCGTTCCATTGAACCAGACGTACTGAGGTTCGACATTGGCTTCCAGGATGAATTCCCCTTTTTGTCCGTCATAGATCACATGACCAGATTCTGTCTTTGATAACCACTGGCTTGCCGTTCTCATCCAGCTTGCCAGCCTTGGACCAATCCCAGGCCATTTTGGTAGCCAGCCCGCCGCGGGCATATTCAGGGATATGGCAGGTCTGGCAGGCCACTTTATTGGAATGGGTGTTCAGGATGGAGAGGGTATGCGGGGCGTTGGTGTGGCAGGTTTCGCAGCCCTTCCATTGCTCAGGGTCGCCGCTGTAGCGACTACCGCTGATCACATGCTTGTCGGTGGTGTGGCAGGAGGTGCAGGTGAAATTCTGTCCTTCGGGGGACATGTGCACATCCAGGTCCAACGGAGCCGAGACCAGCGAGGAATCCAGATCGCCGTGCTTAACTTCATCTCCGCCGCCGCCGTAGAAATGGCAGACGCCGCAGGTCTCACGGCTGGTCAGGCCAACATTTTTGGCGATGCGGGGCAGGTCTGGCGGTTGGAAGATCTTGCCGCTGCCAGCCGGAAATTCGGTCGGCTCGCTGACAGGGAAGCCGGCGCCGGTGGGGAATTTTTGATATTCTTTGGTGGTATCGTGGCAGACCAGGCAGTCGATGTTTTCCTGGGCGCTGAAGTCGAAGGTGTTGTCCTTCCAGCCGTAGCCGATGTGGCAGCTTGTGCAGCGCGGCTCGTTAGACTGGATGCCGATGCAGAAGTTGTTGATCAGGGTCTTTTTGCCGACGGTCTGGCCGGTGACTTCGTTGACGAATTCCCAGGTCCAGTGGGTGGTGTGGATGATCTGGTTGCCTGCTTCGATGTGACAGGACAGGCAGGCTTTGGTGACGTCCATAGGGGTTTCGAAAGGTCCCTGAAGGGCGGCAAACTGACTGTGATCCACCTTTGGCTTTTCCGGCGAGGGCGTTTGCGCCTGCCCTGCGCCTGTCAAAGCCAACCCGGCGATCAGCAAGACCAGTGCGAATGCCAAAACCAGGTTTCGCCAAAATGAGATGGTTGGTTGATGCATGCGGATCTCTCCCGGAAGGAAATTTCTTTAGATTTAGAAGAGCAGAAAATGAGCAATTTTTTATAGTTCTCTGATCTTTCTCTCATTCTAAACGGCTATTGAAAATGTGTCAACTAAAATTGGGAAAACGGCATGTAAAAAGAGGGGTGATTTCCAATCAGAAGGGGAATGGGCAGGGGGTAATCGTAAGGAAGCCAATAGATTCTTATCCTCGTGTGTGGAGAATCCCCCGTGCTATCGCTCCTTTGCGTTAAGCTTTGTCCGGATGCTCCTGATCTTACGGATTCAGCAGGGTTTGCTCGAATTCAGCCTGGATTGCCGCGGCCCGGTCGGCCTGGTCCGCTAATTGATAGGCGCGGCTGAGCTGCGTATAGAGATCGTGTAGTTCGGCCTGGGAGAGCGTCTGGCGCAGGGGGAATTCGCGCCCCAACTGGCGAGCCTGCTCAAAATGGATGATGGCTTCATTGAGAGCCGAGAGATGCAAGGCCTCCCGACCGGCTTCCAGGCTGTAGCGGCAGGCGGCCTGGCTCAAACCGGCTGCCAGGGCATGGTGAGCCAGCACTGCCGCTGATACGCTGGCCTGCTCGAGGGCTTCCAGTGCGCGCCGGTGGAAAAGGCGGCGGCGCGGCATCGCCGGCTTCGGTGTAGACCACATCCCGGATCATGTCGTTTGCAAAGGGATAGGCGCTGGCTGCCCCAGGCTGGGCCACTTCCAGCAGAAGCCGGCCGCTGATCAATTCATCCAGGGCGGGTAAGGCGGCGTCTTCAGACAGGCTGGAGATGGCGCAAAGATGCTCGAAGCTGATTTGCTGTTCCAGGGCGGCGGCGACCACCAGTAGGGTGAAGGCGTTTGGGCTTAGACGATCCAGGCGTGAGCGAATCACCGCCCGCACGGTGGATGGCACACGCACAGCCTGGCCGAGGTTGTGTTCTGCATCGACGATAAACGCCCATTGGCCCTGCGTCCGGCGCTTCGGGTGGATCGCGCCGCGTTCCAGCAGGTCTTTCAAGGTTTCCATCAGGTAAAATGGCTGGCCATGCGTCTCGGCGTACACCCACTGGGCGAAATCAGCGGCGGGTTCGGCCAGGATTGAGTTAATCATCTCCACTGTCGCGCTTTCATCTATAGGCTGCAGATCGAGATGGGTTGGGTCGATCTCACGCTCCGCCTGGGCCAGCCAGCGATACAGGCCAGAGGGGCCGTCGCTCTGGTGGGGCTGGGACATCGGGTGCAGGGCTTCAGAGCGCAAGCTGATCAACAACAGCGCAGGTGGGAGGCATTCTTGCCAGCGTCGAATCAGATATTGCAGCAGATCGAGCGTGGCGCTATCTGCCCACTGCAGATCGTCCATGAAAAACAGCAGCGGTTTTCGTTTTGCCAGGGACAGGGTAAGCTGCACGAACGACTCGAAAAGCTGAGCCTGGCTGATCGCCCCTGCGCGAGAAGATCGCTCTTGGAGACGGGCTGGCAGGCTCGAATTGGAACCAGCCCATTCCGGCAGCAGTTGGGAAAGCGAGGGCGACCAGGCTTGCGCCAGTTCTTCGGGCGAGTCTGCGCCCTCCAGCCAGGAGCGGAGCGCCTCGGTCAGCGGTTGAAAGGGGAGATGACTGCCGCTTTCGAAAGCGCCGCCCTGCAAGACCTGCGCGCCTTGCGCACCGGCCCAACCCAAGAATTCCCTGGCCAGGCGGGTTTTGCCGATGCCTGCCTCGCCGCGGAAGATCACGAGCTGGGGTTGGCTTGCGCAGGCGTGTTGGTAGCGCTCGACCAGCAGTCTGTGTTCCATATTGCGCCCGGCAAACTGGGTTTCCAGGAAGGCGACCGGGGTTAGCAGCCGGCGCGGCAGGGAAGGGACGCGCTGGGGAGGCTGCTGGGAGCGAATGCGGGCTGCCAGGGCTTCCGTTTCCGGGTCTGGCTCCAGACCCAACTCAGCTTCCAGAACGGCGCGGCAGGATTGGTAGGTCTCCAGCGCCTGACTGCGCTCGCCGGCTGCGAAGTGGGCGCGCATCTTGCGGCGATAGGCGGCTTCGTGAAGCTGATCCAGCGCAATCCAGCGGGAGGCAGTGTCTGTGGCGCAGGCAAACTCGCCGCCGGCATACTGGATTTCGGAAAGCCGGTCGAGGACCAAGGCCAGGCGGCGATGCCAGATTTCACGCTGAATGGTCTGCCATTGGTCGAAATTGGGTGCATCGCTGAGCGAAAAACCGGCTAAAAAATCCCCCCGATAGCAATCGGACGCCGATTGGAGCAACTGCTGGCTGGCTGAACCCTGGGGCTGCGACCGGCTTGAACGATCGGCGCGCGCCTGGGCGTAGGCGCGATCGATCCGTCTCAAATCCAGATCGATTGAGGCCTCCGTGTTCAGACCGAGGGCATTGTGAGTAATCAATAGGCAGGTTGTCTTTGCCCCTCCGGCGGCGCGGCTGAGGGCCATTTGGAGATGGCTGAGTGTATTGCGCAGGGAGGCGTAGCTGCGTTCTGGGCTTCCTTCCGGCCAAAGCAGGGCGGCGA
Source organism: uncultured Chloroflexia bacterium (assembly GCA_963788145.1). Classification (GTDB taxonomy): domain Bacteria; phylum Chloroflexota; class Anaerolineae; order Anaerolineales; family UBA4823; genus UTCFX2. The sequence continues at coordinate 913,710 of CAWBFQ010000003.1, read as the reverse complement.
GATGCTCGCGTGGCTGTAAACCGGCCTCGATAGCCAGGTAGATCAACAGCGCCAGCGTTTTACGGGTGGGGAATGCCAGCGGCGTTTCACCCAGGAGCGCTTCTGGCGGCCCTAAAAATTGCAGACGCAGCGGTAATGCAGAGACGATCACGAACAGACTCCCTTGTGACGCTTTTGAGACTCCCCTTCATTATACTGGTATTCATGAATACTGTACTTTGGAGGCTGAACGGATGTCTGGATTGGTTCTAACGCTCCCCATCGCGACCGGCAAAGTGGAGGCCTGGCGGCGGTTCTGCCAGGAACTCTCTGGCTCTCAACTACAGATGTATATCAATTCTCGCCGCCGGCTGGGGATAACTGCCGAGCGGATGGCGCTTGTGGAGAATGGATTTGGAGCCACCGCGGTGACTACCCTGGAAGCGACAGATATCTCCCTGGTGGTGAGCCAAATGATCTCCTCAGACTATCCATTTGACCGCTGGTACCGAGAGCGGATGCAGGATTTGCATGGAATCAATTTAGCCGGATATAAGGAATTCTTGCAGCCAGCGCCGCCGCCCCAAAATCAAGAACTGCTCTTTGAATGGGCTTTTATCTCTGGCGATGGCGGTACTTAAACTCCATATTTGTGGAATTGTCTGCAACGTTTAGAAAGGAGAAACTCAGATGACAAATTTCTTTGTATGGCTTATCGCAGGTACAGGTATTGGCTGGCTGACCACTTCCCTTATCCATGATCGCAGTCTGAAGAGCCTGTTGATCCATATTTGCGCGGGCATTCTAGGCGCAGTCTTGACCGGCTATCTGGCAACGCCGATGTTCGTCTACGGCGGCTTTGACCAGCAGACCTTCAGCCTCCTGGCGTTTCTGCTTTCACTGGCAGGCGCTGCGCTCTTAGAGGGGAGTGGTTTATCTCTGGCGCAGGAAGCGAACTGTGAATAGCAAATCGCTTGAAGCCGAGTGGGAGAAGGTGCGCAGTAAAGTGCATGTCCGCTGGGATCGACTGAGCGAGGAAGATGTCGAGCAAATAAATGGGAAGCATGAAAAGTTCGTCATTTTGCTTCAAGAACGCTATGGTTATGATCGCGAAAAAGCTGAAGAAGACTTGCAGAATTATCTGAGAGCGGTTGTGTAAAGGAGCAATGGATGGAAAAGAAACAGTTATTAGAGATTTTGGATCAATACAGCCGACAGAGCTATCCCGAAAATTCGGCCATCAAAATCAGGCGTGTTCCGGACAATAAGACCTCGACCATCGAGGATATCGTGGGGAATGGCAGCACGATCATGATGAGCGAATACCACGTGAATGGGAAAACTTATTGGGCCGGCTTCAGCATGCGTACACAGACCCTTTTTATCAGCCAGAGTTGAGAAAGCGGGCGGCGAGTTTTGACTATTTCTCGAATAATTGCCCCGGTTTCCAGGGTGTGCCGAGCAAAGGCAAGAGCCAACGGTCGATACCCCACCAACCGGCGACTTTCCAGGCCAGGATGAGCAGGATTGAAAAGGTGAACATCATCGGGCTAATGCTGGCAGAACCGGCCATCATGAAATTCCAGTTCATAAACCCGCCAAAAAAGGCGGCAATGCCCGTGAAGACGCCCAGGATGAGCGCGACTCCCACCAGGATCTCTCCAAAGACCACCAGTTTTGCAAACCAGGTGTAACTTCCGCTGTCCAGCAGCGCCTGAAGAAAAGTCCGATACCAGGCGAATGAGATGGCCGGGCGAGCAGGGGCGTTGGGGATTGCAACAGCGCGCTCCCAGAAACCTTTCAGCGCCTCCCCGGTTTGAATCCAGGCCGGGTTGCTGAGTTTACCCCATCCAGAAGTAATCCAGGTATAACCGATATAAATACGCATGAGCAGCCAGATCCAGGCCCAGCGGGTGGTGCTAAACAAGGAAATAGCGACCGGGGGATCGGAGATGATCAGATTTTGCTGCCGGGTGATAGTTGCCATTTTTCCTCCGCTATGATAGATTAATTATGTGGATTTCGGCGTCGCATTGTATGAATGGATAGTCAGGCGCTGATTGGTCAAACTGAAAATTCATAACGCGGTATATAAGATAAATATAATCTTATAACTCTATAAAGTCAATAGATTTATATGAAAACTCTAATGCACACTCGAATGTTGAAGGATGCAGCAGATGTACTGCAAACCAGGGCGCTCGCTGAACGTTCTGTGATCCCCTGGGCGCTGGTTGATTTCGATGAGCTGATGGCGCTGGAGGCGATTCGCTCCCGCACGCGGCTGTGGATTTCAGAGCATGGTTGGATTGGGGCGTTCGCATTTGTGGATGATTTCAATAATCTGCGCATTGGGGTTGATCCGCAGGAGGATTTTGAGACGGTTGGGGCGCAGGCTGTTGGATGGGGAGAAGAGAGCATCCGGCGGAAAATAATGGAGAGCGGAGAGCCGGTCACGTTAGACGCCACATGCCGGTTGGACGCGGCTGGCATGATCGATTTTCTTCGCCGACATGGATTTGAGCAGTCTGAAATTCGCTCGCTGCATTATGCCCGCACTTTGGCTAATGTTCCACAGCAACCGGCGCTGCCGGAGGGTTTCATAATTCGCTCCGTCCGGGGCGAGTATGAGGCGCAAGCTCTGGTTGATCTGCACCGGGCTGCGTTTGGATCGGATTGGATGACGGTTGAATACCGGCTGGGGATGATGCGGACGGAGGTCTACGCGCCGGAGATTGACCTGGTGATCGAAGCGGCGGATGGCGAACTGGCGGCGTTTTGTGTATGCTCGATTGACGCGGTTGAGAACCGCAAGGACGGTCGGCTGGATGGCTGGGCTGACCCAATCGGGGTTCACCCGAAATACCAGCGGAGAGGGTTTGGAAGGGCGATCCTGCTGACGGGGTTGGCGCAGCTCAAAGCGGGCGGGATGGAACGGGCGCGGCTGGGGACCAGTAGCGAAAACACTGCCATGCAGCGCCTGGCTCAGGCGGTGGGTTTTGATGTAATTGAGGAGAATGTGTGGTTTTGTAAGGTGGTGGAGTGAGGCGAGGTTTTACCACATGCCCCATTCGGGCATAGAGCCTTCTTCCATCATCGTAAAATCCCACATATCGAGGCCAAGCTCGATGCTGACAGTTTGCCCGAGAGCTTCTTCTGCTTTTTTATGGATCATATCAATCATCGCCGGGCCGTAGGGGCAGAAGGGGGTGGTGAGGATCATCTTCAAGTCCGCGCCATCTTCGCTGATGCGGACATTGCGAACCAGGCCTAAGGCGATGACATCCAGGCCGATCTCTGGATCGACCACCTCGCGCATTTTTTCCTTGAAGGAAGGCACAATCTCTGGATGGGTGGTCTCGATATCCCATATAGCCGGGTTGGAAGGCTGGGTATTTTCTGTCATGGTTGCATACTCCAATTCGGTAATTTCTGGCAGATGGAGACTAGCTGACCAGCTGCCTGGCGCGGGGGCTAAGATGCAGTCTTGGGATCGCGTCGCCGCGGATCAAATAGGTGCAGACCGTGTTGCCCTCAAGCAGGCATTGCCCTTTTGTGACCGGGATCTCGAGCAGGGTGGAGATCAGGGTCTGGTCCATCGAACACACTTCGGGGTGGTTTTGGCCGACATGATAGTAGGGGCAACTGGTCTCACGGATGAGATAATCGTCCCCTTGTTTCTCGATTTCAACGCTGAAACCTTCCCTGGAAAGTATTTGTTGAACCAGTTCAAGCCGCTCCTGGAGCGAATAATGCTGCGTTTTGGCGAGATAATCGGCAGCCATATCTTTTGCCATTTGAGTGAACAGCGTACGGATGAAGCTGGGCGAGGCGCTTTCTTTCAATTGTTCCAGCAAGCGCACGGTGAGGCGGATATAGCGGGTGGGGAACTGCTCATGTCCGTTTTCGGTCAATGAATACATGCGATGGGGGCGACCAACGCCATGACGTTCTTCTTCGGACTGAACCAGCCCTTCCGCTTCCAGCTTGACAATGTGATGGCGAACGGAAATTGCGCCAATTTCGACAGCATCTGCCAGTTCGTTGATGGTGCAGCGCTCATGCAGGAGCAAGGTCTGTAAAATGCGTTCTCGTGTGTTCTTTGCTTCGTTGATTGCGAACATAATTCCAGCCGTTGATGAATGAACCAATAAGCCCAGTGATGGCGAGTATAGCATGTGATAAGAATTTTGTCAATATTTAAGATTATTATCTTAAATATTATTGACTTTAATCCTGGTCTCTGCTATAATGCGGCATATTAAAAGGTACATTCAATTGTTGGATGATGGCTGTAGAGTCGCTCTGACATTGAACAGTAATCCCCAATTTGTAAGGAGAATTTGAATGTCTGAGCTGGATATTCGCAATTTGCATGTCGCTATTGAAGGGCGCGAAATATTGAAGGGTGTAAACCTGGTAGTGCGGCAGGGAGAGGTGCACGCATTGATGGGCCCGAATGGGACCGGAAAATCGACCCTGGCCTACACTTTAATGGGACATCCTAATTACGAAGTGACAGAAGGCGAGGTCTGGTTTAAGGGTCAGAATATTCTGGGGCTGGAGCCAGATGTGCGCGCTCATTTGGGATTGTTCCTCGCATTCCAATACCCCGTGGCAATACCGGGCGTATCGGTTGCCAACTTCCTGCGAGCAGCGATTAACGCGAAACGGAGATTTGTGAACCCGGAAGAAAAGGGGATTTCGATCCCAGATTATCGCAAAATGCTGAAAGAGAAGATGGACCTGCTCAAAATGGATCACACTTTTGCCGGGCGCTATCTGAATGATGGTTTTTCGGGCGGTGAGAAGAAGCGGGCAGAAGTGCTTCAGATGGCAGCGTTAAAACCAGAGATCGCGGTGATGGATGAAACCGATTCCGGTCTGGATATCGATGCGCTGCGCATTGTTTCAGAAGGGGTGAATACGCTGCGCGGTCCCGAACTGGGTGTTTTGGTGATTACCCATTATCAGCGCATACTAAACTATATCAAGCCGGATTTTGTTCATATTATGATGGAAGGCCGAATTGTCGAATCGGGCGGCGCGGACCTGGCGCTTCATCTGGAAGAGCAAGGTTATGATTGGCTGCGCGAACGCAACGGAGAGTCGGTAACAGCATAACCTCACCAGCATACTGTCCTGTTTTTGACTGGTGTTTGCGACAGGATCGGTAGTTGTGAGGTCTGGAGGTTTATCATGTCGAACGATGCCCAAATTTTAGAAGGTATTGGAGATTATAAATTTGGTTTTAATGATCCGGACACCTCGGTTTTCAAGACCCGCATCGGGTTGAGCCGGGAGGTGGTTGAAGAGATTTCAGCAATAAAGGGTGAGCCGCAATGGATGTTGGATTTTCGCTTGAAGGCGCTGGATCATTTTCTTAAACGACCGATGCCAAACTGGGGAGGAGATCTGAACCGGTTAGACCTGGACAATATTTATTTCTATGTGAAACCCTCCGAATCGGAGAGCAGAACCTGGGAAGATGTCCCAGAAACTATCAAGAATACCTTTGATAAGTTGGGTATTCCGGAAGCCGAGCGCAAATTCCTGGCGGGCGTGGGGGCGCAGTACGAATCCGAGATGGTGTACCACCGCGTTCAGGAACATCTGGAAAAGCAGGGCGTGATTTTTTTGAGCATTGAAGACGGCTTGCGCCAACATCCAGATTTGTTCCGCGAACATTTTGGGAAAGTGATCCCGATCGAGGATAACAAATTCGCCGCATTGAACAGCGCGGTCTGGTCGGGCGGCTCCTTTATCTATATCCCGAAGGGGATCAAGGTAGATTTGCCTTTGCAGGCTTATTTCAGGCTGAATATGGCCAATATCGGTCAATTTGAGCGCACGCTGATTATTGCGGACGAAGGCGCGCAGGTGCATTATGTGGAAGGCTGCACTGCGCCTATCTACACCACCGATTCGCTTCACTCTGGCGTGATTGAGATCATCGTCAAACCGCATGCCAGGGTGCGCTATACCACGATTCAAAACTGGTCAACCAATGTATACAATCTGGTGACACAGCGCTCTTTGGTCTATGAGGGCGGAACGATGGAGTGGGTGGACGCCAATCTTGGTTCCAAACTGACGATGAAATACCCCTCTACGTATTTGCTCGGTCCAGGCGCGCATGGAGAAATTCTCTCGATGGCTTTTGCCGGACCGGGGCAGCATCAGGATACCGGCGGTAAGGCGATCCATTTCGCTCCGCATACCAGCAGCAAGATCACCTCGAAATCAATCAGCAAGGGCAGCGGTCGCGCCTCGTATCGCGGGCTGCTCAAGGTGCACAAAGGCGCAAACGATGTGAAATCGAACGTGGTTTGCGACGCTTTGCTGCTTGACGAAAAGGCTCGCTCGGATACCTACCCCTATATCGAGATCGATGAGGAAGATGTCAATGTTGGACACGAAGCATCTGTCTCGAAAGTGGGTGAAGAACAGCTTTTCTACCTGATGAGCCGCGGGTTGACCGCGGAAGAGGCGATGACGATGGTGGTCTCGGGTTTTATCGAGCCGCTGGTCAAAGAGCTTCCGATGGAATATGCAATTGAAATGAACCGCCTGATCCAACTACAGATGGAAGGCTCGATCGGCTAACAAACGAAGGTGTGAAGCATCATGGCAGAACGTGTTGTAATATCTCGAAATAAAGAGAGAGAACTCCTGGGCGGCAGAGGGTTTTCTTTTTCTAAAAATGATTTACCCATCAATAACAATGGTTGGGCTGGCTCTGCATTATTACGTGATTACCACGAACGGGCCTGGGAGGCCTATGAAAGCCTGCCTATCCCTACAGTAAGCGAAGAGGCGTGGCGACGGACCGACCTGCGTTCCATGCCGGGCGCAGATTTTCGGATTGCGCAAAAGCAGGATATCGCTGCGCAGCGCCTCCCGAATGCGCCGGGTGAATTGTTGGCTCCGCTAGCCGGAGATAAGCATGGCGGACAAATCGTGCTGACCGCCGCTGGAGCTAAGGTGGACCTTCGCCCCGATCTGGCAGATCAAGGGGTGGTCTTTACGGATTTGCTGACGGCGGAGCAAAAATACCCGCACCTGGTTGAGAAGATGATTGGGAAAATTGTGCCGGCTGATGAGGGTAAATTCGCGGCGTTAGCCGGGGCGCTGGCGAACCTGGGTGTGCTGGTGTACGTGCCGCGCGGTGTGCATTTGGAGCAGCCCTTACACAGCATTTTATGGGGGCCGGGGATCAACCTGGCGTATCTCTCGCATCTTCTGGTTTGGGTGGATGATGGGGCTTCACTGACCTATGTGCACGAATCGGCTTCCCAAACGGAAGCGAGCGGGCAGTCGATGCATGCCGGTATTGTTGAAATCCACGTGGGGGAAGGCGCCAACCTGCGATTTGTCGAGCTGCAATCGTGGGGCGAGCATGTCTGGAATTTCAGCCACGAGCGCGTGCGTGTAGATCGGGATGGCAACCTGGATTGGATTTTTGGCGCGATCGGCAGCCGCCTGACGAAGAACTTCTCAGAGATTGACCTGGATGGACAGGGCGCGGTCGGCAGGATGTCCGGTTTTTATTTCACGGATGGGGCGCAGCATCTGGATCACGACACGCAGCAAAACCACCTGGCGCCGAACACCACCAGCGATCTGCTCTTCAAAGGGGCGCTGCGCGAAAAGAGCCGCTCGGTCTGGCAAGGGATGATTTATGTCGCCCCAGGCGCCCAAAAGACAGACGGGTACCAGGCAAACCGAAACCTGATATTGAGCCGGGAAGCGCGAGCCGATTCGATCCCGGGTTTGGAAATATTGGCGGATGATGTGCGCTGTACGCATGGAGCGACCGTTGGTAAAATTGACCCTGACCAGGTGTTTTATGCACGCAGCCGGGGAATCCCTTATCGAGAAGCGGAACGTTTAATCGTTGAAGGATTTTTTGATCCGATCATGCAGCGCATTCCATTCGAAGGTGTGCGCACCCGCTTCCAGAACGCCATTGAAGAAAAGATGGGCGTTTGAAGCGAAGCAGGCGTTAAGAGATGATGTAGGCGAACGCGCCAGAGCGCGAGCGGACTGGGTGTAAGCTCAGGGTGGGGATTTTTTTGTTAAGGAGGATGGTTTGTCTGGATTATATTTTTCCTCGGCTGTAGACCGAGAAGAGAATTTTCGCGTGGGGGAGCTGGTTGAGGTGTATTGCGACCATGAATTTCATGGCGAAAGAACCCGCGATTGGCTGGCAGGTACAATCGTTCAGGTTGATCCTAAAATGATTGCGGTTCAATTTCAGCAGAACGTCTACCTGACGGATGGATGGATGGTGCCGGATCATGTTTTGTGGTGCCCGAAGGGATCCAATCACCTGCGCAGGCCGCTGCGCCGACGGCGGAAACGACCGACTGGCGGACGGGTTGTCCAGCCTCCAAAATCGAATGATCCTGAAGATCAAGAATAATTTGATGAGCGCGGGAGCGCCCAGGGATGGTAGCCCCATCACAACGAGGTTGCGCGGATGAGCAGAGATCAAAACCATTACGATGTTGAAAAAATTCGAGCAGATTTCCCGATATTTAAGCGAGAAGTCTACCCCGGAATTCCGCTGATCTATCTTGACTCGGCTGCCACCAGCCAGAAACCACTGGCGGTGATTGAGGCGATGGATGAATATTATCGCCAGTCGAATGCCAATATCCACCGCGGGATCCATGTGCTTGCGGAGGAGGCGACCGCAAAATATGAAGCGGCGCGGGAGAAAGTAGCCCGCTTTATCCATGCGCCTTCGACGCGCCAGGTCATTTTTACACGCAATACGACCGAATCGATCAACCTGGTGGCTTATTCCTGGGGTCGAAGCCAGTTGGATAGCGCTGATCTGATCATTATGACCGAGATGGAGCATCATTCCAACCTGGTGCCCTGGCAGATGCTGGCGGCGGAGCGAAATGTACGGCTGGAATTTATCCCGGTGGGCGAGGATGGGAGGTTGGATCTGGGGGTCTATCGCAATTTGCTGGAACAGCAACCCAGGCTGGTCGCATTTACGCAGATGTCCAACGTGTTAGGGACGATCACCCCGGCGAAAGAGATCATCGAGCTGGCGCATCAGGCCGGGGCGCTGACCTTGGTGGACGCAGCCCAGTCTGCGCCGCACCTTCCGCTGGATGTGCAGGATTTGGGGGCGGATTTTGTCGCTTTTTCGGCGCATAAAATGTGTGGACCAACCGGGGTTGGTGTGTTATATGGGCGCAAAGAGCTGCTCGAAGAGATGCCGCCGTTCATGGGCGGCGGAGATATGATCAAACGGGTGCATTTGCGCTCGTTTTCGTCGAATGAATTGCCGCATAAATTTGAAGCAGGCACACCGGCAATCGCAGAAGCGATTGGATTGGGGGCAGCAGTGGATTATTTATCTGCGGTTGGGATGGATCAGGTCGCTGCGCACGAGCAGGAGATCATCGCTTATGCGCTCGAACGCCTGGAAGAGACGCCAGGGGTGCAGATCTATGGCCCAACAGCGTCGGATCGGGGTGGAGTCGCATCCTTCACCCTGGCGGGGATTCACCCGCATGATATTTCCCAAATTCTGGATCGATCCGGGATCGCGATCCGAGCCGGACATCATTGTGCGATGCCGCTTCATGAAAAACTGGGGCTCCCGGCGACTGCGCGAGCCAGCTTTTATCTCTATTCCACCCATGCTGAGGTGGACCGGCTGGTTGAATCGCTCTATAAAGTAAGAGATGTGTTTGGGATGTAGCAAAAAGGAACGCGAAAAGCATAAACAAGGATGAGAAATAAATGGACGACATGTATCGCGAGGTGATCATAGATCGATATAAGAATCCGCAATTTCGCGGATCGGTCACGCCGCATAATATTGCGTTTGAAGATGATAACCCGCTGTGCGGCGACCATATTCGGATCGAACTACGGGTTGGCGCGGATGGTCTTGTGGAAGAGGCGGCCTTTAGCGGTCAGGGCTGCGCGATCTCGCAGGCGTCGGCGGACTTGCTGATCGAATCGATCGTTGGGAAATCCGTGGAAGATATCAAAGAAATCTCAAAAGAGGATATCCTCGAAATGCTTGGCTTGGAATTGGGTCCGGTAAGATTAAAATGCGCCCTGCTTTCACTCAAGGTGTTAAAGGCAGGCGTCTATGGTCTGGGGGAAGCCAGCGACGAACTGGTGGAGTAGGAGCCGGTTTGGAACCTGAAAGGGGAGCAGAGACATGCTGAATTATGTGCACCTGGACCCACAGACTTGCGAGTTTGTGCCGGTGGCAGAGGAAAAAGATCTGCCTGCGGGGGAACGGTTGTTTATTGAAATAGATAAAGAACCATTGGTGATCTTTAACCTGGCAGGCGGCCTTTATTGTATAGCGGACCTTTGCAGCCATGATAATGGGCCGCTTGGCGAAGGCGATCTGGAAGGCTACGAGGTGGTCTGCCCGCGGCACGGGGCCCGTTTTGATATTCGGGATGGAAAGGCGACCGCCTTGCCGGCGATGGAGGATATCCCGGCCTACCCGGTTCGGATCCAAAATGGAATGATCGAGATCGGTTTGCCGGTCGAGAAATCATGAGGAACAGACAGGCTGCCGCAGAACGAAGGGCAGCCTTTTTTTATCCGGGCGGGATGGCAAAAGTTACCAAAACGTAGGCGATCAGGGTGATCAGGGTGAATAAAGAGAGAGTGTTGACGATATAGGCCTGATCGTCTGGGGATGCATTCTGGACAAAGAGCGGGATCACAAATGGGGGAGGCAGGATCGCCATGGTCAGCACAGCCGCCTGGAAAACACGATCCAATCCAAGCAGGCGGTCGATGACCAGGGCGTTGAGCAGCAGGGCAGCGGATACCCAGACCAGCAAGCGCAGCAGGGATGTGCGCAGCGGGCGTGTGATCCTGGCGCGATCAACGCGAATTTCGCTGCCGATAACCAGCGCAACCAGCGGGGTGGTCAGGTTGGCAAGCTGCTGCAGTACCGTGTGAAGGCTTTGATAGAGTGGATATTCAGAGAAGGCCTGGTAGAGGCCGGTCCGGTTGAACAGGATCCCAGCCAGGATGGCCAGGATGACCGGTGTTTTAAGAAAACTCAGCAATACCTGAGAAAAAGTCTGTTTTTCGGAGGATTGTTTTCTGAGGGCTGGAACCAGGATGAAGAACACAAAAGTCACCTGCCCCAGATCAATCACGCCAAATTTGTAGATTTGATCCGCGCCGTAAACTGCGCTGAAGATGGCATAGCCGAGCATCCCGGCTTCAAAGCCGGTCATCAGGAAGGGGAAATAATCTGATTTCCTGGATGTGAGCGCGAGGCCCCGGCGGCTCAGGGACATTACCAACCAACAGGCGCTGAAAATGATCCCAATGATCCACAGATAACGCCATTCAAGCTGGACCTGGCTGAAAGCCAGGAAGAGGGCAGAAGGCAGGGCGATGTTAACGATCAGGTTCTTAAGCTGCTGGCGTGTAGCGGGGGAGAAGAAATCGCGGCGGCCGAGAAAAAAGCCCAAAAGGAGCAGCAGCAGAACCGGTATGACTTTAAAAAGGGCGTTAAGCAGCATGGTGTGGGGGTACCTTGTCGATCATTATACAGAGAAAAGTTAGACAGGTCAAATCGAACCGATTGGAATAGGATGATGGCTGAGAGGAGATCTTGCAGATGACATAATGCAGATGACGTCATGCTGATTATTACTTGCAAGTGATCAAACCGGCATGATAGAATGTTCACGATCCCGGAAACGATAATAGAATCCTGACCTTATTGATTGGAGGAATACGCAATGGAGACCGTATTAAAGTCAATTTATGAAGGTGTGATCGATGGGAACGCTGGTTTGGTGCAGGCTAAGGTGCAGGCAGCCCTGGATCAAGGTCTAGGAGCTGCTGAAATCCTGAACCAGGGCATGATCGCTGCGATGGCTGAAGTGGGGAGACGATTTGAAGAGGGAGACTTTTTTGTACCGGAAATGCTGATTGCGGCGCGGGCGATGCAGTCTGGGCTGGCGTTGTTGAAGCCTCTCTTGCAGGAAGCAGATGTGAAAACAGCCGGGACCGTTGCCATCGGCACCGTGAAGGGCGACTTGCATGATATTGGCAAGAATTTAGTGGCGATGATGTTGGAAGGGGCTGGATTTGAGATCGTCGATCTTGGGACGGATGTCGGTCCGGAAAAATTTGTTGAGGCGGTGAAAAACCAAAAAGCCGATTTCATCGCGATGTCGGCGCTGCTGACGACCACCATGCCGAATATGAAGGCGACGATTGATGCGCTCAAGGCGGCGGGGGTGCGCGAGCAAGTGAAGGTATTGATCGGCGGGGCGCCGGTGACCGAAAGTTATGCCCAGCAGATCGGGGCGGATGGTTTTGCGCCGGATGCCAGCCGGGCGGTTGCGCTGGCAAAGTCGATAGTTGGATGAGATGAAGCACCGCGAACGCGTTTTAATGGCGTTAAGCCACGAGCAGCCGGATCGCTGCCCGATGCAGATCAGCTTCACGCCCGAGTTTGCGGATCGTTTGCGGGCGGATTTGAATGCCCAGAGCGGGAAGGCGCATAATCCGCATGGCGGTGGGAACACGTATGAGTTGGAACGGGAACTGGGTCAGGATATGCTTTTGACCTCCGTGGGCTGGGCTAATTCTTATTACCAGGAGGTAGGCGCATATACGGACGAATGGGGGATCGGGTGGAAGTCCGCTCCCTATGAAACGGTGTACGGTTCGGGGACATATACCGAGATTTGTGGGCATCCTTTGGCGCAGGATCAGGCAATCCAATCCTATAAACCGCCAGACCCCAACCGGCCTGAGCTGTACCTGGAAGCGGAGCGGGTGATCCGGGAATATCAAGCCGAATATTGGGTTGTGGGGGTAACCGTCACCACGATCTTTGAGTGCGCCTGGGCGCTGCGCGGTTACGAGCGCATGTTGAGTGATTTTGCGCTCAACCCGGAACTGGCGGAGGCGATCCTGGATATCCCTTACCAATACCATCTGACAGCCGCCAAGAAATTGACGCAGATGGGGGTGGATATGATCTGGATCGGCGATGACATGGGCGCTCAAAATTCGATGCTGATTTCCCCGGCGATGTGGCGGAGATTCTTCAAGCCCAGGATGGCCAATTTTATCTCGGCGATCAAAGCGATCAATCCAAGGCTGAAGGTGGCCTATCATTCGGATGGCGTGATTTTACCGATCATCCCCGATTTAATCGAGATCGGTTTGGATGTGCTCAATCCGATCCAGCCGGCGAGCATGGACCCGGCGATGCTCAAGCAGAGATTCGGTGATCCATTGTGCTTTTGGGGTTCTATCGACGAACAATACACGCTGCCGTTTGGGTCCCCCGAAGATGTGCGCCAGGAAGTGTTGCAGCGTTTGAGGACGATTGGTAAAGGCGGCGGATTGATCCTGGGGCCGACGCATCATGTTCAATTAGATACGCCGATGGAGAATTTTTGGGCGATGGCGCGCACGATCTGCGAGACGCCCTATTCGGAGATCTAAGCCGCCTGGATTGCTTCGCAAAGAGCGCTCGCAATGACATGGAGGTTCGTAAAGAACGCTCGCAATGACAGGTTACGACGGTATGTCACTGCGAGGAGCGTTTTGTGCGACGAAGCAGTCTGGATTGCTTCGCAAAGAACGCTCGCAATGACATGGAGCTTCGTAAAGAAGCGCTCGCAATGACATGGAGCTTCGCAAAGAACGCTCGCAATGACAGACCACAGCTAGATAAGGAGTTTTGAAATGGAAGCTACTCTGAAAAAACCCGTTTTAGGTGTGATCGTTGGAAACCGGGGCTTTTTCCCCGGACACCTTTGCGAAACTGGAAGAAAGCTCATCCTCAAGATTCTAGATGAGGAAGGCATTCAGGCAATTGCTCTGACGCCGGAGGATACGAAATACGGCAGCGTCGAATCCTTGAGCGATGCGCAAAAATGCGCCGATCTTTTTAAGCTCCATCGGGACGAGATCGACGGCATCCTGGTTACACTGCCCAATTTTGGCGATGAAAGAGCGGTTGCAAATACCCTGCGTTGGGCAAACTTAGACGTACCGGTTTTGGTGCATGCCTTTCCAGATGATCCTGAGAAAATGGCAGTAATTGACCGGCGCGACTCGTTCTGCGGCAAGATGTCCGTCTGCAACAACCTGGTTCAATATGGCATACAATTCTCGTTGACATCGCTGCACACGGAGGACCCAGACAGCGATCTGTTCCGGGAGGATTTGAGCCGGTTTGTCGGCATCTGCCGGGTGGTGCGCGGGCTGCGGGGGCGCGCGTGGGCGCCATAGGCGCCAGACCGGCGGCTTTCAATACCGTGCGCTACAGCGAGAAACTGTTTGAACGCAGCGGCATCTCGGTCGAGACGGTGGATTTATCAGAAATATTCGGGCGCGCTCAGAAGATGAAAGAAAATGACCCGCTATTAAAGGCTAAACTGGATGAGATTATGGCCTATGTGAAGACCAGCGGCGTACCCAACACAGCCTTGATCCGGATGGCCAAATTGGGGGCGGTCATCGACGAATGGATGACCGCGAACAACCTGTCGGCAAGCGCGTTGCAGTGTTGGACGGCGATGGAGGAATTCTATGGGGTTGTGCCCTGCACGTTGATGAGCATGATGTCAAATAGATTGCTGCCATCGGCCTGTGAAACCGATATCGCCGGCGTGATCGGAATGCTTGCGATGGCGCTGGCCTCTGGAAAACCGAGCGCTTTGGTGGATTGGAACAATAATTATGGAAATGACCCAGATAAGGGTGTGGTCTTCCACTGTTCGAACCTGCCCAAGGATATTTTTGAGTCTGGATCGGCGACCGATGAGGCAGGGCCCTATATGGATTATCAGGCGATCATCGCCGGCTCGGTTGGAAAAGAACATACCTATGGCACCATGATGGGGCGTGTGAAGGCGATGCCGTTCACGTACTGCCGGGCGGCGACCGATGATTTCGCAGGAAAAATCCGGGCTTATCTGGGAGAAGGTGAGATCACCAACGATCCCTTGAAAACTTTCGGCGGTTACGGAGTGGTGAAAATCCCGAACCTGCAAAAACTGCTATCTTATATTTGCAACAATGGCTTTGAGCACCATGTTGCTCTAAATCCTTCCCGTGTGGCATCCACTGTGAACGAAGCCTTGACGAAATACCTGGGATGGGAGGTATACTACCATCAGGGTTGAGTGAGTGATAAAGGGTCGGGAAACGCATAGATAAAGTCAGGCAAACCCGACCCTGCTATAAGGATTTAAGAAGAAGACAAAAGTGTCGAGGGTATGATGACAGAATTACAAACAAAACTGGACCGAATACAAACGTTGCTGGACAAATATCAATTGGCAGGTCTGTTGCTGCGCAAGGTGAGCAGTTTTGCCTGGGCAACTTGCGGGGCAGCCTCGTTCGTCAATACTGCCGCTGCGGATGGAGCCGCATCGTTATTGATTACGCCCTCCAAACGGTACGTACTGACGAATAATATAGAGGCCACCCGGATCGAAAAAGAGGAAAAACTGGGCGAGCAGGGTTGGATCATTCAAACTGAACCCTGGTATGCAGCCACTGAGCCGCTAAACGGGCTGGTTGGTTCAGGCAGGCTCGGCGCAGATGGAGCCACTCCAGCCGGGATCGATCTTTCGGCGGAGATTGCCCGGATGCGGGCAAACCTGACGCCAGAAGAAGGCGACCGCTTCCCGCGTTAGGGCGGCAGTGCGCTCAGATCATGGATGAGGCCATCCGGGCGGTCAAACCGGGGATGACGGAATATCAAATCGCAGCGCTGATTGCAGCGGCTTCCTTAAATCGGGGGGTGCAGCCAATCGTCAACCTGGTCGCTACGGATGAGCGCATCTTCTCCTTCCGCCATCCGCTGCCCACCGAAAAACGGATGGATCGGTACGCCATGCTGGTGCTTTGCGGTCGGCGGGCAGGGCTGGTCAGCTCAATCACCAGGCTGGTCCATTTTGGCAAATTGGGAGAACCGATCCGGCAAAAGGCGCAGGCGACAGCTCAGGTGGATGCGACCATGATCCTGGAGACACGACCGGGGAAGACGTTGGGGCAGATTTTCGCTAGAACCGAGGCGGCTTATGCCAAGGCTGGTTTCCCCGGTGAATGGAAGCTGCATCACCAGGGCGGCCCGGCTGGATACGAGCCGCGCGAATTCGTGGCTGCCCCAGATAATAACGACACAGTGCTGGTTGGGCAGGCTTATGCCTGGAATCCATCGATTACCGGGACAAAATCCGAAGATACCATCCTGGTGGGTGAGAAGAGCAGCGAAGTGATCACGCAGATCGTGGGCTGGCCGACTTATTCGGTCGAGGTGGGTGATGTGAGCATCGAACGGCCGGCGATTTTGGAGATCCTATGAAAGCGCTAAGACTATATAAAAGCGGCGACTTGAGGTTTGTCGAAGAGAAGTCTCCAGTCTCATGCAAAGGCGAGGAACTGCTCCAAATTTCTGCGGTTGGTTTATGCGGATCAGATTTGCATTGGTTCAAACAAGCCGGGATTGGCGACTCCATACTCTCCCGGCCGCTGGTGTTGGGGCATGAATTTGCGGCGATCGTGGCTGCGGATGGCAGGTTGGTCGGCGTGGACCCGGCGGATTCGTGCGGTAGTTGCGATTACTGCCAGCGCGGTTATCCGAACCTGTGTCCTAAGGTGAGGTTTGCAGGTCACGGCGCGGTGGATGGAGCTTTGCGCGAATGGATGTGTTGGCCGAAGAAATGCCTGTTTGACCTGCCTGAGGATCTGAACGCGGATGATGGGGTGATGTTGGAGCCGCTTGGCGTGGCCATTCATGCCTTCGATCTGGCCCATTTCAACCCGTATATGCGAGTTGGCGTGTTTGGATGCGGACCGATCGGGTTGTTGATCATGCAGTTGGCGTCGCTTTCTGGGGCGAAAGAGATTGTGGGTACGGATCGGTTAAGCCACCGGGTGGAAGCGGCGAAATCGTTAGGCGCGGACCTGGCGCTGCAGGTGGACGAGAACGGTAATCTGCCAGACCTGCAGCGATGGAAAAGCGAGCAAGGCTTGGATGTGGTTTTTGAAACGGCTGGCGATAACTCGGCTGTAGAGAATGCGGTTTGGGCGGTGAAACCGGGCGGACGGGTGGTGCTGGTGGGAATTCCAGAAGAGGATCAGACCAGCTTTTCAGCCTCGGCAGCCCGCCGAAAAGGATTGAACCTTGTGATGTGCCGCAGGTCTCGCAACGCTTTTCCGCGGGCGATCTCGCTGGCTCAGAGTCGTAATATGGAATTACGATCACTGGTGACGCACCGTTTTCCGTTCAGCCAGGCTCTAGAGGCTTTTGAGACCGCCAGCAGACGAGAAGGAATTAAGACCATCATCGAATTTTAGGATAAGAAATCGCCAGCCAGAGAGGAACGCACGGGCAAATTTACGGAGGATTTGATGAAACATCTGTATGCGATTGGCGTGGATTTTGGGACAGAATCTGGGCGGGCATTATTGGTGGATGTCAGCGATGGGAGCGAGGTGGCTACATCCGTGCATGCCTACCGGAACGGGGTGATTGATGAGAAGCTGCCAGGGACGAATATCCGCCTGGAACCGGATTGGGCTTTGCAAGACCCGAATGATTATATTGCCGTTTTTAAGACCGCCGTCCCGGAAGTGCTGCGAATGAGCGGGGTGGATCGGGCGGATGTGATCGGCCTGGGGATCGATTTCACAGCCTGCACCATGCTGCCGGTGAAAAAAGACGGCACACCCTTGTGCAATTTGGCTGAATTCAAGAACAACCCGCATGCCTGGGTCAAGCTGTGGAAGCATCACGCCGCCCAACCGGAGGCGAACCGGATCAACGAGACGGCCCGGAAGTTGAATCAGGGATGGCTGGACCGCTATGGAGGCAAGATCTCATCTGAGTGGTTCGTTTCCAAGACGCTCCAAATCTTGGATGAAGCCCCGCAAATCTATCAGCAGGCGGACCGGCTGATAGAAGCAGCGGATTGGGTGGTCTGGCAGCTGACGGGCATCGAGACGCGCAATTCCTGCACGGCTGGCTATAAAGCGTTATGGTCGAAGCGGGAAGGCTTTCCCCAAAAGGAATATTTTGCCGCCCTCGATCCACGCCTGAAAAATGTGATCGATGAAAAGATGTGCCGGACGATCACCCCGATTGGACAAAAGGCGGGCGAATTGAGCGAACAGGCCGCCGAGTGGACAGGCTTGCTGGCGGGCACGGCGGTCGCGATTGCGAATGTGGATGCGCACGTGGCTGTTCCAGCGGCGACAGTGACCGAGGTGGGGCGCATGGTGATGATCATGGGGACCAGCACCTGCCACATGGTATTAGGGAACGAAGAGCGGGTGGTTCCAGGCATTTGTGGTTATGTGGAAGATGGGATTATCCCTGGGCTTTTTGGGTATGAAGCCGGTCAATCGTGCGTGGGGGATCATTTCGCCTGGTTTGTGGAGAACTGCATGCCAGCTTCATATGAGAGAGAAGCAGCAGAGCGCAACCTATCGATCCACACTGTGCTGGAAGAGAAGGCGGCAGCGCTCAAGCCGGGTGAAAGCGGGCTGCTGGCGCTGGATTGGTGGAACGGGAACCGCAGCGTGCTGGTGGACGCGGACCTGACGGGCTTATTGATCGGGGCGACGCTGGCTACGCATCCGGAGGAAGTGTATCGGGCGCTGATCGAAGCGACTGCCTACGGGACGCGGGTGATTATCGAAGCGTTCGAGCAGAACGGCGTACCGGTACATGAACTGGTAGCATGCGGCGGTTTGCCAGAGAAAAACCGGCTGCTGATGCAGATCTACGCGGACGTGACCGGAAGAGAGATGAAGGTGGCGGCTTCTGGGCAGACCCCCGCACTGGGATCGGCCATGTTTGGAGCGGTGGCAGCCGGAAAAGCTGCGGGCGGCTATGATTCGATCTTCGATGCAGCGAAAAAGATGGCTCAATTGAAGGAAGTCACATATACCCCCATCCCGGAACACAAAGCGGTCTATGATCAGCTTTTTGGCGAATATCTAAAACTGCACGATTATTTTGGCAGAGGCCAAAATGATGTGATGAAACGGCTGAAGAATATCAAGGCGGAGGCGATCAAGAATTAGGCGCAGGCAGCAGGCGAAGCGAGTCAGCAGATTCAGCCTGGCGTCTGACCGTAAGCGTAGAATGTCGGGATAAATAAGGTGCGTTCATTGGCTTGCCAGGCGTCCCAATCAAGTTGGCGCAGCCTGGCAAGCTTTTCATTTGAGAGGCTTGATTTGAGATCGTGTTCGACGACCTGCCATTCCAGCTCGATCTCCTGGGCTGAAAGCGATCCTTGCCATTGAGCGCCAAGCACGCCGACTTCCAGATGGATCAGACCGGCTTGCCGAAAGATGGCTTTCAGTCGCCGGCCGAGCCGGGGATTGGCGCCCTGGCGGCGCAGGCTTTGTTCCTGCAGCCAGCCAAGCTCGGAAAGCTCTTCAGGATGATCCAGCCGACCGCCGTAATCCGGCTCGGCGAAGGCGATGATGAACGCGCCTGGCCTGGCGGCGCGGCGCATCTCGATCAGGGCAGCCAGCGGGTCGCTTAACCACAGCAGCAGGAAATGGCAATAGATGATGTCAAAGAAGCCCGCCGGGAAAGGGAGATGGAGGGCGTCCGCCTGGGTCAGGTAGGAAAGGGGGACATTTTCTGCAGCCTGCTGCAGATATGCGCGCTCGATATCCAGTCCAAAAAGGTTGATTTCGATCGGTCCGCTCAGAGCGCGGATGGTGGAGAGGACCGCCCCGCTGCCGCATCCCACTTCGAGAATTCGGACGCCAGGGCGCAGGCCGGTTTGCTGAAATACAAAGCGCCTGAGCTGCGCGGTCCAACCAGCCTGTTGCAGGAAGCGGCTATGCCAATCCATGTTTTCGGGTTATTTGACCAGATAGCAGGCTATTTCTTCCAGATTTTCTTCCAGGGATCGCGCAAGAAGTTGCCAAGCGGGACGGGGTCTCCCTGGGCGGGCAGCACGTCGCCGTCTGGTTCAAGATACAGCCAGGCTCGTCCAGCGCCCTCGATCAGCGCATCCGCAGATTCCAATGCAACCGGATGGAGGCACGAATAGGGGACAGGAATATTCCAAATCAACTCCAATCCAAGGGCTGCGACCTGATCCCTGGCCGATTGCAGCGCTGCCGCAAGCGATGCGTCGACCACGCTGAGGGAGATCTTTTCAACTCCTAGCGCCTTTATTCGGCTCAGGTATGCGTTGATTTGGGCCTGGTCCGATTCGGTGATGGTGAGATGGACGGTGACAGAGAGGTCTTCCACCAGGGATTTTTCAACCGCCTGCCAGGATAATTCATCCGCGGGCTGCAGGATGATCATCAGGTGATCCAGCCCCGATTGAAGCAACTGTTCGAGGTATTGGGGGTCGATCAGCTTCATGCCATCGGTCAGCAATCCGCTGACCTGGCCGAGATTTTCGGCCTGCTGGATCAGCTCAGGCAGATCGTCGCGCAGAGTCGGCTCGCCGCCGGTGAAGATGATATGCGGAATGCCGATTTCCCAGGCTTTCGCCAGAACGGCAGTCCATTCCTGGGTGGTCAGCTCCCGCGAGACGCGCTCGACCGGGGCGGAATCGGGCTGGCTGCTCAGACGATAGGTGAGGGCGCAGTCCAGGCGATACGGGGCCACAAAGCGGCTGGAGAAGGGCAGGCGGCGCTCAAAATCGAGGAAAGTGACCGGGTCGAGATCGGGCGATTCCACCAGGGTCTGGATGCGGGCGGATAAGTCCAGATAATCCTGGCGGGCCTTGACGGGCTGGACCTGATAGCGAGACGACATGATATGGGCAACCTGGTCTGCTGGGGTATTCTTCACAAGATAGTAGGCGTATTCAGCAGCTGACTGGTTGAGATGCAGGATGGTGGATGCGTTGACTATCAAGATCCCCTCGCCGGTTGAATCCAGGCGGAGATGGAGGCGATAATTGCGGGCGTCATCCGAGGGGGACTGATAGTGATACATACCGGAAGGGATGGTATGCGGGGAATTGAACAGGCGCTTAAAGGGGTTTAGGAAACTGGTCATATCCGCCTCATTTGTCGTTGCTGCTCAGGCTCAATCCTGAGACAGTATGATTGATTTGAACTGGTAAGGAGATTGGCTCCGGGGTTAGCGGGCATCCTCCACCGCACTCGCCGATCAGCACGCAATCCCCACATTTTTGCGAAACATAATGGCGCTGTCGCAGGCTCAAGGATAGTTCATGTTCCCAAATTTGATCCCAGGCATCTGTGAGCAGCGAACCAAGTGGATGATAATAAGATTGGCAGGGGATGACCGCGCCATCCGATTCGACGCACATATTGTACAGGGCAGCGGTGCAGCCTTTGATCCCCAGGTCTAACTCCATTGGATCGAAATGGCAATATTGGGTGGGCGTGTACCAGATCAGGCGCTGGTCATGAGAGCGAGTGGAGTCTTTCGCCAACTGGAGCAGAGGCGAAAGCTCGCAGGGGTCCAACCCGCTGCCACAGGAAGCGCCCGCGCCGGAATAGATCAGGGCGTTCAAGCCGATCGTAGGCACGCCAAGATCGGCCAGGAATGCCAGGGTTTGTTCCAGCAGGGGGGCGTTTTGCTGCAGCAGGGTGGTGTTGGTCATCACATAGAGCGGAGAATTCAGGGCATTGCGAATGCCTGCGACGGTTTGACCCCAGGCGCCCTGAGATTGTACGATCGAATCGTGGATGGCTGGATCGTGCGACTCCAGGGTGATCTGGACGTGATCCAGGCCAGATTGCACCAACTGGTCCAGGAATTTGGGATCGCTCAAACGCCTGCCGTTGGTGTTCAAGCCGGCAACCAGCCCGGTCTTTTGGGCATAGGCGACCAGTTCGGGCAGGTCGCGGCGCAAGGTTGGCTCGCCGCCTGTGAAAACGACGTGAGGAATGCCCAACTCCCAAACGCGATCGATGATCTGCCGCCAATGGTCGCTATCCAGTTCGGGGTGATTACGCGGGCGGGCATTATAGCAGTGGAAACAATCGTTGTTGCAGCGATAGGTGAGAGCCAGATCCATGCGGTAGGGCGCGCTCAATTGGGCGCTGAAGGGTGGAATGGTCTCCAAATCGAGATCGTGAATGGGACAGGCGCCATCGGCGTGGATGAATTGGTCGAGCTGGCTGCATAATGCGGCGTAATCTTGCCCTGCCTGATGAGAAGACACCATGAATTGGTTTTTGAGGGTGCGCAGCGCCTGATCGTGGGGTGTCTGCTTCAGGTAGAGATCGGCCATCAATGCAGCGGTCGGGTTCAAGTGCAGGATGCGGCTGGCATTGACCACCAGAAGCCCTGATCCATCCGGGTCGAGGCGCAGATGGATATGGGCTTTTTCGGTTGGAGTCTGGTGGACGTATGAGACGATCTCTGTCATCGTCCACCACCTGCGCAGGCGCAAGCGCAGCCCGCACAGGCGCAAGCGCAAGCGCAACCTCCACCTCCGCCGCCTCCGCTTCTACCGCCAGAGCTGCGAGAAGGAGGTGGAATCGGGACCGGATTGGTCTTGTTGGTGATGGCGCCGGTGAAATCGGTGACATTCCCAATCACGCCGGAGGAGAAACTCTGTACTCCGGTGACGACAGAAGCAGCAAAACTGCCGCCGGGCAGCGTGGGTAAAGAGATCTGCCCACCCGAGGGTGAGCCGCTTGGACCCGGCCTGGCTGAAGGCGTAGAGACGGCGGGACGGCTGAAGGTTGGGTCGTAGCGCCCCCACCAGGTGGGGATGATGACCGGCCCGGTGCGAAAGACATCGCGGGTGCGGTCGTCATAATCCTTATCGAGCATGGTCCATTCGATATTCTTTTCGTATGCTTCGCTCTTAACCTCGGGCGTCTGAGCTGCTTCGACCTGCGTCCAGGCTTTTTCGGTGATGTTTTTATAATATGCGATGGTCTCTTTGCGGCTGAAACCTTTCATTTTGTTGGAAACGCTGGTGACCAGGTCGATCATCATGGTTTGCAGCGCTTTTCTGCGCTCGGCTTTATCGGTTTTCTCAAATGCCTTCAAGAAATCCTGCTCGTAGGGATTGATTCCTTCGGGCAAAGGGCTTGCCAGCGTCAGTTCAAGCGGATCACGCGTCTTTACGGCTGCGGCTTCTTTCTTGACCACTCCAAAAAGGATCATCGTCATCACTTTATCAAGCGGAAGTTCCATCAGGGTAGCCGCTTCGACTGCCGTGAGGCCGCGTTTGATGCCAAGACCCTCAATGGCGATTTTGGGGGGTAAGTATTGCAGTTTTCTACGCTTGCTGGCCTCAGTGCTCCACCAACCGATGCCGATAATCGAGGCAAAGATGCCGCCGCAGCATAGGAAGGTGAAACAGGTATCTGCGCTCACGCCGAGCATCTCAAAGATGGAGGGCTGGCTGATGGCTGCTGCAGGAACATATTGAGCCGGAAAGGATGCGCCGAAGGTATATTCCGTGGAACCGGAAGCCTGTTGATTCTCCCAGGTGTAGACTACCCGGCCGTCTGAATCGAGGCTGGTTTGAGGTTCGGGGGACCAACCGGATGGGGCAGCATGCCAGCGCGGTTCTTCCGGCTGGACGCCTGGTGGGAGGTGAAAAGACACGCTTATGTAGGTTGAACCGGTCACATATTTTGAGCCAAACCAGGTTGGAGAGAAGGCGAAACTGGCCAAGTTCTTATCGTTGTCATCGAAATGCAGCCATGTTCCGGCATGGGGGATGGTCACATAAACCGTGCCGCTTTTGCCGGGCCGGATCGCAGCGCTGCCCAGCACCACCGCAAAGCCGGAACCGTTGCCTTCGTAGTCCGAGCGGGAAAGCGAGACGGGTTGACCGTCGACATTGGCTTTAGCGCCGTCGAGCGAGAAAGAACTGTTGGGCATGCCGACATCAACATATTCGATCGACGAAGCAGATGGCGTGTTGGTAAAGCCGAACTGGTAGGCAAGCGAGATCGAGCCATCGGAATTGATAAAAACATCGGCGGCAAGGCGGTTCAGCTCAAAATAATAGCTTTGGGCAAAGGCGCTGGAGCTTGCCAGGATGAGGACGATCAATACAATCGTTGGGATCCAGATTCTCTTCATGAACACCTCAGCAGGAAGGCGATAGGCTCACCACTTGGGTTCTTCGGTAAGCTGGTAGGAAGTGCCGCAATAGGGGCAATTCACAACTGGAGCGCCGGCAACCATCGTAATATTGTCGGCATTTAGCGCACCGCCGCAGGACTTGCATTGCAGGGTTTCGGCGTTAACATCGGCTGGAAGGTCGATCTTGTAGGTGATATTGGCGCCGCCGCCCGCTGCAGCCGGTTTCGAGCGGCTGGCGAACCAGATCAGACCGAACCCGACCACGATGCTGATCAAACCAACCGGGATCCAACCAGTGGAGCCTTCGGGGCTGAACGCGCCCCAAACAAAAAGTACGCCAAAAAAGATGAAGATCGCTGCTGCAATATAAGCGATGATTTTCATTCAGGCCTCCATTTTTGCAAGACTGTCTTTAATATAACGATATTCTAATCGCTGGGCAAATGATTTTTATCCTGATTTTGTCACATTCAAGCTCAAATCAGGCTTTTTTGAGCCGGGACCAGGCGGTAGCGTGGGTGATCCAGCAGTTCGTTCAAGTCCTGGATATCGCGTCCCTTTTGCATGAAATGCACGCCGATTGAAGCCATCTGCTTGCGGTAGCGGTTGTGATGGTCGTCGTCGATGAAGAGGGTCGTCACCGGGCTGACCAGAAAATGATCGGCGCTGAATTTGCGCAGAATTGTCTGCACCATCTGATCCTTCTGGCTGGTCCACTCCACAACCGGATGGGCAAAAAAATGATCGATTTGGAACGCTTTCAGCGCAGCGATGACCGGGGGGCGGTGATTGTAGCTCGCCAAGGAAATTAATACATTGAAGCGAACCAGCTCTGCCAGCACAGAAGGAGCCTCTGGAAAAAGGCGGAAACGCTGACCATCGTTGCGTTGAATATGCAACTCATCCAGGTTATGAAAGGAATAATCCGATCGACCGGGATCGTGATAATCGACCCCGGAGATGTAACCGCCATCCAGCCCCTGCCAGAGGGTATCGTCGCCGTCAAATACAACCAATGAGATCGTGACCGTGGAAAGTTTGGTAGCCATTTAACGGAGGAGGCTGGTATTCATCTTCGACCGGATTATTGATTCAGGAACTGGTCGATGAGCTGCTTAAAAGTATCGAATGGCTGAGCGCCGACCAGCGGGGTTCCGTTGACAATAAAACTGGGTGTGCTTTGCACGCCGAGCTGGCGGGCGAACATCCCTTGGTTTGTCACCACACTCGTAAATTTGCCTGTGTCGAGACATTGATCAAAGGCCTGCGAATCTAACCCTAAGGTCTGGGCAAATTTCTTGAGATTTTCTTTGGAAAAGGCGCCCTGGTTTTCGCCGCCATGATTTGCAAAGAGATAATCATAATATTCCCAATATTTTCCCTGATCCCCGGCGCATTCGCTGGCTTCCGCTGCCCAGAGCGATTCGTCGCCCAGGAACGGGAAGTGAAAATGCCCTATGCGCACTTTTCCACTCTTGACATACATCTCATCAATTTGCGGGCCTGTTTCGCTTGCAAATTTTGCGCAGAAGGGGCATTGGAAATCGCTGAACTCGATCAATGTGACCGGCGCGTTCGGGTCGCCCCTGAAGTGATTGGTCTGGGCGACGATTGCTTTCATCACTTCTTGATTTGTGACGGCTCGGGTTTGGACTGCATAAGCAACAGCGGTAGCTGTGCCGGAAGCGGCGATCGCTTCGGGGCCAAATGCGCCGCGGCCCATATATCCCACGCCTACTCCTACCAGGAGCATCACAATCCCAACGATCAGGGTCATCCAATTCTTCTTGTTCATTGGGCTGCTTTTCATCTCTTGGTTCGTGGCTATATTCATTTCAGTGTTCTCTGACGACTCAAATCCCATTCCAGTTCCTCGTGGTTCCTAAAAGATTAATTACGTTTGTTGAAATAATCCTAAGCGGATTAACTTGGGTATTATAGTCGAAAATTCGAGAGATGAAAACGCAGTATTGCGCGGCTGGAAAAGGTGGAGTATGATTTAATCATTCATTCTTGCATTGAAGAGGGTATTCATTATGGCATCCACCAACTTACTCGGCGCTTTGGCTACCTTTGTGCTTGCATTGGGTTTGACTTTGATCAGCCCGCTTTGTCTGCCTTGTGTGGCAGTAATGGCGGGTTTAACTGTTGGCTATCTGGCGATCAACATTGATCGCCCGCCGTACAGCCGAATGGTGACCACCCCGGCTGCAATTGCGGGTCTGTTTGCTGGTTTTGGCATGCTGCTTGGGCAGATGGCGGGATCGGGGATCAACACCATGCTGGTGGGTCCGCAAGGCGTCGGAGAGATCATGAGCCAGATTGGGATTAATGTGGGATCAAATTTGGAGACAGGTTATTACAGCGGGGTGCTCTTCAGCGTGTGCTTTATCGGGATGCTGAACCTGGCTTTGAGCGCCGGTTTTGGCGTCTTGGGCGGGCAATTGTGGTGGCAAGTGGTGGGAACCAAGCAGCCGCCGCCAACCGATCCATTCAAAATGTAGCCATCCGGGAGGTTCCCTTTCGCCTTTTTTATTATGAGCATGTGCATTATTGACTCGTCCTTTCCATTGATTGATCTGCACCGCCATTTGGATGGCAGCGTGCGCCTGGAAACCATCCTGGATTTGGGCCGCCAACACGGTCTGCAGCTGCCCGCCTGGGATATTGAAAGCCTGCGTCCGTTTGTTCAGGTGACCGTTCCGCAAGCGGGCGTGATGGATTTCATCCAAAAGTTCTATTGGTTGACCCAAATCCTGGTGGATGACGACGCCTGCCGGCGGGTGGCGTACGAAAATGTGCAGGATGCCAAGGAGGAAGGGATTGATTATATCGAATTAAGGTTCAGCCCGTGGTTCATGGCAGAAGCGCACCATCTGGACCCGTATGGCGTGGCGCGGGCTGTGTGCGAGGGGGTGGAAGAGGGCGAGCGGGCATTTGGGGTTCGGGCGAACCTGATCGGCATTATCAGCCGGACCTATGGGGCAGAGATAGGCAAAGAGGAATTGAAAGTGCTGCTCAGCCAGAGCGAGCGGCTGGTTGGATTGGACCTGGCAGGAGATGAAGCCAGATATCCGGCGGAGATTTTCCGTGAGCATTTTGAGATCGCCCGAGACGCAGGCTGGTATGTCACTGTGCATGCCGGCGAGAGCGCCGGTCCTGAAAGCATCTGGGGGGCCATCCGCGCCTTGGGCGCAAACCGGATCGGTCACGCGGTTGCCGCGCTGCAAGATCCTGCGCTGATCGATTATATGAGAGAACACCGGATCGGGATCGAATGCAACCTGACCAGCAATGTGCAAACCAGCACCGTCCCCGATTACGCCTCCCACCCGATCAGGAGGTTCCTTGATCTGGGCTTATGCGCCACGATCAATACTGACGATCCGGGAATCAGTGGGATTGATTTGAAATACGAATATGAGGTAGCTGCGCCAGCGGCAGGTCTTTCTCAAGAAATGATCTGGCAGGCGCAGCGTAATGCGCTCGAGACGGCTTTTCTTTCGGATGAAGAAAAAAGAGCTTTGATTTCTCATTTGGGGACTATTTGAAAGGGCAACCGATATCATTCCGGGCGCAGCGAGGGATTTCAGATTAGCGCCGGAGGACGGGTAAAGCCAGGCTGTAGCGGAAGTCGAGCTGGAGAGCCAGGCCAGAATCGGATTGGATCATCAAGATCGAGCTATCCACCGCCTCGAACGCCGACCCGGGAACCTGATGCAATTGGCTGACCAGGACATCATTGTCCCAACGTTCATCCGGGACGCCGGAGAGATACCAATCGCTGCCGTTGTCTGCCAGAATCATGCCGTAGGTTTTCAGCGCTTGCAGAATGACCTGGACTTCCGGGGAGAAGGAACGGATGTCATAGCTCGCCTTCAGGCGGAAGCGCTGGCCCATTGGCGGAATATTCAGCCCGGTCAGGTTGGATGCGTCATGTCGAGCCGGCCAGACATGCGCGGAGCGGGTTTCGCTGGCAGTGAAGCGCAAGGCATGCTGGATTGATCCGGCCTGCACCTCATCATAACGCACCAGCCCGGCTAGAATCGGCAAACCGGCTGCGTCAGCCGAGGTCCAACCATCCTGGCGCAGTTGATTTGAGCTCAGGTCAAAGATCGCGCCTGAACCGGCTCTCCAGCTTCCGGCGGAGTATTCTGCGTCGTACAGTTCGTATAGGATGCAGTGGTCCTGTTCCAGGATCAGGATATGCCGATCGCCGCTGGTTGGGTCGCCTTCGATCTTCGGGTTGGGCGGGATCGGATAGGGACCTGGGTCGCTCTCGCTAGCGTAATTGAAAATAACCGAAACAGCAGCCTGGCTGCTTTCCACCACGTTATACGGGATCCCGATGGGATAACCATCCCAGGTTCCCTCACCAAAATCTGGGTGAACATGACTGGTGGGGTCGATGGAATTGATATAATCTTGAGAATGAGCATCCAGTGGAAGGCTGTCAACGCGTGTGTTCCAGATGTTTTCTGGTGGAAAGATGGCGCAGCCATTCAAATCCCAGCTATTTGGAGCGCTGACCGATTGTCCGCTAAGCGAGAATAACGGCAGCCATATCGAAAGAAGAGCACACTTTCCTAAGATAAACCATATTTTCCGCATGCCAACATTTTACCCCAGGCGATTGAGAGATCAATCCAACTTTTGTACCTGTGTGAGATGAGATGATGCCTCTAAACAAATTATTCTTTGCCCGTCATGCCACGCCGGATTGGGACCGGCAGGATATCCCCTATCATCTACCTCCAGGACCACCACTGACACCGCTGGGAATTGCGGAGGCGCGGTGCTTTGGGTGGTTTCCTTCAACAAAATCATATTACCCGTGTTTACAGCAGCCCCTTAGAGCGCTGCCGGCATACGGCAGCGCTCAGCAGCGATGTCGCCGGAGCGACTTATCAGATCGACGGGCGCATTACCGAATGGCAGCCTGGCGAAAATGAAGACGATGTACAAAAACGGTTGAATGATTTTCTTGAAGCGGCGTGCTGGAGACCGGCCTATAATCTAGAGACAGGCTGTGATCATTGCGTGATGGTGAGTCACGGCGGGCCGATTGCGATGTTCTTATTGCTTTTAGGATTGGATCCGAAGGTGTTATCCTCTCAGCGGGTTTTCGATCATGGCAACCCGCTGCCCCCAGGTGGTGTATGGCAGGCCGCGCGGAGCAAGCCCAATGCCCGTGGCGGTTCGATCTGGTTTTCATCCCTGATGTGAAGCTATCCTGACGGCGCAGCGCGGATCATTCCTCTTCGATCAGGATCAGCTCTTTGATTTCTATCGGCGGCTCATATTTCGTCTGGATGACAGCGACCAGGTCGTAAAACCCTGGTTCGGATGGCGCCAGCAAGATGCCTTCATAACGCCCGCGAACTTGCCCGGATTCTTCCAGCAGAATGGATGGACGATCAGCCTGATGGATGGCGATGGCTGGTTGGGTGGAAATTTCCGCTAACCCAGCTTTGTAGACCGCGCTCACACTCACCTTCGCATCGTAAATCGGGAGCCGGGTATCGTGAAAAAGAATTTCCGCCCAAACCTGGATGGCTTGACCGGGGGCGTAGGCGTCGCGATCACTCTCAAACCGAGCGGTCACGCGCCCCTGAGAGACTGCGGCGAGGGCGCCGTAGATGTAGCGGTTGATCAGCTCGAATTTTAACTTATCCAGTAAGGCTGGATGGATATACAGGTCGCCGTGCCCGGCAGCATAAGGTAAGTTTTGAGCAGCGTGCGGATGGATGGCGCTGTGGATCGGTACGGTGCCATCTCCCTCTTCGTCGAATCTCCACTGGATATTTTCGATTCTACCGTCTGCAGATAGGGAGGTAATCCCACGAGAAACGGTTGGCTGCTTAATACCGAAGAAACAGGTGGTGTCCACGCTCGATTGAACCCCAAGCTCTCGGTAGAATTCGAATGCGCCGGCGAGTTTTTCGCATTGTTCCGCATTGTCTAACCAGCGTGTATCCTGGAATGGATTGTAGGTACCTCCGTTGATCTCTTGCAGAAAAGGGAGATGAGCGGGGATCAGCTGATAGAAGGATGGAAATGTCAGGGCGACCTGGCGGAGCAACTGCTGAACGCCGTAATGGTTGAACAGGCGCAGAAAGAAGATATCCGGTCCTTCTTGCAGCACCTGGATCGATTTAGGAGCGCCATCCCAGGGCGAGGCGAGCAGAAACAGGCGACCGACGTGATCTTTTCCACCTTCTTTCTCGATATACCAGCGGGCGATGATTCCGCCATTGCTGTGGGCGATGATCCAGGCTTGTGCGCCGGGGTGGTATTGCTTCAGCGTTTCGATGCGCTCGCCAAGCTGGCGGGCGGATATGCGATTATCCTGTCGCCAATCGTAGGCAAACTGGTAAACAGCCGGGTCTGGGGCGGCTGTTCCAGGATCCGAATCGTGGTAACCCCATTCTTTTAGGACCTCAATCAGGCGGATGTATTGTTCCTGTTTGAAAAGGGGCGGCAGAAAGATCAATTGATCCATCACCCCATCGGGCTGCAGGTCATCGTTTGGATAACCCATCTGTGCGAAGAGATGTTGTAATTCTGACCCAAGCTCGAAGGGGTTATCCAGTAAGGCAGGAATATCAAGCCAGATTAATTGATGGCTGCTTATACTGCGCAGGCGGCTGCCCATGTATCCGGGGATGAAGACCAGAAAGTGTGGCGGGGGTTTCCCTTGGGGGTAAGTCATACTTTAGAATACCTGCGCTTGCGTTGATGTATTAAATTTACCAATCCGGTGCAAAATCATTGGCGCGGTTGTCGGTGATGCGGAGGATATTTCCTCCATCTTGATCCATGCGGTAGAGTTGCAAGAAGCCGTCCCGCAGCAGCGTGATCAGGATTTGTTTGCCGTCCGGGGACCAGGCTGCCCGGGAGGGTGTTGGTCCGGGGTTCTCGTAGGTGGTGAGCGTTTTGGTATCGCCGTTGAGCAGGTCGGTTAAGTATAAACGCCATGCGCCAGAGCGTTTGGACCAGAAAGCAATCCGGTCGCCATCCGGAGACCAGGTTGGCAGGATGTCGTCGGCGACGTTCTGGGTTATTTGGGACAATCCTTCGCCGTCGGGATCGATCAGATAGATTTCCCAATTGCCGTCCCGCATCGATTGAAAGGCAATCCGGGAACCATCCGGAGACCAGGCCGGGTTCAGGTCATCGGTCGGGCTGTGGGTGAGATTGATCGGGATATCCTGATCCAGATCGACCGTGTAAATCTCCCAGTTGCCATCCCGCATGGTATGAAAAGCGATGCGATTATCGCTAGGCGACCAGGAAGGCCCGCCTTCATCTGACTTGGAGACCGCGATGGATTTGATTTTGTTCCCATCCCGGTTGACGATGGCGATATCAGCGTTCCCCCTGGGATGGTTGACATAGGCGATGTGTTGATGATCGGTGGACCAGGCTGGTTCGGCGGCGCGGCTGAAATCGGTGGTCAGGCGGATGGGATTACTGCCGTCTGAATTGGAGATGAACACTTCCTTTGTGCCGTCCCGGTCTGAGATGAAACAAATCGGGGTGGAAATCATTGGAAGGTGAAGAGTTTACCTCAAAAGGAAATGGGGGTAAGTCCTTGAAGTTCAAGGTGAAATGGCCATCGCCTGCCCGCGTGCGGGGGATTGGGGCGGCCAACCAACACGCGCCGAGCAGTGTGACCAGGTAGCGCCGACCTTGATAGTCTTCGATGCTGATATCTGAAAAACCGGGCTGTTTATGCGTAAAATTCAGCCCGAGGTCTTTTCCTGTATACAACTGGATGAGCGAATTCCCGCTGGCGCATTGAAAGTTCAGACGCATGAAGACGTATGCCGGGAAAGGGTCTCGGCGCGTGGGTGGCGAATAGAGCCGGCCAAGGGCGGTGATATAGGGCGGGTAATCGACCGAGGTCAGTTTCCAGACCTGTTCTGCGACCGCAAACCCATTTGGGGGAGGCGTGGAAGAGGGAATCGCAGAAGGTTTAGGAGAAGCTGGGATGCTCGTTTTCTGCGGATAGGGGGTTGCGGTCGGCTTTGGCAGGAATGTCCTGGTGGGGGGGATGATGACAGTAGCCATCAAAGGAGAAACAGGCGCATCAAACCCGGCCAGGGATGGAGCGGCTGTTAAAGAAGGATCGAATAGCGAAGACAGGCGAGCCGGCCAGACGCAACTGGTGAGCGAGATGGCGGTCAGCACGGCTAGGCGCCAGCATCTGGTCAGCAATGATGGCATTGATTCCGGGGTTTTACGCATGACTGTAGTATTATACAGTCTTCGCAGCAAGTGATGTTATGATGATGGATGATCTTATCGAATGGCGCGACGTTTTTCCGTTTCATACGTTAAGTAGATCAATATGATCTTCCATAATACAGTTAGAAGGATTGAGAATGAGTATCTGGCGTGTTATCGTATGCTTGGTTTTCCCTCCGCTGGCGGTGCTTGATAAAGGCTGCGGATCGCTGGTGATTGTCACCATTCTGACCCTGATCGGGTGGGTGCCGGGAGTGATCGCCGCGATTGTGATCAATAATCAGTAGGCTGCCATTGCGGCAGCATCCCGCTGGATATCCTGAGTGTCTCGCCGCTGAGGGGGTTGAGCAGGAAAATCTCTGGCGAGGTTTCTCCACTTGGAGCCCAATGATCGGAGGCATCTTGGGCCAGGCAGGATTGAAAAGCCAGCCATTCACCATCTGCGGACCAGGCTGGCATCACCCCAGGGTAAATATCCACGCGTTCAGTGGAAGCCGGGTTCCAGATTTGCATCGGTAAGATGTCGAAACCCTGTGAAAGCCCGCATTGAGCAGCCCAGAGATTCTCGTCTGGGCTGTTGCAGCCAGAAGTGCGAGCCAAAATTGCCTGGTCTGATTGGGGATTGAAAGCCAGGTCGGTGAGCGCTTCTCCCTCCAGGTTGTAGGTTTGGCGTTCTTGAGTATCGATATTGAATGTGTCGATCAGGGTGATGTAATTCTCACAATCACTAAAAAATGTGCCAAAATTTGCCAGGTCGTGACCGTCCTTGATTAACGACAGGCTCAACCCCTCGCTAAATCCATCCTCCGGTTTGTTGGCGAATGGGATGAAGACGCGGCTGGCGAAATCGAATTGGAAGAGCTGATAATGACATCCGCCAGACCCGCAGTTTGATCGATGGGAGAGGGTGCCGATCAATCTGCCGTCGGGTAGAAATACCGGCTGGCCGGTAAACCCGCCGCGCTCGTTCTCGCTGGTCAGGGCTGCGCCCCAATCGACGGGGTCTTCGATGCGGTACATCAGGTTGGTCGAATCGAGCGCGACGATCATCCAGCCGATCGCTCCTTCATCCTGCGGGTTGATCGGGTTCCAAAGCACCACAAAGCGCTGATCTGGCGAGAGGATCAGCCGTCTTTCGATCGAAGCCTGCTCATCGGTCAGACCTAAATCGAGACAGGCGGCGCGGACGCTGCCATCCCGATGGTAGAAACAGAGGGTATGGCCATTGAACGCCGCGATTCGCTCTCCATTCGGCGCCCAGGTGAAACCCAAAATATCGCCAGCAACGGTGAGCGGGTACGCCTCGCTGCCGGGTGTATCCACGATCCAGATATCGCGCTCATTCAGAAACGCCAACGCCGGACCGAGTGGGGGTACGATGGTCGCAGTCGCTTCGACGGGAAGAGCAGTTTCGGCTGCGGGTGGATTGGAGGCCGGCTGCGTTGATTCGATCACAGGGACTGAGGTGGAAATCTGCGGTTTGCCAGCGGTGGCGGTATATTGTGGCGCTTCGCCGGTGACTACGCTCAGCTCGGTGGGGAGCTTTGGTGGGTTTTCTTGCACAGCGGAGGGGAATGGGAAAGCGCAGGCGGTTAAAATCAGCAGGGCAACCAGTGCGGAAGTACGCCATGAAACCTTGAGTTTGTTTGAGACCATCATTTTCATTGGCTCCTTTGCGATAATTCATTTTACCTTAAACTCAGGTTGCATTTATTGTTCCGTTAACCGGATGGAATCGTAAAAATATCTAGCGTCTATCCTACAATTCAAACAGCTCACGATTGATGTCGTTGCGAGCCGCCGATTTTGTTCTTTGGCGGCGAAGCAATCTCCACTTAATCCGTGTTATGCCTGCTGATTGGCACGCGCAGGCAGCGGTGGGTCTGGGTTTCGGATGATCTTGCGCCAGGCAAAAGAGGCAACCCATAACATGATGAACGCACTGAACACACCCGGCGCCCAAAAGCCTACGCTGCCGAGCAGCAGCCCACCAAGCGAGGGCGAAATGACGCGGGTTAGGCTTTCGGCGGAAGCTGCCAGGCCGAGCGTACCGCCCACCTCTTCTGCATAGACCGCTTTGGATAAGGCGCTGTTCAAGATGGTGTTGAGCACGCCGCCGGAGAGGGCGAGCGGCGCCATCACTACCAGCATCACCCAGACATTGGGCGTGAACCCCCAGGCGAGCAGCGCGATGGACATCAACGCGGAGCTAAACAGGATCAACTGCGAGTCGGGGAAGCGTTTGGAGATGCGGGCGACGCCAACACCCTGGATTAAGGCGGACAGCACACCGACATAGGTCAGCACGAAACCGGTCTGGCGGGCGTCCAGACCCAGCCGAGATTGGGCAAACAGGGCGAAGATGGTTTGGAACATCGAGAAAGCCAACCCGAAGAAGAAACGGATGTGGATCAATGGGCCGACCCGCGGGCGGTTGAGCGCCTGCCAGAGGGCGGCAAAGCTGAGTTCAGGCTGCGGTCGGTCGCGCAGTTGCTGGCGCATTTCGGACGTAAGCGATTCGGGCAGGCGGAAATAGATCAGGATCAGGTTAAAAGCCGACAGGGCGGCGGCGACCAGAGCCGGGACAGCGAAGCCCCAGGTGCTCAACAGGCCGCCGGTCGCCGGACCGAGGATAAAGCCCAATCCGAAAGCCGCGCCGATCAAGCCCAACCCACGGGCGCGCTCTGCTGGTGGGGTGATATCCGTTATGTATGCCTGGGCGACAGTGATGTTGCCGCCGGTCAGACCGTCGATAATCCGGCTGAGGAAGAGCACAGCCAGGATGAGGGCATTGGTCAGGACGGGGTCGCTCTGGGCCGGGTTGATCAGGGTGCTGAGAAGGCGCCCAAACGAGTCGGCAAAGGCCAGGATCAGGAAGCCGATGAAAGTACCGGTAATGCTGAGCAAGAGTATGGGTCTACGTCCGAAGCGGTCGGAAAGACGGCCGAGGATGGGCGCGCCAATGAATTGGGCCGCGGCGTAAGAGGCGGTTAGCAGACCGATCAGCAGCGGCGAAGCGGCGTAGTTTTCGGCATAGAAAGGCAGCAGCGGCAAGATCAGCCCGAAACCGAGCAGATCGATGAAGACGACGATGAAGATGGGCAGTAATGGCGATTTTCGCATCAATACTCCAATGTAGATCGTAATTTAGGGGATAATTGCAATCCTGTTTATATCATTATGTATAGGAATTGTCAATAATATGTATATATTAAGTAGTGAAAGAGACTTCAAAAGACGTAAGACCAACCATCTAAAAAACCGCATGAGGGATGCGCCGATAGGTGTAAAATATCCCTGGGAGGAATATGGAATATGTTTTGTGGGTCCTATTTTGGTCTATACCTACTTACATCCGTCGCCGCCGTTATTCGTGCGTAGCTTTGGCAATTACACAGCATCTTATGATATCTACGCTCATGTCTGGTTGATCACACCGGACAACCGGGTGCTTTACCGGGCGCAGACGCATACCTATTCATGGGAGTAACTGATAACCCCAAAGCCGGTTTCTGCGCCATCGGATTACGGCGTGTCACCCCTGGCCAAAATCACAGATTGAGGGCTGCGCCATTCTCCTTCAGCCATTTGCGCAGAGCGGGGTAGCCGGGCTGCAGGGCGGCGACCCGCTTCCAGAAGGTTTTGGAATGGTTCGGGAACTCCAGGTGAACTAACTCGTGGATGAGGACGTAGTCGATCACTTCCGGCGGGGCCATGATCAAGCGCCAGGTGATGCTGATGGTTTTGCGGCTGCTGCAAGATCCCCAGCGGGTGCGGGCGCTGGAAAGCCTCATTTTCTGGTAGTGGAAATCATGGACGCAGGCCAGGGCTGCCAGCCGCTCACTGATGATTTTGCGGGCCTGGCTTTTGTACCAGGCCGTGAACAGGACGGGGGCTTTGGCTTTTGCGGCTGCATTCAAGAAGAAACCATCCCTAAATACCAACGCAGGGGCGCGGCCGCTCACCAGAGTGAGGGGATAGGCTTTGCCCATGAAAAGGAATTCCTCGCCATTCTCGTAGCAATGGACTGGCGGCGAGAAGCGTTTGAGTTTCTGCTGCGTGGTCTGGATCCAGGCGGATTTGGATTGGACGAATTCATCGATGAGGGCTTGAGACACGCCGTAGGGGGCTCGGACGGTCAGGGCGCCGTCGCGTTCGACGACGATGGCGATGGATTTTCTGCGCGAGCGGATGATTTTCATGGTCAGGTTGGGATTATAAACGGCTTTGGAGGCGCTGCGGGCAATTTGCCTCGAACAAGGTATAATTCTTGCATTGTAGAGATTGCTTCGCAGAGTACGCTCGCAATGACATGCGAGCCGGGACAGGTTGCTTCGTCGCAAAGAGCGCTCCTCGCAATGACATGACCACAACGATGAGTTGCTTCGCAGAGTACGCTCGCAATGACATGCGAGCCGGGACAGGTTGCTTCGTCGCAAAGAGCGCTCCTCGCAATGACATGACCACAACGATGAGTTGCTTCGCAGAGTACGCTCGCAATGACATGCGAGCCGGGACAGGTTGCTTCGTCGCAAAGAGCGCTCCTCGCAAAAACATGATCACTAGAACGTGTTGCTAGCCTGAAGAGGTGATGGATAGATGAAACGGGAATGGAAAATTGCTCTGATCATGATGGGTGTGATCACACTGACGCTTGTGATTGTAGCCATCGGGTTATTTTGGAGCGGCGCCCTGAGATCCAGCGCAGTGGACGCAAACCAGGTGAAAATCTATGTCCAGGCGCCGCCTTTAGCTGAGCTGGGTGAAGATATCGAGATGATTTTGACAGTTGAAAACAGCGGGGAGCATTATTTGGTGGTGGATGAGATTCGCCTGCCGGCTGCCTTGATGGACGCCGCCGTGATCAAAGAAGTTTCCCCGTCGTTATCTCCAGGACAACAGCAATTTTATAATGATCAAACGGGATTTGAGATCGGGATGATGCTGGAACCTGGAGAACGGCGCGAGTTTACCATCCAAATCATGCCCTGGCAGATCGCAGATGTAGCCAGCGAAGTGGAACTGA
Organism: uncultured Chloroflexia bacterium; assembly: GCA_963788145.1. Lineage (GTDB taxonomy): Bacteria > Chloroflexota > Anaerolineae > Anaerolineales > UBA4823 > UTCFX2. The sequence goes on along the minus strand of CAWBFQ010000003.1, from coordinate 876,388 downwards.
TCAGCGGGAAAATGGCGATCCCAGCCGGGTTCAGGATCAGGTTCAATAAACCGGTTGTGCTGGCGATCACCCCGACTGAACTTCCGACGCTGGCGCCGCCAACCGAGACGCCCGGCGTCACGCCTTCACCCGAGCCCACTTTGACGGCTACTCCAGTGGAGCTGCCCTATAAAGCGGTGGTGAAAATCATCGCAAAGGTGAAGCATTCCAGCTATCTGCGTGATTTATGGGGCGGTTCTGGGACGATTGTGACTGCAAACGGCTATATCCTCACCAACGCCCACCTGGTGCTGCCTGTGCCGGGCGCAAAACCGAGCGCTTTTGTGATCGCGATGACGGAAGATGCAGCAGAACCACCGGTTGAGATGTATTTCGCAGATCCGGTGCTGATCAATGAGGATCTGGATCTGGCTATCATCCGGATCACATCGGATCTAAAATTCAACCCAATCGATTGGGAGAAAACGATTTTGCCGACCGTGACATTGGGCGACTCAGACCTGCTCCAGCTTGGCGATCCGTTGATCATCTTAGGATATCCTGGCATTGGCGGTCAGACGATCACGCTAACGAGTGGAAATGTGGGCGGTTTTACTGGTCAGAAGAGTTACGGCGACCGGGCTTTCATTAAGACGGCTGCGGCGATATCGGGAGGCACCAGCGGCGGGATGGCTTTGAATGCTCGGGGAGAGATGGTGGCGATCCCCACTCAGTTAGGCTCGGGTGACGATCAGGCTGTGGTTGATTGCCGGGTAATCACGGATACCAATGGAGATGGGGACATCAATCAGTACGACGCATGCGTGCCGGTTGGGGGTTTCATCAACGCCTTAAGACCGATCAACCTGGCGCGTGCGCTGCTGGAAAGCATCGCTCAGTAATCCGAACGGGGTATAATGCTTCCAACGCCTGAGTTTTTGAGCACGAGGTGATTATGACTGAAAGAAAAATCCGCGTTTTGGTAGCAAAGCCAGGATTAGACGGGCATGACCGGGGGGCAAAGGTTGTTGCACGGGCTTTACGAGATGCTGGCATGGAGGTCATTTATACCGGATTGAGGCAGACGCCCGAAATGATTGCCGAAAGCGCACTGCAGGAGGATGTGGATGCGGTCGGTTTATCGGTGCTCTCCGGCGCGCACATGGCGCTGGCGCCGCGCATCCTGGAATTGTTGCGAGCGAATGGTCAGGAGAATGTGCGGGTTTTTATCGGGGGGATCATCCCGGATGAGGATGCGCCAAAATTGCGGCAGATGGGCGTAGCGGGGATTTATGGACCCGGCACTTCAACCGATCTGATCGTTCAGGATATTCGCGCCGCGATCGGCGCAGAAAAAGCGGCCCGGTAGGCAGCCTGTTCGTCTCTCGACGACATAAGACATCATCAGCGGGGAGCAAGACTGCTCTAATTATGGATCTCACGGATGAATTATTGCGGGGAAGCCGGCTGGCATTAGCCCGTACATTAACCCAAATCGAGAACGGCACCCACCTGGGTCGTCAGGCTTTGGATGAACTCTTCCCACATGCCGGAAATGCGCACCTGATCGGGGTGACAGGCGCCCCGGGGACGGGAAAATCCTCGCTGGTCAACCACCTGGCGGCTGCGTTCCGGCGCGGCCTGGATGGCGCTCCCAGGCGGGTAGGGATTGTAGCGGTTGACCCATCCAGTCCTTTCACCGGTGGAGCGATCCTGGGCGACAGGGTGCGCATGCGCGATTTATCGGGCGATACGGGCGTTTTCATACGCTCGATGGCATCCAGAGGGTCATTAGGTGGGTTGGCATTGGCTACCTCCGGGATTGTGCTGGCGCTGGATGCGGCTGGTTACGAAATCATCTTGATTGAAACGGTTGGCGCAGGGCAGGCAGAAGTGGATATCGCCCGGCTGGCGCATACCACCCTGGTGGTCGAAGCGCCGGGTTTGGGCGACGATATCCAGGCGATCAAGGCGGGGATTATGGAAATCGCGGATGTGCTGGTGATCAATAAAGCCGATCGACCCGGGGTGGACAGTACGGAGCGGGCGCTGCGGAGCATGCTCCAATTGGCGCATCCTTCCCGGCATATCTTTCAAGATACGACCTTCAAGCCAGGGCGCCGACCAGCGGCTGACCTCAACGAAAATACGGCTCTATCTCTGGAAGTGGGGGCGAACGGATCAATTTGGGTTCCGCCGATCCGGCGCACGGTGGCGATTGAGGGAATTGGGATCGATGAAGTGGTGCAGGAGATCGGACGGCATTATAAGTATCTACAAGAATCAGGGGAGCTCGAAAAACGCGAATGGGCGCGTTTGAAGTCTGAGCTGGATCTTTTGGTGAGAGAAACGTTGGTGTATCAGTGGAGCGCGCGGGTATCTGCCGGTCAATATGATCAGATTGTTGAATCGCTCGCGCGGCGAGAAATTTCCCCGCAGCAGGCGGTTATGAAATTATTGGGTGATGATTAAACAGAAAGGAAGCCAGAAATGATTTATGGTGATCTTGTGCGATTGCGTGGGGTTGAGCGGACGGATCTGGAGCAATTTGTCGCCTGGCTAAACGACCCGGAGGTGATCGCCGGGTTGGTCATCTATGCTCCGCTATCGCTCACGTACGAAGAAGGTTGGTTTGAGAGTGTAACCAAACGCCCACATGACGAACACCCGCTGGCAATCGAGGTGCAGCAAGGGGCGGAATGGCAAATGATCGGCAATTGCAGCTTTTATGATCTCGATTGGCGCTGTCGATCGGCGAAGGTGGGTATTTTTATCGGTGACAAGAACTTCTGGAATAAGGGATATGGCACCAGCGTGATGCGTCTGTTGCTCCAGCATGGATTTCAAACGCTCAACCTGAATCGCATCGGATTGGATGTCTACGAGAACAATCCACGGGCGATTAAAGCGTATGAGAAGGCTGGTTTTCGGCTGGAAGGAAGAGCGCGTCAGGCGATGTACAAATCAGGTCAATATATTGATGTGATTTTGATGAGCGTTTTGCGCGAGGAATGGCAGGAGAGTCGTGCCGGAACTGCCTGAAGTAGAGTTGATCCGGCAGGGGCTGCGGCGCGGCAAATCTGAGGACGGGAGCGCCGGCGGTCATCCATCTGTGATCGGAATGGAAATTACGGCGGTGGATGTGCTTTGGGAGCGCAGCATCCAGACGCCTTCCGCGGCTGAATTCACTGCGTCTTTGCCCGGGAGGACCTTGATGGAGATCGGGAGACGGGGAAAATTCCTTGTCTTTCAGCTTTCCGCCGGGACGATGCTGATCCATCTACGGATGAGCGGCGATTTAATGGTCGAGACGCGGCGGAGATTATGGAGCGCATCACCGTGTGGTGATTCATTTCAAACAGGGTTGGCGGCTGGCTTTCAACGACACCAGGAAGTTTGGGCGGGTCTGGTTGGTGGATGATCCTGATCAGGTGCTGGCCAGGCTTGGGCCGGAGCCTTTGGATGAGGCGTTTAGCAGCCAGGTTTTGTGGGATAAGTTGCAGTCCACCACCCGCCAGATCAAACCGCTGTTAATGGATCAATCCTTCATAGCCGGGTTAGGGAATATCTATACGGATGAAGCCTTATATCGGGCGAAGGTCCACCCGCTCACACCAGCCAGGCAAGTGGGCAGGGAAAGAGCCGAGGCGTTATGGGGTTCTATTCGGGCTGTGTTGGCAGAAGGTATTCGTATGAATGGAGCGAGCATCGATTGGGTCTACCGGGGAGGCGGTTTTCAAAACCAGTTTCAAGCCTATGGGCGCAAAGGTCAGGCATGCAGCGTCTGTGGAACGACCATTCAGCGCATTGTTGTTGGACAGCGCAGTACTTTTTATTGCCCATTTTGTCAAAGTTTAATCGAAAATCAACCAGTTTAATATATAATTAGGATATGACCAACGACCTATTCTATTCCGTTGTGCCGATCCTTGTGATTGGGCTGATTGGCTTGATATTTGGCGGTTTGTTTGGTTACCTGCTGGCATCCAGCTTGAAGGGCGCTGACAACCGAGGGGAAAAAAAACCAGGCGAGCAGTATGTTCAGGCGCTGCGCGTCTGGCGGGATCGACGCAGCGGTAAGCTGGTTGTCGATTTGGATGGGAATTATTATGCTTCCTTGGAAAAGATGCCGATGCGCTGGCGTTCGTCTCTGCAGGAGACCCTGGATGACTTAAAGTTCTTTATCGGCGCAGTCAACCCGATTGAGCGAATTGCCAGTTATGCTCAGCCGGCGGAAATCGCAAAGGAGATCCCCTTAGCTGCTGCAGCCGCGGGCAGCCTGGCTGCAAGCGCGGCTGCGGCAGCGAACCAGGTTGGGATTGCGGATTTGGATCTGGCAGCAAAACAAGAGCGGGAAGAAATCCTGGCGCGGGCGATTGTGCAGCAAAACTTGCCCAAAGACCCCAAAGAAAAAGAAAAGGAACCCGAAGCCCCCAAGAGCATCGTCGCCCAGATTGACAAAATCTTGCAGGACAGACTGCCAAACACTTCACTGCGCGAGCGCAGCATCCGCTTAATGGAGTTGCCCGAACAGGGGATGGTGGTGATGGTGGATGGGAAATCGTATGACGGGGTTGGGGAAGTGCAGGAGGAAGAGGTGCGTAAATTGATCCAGATTTGCGTGGCGGAATGGGAAAATATCATTTGATCCCTGGTTGAAACCAGGGTTATTTGCTTATGCTGCTTTGAAATCTGCTAGAAGTGTTTCTAGCAGATCTTTTTTTTCTTGCTCCGGGAGGAAGGAAGCGCGGGCGGCGGCAAATGTTTGTTCTCGCAGGACATCCTTGGAAATCTTCAAGTGTTCATAGGCGTAGGCAAATTCGCTGCTCAGGGTGATGCGGCTGATGCTGGGATCATCGGTATTGATGGTCGCGTTTAAGCCCTGCGCCAGCAATTGGGACAGCGGGTGTTGGATCGATTCGGGGATGACGCCGGAATGCAGGTTGCTGGTGATGCATACTTCAAGCGGAATGTCTCTCTCTTTTGCCAGGCTGACTGCCGTGGGATCCTCCAGGATGCGGACGCCATGCCCGATCCGTTCGGCGGACAGATTGAGAATTGCTGCGATAATATTTGCTGCTCCGGACCATTCTCCGGCGTGGATGGTGATGTGCAGCCCAGACTTACGGGCTTCCTTGAAAAGCCCGGCGAACTCTAATCCAGAGAAATGGGCTTCATCGCCAGCCAGGTCCACGCCGACGATGCCTTTTGAAATGCGATCGACGGATAATTGGATCACCTGCTCCGCCTGATCCAGGCTTTCGTGACGGTTGATGCTGGCGATCAGGCGGGTTTTCACCGGGTAGATGCTGCTGGCTTGCTGGGCGGATTCGATCACCCAATCCATCACCTCGCCAAGCGGGTAATTTTTTACGTTGCCGAGGGCCACAGGAGTGAAGCGCAGTTCGAGATAGCGGATTTGATCGGCGGCTGCGTCAGCGATTGCCTCCTGGGTAATGCGCCTGATCACCTCGGGAGAGCCAAAAAACTGGCGCAGGGTGCGGAATTTTGAGAGGAAATTCTGGAATGTCAATTGATCATTCAGACCAACCTGAACCAAATCATTCAGCAACCCGGTCCCGGGTAAGGGCATTCCCTGGGCGCGGCGAATCTCGAGCAATGTGCTGATCCGGATCGAGCCTTCCAGGTGGCGATGCAAATCCACTTTGGGGATGGCTTGAAAATCTGGCGCCGTTTGAGATTGGTTCATCATTAAGCTTGGTTTATCTGCGCCTTCTTCGGCGCTTTTTGGTGCTGGTTTCGGATTGTGGTTTTTCCTCGTTTGATGAGGAATTGCTGCCTGGTTCGCCGATATCGGATGGCTCTGCAATCGGCTCGGAAAATTCGGGAGATTGGCGGAGGCTATCTTCTTCCAGCTCGGTTTGGGCGGTCCCTGTTACGATCTGGCTAAGATCGCGCGGTTGATAGGTGAACATTCTCGAGATAACGCCCAGGCGGATATTGCTTTGCAATGTGCGGAACAATTCTGATGCGCGCGACTTATATTGTACCAGAGGATCACGTTGAGCATAAGCCTCCAAGCCAATCGAGACGCGCAGCAATTCCATTTGGGTCAGATAATCCACCCATAATTCTGTGATGATCCCCAATAACAGTTGGCGATAGATGTTGGATAACACCCTTTTGCCGAACTCATCCACCAGAATGGAGCGCTGTTCTGAATCAAGGCTTTCCAGGGTCAGGTTCTGCAGCGGCGAGGATTCTTCCTGATCGAGGGCGGCGAGAAGTTCAGAACGGGTTTTTTGCTCCAGGTCAGCCAGACTGAAATTGGAAAGGCGCTTAAATTCTACCTCGCCCCAGGCTAAAGAGAATGCCGATTGGGCTTCTACGAGGTGTTGCAACACCATTTCGGCAATATCATCCGAACGAAGATCTTCGATCAGGCGGGCGGCAGAGTAAGTATAGGTCAAACGACTGGTGCGCTGAACCATTTTGCGATGGGTGCGGCGATCGAATACGGATTTTGATCCCTGCGTCATCTGGGTGAGTAGCCAGAAGATTTCATGATCTGAGTACGGCGGAGACAATTTAGATAAAAGGTTTTCCAGGTCTTTGCCGATCTGACCATTTTCTCCGACCAGCCGATCCTGGCGCATCTTCAGGGCGATCTCAGCAGATTCAAGGACCTGGTTTTTGAAGGAGGCGTCGTGGCTGATATCCAATTGATCTGGGCGCAGATCCAGCTCTTCTCCCAGGCGAACCTGGATCGAACCGACCAGCCGGGCGGCAGATTGTTGGCGGGTGGCCGAGATGACCGTTTCTAAGATATTCGGGGCGATCTGTTTGGGATGATCGCGCAGAACTCTCTGCTGCTCATTGGTCAGCTTCAACGGGATTTTGGCGAGTGCGGACAGTTCCGTCTGAATTTCGGCCAGCTTTCTCGGTTCGCCTTCCTCGATGGACAGGTCCAGACCTTCGAAGAACATTTCTAAGGCATCTTGACGCTCTTTGATTTGGATTTCCAGTCGCTCTATGTTCTGTTCGAGGGTGAATTCGAGCGACTCAAGCAGATGGGCGTTTTCAGCCTGCAGGGCGGAAGTAGCGATCTCAAGCAGAGTCTGCTGAAGATCGGCGGCGGTGGGCGAAGCAGGAAGGTGTTGATTGATCTCTTCCGCCAGCAATTTCAGTGTGAAGGATGGGAATATGCGCCCGTTGACGGTAATCGAGGGTTGGATTTGATCCAGCCAGGCCAGCAACCGCCAGGGAGTGTCTTGATCCTTCAACGCCTCTGTGACCCGGTTTGCCAGCTCGGTGCGCAACATGGTGAGCACATCGTCGGTCAAATCTGTTTTTCGGAAGACCCGATTTCGCTCAGCATAAATCCGGGCGCGCTGAGCATTCAGCACATCGTCGTATTCCAGCAGGTGTTTGCGCACATCGAAGTTTGCGCCTTCCACGCGCGTCTGGGATTGCTCAATCAGCCGGCTGACCAGCGCCATTTCCAGGGGCAGGGCTTCGTCTATTTTCAGCCGCTGCATCATATTATCCGCCTGCTGACCGCCAAACAGGCGCATCAGGTCATCTTCCATTGAAAGGAAGAAACGGGATGATCCTGGGTCTCCCTGGCGGGCGGCGCGCCCGCGTAACTGATTATCGATCCGGCGGGCTTCGTGGCGCTCGGAACCGATCACGTGCAAACCTCCCAGGGCGCGCACTTGTTCCATTTCCTCGAGGTATTTGAAGAAATAATCGATCTCGGCTTCGTAAATTCCATACGCCTCCCGATCCATCTGAAGGAGGGCGTGCTTGCGCTCTAAATGCGTCATTTCGTAGGCGGTGGTGTGCTGAGTCCGGCTGAGAACGCGGTTGACCACGGCGATGATCTCTTCGGCCAGATCGCCGCCCAGCTTGATATCTACGCCACGACCGGCCATGTTGGTGGCGATGGTGACCGCCCCAAAGGAGCCGGCGGTTGCAATAATCTGACTTTCTTCGGTATGCTTACGAGCATTGAGCACTTGATGGGGAATCCCGGCTTGAAGACAGGATTGCAGCCGGGGAGACAGATCGGCGGGTAATTCCATAATTTGCAGCAGCCGGGCCAGATTGGATGGGTCCTCCGGGACGAAGGGGATCTCAAGCTCGCGGGCAAGCTGGCGCATCTGGTTCAGGTCTAACTCTTCCAGCGGGATATTCAGGAATTGAAGCTCCGCGATCTGGCGACCATCTTCTAGATAATCGTTGCGAGAAATCCAGGTGTGGCGCAATAACATCGTTTGAGCCAGACGGCGCAATGGCTCGGCGCGCAGGCGATTGGAAAGTCGCTCGGAATTTTCCACCGAGGTGGTTCCCACCAAAATTGGGCGACCCAGGGTGTGTTGGGTAAGAATCTCGCCCGAGATTGAGCGCAGTTTTGTCTCAACGGTGCGATAGACTACATCGGGGAAATCTTTTCGGCGCCAGAAGATGGGGTACTTTTCGGAATTGTTCTTGCGGGCGTAATACTGATATTTATAATTTTGTTCGTCCTTGGCTTCCAGCTCTTCAAAATCGGAATTGGGCTGCATGGCCTGATATTCCAGATTGGTGGGGATGGCCAGAACGCTTAAGGTATATATTTTGTCGAATTCCTCTGATTCTGTCACGGCTGTGCCGCTCATACCGGCTAATTTCTGATACATGCGGAAATAATTTTGGATGGTGATGGTGGCGTAGGTGACAGATTCGCTCTGGACTTTGACGCCTTCTTTGGCTTCAACCGCCTGATGCAGACCATCCGACCAGCGCCTGCCGGGCATCATCCGTCCGGTGAATTCGTCGATGATGATTACTTTACCAGCCTGGATAAGGTATTCCTTGTTGCGGCGATAGAGGAATTGGGCGCGCAAAGCCTGCTCCAGATAACCCATGATGCGTTCTTGTTCAAGGGTCAGGTCTTCCGGGCGATCTGGATCGCGCAGAGGCATGTTGAGCAGTTCCTCTACATGGGCTTCGCCCAGTTCGGTCAGGGTTACGGTGCGATCCTTTTCTTCAACTTCATAATCCTCAGGACGCAGCGCCTTGGCGACCTGAGCTACCCGGATATACCATTCTCCCTCATCCTGGGCGGGGCCGGAAATGATCAATGGCGTGCGGGCTTCATCGATTAATACATTGTCGACTTCGTCGATGATGGCGTAGTAATGACCGCGCTGGACGCGGTCGGCGAGATTCATGGTCATGTTGTCACGCAGATAATCAAAGCCAAATTCACTGTTGGTGCCGTAGGTGATATCGGCCAGGTAGGCTTCTGCACGCGGCGCCATTCGCAACTGGTTTTGATCCTCGTGAGGCGATTCGCGCTCAAGCTCGACGATGAAAGCTTTTTTGCCGTTTTCTGTGCGGGCAGCCATTTGCAGAACGCCAATGCTCAAACCCAGCAGGTTGTAGATTGGCGCCATCCAACGAGCATCTCGGCGGGCGAGATAATCATTGACTGTGATGAGATGAACCCCGCGACCTGTGAGGGCGTTGAGGTAGATGGGCAGCGTTGCAACCAGGGTCTTTCCCTCGCCCGTACGCATTTCGGCAATCCGGCCTTGGTGGAGCACAATCCCGCCGATCATTTGAACATCGTAATGGCGCAGACCCAGGGCGCGTTTGCTGGCTTCTCGAACGATCGCGAAGGCTTCAGGCATAATTTCATTCAGGATTTCTTGTTCTACCTGCTGGCTTTCCTCTTCACTCTCGATCCCGGTAAGAGCGTCCCGGATTTGGGCGCGGAATTCATCGGATTTTGCGCGCAGGGCATCATCACTAAATGATTCAAACTGGCTCTCATAGCCGTTGATCTGGTTGACAATATCGGATAATTTTTCAATCTCGCGTTTGTTGGGGTCGCCCCCAACTAGGCGAATCATTTTCTTAAGCATAGTCATTTTCCTCTAAGCAGCGGATTATAGCATGAAGCGGCGAAATGGACGAATCACAACTTCACACGAGCGCGAGGCGAATGCTCGAACATCCTTCCAGAATGATTTTTGCTCGACTGGGGCAGGCCCGGGAGGGGTTTCTAGAATTTTATCGTATAAATATATGATGATTTCTTTTCCTGAGGCAATCATCGGCGCGGCGAGGAATATTCCCAGAATCCCGAATTGAGAACCGGCTGCTAATGCGCCCACCAGCACCACCAGCGGATGAAGATCGACCGCTTTTCCCAGGATGCGCGGGACGATGAATTGGTTTTCCATGAACTGCACAAGCAGGTAGAAAATGGCGACCAGCAAAGCGAAGGTCAGATTGCTGATTGCAAAATGGGTGGATCCAAATATGAGCGCTACCGTCACCGCGGGAATGAAGGCGAGCAGGGGGCCTAAAGATGGGATCATTTCCAGGGTGCCTGAGAGGAAGCCAAAAAAGACCGGTTGGGGCAGCCCAAGGATGACCGCTCCTAACCAGACCACAATGCCAATAAAAATCATCAGCGTGATTTGACCGCGTAAGAACGAATCCCAGATTCTACCTAAGCGGGTGATCAGGGATTGAATTTCCTGATTGTAGTCTGGTGGCATCAAGCGCGGGATGATGGTACGCATTTTGTAAGCATCAAAGCTCAAGTAGATGCTGATGAACAGGGAGAAAAAGACGGCTACGGAGGCTGAGACGACTGCGCCGCCAGCTCGCACCAGTACGCCCAACGTGGACGCCAGGCTTGTTACCAACTGATCGAATGCGATGTTCAAATTCAGGGCTTCCTGAGGTTGTGCGGCGGTGACCTTTTGCAGTGATTCGATCAACGGCGAGAAGAGGCTATCCAAAATAGGTCCGATCAACTGAATTGAACTGACTTGTTGGTGGAATGAGACGACATGGTCGGTGAGATTCTGGATGGTCGCCTGAAAATCGATCTGAGTAACCAGGTCAATCACATTGATAATCGATGGGATTAATATTAATGGGATCAACAGGATGAGCAGCAATACCAGCAGGTAGGTCAGGCTGATAGCGAAACCGCGCTTCAGTTTCATTTTTTGTTGGAAGGCGTTGATGAGGGGTTGAATTGTAAAGGCAATTAACGCGCCCAGGATGATCAATGGGATCACGTTGCGGCTGATATAAATCAACACCAGGAAGAACAAGAAAAGGGCAACGGCAACCAGATATTTGGTGGTCGATGACCATGTCACGGTTTCATTTTTATGAATGACATCAGGCGTCTCGGCTTTCAGAGGGGCTTTTGGGGCAGATTTAGCCGTGGGCGCGATAGCGGGTTGAATATTGGGATGATCAGGAGCGGGTTTCGATGGGGTTGGTTGTTGGAAACCCGCATCTCGGTTGAGCGCATTTCGTAGTTTACGCGGGTTCCCAATGATATACAGGATCAAGAATGCCAGGGCGGTGGAAATAGCGCCGATGACCCAACCAAGCGGATTTTTAGTTTTCTCTGGTTTGTTCTGACTCGTTTCGCTCATATATTTTCTACCGTGGATAGATTGGATAGGCTGGATATGGATCATTATAACCGAGCAGATTACAGATTTCGGTATTGACCAATCGACAAAACTGGTATAATAGCCCGCATGCGACCCAAAAGGTATCTTGATTGAGAGGGTTCGTATGACTTCAGCGCGATGCCCAGTCTGTCATGATATTATCTCTATTGGTATTACCGTAAAACTGTACCAGGGTATGATTTGTCCCACCTGCCTGGCTAGTTTGCAGGTGGTATCGTTGAACCCATTGGAGCTAGAGCAGCCGGAAAAATCTGGAAACGGCGCGGCGCACAGCCTGAGCCGCACAAACGGCAAACGAACCTCCAAAGATGGTAAGAATTGGCGCGGATCGAGGGAATTAGGGGGTCTGGATGAAATGGATGACGACTACGAGGAATATGACGATTACGTCATCGAGCGTCGCCAGCGCCACAAGACAGACCCCGAAAAACAGCGAAAACCTGCGGACAACTTCTAAACTTTCTAGCGCCCTGCCCGTGCTATAATCTATTTAAGCCAGCGTGTCCTTTGCTCCCGCCTTCATCGGGTTTGCCGAAAATTAAATATGTCTTTTGTTCACTTACACGTCCATTCTGAATACTCGCTGTTAGATGGCTTCAGTAATATTAAGAAGCTGGTTGAACGCGCGAAACAGCTTGAGATGCCAGCCCTGGCGCTAACCGATCATGGGACCATGTTCGGGGTGATCGAATTTTTTAATCAAGCCAGGAAAGCCGGGATCAAACCCATCATTGGGATTGAGGCGTACCTGGCTGCGCGCGAAATGAACATGCGTGAAGTTCAGTTAGACAAAAAATCCACGCATTTACTGCTGCTGGCTGAAAACCAGCAGGGGTATCAGAACCTGCTCCAGCTTGCCAGCGCGGCGCAACTGAATGGTTTTTATTATTATCCTCGGGTGGATCATGCCTTGCTCTCCAAGTATTCTGAAGGATTGATCTGCACATCCGGCTGTATGTCGGCAGAGGTTCCACGGATGATCTCGGATGGGAACCTCGAAGGGGCGCGCAAGCAGCTGGATTGGTATTATGAAGTATTTGGAAAGGATCGTTTTTTTCTGGAATTGCAGGATCACGATATTCCAGACCTGGAGCGCATTAACCGGCAGTTGATTCAGCTGGGGAAGCGCTATGAATCCAAATTTGTCGCCACGAATGATGTCCATTACGTTAATCCAGAGGATTCAAAATTGCAGGATATCCTGCTGGCGATCCAAACAGGCACATTGTTGAGCGATCCTAATCGAATGCGGATGACGGATGGGAGCTACTACCTGCGCACACCCCAGGAAATGGCCGGTCTGTTTGGCGAAGTTCCAGAAGCGCTTTCAAACACACTGTTGATTGCAGAGCGATGCAATGTTGATCTTGGGTTCAAGGGCTATCATCTCCCCAATTTCGAGGTCCCAGAGGGTTTTACGGCGGATCAATATTTGCGGGGTTTGTGTGTTGATGGCTTAAAGAGACGATATGGAGGGCGGGCTGACGACCCGATCATCCAGCAAAGGCTGGATTATGAATTGGGCATTATCAACCAGATGGGGTTTGATACCTATTTCCTGATTGTATGGGATTTATGCAATTACGCCCGAAAACAGGGTATCTGGTATAACGCGCGTGGGTCGGCAGCCGGATCGATTGTGGCTTACACCTTGGAAATTACGCTGGTTGATCCGATTGAGCATGGGTTAATTTTTGAACGCTTCTTGAACCCCGGGCGGATCTCGATGCCAGATATCGATCTGGATTTCCGGGACGACCGACGGGCAGAGATGATGGAATATACCGCCAGGAAATACGGGGACGATAAGGTCGCCCAAATCATCACTTTTGGCACGTTGGGGGCACGCGCCGCGATCCGGGATGTGGGCCGGGTGATGGATATCCCGCTGGCGGATGTGGATCGAGTAGCCAAGCTGGTGCCGAATATCTCCGGCAAGACGGTGCTGTTGAAGCAAGCGATAGAAGATGTACCGGATTTACGCCAGGCTTATGAGAGCGCTGACTACATCAAGGAATTAATCGATACGGCTGTCAGCATGGAAGGCGTGGTTCGAAATGCAGGTACGCATGCAGCCGGCGTGATCATCACCGATCGACCGATGGTTGAATATATTCCGCTGCACCGACCAACCGGAAATACTGCAACGGAAAGCCCTGTTAAAACGGTGACCCAGTTTGAGATGAAAATCGTCGATTCTCTGGGGCTTTTGAAGGTGGATTTTCTGGGGCTGGCAACGCTGACCATCATGGCGAAAGCCTGCGATTTTATTCAGCAAAGACATGGTATTAGTCTGAATCTGGGCAATATCCCCACAGATGATGCTGAGACCTACGGATTGCTCGGCAGGGGCGAAACGGCGGGCGTCTTCCAGGTGGAAGGCTCGGGCATGCGGCGCTGGTTGATGGAAATGAAGCCGAAAGAGCTGAAGCATGTGGTGGCGATGGTGGCGCTTTTCCGCCCAGGACCGATGGATTTCATTCCCGGATATATCCGGCGTATGCACGGCGAGGAACCGGTCGAATATAAACACCCTTTATTAGAAGAGATCTTCAAAGAAACGTATGGCTACCCGGTCTATCAAGAGCAGCTGATGTTTGCGGTCATGAAACTGGCGGGATACAGCGCCCCCGATGCGGATGATTTGCGCAAAGCGATTTCCAAGAAGATGAAGGATAAACTGGATGAGCACCGCCAAAAATTCATCGATGGGGCAAAGAATAACGGGATCAGTGAAGAGACTGCCAGGGCGATATTCGACGAATGGGAAGAGTTTGCTCGCTATGGATTTAATAAAAGCCATGCGGTAGATTACGCCGTGATCGCGGTTCAAACAGCCTATCTCAAGCTGCACTATACAGTCGAATACATGACTGCGCTGCTCTCGGTCTCGAAAAATGATACCTCAAAAGTAGCTCTTTATGCGGCTGACGCGCGGCGCATCGGCGCGCCGGTAGAACCGCCGAATATCAACTCCAGCGAGTGGGATTTTGCCATCGAAGATTGCGAAAATGATTCGGCGGTGATCCGCTTTGGTTTGGGAGCGGTAAAAAATGTAGGTCAGAGCGCGGTAGAAACCATATTAAAGGCGCGCCAACAAGGCTTATTTCAAGATATCAACGACTTCATTCGGCGGGTGGATCTAAGGCAAGTGGGCAGGCGCGCTTTGGAATGCCTGATAAAAGTGGGCGCTTTGGACGATATTGGAAATCGCATCTCGCTGCTCGATTCGATTGATCGAATCATTGCAGTATCGACTTCGCATTTCCGGGCGGCTGAAGCCGGGCAGATGAGTTTGTTTGGGGCGGCTACCGGAGTTACGGAGGAAATCCCGCTTCCGCCTGCGCGGAATGAAATCAGCAAGCGCGAGACTTTAAACTGGGAAAAGGAATTAATTGGCCAGTACGTAACCGATCATCCATTGAACCCGGTGATGAGCGAGTTGGAAGATGTGGTCACCCATTACTCTGGACAATTGGGCGAAGCTGGTCATCAGGAAGCCGTGCGGGTTGCCGGGATTATCACCCGGATCCGCAGTCACGTGACCAAGACTGGCAAATCGATGGCGTTCGTCTCGATGGAAGATTTACAGGGCAGTATCGAACTGGTTGTATTCCCGCGTATATGGGAGCGTTTCGCTGAGACCATCCAGGTCGATAAAATCGTGCTTGTGGATGGAAAAGTGGATGCTGCCGGCGGAGACCCGAAGATTTTGGTGGATCAAATCTCAACTTCTTTTTCCAGGACGGTTGGGACCGACATTCGGATGGAACAATCGATCTTGGGGTCGGGTCGTTCGGATCTCCTTGATGAAGACATGCCTGGTGAGGCGGTGGAAGCGGAGATCATCGTTCAGGATGAGGATTGGGGAAATGCGCCGCCGCCCCCGGAAGAACCGCCGGACTGGCTGGATTTGGCGACCGCGAAAACATCCATCCAGGGTGTAGTGGAAGAATACGGACCCATCCAAACTCAAGCGCCAGCCCAAATGCAAGAACCAATCCGAGCGCAGGAACCGGCCATTTCCGAATCAGTTCGCAAACCGGAAGTGGAGAGCGTTCATGAACCGGCAGTACAACCCGTTTCCTATACTGAAATGCCCACCAAGCCAGTGATGGTTATCCCTCCGCAGCCAAAAACGGCAGGATCGGAAGGGACCGGGCGTTCGCCGAATTCGGCTGCATCCTACCTGGCGCCATTGGCGCAAGAATCGCCAGATCACAGCGGGGTGCGCATGATCACGGTGCTGCTGCGTTCCTCGGGGGACAAAGCCAGGGATGTTCTCAGGCTGCGGCGGATTCACGGCGTGATGATGACTTATCCCGGCATAGATCGGTTTTCCATTCATGTGTTTGAGAACGGAAAAGGTTTTCTGCTCGAATTCCCCAACTCGACTACTCTGGTTTGCCCGGAGCTGGTGGAGCGATTAAACCAGATGGTGGGCGCGGAGAATCTCCGGGTGGAGCCCATCACGTTTCACTGATAACTCGCCAACAATCAACCCCCTGAGCCTTTAATATAGATTCCCTGGGGATCGAGTTCCTCGCGCAGGATGCGCAACTCTTCCATGGTTGGGGGTTGGGTGTAACGCAAGCTGGGAGAAACCTGCAAATCCCAGCCGGTGTTCGCCTGGGCGTCTTCGACCGACTTGTTGGGGTGCAGAGCAGCCAGGATCAGCTCGCCATTTTCATCCGGCTCGAGGATGCCGATGTCAGTGACAACCGCCTGAGGCCCTGCGCCGCGCAGTCCCGCCGCGAGGCGTTCTGGTTTGCCGCCGAGGAAACCGGCGGAAGTGCGAAAATCGCATTTTTCTGGGAATCGTCGTTTTTGGTGGGGGGTCATCACGTAGCAGCGGTTTGCCCATGCCGCGATCTCTTTTGAGCCGCCTGAACCGGGCAGGCGCACCTTGGGGTGCGCATAGTCACCAATGACAGTTGCGTTGATATTCCCAAATCGGTCAATCTGGGCGCCGCCCAGGAAACCCACATCGACATTCCCGCGCTGAAGGTAGAGGGTGAAAATATCATACATCGAGCATACCGCAGTCGCCCCGCTGACCAGAGTGGGATCGCCGATCGAGAGCGGCAGGCGGGCTGGCTGGGCGCCAATCACGCCTGCCTCATAGATCATCAGCAAATGGGGGGCATGGGTGCGCCGGGCCAGGTTGCAGGCCAGGTTGGGTTGACCGACGCCGACAAAGACGACATCGTGGTCGCGCAGCAGGCGGGCAGCATTGATGATCATCAATTCGGATGAAGAATAATTGGATGGATCCATTTTTATCAATCCTTTTTTGTCGTTTGATCTGGCGCTTTCGTCAAGAGGATAGGCTGTCCAGAAAATCCAGAGTCAATCTGGCGACTTCTTCTGGTCGTTCCAGGGGGACCAGATGGCTTGCATTTTCTATCGTATGAACCTGGATGGTTGATTGGCGACGGCGGACTAATTGGGCGGTATTCTCTCGGAAGGTATTGGTTTGGGCGCCGCGCAGGATTAATGTGGGGATTCTTAGATCTCCCAACCGCTTCCATATATCCATATCTGGCAGGATGCCGGTGAGGTAGATGCGGGATTCCCAGGCAGGTGGGTAACACAGATCCAGGGTTCCATCTCCATTCGGGCAGGCCAGAGCATCCACATAGGCTGATAGGGCTTCGTCGCTCATTCGACGGAAGACGCTTTTCTGGCGATAGTTGGCGAACATTGCAGCTCGGTTTTCAAAGTGGGTCCGTCTTTTCAAGGACTTTTTAGCCAGTGGATGGAGCTGGCTTCTCAGCCCCAGTGCAGTGATCCATTTCCAGAAATAGATCATGGCGGGCGGAAAAAGCACCGGATCGAGCAGCACCAAAGCCCGAAATTCGTCCGGTTGATCCAGGGACAGCCGCAGTGTGGTGATGGCGCCCAATGAATGGCCGATGCCGACACAGCCCGTCAGAGTGTTTTCTTCCAGAAAACGAGCCAGGTCTTGCGAAAGGATGCGCCAATCTGAAAGCATTTTCGGGTCAGAACCCGGCCACATTGGGCGCATGCGCATCGCGCGCACAGCGTACCTGACGCTCAATAGCTCCAATAATGGCCGATATGCGCATGGCGGATATCCATTTGCGTGGGAAAAATGGAGCGGCGGCCCTTTCTCGCCAAAGCTGTCAAATGGAATTGGCGCTGGCTGTTTCACGGATTTCCAATCGATCTAATAAACCCCGTAATCCACTGGCTGGCTCAGTTTGCTTTGGATGCGCAGGCGCTGGCGGGCGTCTTCTCCCAGTTTTTCCCAATACTCAGCCCGATCTTTGACGCCGAAGACCCATTCTTTTAACCAGGCCTGGACCAACTCGGGATCCTGGCTGATTTTGTCCCACTCCAGATAGAATTGATTATCGCGGTCATAGTAGCCCTGGGTGTAGGAGGGGTGGCTGCAGTAAGGGACGTGGCAAACGGCGTCCACGATGAAGCCGGGGATCAGGGTGCGGTTCGGGTCGGAGCGAATGACGCTCTCATCCACAATTTCTTCGCTGGTTAAGATCACTTTCTTGGCGGCGAAGGCGGCTTCTTTTTGTTCTCCAATGATGCCCCAGATCTGGGCGTTGCCCTCTGCATCGCAGCGTTGGACATGGATGATCGCCACGTCGGGTTTTAGGGCGGGCACCACGACCACATCCTGACCGGAATAAGGATCGCTGACGGTGCGGTAATTTGGATTTGCCAGCTCGAGATCGACCGCGGCGGTGGGGTTCATCGGCATGAACGGCAGACCAGAAGCGCCAGCTTGCAGGCGTGAGATCATCGCAAAATGGGAGTATTCCTCCCATTCCAGCCGACCGGCTTCCAGTTCGGCGCGGACGATGCGCAGCGAGCCTACTCCCGGATTGCCGATGTAAGAAAAGATGACTTTACTGGCGCAACCGGCGGCAACCATCTGGTCATAGATCAGATCGGGGGTGGCGCGGGCTAAGACCAGGTTTCTTTTACGCTGGCGGATGATTTCATGCCCGGCGGCAAATGGGATCAGATGCGTAAATCCAGCCGCGTATACCAGGTCGCCGTCTTGAACAAAATCATTTATTGCCTGGGATAATTCCATTTTCTTCGTCATATCGATACCCTTTGCAGAGCCGTTTTTAACTGGACAGTTGCAATGCACTGCACGGCAGTGCATTGCAACTTGTGGTATTCGTCAGCGGAAAGTCTATTCTTCGACCAGGGTCTGGATGGTCTCGTGCATATACAAGGGCAGGTAATAATGCCCACCGGCGTTCTTGCCGCTTGAACCAGAGCCTTTCCAACCGCCAAACGGCTGGAATCCAGGCCAAGCGCCGGTAGTTGCACCTTGTGGGCGATTGGCATAGGTGACGCCGGCCTGGATGTTATCGAAGAACCAGCGCACTTCTTCTTTCGAGCCGTAGAACCCGGCCGTCAGCCCGTAGGCCACATCATTGGCTTCGCGCATGGCGTCTTCGAGATTGTCCACTTTGGCGATGGTGGTGATGGGCAGGAACATCTCTTCTTTCCAGAGATGATGATCCAGCGGGACATCGGCGACGAGGGTGGGGGCGCAGAAGAAGCCCTTCGCATAGTCTCCGTCCTGCAGCACTCTGCCGCCGGTGAGGATCGTGCCCGCCTGGGCCAGCTCCTGGGCGAAATTCTGGTAATCCTGGTAGGAGCTTTGGTTGATCACAGGACCGAGGAAATTCGCTCGTTCGGTGGGGTCGCCTATGGTGAGTTTATTGGTCAATCCAACTATGCGATCGACCAGGGCGTCATAGACCGGCGCTTCGATAAAGACCCGCGAGCAGGCGGAGCATTTCTGCCCCTGCAGGCCGAAGGAGGAGCGGACGATGCCGGTTGCGGCGTGTTCCAGGTCGGCATGGCGCGAGACGATGGCGGGGTTCTTGCCGCCCAGTTCGAGAATTGCAGGGCGCACCCAGCGACCATTCGCATAGTCACGGAAGATCTTCATCCCGACGTCATACGAGCCGGTGAAGGTGACGCCATCGACTTCGGGGCTTTCGATCAGCGCCTGACCGAGCGTGCGCCCGGGGCCGGTGACGAAGTTGACCACCCCGTCCGGCAGCCCGGCGTCGCGGAAGCATTCGGCCAGCAGGCGCACGATCCAGGGCGTATCGGTGGCGGGCTTGATCACCACGGTGTTGCCGCTGACCAGGGCTGAGCCCATCGGCCCGCCGGTGAGGGCAGTGGGGAAGTTGAACGGGCTGATCACCAGCCAGACGCCATAGGGTTTCAACACTGAGAAATTGGTGGACTTGAAACCCACCAGCGGGTCTCGTCCCATCTCGACGACGTAGCCGTCGTTCTTTTCCATTTGATGACAGGCATAGCGCACCAGGTCGGCGGTTTCAGCGACGTCGCCGAGCGATTCCATCCGGTTCTTGCCGACTTCCAGCGCCATCGCCGCGCCCATGGTGAAGATGCGCTCATCCATCAGGTCGGCGGCTTTGTGCAGCAGGCGGACGCGCTCTTTCCAGTCCATCCGGCTCCAAACCGGGAAGGCTTTGCGGGCTGCGGCCAGGGCCTGGGCGGCGTGCTTTTGATTCCCTTTCTGCATCACTGCCAGGACCATATCGGTATTGATCGGCGAATGATCCTCGAATTTTTCATCGGCGAAGACGTCTTTGCCGGCGATGATCATGGCGTATTCTTTGCCCAGGCTGGCTTTGGTATCTGCCAGCGCTTGATCAAATTTGGTATGCAATTCTTCGGGCGGGTTGAACATGGTTGCGTAAGTGAGTTTGAATTGATCGGTCATAAAAGGCTCCTTTTATTCAGGTTGAATTGGAAGCGAATAGATACGTGTCTGGACGAAGAAGGGATGTCGAATTTTTGTACCCCAATTTTAGCTTAGAGTATCGTTCTCGTCAAAGATACGTGTATTCGAAATGGTATGACATTTTTCCGGTTTCGAGGGGAGGTGAACCACGGAGAGTTGGAAGGTGGAGAAAATTGGAGGCCCGCATCTGCTCCAGGGTTTTTTGGACGGCTTTACGATATTTTTTTATCCGGGTTATTGCATACAATGTCAAATGTCTGTATAATTAGATTGTGTGGAAACTTAAGTATACGTTGAACAAAGCTTTCTCGGAACGGGCTCCCGTTCTGCTCTGAAATAGGATAGCCCGCCATCCTGAACGGGTGCAATGGACGGTGGGGATTCTGCGGCAATTTCAGGCTTTTTAACACCCGAGCAGAATCTTGCTCCTAAGCCGAGTCCACACCAACCCTCCAGCAGATACCGTAAGCAGTTGGGCGGCTCGCCGCCGTATATAAGGGGTATCTAGATGTTTACTCGCAAATGCCTTCACATAGTTCTTGCGTCGGTCTTGTTCACTGTTTTGCAGGTTACGCCAACATCGAATGCTTATAGCCCATCAAATACAGAGTCGCTCTACATCTACGCGGTGTTTGACGCTCCCATTGATCAACCTCAAGGCTATATTGAAATTCAAAATCCTCATTTACTTCCCTCCCTACAGGTCCCACAGGCTGCTTATCAGGCAACCTCTGGCACAACAGCATACACTGAGCTTGACACTCTTGTTGTAATTTACCCCAATACGGCTGCAGGCACATTAAGCGCAGGTGATGTTAGCCTCATTCAACAGCACGTTGTAGACTCAGCCAAATTCATTTGGCGACAGTCTCATCTCAAGTTCCATCTCAATCTAACTTTTATGGTTATCAATGATTACAAAGACTCATCTGAGTTTACACAACACCAAAATGGCGGTTACTGGTTAAACCCTACTGACGACGATGGAGATGGCATTTCTATTGAATCTGATCTATTGAATCGCGGAGTCGTGAGAGATCAGTTTGATAGCATAAACTACCTATGGGCACATAACAATGGCTCATTACCAGCAGCCTATGGAGGTTTGGGTGGGGCCATTTATTGGCAACTGGGACTTACCGGCATAACAGAGAATCCGATATTTCAACTGTCTGGAACGGAGAGTTTTTCTACTGCGTTCCCCCACGAGATTCAGCATACTATTGACTTTATGCTAGAAAGCAGTGGATACCCTGAGTATTTCTTTGCAGACCGTCCCTGGGATTTGGCAGGCGCATTTGGAGAAAACTGGAGTTTTTGGGCTTACGGAATGAAAATCTGGCCAACTAATAATTGGCTTGTGTTACGTTCTCCTTGGGGAGATATTATCCAGATTCCTGATGTAGACGAAGATGGCGTCCCAGATCAGGGCTCATCTTTGCCCATCACGGAGCAATCCCTTAACAGTTCGACAGCTCTTGTTGACTCAGATGGGGATGGATATGGAGACCTCAATGAAAGCGTTGCAGGTTTTTTCAAGAACGCCGATTTGGCTGCCCCTGATACAGATGGGGATAAAGCTTTGGATGGCAATGACTTTGAACCTCTGTATGACATCAGTACGCAGATACTAGAGAAAACTTTGCCGCTTAATGGAAATCCTGCCAGTTGGGATAAACTCACTAGCAGCATCAATGCTTCAAATGCGCCATTTTCCTATACTATATACACCAACTGGGATAGCAATTACCTCTACCTAATGATGCAGATTGATAAGTATGCAGGGATACGTCTTATGATTGACGCAAGCGCTGATGGATGGTTTCACGGCAAAGACAACTATGAAATCAGCATAGACCCAAGTTATTCGAACCCAACTGATCCTTTTATCATAGGCAAGGCGCATATTTTGGATAGTAGTGAAACCATAATTGCTGCCAAGGGTTATCCGATGTGGGATGATGATCCCAGTTACCCGTTTGGGCGCCTTATTACGGAGTCGCAGTTTGGTAGATATGCGCGTAGTTATGGCAGTGGCTATCTTATTCAAATAGCTATTCCGTACAATCCTCAAACCGGATTAATCCCCCAGCACGGAAAGCGAGTAGGGTTAAACTTTACATTCAACAACATCGACCGGCAACCCAATCTTTGGGCAGAGACTTTTGAGAAAGACAATCTGGTGGATGTTACCTTGTGGGGTAACATCTTTTTCCCGCCGGGGTACTGCGATCTCTTTGAGACCTCAATGCTTGACTTGCGATGGTTGTGGATTGATCCATTAGCCGATTCCACTTATAGCCTAACTGCGAATCCTGGTAACTTGCGTCTAATGACTCCGGCCAGTGGTCACGATTTGTTTTTCAATCTAAATGCTCCTCGCGTCTTGCAACCAGTTGGAAGAAAATTTGTTGTTCAGACCCGCGTAAGTATTGCACCAGTGCCTGATGAATACCAAGGTGCTGGTCTTCTCATCTGGCAAGACGGAAACAACAATATTAGACTAGAACTCAAGACTGGTGGACATCTACGGTTTATTTATCGAGTTGGTGGCACATACACAGATAGTGGAGATATTGTGCTTTCTGCTTCTGATATGTATCTCAAACTCGAACGAGATAACAATAACTTCACTGCTAAGTATAGTCGGACTGGTATGGATTGGACGCAAGTAGGGAGTGTTAATTTCAGCGCGGCTAATACCCTCTATGCTGGTGTTCACTTAATAAACGAATGGCAGGAGAACCCGCTTCAAGCTGATTTTGATTTTATTGCATTCAATTGGTGTGCCAATCCGACCTACAAGAATTACTTGCCTATGATTATCAGGTAATTCGATTATAAGTATTTCACGCCAGTACGTAAGTCTTCTATAATCAAGGGTGCCACCAATAATGACGTATGTCGCCCCTCACGTAGGGGCGTGGATTGAAACGCGGATCTGACTTCGGCTCCCCTTTCCACCTTCTCCACTGACATGAACAATGTTAAAATAACCCGGTTGGGCGGGTTAGCGGCTGCGCCGGGCGGCCGGGTTCAGAAAGCGGAAAGGGCGTCTATGAAATCACAATTATCGCTGGGTCTCAAAATCCGTTACGGCGTCGCCGATTTGGGCTTTGCGTTGGTCTATTCGGCGGTGCAGTTCTTCATCCTGTTCTATTACACCGACATTGCCCTGATCAACCCGGCTATCGCCGGTTCGGCCTTGCTGGCCGGCAAACTGACCTGGGACGCGATCAACGACCCGGTCTTTGGCTATCTTTCCGACCGAACCAAATCGCGCTTTGGCCGGCGCAGGGTGTACATGCTGTTCGGGGTGATCCCGCTGGCGCTCACGGCCTGGCTGCTGTTCTCGCTCCCGGTAGGATTGGATGGCGCGGCGGCTTTCTTTGCAGTTTTGGCCACCTTCCTGCTGTATGACACCTTCTACACCATGACGAACGTGCCGTACGGGGCGATGACGGCTGAATTGACCTATGACTATAATGAGCGCGCCAGCCTGACCGCGATCCGGATGATCTTCAGCCTGGTCGGGTATATCCTCGGAGCCGGGATCACCACCCTGCTGGCTCAGATGATCCAGGACCTGGCGGGCGTGACAGCGCAAACCGCCTGGAGCCTGTTGGGGCTGTTCTTCGGGGTGGTCATCTTGATCACGGTGCTGATCACCGCCATCACGGTGAAAGAACCGGGCGGGGTCATCGCCCAGCCATCGAAGATGCCGCCCTTGAAAGCAGTGCTGACCACATTGAAGATCCGCCCTTTTGTGATCCTGCTGGTCGCGTTTTTTATCAGCAGTTTCAGCTTCACCCTGCTCACTTCGCTGTTTCCCTATTTCGTGATCTACCAGTTGGGGATGAAGGATTCGGTCCCGACCGTGCTTTTGACCATGCTGGTCTCGGTCATGCTCTTTTTAATCCCGATCAAACGCATCTCGGATAAGATCAACAAAGGCCCGGCCTATGCCTGGGGTTTATTGGTCGCCTCGGCGGCGATATTGGCCGGGTTCCTCCTGCCGCAGGGACCGACGCCGCTGATCTACGTGATCGCAGTCGTCGCCGGGATCGGGTTCTCCGGGCAGTGGGTGTTCCCATGGAGTATGGTGCCGGATGTGATCGAGTATGATCAACTGGTGACCGGCGAGCGGCGCGAGGGCATCTACTTCGGCATCTGGAATTTTCTGCAGAAGCTGACCGGCGCGTTTGGAATTGCGATGGCGGGCTGGTCGCTGTCCTGGTTCGGCTACGTCCCGAATGTCGAACAGAGCAGCACAGCGCTGCTGGGCATCCGTCTGTTCTTCAGCGTGATCCCGGCGATTGTAATCCTGGTCTCGCTGCCGCTGCTGTTCCGCTTCCCGATCACGCGGGAAAGTCATGCTCATATTCTCGAACAATTGAAATTGAAACAGCCGCCGCAAAATGACGGATGAGGCGGATTAGATCGGGATGATCTTTTCCGCTTTTTGGAGCGCCTCGAGGATATCGCCCATCCCGCCGACCACGCCCACCTGCACCTGATCGCCCAGGTGGAAGAATTCCAGGCAGGTCTGGCAGATCACCAGTTCTACTCCTTTGGATTCCAGTTCGCGTAATTGCTCGATTACCGGCGAGCCAGCGCATACCAGACGTACGCCTTCTGTGTAGAATACGATTTTTGAAGGCAAGTCGTCCGAAAGCAGAGTCAGCTTCAAGTATTTGGCAGCCAGGTGGTGCGGCAATTCCTGCGGCGCGACGCCCATACCATCCCGGCAGAAAAGCAGGACCGAATTATTTCTCATCTGAGTTCTCCTTTTGTACAATGATATCCTAACCGGATGGGCTTTGTACAGGGATGCGTGGTATGATTATTTTGCGCAGGGTGCGAGATCGCGCACTCTGGTTGACAGCCCGCTCGATGCGGAGGCGACGGAGATGTTTTTCACGAATATCACGTTCATTGGAATCGATCCCACCGCTGGAGAAAAGCCGCTCGTTTATGCCGCCATCAACCACGAGAAGCGGCTGCTTGCGCTGAGCAGCGGCAGCCTGGATGATGTCCTGGCGTTTGCGGCGGGTCAGCGCCAGGCGTTAGTTGCTGTGTGCGGGCCGCGGCAGCCCAATCTGGGTTTGATGAAAGACCGGGCTGTGCGCAACTCGCTGGTACCTGCGCCAACACATGGAAGATGGGAAAATTTCCGCCTGGCAGACTACCTGCTGCGCCAGCACAATTTATCTGGACTGCCTATTTATGAGCGCGAAGAGCTTTGTCCGAATTGGATGCGTCAGAGTTTTGCCTTATTCAGGCGTCTGCACGAAATTGGGTATCAACTCTACCCACAGGAAGGCGCAGAGCGGTTGTGTCTGGAAGTCTACCCACACGCCGCCTTCAGTGTAATGCTCGGACTGATCCCATTCCAAAAACACACGCTCGAAGGGCGGCTGCAAAGACAGCTCATTCTGTATGAACGCAAATTGGAGATCGCCGATCCAATGGATTTTTTTGAGGAGATCACCCGCCACCGGCTGTTGAAGGGCATCCAGCCGCTGGACGAACTGTACCAGCCGGGGGAGCTGGATGCGCTGGCGGCGGCATATACCGCCTGGTTAGCGGCGACATCGCCAGATCGGGTCGCGTTGGTTGGCGATCCACAAGAAGGCCAGGTTGTGCTGCCAGCGGCTGCATTAATTCCGAGTTATTCATAGAATTGATCATATGCCAAGTTTGGAACAGAGTTTACAAGGCCGCGACCTGGGGCATTTGAAAATTCTGGCCGATTTATGGGGGATTGAATTTAATGCGCCAGATACACGGATAGGTTTGGGACGATTGATTCCATTGTTATTGGAACAATCCTTGCTGGACGAAGTCATTCAAAGCCTGCCCGATGAGGCGCGCCGGGCTTTTCTTGAAATCTGCGAGAATGATGGGAAAATGGCGTGGGCTTTACTGACGCGCCGATACGGAACTTTACGCGAAATGGGCCCGGCCCGGCGCGACCGCGAAAGACCCTATCAAAATTCTCAAGCCTGCGCAACAGAAGCGTTATGGTACCGCGGGCTGATTGGGCGCGCTTTTTTTGATACGGCAGACGGACCAGAGGAATTTGCCTATATCCCACAGGATTTTGTCGAGCTGCTCCCCGATCAGTTTTTTCGCAATGAAAACCAACCATTCGGCCGCCTGGCGACGCTTGCTGAGAAGGCATTCCCCATTCCGGCAACGGATTGGATACTGGATGATGCCTGCACCGCCCTGGCCGGGATAAGAATGGGGATGGCAGAAGATGCCATCAGCAGGCATTTGATCCTGGGGACGGTTTCGCCGCCCACGTTGACCATCGGATCCCTATTGGATTTGCTGCATGCGGCGGGACTAACGGATGGGCGAGGCGCTATCCGACCGGAACCGGTCCGGCGCTTCTTGGAAAGCAGCCGGGCAGAGGCGCTGTTGGAACTGGCGCGAGGTTGGGTGCGAGGGCAGGATTTCAATGAATTGCGCCTGATCCCCGGTTTAACCTCGGAAGGAGAGTGGCAGAATAATGCCCTGGCTACTCGACAGAAGATGCTGGATTTTCTTTCCGCCATTCCTGCTGGCTTACAAAATCGACGCGGCGAAAACCAAAACCCATATTGCAGCCTGGCAGCATTCATTGCTTCAATTCGCCAGAAATATCCAGATTTTCAGCGGTCTGGCGGAGATTACGATAGCTGGTATATCCTTGATGAACACAGCGGGGAGTACCTGCGCGGATTTGAGTATTGGGATCAGATTGAGGGTCGCCTGATCCGGTTTTTTATAGAGGGTCCGCTGCACTGGCTGGGGATGCTCGATCTGGCATCTGGCCCGGATGTCATTGCGAGGCACGAAGCAATCTCGGCTTTCAGGTACTCCCCGCTCGCGTTTGATCTGCTAAACCTGCAAATTCCTGCGCTGAGTGTGGCAGAGGCGGGGTTATTGATCGCCAAACCAGATGGGCGCCTGGTTGCGCCGCGCTTGCTGCCGCGCCCGGCGCGTTATCAAATCGCCCGGTTCTCAGAATGGGGCGGATTTTTGCAAGATTTCATATCATTATCAACTAACGCCGGACTCGCTGACCAGGGCGGGCAAGCAGGGTTTGTCGTTGCAGCACCTGCTGCTCTTGCTGAACAAACATACCCGCGCCACACCGCCCAGCCTGGTGAAAGCCTTACAGCGCTGGGAGGCGCAGGGGAGCGAGACTCGTTTTGAACAGGTTGTGGTTCTGCGGGTGAAGAACCCTGAGATCATCCAGGCTTTGCGCAAGACAAAAGCCAACCGGTTCTTGGGAGAGCCGCTGGGGACAGCCGCGGTGATTGTCCAGCCTGGCGCGGTAGAAAAAGTTGTTTTGGCTTTGACCGAATTGGGTTATTTATCCGAGCTGGAAATCGGGAGCGCAGACGAAGCGAAGGAGGGAAAGTGAAACGCCATCAATGGTTTAAAAAGAGGCGCCGGAGTAGTCCTTCACCTGTCAAATAGCAGGGTTTATCTGGCTTTTTTTTGCCATAAGGCATGTCTAGTCCAAGGGCTAGATTGTTTGCCAGGTTATTGTTTGGATTACTCCGGCTTATTCGGTTGTCCATCCAGATAGTAGCATCTTTACTCGCTTGATTTCACCTGTCATATGTCATATTCGAAGCATGATATATGTCATATTTGAATTAAAAATGTCCCGGAGATGGATTGCCTCCGGGACATATCTAAATTCAAATGATTACCGCCATTCGACCAGAGCCTGGATCTGGCGGCGCGAGATACCAGAGAGGTAAACTCGATCACCTCTGGGTCTGCGGGGAGCAAACCGGAAAGGCGGACCGAGTGCTGCAGGACCTGACCGATGGAGCTGCCGGCAGCCCACGGGCTGAGGCGAAGAAGCTCGGCGTATTGGGCGACTGTGACGGCTAGTTGGTAGCGGGGCGAAGCGTTTTCGAAGGTTGGGCTGAGATCCCAGGTGTTGTAGTTGCCGTTAATTTCGTGCACAGCCAGATTATCAGGGTTCTTCCAACGAAGCTGGACGGTGGCGATCCGTCCCTGAGCGCCCGGGTTCAAGATCACAGCGTATAGAGCAGTGACATTGTGTCCAGCGCCAATCTCGCCAGCATCTACGGCATCGTTGCGAAAATCCTGATCTGCGACGGCGCGATATTCTCGTAGCCGATCAGGCGGTACCTGGAAACCACCTGAGAGTTGAAATCGACCTGCACTTTGGCGTCCAGCGCGATCACCTGAAGCGTGCTGGTCAGATCCTCAACAAACAGTTTTTTGGCTTCATCCAGATCATCGATATAGGCGTAAGAGCCATTCCCATTGTCGGCGAGCTGCTCCATCAGGACATCGTTGAAATTACCCATCCCAAAACCAACCGATGTTAATGTGATTCCGCTGCCCGCATAAGCGCGAATGGACTCGAGGATCGCTTCTGGACCGGTGAGACCGACATTGGCGACGCCATCGGAGCAGAGGATGACCCGGTTGATTGCGCCAGGACGGTAAGCCAGGTTGGCCATCTGGTAACCCAATCGCAGGCCCGCTTCAGCGTTGGTTGCGCCCTCGGTATGTAATGCAAAAATCGCATTCAGGATCTGATTCTTGTCTTCGGCGCTGGTGGGGTTCAGCAGCACGTATGCGTTTGAGCCGTAGACCACGATTGAAACGGTATCGCTGGGTTTCAACTGCTCGACCAACAACTGTAGGGATTGTTTGACAAGACCCAGGCGGTTTTCGATATCCATCGAACCGGATACATCGATTACGAAGGTCAAGGAGGCGGGTTTGCGGTTTTCCTCTGGAACTTGATATCCTTGAACGCCAAAGCGCAGGATGTACGATCCGTCCGCTTGGAAAGGCGAGGGAGCGCCGTCGGCATAGATGGCAAAAGCTATATCGGAGGGAGAGGGGTAGCCAGCGTCGAAGTAGTTGACGAATTCCTCCACCCGGACTGCCTCGGCCGGCGGCAAATTACCATCCATCACATAGCGGCGGGCGATGGAATAGGATGCGGTATCCACGTCGAGCGAAAAGGTGGACAGGTGGTCTTCGCGTGGATCCTCGAAAGGATTTACTCCATAATTCCGGAATGTATTATCCGGCGGAGGCGGGGTCGCCTGGATCCAGTTGGATGGGGCGGAGGCGGTGGGCAGCGGGCTGGATGGGATGTAGGATCCCAGGGTAGCCAACGGCTGGGGCAGCGCGCCTGACTCAACTGGCAGGGCTGGGGCTTCGGTTGCGGCCGGCTCTTCGCGGAGAACGGGTAATGCGGTTGGCAATGGCGCTTGCGGCATGTCTTTTTCCACTTCAACCGTCCTGATAACGCCCTGATTGACGGGCGAGACAGCCTTTGGGGCGCATGCGGTGAGCAGGGTCACAAAGATGATCACGATGAGTGAGATTGTGCGTGTTAGCGAATGGGTATTCATGGCGTTTCTCCTTTTGCTTGTAAAACTATTGCGAGATCTCTCTGATCTCATCCTGCCTATAGCATAACCGGACGGCTCGATTGGGCTTGATTTTTGGCTGATAGCTTGCTGATAAAGTGATGACAGGCCGGATGACTGGCTTGATAGACCAACATCTCCCGATCAGGGATTTGCATCCGAATGATCGTTTTGTTTTGGCTTCCGGCGGACCAGCCGCCAAATGACAACCCCGATCAGGGCGAACGGCCCGGCGACCACCACTATCCAAATCAGGATGTCTGCCAGGAATCCGAAGATGCGGACGAAGACCTGCCAGGCGCTCTGCAGCGTGCGCATGGGATCCCAGCCGGGTTGCGCTGGATTTGGACGATACGGAATAGGGGCTGCGGCTGGATTGAGCTGCAGGCTGACTTTTGAATAAGGGGCTATGCTGCCTTCAGGCGCGGCGCGAATTTGCTCGCCGACCGTGGTCTCACTGATTAATGCGCCTAGCCCCAATAATGTGGAGCGCAGCGCTTCGAAGTTATTGGATGGCACGGACAGTTCGAGCGAGATGTATTTCCTACCGCCGGTGGTCCAGGCGGCGGAATTCTCAACAATGCCGCCCAGTTCGCGGGCGCGGCGGGAAGCAAGACTGGCGGCGTGGTCGACATCCCGCACCAGGATTTCAAGATAGGTATGGTATGCGGTCGCAGCAGGCGGTGGATAGATTGCGATTGGGGTTGGATTGGCTGGAACGATCCATTCGGCTTTCAGCGGTTGGCTGCAGGCGGCTAGCAGCAGCACAGCCAGGATCGTCAATGCCATTTGGGTGAGTTTTGGGGACATGTGTTCCTCCTTCTGTGGTTGGCGTTCTTTAACCAACACTTTATAGGAGGACACGCTTTAAGACTTGATGAATCTCTGACAGTAAGCTGACAATTAGGAGGTTTAAATCCTGCAGCGCAGCGCGTTCAGCAGCGCAGGGTTGAATGGGGGGTTGAGCCTGTGCAGTTCATCCAATGAGAACCAACACAAGCCGCGAGCTTCTTCCGAAGAGGTGTTTTCAATCCAGACGGCGTCCGGATGGAGCAATTTTCCCAAAAAGATGACCTGGATCTGGCTGCAACTCGAATTAATTTGAATTGATTGCTGCCCGTCCAATAAGGAAATCGGGATGGCGGGCAGATCGGTCTCAGCGGAAAATGCGCGCCCAGCAGCCGCCTCGAGCGTTTCGCCGCATTGCAATGTTGCGGATGGCAGCCTCCATTCCGCCTCGCCTGGATTGGGACCGGGATTGATCAGCAGGCAGACGCAGCCCTGGTGGATGACCGCCAGGCAGGCGCTTACCTGCACGTTGAGTGGATGATCGGGATGCTGGTAGGGCGGGCAGCCGTGTGGCCCAGCGCCTCTCAATCGCCGATCCAACTCCCACAGGGCGGTGCGATTGCCATCAAAGCGAATCATCCCTGAGGCTTTCTGGTAGTTCAGCCAACGGTATTCCGTATGTTCGGACGAGAGCTGCATCTGACGCCGGTGAAGACGCACGCCGAAGCAGTATTGCGGGATGACGAAGCGATCTTCACCCCAGAGAGCGCTTTGTTCAAATTCTGTTACCGGAATGGGTTCGATGGTATCCAGGATGATGAACTCCGCCTCTGGTTCGATCCCGGCTTCTTCGAATGATTCACGCCGGGCGGCTTGCAAGGGGGTTTCGTCCCCTTCTCCACCGCCTGCGATAGCCTGCCAATATTTGTGGTCTGAGCGGCGAAAAATCGCATATTCGAAATCACAATCATGATCCTGGATGAACGGATAAACCAATACCTGGAATGGCGCTCGCGACATGGAATAAGCACCTCTCAAACTTTGTTCTTTCGGAGCAACTCCGCCGCAGTCAGGAGAAGCAGGTGTTTTGCATGCGGGTTGAGATTCAGATACTTCAAAGCCCCGAGACAGGCGAAGGCAAAAGAAATTTGAAATTCAGTAGATTTAGATGGGTTGAAGGTTAACTGGTTCGCAACTTGAAAAAGCGTATCGAGCAATTCACAGATAAACGGATGGCTGGAATGGGTTGGATCGCGTAAAACCTGGAGATATTCGCCAGGATCGTCGATCTGCTCTGCAGCGATATGGGCAATAATCTCGGCGCCCAAATGGGAGAAATCGTACAGGGTATGACCTTCGCGCGTCTGGGCAAAGTCGATCAGCCAGAGCATACCTCCTGGACCTACCATGATGTTTTCCAGGTTCAGATCTCCATGCAGAATGGATTGTGATCCGCTGATGGTTTGGGCAAGGATGGAATCCGCCTGCAGCAATGGATCGGGCAGACCGTACAGGTTGCAGCCTTTGACAAAATCACGCAGCAGGGTCTGGCGGGTTGCGACCACCTGCCCAACCGCGTTTTCTGGGCGGTTGCGGCTCAGCCATCTCACCCGTAATGGCGGATGCCCCGGAGATGGGACGCCTTTCAAGGAGAGGCTTGCCGAATCTGGGCGCAGCTCCATCTGGGGGAAATTCCTCAATAGGACCAAATCACCGATGTTCAGCTGAATTTGCCCGGGGTCAGAACGCCCATCCAATTCGAAACCTTTTCCTTCAGCAGGCTGGATCACCAGGTGGGTGGGCAGCACCCGGTCATATTCGATTGCTGCCCGGAAAGCATATGGCTTTCTTTGCAGCCACCAATTTGGACCAAAAGTATCCAGCAGGCGAAATAGGATCTGTGGGTCCTTATTCTTAAGCAGCATAACCCTCAAACTTGTGGGGGGCTGTCCTGGTTCGCCGATAAATGTGTATTGAAGCACGGACAGATTGGATTCTTTTGTGGTTGCAGCGGAGACAGGAGGGCGCTGAATCCGGGCTGTGATTGGAGGTAAAGTGTCTTTGACGAAAGTCTCGTAATTCTGGAATTCTTTCAGGATCGCCTGGCGCTGACCGATTTTCGCGATGGTGTAAGCATCCGATCTGCCATCGGCCCGAATCGGGAGAGACAGGAAGGTACGCGCCCCGGAATATCCAGATAAGAATTCCTGCTCCACCACCAGCCGATGATAGCGTTGGAAAAGACTCTGTAAGAGGGTTCTCTCGTCCGCATTCAATTGCAACCCGGAAGGCAGCTCGATCGAAAGGCGGGTGTTGGGGGTTTGCGTGATCGTCGCTGGGGTTGTTTGGGTTGGCAGAGGGCGGATGATCAGGGCAATTGCGCTGATGCTGCTGCCGAAAAACAACATGATCAGGCCGGTCAGGAGCGCCTGAGGTTGAGATAAGCCCAGATAAGATAGGATGCGAATATCGAGAGGGCGGGAGAACGCGACCACCTCTCTGGTCGGATGCTGTGGGTTGTTGATGGGGATCCAGCGCAAACTTAACGTGATCGAAAGACGCTGGTCTCCAGGATGGAGAGGCTTGATAGCCCAGCGCCATTGCAGAACTTGATCCGGGAGCAGGTATTGCGGCTGCTCATCCGCCGGGGAAATCTCAAAACCAAGGCCATCCAGCCGGGCAATCGCGAAAAGCTCGTAGCCGCTGGTTTGTTGGATGGGGATGGTTTGAGTGTAAGTCTGATGCTCGGGATATTCGGCGATCAATTCCAGCCCTTGTTTTTGGGGGACAAGAATCAGCCGGAGGGTCTCGGATTCACCCAGGCGCATCTGGCGCGGCCATTCGATCTGGACAATGTGATCTTCGGGCGGAGGCGGGCTGGTGGGGGCAGGGATGAGCGGGGTCGGTTTTTCAAGCTCGGATTTGATGGAATTGGTGGGTAGATTTGTCTGGGTGGCGAGAAGAGCGGGCGCTGAAGGTGCAAAGGTTGATTCGACCGAAGGGGCTTCGGCTTGCGACGCTTGGGTGAAAAGAGGGATTTCCTGTACAGGCTGCGCGGGAGCTTCGGTCGCAGCAGGCTCTTCTTTGCCAACTTCGACGGTCTTCACAATGCCTTGGTCCGCCGGAGCCGAAGCCGGGGCGCAAGCATTCAACAGGAGCAGCGCCGCTCCGAGGACAAGAATGAAAGTGAAAGACCGAAGGGGGCGCATCTTCTATGGGGGCGCCAGGATGGCGGCGGGCAGGATTTCCTGGAGTGTGGCGTCGGGCAAAGGCCAGATGGCATATGCGACCGAAATGACCCCGCACACGATCAGGATAAGACCGAGCATCAAGATCAGGAACCGAAAATGCATTTTTGAAGTCATTATATAAAAGACGAAGGATCGATGGATATTGTTTCGCGCGGGCGGATTGGTAGGATGCCAGCAAGATAGATCAACAGACTTGCTGAATAGTATAATACAAACCAATCACTCAAGGGCTAATGAAATGGATCGGTGAAACGAGTATATGGTTGCCTGGGATTCTTACCCTCCAGAATATCGCCAAAAAGAGATGAATAGCTTGCTGACCTGGATCCAGCAGGGAGAGTGCGCCGCGGTGGTAGGGTTAAGCGGCTCTGGAAAGAGCAACTTGCTGGGTTTTATGGCTCATCGGGCTGCACAATCGCAGCTCGCCTCCAGGTTTTGTCTGGTGGATTGTAATCGGGTCGGGGAGCCGTCCAAACCCGCCTTCTACCAGACGATTGCGCATTCGCTCGATCGGGCGCTTGACCTCCCCGCTGGATCGGAGCGGCAAGCATTTGCCATGCTAGAAAATTTGATTGAAGACCAGTTGATGAAAGAGCAAAGAATATGCCTGGCCTTGGATCGGTTTGACGCCCTTTATTCCTGGCCTGATTTTGCAACCCTGGCAAATAATTTACGGGCGTTAAGGGATCGATTCAAGTATCAACTGGTTTATCTGATTGCTGTCCGCCAGCCGTTGGATCAGCGAAACGAACTGGCGGAGCTTTTCTTTGGTCACACGCTTTGGCTGGGACCGCTATCGCCATCGGATGGGCTGTGGAGCGTTCAGCGTGACTTGAAGCGCTACCAAAAATTACCATCCGATGATATCGAGGCTGGCGCAGCAGAGAAAATCGTGGCATTAGGAGGAGGATATCCTTCTTTGCTGCGCGCGATTTGCGAAGCGTATGCGGATGGAGCCGCGTTGGATTTGGAGAGCCTGCGGAACTCAGCGGCGGTCGTTCGGCGGGTCGAAGAATTTTGGCTGGATCACCCGGACAGCGACACGCTGAAGAAGACCGGTTTGTCCGACCTGCGATTGTTGAATCAATCTCAAAGCCCAAACGACCGTTTGGAGCAATTCGATACCGCTCAGTTGACCGCCAAAGAGGCTTTATTATTGGCGTTTTTTCGGGATCATCCAGAACAGGTATGTGAGAAGGACGATTTGATCCGGGCTGTCTGGGCGGAGGATGTGATATTCCAGGCGGGGGTGCGGGATGAGAGCCTGGCGCAGTTGGCGCGAAGATTACGGGTGAAGATCGAACCGGACCCGGCGAATCCGATTTATATCCAGACAATCCCGGGTCGAGGGTATTTGTTTCATAAGATGTTGGCTGAATAATCGCGTCAGAATATTGTATACTTATCTGATATACGAGGATTGCTGATCACGACTGCTTAACCACCAGGTTTGGTGAAGGAGGTTTTTTATGCAGGAAGAAGAAGTACAGGCCCCAGAGAATAAAATTCCGAGATGGGCTTTAATTGCGGGGGTGGTGGTTGTATTCTTATGCCTGGCAGTATTGCTGGGGCTTTTCCTGGCGCGCACGGAACTGCTCTCGGTTGCCGTGGGGGCGCTTGCCAGCGAAACACCAACTCCAAGTGATACTTTCGTACCCACCGAAACATTCACGCCGCGCCCGACAGATACGGAAACGCAGACGCTGACGCCATCGGATACGGCAACGCCGACTCAAGTACCAATGCCTCCCGCGTCGGTGATGGCGATCGCACAAGGCGGCGCTGTGCTGAACGAGGTATTCGCGGACAACGCGAACACCTGGCAAGGGGTGAATGCGAATTCAGAGGTAATCATCCAGGAAAATCAGCTCCAACTGCGCAGCGCTGATACCGGCGCAGCCGGTGTGGGATACTGCCAGGGCGAGAATTGCGGCCCTTACCAGGATTATTACTATTATCAAGCGGAGATCGTCGAGGACCGGCCTTCCACAGTGGGCTTAGGGTTGGTTTTCGGGATAAATCAGGCAAAGTCTGGTTTCTATATCTTCAATATTCGCCCGGCTTCTGCCGATTTCAGCCTGTATAAATTCACAAATGGTCAATTTACCGCCCTGATCGAGTGGACACCCAATCCAGCCATCAAGTTCTACCCATTCGTGAATAAAGTCGGGGTGAGCTATTTAGAGGGAAACATACAACTTTATGCAAATGGCGAACAGCTGGCCAGCTACCTGGATAAACAGCCTTATAAGAGCGGCAGAATTGGGTTCGCAGTGCAATCGGATGGCGTGCGCTTGTTGGCCCAAAATGTGATGGTATTGACGCTTGCGCCTGTGACGCCAGCCCCGCAGGCGCCGCCTGCTGGCGCAACCCAACAACCTGGCGCAGGTTATCAATCACCAACGCCTCCACCCCGCTTTTCTCCAACGCCGACCCAGCAAGGCGCATGTCCGTATTATGTCCCCGGCGGAAACTTTGTGCTGGTCATTTTCAAGACAGGCTCCGGCAAGAAGGGCACGGTCCAGATCAATGGCTCCAACGTTCAGGTGAACCTGGGTAATAATGTGTTCTATCTGCCGCTGAAGCAAACCAATACAGTGGTGATTGGGAATAAGACTTATGAACTGTATTATGAGGTTTGTAAGATCATCACGCTGAAATTGAATCAATAGGGTATCTACCGGATCATGAACGACCTGGATCAACGGAGCTACCTGGATCGTCCGCACCGTCGATACAATCCGCTGACGGGTGATTGGGTGTTGGTCTCGCCTCAGCGCGCTCGCCGGCCCTGGCTGGGGCAGATTGAAAAAACAGCAGCTGAGAACTTACCCGCCTACGACCCGGATTGCTATCTGTGTCCCGGAAACCTGCGAGCGGGGGGAATAAGAAACCCGGCATATGCGGGTACGTATGTCTTTGATAACGATTTCCCGGCTTTGTTGGATGGAGATGAAGCTGGGAAATCGCCTGGAGATCATGCCGATCCACCGCGATTATTTCGGATCGAACCGGTCAGTGGGATATGCCGGGTGGTTTGTTTTTCAGCGCGGCATGATCTGACCCTACCTGAATTGAGCCGGTCGGAAGTGGAGGCTGTGCTGCGCGCCTGGAGCGAGCAAACGATGGAATTGGGCAGCCGTGCAGATATCCGCTATGTCCAGGTTTTTGAAAACAAGGGCGCAGTGATGGGCTGTTCCAATCCACACCCACACAGCCAGATCTGGAGCACAAGTTACATCCCGAATGAGCCGGCCAGGGAAATGGCTTGCTTGCTGAATTATCACTACAGTCAGGGAAGCTGTCTGCTGTGTGATTATCTGGCAGATGAAGTGCGGGAAGGCATGCGGGTGACGGCCCAAAACCCGCATTTTGTTGCTGTGATCCCGTTTTGGGCTGTCTGGCCTTTTGAAATGCTGGTGATCTCGCGCAGGCATATTGGCTCTTTGACCGACCTGACGGTTGAGGAAATGGCCGGTTTGGCTGAAATGCTGCAAGAAATTACCACGAAATATGATAACTTGTTTGAAATATCTTTCCCCTACTCGATGGGTTTTCACCAATCTCCCACGGACTTCTCAATCCCACCCGGAGGCGCACCTGCATCTGCATTTTTATCCACCGCTGCTGCGATCTGCAACAGTCAGGAAATTCATGGTGGGTTTTGAGATGCTGGCGATGCCGCAGCGAGATTTGACCCCGGAAACTGCCGCCGAGCGTTTGCGCGGATTAAGCTCCACCCATTATCGCGGTCGACCTGCCGGGGAAGAAACAAGCTGAAGATAGGATTATTGGAAACATGAGCGAAAAGATCGATGTCTTAATGACGGTGAATATTTCGGAGGATTTGCTCGCCAAGCTGCTTTCCATCTCACCGCGTTTGAGCATAAAAATTCACAAAGTCAGCCGGGTGGATGAAATCCCTCAAGATGCCTGGGCTACTGCTGAGATTCTGTATACAGGCCGGATCATTCCGATTCCCGATCAGGCGCCGAATTTGCAGTGGATCCAATTTCATTATACCGGGATTGATCATGCCAGCGAGGCGGCGATTCTGCGCAGAGAAGGGTTGATCGCGACAACGATGAGCGGGGCAACCGCGACCCAGGTCGCAGAACATATCCTGATGATGCTGCTCGCCCTCGGACACCACCTGCCTGAAGCGCTCGAACTTCAACGCAAGGCAACCTGGCCGAAGGACCGCTGGGAGCGGTTCAGCCCGCGCGAATTACGCGGCGCGACGGTCGGGATTGTGGGGTATGGGAGCATTGGGCGTCAACTGGCCAGAATGCTGTATGCCTTGGGGGCGCAGGTGTTTGCGACAAAGCGGGATGTGATGCATCCGCAGGATGAAGATTATATTCCGGCGGGTTTTGGGGACCGAAACGGGGATTATGTCCACCGGCTTTACCCGGCTGAAGCGTTGTGCTCGATGGCAAAAATGATTGACTTCCTGGTTGTCAGTACGCCGCTGTCAGCGGCTACCCGTGATTTGATTAATGCGGATGTTCTTGAAGTGATGAAAGAGACGGCTTTTCTTGTAGATGTCTCGCGCGGCAAGGTGGTCAACCAGTTGGCGTTGATCAATGCGCTCAAAGACAAGAAAATCGCCGGAGCTGCGTTGGATGTATTTATGGATGAACCGCTGCCAGCGGAAAGCCCATTTTGGAAACTACCGAATGTGATCGTCACGCCGCATATCTCCGGAATCAGCCCGGATTATGACGTACGCGCAATGGAATTGTTTTGCGAGAATTTGCGCAGGTACATCGAGGGAAAGCCGCTGATCAATATTTTTCATCTGTCCAGAGGCTATTGATCATCAAGAATTGCATTGTAAAACCCATGCGAAAGCTGTGATATGAGCGACCGGCGTTTTGACGCTGTTTTGTTTGATCTTGGCGACACGCTGATTTACTTTGATAGTGATCGCGAGCAGGTTTTCGCGCGCGAAAGGATCAGATGCTGATCAGTCTGAACAAGGGCGGCGTGAACCTGGGAAAGGATTTCTTAGAAGATTTCTCTAACCGATTGTCGGCTTATTTCCGCATACGAGAAACGGAATTATTTGAATATACCACTCTGTATGTATTGAAGAACACCCTGAAAGACTGGGGATTTGAAACACTCTCTGATGCGTTCTTAGAAAAATCTATCGCCGAGATGTATGCTGTTACCCAGGCGCATTGGATCCCAGAAGAGGATGCAATGACGACGATCGCCCTCTTGCATGCGCGGGGGTATCGAATGGGGTTGGTTTCGAATGGGGCAGATGATGCGAATACACAATCGCTGGTGGATAAGCTGGGCGCTCGCAGATATTTCGAGGTCGTGCTCAGCTCGGCGGCGATTGGGATGCGAAAACCGAACCCGCAGATATTCAATATTGCTCTCCAGGCGATGCATCTGCCTGCCAACCGGGCAGTGTTGGTTGGAGATACATTAGGGGCGGATATCCTGGGCGCTCAACATGCTGGAATATTCAGCATTTGGATCACGCGGCGGGCGGATACGCCAGGAAACCGCGCTCTGCGTGAGACGATCCACCCCAACGCGACAATTACTGCACTGATCGAATTACCAATACTGCTGAATCAGCTATAAGCGAGAATGATGGTCTTGGTGCAGCATTCGATGGATACTCGGATCAAGGTAGATTAAAATCGGAGGTCTGGTTTGGACGGGGCTGCAAGGTCAAGCTAACGTTCTGCGTCTTGCCGTCTCGAACAATGGTTAAATCTATAGTCTGATTAGGGGTGGTATTCAAAGCAATATAGATCAGGATATCTTCAAACGTGTTTACCGAGACGCCGTTGATCGCGATGATGACATCCCCGCCAATTTCAATCACGCGGTTATTGATGGTGACATCGCGGGAAGACCCGCGCAGGCCAGCCAGATCCGCCGGGCCTCCGGAGACTACATCGGAAATGTAGGCGCCTCGCTCGACCGGCAGCTTCATCGCTTCTTTTACGGCTGTATTCAAATTGCCGCCGACCACTCCCAACCAGCTCCACTGGTATTCGCCGTTTTCAATGAGGGAAGGGATGACGCGCGTGATAATGCTGACAGGGATGGCGAAGCCCACGCCGCTGTTTGATCGGCTTTCTCCACCCGTCTCGATCTGGGCGTTTACGCCAATCACCTCGCCGGCCAGGTTGAGCAGCGGTCCGCCAGAGTTGCCGGGGTTAATGGGAGCGTCGGTTTGAATCGCCTGGGGAATGGAGAATGAAGTCAAGGCAGGGATCGTCCGCCCTAATGCGCTGATGATGCCGCGAGTGAGTGTGCCGCCCAAACCAAATGGATTTCCGAGCGCCACCGCGGTCTGACCGACAGCCACTTCCTCAATTTTACCGAGGGGGATGGGTTGAGATTCGGGCGGCAAATTCTTGACATTAATCACAGCCAGGTCGCTGTGCAGATCCTCTCCGATGACCTCTGCTTTCTCGATAAGACCATCCGAGAAAACTACCTCGATTTGGCTGGCTCCATGCACCACATGTGAGTTTGTGACGATATCGCCATTTAAATCATAGACGAAACCCGATCCCTGGCCGCTGGCTGTCATGAACCCGTTGTTTCCGCTATAGGTAATGATATTCACAACCGAAGGATTAATCCTTCGATACATTTCCACCAGGATTGCTTCTTCGTTAGTAGTCAGAACAGGCTTGGAGATATTGGTAGGTTGCAGGGCAAGATTCGCTGGCGCTAACAATTCGGATGGCGCGACCGCGGAGGCAGCAGGAAAAGATGTCGTTTGAGATAAGGTCTGGTCGGAGTTCAAAGAGAAACCGCAGGCGATCATTGCTAATGAAAGCATGGCGCTGATGATCATAATTTTTATCTGTGAAGCCTTGGTCATGATGACTCGCTTTCTGCGCTTTTTTAACACTGGTAAACTGAATTGAATGGAATAGTATAGCCTGAAAAATTAAGAAAATGCTGAAATCTACATAAGAATAGAGGACGAAAGGAGGAATAGAAGCATTTTCGGTCAAAAGACGTATTGTCAAATTTGGGGCAGGGGACTAGAATAATGCCAGCGGAGGCATGATGCACATTCAAGATGTCAGTAAGAAGAAGCTTTGCACGGGGTTTTCGATCCGATCTGGGATTCGCGCCGGTCGAACAATGTGCTACCAGGAGATAAACGGAGTCTGGTATCCGATCATTGATCCCAACAACCCTATTCCCCAACCAACCCCGGTTCCGACGCCGACCCCCGGTGTTCAATGGTTGAACTGCAAATCATGCGTCGGCAGCAATGTTGCTGCGGGTCAATTAGCAGGCGCGACCTGTGAAGTCTGCTATCTGTAGTTCATCTCTGCATAGAATTGGAACAATAAAATGGCCACAATAACGAGCAATGACACTTCTTCGGTAAAGAAAACCGGCTGGCTTAAAAGCGGTCTAAAAATTAAGACGGGAATTCGGGCTGGCGATTGGGCCTGCCGGGATTGCCAGGGTACAGCAAATGGCAATGCTTTGTCCAAGGCGCAGTGCGCATCGTGTTTTGTGCGATGATGAGCATAATCTGCTGGCGGTAGAGAGAAAATGAATGAAATCCTGAATTTGTTTCGAAATAAACGGGCGAAACCGCCCGTTTTTATTGTCTCTGGTTTGCCTCGATCGGGTACATCGCTGATGATGATGGTCCTGGAAGCAGCCGGAATCCCGCCCTTGACCGATCACGAGCGCAGCGCCGATCAGGATAATCCGCGCGGTTATTATGAATTCGAAAGGGTGAAGAAGCTGAAGGATGGCGACAGCGGGTGGATCTTAGATGCGCCTGGAAAAGTGGTTAAAGTGATCTCGGCTCTTTTGCCCCATCTGCCGCCAGGTTATCACTACAAGGTGTTCTTCATGCGGCGGTCGTTGACCGAAATCCTGGCCTCGCAGCGGAAGATGTTAGAAAATCGCGGCGAAGACCCGGAAAAAGTGAGCGACGCGGAAATGGCTCAGTTCTTCGAGAAACATTTGCGCCAGACGACGGATTGGTTGGACAAACAGGAGAATTTCTCGACTCTGTATGTTGATTATAACCAGATGTTGGCTGATCCTGAGGGCCAGATCCAGCGCGTGAACGCATTTCTGGGCGGTAAAATGGACGAGGCTTTGATGTTGGATGCGATCGATCCCGGGCTTTATCGTCAGAGGGTGAAGTGATCTCTTGGATCAAATGTAAGCGCTGATATGATTGCGCAAAGCGAGTTCGAGGTCTTTTGAGATGCTGTCATTCGGGGAATAGATATTGGTGGTTTCTTGCGGGTCATCTTCGAGATCATAAACTTCGAAGACCTGGTCATAATTTTCATATCCCTGGTAGTAGATCATTTTATAACGATCCTGGATCAACGAGAATGTGGCTTTCTTCAGAGGGCCATTTTTCGGATTCATCTTCGCTTCCACGGCGATGATAGGGTGAAGATTTTTTCCCTCTCCGTTCTTCGTTGGGAGCATGCTGCCCTCCAATAAAGGGGTA
Organism: uncultured Chloroflexia bacterium; assembly: GCA_963788145.1. Lineage (GTDB taxonomy): Bacteria > Chloroflexota > Anaerolineae > Anaerolineales > UBA4823 > UTCFX2. Next base: position 834,215 of record CAWBFQ010000003.1, on the reverse strand, counting down.
TTCTCGGCGCCGGAATATTGCAGCAGGGTGGGGGTCACATCGATTGCGCTGGTGGGCTGATGGATATCCTGTCGGCCGCTTTGATGCGGATAGGATATGAGCAGGGGGATATGGATTAATGGCTCATACAAGACCGGTGTGTTATGACCGCTGATGCCGCGCTCAAGAAGCTCCCCATGATCGGAGGTCACTACCAGGAGGGTGTTTTGGAGGGTGTTAGAGGTTGTCAAGAAATTAATCAATCGGCCGAATTCAGAATCGACATAGGCAATGGTCTCGTCGTAACGATCGCGCAAACGAGCCAGGGATTTCTTGTCTTTCTGATCACTAAAAAAATGTTCTGGTTTTAAGGGCAGGCGCAAAGGATCGGGAAACTGGCCGATGAATTCTTTTCTTGGGTTGTACGGGGCATGAGGTGGGAATAGATGGACGTAGCCCAAAAAGGGTTGCGGGCGGGTTAATAATTGGTCTTGAATCCAGTCGATTGCCATTTCAACCGAGAAACAGATCGAATTTGTGCGGTCGCCGCTGCGGCAGTTTGTCAGCCCGCGCGGAAATTGATCGCGATAAATCTGGTAATAACGATTGCTGTTGATGTTCCGTTGAAAGGAGTCCACCATGGAGAAGAACAAAGAGCTGTTGGTTGAGAACAAATTTTTTAGAGAGAGCAGCTCGGCTTCAAAGGGGATATTGAATTCATTGAGAGGCAGTTTGTCCACCCAAAGATCGGAATAGATCGCAAGATCGGATATCTTTAAGAGATCATCGATGGCATCTTTGAAATCATCGAGCAATAAATAAGCCAGGGAATTATGGGTATACGCAAATCGGTGGTAGACCTTGGGAAGAAGCGAGAATAGATTAATATTTTGGTAGACCTGGCTGGTTTGACCCTGTAAATTGATGGCGCGATGGGTCCAGGGAGATACTCCGGTCAGGAGCGAGGCCGTGCCTGGGGTGGTGAAATTTCCGGCGGCATAATGGCGATGATAGACCGTGGCGTTTTCGGCGAAGCGATCCAAATTGGGGGTTGTGCTGCGTGGGTATCCATAGAGGGACATATTGCATGCGGAGAGCGCGTCAAAAACCAGGATCAAAATATTGGGCGGCGGCGCAGATTTCAGAGAGGACGGGTTGTTATTTTGATTAATGAAAGACGATCCAAACATCGAAAAGCTGGCTGCTGCAAATAGCTTGATAAAATCGTGGCGCGAAATGCTGGTTTGGGATTTCACTTATCTCAATCCTAAGTTCCTGATGATGACGATCAGCACGCTGGCAAGGTTAGAGAATAAATAGATCCAGGAGAGAGGGGTAATTCGATCGATGAAAGATAGGATGCCATTTCTTAGTTTGGAAGAGGATTGAATGAGATACACTGTAGAACCAGAAACCAGGATGAAGAGGCCAACCCATAACCAGGCGACCCAGGATTGCAGAAAAAGCGGAGACCATTCAGCCAGGACATTCAGAAAATGGTAGGGAATGATCCAAATCATGGCGATATAGCCAACCGCCGAGGCGATGGGGACAAAGTGATCTTTGCGGACAGACGGAGAAAAAAACAAGGAGGGGATGATCAGACCAATCAGCAGAAGAAGTGAGTCAAGCAGGGCAATAATTTGCGTATAGGCAAATACCCCCAGGATATCCCAGATTGTCAGACGCAAAATATATGATGGCAGCTCGCGAAAGAAAAAAATGACCGACCAGAAATTAATTGGAAAAATGATTGCCATAAAAACCAGGAACGCCTGCTTTTTTGAGGGCAGGCGTGCACAGCGCCGTCTCATTTGAAATTATTCAATCTTGAGAATCGTTCAGGCTGATATCGTCTTCGGGTGGATCTTTTCGAATGGCTCGGCGCAGACGGGCAAAGATCATTTTAATCTGGCGGGAGAAGAAAAAGATGATGCCGGAAAACAACGCCAGGATCACAGCCAGCATTTGGAACAACATACCGCCCGTGTTTGGGTCGATATAAGGACGAGGGGCGAATAGAATTGCTTTTGGGGCTTCGATTAGAAATATGAGATTGAACATCCTGTTAACTCCAATGGATTCAGTCTTAAGATTTATTGACTATACCTTATTCAAACAGTAAAAAGGTTAGAGATAGCCTAAACTTTTCAGGCGTTCTTCTACCTTTGCCTGGTCTTCTGCCTCAAGTATGGGGGGTGGGGCAGCGCCGTGCGTATCTGGGGCGGCGTCGATCGCAATTGCCGGGACATCATGATAGGATGGATGGGGGAAATCTGACAGGCCGGTTGATGAAAAAATCACCCCCGGGACGCTGGCTGCGTCAAAACAATGGTCCGCCCCCCAATGATCGTGGTTGGCTTCCAGAGAATCGCCTGCCCACGCCCCAAGCCCGGTTTCTGCTGAGGCGCGAAATCCGAGTGAATACCCGACCAGGATATCTGGGCCAAGCGCAGTGAAATTGCCATGAAAGACCTGATTGCGGCTATAAGCCTGATGGAGGACGGGTTGATGATGCGCATCGGTCCAGGCGCATAAACCGTTTTGGATTTGCTGTATGATTGAATCGCGCTGCTGTGGAAGGACAATCCCTTCTCGCTCTCGACCGGCAAGGTTGAGGTAGAGGCTGTTTAATCCAATCGCGTACGCCCTGGTGCGCGACCAATCGATGGATTTAAAAGCCCGTTCTTCTTTGCCTTGTTGGGTAAAAAGATAGCCGTTCTCGATTAGCCAACGGTTTAGATGAACCTTTTGATCCAGGTAGTTAAAACCGTGGTCGGAAATGACCAGCAACCGGGCTGATTGCCCCTTTTGCGCATTGATCTTGTCCTGGATTTTGCCTACCAGCCGATCGTATTTCAGATACCAGGTCTCGACCACGTCTGGGCGGCTGCGTAAAAACATATGCTGGATGCGATCAAGCGAATCAAACACGGAGGCTAACAAACCTTCATGGAATTGATCCAACAAATAATCTAATAAAGCCGCGCGCGATCAAAAATGGAATCACAAAGGTCCAGGAATTGGTCATCGCTGATGCAGCCATCCTCCAGCGCAGTGGTATCTTGAGGCCAACCCAGGGTCAGAAAAGGTCCGCTGGCCTGCCATGCTTCCTTCACGAAGGAGGTCGGGGTCCCGTATCGCCAGATGGCATGGATGGGATGGATCTGTAATGGCAGCACATAAAATTGAATGGTGGGATGGATCTGGGTAACAATGATCCTGGTGATGGCATAGACGGATGCCAACCAGGAGACCTTGAAGCGGATCTCGAGAATGGGACTCCATTTGCCGATCGTAAGCAGATGGATCTGATTTCCCAGTTGAATTTCAACCTGCCGGTCATCTTTGATAATCAATTCAAGCGGAAGAACGGCGTTGCTCGGACCATTTTTTGAGTTGATGCGCGGTCCTTCCAGCTCTCCGACATAATGTCCGCTGCTATTCTTAGTAAGCTGAAAAACGGGTGTCTTGCCGAGTTTGTCTGGTAGGTCCTGATTGGTTGAAAAGAGAGATCCTACTCCCAAACGTCCCTGAATATCGGGGGCGCCCAAGCCGGGCAGCGTCCTAACCGGCGATTCGGGACGGGCCGGAAAGGTTGCTGGCCACCAAAGGGAAGTGGATGGAAAGCCGCGCTCGGCGGCGACATCAAATATCGTGCGGGCATTATACGGGCGCACAAATTGAAGCCCCCCGATATTCCGACCGGTGGGCAACAGAGAGACCAGAAGGTTATAGGTTGCGGGGTCTCGGTGGACAAAATCAAACATACCATGCTCGCCAGGGTTCAGACCGGTGGCGATGCTGGTCCAGGAGACTTCACTTTGAGGGGGATTCGCAACCTGAAATTGGGAATACCCTTTGCCTTCGAGTAGACTTCCTAAATTCGGAAGCTTGCCTTGCTCGTAGAATTTTTCAAATAGGATCGGGTCATAAGCATCCAGCCCGATGATGACAGTTCTCATATACTCGATACCCGTAAAATAAGGTTGCTTAATTCTTTTCGCTGTCCCCAATCAAGAAGATTGAGAGCAGCCAGGTGATGATGCTGATCACGATGGAGCCGAATAATGCGGGCCAGAAACCATCGACATAAAAACCCAATCCAAACCATTGGCTGACCTGGCTGGCGATCATCAGCGTGGCGGCATTGATGATGAACAAAAAGAGACCCAGCGTAGCCACAATGCAGCCACAGGATAGCAATATCAGGATGGGCCGAAGGATGGCATTCATAAAACCTAATATCAGAGCCACGGCAAAGGCAACGATAATTCCATTTCCGTCCAGGTGGATTCCTGGAATCAGCCAGGTAGTGGCAAGGATAGAAATCGCAGAAATAATCCAGCGGATCAAAATATAACGTAAATTCATCATTGACCTCCGAGTGAGTTAACGACCTAGTAGGTGACTATTCTTTGGAGTTCCTTGGCCTGTTCGATCCAATTTTCGACATGCTGGATTGAAGGAACTTCATAGAATATGTTATATATGGAGCCCGTGGTTTCAATTTTATGATGGAGAGATTGGGTGTTGCGGGTGGCTAGCTCTACGATCATATCCACCCCGGCTTCTTTCAGAATTTTCGCATCTTCCAGTGTCAGGCTTTTTATCCGCAAAATGTCGACAAAGTTTACCCATTCCAGGAGTTTGAGCGCATCGATGCCGGTCATTTGAGAAACTTCATCTCGCCCGGATGGATCGGCGCATTTCTTCAAGAGCAGCAGGGGGGCATTAATCCCGATTTTCTCAAGTTTTTCTGCGTTGATGTGATCCATACCGATAATCGTATCGATCTCGCCGCTGAATTTCACAAAGGTCTGTTCGGGTGTTTCTTCACCTATGTTGGCTTGATCTCGAAATGAGCCATTGTCGACGTCTTTTGGGGTTATGTCGTCGGAAGTCTGAAAATCTAACCCCGGCTCTGGCGCTGATTGCTCAGCTTCTGCCGAGCTGGGAAAGCTTCCAAAAGGAAAATTGCTGGCAATTTCATCAATTTCCTGCTCGCTCAATTCTATGTCTTCGGCTTCTTCGATCACATCCATTGTTATGGGCGAGAATTCTTCTGGGGGAGCTTTTAACCAATCAGGTATTTCTGCATCTTGAATCTGGTGCGGCTGCTCATCGAGCAGGTTTGTATCGGTAAGAACCGCCGCGTCTTCAAAGTTTTCTACAACCTGCGTGCTTTTTGGCGATTTGTTTGGGGAGTGCGCTTGTCTCTTCTTTCGATTAACCCGGATGACGATCAGAAGGATCAATACCGCAACCAAGAAGACCAGCAACCCTGAAAGGCAGAGAGTCATCCAAAGCGGTCGGTCAGCTATCCAGTTGGAGAGAGGCGCTGCAGCAGGCTGTTTGGCAGTTGTTGGTGTGACTACTGGAGCAGCTGCGTTCTCGGGCAAAAATTCAGTTCCGCCTACCGCTGCCGCAAAGGCTTCAATCTCTGGTGGATATTGTTTGCCCGAATTGAGATAGATTGCCTGCAGTACGCGGCTCTTATTCTCCTTAAGGGCGTCAAAGCGGGAGCGGGCAAGTTGAGCGTCTGGATTGAGCGTATACGAGTCAATCGCGGCGCGCAAGTATTCTGTCTGACTTTCGATGCTGAGAACATCCAGGCTGCCGCCATGCCATTGGACAGGCCATAACCACCAACCCAGGACGACCAGCCCAATGATTAAGCCGACTACGAATGTAATCAATGAGATCGTAAAAACTGATGCACGCGAGACCATAGAATCTTCCTTCTGGTTACCCATAGCAACCCCATTTCATATGAATTCTATAGAGATAGGCAAATTTATTGCGTTTGGATGATAGCGCCATTGATAAGATTATAAGATGTTTCGTGCGGATATGCAATCCTTAATGAGAACAGGATGCAACGCTGCTGCATAGGCTGCATCCTGTTCTAAAACAAACCGGTCGTTTTCTATTCCAGATTTAGATTGGCGCGTATCAGATTCTCGCCGGCTTCAGATATGGCAAAACCAAAACCAGTCACCAGCTTACGCATCGATTGATTATCCAAAGTCATTAAACATTCGATGCGATCATATTTTTCTTGTTTAGCCACATCGATCAAATGACGCATCAATTCCAGTCCGATCCCTTTGCCCTGACAAAGATCGCTGACCAATATGCTGAGACGAGCGGCGTTCGATCCGTGCAATCGGCTAAGTCTGGATGCGGCCACAATCCGTAAACCGTCTTTGTCTGCATTTGGATCTTCGACAACGAGGGAAATTTCGTTGTTATAGTCGCCATGGCTGATGCGCGAGAGACGATCATGGGTAGCCCGGTCAGTGATCAGCAATGGATGTAAAAAGCGCAGATAAACGCTGCGATCTGAGAGCGTCTGATGGAAAACGAACATTAAGGGCTCATCTTCTGCCCGGATGGGTCGAATAATCATCTGGGAGCCATCTTTGGCGGTCCATGCTGAGACATATTGAGACGGGTAAGGACGGATTGCAAGCTTGGGCAATTTACTTTCTTCTACTTCAATCCCATAGACCACAATGCGCGCATCCAGGGCCATCAGGCGCTCTGGGGATGCCAGCAGGGGATTGATATCCAATTCTTTAATCCAGGGTTGTTCGGAGATCAAAGTGGCGAAGCGGACTACCAATTGCTCAAGAGCTTCCATGGCAATAGGCTTACGACCACGCACGCCTTGCAGAGCCTTGTAGATGCGAGTACGTTCCATCATTCTACGAGCCAGGGTGGTGTTGAGAGGCGGCAGACCCAGGGCGCTGTCTTTGAACACCTCGACGAGCTGACCGCCCAAGCCGAACAGGATCACCGGGCCGAATTGCGGATCGATGCTGCTGCCGATGATTAACTCATAACCTTCGGAACTGATCATCGGTTGAACAGTCACACCCAGGAAATGAATTCTGCCGGACGAGTCTTTTTCGCCGACTTTTTCATACAAGCTCTTTGCTATCGATTGGAATGCCTGGCGGACGGATTCGGCGTTTTCCAAATCGAGTTGGACGCCGCCCACATCCGTCTTATGGGTGATCGTTTCAGAGTGCAATTTCAGCACAACTGGGTAGCCAATTCTGTTTGCGGCTTGAACGGCGGCGTCTTCGGTTGCGGCGATGATCGTTTCGACCGTTGGGATATGGTAGGCGGACAATAATTGTTTGGACTCGGCCTCGCTGAGAATGGTACGACCTTCGGCGCGAGCCTTCTGGATGATGGTATCGGCTAGTTTAGCGTCGGGGGGCTGGTCGAGGCTGTAGGCAGCCAGGGTAGGCGTTTCGTATAGACGGTCTAAAATACCCGAATAATTGGCAAAGTAGTCAAACATGCGGGCGGCGGTGTCTGGATATGGGAATGAAGGGATGTTGGAATGACTTAGGATTTTCTCGCCTTCTTGCACATTGACGCCGCCCATCCAACTGGCAAAAACCGGTTTGTTTATTTGCTTGGAAATGCTAACCAATTCTTCCGCCGTTTGGGATGGATCGGTCATATCCTGTGGGGTAAGAATGACAAGCATTCCGTCGCTGTTATCATCTTTCTCTGCGATCTCCAAAGCCCTGGCGTAACGCTCCGGGCTGGCATCGCCCAGGATGTCCACCGGATTATTGTGGCTCCAGGCGGTAGGGAGCAAATCGTCGAATGCCTTCATGGATTGAGCGGAGAGTTGGGCGAGCTGACCGCCATTGGTGATTAATGCGTCGGTAGCCAGCACACCCGGACCGCCAGCGTTGGTGAGAATGGTGAGGCGGTTCCCTTTTGGCCGCGGCTGTTTGGAAAAAATGTCTGCCATATAGAACAACTCGGCGATGCCGTTCACCCGCAAAACACCTGCTCGCCGGAAGGCTATTTCCAAAACTTCATCACTGCCGGTTAGCGAGCCGGTGTGAGAAGCGGCAGCTCTGGCTGCTCCTTCTGTGCGGCCTGGCTTGATGACGATGATCGGTTTTGTATTTGCCACCTGGCGAGCCGCGGAGAGGAAAGAACGCGCATCGCCTATCGTCTCCATGTAAATGACGATGCTCTCAGTGTTGGGGTCATCGCCTAGATAATAGATCAGATCACCCCAGCCGACATCCAACATCGAACCAACAGACACGAAGTGACTGAAACCAACATTTGCTGTCAGGCTCCAATCCAGCACGGCTGTGCAAAGGGCGCCGCTCTGGCTGATGAAGCCGACTTTTCCCGGTTTGGCCATGTTTGCAGCGAACGTGGCATTCAGCCCGCTGATTGGGCTCATCAAACCCAAACAGTTTGGTCCGATAATGCGCATCCCGCCGCGACGGGCGTGCTGCATAATCTGTCTTTCAAGCTCAACACCCTGGGGGCCAGTTTCTTTAAACCCTGCCGAGATCACGATTGCCCCTTTGACGCCCATCTCAACACATTGAGAAATTAACTCAGGGACGGTTGGCGCCGGCGTTACGATCACGGCAAGCTCCACTTTCTCGGGAACATCTGCGATGCTAGGATATGCTTTCACCCCCAGCACGTTGGGGCGCTTGGGATTAATGGGGAAAACCGCTCCGCCAAAGGGGTTGCTGATCAGATTCCACATCAAAGTTCGACCAACGCTATCGGTTGTTTCAGTTGCGCCAATCAGCGCGACGTTTTTCGGCGCAAAAATTGCTGAAAGGGGATTTTGTTCATAGGATAAAATATCATGTACAGGATCAAAAAGTGGGAGGCTTTTATCGCTCATTTATATTTGCCCTTCTAAACCAGAATCAGTATTTAACGAAAATAATCTCTAACAAGTAATTCTAACCCAAGGGGAGCAGTTTGAAATGATAACAAATGTAATATTATATTGTGAAATACTTCACGAATTTATCTGAGGGCTGAGAGGGTCTGGGCGGTTTTTAGGGCATTGGATCTTTATGAATCTTCAATTCCCCGATCTTGTCTCCGCAAGCCATGCAAGATTTCATTTCGATCTTAAATTCGCGACCACCGCTCAACCATTTTAATGCTTCCTGGATAATCCCAACTGCGGTATGGCAGACCGGTTTTTCTGATGTGCGGTTCCAACACATGGAGCAGCGCTCCAGTGTGTACACGTAATGATCCTCTTTTTCGGATGAATTGCTGATTTGATCCGTGACGGTTGTGAACACCTTGGCAATCGCGGGTACGCCAATCTTCAGTTTCGTTGAGAGCGGCAGTACTTTAAATGCCAGATCGCCTGCCCCAGAGAGCGCCCCGAAGTTGCGTAATCCACCCGAAAAAAGGGCGCGCCCGGCGCGCAATTCCAAGCCGCGCCCGCCGCGCGCGCCATAAATCAACTCTAACGCTTCGTGCAAGGAAGATATGTAGACGAAATCAAACTCTTTGTTTAAATTATCGGGTGGATAATTACTGATGAAATCATCCAGGTCTGCCAGGTGAAGTATCGCATTAATGCCATTTCGGCCTAACACTTCTTCTAAAGCTGTCAGGTAAAGCAAGCCCATTTTATTTGGATAGTAGAAACCACTGAGCGTTTTTTCCATCATGGATTTGGTTACTCCCTTAAGCCAGCCAGTGCATGGAAATTATAGCACTACTATCCCGCAGAAATGTGGCAATAGAACGGATTTTCGAGACTATAAATCCACACCGAGAATTTGGCGGAAGATGAAACCGATCAGAAAACTGAACGCAGCCACACCCAGGCTCACTCCAGCCATTTCCAGGAACCGTTTCTTGAATGGTTCGTTTCTTACCACAGAAATATAGTAGTTGAACAGGGCTATGATCACCACGGCGGAGGTTAATGCTATCGTCAAATCAACAAAATAATTTGGGATGACGAGATAGGGGATGATCAGGATCAATACGGTGATAATATAAGCGATCCCGGTATAGATAGCAGCCTTGATGGGGTCTTTTGTGGTCTCTTTGTCGGTTTCTTCGGTGCGTGTGGATAGATATTCTGAAGCAGCCATCGAGAGGGCAGCGGCAATGCCGGTGATGGCGCCGCTAAGGGCGATCAGCTTGGTGTTTTGCAGAGCAAGGGTGAACCCAGCCAGCGCGCCCGTTAACTCGACCAATGCGTCATTCAGCCCCAACACGATCGATCCAACATAGCGCAGGTGTTCTTCATCAATCAATTGGATCAAAGCTTCTTCATGACCGTGTTCATCTTCGATGAAACTTTCTATTTCTTTGATCTGTTCCCTCAGCGCCCCATAATTCTCTTGCGCGGATTCTTCGCCCTGTTCCATTAATCGAATCCCGAAGGTCAATCCAAACAGGCGGCTGATCCAATAGAACTTGACGATTTTGAACGAGTCCGGTTTGACATCCTGTTTGGTGTAGATTTTCCAGCCGTGAAAATGGCGAAGCTCGTCGGCAGCGATTTTGTTCAGGGTCTCCTGGTTTTCTGGGGATTTGGTCACACTGGCGAGACGTTTGTAAATATGATGCTCGGTAATCTCGTTTTTTTGAAACATCAGCAGTTGTTGGAGCAATTCATTTGAGATTTCCATCCGCGCGATCCCTCGTATCATTTTAATATTTAGATGCAATCGAAGAAATGTTGTCGCCGAGACCTATCTTACCACTATCTTTATTTCAACCTGGCATCATATTATCGTCAATTTCATTTGCGAGATGGGCTATAATTTACTTCATTCGATGGGATAGGCTGTGAGGTTACCCGTGATCAAGCGCGAGAAAATTGAGGAATGGATTAAGGAAGTTGAAACCAGGCCTTCTTCAGCGCCGGTGATGGTGCAATACATCGCCAATCGGCTGCGAGATTTGACCGCGCGCAATGAAGAATTACTGGCTGAGTTGATCGCACTGCAATCCGAGAAGCGGATTGCAGAATACGAGAAGCGGATCGCTCATCTGGAATATCAGCTTGACTTGATTCGACGGCAGGGTGAAGGCGCAGCCGCAAGCGATCATCCGGCAAGCTCAGCCAGCGAGGCTGCGGGAACGATGATCCAAAACCGGATGGATCTCTTGGTTTATGATGGTCTGGGTCATCTGCTACGACTTGAACTCCCTCAGGACGAAATAGAAGAGGGTCGATTGGTTGGCGCTATTGAGGCTGAATTCCGGAATAACCTGGAAATCCCTCGTTTATTGGCTGTCCCGGCGAGTGAAGAATTGATCTTTGTTTTTTCATCTGGCAGAATTGATCTGATGCCGGTCTCGGTGTTACCTTCAATCCGGATTGGCGAGCAAAAGCATGCAGCAGATACAGGGGAGAGAAATAAGCTGCCATGGCAGATTGGACCTGGAAAACCGCACGCTGGAGAAAGGCTGGCATGTATTACGCCCATCTCAAATCTGGCGCGCGCAGATGGCTTTGTTCAGGCGAGCCGGCGCGGTTTTGTGAAGAAGATCCGGGCGGGTATGGCTGGCTCAATTTTTGAGAACCGCTATATTGGCGCGGGGATCAGGAAGCCATCCGACCAGACATTTGAAGTTGTCCTGGCTAAGAACGAAGATCAGATCGTTCTGTTGACCGGCGCGGGGTATTTGGTTGCGCTGGAGGTCAAATCTCTGCCTGCATCTATTGAAGAAGTGATCCGTTTGGGCGCTTCCGATCACCTGGTGGCATGTTTCATATTTCATCCAGACGATTCTATCCTGGCGCTGACCAATGTGGGAAAGACGCTCCATCTGACAAAAGACCGGATTGAAGCAGCCAGTTCTTTCAAGACCAAGGGACAGGCTGTTTTTTCGGGGCAGCGGCGAGCCCAGGGCGTGCGCGCGCTGGGCGCTGCCTCGATCAAAGAGTGCGATTGGGGCGTAGTATTGGACCTGGATGGGAAAATCAGCCTGCACGCTATTCAGCAGCTGGCGGGGGCTGGTGTGTTAGCAGACGCAGGCCAACCGATTGCTTTTACTGCTTTCGGTTTCCCCCCGGACAGGGGATAATCCATGGCTCATCTGCGAGTTGGACTCGATTTCGGTACTTCAAACTCAGGAATCGCGATTTATGATGGGGAAAAGGTGCGGTTGCTGCCCCTCGATCAGGGCAATATTTTGCCTGAAGTGGTGCAAACCATGCTGTATATTACTCGCGAGCATGAATTCTTCATTGGGCAGGAAGCGGTTGAGTTGTATTATCAGCATAATGTCAACCGCGTACGCAGGTACGTGAAGAAATGGGCTGGCGAGCTGGATTTTGTCGGCGCGGAGATGCACTACGTCCGAGATATTTATGTGCTGGTCGATGAACTGAAGCCTGGGCGGCTGATTCAATATCTGAAAACGGCGCTGAGAAAAACCGATGGGGTGACAGGCTATTCCGGCACCCAGGTATTTGACCGCTATTATCGGACCGAAGATCTCATTCGCTTATTTTTAATCGCTTTAAAAAAGCGAGCTGAAGACGTGCTGGGGGCAGAAATCAGCGGGGCAACGATTGGAAGACCGGTGAAATTTTCTGACTCTGCAGAGCAGGATAAGCTGGCAGAAATCACACTAAGGGAAGCGGTGATCGGAGCCGGTTTTTCCGAGGTGGATTTTGAATTAGAACCCCTGGCTGCTGCGGTCTATTTTGAAAAAACCTTATCAAAGCCAAAAAATGCGTTGATTTTTGATTTTGGGGGCGGTACTTTGGATATTGCCATTCTTCGTTTAGGTGATCCAGATCGGCGGGAAGTTTTTGCCAGCAACGGGATTGACCTGGCGGGGAGCGACTTCGATCGCATGATTATCGAAAAAAGAATATTGCCATCCTTTGGATCGGGAAAGATTGTGCATACACCCGAAATCGAGGAATTGATCCTGGCGGTTCCGGATTGGATCGCACTGCCTGAATTGAGCACGCCCCAAAATCGTTATCAACTTGAGCGGGCAATTGACCAGAAAATTGCTGTGATCGAATTAAAAAGGCTGCGATCATTGATTTTTAATGATCTGGCGTTTTCATTCTATAACAACATCGAGGCGGCAAAAATTGCGCTCTCCTCGCAGGGAGCAACCGTCATCCGGATGGATGAAAAAGATATTGACCTGTGGGAGTTATACACTCGCTACCAGTTTGAGAAAGACATTGAGGAATACCGGAGCCGGATCGAAAAAGTGGTCCTTGATACTGTCCTCGCATCAGACTTGAAACGAGAACAAATCGATGTGGTGGTGAAGACGGGCGGTTCTTCGAATATCCCCGTCTTCACAGAGATGTTGAATACAATCTTTGGCGCAGAGCGAGTGGTCGAATTGAATGCTTTTTCGAGCGTAACAGCCGGGCTTGCAATCCGGGCGTTTGAGAGAAATCGTTAAACGGTCTTGCGTGGGTCGGCTTCATCCGGCTTAGCCGGGCGGGCGGTTCCGCAAACCCGACAATCGAGGTCGTTTGCGCCAAAGGCCACTCCGCACTTGGGGCAATGATCATATTGATCCCAAAGCGTTTCTAAATCAGCCAGGCGTTGGTTCTCGATGGCCATCTTTTCATCATAGATCTTTTGGAGCGGATCGGCTGCCCGCTGGATGGTCTCCCAGGCTTTATCTTCCAGGTCGAGGTCTTTGACGGTCTTGGCAATATCCAACCCGCCTGTGACTGCTTTGCCTGCCAGGTCGAATAAACTGTCTGCTCCAGCCTTCTGCTTATTCAGGCGCAATCCGTCTTGTATGAGGTCAAACAGTTTTTGCCCGCCTTCTTTTAGCATCCCAATCAGGCTTTCTGACGAGACTTTGCTTATCTCTACCTCGGTCGAATTGCTCAACGGGGTGAGATTAATTTGCAGCCCGGGCAGAAATCCTTCCGTGGTCTGAATCAGGACCGTTGCCTGGATCACACCTTGATCGTTTGGCGGGATGAATTTCAGATCGGTTTTGATCTGGCGGGCGAAAGTCGCGCTCGAGTGGATCGACCAGGTCGCGCGGGGTCACGCCGCGCCAGGCAGCTTTTCCTTCGGGGGCGATTTGGCTGGCTAACACGCCGATACCGACCATCCCGGCAACGCCCGCCGCGCCGACTGCCAGGTCCGCGCCGGTCAATGTGGATGGTGTGCTGGATGGGCTGCCTTTGTTCAGCATGTTCTCCTTGACCCGCTCATCAAAGGATCTCAGGCGAGCCTGGGATTGGTAAGTCCCCCACTTCCGTTCAAGCGCACGACCGAGCGACTCTGCGGAGAAATTGCGGGCGAAGAAGCGTTGATCGGCTTCTTCGAGTTTGGTGAATATCTGTTTTTGGGCGTCTGAAAGAGCCGCCAGTTGTTCTTCAGTTAATAGAATGGGATCTTGGTTTGGATTTTCCATGAGTTCACGCTTCACGATAGACCATGAGTTTTTTTGTTCGAATAGAATGATCCATGTTCAGTTCTAACGATTGGCTATTAGCCGGTTAGCTGACAACCTTGACATTATATACCAGATGAAAGCCCGGTGTATCTGTAAAAACATCATTTGATGTCCTTTATGACCGTGCTGCCATTTTGCTCTCGGATAAAATTATGCTTCATCGAGTATACTATGAGAATAATTCCTTTGGCATAAAATTACTAATATGGACCTCTTCACCCACGCTATGAATGATCGAATGAAAACCGAAGCGCCCTTGGCCGCGCGTATGCGTCCGCGCACGTTCGATGAGTATGTAGGTCAGGAGGATATTGTCGGTCCTGGGAAACTGCTCAGGAGAGCTATCGAGGCGGACAAGCTGTTCTCATCGATTATTTTGTGGGGACCGCCAGGCAGCGGTAAAACAACTCTGGCGATGGTGATTGCCAATCAGACCCAGAGCCATTTCGAGACGCTCTCGGCGGTGCTGGCAGGTAAAGCGGATCTGAGACAAATCATCGATCAGACCATGGAGAGACGCAAGTTATATAATAAGCGCACGATTTTATTCATTGACGAAGTCCACCGTTGGAACAAAGCCCAGCAAGATGCACTCTTACCGCATGTTGAGAATGGCACGATCCTGCTCATCGGCGCAACAACGGAAAACCCTTATTTTGAGGTGATTGGCGCACTGGTAAGTCGATCGCGTATATTTCAACTGCATCCATTGTCTGATGCTGATGTCCGCTTGGCGCTTGAGCGCGCCTTGAAGGATGCAGAACGCGGATATGGTAGGCGAGACATTCAGATCGATGAGGATGCGCTCGATCACCTGGTGCGTATCGCCGGTGGTGACGCGCGCAACGCGCTGAATGCTTTGGAACTGGCGGTGGAAAGTACATTAGCGGATAGCGACGGGGTGGTGCATGTCACCCTCAACATCGCCCAGGAGTCGATCCAAAGACGGGCTGTGTTATACGATAAGGATGGAGATGCGCATTATGACACCATTTCCGCCTTCATAAAATCCGTCCGTGGATCGGATCCGGATGCGGCGCTATACTGGCTGGCAAAGATGTTGTATGCGGGTGAGGATCCGCGTTTCATTCTGAGGCGGCTGATCATTCTGGCCGGGGAGGATATTGGATTGGCCGATCCGAATGGCATTGTGATTGCGAATGCTGCTGCTCAAGCCTTTGATTATATTGGCATGCCCGAAGGAATTTTTCCGCTGGCGGAAGCAACCCTTTATCTTGCCACTGCGCCAAAATCCAATTCTACCCTGGCATATTTCAAAGCATTTCAGATTATCGAGCAGGAAGGGAATGTTGCTGTTCCACAGCACTTACAAGACGGCAACCGAGATGCAAAAGCGCTGGGTCATGGCAAAGACTATCGCTACCCCCATGATGATCCGACTCATTTCTTGCCGCAGCAATATCTGCCGAAATCGCTGTTAGGAACCTACTTTTATCGGCCATCCAACCAGGGTTATGAACCGCAGATCGATGCACGCCTGGCGGAGTGGAGAGAAATGCAGCGCAAAGCCCTGGGAATCACCCATACGGAGATGCTGGCTGAGCCTTCCGAGGACCAGATTAAAGACCTGAAGAGAAAACACGGAAAATAAAGGAGAAATGGATGGCGTTATTCCTGTTGATCCGACATGGGGAAAATGACTACGTCAAGAAAGGTCGAATGGCTGGCAGATTGGCGGGCGTGCATCTCAACGATACTGGAAAACGGCAGGCTGAAGATGTGGCGACGCGATTGGCGGATGCGCCCGTTCGAGCAATCTATTCCAGCCCGCTTGAACGCGCCCTAGAAACAGCCCAACCGATCGCCTCCCGGCTTTCTCTGGATATCATCCCGCGCGATGGTCTGATCGAATTGGATATGGGAGAATGGGAGGATAAGAAAGTGAAGGGATTGAGCCGCTCAAAGCTCTGGCGGACTGTGCAATTCCACCCGTCCAGGATGAGATTCCCGGGCGGCGAGAGCTTCCATGAAGCCCAGCTTAGAATTTGCCGGGAATTAGAAAGTCTGTCGATTATGCACGCAGACGATGATTTGATCCTTTGTGTTTCACATTCGGATCCAATCAAATTGGCGGTTGCTTATTTTTTGGGTCTGTCGATAGATCATTTTCAACGCTTGCAAATTGCGCCAGCGTCGATTACAGCTATACAACTCAACCAAACCAGTTTCCGATTGTTAACCTTGAATTATGAAATTTCTTTTAGCTTTTCAAAATCTTGATTCTGGTATACTACAGCCGTTTATGGAGCGATTATGACAGCCGAAGAAATTGACTTACAACCTGTAAACCATATCACGACGGATGCCATTGGACAACCTGGCAAGAGGGTCTTCTATTTGCAAGGATGGCACGAAACGCGCACGGTCACATTGATCGTCGAAAAGATCCAAATTCAGTCATTGGCGGTTGGATTGGAGCATTTTCTGGACGATCTTAAAGAGAAATACCCCGAGATGTCGGAAGCCAGTAATAGTTACGACGAGGAGCAAATGCGTATTCACCCACCGGTGGATCCGCTTTTCAGGGTTGGGGAGTTGGGGCTGGGTTACGATGCGGAAAATGACCTGGTTGTGCTGGTTGCGCGCGAATTGATTGCTGATGGTGAAGATGCCGAACAAGCCAGAGTAGTTCGGTTTTGGTGCACTCGCAATCAGATACGCGCGATGTGTCATTGGGGTATACAGGTTGCCGCGCAAGGACGGCCAATCTGTCCACAATGCGGCGAGCCGATGGATCCAACCGGTCATTTTTGTCCAAAGAAGAATGGACATAAACATTGATGTCCTGAATATTCTACAAAAAGGATCGATCTCAATCCAGGGGGAATTTATGTGGGGTTCGAATTATACATTCCTCGCCCAGGCTGAATGGGAAGGGAATGTCGTTAGTTGTGTCTATAAACCGAATCGTGGCGCAAGACCTTTGTGGGATTTTCCGGCGGCTACTCTGGCTCGAAGAGAAGTCGCCGCCTATATCGTCAGTCATGCTTTGGGCTGGAATCTGACGCCGCCAACCATTTATCGGGAGGATGGCCCCTTGGGTCCTGGTTCAGTACAGCTCTATGTAGACCATGATCCAGAATATCATTATTTCAATTTTTCCGTAGAAGACCGGCAGCGTTTGCGCCCCACGGTGTTATTTGATATGATTATTAATAACGCCGACCGAAAAGGGAGTCATATCCTTAAGGCGTCAGATGGCAGTTTGTGGTTGATCGATCACGGGGTTTGTTTTCATGTGGAAGACAAACTAAGAACGGTCGTTTGGGATTTTATTGGAGAGCCTCTTCCCGAGTATTTATGCGCAGATATGTTCCGTTTCGGTCAGAACTTGAGAGGCCAAACGGACGGGCCTTCTCAATTGAGACATGAACTGGAAATGTATCTGCATCGAAATGAAATTAATGCTCTCAGCAGACGGATTGAAACGCTGATTAAAAAAGGGGTATTCCCTGAGCCCGATCCAAGCCGGCGACCTTTTCCGTGGCCGGAACTATAATGAGGGATGGTGAAAAAATGCGAGAAATCAAGATAGCCTATCTGGGTTTTGGCAATGTGGGCCGCGCCCTGGCGCAGCTTTTTGACCGTAAGAAGAGCGAGCTTGCCGAGCGGTATCAAATATCGTTTAAAGTCACGGGCATTGCGACCGGAAGACACGGGAGCGCCATCGATCCTAGCGGTTTGGATATGGCAACGGCATTAGAAATCCCCGATCTAACTGCTATCTCGCAAATTCCCGTCCGGGATTTGTTCGAGTTCATTCGAAAATGTGGTGCAGATGTCTTGTTCGAGAACTCGCCGGTGAATTACGCCAATGGACAGCCTGCTGTTGACCATTTGAAAACCGCGCTTGAATTGGGAATGCATGCCATCACCGCGAACAAAGGTCCGGTAGTGCACGCCTATCAGGTTTTGACTCGAATTGGACGCGAACATGGAAAGAAGTTTTTCTTTGAATCTACTGTGATGGACGGCGCGCCGATTTTTTCACTCTTTCGCGAGACCCTGCCCGGGGCGAATCTGAAATCGTTTCGAGGTGTGCTCAATTCAACCACCAATATGATCCTGACACGTATGGAAGACGGGGAGAGTTTTCATCAAGCCGTTGCGTTTTGCCAGCAGATCGGAATTGCCGAAACCGATCCATCTGGAGATGTCGATGGATGGGATGCGGCCGTGAAGGTGGCGGCGTTAATTACAGTATTAATGGGTATCCCAATAAAACCAGCAGAAATCGACCGGACTGGTATTGGTGAGATTTCAATCGAAAAGATTGAAGAAGCCCGCCAAGAAAACAGACGTTGGAAACTGGTTTGTTCAGCGCAGCGCGATGCCGAGGGGGTGAAAGCGCGCGTTGCGCCCGAGTTGGTTGAGATGGATTCGGTTTTGTACAATGTCAATGGCACGACCAGCATGGTTCAATTTGAGACGGATGTCTTAGGTTTGCTGTCCGTGGTCGAATCAAACCCCGGTCCGCATACGACTGCATACGGATTGTTTGCAGATTTTTTGAATGCTGTTCGAATGGATTAAATCAATCGGAAGACACGGCGATTGATCAGCGATAGACCTCATAAGCCTGAATTGGCTCATATTGGCGCTTGATTTCCATTTTCCCCAAAGGATGGATGGTGAATTTGCCGTTGACCGCCTGAAAAGTTGGATGGCCGATGAAGATTCTATTTGGCCTGGCAAGAGATTCTAACCCCCAGGCGATATTGACTGGATACCCAATCACGGTGAATTCTACATATTCCTGGGTTCCAACATAACCTGCCATTGCTGGTCCGGTATTGATCCCAATTCCGATCGTGACCTGTTCGCCAATAACTTGATTCATATGGTCAAGCCTGTTTAGCATGTCAATCGAAGCGCTTACGGATCGAAGCTCCGAATTGGGGGGTTGTTGGGGCATTCCAAAAACGGCCATTAAGCCATCGCCTATGTATTTGTTGAGCATGCCGTGATGGTCAAACACGATTTCGGTCATCGTTTGATAGTAGTTTTCAAGCAGTTTGCTGAAGCGTTTTGATCCTAGTCGCTCAGCCAGTTGAGTCGAGTTGCAAATATCGGCTGCGATTATGGTGATATTATGTTCATCGAGGGTTGGCAGACCGCCGCTAGAGATGTATTCCTCTAATACATATTCGGCTTCTTGTGGGGAGAGGAAGCGGTGGAGTAATCTGGATATCACTTCCTCTTTTTGAACCCGTTCGAGCAACTGCATCCGTTGAATGGTCAGAGCGGCTTGATTTCCGATAGCCACTGCGAGCTGTAAGTCTCTCTGGGAGAAAGGTCGCGCCCGGGGGCGGCTCTTATAGACATAAATGATGCCCAACATTTCTTCGCCAGACATCACCGGCACACACAACGCAGCATTGATGTTGAGCAGCGCCGCGCTTTTACTTGGCGTTGGGCCAGATTGAGCGTCCTGGACCATGACTGCTGACCGTTGATCGATTGCCTGTTTTGCGATTGAACGAGCAAAACCAAGCTGAGTCAGGCGGTCAAAGTTGCTCTTGAGAATAACTTCGCAGCGGTCTGCGCCCATCGCTGTTTTCATCATATTCGAGACAGCTTGCAATGCAGTGTCCAAATCCAGGATGGTATTCAATCGGGCGGCTACTTCGGATAATAAAATGCCGTGTTGGTCGATCGATTCCAGCACCAATTCTCTGGTGAGTTGGTGTGTATTGTGGGGGCGGGGGTAAATTTCTGGCTGAGTTTGCTCCGGCTGATTGGAGATTTCTATCGTGTGCAAACCAATCCGGATAACATCATTATTCTTTAGCGTTTGTGGTTCGTGCACCTGAACGCGGTTTAGAAAAGTACCGTTGGTGCTTTCCAGGTCGTAAAGAATTAAGGAATTATTCTGAGTGTTAAAATCAATTCGAGCGTGATAACGCGATGCTGAGGTGTCCAGGATGACGATGTCATTGCCGGCCATCCTACCCACGGTATTACCACCAGCATGCACTTGATACAGTCTGGGTTCTCCCCCAGGTGAGCGAACCGTGATTATCCACATGGACTATTCATCTTGGTATCAATACAGCCTAATTTAACTCCCTTATAGTAATCACTGGATTATTATAACATTAACAACAGGTAAATACAGTTCAATCAGTGATATGAATTACGCAAAAGTAGTTTCATTAATTTCTTCACTGGCTGCATCGCCAACCGGTTTTTCGATTTCCTGATCCGGGATTCCAGAATCCTCCTGCAGGACTGGATTGGCTGGTAGATTCTGTTCTGGTGTTGAGTCTTGTTCTGGTGTTTGGTCCTGCGGTTGTTCGGCAACAGGCTCGGGTTGGACCGGGCTTTTGTCTTCTTTTGTCGGGGCAGTCGATTCTTCGATGGTGTCCATAGCCCAGGCTATCTGGCGTTCCATTGGCACCTGGCGCATGCTGAGGGCTACTCTCTTGCGATCCGGTTTAATATCCAACACCTTCACCAGAACTCTGTCTCCTGGCTTGACGGCGTTTTGAGGGTCTTGATGGGATGAATAACCAATTTGGCTTGAGTGGATCAGACCTTCTACGCCCTGCGGTATTTTTGCAAATGCGCCGAATTCGACCAGCCGGGTGACGATACCCTCGAGGTAATCTCCGGGTTTTAACTCTTCTGCGATGGTTTGCCACGGACCAGGGAGCAAGGCTTTGCGGCTGAGACCGATCCGCTGGCGCTCTCGGTCGATTTCGATCACTTTTACCTCAATTTCATCGCCGGGTTTAATGACCTCGCTGGGGTGTTTGACTTTCTTCCAGGATAACTGCGAGATATGCACCAGGCCATCGATTCCGCCAAGGTCAATGAAGACGCCAAAATCCACCACCTTGACGACCTTTCCGGAAATTACCTGACCTTTTTTGAAGCTCTCCAGCATATTCTGGCGAAGCTCTGTTTGGGCGCTTTCGGCTGACAGGATTAAGCGCCGACGATCTGGGTCAACCTCGGTAATTTTTACATTAATGGCCTTGCCAACCATTCCATTTTTAATCGCTTCTGCCCGTTTTGGGTTTCTTACGCCGCGCAATTCCGGCACCAAAGAATAGGGTACAAACCCGCGCAGGTCATCATACTTGACAATCAGTCCACCACGATTATGATCTACGACTTCTAAATTGAGGATAGAGTCTTCTTGCAGGTTCTTTTGTGCTTGAATCCAGACTTGTTGCTCCAAGCCTTTACCAAGCGAGACTTCTATCTCCCGATTTTCGGAGGCAACGCTTGTCACAACAACAGGAACCTGGCTGCCCGGAACGAGCGTATCTAAAAGTTCCTGGCTCACATTCTCTAAATCACGCTGCGGAATAAGCAGTTCTTTTTTGAGGCCGAGATCCAGAAAAATACCATCCTGGTCTTTTCGAATCACGGTGGCCTGTAATGTCTCGCCGGGTTCTGGGTTATGGGTATCGTAATTCGCAATAAGATTTTCAAACCATTCCGGTTGTTGTGTGGGTTGCTCGACAGGTTGTTCCATAAATTAATGACATTTCCTTAATTGGGATGTAAAAAGATTCAACTTAACGAATATATCAAAAAACTCACTAACTGTCAAATTGAGATTATTTTCTGCAAGGATAATTGAAATTATTTTCATAAATATTCGATAATCGTTGCCTCGCCCTGGCCTACACCTACACAAAGTGTGGCAAGTCCATAGTATGGCTTGGATTGGTGCGCCGAGCGGCGCTTCATTTCATGCAGCAATGTGGTCAGAATCCGGGCTCCCGAACAACCTAATGGATGACCCAGTGCAATCGCGCCGCCATTTACGTTGGTGATCTCCCGCGATAACCCCAGTTCTTGGATGACGGCAAGAGACTGAACTGCAAAAGCTTCATTAAGTTCAATAAGGCCAATTTGCTCGATGGAAAGATTGGCGCGCCGCAGCGCTTTGCGTGTAGCGGGGACGGGTCCAAATCCCATCGTGCGAGGAGGAACGCCGGCTGCTGCGGTTGAAACAATGCGCGCCATAGGCTTTAAGCCCAATTGTTTGGCCTTTTTTGCGCTGGCGATGATCAGGGCTGCTGCGCCATCGTTGAGGCCGGATGAATTACCTGCGGTGACAGAGCCTCCTTTACGGAAAGCCGGACGCAGTTTTCCAAGTGATTCCATGTTTGTGTCGTGGCGCGGGCGCTCATCTGTGGTCATCAGGATCGGCTCGCCTTTACGCTGAGGGATAGGGACAGGGATAATCTCTTCGGCGAATATGCCCGAATCGATTGCGGCGATGGCGCGTTTGTGCGAGTTGAGTGCGAACTCATCCTGCGCCTGGCGGGTGATCTCGGGCATCATCTCGGCAATATTCTCGGCGGTCTCTCCCATTGCGTCGATTCCATATTTCTCTTGCATGATCGGATTGGGGTAGCGCCATCCAATGGCTGTATCCCAGGCGGTGAGATTTCCAAACGGAAAACCGGCTTCAGCTTTGGGGAGGGAATATGGCGCTCTGCTCATGCTTTCGACGCCGCCGGTGATAAAAAGTTCGCCCTCGCCAGCCCAAATCGACCTGGCAGCTAAATTGACTGCGGTCAAACCAGAGGCGCACAGGCGGTTGAATGTCACCCCTGGAATTTCTATGGGGAATCCTGCAATCAATGAAGCCATTCTGGCAACATTGCGATTATCCTCCCCGGCCTGGTTGGCGCAACCCAGGTAAACCTCCTCGATCTCGATCGGATCGAACGGATTTCGTTGGATTAATGCTCTTAAGACCAATGCCGCAAGATCGTCCGGTCGGATGGACGATAATATTCCTCCAAGCGCTCCGATGGGGGTTCGGATTGCGTCGATGATTACAACTTCAGTCATATATTTCTCCAGTTTTTTTTTTGAATATAGGATGGATTCTACCCCGGTTTTTATCTCTCCGCCGATTATTTCCGCATTCGCAGAATAGAAACTGGGCTGTCCTGTCCATTGGACAGCCCAGTAGTCTCAATTAGAACAGACCTATCTCAATCTAATCGCCGCCAGGCTCGTATGGATTTACGTCTGGAATTCCTGGTTTGACGTATTTCCGCACCGGGAGATACAACAAGGCGCCGACAACGATTGCCACAAATGCCAGACCAAGTGAGCTCATGCCTTCTTCACTCAACTGGCTATAGACTGCAAGAGCAAAGATGATGGTTGGCCCCAGGGTGATCAGGACTAAGCCCGGGATACCGCCGGGGACTTTTTGGCGGGGCAGATCGGGTTTTGTGTAACGCAGCTTCCAGAGCGCCAGGAAACACAATAACAGCACTAACACATTCAGGAAAACATCAACCACAACCAGAAAAGCAAATGCCTGGAGCGAAAAGATACTAAATATGATCGCACAGAAGAAAATCGATACCCAGGGGGTGCCATATCGAGGGTGCACCTTGACCATAAATTTGGGCATCATTCCATCTTCTGCTAAGGCAAAGGGGATACGCGTTCCCCCCAGGCCATTTCCGATGAACAGACCAATCATTGAGAGGACAGCCGAGAATGTGACCGTCAATCCCAAGAAACGCGAGAGCGGGCTGTCTTTTCCGGCTACCTTATCGCCAATAGCATGCGCCACATCTGGAAATTCCCAACCAACCTCCAGGGATGGATCAACACCCCATCTTTCAATTTGCTCAGGAGTAACCCCATATTCTTCCAGCGTCACGCCAATTCCTTCGCCCGGTACCGCTTCTTCAATCCCCCAGAGCTGGTAGCGACCATCGCTGCCGGCGCCTCCATACAAACCGGCTACGGTTGGGATGGTATAGGTTGCAATTGCGGCAAAGAGGACTAGAACCATTGCCAATGGATAGGTTTTCTTGGGGTTGACAATCTCGTCGCCTGCCGCAGTCGGCAGCTCCCAGCCCATGTAATTCCACATCACGATGAAAAGGCCAACGCTTAGAGCGCCGGTGAAGGATTCGCCATTGGGTAAGAAAGGCAACGAAACGGTTTCACCGCCTTTAATCCAGGCGTAAAACCCCAGGATGGACATTAGAATCAGGGGCAAGAGCATGATTGCCCCCAGCCAGTTGGTTGTCAGCCCAGAAAGCCGGGCGCCGCGCGCGTCAGGTAGCTGATCGCCCATATCAGGATCAGGGCGACAATCCATGAAAGCACCCAGGCGGGGATTTCAATCCCGCCGATAACCGCGCCTTCACTTAAAGCAGGGATGAAATAACTCAAGTAGTAAGCGGCCAGGACAGGGTATATCGATACATCCACCCAAGAAACGACCCAATTCATCCATCCGGCTAGAAATCCCCAAAATGGACCAAAACCTTGCTTGATCCAATGATAATACCCGCCTTCGCGGGGCATCATTGAGTTCATTTCGCGCACCATCAGCATGTTCGGGATCGAATACACGATTGGCGTGATCGCCAGCAGCAGCAGCGTCAAACCTGGCCCGGACCAGCCCACCATGGGCTCAACGCCGAAGGAGCCGCCACAAACGGTGAAATAGATTAATCCAAATAGTGGCAGCAAGGTTAACTCGCGTTTCAGATTCTTGGTTTCAGCCTGAATGATATTCTTCTTAGTTTTACGTTTATCAGCCATTAGTATGCTCCGGTTTTACATCTCTTTGATGCCGTACGGGAAGCCGTATTCCGCCATTTTTTCCATAAATGGCACTGAGTCAAAGGCTTCGGGACCTAAACAACCCACGCCTTTCCATTGACCGTGTTCAAGCAGATCCCAGCCAATGACGGCATTAAATGCGGTTTGAGCTACAACTGCCTGGCAGCCCAGTTCGCGCATGCATGTTTCGTTATCCGCGACTTGATAGAGATATACCTGACGCGGTTTATTGTCTTTGATGCCCTTCACCCAGGTGCCGGCGCATGTTTTCCCGAACATTCGGTCGCCTAGATGGGCTGGATCTGGCAAGCAGGCTGCGACTACATCACGCGGGGCAACCTGGACATCTTTCACTTTAATAGGCTCTTTATTGTCCAGTCCGAGCATCTTGAGGGTTTGTAGAATTGAGATGAACTGATCCCCCAACCCATACTTGAACGTCACCCGCTTCGTTTTTATCCAACGAGGAACAAGCAACACTTCTTCGTGTTCAACATTGACGCATTCTACCGGGCCGATCCCTTCAGGGAATTCAAAAACTTCGGGCTCGGAGAATGGGGGCGTGGTAAACCAGCCTTTATCTTTTTCCCAAATTACAGGCGGGTTAAGGCATTCTTCGATCGTTGTCCAGATGGAGAAATTGGGGGCGAAATCATATCCGCGTACTTCAAGGTTGGCGCCATCCCGGATGCCGACTTCTTCAATTTCATCAAATAGATGATCCTGAGCGTAGCGGGCAAAGATGTCGGCCATGCCGGGCTCAACGCCTAAGCCGAGCAGCGCAAGTATCCCTTTCTTCTCCCACTTTTCAGCCCGCTCAAATTGGTAGTCTCCCAACTTAATTCCGGTTTTTGTATATGGATCGTCTGGGTGAGGCTCTGAGAGCGTCATTGCCATATCCATATAATTACATCCATATTCAAACGCTGCGTCGAAGATAGGGATATTGTATTGAGGGTCGCAGCCGTTCATGATCAGGTCTACGTTGTATCTTTTTGCCAGATCGACGATCATTTGTTCTTTTCCGGCGTCAACAAACTCGACCGGGAAGCGCTTGACATCCCCCAACTTTGCCTGTACTTCTTTTGCCCGATCCAGATTGTAATCCGCCAGAACAACCTGTTCGACCCAAGGGCGGGGTTTTGCGATTACGGCAATCGCTTCACCCACACCTCCAACGCCTACGAGTAACACCTTCATTCTGGACTCCCTTCTTTCTAATTTTCTGAAATGATTAGTGACGCATATTCATCACATCTGGACAAGAATTGTCGGTTTCCTACACAGAAAATTTGTATTTTTACCGAATACGACAATGATATCTAGTTTATATGAAATAATTGTCCACCGGTCAAGTGACATTCATCACCTGACATTTGTCATGGACCAATATTAATGCAACCAATAAAGACCGACCTAACAAGATCAATGCCGCGCTTTCTGCTTGATCTTTTTAGGCATGTTTCGAGACGAAATCAGATAAAAGCTATACAATAAATTGACAATATATGTATTTTGTGATATCCTTGATCCGAATAAAGGAGAGTCCCATGTATGCCAATCTTATTTCGATGATGTTTCTTTATCTGGTCTGGATTGTATTCCTGCTTAGTGGGATGGGTATATTGATGCATATTCTGCGCCTGGATCGACCGCGCGAAGTCAGGGTAATCGCGCAGCGAACGACCGGTGACGAATGAAGAACGCGCCATTAATTTCTTCGCGCCGTTTCCAGCATCGTTTTTTGGTACAGTCACCGTTGATGGATGTTGTTCGATTTCACCAGGATGCAAGGGCGCTAAAGAAATTAACACCGCCGCCGATCTTTGTTCAATTTCATCAAGTCCAACCATTGTCAGAAAATTCAATCGCAGATTTCACCATGTGGCTAGGTCCTTTACCGGTTCGATGGGTTGCGCGGCATTGTGAAGTCAATCTTCCTAAGGGATTTAGCGATACCCAGGTGAGCGGTCCATTTGAAAGCTGGACCCACAAGCACCAGTTTTACCGGCAGGACGAGGGTATAACGGAAATTGTTGACGAGATCAAGGCTGAACTTGGGCAAGGATTAATTAGAGGGGTTATCTCCCGCATGATGTGGATCGGATTACCCTTCCTTTTTTGGTATCGCTCTTGGGTAACCAGGAGGAACCTGGAGAATTCGCATTGAACAACATTGTGGTGATTGGCGCTGGAATTGGGGGATTAACAGCCGCAGCCTTACTTGCAAAGTCTGGCTTGAATGTGACTGTGCTGGAAGCCCATGTCTATTCGGGCGGCACAGCGGGCACGTTCTACCATCAGGGTTATCGATTTGACGTTGGGGCAACTGTTGCTGGAGGTTTTTATCCAGACGGACCAATGGATCGCCTGGCAAAGGCTGTTGGGATCAAACATTGGCCAGGCAGATTGGACGAGTCCAGCATGCTGGTGCG
Source organism: uncultured Chloroflexia bacterium (assembly GCA_963788145.1). Classification (GTDB taxonomy): domain Bacteria; phylum Chloroflexota; class Anaerolineae; order Anaerolineales; family UBA4823; genus UTCFX2. The sequence continues at coordinate 806,973 of CAWBFQ010000003.1, read as the reverse complement.
ATTGCCGAATGGTAAATCAATCCATCGTTGGGCAGATCAGAGAAGGTTCTCGGAATACCAAAATGCCTTTGGCTCCTCCAGCCTGGATTTCTGGAATTGGCAAGAGAAGACAGCAGATTTGCTGTGGGATCTGGCGTTGAAAAACCCCAGTTGGCCGCCTCAATCGCTTAGCGACCTTGCCAGGTTGATCAAGCAAAGTGTGGAATGGTCAGGTGTAGATTTCCCACAACGTATGCAGCCGGGATTGATTGCAGATGCTTTTAGTTCGGTCCAATCTCACCTGAAAGACGCTTCCGAAGACTTGCGCTTATTTGTCGATGCGCAATTATTAATTGCAGCCCAAACGACGAGCAAATATGCCAATGCGCTGTATGGCGCATCTGCATTGGACCTGCCGCGCAGAGGGGTGATGCATCTGGAAGGTGGGATGGGCGCTATTGCTGAGGCTTTGGTGCAGTCAGTCCGAACAAATGGCGGTGAAGTGCTCTATCGCAAAGAAGTGACCAGAGCGGTCGTTGAGAAGAACAGGATTGTGGCAGTCGAAACTAGTCGGGGAGAACATTATCCGGCTGATCTTGTGATTGCGAATTTAACGCCGTGGAATATTCGACGTTTGTTTAGCGATTCGGCGCTAGCGAAATTACGGAACTTACCGGAAACCCCTCAAAGCGGCTGGGGGGCATTTGTGGTGTATGTTGGCGTGGATCAAGCAGCGCTGCCAGAGGATATGCCGCTGCATCAACAACTGATTGCCAGGGAGCCGCTGGGCGAAGGTAATAGCATATTTCTCTCTGTCAGCCCGGACTGGGACATCCGACGGGCGCCGGTTGGGAAGCGGGCAATAACAATTAGCACACATACTCATTTAGGACCGTGGTGGGATCTCTTTCAGAACAACCGGTTTGGTTATGAATCCACTAAAATGATGTATCTTGAGCGGATCATGAGATTAGCTGACGAGGCGATCCCTGGTTTGTCCGACGCAACTGAACTGCTGCTGCCAGGGACCCCGATCACTTTTAGCCGATTTACCCGCAGGGAAAGGGGGTGGGTCGGGGGATTTCCACAGGTGAATTTATTCCAAAGCCGAGGACCAAGACTAAGCCCAAATTTATGGATGGTCGGCGACAGTATATTTCCGGGGCAATCTACGGCAGCGGTGGCTTTGGGTGGAATGCGGGTGGCTCAAGATATCTTAGCAGGATTTCAGAACATGGCAGAATATACACCCCATAACCCCAGAATGATCACACAAAGGGCAGCTGAAACAGTTAGCAGCGAATAATATACTCTGGTCCAGGTTGACCAATACCGTTTGATCCATGCGATGATCGTCGAGAGCAGCATGATCAGGAACAGCAACAAGAAGATGATGGGGAGTACAAAGAGCGGTTGGGCGGATGCGCGAACCCCGTAAAAGAGGCGGTTATCATTCGCGAGGGCCATATCAAAGATGATATAAGATAGAGCGGTTAAGAATATAACCAATAGCGGTCCCGAGAAGAAAGCCAGCCAACCCGCAAAAACAGACAGAAACGAGGTAGATTGGTCTGTTTGTGTTGGCAACGTTACCACGTTGTGACCGTCTTGATCGGGGTTGAACTCGAATATACTTCTCTCTTTCGCTTTCCTTCGGCGTAAAAAAATAATCACCCATAGAGCGGGGATGATGGGGACAGCAGTGAGAAGGAAAAGAAGTGCAAATACCAAAATCAGAAATTGTAACCCGGCTGCAGGGTCGAGATTGAGCAACTCCAACGCAACTGGAAAATTGATGGTGTTAGCGGAGGTGTAAAAATCGGGAGCATTTTGATCTTGCAGGCAGGCGGCATCTGGAGGCGTCAGTGGGTCGTCGAGAAATGATTGGATGATCCCGTTGCCGCAAGGCCCTTCAAAGGCTTGCCCATGTCCACCGGCGGGAAAAGTGAACAGGTAGCTCCGATCAAGTGTTTCGGCTACTTGTTGGGCGTTGATCGATGGCGTGATTGGATCGAACGCGCCCGATAGCAACAAAGTGGGTATATCGCTGAACACCGCCCGATTTGCCTGATCTGGGAGTATCTGGACATCCCAAAACTTGCAAGCATCCAGCAAATCTTGTGGCTCAGACTTCATTAGCTGGATGATCTCTGCGCGTACATTGGTCATATCTTGATCAGATGCCTCGAAGTCTGCTTTTTCAGCGCAAATTACCGAATAGTACATGCCCAGGCTCATGGAACGGTCGAACAGCAGCAGGGCATAGATGCGACCGAAAAATTTAAAATTGCCGTCTTTGGCATCATAGATCATACGCGGCAGGGCTGGAATAATTGAGCCGGCATAGAGCATTTGAAATAAGCCGTTCATAAAGGCGTTTCCGTCGATTACGGCATTTGGATAGACGGCTCCTGTCTCAGCATCGACCAGGCGGATTTGAGCGGGGTTTTGATTCAACTGATCGACAATTTTAAAGAAAGTCACTTCCAGGTCTGGGTAAGCCTGGTTGCAGTAATCGTTTGCCTGGCAAGCCTCGAAAAGCTTTGTGAATGAATCATTCATAGTCTTGGCGCTCTGGAGGATGAAGTTATCCTGGCGTGGGACCACTGCATCCAGAATCACACTGCGCAGATGATTTGGATACAAATCCATGAGATGCAATCCCAACAGCGTGCCATAGGATACGCCATAGAAATTGATCATTTCATACCCCAAAGCTGTCCGAATAGCTTCAATATCGCTAGCGTTTTCCCGGCTGTCAAATGCAGATAAAGGGATTTGTTCTTGATCGGCGAGCCGTTGATGACAGGCTTTCAAGGATTCGAGTGATAAACGGCGTTCTTCTGCGTCTGTCAAGTTTTTCTCGATGGTGTTTGCGATGAGCTGGTCGATTTCATTGCAGTATAAATTGGGAATAGAATATAAAGTGCCGCGCTGATCGAAGAGGACGATATCGCGATCGGGAACGAAATCCTCCGATGAGATCAATATCTGCGCATAGGCATCAATAGTCGATCCACCTGGACCACCCTGCGCCATGAAAAGAGGATCTGACGGTTTATCTGCGGCATTGCTGCGGATAATTGCGATAGCCAGCCGAATAGTGGGGCCATCCGGGTTTGCCCATTGCTCTGGAACGGTGACGTATCCACAATCCACATTTCTTACCGCTGCCACGCCGGCAGGAATTTCAAACATACATTGTGCTGGTTCAAAACCTGGCGCTGAGGCAATTTGCGCTTTAAAATGGGTTGGTTCAGCAGATTTCGAGAGAGGCGCAGCGCCCACGGATGTAGGGAAGAGCGAAATAATCCATACACCAAGCAAGAGACGATTGAACACCTTTTGAAGAATCCAGCTCATATTCCAGCCTTTTCATCTTTTAATCAATTCCGTTGATTATAATACAAGCTGTGTGTTTGTTCGATCTGCACATCGGACCACAGCGACGTATCAGTTCTCAGGGATAGGGTGCAAGGGAAATTGGAGGCATACATGAGGCACAATCGAGTTGGCATAACATTGATCCGATTGATTTTGGTTTTAGTTTGGGTATCCGTCTCATGCAATTTGATCAATCACCTGCCAGGTGCAACCACAGAAGCAGAACCGACTCAGCTCAAGCAGACTGAACCTTCTGTGAGTGAAACCCCTGTGGAGCCAGTACCACCTACGGCTACAGAGGAGAAATCCCCGGTGCCGCTCAGCCAGGGACCACTCTTTGCGGTATTTGAAGAATCGCCAGGGGAAGTGACTGCCTTGCTCAAACAAGAAAAAATTACCCCAGATTTGAGCAATGTTCGCAATCCATTTGTCCTCTCTGCTCAACATATTGAGAAGCTTGGAGCGAATGGATTTGTCGTTTCCCCGGGGGATGAGCTTGAATTTTTTGCTTTGTATGAGAAGGCTCGCTACCGGAATGAACCGATCTTCATCACAAGTGATTCATTGTTACATTCCTATCATTTAATGTTTGATAAAACCTTGCGCGTGGCTGAAGAGAATCATTTTGTGGCTGTATTACAAAGTCTCAACCAGGCGATGCTGGCAAAGAGCGATGAGATTTTCCAACAGCTTAGAGGCAGTTCCTGGGAAGAGCCAGCAAGACGAAATGTTGCTTATTTTGGGGTGGCAAGCAAATTGATGGATGCAAATGTCCAGGTACCGGATTATGTCAGGGATATGGTGGAACAGGAGCTTTCGCTTATCTACACAGCCGCAGGGATATCACAATCCGTTGTATTTCCGGGTCTGGAAAGCGGCGAAGACTACACTCAGTATATTCCGCGTGGGCATTACACCCGCAGCGAAATCTTATCTGCTTATTTCAAGAGCATGATGTGGTATGGTCGCATGACCTTCCGCGCCAAAGGCGCCAGCCCAGAAACTGGACGCGAAGAAACACGATCGGCTCTCTTGCTGGTCTATGCTCTGCGGAACGCTCAGGTAAATGGGCAGCCAGCCTTGCAAGCCTGGGCTGATCTCTACGCTCCGACGGTTTTCTTCGTGGGCAGAAGCGATGATTTGACGGTTATCCAGTATGGCGATGTGATAAACTTCGTTTATGGGGGCAGTCCAGGCCTGCAGGACCTGACGAATGAGAGCTATCTGGATCAAACGATTTCTCTGATCGAGACGCTGCCGCCGCCCAAGATTTTAGGGATGGTGATCCAAGACACAGACAATGAAGAGGATGCAACTAAAGGATTGCGATTTATGGGGCAACGGTTTGTCCCGGATGCATATATTTTTCGTCAATTGATTTATCGCAACGTGGGCACGAGAGAGAACCGAAGGGGGCTGCCAAAAGGATTGGATTTGTTCGCCGCAATGGGATCGGAGCGTGCATATCAATATTTAAATCAGATGGGCGATACTCAATTTGAGAATTACCCGGCTCAAATGGAGAAGGTGCGTTCGTGGCTATCGAGTTTGACTGTACCAGAATGGACTGAGACGCTCAATAATGCCTGGTTATATAGTTTTTATCCGCTCCTGGAACAACCAGGCGAAGGCTACCCGGATTTCATGCGCTCACCCCTCTGGTTGGATAAACAATTGAATACCACGCTTGGTAGTTGGGCGGAATTAAAACACGACACCATTCTGTACGCCAAGCAGGTCTATGCTGAAATGGGGGGTGGGCCGCCACCGCCTCCGCCGCTTCCGCCGCGCGGATACGTTGAGCCGGTGCCGGAATTTTTTAATCGATTGGCTGCCCTGACTGCGATGACGCGGACAGGACTTGAAAGCAGGGGACTGCTGAGCGAACCAGATCGGGAGGGGTTGGGGCGCCTGGAAGATCTGGCGCGCGCGTGCCAGGTAATGGCAGAAAAGGAACTGCGCGGCGAGTTGTTGAGCGATGGAGAATATGAGCGAATTCGATATTACGGCGGCGAGTTGGAAAAACTGGTTATCCTTTCAGCGGATATGGATGTCGAAATGGAAGGAATCGGCACACCGGTAAATATGGCAGAGGACCAACAGGCTGCCGTGATTGCGGACGTGGCTACAGACCCTGCTCCATCCGGATCCAGCGAGCCGGTCGTCTTAGAGGTAGGTGTCGGGCGTATTAATGAAATCTATGCCGTCGTTCCAGTGGTCGACGTAGATGGTCAGCCTATCCTGCAGGTGGCAAAAGGTGGTGTATTTACCTATTATGAATTCCCTTGGCCGGCGGCTGATCGGTTAACGGATGAGAAATGGCGCCAGATGCTGCAGGATGGCAACGCTCCAGGAAAACCAGAATGGATGAACGGGTTCATAATTCAAGATCCATCCTACTCAGATTTATCCAGCGGCGTCCGTTCTTTCCAAAACAACCTTACGAATATATATTGGGAGCCAGCCTATTATGTAGAGGATCTTTCTCCGATACTGGAGTCTTACAGAGCCGAATTGAATGGATTGGCGCAGGCTCACCAATATATCGGACATCAGCTGATTAATATGAATTTCCGCTCCATTGATCTGCAATCCGCGACCAGGGCTGTCGTGACTGTCCGGGAAACATGGAAGGATCAACTGTATGCATATTCTGGAGAATATCCCAATCATGATGAACCGGTGATGGCCGAGCGTGGTCCATATCCGTTGGATGTGACTTATGTATTGGAATTTGTGCAAGAACCCAATCAATCTTATTGGAATGTGGTCCAATATCTCTTGAACAACGCGGTGCCTGCCTGGTGAGCAAGAGGTTCACGATCAAGAAAGACAGCGAGATTGCTTCATTGGTCGCTATCAACGGCTTCAAAATCCTGCGTGCTATTGGGTTAGGAATCCTGCTGGCAGCGGGCTGTTTATCCTGCGGTAGTTCGAACCTATTGAATCGCAGCAGCGAAAAGCTCGGATGGTTCTTCCTCAGAAACGGGGAAGAACCATCACCCGATGAATCTCTGATGGAGATGATTGCTGTGGGGGATATTATGCTTGGACGTGGGGCGGCGCGCGTCGAACAGCCCTTTCAGAGTGTCTCCTCCTTATTGATGGAGGCAGATCTGACTGTGGGTAATTTTGAGGGGGTAATGGACGATGGATATAATGAGTGGGTTGAGCAGAACTATTCAACTTCCAGTCCTATCATGTTGGTTGCTCCCCCAAGATCCGCGCAGAACCTGCACCAGGCGGGATTCGATGTGGTCAGCCTGGCAAATAATCACAGCCTCGATCTGGAACAAATGGGCCTTGAGCATACTGCCGGTTTGCTGATCGATGCTAATATGCAGGTGATTGGAGTTGGAACCAGCCAAAAGGAGGCCTATCAACCGGTCGTGCGTCAGATAGGCAGCCTGCGCATAGCGTTGATGGCTGTGAATGGCGTGAATCAACCGAATATTCAATTTGGTCAAGAACAGGCTGAAGGGTGGTCTGTTGCGAATTGGGACATCCATGCGATTGAACCGGTTTTAGGAGATATTCGAAAAACAGCGGATATTGTGGTTGTGTATGTGCATTGGGGGGAGGAATATGAACTGCACGCTGGATCAGCCCAGAAGAGAGCGGCTCATCAACTGATCGAATCTGGGGCGGATGTGGTGATCGGGAGCCATCCCCACGTCGTGCAAGAGACTGAAATTTATCAACCCGATTTGACAAAAAACAGGATTGGTTTTATTGCGTATAGCCTAGGAAATTTCGTGTTTGATCAATACGAAGATCGGGTAAAATTTGGACTGGCGCTGAAGTTTTATTTTGACGAACATGGTCTACGAGCCGTAAGACCTTTGGCGGTGGAAAATGGACCGGCGCCAAAGTGGATGGGTACAGATGCAGCAAAGCCTCATCTGGATTCTGTTCGGCCAAAACCAACACTATTGGCGTTATCTTGTTCGATAGATCAATGTAAGTCTCAGATGATGGATCATCCTGAACAAACACACGCCGATAAGAACAATCAAGCCGATCTCACCGGCGATGGGACCGCTGAACGGGTACTGCTTGAGAATGGACATGCCTTTATTTACGGAGGAGATAAGATCGCCTGGCAAAGCCCATCCGAGTGGAATGTGTTGGATTTTGCAGTGGGAGACCCGAATAATGATGGCAGGCAAGAACTGGCGCTTGCTTTGGAGAAGAGAGACGCTCGGGGAGAGATGAAGAGTCATCCCTTCTTGATCGGTTATCGCGGCGGCGTTTATCGCCAGGTTTGGGGTGGGTCGGCTGTCGCCTATCCAATTCTCGAAATTGACCTGGCGGACCTGGATGCGGATCGCTCCGAGGAACTGATCGTCTTAGAGGCGCGCGGGAATGGCGAACAAGCCTTGACCGTGTGGAAGTGGCAGGGGTGGGTTTTTATGCAGACCTGGAGTTCGGCAGCGGGACATTTTTCTGATTTGAATGTCATCCGGGAAAATTCCAAGGGACCGATCATTACCATCAATCGTTTATGGTGAACTTTATTTCTTATGAGATCAGATTTGATTACTAATCCAAACTGATCGATGGATGAAATATGAAGTCAATATCTATTGGGACAATTCAATCTAGTTTAGATGGTCATCGAATATCTGCTCTGATACAGATTGGAGCAGATGAATTCGAAGTTTTCTATCAAACTCCTGAAGCTAAATTAACCCCCAATCCAGAAGCCTTTCTATCTTTGGCGTTGATACCCGCAATGAAGTTGAAGCTTGAGCGGATCGAATATGAGGGTGAAGTCAATCATCGCTTTGTAGATGGATTGAAAGCGATCCAACAAGTCTTCAGGTCATGGAAGCCCAATTATGGAGAACTGGATTATAGTCATCTCAAGATAAGGGAAAACCAAGTCTGCCCTGGGGGAAAGACGGGTGTTTTCTTTTCGGCTGGAGTTGACTCTTATTATTCATTCCTCCGCCGCAAGGATGAGGTCGACGCATTGATCAATATCGACGGTTTTGATATCCCCCTGGAACAACAATCGATGCGCCGTAGAATGAAGGATAATATCCGCTCAATCGGCGAGCATTTTAATAAGCAGGTGATTTTTGTTGAGACCAACGCACGCCAATTCAGTGAACGTTACGCAGCCTGGACTTTCTCACATGGAAGCGTAATTGCCGGCGTCGGTCACACCCTTTCTCCGGAATTTACAACATATTATCTGGCGTCTAATGGTAGTCCACGCAATCTCCGTCCATCTGGGGTACACCCGTTATTGGATCCCAATTGGAGTTCAGATTGCGCCGAGTTTCATCACGCCGATTTTGGCGTCGATAAGATCGAGGAAATTAAATTTTCCGGCCAATATGATACTTTTTGCGAGACGCTGCGGATCTGTTTACGCTATCCTGCAAAAGGATTAAACTGCGGCCGGTGTGAGAAGTGTTTGCGCACGATGGTGTATGCGCAAGTAGCCGGTGTATATCCACATATGAAAGTTTTTCCAAGACCACTTGACCTGCGATTGCTTTCGCTCTATAAAAGGATCAGCAGTCCGGAAAAAGATTTATTGTACATAGCGCTTGAGAGCCTGGAACAACAAAATACCTATCCTGAAACGGTGACCGTATTAAGAGATATCCTGTTTCGAAGGTCTTGGGAAAAGAAGCTGATTGAGTTGGGTCGGAAAACTCGCACAAAAATCGAAAAGAAGATCAAGGTTTTGAAATCTCATTGATACTATTAATTACTTATCCGAGGAAGGTTCTGATGAAGAATAAGTCGGTCGTTCTGGTATTTATATTTCTGCTGTTATTAAGCTCATGCGGTTCACCTTCAAGTTCCAGCTCGAGCAAAATAGAAATCCAGAATGCATGGGTGCGCGCAGCGACGGCAGGTATGGGGGCTCAAAATACGATGCAGCCCGGCAACGAGCACATGGAAGCCGGGATGGGATTTAACAGCGCTGCCTATTTGACCCTGGTCAATAATGGTAAGGAAGCGGATCGATTGGTAAGCGCAAGAAGCCCGGTTGCAAAAGTGGTCGAATTGCACAAAAGTGAAATGAAAGGGGAGATCATGAGCATGACGCCGGTGGATTTTGTGGAAATCGCGGCTGGCGGACAGGCTGAGTTAAAGCCTGGAGGATTCCACGTCATGTTGATCGATTTGAAGGAAGACCTTATACCAGGAAATCGGGTTGAACTGACCCTGGTCTTCGAAAAGAGCGGCGAGATTACCATTCAGGCCGAGGTTAGGGCGCCTTAGGCTACTTTTCAGGCTGGTCTATTCAGAAGCTGCAAAATCGAATCAATATTCAGGATTGCTTTCGGAATGAACGAGGGGAGCAGTACGTATTCCTGATCTTTACTTTTGTCTGCTGTCCGCTCCGAGCAGTGGGCATTTGTTCCAGATGGGCCTAAGCCATCCAATACCGGAAAATGCTGCCAGAGCAGATTCCCATCCGATAAGCCACCTCTTTCCTCCGGGATGACTTTCATATCCAGTCCGGCTCCGGTTTTCTTCCAGACATTGTAGAGCCTATCGGTTTGCGGATTCCGCGGCCAGGGTTCGGATCGAGCGATCATCTTGACCGATACTTTGGCGGGATAGCCATCCTGGTTTGTTATGGATGATGTCCCATCCAGAGATAAGATTGCATCGATACCGCTCTGAAAAATGTGAGGGGAAAAGGCTCGCATTTCGACGGTGGCTTGAGCGTGATGCGGCACTCGATTGACGACACTACCGCCATTCACCACGCCAACATTAAAGGTTAATTGATCCGAGTAGTTTGTTAAAGCGGCGATCTCCTGAATCGTTTGAGCTAACTGGACAATGGCATTAACGCCATGTTTGTGGAAATTTCCGGCATGAGCGCCTCGACCTTCCGCACTAACCAGGAATTCAGCCCTTCCTTTTCGGCATGTTACGAGCGGATACGCCGCCGGATTTGGGGTTCCTCCCTCGAAAACCAGACAGGCAGATGTATTCTTGGGGATTTTGCTCAGACAGATTTTTCCAAAATCGTCCGAAAGGGTTTCTTCGGATGCATCCAGGCCAATCACCCAGCTGGTCTGTTCAAAGGAATCGGGGAAGAATTTTCGTAGAGCGTCCAGCACCATGAAAATCATGACTGTACCGCCTTTGATATCCACCGTGCCAGGGCCATAAGCCCGATCCCCTTCTATTCTGAACGAAAAGTCGTTTGCTTTCTCCTCGTCTGAAGAAAATACGGTATCCAGATGGGCGATACATAGAATCGAATCTAACGGCGTGGAAGGATCTTTTGCAGCCGGATCAGGTTGTGAGAATAAAAACAAATGTTTGCCAAAATCAGGATTAATGGATTGGACGAACTCTGCCCGGAATCCCAGCTCAGCGAATTTACCGGCTGTAAACATCCCCAAGTCGTTCACGCCTGCCGGATTGGTGGTGAAGGAATTGATCTCAACCATTTTGCGCAATAGATCCAAATATCGAGGCATTTCGTCTTGCAGGTATTTTTGAATGTCGTTTTTCATGTAGGATTACTCTTCTATTTCGGAAATTGAGATGGATTGCGCTTTAAGTGTATCATACTCCCCGGTTTACTAAAAATTGGCATCATTGCTTTCTGAGTACAGGCGATTATTCGATATAATAACCAGCAAGCAATAAAGAGGTTTTTCTGAATGATGGATCGTACGACAATATTCTTCGCCTTCCTGCTGTTCTTGTCAACAGCCATTTCGATGATATTGGTATTGGTGGTCAGCCGAAAGAAGGATGCTCCAGGCGCCAATTTTTTCATCATAATGGTTTTAGCGATCGCCGGATGGACCCTGACATATGCCTTGGAGATCCTTTCTCCGGATTTGGCAACAAAGGTTTTCTGGGCTAAACTCGAATATGTTGGGATTGCCGCCATTCCAGTGGGGTGGTTATTCTTCTCATTAACGTATTCCAGCCAGGCAAGCATAGTAGATGGCAATAAGAAGATTCTATTCTTGATTGTTCCGCTGCTCACAATCCTCATGGCCTTTACGAATGAGACCCACGGAATGTTTTGGCAAGAATATCAATTATCGGATAGCGTTGGTCTGGTAACAATGTCTGTCAAACAATATGGGGTTTTTTGGTGGATCAATCTTCTGTATTCCTACAGCTTATTGACATGGGGTTCGCTGACCCTTGTTCAATTTATGCTTAATAGACGAGGCGCTTTTCGCTGGCAATTAAATCTAATTCTAATCAGCCTTTTGGCGCCATGGTTGGCGAATCTGCTCTATTTGATTCATATCCGACCTATCCCTCAGCTTGATTTAAGTCCATTTGCTTTTACAATCAGTGCAATTCTATTAGGAGTTGCCATTTATCGTTTCCGGTTGTTTGATCTGATACCCGTTGCGCCACAGCCGATGATTCATCAAATGGATTCAATTGCGATTATTCTAGATCCCAAAGACCGGATCATCGATCTAAACAGCGCGGCAATTTCTTTATTGGGCGGTCACCAAGAAGGGGAATCAATCGGTCAAATTTTTGAATGGTGGGGCGAAGAAGCAGACATAAATAATATAAAACTCGAAATGAACCATGACGTTCCGGTGGTACTTGGCGGATTGCGAAGATATTACAATTTGCAGATTTCACCGATCTGGAACCGTCGCCGAAATGCGGTCATTGCCAGGCTGATCATTTTACAGGATATCACTGGTGACAAGCTGGCGGGAGAAGCGATTGGGCTGGCGCAAGTCAAGACAGAATTCCTGGCAAAAGTGGGGCACGAGCTTAGATCTCCATTAACGAGCATTCTTGGAATAGCGGAGATGTTGGACTATGGCGTTTACGGCCCTCTTACCGAGAAGCAGCTCGAGGCGGTCCGGATGATTTCGGACAGTACGCAGCATATGACCAGAATGGTGAACGATCTCCTTCAGCAATCAAAACTGGAGCGAGGCATCTTCAAGATGGACATTACTGAATTTCCTCTTTCTGATCTGTTGAATAAGGTGATTGATCATGCCAAGCCCATGGCTCGGGTTAAGGGGTTGAAATTACGATGGGAGTTCATGTCGGATGTCCCCGTGAAAATTCGGGGAGATTCTTCCGCCTTTACCAGATCATTGTGAATTTATTGGATAACGCAATCAAATACACACTCGAAGGAGAGATCATACTGCGAGTTTTCATGACGGACAGTGATCATATTGCATTCCAGGTGAGCGATACGGGAGTGGGGATACCTAAAGATCTGCAACGACTGATTTTCAATCCATTTCATCAAGCCGATTCGGCTTCACCCCAAAAAGAAAGCGGATTCGGTTTAGGGTTATCAATTGTAAAGCAACTGACTTCATTAATGGATGGGCAAATAAAAATGGAGAGCGAAGTTGGCAAGGGTAGCGTCTTTACAGTGATATTATCTAAAGAACCGATATGGGACAGAAACATATGAAACTACCACTAGCATTAATTATTGAGGATGACGAGATCATTTCGCAGATATTTTCAACCGCAGTACGGGAGGCGCAGTTCGAGACGGTTGTGATTCGGGATGGTATCCAGGCGATGGAGCAATTGAAAGAAGAAGCGCCCGATCTGATTGTACTCGATTTACATTTACCGGGTATTTCGGGGATTAATATCCTGCATGAAATTCGAAAAAACGAGAAATTCTCGAATACACGCGTATTAATAGTCAGCGCAGACACAACCCAAAGCGAATTCTTACGAGTTCATGCCGATCAGGTATTGATTAAGCCAATCGGATTTAACAAGTTACGAGAGGTCGCTGCAAAATATCGACCCGATGAGAAAAATCATGGAGCTGGCGTTTGAGGCGCGCTGCCGACATCCGCGATTAAGATCCATCCAATGATGGATCGCTCGTCTCCCTGAAATTCGACCAATACACACTCGCGATTGAAGGTATCAAACCGCCTTTCGTCTGGCAAGAATCGCAAATAGCCTCCGGCGGGAATTCTCCCAATCGCGTTAAAGCCCTCATAACATCCGCTGCGTGCCCATAAATCTCTCAAGGCAACCCCTCGGAAGGGCGTAGGGGTCGGTGTTAATGTGGATGTGGCTGTGGGCGTCAGCGTGAAGGTCGGTGTTGGCGTGTTTGTGGGTGTAATGGTTGCCGTCATGGTGGCTGTGGGCGTGACGGTGGGTGTAAGTGAAATCAGATAAGACCTGAACTTTCCAACACCCAGATATACTGATAGCGCTAAGATGATCAGTGCAATTATTATGAGGCTAACTTTGATCAGGGAAGAAGCCAGGAAGAAACCTCCCAAGGATCGATTCAGGCGAATAACATTCGGATCATTTGGAAATCTCTGGCGCACCTCCTGGCTGATGCGCGCTGCTTGAATCGGCCAACGCTTGTTATTTTCGTATGCCGCATTTGCTTGCGCCAACTCGTCCTGATAGCGTGTGATCTGTTTCAACAATTTTTCGATTTCATTTTGCAGATGAACAAGATTTTCGTCCAACCCGATCAGATTACGGATTTGATCCAACTGGTTCTTTGCCTGGTGCGCCAGGTGGATCGTTTCATCCAGAGTTACAGCTCGCTCTGCCTGAGCCTTAAGAGATTGAGCTTGATCTTGCAGCGGCGAAAGCGCCCTGGGGATGATCGTCTCCAGGCGTGTTTTTAACCGTTGGAACGCCGGGTTTTCCCCAAATTCACCAACCAAAATATCCAGATCGGATTTTGCCTGGGTCACAATTTTGGGGTCAATATTTGGCGAAGATAATCCTTCGTTGATCGACCGGATAACCTCCTGGGTTTTGCGCAATGATTGCGCTTTGTCGGCGTATTTCGGCAAGCCGGTTGCACGAGCGGATGTCTCCACTTTTTCGATGGCGTCTTCGATTCTACCCAGGGAGAATAGCTGTAACCCCTCGTCAAAAATGATTTCGGCGTCGATATTTTCCTGCAGTTTTTGTTCAAATTCAAGGCCTTCTTGCCAACGATGGATCCCCAACTCGCGCAGGACGGACTGAGCTTTTGAGAGCATGTTCAGAGCATCTGAGAACCGACCGAACTCTGGCCGCGGACTGTGCTTTCCCAAAGGCGGAAGCCGCTTCTGGAGGTAATGCAACGGGTGGAATATAGCCAGTTCTGAGGTAGTTTTCGGTTTCCGCTCGATGCTGGCGGGCGCGGTCCCATCCTGGCTCGAATTGCAGGACTTTATCGAAAAGCTTTAACGTTTCGGCATAGCGGCCACCATAAAACAAACGTTCAGCCTCTTCCATCAGCCTTTCTGCCTGGGGATCATGCTGCTGAGCAATGAGAGGAGATGGGCCGACCAGGGGAGGGGAGTTTGTGCCGGATGATGGATTTTCGGTTTCAGGTGACGAAGTCAGGGAGGATAGGTCTTCCAACTGGCGTATTCTGGCTTTAATATCGCGGCGCAGGTTTTGGATCTGACTCTGATCCGCGATGGGGTAATCCAGGTAATCTCCAGCCCCAATGAGTTCTTCGATTTCTAAGAGCGCCTTTCGCAATTCAAAAATTGGGGGTGATTGCTGTTCTAAGAGGCTCTGGCTTGCGGTAAGCATTTCATTGAATTCAGTCACTTATCCTCCCGGTGATCGGACCAATTCGGAGAGCTTGTGATAGATGACGGTTAAATCATCGCGCAGTAATCTGGCAGAGGAGTATTCGCCATTCAATGTGGCGGCTAAAATCTCCTTGATATCTTTGGGCAAGCGCTGGTCATCATAAGTCCAATTGACCGAGTAACTATGAGCGGCGGATTCGATTTCTTCAGGCTTGTTTGGTCCCAATGGAAGCGCGCCTGGGGCTGAACGCCCAGTCAAAATGTAGTGTAAAGCCCGCGCCCCAAACTGAACTAAATCAAATTGGGTTTCTGTGTTGGATAAACCACCCGGAAATCGCTTGGCGACGTTCCAGTCAATCATATAAATCCCATTATATTCGTCAACCCAATAGAAGTGCAAGATTTTGTGATCGCGATAAATAATATTCCGGGCATGGGCGAAATTGAGAAGATCGCAGATTTGGATCGCCATGGTGAGGCCTTCAAGAGTTGGTAGAAACCTACCATTCGTGTAGCCAACATCAGACAAAAGGAGCAAATTATCTTTTCTTTCATATTTCTCCAAAGCAAGATAAGGCAACCAACCCGATGAAACGCGGCTTTCTAAATCCGAGAGAAATATATGAACCGAATCCAACCCATAACGGATAGCATTACCCATAATATTTTCAGCCGATTTGTGTTTCTCTTCCCCTGGCATTTTCGACGGATCGAACTGAAGAAATCCCAATTCAATCAATGGAATTACACCGCTAACATCACGTAACAGACTCGAGAATCTGAGCCTCTTCCCGAAAAAGAGGGAGGGCATAATCGATCCGATCAGGACGCATGATTTTTGCTGCAATTATCTTTCTATCATCGGATTGCATTGGCAATGATCCAAGAAACAGTCGAGCAGAAGAACCTCGAGCTTCTGAAGCCCAGGTATCCAGAGGATCCAGGAGGATGATTCCTCCTTTCGTACCCAACGGCGATTTTTTGATTCCCAATATTGATGGCGATGAGTCAGACCGGATCTCGCTTCTCCCTAAAGATATCGTCTTTCCGGGTGATGAAAGCAAGGGACGACGTGGTTCAAGCGAGATCAGCCAATCGAGATAGCTGCGCAATTCTGGATCCTGGATCAGCAGATCGGTCGGGTCGACGCCCTTGCGTAATTGCCCAAAAGCCTCAAGCAGATGATCCAGCCAGGCTGCTGGAGCGACTAAATTGCGAAGTTCGCGACCGTTCAACTCGTGCCGGGTGATAAAATCCTGCAAGGGTTCGTCACGGGTTAAACCAGAGCGGATCTGCTGAATCCACTGAGGAGCAAATTCCAACGCTTTGTCTGCCTGGAATAATCTCAAACGATCTGGGTCCCAGAAAAAGATCCGTCTTAAAACAGCCCGAGCCAAATTGAAATCTTGCTGCTCCCATGCATCTAAAGCGATGCGAGATTGAGAAGATGCCTGGTAAAGCGATTGAAAAACAAAATCTGTTGTCGCTTTATCCAGTAGAGATGCTTTTGAAAGAGAGGATTCAACGTCATGATATCCGATTCCAGAATCGGGTGGATCGGGCTCAGATTGGACCCATCGAGAAAGCATATATCCTTCCAAATCGGAAATCACTTCATTTACAAGTAAGATATCTTCAGCAGTAGTCCTGGATGCATTGAGGGCATGAATCAAACGATTAACAGCCACATATGGGCGAGTCTGATCTGCGCCAGTTTCGAGCCATACGATCGAGTGATAAAGATCCCACCACCAGCTTGGTTCAGGTTGATCTTGAAATGCGCTTCGCATTTCCCACACAACAGACGGCCAATCTCGAGCCAATCCAGCAAGGATCGCTTTTCTAGAAATTTCTTCAGGCAGATTCAAGTCGGCGATCTTCTTTAGCTGTCGAAAATATTCCGGGTTCAGATAAGATTGCGTCGTGGAGCGCTGGCATAAATCCCCAAAAGCAATGAAATCATCTGCGGTGATATATCCGTTTGCGATCCGCAACACCATTTTTTCACAGCCAGAATAATCTGGCAATTCACCCATTTCAATTATTGTATTCTGAACAGCTTCTAGTTTTTGGAGGTCTTCTAATGATGGCTGAGATTTCGCAATGAAATCGTTCTCAGATCTACGGATTTTCCTCCTGGCAGCATCCATCTCTCGTAAGAGCGCTTTCCCCTTTTCTTTGATTATAGTCACGCCTCCCGAGTAAACCTTCGCGGAGACCTGATTATTGGACCAATTCAGTTTCTCAAACAATGATGGTGAAACAATGGGCAAGAACTGGTCAAATTCATACAGAAACTGCGAATAGTCGCTCATGCGAGAATACTGACGATCTTTTGTGATGCCATCTGCGTCCAAGAATTGACCGTTTCCCCAATCGATCAATGTTATCTGGAGTGTTTGAGGATCCCAATAAACATGATCTACTTTTACATCATTCCATAGAATGCCTTGCGCAGATCCGGAAGAATGGGTGATCTGAACAGAATGAATGGACTCAAGATAATCGATCAGATTTAATATAATCCGCAGCAGCAAATAATCGGGCAATTTGCCATATTGGGATAACTTTTCGGCGAAAAGGCGATCCGGCGCAGAAATAAACTGATATTCTGGATTCTGCTTCAGGAAGTCTGCTGAATTTTGGAGCGTCACTATTTTAGCCAGTTGCGTCAGGCTGAGCCCGGAAGCCGGAGAAATCACAATAAAGAACCGGTCCGTGAATTCAGTTCCCGGTCGGCTCTGATCCATAATGGAGGGAACATGAACCATTCGACCAGGAGAATCGATGGATGATAAGGCGCTAAGAATTTCAGCTTCTTTCTGAATCTGGGATGCCTGGCGAATCAGATCACTGGGAAAAGCTTTACGACGCGGACGTTTCAGGATGGCGGGTTTGTGATCCAGCAGCGATTCTACCCGATACACCTCGCCAGCATCGCCTTCTCCCATTTTTTGGATTAAATTCCATCCACGCTGTTGGCCGGGAGCGGTTTCAATAAAATTCACTGGTTATGTTCTCGATTGGGTTGAAAAAGACCGGCGTAATTGACGACCAGCGTCCCCGCTTGGTAGGTGAGTGGATCAACAGGGGTTAAACCAGCTGCAATCCTGTCATCGAATAGCGGTATTCGCTTTAGTCTATACAGTCTCTTTTCGATAATATCCACACCTCGATCTGTCCAGATCCATTCTGATTTGTCATACGCCTTCAGATCGATGATGCGTGAAAACGCCCTGAGGGTTTTCTGTCCATCCACGTTGAAAAATGATTCAAAGTAAGACATCACTAACTCACGCGGGGTGCGATAAACAGGTTCGCGAAAGCGTAATCCAACAAAATTCGATTTGGCGATTGCGCCAAAATAACAACCTTGTTGATAGATGGTCAATATGTGATCGTCATCCAGTCCGGGTTCTGGCAACATATCCAAAATTCTGGCGGGGTATCCGTTTCGGCGCAGGATCGCCGCCGCAAAGAGAGCTCCATCCAGGCAATGAGCCACCCGATCTCTTAACACCCGCAATGCGCTTCGATTGAAAGAATCCGCGCTGTATTCGGTTTGATCCAAAAATCCCTGGATGCGTATCGGAGAATCAAGCCCATCAAGCAGCTCATGCTCTGCAGATGTGAGCATAGAGTTGAATTTTATAATAGTAAGATCCATCATATATTATGTGATTTTGTGAATTCTCTATGATTAAGTGAACCGTTCAATAGGCCAAAGAATTGTGGCAATATTACCACGTTTTGCGATCATCAGAATAATCGCCAAACAGCAAGATTCTTTGGATGCCTGAGCAAACTATCAAAAATGTTGGGATTTCGTAGGGTAATCGTAGGGTAATCGTCAAGCACATTTTGGGCAGGTTTGATATTATAGGATCGAAGGGCGATTTCTCTTCTTCTCCTCCTTAGAGAGAGCCGGGGGCGGCGTACCCGGCTCTCAGTGATTCTACAGACCTTCAAAAATATTCAACCAAAATTACCCTGCACTTCATGATAACGAAAGCAATCAACAAGATGGTCATTAACCATGCCCGTGGCTTGCATATGAGCATAACAAATTGTGGATCCGACAAATTTGAAACCTCGTTTGACCAAATCTTTGCTCATGGCATCGGATTCTGGCGTTCGGGTGGGAATTTCTGCAATTGAGCGCCAGGAATTGAGAATGGGTTTTCCGCCGACAAATTGCCAGATATAGCTATCGAAACTGCCGAACTCCAGTTGGACCCTCAGATATGCCTGCGCATTCGAAATGCTGGACAATATTTTACTCCGATTACGGATAATTCCGGCATTCCCCATTAACTCGGCTACCTTTTGATCATTATATTTGGAAACCGTTTGGACGTCGAACTGATCAAACGCCTGGCGGAAATTATCTCGCTTATAGAGGATGGTCTTCCAGCTTAATCCCGCTTGAAACCCTTCCAATATAAGGAACTCAAATAATAATTCATCATTATGGATTGGGCATCCCCATTCTTGATCATGATATTTGAGATAAAGCGGATCATTAAGTGGAACCCAGCTACATCGATTCGCGATCATTTCCTATCACACTCATTTCTCCTGATCGGATACCACCCATTGAAAAAGATTTAGATCGATACGTTCGCGATCATCAAAGATGATCCCTTCAAACTCAAGAAGCTCCAATTGCCTGATTTTATGAACGCCGCTGAGGCTAATTTTGCCTTGCGCGTTAACCACTCGCTGCCATGGGACGTCTGAAGGACAAGACGCCAGACCGCCGCCGACCCACCGAGCGCCGAATGCTCGATATTCTTGCGATAATAGCCCCGCTTGGAGCAGGGCAAGCGATGCTATTTGTCCATAAGTAGCCACACGACCGCTTGGAATTTGGCGGACAATTTGCCAAACGCACAGGCGGAATCCATTTGGATCGGGGGGAGATGTAAATTTTGGCATCGTTCCATTCTATCCTTGACCATTAACCGAACAGAACTATAAGCGAACATTTGTTCATCGTCAAGAGGACCGGTGGAATCGTTTATAATCTTATCCAGTGGATAAGCCTGTACTGACTGCCAATCGTCAAATCGCCAGGGCTGCCAGCACTGTGATGATTGCATTTATTTTGAGCAATCTGATCGGGTTGGTGCGCCAGATCCTGGTTACAAACGCATTCGGAACCCAATCCGATATTGATGCCTTTAATGCAGCCAACAGGGTATCCGAAACTCTATCTTAATCTGGTTGCGGGAGGCGCGCTCGCATCAGCGTTCATCCCAATTCTGACCTCTCTGCTTTCTACGAATAAACAACGCAGAGCCTGGAGGCTGGTATCATCCATCTCTAACCTGGTTCTGTTAATCACAGTGACGGCTGCGATTCTTGTTGGAGTATTTGCACCTTGGGTTGTCAGGCATTTGTTAGCGCCTGGTTTTGCCGAAGACCCGGCAAAGGAAATGCTTACGATTTCGCTGATGCGGATGATGCTCCCATCCGCTGTCATTTTTGGTTTGAGCGGATTGGTGATGGGGGTGCTGAACTCAAACCAGGTTTTCTTTTTCCCATCGCTGGCGCCAGCTATGTACCAGTTGGGGATGATTTTTGGCGTTCTGTTTTTATCTCCTTCCATGGGTATTTTTGGGCTTGGATGGGGTGTGGTCATTGGGGCTTCTCTTCATCTGGCGTTTCAATTACCAATACTGTTTCGTTTGGGGGGCAAGTACTCGCTCAGCTTAGGGTTAAAGTCAGCAGATGTGCGGGATGTTGTGCGGTTGATGGGCCCTAGGTTGCTGGGTGTGGCGGTTGTTCAGCTTAACTTTTGGATAAATACCCGATTAGCCTCCCAATTCATAGAAGGCAGCGTTACAGGTATTGTTTTAGGTTTTACCTTGATGCTCATGCCACAGGCTGCTATCGCCCAGTCTATCGCGATTGCAGCTTTGCCAACGTTTTCTGCCCAAATAGCCAGGGGGCAGATTGCTGAGATGCGCCATTCTCTGGCGGCCAGCCTGCGCGGAGCGTTATTATTATCAATCCCGGCTTCATTGGGATTGATAATCCTGCGTGAACCTATCATCCAGGTCTTGTACCAACGTGGGCAATTTGATGAACACTCCACTCAGTTGGTGAGTTGGGCTTTATTATGGTATTCAGCGGGCTTAGTAGGTCATGCTCTGGTTGAAATTCTTTCGCGCTCTTTTTATGCTCTTCACGATACAAAGACCCCGGTTTTTATCGGGATTATCGCAATGAGCTTAAATGTGGTCTTCAGTTACTTCTTCTCAGCCCTCTTTCTAAGAATTGGCTGGATGGCTCATGGGGGTCTGGCTCTGGCGAATTCTGTCGCAACTGGGATAGAAGCTATCTGGTTGTTGATCTTGATGCGGCGCAGGCTGATTGGTATTGAAGGGAGGTTTATTATCAATGGGGCTCTTAAGGCTTCGATCGCCGCGATGATGATGGGCGCGCTGCTGATTCTCTGGCAAGCAGAAACTGGCCAATATTCACTTTGGTTGAAAGCCATTGGGGGAGTTATACTGGGATCTATGACCTTCGTTTTGCTCACATCTATCTTTCGGGTTAGCGAGATAGAGAATGCAGTTCGATATTTATTCGGACGATTGAAAAAATGAATTTCTGGAAACAGATACCCAACGCAACGAAAATATACCTCATCATCATCATTTACCTGATCTTCCTTTTTTGTGGATTGGTCATCCTGCGCCTGTCCAGGGATTCCGAAGGAACGTTCTGGTTGAGCAGACTTTTCTCGCGAAACAATGACAGCGATATGGTTTCAACCATGCAGAATACCGGGACCATCCAACCAACCTCAACTTATCCAGCGGATATAGCATGGCTAAGGGCGCGCACAAACACCCGCATTTACGAAGGACCTGGAGCGGATTATCCTGAGATCGCCTGGTTAGAAAATGAACAGACCAGTGAAATTGTTGGTGTCAGTCCAGATGGCGCATGGTGGGCAATTTCGCTGGAATATTTTTCAAGCGGAGTGGGTTGGGTATCCAACCAGGATGTTGAGCTAAATAACTCGCTCAATGCGCCAATTCTCAGGCCTGATGGTTCATTATCCGCAACTATAACCGCACCGGCGAATTCAGCTTCAGCCAAGGCGATCGCGAATGTCAATATCCGCAGTGGGCCGGATCTGAAGTACCGAAAATTGGGTACTTTAGAGATCAACCAGAATGCTCAAATCATAGGTGTGAGTACAGACCGTTTCTGGTGGTTGATCAAAGTACCTGGATCAGAGAATATCCAGGGTTGGATTGCGACGCGATTATGTGGTTGTGCAGAACGCTGATGATGTCCCTATTGTGGGTTCTGAATCCTCTTTCGTGTCGACGCTTTCCCCAGGCTCGGCGTACCTGATTGCTAAAACCGCCGTTGAATGTGCGTGCAGGCCCTGATGTGACATTTTCATTGATCGGCCAATTAAACGAGGGGCAACTGGCTGAGATAATCGGAAAGACGAAAGATGGTATCTGGTGGGCGATCCGCTTCCCTGGCGTTGAGAATAACCAGGGTTGGGTTGCAGCGGCGTATTCTGATGCGCAGAACACCGAAAACGTCCCGGTGCTTAATAAATAGACTTAGTCTATTTCCATAATAACCAAAGTAGATAAGCCATCACTATTCCTAATATCGTTCCGGTAAAGGCTTCGAAGGGGGTGTGGCCTAATACTTCGCGCAACTGCTCTTCTTTCAAAGGGTGACCGGTCGCAAGGTCGGTGATCATGCGATTGATAATCGCGGCATGCATTCCTGCCTGGCGGCGAATGCCAGTTGCATCATAAATCACAACCATTGCCACGACAAACGCAACTGTAAAAATTGGGCTGCCAAAACCGTAAATCAATCCGATTGATTCTGCTGCTCCAGCTACAAGCGCGGAGTGAGAGCTGGGCATGCCGCCTGCCTGGAGCAAGAGCGACCAATTCCAGGTATGCTCCAATAAGTAACAGATCAGTACCTTGAGGATCTGGGCAATTGTGCCAGCAATTAACGCCGATATGAGGGTATGGTTGGCAAGAAGAGTTTCTTCTGTAATCATGTCAATTCTCAACAATCATCATAGTTCTTTCAGTCAGTCATTTTGTTCAAATGGTACGATTTCATCTCCCGAGAGCTGCTTGATTTTTAACTCTGCCTGATTGAGAAGCTGCATGCAATGATCGGCTAACGCTTTTCCTCGTTCATAAAGCGAAAGAGAATCATCCAATGTGGCGTCCCCCCTTTCAAGGGAATTCACGATTTGTTCAAGTTGGGTGAATGCGTCTTCAAAAGGGACTTGCGCAAGAGAGTCTGATAAAAACTCGTTCATAAAAGTATCCTTATATTCTGATCTCGTCTCACCCGATGAGGTTCAAGTAGAATATCCTTCTTAAACCTGATTTGGGCCGGTCGGATCGTTTTGTTTTGAGATTGCTATGAGCAAAACCGAACCAGTAGCTAATGATTCGGTTGCGATGACCGCGAAATCCAGATAATCCATTTGATCGCGCTGAAGCGTCCGTTCGATTTCGGGTTGGATTTCTTCCTGATAGAACCGTTGTAGCGTATTATTCCTGGCGATTCCGGCGACGACATTCGCAAAAAGAAGCAGAGCGAGCGTCATCAAAACCAGCATGACAATCGCCCCAACCCAACTCCTGCCTGCAAAAAGATAGGTTAACAAAATTAGGGCGGCGGCAGGAAATAAACCGACAAAACAACCCAGATTAAAAGCCCGGTTGGTAGAAAGGCTTATAGCAGATTCTAACTGGTCATTCCAGAAAATGATCTGTGAGACCAGCTCACCTTTTTCAGTTTGCGGGTGTATGTGATTCGTGGTTTGATTCATGTTGATCCTGCCGGTTCATATCCAGGTCAGGGTCCAGCGCAACTTTGGCTTGGATTTTTCCGTCGCTCAATTGTATTGTCAACAGATCGCTAATTCTTACTTGCCTTGCAGATGTGACTTGTACGCCGCTATCCTGACGCCATACGATTGCATAACCTCTGCTTAGAATGGACTGAGGATGGAGCGAGGCTAATTGCTGGATGAAATTCTCCAATTTAAGCTTGTCTGAGCGGATTCGATATTGAAAAGCGATATCGCCCCGGTGGATGGTCTCGTCTAGGCGCTGGCGGTAAGACTGAATTCTTTGATATGGAGACCGCATCATTAACCACTGATCTATTTCTTGCAAATCCCGGATCTTTCCAAGCAGACTGGTCTTCGCTGCCTGATCCAGGCGAACGGATAATTCATGGATATCCTGGATGAGATCGCGTCTATTGGGAGTGGCTAACTCAGCAGAAGCAGTGGGTGTTGGAGCCCTTAAATCGCTGACAAAATCAGCAATGGTGAAATCCGTTTCATGCCCAATACCTGTGATTACCGGCGCGTACGAAGCACGTATCGCCCTGGCGACAAATTCGTCATTAAACGCCCATAAATCTTCGATCGATCCACCGCCCCGAGCGAGCAAGATGACATCTGGTTGGACGAGTTGATTGAGTTTCTCCAGGCTGGAGATGATCCCGGCAGGCGCATCTGCTCCCTGCACAGTGGTTGGAGCGATAATTACTTCGACTGTGGGAAACCTGCGCTGGATGGTGTGGAGAATATCGCGTAATGCTGCTCCACTGGGCGAGGTGACAATCCCGATCACATGGGGATATTGAGGAATAGGCCGTTTTAGATCAAGATCAAAGAGACCCTCATTCTCAAGCTCTGCCTTCAAACGTAAGAATTCTTTGTAGAGATCACCTTCACCAGCCGGTCGAAGAGTATCAACATAAAGCTGATATTGACCAGAGACTTCGTATATGCTGATATTTCCATGCGCTTCAACGGCTATCCCATCTCGCGGGGTAAAGGGGATCCGAACTGCTGATGATTTCCACATCACGCATTTGAGCGCTGCGTTTGCATCCTTTATGGTGAAATAGATATGACCCGAGGCAGGCCGCGCCAGGTTTGATATTTCGCCTTCTACCCACACATCTTGCAGGATTTCATCGCTTTCAAATAACTCGCGTAAATAGCGGGTTATTTCGGCAATTGTCCAGAGATGGTGAGTAAACAAGAAAGGCAGCTGCATAATGGGATTCTTATCGCATATGAAGATCGCGAAAAGGATACCTTTATTCCTCGTGAATGTCAACAACCATTCCCTTATAAAGATTTCTTTGCTACAATAGTTCCATTCCGATCGTTTGTGGTTCAAATTCGCGTTCGTAAATAGCGCCTTTCAATGCATCACTTAATAACTTCATATCAGGAGAAGGTCATTGGATCATATTTGGGCTCCCTGGAGAATGGAATATGTTCTCAAAGAAAAGAAAAATGGCTGTGTATTTTGTGAAGAAATCCATCGGCCGGATGGTTTTGAAAACCTGATCATCTTTCGAGCGCAATTTTCCTTTGTTATCCTCAACAGATACCCATATACGAGCGGCCATTTAATGGTGGTTCCATATCTTCATAAGGCAAATCTAGAAGAATTGACTGCCGAAATTCGATCCGAGATGATCGAATTGTCCAGTCGCGCCATCCAGGTGTTGCGGAAAGAGTATCAGCCGCAAGGCTTTAACCTGGGGGTGAATATGGGGGAAGTAGCTGGAGCTGGTGTATTGGATCATATTCATATGCATGTTGTGCCCCGATGGGGAGGAGATACCAGTTTTTTGTCGTCTCTGGCGGATACACGGGTTCTGCCCGAATTGCTTTGGGATACTTATGTGAGGGTGAGCAAAGCCTGGAAAGATAGTGAGTGAGCAGCAGGCTATCTATACAACGCCAAAAAAACAATAATCGAGGAGGCCGTAAATGAAGCAGGGAATCAACAAAAATGATCCGGTGATCTTGAGCGCTGTGCGTACGCCTATCGGTCGCTTTCAGGGGGGACTGAGCGGCATTCCAGCGCCGAACTTGGGGGCTCTTGCTATTAAGGCGGCTGTTGAGCGCGCCGGAATTGACCAACTGGAAGAGATTCAGGAAGTGTTGATGGGAAATGTCGTCTCTGCTGGCTTAGGACAGGCGCCAGCCCGGCAAGCAGCGATCTTTGCCCAACTACCCGCGACTGTTGGAGCAACAACGGTCAACAAAGTGTGCGGTTCCGGTCTAAAAACGGTCATGTTGGCAGCCCAGGCCATCCTGGCTGGGGATGGTGATCTGTTTGTGAGCGGCGGAATGGAAAATATGAGCCGCGCTCCATTTCTGGTGGATGGGCGAACCGGCGCGCTGCGGTTTGGGCATGCTGAATTGAAAGGATGCCCTATTGTTGGACGGGTTGTGGGATCCGTTTGTCAACTGGCCTATGGGCGACGCAGCCGAGTTTATTGCTGAACAATTTCAGATTTCTCGATCCGAGATGGATGAATATGCCTATCATAGTCATCAAAAAGCGATTGCTGCGATTGATCAGGATAAATTCAAAGCAGAGATCACGCCGGTGGAAATCTCCACAAAGAAGGGCCCACCGAAAATCATCGAGATCGACGAATCCCCTCGCAGGGATACTTCGCTGGAGGTACTCGCCGGACTGCGCCCTGCATTTCAGAAAGACGGAAAAGTAACAGCCGGAAATGCCCCTGGTCTAAATGATGGGGCTGCGGCTGTGGTGGTAGCCAGCCGAGACAAAGCCGAAAAAATGGGGGTTCATCCAATTGCCAGGATCATTGGTTATACCCACGCTGCCGTTGAACCAAAATGGTTGTTTGCGGCTCCCGCGAAAGCGATCCCAATTTTGCTAAATAAAATAGGATGGACTTTAAACGATATGGATTTGATCGAACTAAATGAAGCTTTTGCTGCCCAGGTACTGGCTAATGGCAAAGAACTCATAGGGATCGGTTGGGACTGGTCGAAAGTGAATATCCATGGCGGAGCAATCGCTCTGGGTCACCCAATCGGCGCCAGCGGCGCCAGAGTGCTGACCACGCTCATTTATGCCCTTAAGGATCGAGGATTGAAGCGCGGGCTGGCCAGTCTTTGCTTGGGTGGGGCTGAAGCGGTCTCGATGGTTATCGAGTTGGAATAAAGGAAAAGCCAATGGAGATTACGCATATTTTCGTCTTAGGCGCCGGGACAATGGGAAATGGGATTGCCCAGGTCGCGGCGACATCTGGCTTTCAGGTGACATTGATGGATCTGATCCCTGCTCAATTAGAAAAAGCTCAAGCAGCCATCAAGAAATCCACCCAGAAATTGCTGGAAAAAGAGAAAATTAACCAGGTTCAACAGCAAGCCGCTCTGGCAATTCGCTATTCCGCTACAATGGATTTGATCTCAGAGGCTGATTTGGTCATCGAAGCTGCGACCGAAAACCCCGAGTTGAAGCTTAAAATCTTCTCGGATATGGATGAACGCATCCGACCCGGAACGATCTTGGGAACCAATACATCTTCCATCAGCATCACCAAAATCGCATCGGCTACGCAATGCCCCGAGCGAGTGATCGGAATGCATTTCATGAACCCTGTGCCTCTGATGCGCCTGGTGGAGGTGATCCAGGGGCAGGCGACCAGCGCTGAGACCACAGCTACAACCATCCAGGTTTGCCGGGTGATGGGCAAGGACCCGGTGCAGGCGCAAGATTCCCCCGGTTTTATATCCAATCGCATTTTATGCCCCATGATTAACGAAGCCATATTTACTCTGCAGGAGGGGATTGGAACACCCGAAGCAATTGATCAGGTCATGAAATTGGGGATAAATCATCCGATAGGGCCTCTGGAATTGTGCGACCTGATTGGTTTGGATGTTGTCCTATTTGTGATGGAGGTATTGCAGCGTGATCTGGGCGATGATAAATACCGCCCGGCTTATCTGCTGCGAAAAATGGTGAACGCTGGTTATTTGGGAAGAAAAAGCGGTAGAGGCTTCTATCGCTATTGATCAAGAAAACGGGGTTGTCTTGGTTTCGTTCAGACAGCCCCGTTTCGTTTATGCCCTTGCGAAGAAACCGACACCTAAAATTCCTGGGCCGCCATGAGTGATTATAGCCGGTGGCATGTCGTAGATCGGCACTTCAGGCTGGTTAACTTTTTTGCCCAGTTCTAAAGCCAAAGCCTCTGCCTGATCATATGCGCCCGCATGCATCACCGTCAGGTAACCCAGACCATCCATTGGTATTTGCTCCAAGACAATCTCCTGCATGCGCATAATGGCTCGTTTATGTGTGCGTTCACGTTCGTATTGATCTACCTTTCCATCGTGAAGACGTAATATGGGCTTGATTTGCAGCATCCCCCCAAGCAAAGCAGATGCTCCACCAATTCTGCCGCCGCGTGCCAGATATTCCAATGTGTCTACAAGAAAGTAGAACTCTGCATCGTTTGGACATTTCCTCCAGCCTGGTAACTATCGTATCCGCATCTATGCCTGCCTCAGCCCACTCCACAGCTCGCTGAACCATTGTGGCGATTGGGCTGGATACCAGCCGGGTATCTATTATCCGAATATCTGCACCAGGGAAATCCTGCGCAGCGACTATAGCAGAGCGAACTGTGCCGCTAACTTCCTGGGAAGGATGTATGCAAATGATTGGCTCACCCGTGGGGACCATCCATCTGAACTCTTTCGCGAACAATTCCGGAGGCGGAGCGGCTGTTTTGGGTAAGGCGCTGGAGGTTTTTAATCGAGCCATAAAATCGGCTATATTCATGTCAATACCTTCGAGATAGGACTCTTCTCCGAAATTGATCACTTGCGGAATTACCGGAACTTTGTGTGCTTTTGCATATTCAGGAGATAAGCAGGATGTTGTGTCTGTGATGATCTTAACCATGATTTCATTCCCTTCATCAGATGATTTTTAGCTTGATTGGTTATCCATATGGTTCAATTTTCGTTTGAAGAATGATCAGGGCTGGTCTGCCATTGCAAGACGAACCGCTTCGTAGATGTTCAGAACTCCATACCCATATGCTGTACTCGGAAAACTATCGGCGCCTGGGCAGCTTGACCGGACGCCTTGATATGGGTTGGCAGCTTCTATTAAGTATTGTTCAGTTAATTCGATATCGCCGATTAAATCGGGGTTGGCTGACCACATGAGAGCAACCGCGCCAACCACATGCGGCCCGGCCATCGAAGTGCCGCTATATGTACCATATGTGCTCTGGGGCAAAGAGGAAAGGATGTTGACGCCCGGCGCCAGCAAATCCGGCTTTATCCGCCCGCTATGATCAGCGGTTACCGGGCCAATACTGCTGAATGATGCCAGGCTGCCGCTAGAATCAATCGCGCCGATAGAAAATGCTTCGGCGTAGATCGGAGGAGGATCATTCAGGCTGCTACATGCCGGGCCATCATTCCCGGCGCTGGCAACCACAAAAACACCCGCAGCGCGCAATGCTTTCACCGCCGGTTGAAAAACAGCGGCATCACATCCCTCAATCTCCGGGCAACCCCATGAATTATTCAAGACATGCGCCCCAAGATCCGGTTTTCCGTCTTTGAATGGGTCGCCTACCATCGGGAATGGGGCGAAATTAAACTGCATACAATCCAGGTAATAAGCCGGGTTAGCCAGATTGCGAGCCAGATTGACGCACGCAATCCATTGGGCATCTGGTGCAATGCCGGTTTGATTGCCCAGAATGGTCCCCAGGGTGTGGGTGCCATGCCCGCCTCGATCGATGGGCGAGGATGTGTGAAACCAGGGATCAAACCAGGAATAATCGTTCCCAAGGTCTGCACCGCGATAAGAATCGGCCAGTTCTGGATGGTCCCCTTGCACACCGCTATCAGATTGCCCCACAATGATTCCCGCGCCGCGGACCCCATATTCATCCCAAACCTTGCCTGCCCCCACCATTTTGATATTCCAGAGCACCTCCTCAGGAAGGCTAGAATTGCCATCTTCAATGGGTAGGGGTTCTGGCAAAGGTCTTAATTCCGGACTATCCAGGATACGATCCACTTCTGGCGCGGTTCGCAGCCATATGCGGAGAAGGGGATTTCCCGGCATTTCTATCGCATTCACCAGATAGTATGGTGTATAGTCCACATTTAGACGATCCAGGACCAGCCGAATTTTATATTGACTCTGGTCTGCATTTTCAACCAGGGTTTTGTAAACATATTCCCGCCGGGCTTGATAGTCATCGATTTTCGAGGCTTCGGTTACATCCGTCTGGCTTTTCAGGATCACAAACATGCGTTCCCCGTAAAAACCCGGTTGCCCTGTCAGGGTATAGATCCCAATGGCGAGTAAAATGGAAATCAGGGTAATCAGCGCCAATCCGGATTGAGCTAATAATCTGAACGTCTGGCTCCCATTCTCTTGCACTGGTTTGGTTTTGCCATTTCGAACGAAGAAGACGAGCATGAGAATAAGATTCAAAATACCGATTATCAGAGCAGAATACCAGGCAGCCAAGAATACTTTCGATAAGATCTCTCCTGGAGAGGAACTGAGAACAATCACTAGTTCATCTGGATCTACAAAGATCAGTGGTAAGGCAGCGACAGATCCGACCAGGATCATGCCTTGAATAAAAGAGATGTGGAATAAAGTACGTTTGATGGGAGGCATGCTGCGGCGCGCGGGATCGATGAAGAAATAGCGCAATGCTGCTACGGTCCACCCCAGCCAGGGAAGGGTAATCATCACTAATAGCTGGATACCGCCAAAACTGAAGCTGAGAGAGCTGGCCAATATGAGCAAAGTCACGCCGAAACCCAATCCTTGAACGAAAACCGCACCCCATTGTTTTTTTTGATGGGCTTCTTCAACATTGAAGATTAACTTCTCCCCAAGGATTGCCGCAATCCATCCTAGCATCAGCCCAACGAAGGCCATTAATAGTGTATCCAGGAAAGAACCCAAAGCTGCTAATGCAAGCCAGGGGTAGGCAGAAACTGCGATGATGATAATCACGATCATCCATAAGGAGAAACAATTCGGAGTCGACGCTTCCTGGAGCAACTTTGACGAGTCGGATGAAAGGACGGCTGCGGTTTGACGGCGATGGATAAGCCAGTTGATCAGGGGAAACGAAACCAAAATGAATATCACCATCATGATCAGTTGAATCAAGGCCTGGTATTGCATGTCGGTCGACTTCAAGAAGGTAGCCGGCAGCAAGAACAGAGCCAACAAATGAGCGAGCAGCCAGGCCTGATAAAATCTCCTAAACGGCGATGGCCAAAACAGCGCGAGAGGGATCAATACCAGGCTTAATACAACCAGTTGCACACCCAGCCCAATCCAACTGGCAACCCGGGAGGCATGATCTGGAGTGATTGAAGCGCCCAGGGTGGATGTATGGCGAATAAACAGGATCGTGAGCACACCAACGATGACAGAAAACAGAACAAAAAAATCCAGGCAGCCCGGCACAGATGTCTGTTTGTCAGGTGGATCGATCGTTTGTGGGTTGTTAGAGATACTATGAACGTTATTTTCCATGAATTTTTAAGCGTCCAGACGCAAATAATTGGAGAAATTTTTCCTTGTCAGGCTCATATGGGGTAGAAGGGTGAATCGGGAGCTAGATCGATCCCATTCTGGCGGATTACCTGGCTGAACCAGTGTCCGCTTTCCTTGACCGTTCGCTTTTGGGTGAGGTAATCGACATATGTCAATCCAAAGCGCATGGCATACCCATAAGCCCATTCGAAATTGTCTAGTAGAGACCAGACAAAATAGCCCAATACAGGGACGCCATCCTGAATGGCGCGCCGGACCTCAATCAAATGATCACGCAGATAGCGGATGCGGCGATAATCCCGGATGCGTCCATCTGCATCAATGCCATCCGGGACGGGAATGCCGTTTTCAGTGATATAGATGCGGGCAGGAGCATAATCTTTGTGGACGCGGGTCAGTAATTCATAGATACCCGCAGGATAGATTTCCCACATTTGAGAGTATTCATTACCCTGTGGATGAATTTCAGCGCCCTGGATGAACGGGAAGTTGGGATCGTATTGGACAACTGTTCTGGTGTAGTAATTAATCCCAAGAAAATCTATCGGCGTCGAGATGATTTGCAGATCAGACGGCGAGGCATCTGGGAAGACGCCCCCAAAGCACGCAATCATGTCTGCGGGATATTCACCGCGCAAGATTGGATCGATAAAAATCGATTGTGGATGCCGTCCAGCCTCCAGGCTGCCAGGTGGTCTTCTTCTTTATCAGTAGCCGGGTGCGCTACGGTCATGTTCAGTGTAATCCCGATGTCAACTGGCTGACTGGCTCCGGATCGAATTGCTTTTACCGCCAACCCGTGAGAATATAACAAATGATGCCCAACTAAAAGAGCGGTTGTGATGTTTCGTACACCGGGAGCGTGTTCGCCTGTGAAATGACCAGCCATCGCTACTACAAACGGTTCATTATGTGTAATCCAGAATTTCACCCGATCGCCCAATCTTTCAGCAACGATATGGGCGTAATCGGCAAATGACTGGGCTACATCCCGATTTGCCCATCCCCCAATATCCTGCAACTTCTGAGGCAAATCCCAATGATAAAGTGTCAGATATGGCTCAATTCCTCTTTTGAGCAATCCGTCTACCAGGCGGTCGTAGAAATCCAGCCCAGGTTGGTTGATCGAGCCTTTCCCCTCGGGTAAAATTCGCGGCCAGGAAACCGAAAATCGATAAGATTTGATCCCAAGCCCGGTCATTATCCCAAAGTCTTCTTCCCAACAATGATAATGATCAACTGCTGTATCCCCATTGTCGTTTTGAAAAACCCGACCTGACTCATGACTAAAGGTATCCCAAATAGAAAGACCTCTTCCGTCCTTGTTCCAGGCGCCTTCAATCTGATAAGCTGCTGAGGCAGTTCCCCAGACGAAATTCTCTGGGAAGTAAACTCTGTTGGTCTCCATAGACTTTCCTCCCGATTATTGTTGCTTGTGCACGTGAAGAGATGTAAAGAAAACCCCGATGCCGGTCGCAATTGCAGCCGCCAGTAAACTGGATCGGACAGCCTGGCTGATGGCTTCTCCGGTTAGATTTTGATCAGCTCCCAGTGAAGTTGTAAAAATCGCGCCTGCCAGACCAACTCCCAACACCATCCCTAAATTTCGGGAGGTTGCCAGAATGCCAGAAGCGATCCCACGCCAATTCTTAGGAGCCGCGCCTAACAATGCGCTCGTATTTGGAGAAATAAATACACCAATTCCAAATCCAGCCAGGCCTAATCTCCAGATGATATCTTGAATGGATGATTGTACATCCAGTTGAGAAAGCAACACAAGACCGGCGGTAAATGAAATCATACCCAGGGTAGAAGGCAATCGAGCGCCAACCCGATCGGAGATTAATCCACTTATGGGCGCAGTGATCGCCATGACGATTGGCATCGCTGTCAAGATGAGACCACTCTTGGATGCAGAAAGGTCCATGCCCTGTATCAGGAAAAAAGGCATTAAGAACACAACACTGTACACACCGATATAGTTCAGGATGGCGCTAATTACAGAACTCGAAAAAATTCGATCTTTGAATAGGCGCAGATCGAGCATGGGTTTGGATGATTTGCTTTCAACAAAGATAAATCCGGTTATTAGTGCGATTGCACCGAAGAAGCTTAGTAAAACTGGCCAAGAATTCCAACCTAATGCATGTCCCTGGTTCAACCCGTAGAGCAGCGTGATCAATCCTACAGTAAACAAACTGGCACCTGCGTAGTCGAAGGGTTCGCGTTTAGCGTTGAGGGCATCTTTTCGAATGAATCGGACGCTCAGGATGAGCGCAATTATCCCTACGGGGATATTGATAAAGAAAACGGACCTCCATCCGAATTGATCCGTGAGCCAACCGCCAAGCGAAGGACCGACTGTCAGGCCAAGATAAGTCATCATCGCTTGCAATCCAAGCGCTTGACCACGTTGTTGGGTTGGGAAGCTGGAGGTCAGGATGGCAGGCGAATTCGCTTGTAGCATTGCTGCTCCAAGAGCCTGTAAGCCGCGGAAGATGACCAGAGTGGAGATTGTCGGCGCAAACCCGCACAGGATTGATCCGGCAATAAAAACAATAAAACCGGAAACATAAACCTTTTTATATCCTTGCATATCTCCCAGGCGGCCAACACTCAATAGCAAGCCGCTTAATACGAGCAAATAGATTGTGACGATCCACTCAACACTGGCAATTGACCCGGATACCGATTTTCGCAGCACCGGCAGGATGGTATTGACCACACTTCCATCCAGAGCGGACATAAAAGTGCCGATTCCGACGGCCATCAGGATCAACCATTTTTGTTGACCCTCTTTTTGTTCTGAGGAACGCTTAATAAAGCGGTCTGGGGAATCTTCGGTTGTTGTTACATGCGTCATGGAGGGTCACGACCTATGCAAGAATTAGTTTTTCGGAGATGCTGACCCCGCGATGGATGCGGCTGATAATATCTGCGAGCATGCTGGCAATAGAAAGTGTGACAATCTTGGGATGCCTCTTATCTAATGATAAAGCGATTGAATTCGTCGTCACCATTTTTTCAATTCGATCCTCTGTGGCAAGAATTTCTCAGCGCGGAAGGCAGCATCACCGGGTGGGTGATTGCCAGACACGTCTTCCCTACAGCGCCACGGTCATACAAGGCATCGATTTGTTTTAAAACGCTCCCACTTGCCATCAGGTCATCAATAATGATTGGGCGGTGCCCTGTAATATCGCCTACAACGTGAGTTGTTTCCGTGTTTTGGTATCCAATTCTTCGTTTTTGCATGATGACCAGCGGCAGGTTTAATCTTTCGGCATAGCGACCTGCCATTCCTGCACGGCCAACATCTGGACTGACGATAGCCGCATTGGCGAACTCCGGTTTCCGAAAATAATCCGCTAACAGCGGGGTCGCGGTTAGCGGATCAACGGGAATATTGAAGAAACCTTGCGTAGCCCGGTTATGGATATCTATATAGATCACTCTCGCCGCCCCAAGCGTTTCCAGCAGATTTGCAACTACGCGCACGCTGATCGCCTCGCGGCCACGAGCCATTCGATCCTGGCGAGCATAGGGGAAATAGGGAATGACCAGGCTGACGCTGTGTGAACTGGCCCTGCGAAAAGCATCCAGATAAAGCAAGAGCTCCATAAGATTGTCGTTCACAGGAACCGAACAAGGCTGGATCAAGAATATATCTTGATCGCGCACCACTTCATCAATCATTACATGGATTTCACTGTCCGGTAGTCGTCGAGTTGTAGACTTCCCAACTGAGGTGCCAAGAATATTGGCGACTTCATGAGCAAGTTCTGGGTGGGCTGAACCGGAGAAAATACGCAAAGGATGTGCAGACATTTTTCACTTTGGGAACAGAATAAATAAAGAATGGTTTCGATTACGTTCGGGGCGCTAACCCCTCGATTATACACCACTAAAATTACTGCCCTGGCTTAAGTTTTAGCCGATATGTCAAATTCTTCATAATATCTTCTCGATCGATCAACATTTTGTGATATTCTCCTTTAAACCAGGCTTTTACTTGATCACCATAAAAAGGGCTAGCCGGGTTGCCGGATTGACCAGGAGCCAGGATTGAGATTGAATTGCTGAGATCACTGAGATCGATGATCATCCGATAGGGCGGCCCGACGATATTTGCTGAGTCCAGATTGTCGTAACGGGCGCCGCTTGCCCAAACCGTGGTTTGATCTCCACCGATCGGGAAGGGGCCTAAATTAAACAGCGGGCCAAGGGCCGGGTGAGTCCCCAGAGGATGATGGAAGGTGAGTTGATGGAGCTTGCCCCATGACCATTGACGCATATCAGCCCCCAATTTCTGTTTGAGTTCAGCCACAGATTGCAGCAAAGCGATCTGCATCGCATCGTCTCTTTTTTCCCCATTCCCAAGATCAAACCAACCTGAATCCGGATCATTAATGATATCGGTCAGCCAGGGAAGCCATCGCTCGCCAAATAACCCCATATCGGCAAGAATGGGGGTTGGCCCTTTGCCCATATAGCGGGAGGTCAAACTCACCTCATCAGAGACATCCGACGTCTTTTGGTTCTGGTCTGCGGGGATGGTTTCAAGATTGGGCATCTGTGCGGGTGGATTGGTTTCCAACTTATTGTGCAGCATGATCCAAACCAGCTTACGAATGAATACCTGGTAGATGGCGGCGGCTGTGCTATCCACCGCGAGATCTCCATCCCAATCCTTGAAATACTTGAGCGCTTCATGCAATTCGGTCTCATCAAAATGGGCCGAGCTTTGTAAAGGAAGCATGACCAGGCGCCTGGCGATAACCCGCGCAGATGGCGAATGTTGATCCATCTGGATCTGTTTAAAGTTCTCTATTGTCAAATACTCGCGACCGGCGCGCAGATCCGGATCTAAAAGCATTTCCGAGATTCTTTGCGCTCGATCTCCGGATATTGGTTCCAGCTCCAATGGGACGGGGTAATTTTGATCAAAAACGCGGTTATTCGCTGTGACGATATAGCCCTGCTCAGGGTTCTTTAGACGCGGCAGGCTTTCATAGGGGAGATAGTTCATCCATTCATATTCATCTGTCCAGCCGGGCACAGGGATGCGGCCGCGACCCTTGGCGCGCACGGGGATACTCCCGGGAAGGGAGTAACCGATATTGCCATCCAGGTCGGCATAAACCACATTTTGGGCAGGTGTTTTCCAATGCCTCAGGCAATTATGAAACTCGTCGCAGTTTTTGGCGGTGAGAAATTCAAGAATTGTCTGAAGCATGGTATCCGGTTCCAGGGCTGTCCAACGTAGAGCCAAAGGTTGATCGCCGGAAAAATCTGCGGCTAAGGAATTGATGATTGGTCCATGTCTGGTGATGACCACCTTTTCTGTCACCGAAGCGCCGCCTTGAACGCGAATGATTTCATCGAGTTGATGAGTTTTCTCCCATTTTCCGTTATATTCTGCTTCAACCGAACCGTCTTCCAATTGACGGAGCTTTTCAAGATACAGATCTTGAACATCCGGGAACCCGTTCGTAAATCCCCAGGCAACATGACCATTATGGCCTGCAACAACTCCCGGTATTCCTGGGAATGTCACCCCAATAACGGAAAACTCATTGACGACCAAATGGTTTTCATACCAAATGGATGGCGCAGAAATCCCGAGATGCATATCGTTCGCCAATAATGGCTTCCCGGTCTCGGTAAATTTCCCGGAAACGACCCAGTTATTGCTGCCTAAACCTTCATAGACAGATGGCCCGCTAAAAGGCCGCAAACTCTGCGCATGCGCCAGCATGCTGGAGCTAATCAGAGAATAATCGGTCCCTGGCGGGATGATAAACGG
Source organism: uncultured Chloroflexia bacterium (assembly GCA_963788145.1). Classification (GTDB taxonomy): domain Bacteria; phylum Chloroflexota; class Anaerolineae; order Anaerolineales; family UBA4823; genus UTCFX2. The sequence goes on along the minus strand of CAWBFQ010000003.1, from coordinate 769,843 downwards.
CCATCTCGACAGATGTGGAGGCTCCAGATCGGCAGCTTTTTCAGGTCCAAGCCGGTTGATGAGATGGGAGCGCAAAATTTCGGCTTCCCAATTCACCGAGAGAGTCCAGGCCATCATTTTCACCCAGCTCAATGTATCCTCGATGACCCATGGCTCTGGTCGGTAGCCTAATAACGCGGTTTCTATCGGCAGCTTGCCGTGATCCAGGAATGCATTGACTCCATTTGCGTATGCCTGCAGCAATTGGCAAGTATTGTCTTCGTAAAGAGATTGCTCAAACTCTGCTACACGTCGCATGGTAAGCGTCCGCATCCATCGGTCGATGGGTATAGCAATCTCTCCAAGAATTTCTGAAAGTCTGCCAGCCACAAGCCGGCGATTAAAATCCATTTGCCAGAACCGGTCTTGCGCGTGAATGTATCCCTGGCTGAAGAAGAGGTCAGCGAGGTTGTCCGCATAGATATGGGGTACACCCCGTCCATCCCGCAGAACCTCGACGGGCTGTTCAAGCCCGGCAAGACTCTGCTCGCCCGAGAGTTTCGGAAGGCGCGTACGTGCATATCCTTTAACTAACCAGCTAATCATTTGAGGGATTGCTTTTTGACGTGTCATTTAGTGGATCCTCTCTATGACTTTTGCCAGCTCGCCTTCAGGTGGAAAACCGTAGGCGGCAGCAAGTAGTTCAGCCGGGTGGATGGCTGGGACGCCGGTTGCATGGGTGATCTGCCAGCGGCAGGTTTCACTATCGCAAACTACCAGGGGGGCTGCCATTTCTCTGATGAATTCAAAGAGCGGCGCGCCGACCTGCATCGAGATGGTATATTTCTCTACCTTATAACCATAGGTTCCCGCAATGCCGCAACAATCCGCCTTGCTATCTTCCAGAACCAGGTCTGGAATACACGCTAATATTTCGAAGCCTGGGCGTCCCAGCCTGTGAGCGCGATATTGACACGGCACGTGGTATGGGAGTGTTAATGGAATCGCCTGAAACTGCAAGTTCAATTGACCCTCATCCAGCAAGCCAACCAGGAACTCGTTGAAATCATAAGTACTTTCAGCTACCAGACGGGTATCCTCATCATGCATATCGAGCAGTTCGGGCGCTTCTTCCTTGAGTGTCAAAGTGCAGCTTGTAGAAGTACCCACAATAGGGATGCCCTGACGCGCATAGGCTACCAGGCTTTGCACATTGCTGGTGTGATAGCGGCGCGCGCCGTCAAATTCGCCGTTGGACAACAACGGCAATCCGCAGCAATTCTGGCGGGGAATGATCACTTCAAAACCATTGGCTTCCAGGACATGGACCGCGGCATATCCAACTCGCGGTTCATAGTATTGGGTCGAACAACCATGAAAATAGACCACTTTTTTCCCAGGAATGGCAGGGGTGAGGCGAGTATGAGATTTGAACCAGGTGGTAAATCGCTGGCCCGAAATTGGAGGAAAAGGCGCATGACGGGCTATTCCCAGGGTCTTTTCAGCGACAATTCTGGCTGGTGGAAAAGTAAGCACAGCATTTGCGATCGGAGCGATGGGTTGGCTGACTTTCCCGATCAATTCGGCCCGTGCAATCAAATTATTTCGCAGCCGCAGCAAAGGTTTTACTTTTCCTTGTTGGACCATCACAGCCCGTGCTTTAGCATTGATTTCGGCAATTTTCACCCCGGTCGGGCAGGCCATATTGCACACCCGGCAGCCGCTGCAATAATCCACAGAATGATCTGGAGTGCGCTGCTCCGCATTGCGAAAACGACCAGCTTGCGGCGCTTCATATTTTGGACCAGGGAATAAATCTGTAACCGCGCTGACCGGGCACACCGATGTGCAAATATTGCATTTAATACACTGATCCAGTGTGAATTCCACTGGCATATGCGCTTGTATTGGATCGTCGTGAGAATTCATTGTGTTTTATTTACACTCGCTTACCAACCAGATAACCGCTCACCAGGGCTATTCCTTCATGTGATCTCTGCTGGATTGAATCAAAACCAGCTAACAAATTCCCAATCGCATACAGGTTTTGAAAAAGGGTTTTCCCGTCTTCGTTAACCGGTTGGAATTCCCGATTTATTCTTACACCAGCCTGATAAATTGGATGACTGACCGCTGACAGAAATTGCCTGTTGAACCACGTGTTGCGGTTTTTAGGCGCAGATATCGGTAGTTGACAGACCGCTTCCGATACGGACCCGTCATATTCTGCGCGTAGTCCACCCCCTAAAATCCCTCCGCTGGCTAAGATATAGGTATTGGCCTGGTGAAGTTTCAAGCGCGCCGCGGATTCGCTCCAAAGAGCAATCAGTTGACTTTCTTCTTTATCGCAGCGGACAACCTGCATTCCATCAAATATTCGCCCAGTATGGTTCTCTATCAATCGACTTAAAATTTGATGCAGGCGAATCCCGGGAATGGAAGGAGGTAAAGAAGGAACTTCAAAAACAGGCATTCCCAAATCAGTTTCAAGTTTTTCTTTGACCCACATCGCTTTTTCTATGCCCAATACCGCTGGAAATCCTGCTCGTTTTGGAATAAATCCGGTCATCAATCCGATTTGCTTCTTGATATTTCTGGCAACCGATTCGCAAAATTCGTCTGTTTCAAAAAAGGTTGCCAGTGTTCGAGCATTGATAAACTCGACGCTCTTGAAGTTCGGGAAGGACGATTCGAATGCTGTGCGCCGGGATGTCTTGGGCATTCGAGATTGTCGGCGATATATTCAGGGTAGAAATCTACATATCCATCAAAACCAATCATCAGGATAGGGGTGTGACTATCCAAACTTCCAGCAATCATCGTTTCTGGCGCAAGACAGGTAGGACGGACTGAGCCTGTCGCGGTGGGCAGCAACCAATTCCTTTCCAAATCGCCATGCAGCGGATAACCGGCGGACCGGCAAATCGCCTGCAGGTCTTTCAATGCTTCATCGATCCGCCCTAAACCCGCCAAGGCGTACGGATGATCCGGCTGGCTGGCAATTAATTCCGCGATCCCCCTTGCTGGCGATTCTACAATTTGATCTGGTTTTTCTGGCAGATACCCTAACAAATCGATGCAGCCAGTTTGCCAATAAAGCGAGCCTCTTCCTTTCGAAATCAGGCGAACCTTCAGCCCTCTGCGGGCTGCCTGGGCTGCGGCGTTTAAACCGGATAACCCTGCGCCAACCACCAGAACGTCCAATTGAGACGAGCGGGCTTTCCTGACTGCTGGAAAAGTATATTCCGGTTGAGCTTTTGTCGTTTCGACGGAATTCGCCATTTCTGGATTGGTTTCCGGCGGCGAGTATAGCTCTGGGCTTAAACGACCAGAAACTGGCCCAGGCAGATGATCTGCATTGAGAATACCCAGGTAGATCAATTCATCCAGTTTTTCTTGACGTAATTGTTGCCCCCACAGTATTGGTAGCAATCCTTTCCAGCGCTCTTGTAAGAAATCCCGGATTGCCAGGTTGGTTTCCAGAACCGAGTTGTGTTTCAGGCGATGCAACAACCCGGCTACTCGATAGGTGCAGAAGCCTCCCTGACAGGGTCCCATTCCCAAACGCACATCTCTACGAATATCGTCAATACTCTTTGCCGAACCATGCAAGATCGCCTGGGCGACCTGGTCTTCAGTGACCAATTCGCATTCGCAAATCAAGCCACCATAGCTTTTATTCTTCTCAATAGAAGCCAGGCGCTCCCCAAGCTGATGTCCATGTTGATTATGACCGGACCTGGTTTGAGCACTTTTCCCTTCCACTGGCTCTAAATAAGTCCTGCAAGGTCTCATTGTGCCCATTTTTTTTCCAACCAGGTCGACAGTAACTTCAGCCATCTTGCGGTAGGTTGTCCATTTTCCCCCAGTTATTGTAATGAAGTTATTGATGCCATCGCGGTCACTGTGATCCAACAGCACAAAAGCACGAGTGACATCGCGAGTGTCGCTGACAGTTGTTTCCTGATAGAGCGGGCGCACACCCGCCCAAGAGCGCAGCATTCTCATTTGCTTAAAACCGGGAATGAGTTTCTCCCCCTCGTCAAGACAAAGTTGGATTTCCCACGGTTCGATTGAAAAATGGTCTGGGTCAGATACTTTTACATCGGTCGTCCCGATGATCGAGACTGTGTGCGCGGGGACCAATATGTCGCCATCCGATGGCCTTTTACAACGGTTAATCACCGTATTGACGATACGATGATTCATCGCGACCATAGTACCTTTGCCGGGGATCACTTGAACGAGCAACCCGGCCATTCCAGCAATCTGCCCAGCCCACGCCCCCGCGGCATTCACCACCAGATCCGCCAGAATGTCCACCTTCTCATCACTGACTAGATTGTGACACTTTGCGCCGATCACCCGATTCTGAGAGATGATTAAATCGGTCACATGATGATAATTCAGTATTTTTGCGCCATATCCCTGAGCAGACAGGACATTCAACTCTGCAGCAAGAAAAGAATCTGCAGACGCGTCAGGCACCCAGAAACAGCGCGAGATCGCCGGGCTTAGCATCGGTTCTTCGCGCAGCATCTGAGAAATGGAGATCTCTTCTACCGGGATGCCGGCTTTCTGGCAGCCAGAAATAAATAAGGGGACGTAATCGGGATCATCCCACGGCGTGGAGACAAAGAAACCACCTGTGTCTTCAATGCATTCGGGGATGATCTTTCGCAACACCCGATTCTCTTCGATGCATTCGTGGGCAGCTTGTGGATCCCTTACGACATAACGCCCGCCGCTGTGTAATAATCCATGGTATCGACCGGTGGTGCCGTGGGTCAGGTCGTTTTTTTCCACCAATATCGTTCGATATCCGCGCATAGCCAAATCTCGGACAACACCGGCGCCCGTCGCGCCGCCGCCGATGACCAATACTTCTGTTTGAATTTGTGACATCTATGCTCCGAGCTGGTTTCTTATATCGAAAAACCGTTTATTCGATCCAATTTAGCGTCCGCTGTACAGCCCGTTTCCAGTCTTTATAAACATTCTCTCGCTTCGTCTGGCTCATATCCGGGTTCCATATTTTATCGATATGCCAGTTCTCACGCAGGTCATCGTCGTTCTTCCAATAGCCAATTGCCAGCCCGGCTGCGTAAGCTGCGCCTAACGCGGTCGTTTCGGCGACCTTGGGGCGAACAACCGGGACATTCAGAATATCAGCCTGGAATTGCATCAGCAATTCATCATATACCATCCCGCCATCTACTTTGAGGGATTTAAGGGTAACGCCTGAATCAGTTTCCATTGCATCCAACACTTCTCGGGTTTGAAATGCCGTAGCTTCCAGTACAGATCTCGCCAGATGACCTTTGTTAACATAGCGGGTCATACCAACGATGGCGCCGCGCGCATCTGATCTCCAGTAGGGAGCAAATAATCCCGAAAATGCTGGAACAAAAAAGATGCCGCCATTATCTTCAACGGTTTGCGCCAATGCTTCCACATCCGATGAATTCTGAATTATTCCGAGGTTGTCACGCAGCCATTGAACGAGAGCGCCCGTGATCGCTATGGAGCCTTCCAGCGCATAATGGGGGGCCGCCTGCCCAAATTGATAGCCGACAGTGGTTAACAACCCACTTTGCGAAGGAACGATTTTCTCACCCGTATTCATCAACATGAAGCACCCGGTACCATAGGTGTTCTTAGCTTCACCCGGGCTGAGGCAGGTCTGGCCTACCAACGCCGCTTGTTGGTCTCCCAGGTCGCCACAGACCGGGATTTTTTGGCCTGCAAGACGATCTAAAGAAATGCTACCCCAAATGTTCGGATCACTGGATGGAACAATTCTTGGGAGCATCTCTCTTGGGACACCTAATGTCCCCAGGATTTGTTCATCCCAATCCAATGATTGCAAATTCATCAACAGGGTTCGGCTGGCATTGGTCACATCTGTTACATGCGCGCCTTTACCCGGCCCGCCAGTGAGCCACCAGATCAGCCAGGTATCCATATTCCCGAAAATGGCTTCGCCCTGCTCGGCAGCCGCACGGACGCCCGGCACATTCTCCAAAATCCACTTCACCTTAGGACCGGAGAAATAGGTCGCCAGGGGTAAGCCAGTCTCTATTCTAAAACGATCCTGCCCTCCATCTCTTGCCAGCTCGTCACAAATATCCTTCGTACGAGTATCTTGCCAGACAATGGCATTATAGTAGGGATGTCCGCTGTTCTTATTCCAAACGATAGTTGTCTCGCGTTGGTTGGTAATGCCAACCGCAGCCAGATCTTTTGGATTTACACCGGATAAGCTTACCGCAGCATGAACAACATCTTCGGTGCGCTCCCAGATCTCCAATGGGTTGTGCTCCACCCATCCCGGTTGTGGATATATTTGAGTATGTTCTTTTTGGGAAACGCCCAAAACATTTCCGGCGTGATCGAAGACGATAGAGCGTGTACTGGTCGTTCCCTGATCGATGGATAGGATATATTTCGACATAATCAATCCCTTCTGTGGTGAGATAGATTGGTCAGATCAATAATTTAAAGATGGGTGGTATCGGATGCTTGATCTTACCCCAAAGATCGGTTTATTAAAACCTTTTTGATAAATTTCAGAGTGATCTGGTCAACCTCTTCTTTCTCTTGATCAATAATCACACAATGCGCGGATTTCTCCATCCAATAAATTTCCTTTGTACTCGATTGAACACTATTATAGATCATATCTGGAACATCAGAATTTACGGTCATATCCAATTTTCCCTGGATGATCAATACGGGTTGCTTGATCTGACCTAAACCTGGCTTCACAGCTCGCTGCAGCCGCAGTAATTGAATGATCCCTTTGATCGGATTAACAAAATATCCCTGCCATAAAGGATCATCGCCCAGATTGGGTTTCGGCAGCGAGGGAATAAATGGGGCAATAAGGTGTAAACGAATCTGGTCAAACAAGCTAATATTCAACTGCAAGGCTGGCGCATAGAGCAGCAAGGCAGATATTTCTGGATGGCGTATGCCCAAGTGAAGGGATAAAAGCCCGCCAGTTGATTCGCCGCCGACGATGACACGATCGCATTTAGAGGATAATTGAAGCAGTGCATCTTCGACAGCTTGAACCCAGTCTTGCCAACGGACCTTGTTTAAGTCGCCTGGATCGGTATAATGTCCTGGCAAAAGGGGAGCTGAAATCGTATAGCCAGCAGTATGCAGCGATTTTGCGAGCGGGCGAACTTCCGCTACAGTGGCAGTGAAACCATGAATAAGCAGGACCCCAATAGGTCCTGCTTGCCAATAGAATGGATTTCCGTCTAAATGGGGGTTATAGATCATCAAGTGTCTTAATGAGCGATGCTGGGTGCAACCCAGATGGCGGCATTCTCATTTGTGTCGTTGTTTGCAAGAACTCGAAATATGAATGACACATATTGTCCATTCAATCCCAGGCTGGCGAGATCAAGATCGAAAGTCTGCAACGTGCCATCATACTGTTTTGCGATCACGAATGAGTTTTCCACGCTAACGGTGCTGGGGGGGATAATCACCTGGTATTTGATTTCAAAATTGACATTGCATTGACCAGCGCCGTTCAGACAACCTACCTGGGCCTGGAATCGATCTCCACTAAAGATGAGCATGGCTGGATAAATGCCCTGAATGATTCCTCCAGTGATCCTTGGAGGATTGGTCCACAAGCCAGGGGTATTGGTGAATTGTCCAGCTTCCGTATTGGGATTAAGTTCCTGATGGACAAATCCGATCGGGTTCCCGGTCCGCCCATTGCAGCTAAGGTTACTCGCAGCGCCCGATGTTAACCTGAGATGACCATTCACCATCCGTGCGTTACTCTGCCATAAGGCTACACAGCTTCTCGAAGCGAAATCATATGTTGGGTTTGGATAGGATGTAACAACATTCACGTTTACTCTGAAAGGTGTTGATCCATTATTGCCAAAAAACTCATCTTCAGAACGAAACAACCATTGTCCGGTGATGTTTCCCTGTGCGTTTGGTGTAAGAAGATTCACCATCAGATCGATCGTTTTTCCTGGCTTGACTTTTTGCGGAAGAGGGATGGGTGACCCGAATAATGGGTCGAAACCTCCAACCGGGGTGAAGTATACGGATGAATCCCAGGTGCACCATCCGGTATTCTGAATACGCCAGACTTTCGCGAAATACTGACCGGTTGGTAATACCTGCCCATCCGGGATGGTGATATGCCGAATCAGCTTTGCAGCCAGACATGGTGTGGTAGAACCACCACCGGAACCGCCGCCGCCTGTTCCTCCACTACCCCCGCCCGGTATGGGAGTGACGGTAGCGATTTTTGTGATTGTAGCAGTCGGTCCCGGGGTATTGGTTGGCAGCGCGGTTAACATCGGTACCGGGGTCCGAGAGGCTGTAGGGGATAACGTGATGGTCGGCGTATCAGAAGGCAGGGGTGTTTCTGTGGCAGGTAAAGGGGTATTTGAAGGGGTAACAGCTGCTGCTGTTAATGTCAAAATCGCAGACCAGGTTTTAGCCGCAATAGTCTCTGGTGCTCCAGGAACGCTCGGATTGATAGCTGTCGTAGAAGTAAGAGTGCAGGCAACAAATACCACTAAAGCTACCGATGAAAGGAACGCCAACTGCTTATGCTGCTTGTTCATGGATCCTCCTGATCCCTAAATCGCCTTTAGTCCTAGTATAGACAAAAATCTTCCCAACTGCAAGAGGTAGTTCGGAAGATTCTTGTAAAAATCCTTGCGTTTCACTGATTTCACGAATCAGTCCCGGTTACAGCGTGGTCAGCCAGGGGTCGGCCAAGGTGTAGGTTTGATATCAATCAAGACGCTGATCGGTTGATCTGCCGATTCGCTCGTCCCAAATAATCCGCCCTCAGCGTCGCTCAGAACCCAAAATCCGGTTGTGGTTCTCAAACCAGATGGCACCACTAGAGCGATCTTTAGATCAACCACCTCGCCGGGAAGAACCTGATTTGGGAGGGGAATGCTGGGCGGTCCATTCATCGGGTCGCCCGAAAAGAACTTTAGCGAATAATCGGTTGTCCAGGTACAGGTGCCGATATTCTTGACCTGCCAAATTTTGACAAAGCTCTGGCCAGCCTTTAAAGAGGTGTGCTCTGGGATGGAAATATGGCGCAGAAATTCAGCCTGGTTTGTGCACCTCGGCGTTTCGATCGCAGATAAGATTGTCACGGTTGGCTGCGCCGCCTCAGGTGTATTAGTGGGTGGGATGGTTGGGATAACAGGAGTAGGTATTATTTCCTGTGTTGGGGTGGCTGAAGCAGCAAGCGTGACATCCAGATTTAAGAGACGGACAACAACCTGAGTAGGTTGGTTATCGTTCGCGCTGGTCGTGTCGGGAGCGATTGAGCATCCCGATAAGAAGAATATCGTTGACAGACTTAACCAAAGAAAAAAACGAAATGTATGCATGATCAATTTGGATGATGGGGTTTTTTCTCTAGAGGACTGACGCAACGCGCCAGAAGTTAATTCGGTCAGCCGCAAGAGATTACTCTGCCCTCTTTTACTACAAATTTTTTGACAACAATATCCAGCGAAAATGCTTGAGAGCCGGCTTCACCCATGCCGAACGAGTTTCCGGTTGGATCACGCAACATCCAGTAGGCTTGATAAGTGTCAGGCTCGTAGGGGGTCATCAGGAAAACCTGGATATCAACTGTCTCTCCGGGTTTCACATCTTGGGTGATAGCAGTCTCGATTGGAGACTTGAAATCTGCGCCTTTTTCAAAGACGAACATATAGTCGGTCGTCCAGGTACAAGTTCCTGTGTTCTTAATCCGCCAGGCTTTTGTGAAGAATAATCCCGGAAACAAAATCGTCCCATCCGAGACTGAAAGATGACGGATCAATTCTGCTCGATTCAGACAGGCTACATCGGTCGGGTCGGGAACAGGGGTAGAGGTAGGCAAATCCGTGGAAGTTGGCATCATCGTGTCGCTGGGGCGGTCGGTCGGCGTTGGAGATTTTGTGGGCGTAGCTGTGGGTGTCGCCAGTACTGTTTCGGCGGCCAAAATAGTAGCAGTCTCGGTTGGATTTATGGCCTGATTAGACTGCTCATTTTGAGGAGCTGGGAAACCAGAGCATGCTGCCAGGATAAGAGATACCAATAATAAGGAGAAGAATGGTTTCACGATATATCCTTCAAACTGAGTTCTGAAATTTAGAATAGGGAATAGTTTATCACATAACTCTTGTTCCAGCGAACCTCGCTGGATATTTATTTCCTTCAGCCGCCCCCAACACAATTACCGCCGCCAAAAATCTCTCTAATTCGATCGGAACCGCCGACAATGATTGCAACCCAGAGATAATCATTCCTGCCCAAACCAGTTCCAAAGAGCAGGCCTTGATCATCTTCAAGCACCCAGTTGCCCTGGTATTGGCCGGAATTCTTCGGCGCAACTAAGTCGATCGATATCTGGATTGTCGCGCCGGGTTTTACTTCAATCCCGATCGGCTTTCGAGGCACTCCCCCCAGGCTGTCTCCAGAACTAAACACAAGAGAATAATCCCTGGACCAGGTGCAGGTGCCAACGTTCATTACCTCCCAGACCTTGGTAAATCGTTGTCCAGATTTTAACCGAGAATTGTCTTCAAAGGTTACATCTCTGATAAATTCCGCTTTGTTTTTGCAGACGTCCGCATCCGGTAATTGTAAAGCGCCTAAACTGATAGGCGTGAGCGAAGGGACTGGACTTGATGTGGGCGGCGATAATGATGTTACCAAGATGGATTGAAAGACCTGTGGAAGGGCTGGGAGCGGGGTGGGCGTTGCGGTAGCGAAGTAGCGAACACCTTGCTCAGCAACCATCGTTCGCACAGCCAGGGTCTGGGCAAGGCCTGGTATTAGAGTTTGAGTTGGGGCTGTTGTGCAGCCGACCAACAGGAAAATGATCAAAATGATTAATAAGAGTATTTCAGTTTGTTTTTTCATCGAAATACTTTGTGAATCTGCACTTTAAAAAGACACCTTTTCTATTCGAAATCAAATATGAGTATATCAGAAAATCCGCAATTTAAAAGGGGCGCTCTGGGTGATTTTCCCAGAGCGCCGATGAGATAATCAATAAAGAAATTTCAGGCGATTTCTACTTTCACAGCGCTAATCTTATATTCTGGGATTTTAGCAACTGGATCCAGTGCGCCTAATGTTAGTTCGTTGGCTGATGCATCCGGGAAGTGGAAATTGGCAAACACCATTCCTGGTGGGACGCGATCGGTCACCCAGGCTTCCGCTTCAATGCTGCCTCGCCTGGAGGTGATGCGAACCCGTTTGTTCCCGTTCAATCCAAGCCTGGTTGCATCATCTGGATTAATTTCTACTTTCGCTTCCGAGTAAACGTCGATTAATCCCTGGGAACGACGAGTCATCTCGCCGCCATGCCAGTGATATAACACTCGCCCAGTGCTCAACAGCATGGGATAGTCATCGTCTGGCATCTCAGCCGGTGGAACGTGTTCGATAGGAGCGAATTTGCCTTTACCGCGGCTAAATACTCCCACATGCAGGATCGGCGTGCCAGGATGATTCTGATCTTTTACCGGCCAGGATAAATTCTCTCCTCGCTCCAATCTTTCGAAGGTCACCCCGGCATAGCTCGGCGTCAGTGCCCCAATCTCATCCATTACTTCAGAAGTGTTTTTGAAATCCCAACCGGAATACGCTGTCGGGTTCACCTGTCTTATGCCTTCACTCAGGATGCGCCTGGCAAGATCGCAGACGATATCCCAGTCCTCGCGGGCGCTGCCGGGTGGGTTGATAGCCTTGCGGACGAGTTGGATCCGCCTTTCAGTATTGGTGAAGGTGCCCGCTTTCTCAGCAAAGCTTGCGCCTGGCAACAAGATATCCGCGAATGGGGCTGTTTCAGAAGGAAAGATTTCTTGCAGGATGACCAGTTTGCATTCTTCGAGACATTCTCGAATATGATTGCTGTTCGGATCGCTCATGATTGGATCCTCTCCAACAATATAGAGCGCCTTGATCTTTTCCGATTGGATCCCAGGCATCATTTCGGTGACGGTTGCCCCGACAGATCTCGACAAGGGCGCGCCCCAAGCGGCTTCGAACTTCTCGCGAGCTGCGTCGATCGTTACTTTCTGATAGCCAGGGTACACATCTGGCAAACCTCCCATGTCGCAGGCGCCCTGGACATTGTTCTGGCCGCGTAAAGGATTGACGCCGCCGCCTGGTATTCCGAGGTTACCAAGCAGCATTTGCAGGTTCGCCAGATCCATCACATTGCGCACCCCGACGATGTGTTGGGTGATTCCCATTGCCCACATGACCGCCATGGGTTTATGGGTAGCTAGTATCTCGGCTGCTTTGTAGAACCTTGCAACTGAAATCCCGGTGATCTCAGAGGCGATTTCTGGAGGATAAAGATCGACAACCGCTTTAAATTCTTCGAAGCCCTCTGTGCGTTCTTCAATGAATTGGCGATCCTCCCACCCTTTTTCAAGGATGATATACATCAATCCATTGATCAGCGGTATGTCTGTGCCTGGTCGATGCCGTAAATGCAATGTAGCGAATTCTGTGATATCGATGCGGCGAGGATCCGCTACCACCAGCTTCACTCCACGTTGCGTCACTGCCTGTCGAATTTTAGCGCCGAAGACGGGATGTTGTTCGGTGGTGTTTGAACCAATAATGAGCATGGATTGGGCATGGTTTACAACGTCATCCATCGGATTGGTCATTGCGCCTGAGCCAAAGGAAGCAGCCAGACCGGCTACTGTGCTGGAGTGTCAGAGACGGGCGCAGTGATCAATGTTATTCGTTCCAATCACTTGTCTGGCGAACTTATTCAGCAGGTAATTTTCTTCATTTAGACATTTTGCTGATGCAAGCACGCCGATGGTATCTGAACCAAATCGGTCGCGAGTATCACGCAATTGATCTGCTGCCAGGTTTAAGGCAGTGTCCCAATCCACTTTGACCCATTCGCCGCGGCCCTTCGGGCGAGGGCTGCCCTCAAGCAGGTATTTTCGCACCATCGGCTGAGTAAGCCGGTCTTCATGATGAATGAAATCATAGCCGTAGCGTCCTTTTACACACAGGTGCATCCCGTTCACGGGTGCATCAGGATTGGAGGTGACTCGTATGACTTTTTCATCCTTGATGTTCAAATCAAACTGGCATCCAACACCGCAATATGTGCAGGTCGTGGTCACTTTGCGATCGGGGATACCCAGGCCGATCGACATCTTGTTGTTGAGGGCTCCAGTTGGGCAATAGGCTACACAAGCGCCGCAGGATTCACACCTGGCGTCGAGCATCGTGGTATCTGCGCCAGCCACAATCCTGGAATTGAACCCGCGTTCTGCCAGATTCCATACATAACGTCCCTGGATCTCTGCGCAAGCCCGGATGCAGCGTGTGCAGAGAATACATTTATTTATATCGACCCAAACGAACGGATTTGGATCGCTATTCACAGCGTAGCGCGACTGCTTTGCCATCGCTTTTTGAAAATCCAGGTTGTAGACTTTGGCCCAATGGATCAACTCGTTCTGATCGCCGAGACTGTCTTCATAACCGGCGTCATAATAATTGGATAACATCAACTCCAGTATCATTCGCCGCGACTCTACCAATGCCGGGTTCTCAGTAACGACCTCCATATCCTGAGCGACCGGGAGGGTACAGGACGCCATAGGCAACCGATAGCCTTTGACATCTACCACGCAGAGACGACAACCTCCATAAGGGGTTAAATCGGCGTGATCGCATAGGGTCGGGATGATAATGCCCGCTTTTTCGGCCGCCCGCAGAACAGTATCGCCTTCTGGAACCTCAACCGTAATTTCGTTTATTTTTAGTGTAATCATTTATGCCTCTATATTTCCGCTATTTCGAGCTTGTGCGTGATGGATTTATCAATTTACTGCAGGTTGAAGAGCAGCCAATTCAAGCGGCGCCTCCGGGGCAACCATCGGGCAAACTCCTGTGGGGCAAATTCCCAACCGTATGTGCGCCTCTACCTCAGTTCGGAAATGCTTGAGCATATCCCGAACCGGTACAGCCGCGGTTTGTCCCAACCCACAATTCGAAAGACGCTCCATTTGATCCGCCAGCCGGAGCAGGTCATCCAATTCACTTAATTGCCCGTTCCCCAGGGTGATTCTCTCGACAATTTCATAGCTTCTTTGCGTCCCAATCCGGCAGGGCGTACATTTTCCACAGCTTTCAAAGCGGAAGAATTGCAGCAAGACTTTCACCAGATCAACCACACAAGTATTCTCGTCTGCGATTAATAAGGCGCCGGAACCCAAAGAGACGCCGGCCTTACTAAATGACGCAAAATCCATCGGGGTATCCTGTAAGCTGGCAGGGATCAGCGAGCCGCTTGAGCCGCCTGTTTGAGCCAGCTTGAAGGATGCATTATTCTTGATTCCTTTCGCATAGATGTTAATTACTTCGCGTAAGGTAATTCCCATGGGTACTTCAATTACACCGGTAACGTTCACATTTCCCATGATGGTATATACCTTTGTCCCCGGACTGCTGGGGGTGCCGATCTGACGATACCAATCGCCGCCGTGGCGTAAGATTGGAGGCACATTCGCCAGAGTTTCTACGTTATTCACAAGAGTCGGTTTCCCCCACAAGCCATGGGTGGTTGGGTAGGGGGGACGTGATCTCGGCTCGCCTCGTTTTCCTTCAATCGATTCGATCAGTGCGGTTTCCTCGCCGCACACATACGCTCCCGCTCCCGAATGGATATGCAGATGAAAACTAAAATCAGTATCCATAATATGCTCACCGAGCAGGCCATACTCATTCGCCTGATCAATGGCATGCTGAAAGCGCTGTTGAGCTAACTGATATTCACCGCGGATGTAGATATACCCTTCATCGGCGCCAACCGTATAAGCCGATAGGATGATCGCCTCGACAATCGCATGCGGATCGCTCTCCAGGATTACACGATCCTTAAAAGTTCCCGGCTCGCTTTCATCGGCGTTGCAAATAACATATTTCTTATCGCCAGGTGTCGCAGCAACAAAGCTCCACTTGCGACCCACGGGAAATCCTGCGCCTCCGCGCCCTTGCAGACCAGATTTATTCAATTCATCAATAATTTGTTGTGCGGTCATCTCTGTGAGGGCTTTAGCGAGCGCCTGGTATCCATCGTGGATGATGTAGTCTTCAATGTTATCTGGATCAATCAACCCTGCCCGTTCCAGCACAATTCGCATTTCAGCCGGGAGAGATCCCTTGCGGGTATGCAGCCATGCCAATTTGCCGGATAGTTTTTGTCTCACAGCGATCAATTCTTCGACAATTTGACCCTTGAAAAGATGTTCCTCCACCAGGTGATGAGCCTGGGAAGGCTGCACAGGTCCATAGACCACCGATTCGGGATAAATTACCACCAACGGGAGCGCTTCGCTTTTTCCTACATCGGTGATAGTTGTAATCGCAATTTCATCAGACAGCCCAAATGACTCCAGTTCTGATTTAAGGTTTTGCAGGAGCTGCCTTCCACCTCTTTCAATACTTATTGGATCATCGGATACCAATATCAAGGAGCGTTTAGATTTCACTACGGCCTCCAATCATTCATAAAGCGCAAGAATTTCCGGAAGTTTCTCCGGGGTCACATTACCATAAATATCGTCATCGATAACAACCACAGGTCCTACGCCGCATGCGCCTAAGCAACTGGTTGTTATGAGAGACCATTTTCCATCCGAACTGGTTTCTCCTACTTTGAGCGCCAGTTCTTGTTCCAGGGCTTGCCACACTCTTCGACCGCCAGCCACATGGCAGGGGGCGCTTTCACAAAGGACAACTACATGCCGACCGCGCGGTTTTGTGGAGAGCATATGATAAAAACTGGCCAGTGAGTACAATCGCCCCTCAGGCACCAACACGCCATCCTCAGGGAGATTCACCTGCTTCCGGACTTCTCGGATGGCCTGGACCGGTATGTAACCATAAGCCTTGTTGACATCCAGGAGAATCGGGATGAGGGCATCGTAGGAACCGCCATGCTTCTTAATGGCATACTCAACCACTTCCCGATAATTATTATCCAACTCCGAATTTCCCATGCTTTTCATCCTTTTTTTCTGTAGTCTGCTTTTTACTACGTTTCGATTTTATGTTCTAAAACGACTGTTCCATCAAGTACATGTTCTTTCATAATCCGCCTGGCAATAGCGGGAGTTACCCTCCCATATGAGACTTTTTCTTCTTCTCCTCTGACAATTTGCACAATAGGTTCAAAAGAATCAAACCCCACGTTGCCAGTTTGTTGGACGAATATATGGCTTAAGTTATTCGTCTCAATAAATTCCAGAATAGCTTTCATCGTATCGCGTGCGCCAGCCGCGATTCCAGGTGTACCCATTCCAACAACCACCTGTACATTTCCGAAAGCGGTCTTTTTCTGGCGTTTCTGGAGCGCTTCCTCACGCACGCGGCTTAGATCTTCAAGCGATTTGATTCTTGGCATCCTGCACTCCTATCATACAAGGGAAATGGATTTGAATTATTAACAATCTGGAACATTTCTATTCGCATCATCCGTTGTGGACTCTTGAAGGATATGGAATTGCGAATTGGATTCTTCTTCGCAAAAGAGTATTCTTTCTGGATGTGTATACAACCTAAACCGATCTCTGCGGGCATAGCCAATCAGGGCGATCCCGAACTGATCCGCAAGGTCAACCGAGAGCGAACTTGGCGAGGTTCTCGAGATGACAACCGATGCGCCTATGCGATTGGCTTTCTGAATCATCTCAGAGCTAATTCGTCCGGTTGTGATCAGAATACGGACCGATGGATTGATATGATCCATCACGAGGCGGCCGGCAATCTTGTCCAGGGTATTGTGCCTGCCAATATCCTCCGCGACGACCAGGAAACACTCTCCATCACTCAGGGCAGAAGTGTGGACACCGCCGGATTTTTGATAAAGGTCTTGCGCCATGAATAATTGGTTAATCAGACTTCCAACCTGGGCAGGCGTCATTATCCAATCGTTCTCGGGTTCCTTGGGAGGATCAGCGTTTTGTGAAACGTCCGTATTAACAGAGGTGACTCCACCAGTACATCCGGATGTTTTTCGCCAGGCTGTCGGCTTTTCCACCGGGTGGTGCAGCCAGACATCCACATTATCCCCGGCCGCGCATAACCGTACATCTGCGATCTCGCTGCTGGATTGGATCAAATTCTCATTAAAAAGGAACCCAACCGCCATCGCCTCTAAATCGGTTGGCGTGCACATGAAGGTGAGCCAATTTTCGCCATTCACAGTGAGAGAAACCGGGGTTTCTACAATAATCTCAGTGCACTGGCTTGATGGCTGATTAGATTCGACCAGGATAAATTCGATAGGTTTATTGGCGCCAGTCATTCTTCCCTTACACTACCTGAAATCAACCGGCTTATTCGTGATATTATTCACAAATAAACCGCTGTTATTCTATCACAACAATGCTCAATATACTACGATAATTGTCATATTACTTGCTGCAATTGTAACAGCAATTATAGCAACTTCTGACCAGTTGGTTTGATATAATTCATATTTCCAAGGATTTTCAAAGCCAGGAGGATGGATGAATGGACAAATATCGAGTTAGCCCAAATACGAAAATTAAATTAAGTGATTGGGATCCCGAAGATACGAGCCGCTTTGATGGCGGAAAGGGAGACGCCAAGATCGAATTGGTCCGTCTGACGGAGAAACTGGAGGAATTACAGGAATTACTCTATGCAGAGGGGAAACATAAAATCCTGGTAGTTTTGCAGGGGATGGATACTTCTGGCAAGGATGGGGTAATCCGCCATGTTTTCGAGGGAGTCAATCCCCAGGGTGTGCGCGTCGCCAGCTTCAAAGTGCCAACACCGATTGAGCTTGCACACGATTATCTCTGGCGGATCCATCAACAAACCCCTGCCAAAGGCGAAATTGTTATCTTTAACAGAAGCCAGTACGAAGACGTATTAGTTGTGCGTGTTCATAATTTGGTGCCAAAGAAGATCTGGCAGAAACGGTACAACCAAATTAATGAGTTTGAGGCGGTTTTGGCCGAAGAAGGAACTATCATCCTCAAGTTTTTCTTACATATCGATCTTGATGAACAAAAACAAAGACTTCAGTCTCGACTGGATGATCCCGCCAAACATTGGAAATTCTCTGTGAATGATTTAAAGAGAGAAAATTCTGGTCAGATTACACACAAGCTTATGAAGATGTGCTCAGCAAGACCAGCACCGAAAAAGCGCCCTGGTATATCATTCCATCCAATCATAAATGGTATCGCAACCTGGTGATTGGAAACATTTTGGTCAATACGCTAAAAAACTTGGACATGAAATATCCAGCGACTGATATTGATCCAAAATCGATTGTTATTGAATGATCCAGGAGGCGACCTCATCCACCAGGACCTGAAAATTGGTTGTATTCTCGGATCGGATGACTAACCCGAACAAGCCTCCGCTATAAGTCGAATCCGTGAATTCATAGATCAGTACGCCATTTGAATAAAGCTGGAGTTTTTCCGCTTTCCCATAAACTCCCATCACGTTGGATTGATTGGGTCCGCTTTTGATGGTCGGGCTGGTTGCCCAGTTCTGGATTCCATCGAAGTTCCCATTGTCCATCCGATAGATGCGATATTTTCCATCACACGAAAAGCTGAAGATATAACCCGAAAGAATAGCTCCACTGGGACTATCCGGAGCGCGCACGATCAACCCGTAACCGTCCTTACCGGAGCAAGTTGAGCCAGTCTTAAAGGACCCTTGCAGATAGAAATCGCTCAAGTAACTTGGTTGGGCAACCCGCCACTGATCGCCGATTGGTTTCAACACGGTCATAATCAGATGACCATCATCCAGATCAAAATCAATTCCAGAGTCTGAGCCTAGAAACCAGGGGCTGTTTTTTCCGTTGAACGATTCCACCCAGGAAGGCGCTCCCAGGTTTTGTGGGCCTCCGAAAGCAGCGCCACTTTCACCATTACTCGTCCCAGGGACCACGTTGATTTTTGTCCAAAACGCCACATCCGCATTATTCCCCAGGCCAAATTCTTGACCTGCCGGGGAGCGGAGTTTCCAGAATCCCTGGTGTTCACCAGCCCCGGAAGGCGCTTTTTGAGGCAAGAAAACCTGAATGGAACCTCCTGGCGGAACGGATTGACCGATCGGGGACGGGCTGGTCCCATTCATCTGCTCGCCTCGGATAAAAACCAGGCTGTATTCAGGACTCCAGGTACATGTTCCGATATTCTGCAGTGTCCAGGTTTTAATAAATTCTTGCCCAGGAGCAAATATCGAATTATCTGGGACTGTCTCACCCAAGAATTTTGCTTTATTGCTACAGTTCGCAGGCTCGCCCGTGCTGCCAGGGTTAACGGATTGTATCGTTGAAGTTGGACTCGCCGATGATGGTGTGCCAACAGCAGACGTAGAGGATACTTGAATGGTGGGTAGAGCTGAGCTAATTGGCGTCTCTTGTTGGGCGACCGTAGAGGTGGCTAAGAATTGGTTAACAGCAATCGCTGTTTGGGTTTGAGCGACAATTCCTCCCAAATCCGGTGTGGGTGAAGCGTTATTGGGCATGTTGCAGCCAAGCGTAGTTGCAAACAGGACACACATTACCGCCAGAAGCTTGATTGTCCATCGAAGATTCATTCCCGTAGCCTCCCGAAACTAGCAGATTGCTGCTCATGCAGAACAACCTACAACGTAGCTGTCAGTTTACAATCCAGACGATAATCTGACCTTCTCAGTTCCAGCATTTCGATTTAACCACAAAAAGGCGATAATGCTGATACAGCCGATTAAAGCCCCTCCGTACCATATCGCCCTTGATCCAAATTGATCATTCAAGAATCCACCTAAAACCGGCGAAACCCCGGCGGCGATGCCCCAGGTCAAGGCATACAGGCTCATATAGCGGCCGCGTTTATCCGCTGGGGCCAGATTAGCTACATACGTACTGGATGTGGGCACGATGATCAGCTCTCCAATCGTCATCACAATCATAGCGAACAGGAATCCCCAGAAACCTTGCATCCAAGCAATTGACCCTACTGCGATGGTGTAAAACAAAGCGCCGACTGCCACAACTCGTAAAGTGGGAAAGCGGCTCGAGAATTTCGTCACCAGAATTTGAAGAGTCACCACCATGATTGCGTTTGTAGCCGGTATCAATCCATAGAGCTGCATTGGCACACCAAAATTTTCTGTTGCATGGACCGGAAGCAACACCCAAATGAGCGTTGCGCACATTGAAACCAGCGTGAAAGCAATAATGAAACCAATAAAAGGGAGATCCTTTAGGATGCTGATATACCCCCCAAATTTCTCGCGATCTGGATTGGGTTTCTCTTTTCCTGGATAGCTCTGAACAGTGCGTGATGGCAGCGTTTCTTTTGCAAAAACAAAAATCAATAGACTATAGATCGTCATACCCGCTGCTGCAAAATAAAAAGCCAGGGAGTAGGATGAGGCAGCCACAAATCCACCAATTGCCGGACCTATCGCAATCCCAAGGTTGTTGCTCAAGCGCATCAAGGCATAAGCATCAATTCGTTTTTCGGCTGGGATCATATCTGCCATCATCGCATCCGCGCCGATCCGGTAGAGCGGGTTGGCGCTGCCCGTGATCGAAAGTAGGATTGCAAAATGAACAAAGGAAGTCGCGTTCCCCATTAAAAAATAGGCCAGCCCATTAACCACAAGACTGGCTGCCATCATCCATTTTCGCCCGAAGCGGTCGATCACTGGACCGCCTGTAAAGGAGGCAATCAAACCCATCGCCGAATTTAATGTGAGCAGGCTGGCGATTGCTGTTAATGGCGCATCTAATCGTTTGCCGACATATATCAGCAGGAAAGGCCAGATCATACTGGTACCCATTGTGCTGATTAACATGCCGAAAAACATCAACCAGAATTGGTGTGGATATCGGCTATAAACTAGCTGAAGTCTAGTCTTGAACATATTCATAAGCAACCTGCGTCAGCCTTTCCCGGCGCCGGTCGCTTATTATAACCCAAGCAGGTTTGATTCCTTCGTTACGCTATAGCTGCGCCCGTCAGTTTATTTAATTCGTATTCTTCACTCATCTCGTGCCGGAATTGGCGAGTGTAAAGATTGTAATATTGGCCGCGCTTTTGGATCAACTCGTTATGAGAACCCATTTCTGCTATTTTTCCATCTTCAATAACCAAAATCCGGTTAGCTCGCTTAATCGTCGAAAGGCGATGGGCAATCACGAAGCTTGTACGATGGTGCATTAAGTTTTCCATTCCTCTTTGGATCAATGCCTCAGTCAGGGTATCCACTGAACTAGTCGCCTCGTCCATGATAAAGATCTCCGGCTGAGCCAGGACCGCTCTTGCCAGGCTTATCAGCTGTTTTTGGCCAGTCGAAAGCAAGTTGCCACCCTCGCCCACTTCCTGCTCATATCCTTTGTCAAAATGACGGATAAATTCATCCGCACCTGCCAGACGGGCAGCTTGTTCAACTTCGCCATCCGTTGCGCTCAATAAACCATAGCGGATATTTTCCCGAATGCTGCCCGAGAAAAGATGGGGTGTTTGCAGCACAATCCCAATTCGGGATTGGATGGACTTCTGCGTAAATTGAGTGTAGTCCTGTCCACCAATCCTGATCACGCCAGCTTTTGGTTCGTAGAAACGGCATAATAAATTCACCAGGGTGGACTTTCCGCCGCCCGTAGGCCCCACCAGGGCAATATTCTCACCCTGGCGAACACGCAGCGAGAAATCCGACAAGACTGGTTTGTCTTTTTCATAATAAAAATCTACATGCTCGAAATCAATATCTGATTGAAGCGTCGTAGGGGTGATCGCGCCAGGAATGTCACGCACTTCTGGCACAGAGTTGATCAGAGAAAACATGCGCTCGGCTGATGCAATAGATTGCTGCATCTCGGCATACACACGGGCTATGTCCTGAATAGGCCACATCATGAAGGTAATATAGGATACAAACGCCTGAATTCCACCGATGGTGATTGCTCCCACCTGCGCCTGAAGTCCGCCATACCAGGCTACTGCGCCCAAAGCCAGCGCACTGATGATCTGAACTGTGGGGAGAAAGAGAGCGGAGAGCCAGGCCGCCCTAAAGCTTGACCGGTACATATCGCTGGTCAACACATTAAACTCACGCATATTCTCTTTCTCTCTGCCGAGCGCTTTCACCACCCGGACGCCGGTGATGTTCTCGTTGTAGTTACCGGTGATCTTCGAATTGATCTTACGCACCTGGCGGTATTCCACCAGAATCCGCTTTCTGAATTCCACTGCCACGTAAAGAATCACGGGCAAAATCGCCAGCACAATCAAGCCAAGCTGCCAATTAATCCGCAGCATGAAAAAAGCTGATGCTGCTATGTTGGTAATTGCCCAGGTCACATCCAACATCCCCCACGTAACCAGATCGGAGACTCGCTCGGTATCTGATGTGACGCGTGACATAATCCAACCGACAGGCGTGCGGCTGTAATATGAAAGAGAGAGATCTTGTAGATTATTGAACAATTTCTTGCGCAGGTCATAACGGACTTCTCGCCCAATATGCCGGTGAGATAGATAAACACAAATACGGAAAGTGCTTGAACGAAAATCAACATCCCATATTGCATCGCGATCTCAGTTAAAGCCGACCGATCGCCAGCCAGAATTCCTCGATCGACGATCTCTTTTCCCAAATAGGTAAAATATCCGTCCAAAAAAGATGCAATCAAGATGGCAACAAGAAAACCAGCTACCCAAGGCCAGTGGGGCTTTGTTTGGGCGAGGACCCGCAACACTGTTTTGCCATTGAATTGGGTGGTGAATTCTTCTTCTTCAAAATATTGATCAGACATACTTCATCTCCTGACGGATGTTTCTTATCCGCATTCAATCACCTGGGAAAAGTGATTCGATTTGGAGCGTTTCTTCTCCGACTTTCTGGCCTACAATAGTTTCTCTGATCTCCTCGGCAAGCTCTGTCTCGATCCTGGTCTGAATCTCAAAGATCTTACGATAAACGCCATCCTGAGTAAGCAGGTCAGCATGTACACCTTTCTGGATGATTCGTCCTTTATCCATAATAATGATTTGATCGGCGTCCATCACGCTCTGAATGCGGTGTGCGATGATGAATGTAGTTCGTTGCTTCATCAGATCATTTAACGCATCCCGGATTTCTGCCTCAGTTTCCGAATCGACGGACGAAGTGGAGTCATCCAGAATCAGAATGCGGGGGTTCTTCAGAATTGTCCTGGCGATTGTAACTCTTTGTTTCTGACCACCAGAAAGGGTTACTCCTTTTTCTCCGACCAGCGTGTCGTATCCGTCAGGAAAGGTCAGGATCACATCATGGATTGCAGCTGCCTTTGCAGCCGCCTCGATTTCTTCCTGCGAGATATCCCTGCCAACACCATAAGTGATATTCTCACGAATCGAGCGGGAGAAGAGAAACGGTTCCTGTTCGACAATGCCAATCTGGCTACGCAGGAACTTGCGCTGATAGCGGTTGAGTTCCACTCCATCCAAACGGATCGATCCGCAGGTATATTCATAGAAACGCGGGAGCAGGTTGACCAGGCTGGTTTTTCCCGAACCGGTTGATCCCAGCAAAGCGATTGTCTGTCCTGCTTTGCATTCAAAATGAATATCTTCCAATACCATATTTTCTTTGTCGCTGTACTCAAAACAAACATGATCAAAAACCAAGTCGCCATGAACGGGGTCAACGGGGAAATAATTCCCATCTTCCAACGGTTCCCTTTGTTCTTTGAGTATGTCCAACACGCGTCCGAAGGAAACCATGCCAGTGGAAGTCTGGACTATAAGCCGCCCAAGATTGCGCATGGGCCAGATCAACCAAACCACCAACCCGACATACGCCAGGTAAGTCCCAACCGTGATGGTTCCATTGATCGTCATGATCGCAGCAAGGACGTAACCGAACAGCATCTGAAACGCACATAGAATATCCGAAATGGGCCAGAAAAAGGAATGCATGACCAATAATTTCCGCCCCAACACATACTTCTGCCAGTTTTCTTTCTCGAATTTCTCTTTTTCGTAATCTTGTCGAGCGAATGCCTTCACCACGCGCACACCAGCCAGGTTCTCCTGGAGTGTAGTTGAGAGAACAGCTTCTTGTTCCTGATAAGCCTCATAGGCTTTTGTGACTTTTCTAAAGAAAAAAATCGATGTCATCAAGACAAACGGAACAACTATGATCGATATTAGAGCCAGGCTGATGTTGAGGTTCGCAAGAGCAATGAAATTCACAAGAAAGAGCAGCGCGATCCTTCCCACACCGATAGCCTGTTCCGAAAAAAACCTGCGCAACGCATCCACATCCGAAGTGACGCGTTCAATCAGCTCGCCGGTCTTTGCCTTGCTGTGATAAGAGAATGTCAGGCGCTGGATATGATCGAACAAGTAATTGCGCAATCGATAGGTGATGCCCTCTGCTGTGTATGCAGCCAGTCGACCACTGATATAGGTGAAGGTCCCTTCCAGGGCTGCGATGAGAACGAAACCGATCCCAATTAATGGCAGGAGCTGCCAGGCGCTACCTTTTCCAAGGACCTTGTCGGTAAAATAGCGCAGCAGAAGGAAGGTAGATGTTTTAAAAATCGCTCCTAATCCCAGGCTCAGGTTTGCTCCCAGGTAAGGAATTCGGAACCCGGCCATCAAGTTCCACATTCCTTTCAACCGGCTTGGGTGCAGGATATTGGTCATGTCAATTGTGGGTACACGGATTTCCTGGTTCATGATGTCACTTGATATCTTCTTAATCGGATGAATAAAAAAACCACGGGGTTCTTTTGCACCCGTGGTCTGAAAAGCTCAGAATGATAGATCTGTCAGTCGACAGGCGCACTACGATCAGGAATTGGATTGCTGCTGCTCGTAACAACCACTATAATCATACTTTCGAACGGATAATCCATTTGCGCCTGCCTCCTTTCGACAAGATAGAATTAACGAACTAAGTCTACCACGATCTAATGAAGAATGTCAAGAATTTGAGAGACATCGGATTTTTCTAGCAATATGTCGATCAGGATATACCAGGCTCACAAATTTGCTATGACTTGTTTCAATCGAGAAAGCTCAAGCTGAGTCTCTTCGAAGGACGAGCGTATTTGATTTAATTTTCCTTCTTCAGCTCGAACGAAACGGGTGTAAGGAGTAATAGCGTTTTGAATGTTTTCAACGCTCCGACTAATCTCTTTTTGGAACTGGTTATCCAAAGTTGACATCAACTGTGCTCGTAATGCTGAGATTTTTTCGCTCATCTCCTTCTTTGCCATCCGACGTTTTGCGGGGATGATCACAAATCCTAACGCGGCTATAAATGTAGCCATTAATATCCCGGTCACATCAGCCGCCACCGTACTGGCTAAAGCCGTTACAAGGGCGCCCAATCCTATCGCCCCAACTCCCAGCACAGCCGAAGCGGCTACAGCTTCCTGCGCGCCTGCTGCGATCGCCTGCGCCTCGGCGCCCTTGTCATAAGTCTCGACCACTCGCTGCGCCTCGCGCCCAACCGCATCAATCAATCGCTCTCGATCATAACTGAAGTTGCCTGAGCCAAGATCACCCACAAGGCGATCCTGGTAGGCGCGCTGCCGTTCGGCAAGGTGGTTTTTCACTGCCTGCCATTGGCGCAGGTCCGATTCCACCAACCAATCGATCAATTCGTGCACTTTTTGGTCGATTGCCTCAGGAGCATTAGCGACCACTTTCTTCTCAAATTCAATTCGAATTCGGTCTTTCCTGAATAAATCCAGAACGCGCGCCAGTCGAAACGTTTCGTCAAAGAATTCTAAGCCTCGCTTCTCCATTTCATAGAGCAGGTTTTCGACATCCGCCATCCGAAATGAAAAATCACGCTGCATATCTTCTTTGTATAAGGCTAAATCGGTATCAACATCCTTGATCATTTGAGTATCGTCACGTAATGTCTCCAGGCGAGCGTCTGCAATGGCGATATATCGCTCTGTAAGATGTCGTCCTACGCCAATCGGATTCAATAATTTGAAATCGGATGCGGCTCTGCTCGTCCAGTGTATTGCGGATATAGTCTTCCAGCTCCTCAAAACGACTAACAGCCCACAATTCTGGTTCGCCAAGCTTTGCGCGCAATGCCTGTCTGGCGCTAACCGGAAATATCTCCGGCGTCAAGCTTAATAGCGAGTGGGCATTTTCAGCGACGAATTCAATAACCTGCTGAATTTCAGTTTCGTTTTGCAGGATATCAATTTTATTGATCACGATGACCACTTTTTTACCCCAATCCCGGATTCGCTCCAGGAACTGCCGTTCGCTCTCGGTAAAAGGGCGGTCCACTGATGTGATGAAAAGCACCATGTCTGAACGTGGGATGAATTCCGAGGTGATTGCTTCGTGGGCGCGGATGATCGCGTTGGTCCCTGGCGTATCTACGATACTGATCTCGGCCAACCATTCAACCGGCAGCGTGATCAGCAACTGATTTTCTTTAATCAGATTTCGCTGGGCGTCATTTCCGAAGCGCAAAATATTGATTTGGTTTGTGGTAGGCGTTACACCCTCTTCGAGTAATCTGTTCCCTAGTAAAGCGTTTATAAATGCACTCTTGCCTGCGTTAAATTCTCCGACAACCACCAATAAAAATAGCTCTTCCAGTTGCAAGATAAATTCCGCCAAAGCCTGGCAGTCGGCGCTGTCAGCGTCAAATTGAACCAGCGCCACTCGCAGGTTATTCAGGATGCGTCGCTCTTCCTTCAGCATTTGTTCTTGTTGGTCGGTTAGTATTTGCATATCCAGGTTCCTCACAAGAATTATAGCATTCGGTTAGTAAAAAGGTTTATTTCTTTCGGATTTCGGTATATACTCAACCTATCGAAAATCAGTGTTTACAGTATTTATGAACACATTTTAGAAAAGAGAAAAGTTCTAATGAATAATAATGGTGAATCTTCTTTTATTGCACTCCCAGGGTATCAGCGCTATCCCATTGAGGAGATGATCAATCGCTCAGATGAATTCTATGAACTGATGCGCAAGAGGCGGACTGTGCGTCATTTTTCGAATCAACCCGTCCCGCGCGGGGTGATCGAAGCATGCTTGCGCGCCGCAGGAACAGCCCCAAACGGCGCCAATATTCAGCCCTGGCATTTTGTGGTTGTGACCGATCCTGCTACAAAACACCGTATCCGTGAAGCAGCTGAAGAAGAAGAGCGCGAATTTTATCAACGACGGGCTACCGAAGAATGGCTGGATACCTTGCAACCGTTCAAAACGGATTGGGAAAAGCCCTATCTGGAGATTGCGCCAACCCTGATTGCAATCTTTGCTGAGCGTTACCGCTTTGATGCAGAAGGAAAAATTATCAAGAATTATTATGTACAGGAATCGGTTGGGATCGCCACAGGTATGCTGATTACAGCAGTTCATAACGCCGGACTGGTCAGCTTGACCCATACTCCCAGCCCAATGGCATTTTTAAACCAGATCCTAGATCGCCCTGAGAACGAAAAACCATATTTGTTGCTGATTGTTGGCTTCCCAGATGTAGATGCTAGGGTACCGAATATCGCTAAGAAAAGCCTGGATGATATCGCAACATTCATTTAGTATGAATAATATCTGCTAAGACTGATGAAGACCATCGAGATTGATACCCAGGACCAGCGGCAAGTGAGGCAATTTTTATCCTTGCCTTTTAAGTTGTATCGGGATGTCCCTCAATGGGTGCCTCCATTGGAACCGGATGCAAAAGCAATCCTAAACCGCTCTAAACATCCCTTTTACAATAATGGGCAGGCAGCGTTTTTCATGGCGCTTGAGGGTGACGAACCGGTTGGCAGATTGGCTGTTCTTAAAAATGAGAATTATATTCAATATAACCGAGACCCTGCCGGTTTTTTCTATTTGTTTGAATGTCAGGATCATCCGCCGGCTGCTATCTCGCTTTTCGAAAATGCGATTAACTGGGCGAAGCAAAATGGATTAAATCGACTCATTGGGCCAAGAGGGTTCACGGTATTCGATGGTCTTGGCATGTTGGTTGAAGGATTTGGATATCGCCCTGCGTATGGTTTGCCCTATAATTTGCTTTATTATCCAGCGCTGGTTGAGAAGGTAGGTTTTACAACTGAGAGTGAAATCCTATCGGGTTATTTGGATGCCCACTTCGATTTCCCTGAAAAAATCCGACACGCCGCTGATTTGGTCAAGAAGCGCCGTGGTCTTCATATCGCCCGGTTTAAATCCCGTCGCGATCTTAAGAAATTGGTCCCTTTTTTAAAAAGCCTCTATAATTCATCATCTACCGAAGGGGATGGCAATATCCCCCTCACTGATGATGACGTAAAAGGATTAGCATCCCAAATGCTTTGGTTTGCCGATCCAAAACTAGTAAAAATTGTTATGAAAGGCGATCAACCGGTGGGATTCCTGATGGCTTATCCGGATATCTCTGCTGCAGTTCAAAGAACTAAAGGCAAGATTTTTCCCCTTGGTTGGATCCAACTATTGCTCGAGCTAAAAAGAACAAAATGGATCAATATTAACGGTGCAGGCATGCTGGAAGGTTATCGTGGTTTGGGTGGAACAGCTATTCTGTTCAGTGAAATGTATAAAAGCGTCTCCGATAGCCGCTATCGGTATGCAGATGCCGTTCAAATTGGCGCAGATAACGATAATATGCTGCGCGAGATGCGTAATTTTGGAATTGACTTCTACAAGAAGCACCGCGTTTACAAGAAAGAGCTGATGGAATGCTAAGACCAGTTATTTGTTCCGATCTGTGTATAGCATGCAACATCTGTATAGCAAGGCTGGTGTGTAAGACGCGTGCTATCACAAAAATAGACGAAGGCGAGCCCCCGTTTATTGCAATCGAGCGCTGCAGAGGGTGTGGAACATGTACGCTGGCATGTGAATACAACGCGATAGTGACGACCCATGACGAGGCTCTGTTCCGAGACGGCTGCAAAGAGAAAAACACGGTCTCTTGAAACCAGTATATGCAATGTCCAAGAAGATGATAGGCGCCTATAGTATTAGAATATTCAGCCTGGTTGCAGCTGCGAGCCTGTTAATAGCGTGTAGTATAAGCAGCTATCCAGAGCAGCAAGCTACAAACAACGCAATACGGGAGATTACAAACGCTATCACTCCCGAAATAATGGCATCTCAAACCCCGAGTTATCTCACTGAACCGATAATTTCGCTAAACTTGGCGATGCCTGAGGAGAGGGTAAGCATACCGACGTCCTTGATCTGGACGGGGACTAACCAAATGGTTGTGTCTGATCAGGAAGGCGTCGCTTTCCTAAACCTTCCTGATGCGGAAACAGTGCTTCCCCAGGCCGATATCTCGCCTCATATGGTTGCGCCCTCAACAAACCCGCTTTTTTTGACAGGGAGTTCCCAGGGTAAAGTGATCGCCTGGGTCTCAGATCAAACTACGATCCAGATTTGGGATTCGCTTGCTAGTTCTACCCCAATATCCCTGACCACTTTTGACTTCGCCGGTTACAGGGCTTGCACTTCATTCAAACAGAGGTCAAATTGCCATCTCCACATTTCAGGGTGCGGTGGCCATCCTTGATCCATCCTCACACCAGATCATTCAACAATGGTCTGCGCCAGCTTGGCTCTCCGACCTGTCTTATTCTCCAGATGGAGAGCTGTTGAGCGGTACTGATCTGGCAAATTTCAGTGTGTATATCTTTTCTTTGGATGGACAACTGAAGCAGCGTCTTGAGTGGGATCATTCTGTCAGCCCCACCTTATATGGTGCGTTTTTTAGCCCGGATTGGAAGAAGATTGCCTGGGTGACGCGCAGCGTGGTTCAGGTTATGGAGATATCCACCGAGAAACTCACTCCTATCTTCGGTCACCAAGATGCTATCAGCGCGTTTGCCTGGTCGCCTGACAACCGATTTATTGCTACGTCTGCTGCCAGCGCAGCAGGCGATGCAAACACTTCACATGTCTATTTTTGGGATCTTGATCTGCCTGGGTTGGCACGATCCCTGGAGATGGAAGCTGCCGTCCAGAGTCTGGCTTTCTCACCAGATGGTAAACGGTTAGGGATACTAGACGTGAACGGGAAGTTGCATATCTTTGATTTTTTCCATTAGTCCATGCCACGCTAAAATCAGTTTATGGATTCATACAATTTTGAGGAGGAAAAGTGAAGAGTTTTCGGGTAGCATTATTGGCTAACTTAAAGAAGAATGCCCCTCATTTTGAGGATATGAGCAAAGACCAATGGGACGATCTAGACTCGGAATATACCATTGATGCGCTGTTGGATGCAATTCGATCTGGAGGTCATATCTGTGAATTCTTAGAAGGCGACCTGACCTTGTTGGATACAATCCGAAAATTCAAGCCGGATATTTGTTTTAATATTTGCGAAGGTCATTTCGGCAATGCACGCGAGGCACAGGTGCCGGCGCTTCTTGAAATGCTGCAAATCCCTTATACCGGCTCAAAAGTGCTGACTTTGGCTCTGGGGTTAGATAAGCCGATGACCAAACGGGTCTTAACTTACCATGATTTACCGACGCCACCTTTTCAAGTCTTTGATCGGATCGATGACCCGGTTAGCAAGGATATGAAATTCCCAATGTTCGTCAAACCGAGCCGGGAAGGGACAGGTATGGGCGTATCTGCCCGTTCGATTGTGAACAATGAGGCCGAATTGAAAGAACAGGTCGCTTATGTGCTTGGAAAATACCGCCAGCCTGCGCTAGTCGAGCGATACATTGAAGGACGTGAGGTGACGGTTGGCGTGGTTGGCAATTTAATCGGCCCAACCGCCCGCAGGATGCCCGAGGATGAAGGCGCTCCTCAGATCCAGGCCGGGTTGCGATTCCTGCCTCCACTGGAGGTGGATTTGAAGCCTTTCACAGAGACAGATACAGTCTACAGCAATCGGCTGAAAGTGGATTTGGCCAGAGAGTTAAACTATCTGGTGCCAGCACCCATCGAAAATGAATTGTTGGCCGATCTTAACTGGTATACTGCTGCGGTTTTTCGGGTTACTGGCGCGTTAGATGTATCGCGGGTAGATTTTCGACTGGATGTGAATGACAATTTAACCCCTTATATCCTTGAAATTAATCCACTACCAGGATTGTCTCCAGGAGTTTCCGATCTGGTAATGGAGGCGGAAGGAGCGGGCATCAGCTATCCAGAACTTGTAAATTTGATTCTGGAAGCAGCTTTAGAGCGTTATCACATGATTTAGTTCGTTCTTACCCTTACCAGATCAAACAATCCAGGCAATCCTGTCGCTTACTTATTGAGAGGGTTTCTGATCAAAGCGACCGGCTCGTCCGCGCGCAGCGACATGCAGACCACCCCCTGAACAACTCCATCCTTCGGGGGTACTTCCTCACTCCGGAAGCGGATGATTTTGCTGAGTTTGGAGATTATGAATATTTGATCATCTTTCTCGATCGCGATTGCGCCAACCAACTGATCTGTGATCAAGGCGATTTTCCCACCGCTTCCCGGCGCTTTATTTGGAGCAAATCCTTGCATGTTACGGATCGTGCCTTTCCCATCCGAGCCGAGAAATAATACTCCTGAATTGGAGGATACAGATACCACCGCCGCAGCCTGGTCCTGATCGGATAGACGTATTCCCACTGAGCCCTGGGGAGCAATGGCTTTTTCCGAAAATCGAATGGCTTTACCTTCACGAGTGGCGATCAATAAATCGGCATCTCCGGGAAGTCCAGCAAGCGTCTGCAAATAACCCAAAAGTACGCAAATCAATCAGGTTTGCACCTGGCTTCATATACTCGCCAAAAACATGGTGGCGGAGCAATCGAACATTTCCATTTTGTCCAAGCAACGCCAGATATCCCTGCGCCTGGATTTCAAGCATTTTGGCCACACTTTCACCTGTCTGAAAATTTAGACGAGAGATTACCGAGGTTCCACGACCCCGAATCGGGGTCTCTGGAATTGACTGAACAGCCAGGCGAAAAGCGCGTCCAAGATTCGTGATGATGAGAATTGTCTGGATGGGCTCTGCAATTAACAGCGAAACCGGTGGGTCTTGATCGCTGGTATCGAGATCGAAGATGCCCATCCCGCCGCGTCTTTGGATCGTGTAAAGATGGCGCGGCGTACGTTTGCAAATTCCATTTTCTGTGATCGTAATGACATTCAAGGATGTTGGCGGTTCATCAGGTTCTTGAACTTCGCCAAGCTCTGTCAGATCTTCTTCTGGGTTTTCTTTTTTGAGTACGCGCCGGGATCGAGGCGATTCGATATTACTTAATCGCTCTAACTCACGTTCAAGCGTTTCTATATAATCAATAATTTCTGGCGCTAACCCTTCTAAATCGGGTCTTGATGAATTTATCATATTGAGAGAATTTGAATTTCAACCAGGTTAATGCGGATTATTCTTCCAGTTCTTCTAAAGCGCCAACAACCCGGACATATGCTTTTTGAAAAACCTCTGCTCCGTGCGGGGCATCTGACATCTCATCGGTCAGATCCTGACCGGGAAAATGCTGTCCTTCATGAATTCCTGAGCGCCATCTACGACTTGCAGATACTTCGTAGACAATCCCATCGTAAGCGATGTACATTGGACCATTTTCGCCATCGCTTTTTCTTAGCTCTGCCAGGGAGATGATTGTTTCTGCAGACATGAAATGCTATTTTACTCCAAAATACTTACGCGCCAGATTAAGTTTGATCTTCTTCGCTGGAATACGGGAGCCTCCCACTGATCCATACCACCATCAGGCTGACGTCATCCTGGCTATCTGCGTTTGAAGGATTGTTTTCTTTGTAAGCCGAGTAGACAAGCTCGAAGTCTTCGCCCTTTGGCCAAACAGGCAGGAAACCAGGCAACCGGGACCGATCGGTTTCGACAGGTAGTACATCCCATTTTCGCTCTACCAACAGGTCATAGACCTGCCGAGCCAATTCAGGGCGGGAGGCTACCCAAGCGGATAATATCGCGGCAACCATCTGTGGGCTTTTGCCAAACGCATCTACACTAGGTTTCAAGCGCATTGCCGTAGGGGCTTTCAGGCTATTGCGAAATCCGGGGATTTGGACCAGTTTCTTGGTTAAGCGATCTATGGGGTCGCGTTGAGCGGCAGAAAGCTCTGGCAAAGAGAATAATGCCGCTCGGACGACTTCTAGCCGATAATCATCGCGCATAAATTCGTTGATTGCGTGGAAAGGAAGGAATGAAGCGGTTGTTTCGTCCATATATTGATGATTATTCTCCTGATGAACAGTTTTTTGAGAAGAGAAAAGCCTTGCCCTTTTTACCAGTTTTCTCTAAAATACCCCATCTTGACATGCAATAGGTCATTTTCGATGCCAGGCGCATCGCAATCTTCAGCTGTTTTGCCAGATCTGCATTCGTGAAATCACAAATCAGATTATTGGGGATAAACCTGCAAAATTCACTCAACTCACCTACGGATTCCCTGCCCAGGATGCATACCAACCTTCGATCTCGGATGCTAACCCCGCCTCTGCGCCAACTGCCCAACCCATCTTTGACCCGCTCTTCCTCCTCGCTTGTCAATAATACCTCTAACGAAAAGTTCGCATGGCGGACAGCATCAATGATATAAACCAGCTCGTTAAAAACATCCTCAACGTGCCCTCTTTTTGGAGACTTCCTCCTTCGGATGATATCGTTGTCTGTATTCTTTAGGAGAATGATCTTCTCAAAGGCGACAGGGTAAACGACATGCACAGTATGCTTTTCAAGTAAGCGTTCGAGTTTGGTCTTAATCGCGCCGAAATTGCCGGTCTGAATTTCAATCAACGAGCCATCTTTAAACACATCAACCAGGTAACCATCCACCCACCATTCCGTGAATCCGCCGTCCTGGGTAAAGAATTGTTTTAATCCAAAATGTAAAGAAGACTCGTGCATCGCTTCACCGATCTCAGCTAGTATAACATCATCACTTACCAAATGAAAAGAATACATATACCAGCCAAGTGTTATACTTGGCGGGTCAGATTTTGAAATAGGAGAATGAAGTCATGTCATCCATTTATATCCCTGAGAGCGCAATGGCAATCGTCGCTCATCCTGATGATATCGAATTTAGTTGCGCCGGGACTCTGGCTAAATGGGCCAAGGCGGATTCGCGAATTTCATACGTCGTTTGCACAAGCGGCGATGTCGGGATCGATACAGCCGGCATGACTCGCGCTCGAGCGGCAGAGATCCGCGAGGCTGAACAGAAGGAAGCCGCCAGGATTGCCTGCGCAAGCGAAGTGATTTTTCTGGGTGAGCCAGACGGGATGCTGCAGGCAACTCTAGAATTACGCAAGAAGCTTGTACGCGAAATTCGCCGATTTCGTCCAGAAGCGGTTATCTGCGGCGACCCAACAGTGGTCTGGGCAGGCGAGGGATATATCAACCATCCCGATCATCGCGCCGCTGCTACGGCAGCCCTTGATGCAGTATTTCCAGCAGCGGGTCAGCCAAATCTATTTGAGGAATTAGCTGAAGAGGGGTTAAAAGCCCACAAAATTCGCAAGGTCTTCATCACATGCTGGACAGGCGCAGATTATTTTGTCAAAATCGATGAGACGATTGAGTTGAAAATCGCAGCCCTGAAAGCTCACGCCTCTCAAATGCGAGAATGGGATCCTTCAGAAATGATTCCGCGAATGGGCGACAGATGCCGCAAAAGGCAAAGAAATGGACTTCGCTGAAGGGTTTCGCGTAGTTACACTGGTTGATGACGAAACCTGGAAAAAGAATGGGGAAGCCTGGGGAGAGACTGCCAGGCGCATCCAACAGACCTAGAGCTTCAGAATTTTACTCGCCATCGCCGCTACGGCCTGGTATGGAGCTGATTGCTCACCAAGTTGAATTACCGGCGATCCATCGAACTCCAGAACGGTTAGTTCTTCGCTCGCCGGGACGGTTCCTAAAAGAGGGATTTTCATCTTCTGGATCCGCTCAGCTAACGGTTCAGGGATTTCGCCCGTAATCCGATTGAGAATTAGATAAGCATTCTCAATATGGATATCAAGCTCGTTTTGGAAGGAAGCAATTCGCTCTGCTGCGACAATTCCGCGCAGAGTGGGGTCGGTGACGATCAATAAATGCTGAACATCTCGAGTTGTGCGCCTGCTGAGATGCTCCATTCCAGCCTCATTATCGATAACGACATATTGATAGTTCTTACTCATGCCATCCACAACTTCGCGCAGGTTGTGATTGACGGCGCAATAACAACCTGCGCCTTCAGACCTGCCCATCGCGATTAAATCGAATTGATCACCTTCCGCTAGCGAGTTGCGTATCTGGTAATCCAGGTAATCTCTTTTGGTTTGGCCTCCTGGCAATGATCCCATTGCTGCTCCCCCGATACTGATCGAGCTTTGAACCTGGTGGAGCAAATCTTCGCGAATATCGCCAACGGTCCACTCCAAATCAAGACCTAGCGCCATGTTCAAATTACTGCTGGGGTCTGCGTCAATCGCTAATATGGCGCCTACTCGCTTCGACACCAGATATTTGATCATCAACCCCGCAATGGTTGTTTTTCCTACGCCGCCTTTACCTGCTAAAGCAATGGTTGTTGTCATTGGTTATCAATAAATCCCTTCTTAATCGACATCGATTTCTTTTGCAATCTGATGTGCCATGTTCGAGGCCGCCTCACGTAGAGATGGCACATAATCGTACACAGCAACGCCTAATCTGTCAGCATCTTGAACAGCTAAATCAGCTGGAAGTACACCTAAGAGGGGTAAATCGCGCACCTCTTGCTCTAGAAATAGCCTTTCTTCTTCATCTTTCACTTTATTCCCTACAATCCACAGGCGGGATAAACCAATATCGTTCGCCAGTTTCTTGATTTGAGCAGCCGTTCCCAGGCTTCTGCGAGTAGGTTCTACTACAATTAACATAGCGTCAACAAAATCTACCGTCGCTCGCCCTAAA
Source organism: uncultured Chloroflexia bacterium (assembly GCA_963788145.1). Lineage (GTDB taxonomy): Bacteria > Chloroflexota > Anaerolineae > Anaerolineales > UBA4823 > UTCFX2. The sequence goes on along the minus strand of CAWBFQ010000003.1, from coordinate 733,912 downwards.
TGTTCGACGCCTGCGTACATATCCAGGAGGAGGATGTCATCTTTTCTAAACAGCAGATGAGTAAAGAGTGTTTTCAGCATGGCGCTTTCTGGACAAATGCATCCCGTTCCGCCGATATCTACCGATCCCATCTCTAACAAGCGAACATCGCGATGGGCAACGCTGAAGCGTTCTGGAATATCATCCACGCGTGGATTAATGGTGAAGAAACCTCCCGTTGTCCCCGGTTTAGCCCCGGTTCGCTCCTCGATCAGAGCATCCATTTCGGCAATAGGTCTAAGCTTTTTACGCAAATCTTCTGGAAACCCCAACGCTCCAGCGAGGCATGGGGATGGATCAGCGTCCACAGCCAGTACCTGCCTTCCTTCATCCGCATAGGATTGGGCAAATAATGCCGTCAATGTCGTTTTACCAACCCCGCCTTTTCCTGTAATTGCAATTTTCATAGTCTAATCTCTGTTCTCAGGTTGATTAATTAGCCTTTACGGCTTTTTACCTTGGGTCCCTGCGGGGTGTCTTCGACTTCATAACCCGCTTCCAGCATTTGATTGCGAAGCAAATCTGCTTCTCCCCAGCGCTTTTCTGCGCGCATCTTTTGGCGCTCTTCAACTAGATGCAAGATTTCATCTGGGACTGTCTCTTGTGATGGCTGCCAGCTTGCCAGCCCGAAGTCCCAATACCTGATCAAATAATAGCACGGTTGCTTTTTTAACGCCTTCGGGCAATGCGCTTCGAACTAAATCCCAGGTCACAGCTAAAGCGCGCGGCATATTCAGATCATCATTGACCTGCTCTATAAATTCCTGTAAATAACCTTGATCCACTACGCCTGGATCGCCGAGATTGAATACTAGTTGGCGCAAACGATCAAACGATTTCGATGCGCCATCCAAACCCCCCCAGGTGAAATTCAATTTAGCCCGATAATGAGCGCTCAACGTAAAAAAGCGATAGGCAAGCGGGTCATAACCCTTATCGATTAAGGTCTGAATACGTAAGAATTCACCGGTCGACTTCGCCATTTTCAATTCGTCAATTTGTAAGAAATAACCATGCATCCAGAAATTCGCCAACCGAGATCCATAACACGCTTCGGTTTGAGCAATTTCATTCGTATGGTGGACGGATATGTGGTCTTCACCTCCACAATGGATATCAAAAAAGGGACCCAGATATTTTGCAGACATTGCAGAGCATTCAATATGCCAGCCGGGAAAACCTTTGCCCCACGGGCTTTTCCATTCCATCTGACGTTGGCGATCAGATGGACTGAATTTCCAGAGGGCGAAATCGGTGGAATTGTGTTTTTCGCCCATCTCGATTCGAGCGCCTGATTGCAAGCCTTCAATATCAAGCCTGGAAAGGTAGCCATAATCTGGCAATCGCAAGGTATCAAAATAGATGCCATCTGATGTTTGGTATGTGAAGCCTTTTTCCTCGATACAACGAATGAACTGGATCTGTTCTTGAATATGATCGGTAGCCTTACACCAAATCGTAGGTTCTTGGATGTTTAAACGAGCCATATCCTGCTGAAAAGCCTGAGTATAAAAGTCAGCGATTTCCCAAGCTGTTTTTCCGGTTCGGCGTGAGCCTTTTTCCATCTTGTCTTCGCCCACATCCGAATCTGAGACCAGATGACCCACATCAGTGATATTCATCACATGCTTTACCCGATAACCATTGAACTCAAGTGTGCGTCGTAAAATATCCTCAAAGAGATAAGTGCGCAGATTACCGATATGGGCATAATCATAGACTGTGGGGCCGCAGGTGTACAGTCCCACCTCGTTTCCGTGCAAAGGCGCGAAGTCTCTAATATTGCGTGTATACGTATCGAATAGATGTACAGTCATCAAATTTCTCCTGAAGCTTGAGTGCTAAATTCAGACAATTTTACCGCGGATTAATCCGATCCCAGTTGAACCATACTCCAATCAAGATCACTATGACCGAGATGATTGCCAGCAGGATCATCGATTGAAGCAACCATTCATCTGTGACACGGGGGACTTCTGACGGGGTGGGGGTGGCGCGATTTGCTCTAGATGGACTCGAGTGGACCGTCTGAGCAGGCGTCCATCGGGCGGTGACGATTGTATTTGTCGGCGCAAGCGTTTCTGTAGGGGAAATAGTTGGCGGTAATATAGTCGGCTTATGCTGGATGGGTGTAGCAGCGCGGATAGGCGCAGCGTGGATATCCGCTTTCTCAGGTACAATCCGATCTTGAGGAGCAAAGACATCCATAAAGCCATTTGCAATGACGAATGCATGATTGTTTCCCCGGTCGAAATTCGCCCGACGTAGATCGAGGGAAATAAGCGCGTTTTCTCCGAGTACTTGCGCGCCGTGCTGAGTGAGTTCAATTGCAGTGTTATCTGAAATGCCAAATGCCAGCAGTTTCGGATGGGTATAAGCAAGCGAAAAAAGGCGACCCCAGCGGTTATTCTCAAACACTCTTGGCTCGAAATTGGCATCCAACAAACCCAAGCCGGGTTGAAATCCGGGTATTCCCTTCGATGAAAGATTGCTGCGTCGCCCCTTCAGCTGCTTCTTCGTCATCCGGCGCAGGAGGATGGATGGAATAATTTTCGCCGACAATCGCTGCGCCAGCATCGATGGTCAATAACGGCAGCCCACGCAGCCAGGCATCCTTTATCGGAACCAAGAGTGAGGTCTGGATCAGGGATTGATCTTCACCTAGCAGGATAATTCCGGTATAACCGGAATTGATTTGTGGGAATTGATTTTGAGAATCATTAAGAGTTATCATCTCTGTCTTTGCGGAGATCGCAGCCTGATATGCCTGTGCCTGTTGCTGAATGGTTTTAGGATCTGAAAAACCAGAGAGCACGATCATAATTCTGGCATTTTGTCCTCCAGATAAGTTTATAAAACAATTCAAAACCGGGCTGCTTTTTAGATCGCCAGTCAGCCGGGAACTGATCACTAACGGACCGGCGGATGGCAAGAGAGATAGCATTTCAAAAGTCCGTTCGATTTTTTCTGGCGCCTTGCCGAGCGAGTGTCTTCTTGTGTTTAGATCGTAGGAAAAATTACCAGGAGCTAAGAGGTGGACAAGCACATTACGGATGCTCAAGATGTTCTTGTTGCCACGATACTGGGCGGCATCTGCTGCATGGTAGGTCTGAGCATCCAGTATTGCAATCGTATATTTCCCGAACACGTTCTGGATTTTGTTATGATTGATAATTTCTGCCCCGGTGAATGCATCAATCCCGATCCCAAGATGTGGTCGGTCTGGCAATGCAATCGCATTTAATAAACGTCCCAACCTGCCACGTTGGAAGAAATGCTGGTCGATTACTGCGTTCGCGAGGCCAAACGAGAGACCTCGCTGGACGGTCTGATCAATAACTACAGCGCCAAAATCGAGCGAGCTTGTCTCGGAAAAACCCGGCTGGTATCCTGCTAACATATGGATAGATTGTATCCCTGCCCCAGCGCTAGTCCCACCAATCACGACGCCCTTTTCGTAAAGGGATTCGAGCACACGTTCCAAGGGTGTATCCTGTATGACTTTCATCGCGATCACTTGATCGCCCCCAAGAATAAAAACAGCATTCAGTTCGGCTGGGGCTATGCTAGTTACATCAAAATCTTGAGCATCGGAGCGTGTCAATATTGGCGCCAAAGTTACCCTGCAAGTGGTCCCTATCGGAACCAAGATTGAACAGGCTTTCTCGATCTCGTTTCGGCGGATTTCAGCATCTTGCAGGTTTTGTTTTCGTTCATCTTTACTGATCTCTTCCGCATTCGACGAATATGCAATCGGTAATACCCAAACACCAATAGAGTTTCCCTGTGTTTTTGGAATTATCAGCGAAAGATAATCAGCAGCTAGATTATCATAACCTCCGCCCATAGGAACAAGTACATTTAAAGCCGGCTCTTGTATTCGATAATGCGCCTTTGCCGACGGTGCGAGCAGACTGAATAATATCATCAGCAACACCAATGAACGTTTCATAATCATTCCAAATACTATTTACGGCTTTGATAAAAAGGTAGATCTCTGGTCGCCTTGAAGAATATGAGTAAAAATTGTTGCAGACTACCACCGATATTTTGCGCCATATCCGATCCTCGCTCTGTCAATCTGGCTATCCCCAGCCTCGCCTCGAAGCTGTTGGACTAACTCAACAATTTGATACACTCCAGTCGCCCCAACTGGGTGTCCTCTGGCTGATCCACCTCGATTGCGATCGGTATTCGGCCGGTCAACGTGATCTCTTGATCCAAACCCAATCGGGGACCCTGACCTCTTTCTGCAAATCCACAAGCCTCCAGAGATAAAGCGGACATAATCGAGAAGGCGTCATGCAGTTCAAAAATATCAATATCTTTTGGGCCGACACCAGCCTGTGCATATGCTTGATAGGCTGATTTCTCGGCTGCTGATAACCATAATGGGTCTCTTCTTGAATGAACCGCCAGGCTGTCTGTTGCTGCGGCAGAACCGATAATTTTGACGATTGACCGTTTTTGACCTGTGTATGCCGGGAATGTTTTTTCCAGCGCATCCACGGCAACGATGATCAAAGCCGCTGCGCCGTCCCCAATTGGAGAAGCGTCCAGCAGGATTAATCTGGAGCGGAAATCATACGCGGCGCGCTCATAGTCCTTTTGGGTGATGGTTTCGTGCAGTCGGGCATAAGGGTTATGCTGTGCGTTGGCGTGGGCATTGATTGAAAAGGGCCCAAAGTCCGTATGCTTCCAACCATACTCATACAGATATCGCTGCATCACCAGGGCATTGATGCCAACAAATGACAGGCCGTGAATTACCTCATCATCCGCGTCTGCTGCTGTCGCTAATGCTGCGGTCGTCTCAGAACCTTTCGTCTCAGACATCTTTTCCACACCTACCACCAAGACGCTGTCCATTTCACCTGAACCCACCGCCATTATCCCCAGGCGAAGCGCTGCGGCTCCCGAGGCGCAAGCTGTTTCTACCTTAACCGCATCTCGCTTGCGCATATCCACCCAATCCGCAATTAATGCGGCTAAGTTCTCTTGCTTGCTCAAAATCCCGGAGAGCATATTCCCGACAAATAATCCTTCTGTCAATTCGATCCCTGCATCCGATAGGGCAGAAAAAATCGCTTCCCCGGCGATCTCTCGGATGGACAGTTCCCAATTTTCGCTGACAGGGACCTGACCAATCCCAATAATCGCAATTTCACGCGTCATTCCAAACCTCTGTTAAGCTTTTCAGGATTTCTCTTTAGAAATTGGAGAAGAATAAGATACCAACTCTTGCTTGATCTCGCCGGATGTGTTTCCCAAATCCGAATTTTTCTTCTTATAAAGGAATATTTTCAATAATTTTTTGCGCGATTCTAGTTTATTAGTTGCCTCTACAAGAAAAGCCTCATCCGGACGCGCATCCCAGGCATAGACAACACAGGTTCCAGCCAATCGATCATGCCAGCCAGAGCGCCGATCATCGATCAAAATCCACAAAAAACCCAGGCCGAAGGCCAGCGCAGAAGGATAATATCCCAAATAGCGGATGATCGATCGCAATACACTCATTTTACGGCCATTTAAGGGTACAACCTTAATCCCCATGATAGCCTTTCCTATCGTCTGACCCGCGATAGACCAGAAAAAGACATGGTAGAAAACTACAAAAAGAAAAGAAAGAAGACCTGCCATTATTGGGCTTAAGAGGACTGCAACAAGTTGTCCCCAAAACGGAGCAATGCTGGCTATACTATTAATCACTTTGTCGAACTGGAGATTGAACAGGGCGGAATGGACAATCCAACCTACGAAGACAAAAACAGATGATAAGATGATCAAATCCAATATGAATGCAACCAGTCGAGTGACCAGTCCAGCGTACTGGCCGAGCAAGTTGGTTTTGAATGGACCGCTGTGAGATGGGATCATTTCTTCACCCTCCCCTTGAATTCTTTGAGCGGGCGAACCAGCTCCTTGATTTCAGGGCTGGGTCCCGGAAGTTCGGCGCGTGGCGGACGGTGAAAGATCGTTCTGACGAAGGATTCGAGATAATTATCTGAACTGACGGTCCTTTCGCGAATCTCTTCAATCATTTCGGCGGCAAGGCTGGCGCTTTGAGATTGGACAAGCTCCTGGATCTCAGGCTTGTCGGCCAGGTGAATTACGGTCTCGTCTATCCCTTGATCAATGGCCGAAAGGACGATACGCCGGCTCACTTTCTGTTCGTATTTTCCACGATCGATCCACATCTCGACTTCGTTCTGTCCTCTCCAAGCAAGGTGATTAAACTGGCGCAACAATGGAACTCCTGGTTTGCTGGAGAGTATCGGGGATAGCACTTGTGCCGAATGGCGGCCAACCCACCGAGTTCATACGATCGAATTGCAAAAAGCCATCATATATCTGGTCTTCAATCACAAAAATTAAACCGATCACGCCTTCCCGGAAGGTATTTGTGTTTTCGTCAGGGGAGGGTTCGATATCCTCAAAGGATTCAGAATCGACCGTTCGTATAGGTTCAGATTCCCATTCAACTAATCGATTGTTTACCTCATCCAGAGCGACGAAAATGCCACCGATCGTCATTCTTGTAATCGAATGCAACAGAGAAGGTTTTGATCTCATATCTTATGAACCCTTCGCCGAAAATATACAGGCTTTACCACGCATAGGCCTCTGGAGCTTCTCCTCCCGGACCTGGCCAGATTGTTCTAGCTGTCGAACTACATCCTCGCTCAAATGGATTTCTGTTGCTTTGATGCTGCTGGTCAATTGATCAAGCGTTCTCGGACCGATAATCGGACTGGTGACATCTGGGTTTTGCAGCAACCACGCCAAAGCCACTTCAGCCGGATCGAGGCTTAGTTGATCGCACAATGATTCGTAAGCTTCCAACTGCCCCCGATATTTATTAATATTATCCTGAAGCCTCTCCGAATTTCGCCGGCCTTGGGTGCGTTTTTCCAGGATTCCTCCTCAGTAATCCTCCAGCGAGTGGAACTCCAGGGGATTAACCCCAGTCCGCAGGATCGGCAAGAGGGTATGACCTCTAATTCGATTGCTCGCTCTGTGAGGTTATAAAGGCTTTGTTCGGAAACCAGACCCAAAAAATGCCGCTCTCGGGCAAATCCCTGAGCCTGTGCAATTTGCCAACCGGCAAAATTGCTACTGCCGACGTAAACCACTTTACCGGCTTGCACAAGCCCTTCCATCGCCTGCCAGATTTCATCCCAGGGTGTATCCCGATCGATATGGTGCATCTGATATAAATCGATGTGATCTGTTTGCAACCGGCGCAAGCTGTCCTCGCATGCGTGGCGGATATGATAGGCAGAAAGGCGGCGATCATTTATGTTTTCTCCCATCCGGCCGAACACTTTTGTTGCCAGAACGATCTTCTCGCGCCGGCTATTCCCTTGAGCAAGCCAGCGCCCCAGGATCGTTTCGGTGACTCCTTCGCCTAGTTTTCCTCCATACACATCGGCTGTATCGAAGAAATTTATTCCATTTTCCAGGGCATGATCCATGATTACATAACTATCCATTTCATTGGTCAATGAACCAAAGTTCATAGTCCCCAGGCATATTCGGCTGACATTTAATCCCGTTCGACCAAGGTTTTGATATTCCATTGTTACACTCCATATATAAAAATAATTTCTCCAGAAGGATCACTCACTGTTTTCTTGATGAAATAATTATACACGGTGCAACCCGATTGAAACGTCTTCATATCGTGTCAAAAACAATCAAGAATCATTCTTGAGCAGTTCCTGGAAATCCAAAGGTGTGTTTACAGGCCTCTGGCAGACAAAGTTTTTACACACGTAGACGGTGGTCTTCCCGTCGATGGTTCTCCGATCGTTCAACAAATCTGGAGAACCTGGCAGGGGCGGGAACGGTGAGACCGCAAGCAATGTTGTCGGCTGGTATCCGCTCCATAAGAAGCTGGTGAACTCAGCAGCAAGGGTTGAGTCATCTGAAAGGATGATGGCTATCTCCCTGACGCTGGAAAACAAGAAATGAACGGCGCTCAGCCAGTTTGCAAATGCCGTTGGATATTTTTGAGCGCCACCGATAATAACCGACAGCATCTGCTCAGCCCGATCTCGATAGATGCCGTTTCCGGTATAAGTTGCCATTTGCAGAAGGGCCATTGCAGCCATGGAATTTCCACAAGGAACTGCATTATCCTGCAAATCTTTGGGGCGAATGATCAATGGATCCTGCTCAATGGAAGTATCAAAAAATCCACCCGCAGGATCGCTAAAATATGTCAGCATCGATTTAGTTAAGTCTCTGGCTGCTATGAACCAATCAGGATTGTAGTCCGATTGAAATAATGCCAATAAGCCTAAGATCAGGCTGGAATAATCCTCCAAGAATGCGTTGTGTTGCGCTTTGCCATTCCGCCATGAGCGAAATAGCTTGTGATCAATAATCAAAGCGCTCATTAAGAATGCAGCATTCTTCTGAGCGATCGCAAGATATTTTGGATCATCCAGATAGCGAGCAGCCTCCGCAAAGACGAGCATGGCAAGTCCATTCCATGCAACCAGGACTTTATTGTCGGTGCCAGGCCTGACGCGCTCCTGTCGTTTTTTTAGCAATAAGAACCGGGTTTGTTTGATGTATGTGGAGACAGCCTCCGTTGAAATTGAGAATTGCTCGGCTAACTCTTCATTACTCAAAGCTCGCCGCAAAATATTCTTGCCTTCAAAATTTCCGCCTGGGGTGATCCCGTAGGCTGCAATGAAGAAATCACTCCAGATCAAATGATCATGTTGATCGGATGCGAATTGCGCTTCAGAAAGGACTTCGGTGATTTCTTGCATCGTCCATAAATAATATTTGCCTTCTTCGCCTTCCGAATCGGCATCCAGGCTGCTAAAAAAACCACCTTGCTCCGAGGTCAGTTCCCGCTGGATAAAATCCAGGGTGTGTCTACAGACATCCAAATAATTTGAATCTCGGGTGAGCAGATAGGCATGTAAATAAGCTCTTGCAAGGAGCGCATTATCATACAACATCTTCTCGAAATGGGGTGCTAACCACTGATTGTCGGTGCTGTAGCGCGCAAAACCACCCCCAATGACATCGTACATTCCACCTTTTGCCATTGCGTCCAGGGCATGGGTGGCGACATCGATTGAGAGTTTATCGCCGTCATAAGACCTGCGAAGCAAGAAATCAATGGTCATTGGCTGCGGAAATTTCGGCGCTTGACCCCAACCTCCGAATTTCCAATCATAATTTTGAGCCAGGCGATAGCTAGTTTGTTCCAAGATTTCAGGTTTTATTTTCCCTCTCAGTGGTTGACCAGCTTGTTGCGCTTCACCGAGGTGTTGCATAATTTCGGCGCCAGATTTCAACAGACGATCCCGATCCTCGTTCCACAATTTTGCTACCGTGGAAATCACTTCCATAAAGGATGGTCGATTGTATTGGCGAGAAGGCGGAAAATAGGTGCCTCCATAAAATGGCACACCCGCAGGTGTCAAGAAGACGCTCATCGGCCATCCCCCTTGACCAGTCATAGCTATCACAGAGCTCATATAAATAAAATCTAAATCTGGTCTCTCTTCTCGATCTACCTTAATATTTACAAAGTATTCATTCATAAACCTGGCTACTTGTGGATCTTCAAACAATTCATGCGCCATCACATGGCACCAATGACAGGCAGCGTAACCGATGCTCAAGAAGATGGGCTTATCCTCTCGGCTCGCTTTTTCTAAGGCCTCACGATTCCAAGGAAACCAATCAACCGGGTTGTCTTGATGTTGGATCAGATAAGGCGAATTCTCCTTAGAGAGCCGGTTATGCATAATCTATTCTCCAAACTCCAATTCAAATGCCAGATCTTCTTCCCATTTACCAGATGGCTTAAAAGTAATCTCGCTAAACAAACCGTCTTGCTGCACCTGAATCATGTCTCGTTTCACCAATTCAAGTAAAGCCAGGAAAGTGACGACCACATCAAGGCGTCTGGTGTGATCCGTCAGCAGATGGCTAAAAGTCCCCTGATGATGTTGCTTCAGGAAAGATGCAATCCATTGGATTTTTTCGCGGATGGTGATCTTTGGTGGCGCGACAACTGATCCAAGCGAAGGGATTGTCTCATCCTGCAAGAGGGCAAACTGAGCCGCCAGCAGCAGATCATCGATCGTGAGACCGCTGAGATCGAGAGTTGGCTCTAGTTGTGGGGCTGGGGCAACACGAGGAAATGTGTGAAATCTTTCCTGGCGTGCCCAGAAAATCTCCACGATCTCCTTGAAACGCTTGTAAAGGATTAACTGGCGAGCCAGCGATTCACCAGGATCTATTTCACCGACTTCTCGAATGATCGGTCGGGGCAACAATGCTTCAGATTTGATCTGGATCAGCCTGGATGCAATCACAAGAAAGGAAGAAACATCTGCCGCAGAACTTTCTGAAATCTGATGCAAGTAGCTCAGGAATTGATCAGTGACTTGGGCCAGCGCCAATCGGGTAATATCCAGTTCTGCTTTCTCAATCAGTTGCAGCAGCAGGTCCAATGGGCCTTCGTACACAGGAGTCACAACAGAATAGGGATGCGTTGAATCCAAAAACGGGATCATCGCGGAGATTATACCTGACATTTATATCTCATCATGCTATACTTGGAACCGTCTTGTTATTACGAAAGGCATGGAATGAAAGAGATTTCACCAGAAATGTAACAAAATAGATGTTGGTGCATCTAAGTTTCAGTAAATAGATATTTTTAGGAGGCAGTTTATGATTTCTGAACCCGTTCACGTGACTGACGCAGCTTTTGATAAAACCGTCTTAAAGTCAGAACTACCAACCATTGTGGATTTTTGGGCGCCTTGGTGCGCTCCATGCAGGATGGTCGCCCCAATCCTGGATAAACTGGCCAAAGAACACGCTGGGAAGTTATTGGTGGCTAAAGTTAATACGGACGAGAACCCTGAGTGGGCAGGCAAATTTGGTGTGCAAGGTATCCCAACCATGTTGTTCGTTGCGAATGGAAAGGTGATCCATCGTCAGGTTGGCGCTCTCCCCGAAGCGATGTTAAGAGATGTTGTGATCCAATTTATGAATATCGTTGCCGAAAATAACCCGGCTTTATCCTCATAAATGAGCGATTAATAATTAAAAAAGCGATGAGCATGGTTTCCACTATCTCATCGCTTTTTTGGGCTTCATTCTGATATTACTCTTTTACTCTTTCGATCCTTGCTCCAATCGAACGCAGCTTATCATCTACTTTCTCATAACCCCGATCGATTTGCCCAATATTCCGAATGGTTGAGTTTCCACGCGCCGCCAGAGCAGCTAGAACAAGGGACATACCAGCGCGGATATCAGGACTTTCCATTTTTTCTCCAAATAGCAACGTTGGCCCTTGGACAATACACCGATGCGGATCGCAAAGCACAATGTGAGCGCCCATCCCTACAAGCTTATCTATAAAAAACATGCGACTTGGGTACATCCAATCATGAAATAGAACACTTCCATGCGATTGAGTCGCGATCACGATGGCGATGCTCATCAAATCTGTGGGGAAAGCTGGCCAGGTCATCACTTTAATCTCCGGTATTGCGTCCCCCAGGTCTGGCTCGATTACTTGGCGTTGATCGGATGGAACAACAATATCTTCACCATCGACCTCCCATTGGACACCGAGTTCGACCAAACACCATCCGGATCATATCCAGATATTCAGCGCCTGCATCGCGAATGCGAACCGAGCCTTTTGTCACAACTGCTGCGCCGATAAAACTCACCACTTCCAGGTAATCTGGCCCAATCGTAAATTCTCCTCCATGCAATTTCGGAACACCTTGAATATGCAGGGTGTTTGAGCCAATTTGATCTATCTGGGCGCCTAATGTATTCAGAAATTGACACAGTTCCTGAACGTGCGGTTCAGATGCGGCATTCCTCAAAATCGTCGCGCCATTAGCCGTTACGGATGCCATGATCGCATTCTCAGTTGCCGTGACACTCGCTTCATCCAGTAGGATGTTTGCTCCTACGAGACCGTGCGATTTAAAGTCAAATACCTGTTCGGTTCGATCGTAGCTGATTTCGGCGCCCAGTGTTTGGAGCGCCAGGGTATGCGTGTCTACTCTTCTACGCCCGATCACATCTCCACCTGGTGGGGGAAGCCTGAGCTGACCTTCCCTTGCTAACATTGGACCAGCCAATAAGATGGATGCTCGGATGCGTCGACATTTATCAGGGTCTAAATTTGCCGCCTGGATGTTTGCTGCCTGGATCTGCAGCGTATGAGGTCCAATTTCTTGTACTCTTACACCCAAGCTTTCCAGGAGAATGCACATATCTTGCACATCCCGAATATTGGGCATATTGTGAAGCGTTACAGCCTCATCCGTCAGCAAGGTTGCAGCGATTAACGGTAATGCAGCATTCTTGTTCCCGGAAGGAATAATTTCTCCCGAAAGAGACGCTCCACCTTGAATAATAAACTTCTCCATAATCTTTTATTTTTCTCCTAATACTTCGATCTGGTCTCGATTGTTGCTATAATATCGTTAAACGCCATACATTGACAAGGAGCGTAAACTCCTATTTCAGAAATGGATCCATATGACTTATGAATGAAAAATGGCTTGCTGTGTTGTTTGGGCTGGTTCTCGGAATGATCATCAATTATGTGGCCGATATTCTGCCTGTGATGCGCGGTCTGGGCCGTCCTATCTGCCTGAGGTGCAATTCCCTATTCGATTGGTTGAATTACCTGATTTGGCCAAGAAAATGCCCGAATTGCTCCCAGCGCCGCTCCATTCGAACCTGGATCGTGGAAATAGGAATGGGGCTTGTGGGTTATTCCTTGGTGGATTTCGGTTCCGCCGATTCGGGCTTAGCTGGCAAATTGATCGTGGTCGGATATCTTCTGCTGGTCACTGTTATCGATATCGAACATCGCCTGATCATGCACATTGTCAGCTTGGTAGGAGCGGTCCTCGGTTTATGGTTTGGGGTGGTTTTGCATGGTTGGATCTCAACATTGTTGGGAGGGCTGGCCGGTTTTCTGGCGATGTTGGTGTTCTATTTTCTTGGCTTATTTTTTGTCCGCTTTTCTCGAAAACTGCGCGGACTTCAAATCAGCGAGGATGAAGCTATCGGGTTTGGCGATGTCAATTTAAGCGGAATTATTGGATTGCTATTGGGATGGCCGGGAATTACTATTGGTTTGATCTTTGCGATTATACTTGCCGGCTTTGCCAGCCTGTTATACTTGATATGGATGTTTTCTCGGAAGCGGTATCACGCCAACCTTGCTTTACCTTATGGTCCTTTCCTAACCATCAGCGCTTTCTACTTATTATTTCTGAAATAGATCCTCCAACGCGATAATTATTCCCCTCGCCAGAATTAATACAGGGCTGCCATTGAAGTAGGGCAGCCCTGTATTGATCAATGAAATATTTCGATCAAGCAGCAGATTTCTGGCTTCGTCGGAACCAATTCTTCCACTCTTTGGTCTCCCATACAACCAACACAGGAGAAGCAATAAAGATTGAAGAATAAGTACCGCTGAATAGACCCACCAGCAAGATCATCGAGAATTCACGCAATGTGATACCACCAAATAAAGCCAGAGCAAGCAGCATGAATTCTACCGTCATCAATTGGGTATTAATCGAACGCTGTAGAGTTTGCACGATCGAATGGTTCACCAGTGTTTCAAACGATATGCGGCGAAGGATGCCTGTGTTTTCTCGGATCCGATCGAAGACCACGACCTTATCTTGCACCGAGAAACCGATCACGGTCAGTAGGGCGGTCAAGAATAAGGAATCGATTTGCCATCCCCAGAAAATGCTGCCGATGGCTGTCAGGCTGAATACCACGGCTACGTCATGCACCATCGCGATAATCGCGCAGATCCCAAAACGGAATGCATGAGGTACTCCCCGGAATGCAAAAGTCATATAAATGGTAACAATCAAAGCCGCCACGCCAACCGCCATTGCTGCCCGGGTGGTTACTTCACGCCCGATAGTGGGGCCAACGCTCTCAAAGCGCAACATAATCACTTCGGTATTGAATTCCTTACCGAGTTCGTTTACGATCGAGCCGCGCACGTCCTCCGCCAGTACCGATGAGCGGATAACATACGTTCCCTGGCTGGTTGTCTGCACCTTGACATCCTCGACACCCATTCGGTCAAATAAAGCCAGGACGTCGGATTCGGATGGGGTAGCGCTGACAAATTTCACTTCGAGCAAGCTGCCGCCAGTGAAATCGATTGAGACGGGCAATGTTCCCCTGGAAATCATCACACCCAGCAGAATCAAACCAGGCAGAATAACCAGCAACGATAATGCAAAAAAGTAATATCTTCTTCCAATGATGTTAATCATAGCAGTTCCCTTCTAGATGCCAAACCACTTGGAATAATCTTTTGATTTGAAGTAGGTGGCAACCAGATCCATAAATACACGCGTCACCACGATCGCTGTGAACAAGCTCACCATCACGCCCAAGAAGAGCGTAATCGAAAAGCCCTTGACGATGGTTGCTCCATAGGTGCTGCCAAACCAGAAGAGGATGCCACAAGTAATTAACGTTGCAATATTTGAATCCCGGATCGAAGGCCACGCACGCCGCCAGCCAAGATCGATGGATTGGCGAAGAGTCTTGCCAGATCGCAACTCCTCTTTCATCCGCTCGAATATCAAAATATTCGCGTCCAGGGCGCTTCCAGTACTCAACAAGAATCCAGCGATACCCGGCAGCGTTAATGTAACCGGGATGAAGCGGAAAATCGCAAACGTGATTAATGCAAATATCATGATTGCGAGGCTCGCAACGACTCCAGGAACACGGTAATAAAGCAGCATGAACAGGATTACAATGGCAAAACCGATCCCACCGGCCCGCAAGCTTTTTTGGAGCGATTCCAACCCTAAGGTTGGGCCTACGGTTCGGATTTCTATCACTTTCAATGGGATCGGCAGGGAGCCATAGCGCAGTTGAACGGCTAGATTGTTGGCTTCTTCATAAGTGAAATTACCGCTGATGACCCCATTCCCACTAGGGATTGCTTGATTAATACTCGGGGTGGATACGACCTGCTTATCAACCACGATTGCCAGGATGCTGCCGACATGGGAAGCGGTATACGTCGCAAACACTTTCGCCCCATCAGGGGAAAGTTCGAATGCTACTTCATACTGACCCGTCTGCTGGCTGGTCGTCACATTGACAGAGCGTAAATCAGCCCCAGTAAGCACTGTTGAGAAGGTCTGTGTAGTGACAACATTGCTCGTGATTCCCTGGGTAGCTGTAATTGGCTGGGCTTCTGTTCCGGGTTCCAGACCGAAATTTGTGTAAATGGTTGTTCCCACCAATCCGATCGCTTGTTCTTGTGGTATTTCCGAGAAATCAACTAGCTCCAGCAACCCGGTTTGTTGGATAGTGGCCAGAGCTTTCTCGGGGTCGGTCTCGCCAGGGAGCTCTACCACGATCCGCCGATCGCCCGCTTTTTGGACAACTGCTTCAGTTAGCCCAAGCCCGTTTACACGGTTTTCAACGATTTTTGCAGCCGCTTCCATCGCAGTTGCATCAACCGCTGTATCTGCCGGCAAATCTGCCTCTAATAATGCCTGCACACCACCCACCAGGTCTAAACCTAATCTGGTTTGAAAATCTCTGCTCATTCCCAGAAAGTGAAAACCTGGGCTGTTGGGTATTGCGATATAAACTGCCAACGCAACAACAACTACAATCAGAATTATTAAGTAACTTAACCGTTGTGACATTCCAGCCGCGTCCTCCAATTTCAAACAAATACCAGCCTAAGGCTGGCAGACCGAAGGATGATTATACTCCCGAAATTTGATATTGTCCAATTTAATTATGGATTAATTTCTATGAAATGCAGAAATTCTAATACTCTTTGGAGCACCTCTTCAGAGGTAAGCGAGTCCGTATCGATATATAAACTCGCATGCTGACGAGCATGAAGTAAGCGTTCAATCTGACGTTCGTATTCAGATTGATTCCAATTCATCTGGCGACGAACCAGAGTTGTCGGATACGAGGCGTGCAAATAGATCAAAACATCAGGATTTGTGATCCTCTGCCACATATACGACACATAGGAATGTTCCTGGGCGATATGACGGACTTCGTACCCCAGCTTTTTGAGCATTGAGACCAGTGTGGTTTTGCCTGATGCACAGGGGCCAACGACACCAATCAGAGGCATATCGGCAAGATCTGTTTTCGCATTGGTCTAGCTGTTCAATGGCAACCGAACACTCATACGACGAACCTGATCGCCTATATGTGGGATGACACCGACGACTGCAACAGAAATATCATCGGCAGGGCGATTTTCATCCAAACGCATAGCCTCTTTGAGTAGCGCATCCGCAATGAGTTGAGGGGATAGCTCATATTCCTCTATCAGTCCTCTGAAGGACGCAACAACGTCCATCGGCTGCCCGCAGCGCTTCCCGGCGTGAGTTAATCCATCGGTGTAGACCACGATAATCAGCCCAGTCTCAATCTCTATTTCTGTGATGACTGGTCGCGTGCCGCGGTAGAAACCCACTGGCTGGCAAGGCTCATCCAACATCTGGATTTCCCCGTTCAGAGAAACCAGGGCAGGGGAGGGGTTGTTGCGTGTGATCACAATCGTGCGGGTTTGTTGGTCAATCGAAACTACATTTAGAGTTGCAGAGACCTTTCCGCCTCGCTCAGTGTAAAGTGCGTCTGAAGCAGCTCGGGCTGCGGCTCCATCCCGTACGCCTTCCGCCAATAACGAAATCACTTTTCGAACGACCATCGTTGAGACGTTCTTAGCGCCTCTACCTGAGCTCTGTCCATCCGCCATCACTAGCGACAATCCACCATTCGGCCGCTCAATCACCTCCACTGTATCTCCACTTGAAGAGACAGCATATTTACTCACTTTGGACACAGCAATTAGGGCTTCCATTACTTACATTGTACTTCAATGTGCTTAAAATGATGATCCATTTGACGATAATTTTCCCAAAATTGGATCGACCTTCTCAGCTCTTATTATTAAAACCTCATAATTTTCTTCGCTGATAAATACATGCTCAAAGTCAAAGTTGCTCTGTTGGAGCTGTCTCTCGAATGGTTTAAGCCAGGTCGAGTCAATCACTGATCTGGTTGGCGCCTCATTGGTGATGCGGAATAACCCTGCGGCCAGTCGGTGCAGCAGGGATTGACCTGTGATCCAGACAACAGGTAATATAATCAGGCAGCCGCCCGGTCTAAGTACCCGCCAGATCTCATTCAAAGAATCCGGATCAGTAATATATTCGGACGGGAATGTGGATACAACCCTGCTAAAAACCTGGTCTCGGAAAGGGAGGAACTGTGACCAACCGCGCGCCAGGCGGTATTCAAAACCCTGCCGCTTTAATCTGGTTCGAGCCTGACGAGTCATCTGCCAGCTTTCATCCAATCCAACCCCGAAATAATTCTCTCGATGCATCCATGCCTGTAGATACCCGGTTCCAAAACCAATTTCCAGGATCGGACCCTCGTCCAAGTAAGGGGTAACTGACACGATCCATTGGTTCCACATCCCCACAGAAACAACATTTGCAACAAGATCGTAGGACCAGGCAAAAGAATGATAGAGCAGTTGGAAGAAGAACTTGAGAATCTGGGCTAATAACCTGCTGATCAGGTTGATCATTTTAGGGAATCTTATTCTGTGATCAATTGTCCACAGCCGGCTTGGATATCTATCCCTCGGCGGATTCGCACCGTGCAGGGAAATCCTTTACTTTCGAGGGTTGCCTTAAACAAAAATGCATCTTTACGCGTTGTTGCTTTGCCAGAATATTGATTGGTCGGATTGAGCGGGATCACGTTCACATGACACATCGCTGCGCCACTTCGGTTGAATGGTGAAAGTAAATAAGCTAGCTTTTGCGCCTGCTCAATGCTATCATTTACTCCCTGGATTAACGCCCACTCAAAGGTAATTCGGCGTTTAGTCAGTTCCACATAGCGTAAGCACGCATCCATCAGTTCAGCGATAGGGTATTTCTTGTTCATCGGTAACAGGGATGAACGGGTTTGATCATCCGATGCGTGCAGCGAAATTGCCAGGTTGACCTGCCGTCTTTCATTTGCAAATCTGCGAATGCCAGGAACCAATCCCACAGTCGAGATCGTAAACCTGCGCGCTCCGAAATCGAAACCCTTAGGATCATTTAACCGGTCTATCGCCGCCATTGTTGCATCGTAATTATGAAATGGCTCACCCATACCCATCACAACTACATTAGTGACTTTCTCTCCCTGAGCGGCAAGCTGTCGGGCGAAATAGATGACTTGTTCCGTAATTTCGCCGTCGGTTAGATTTCTTCGAAAACCCATCTGTCCAGTTGCGCAAAAAACACATCCCATGGCACATCCCGCCTGGGTGGAGATGCACAACGTCCTTCGATCTTCATATCGCATCAATACAGTCTCAACGCTCTGTTGACCTGGAATCAGAAAGAGCGTTTTATGCGTCTCGCCGTTCGATGAGTTGATCCATTTTGTCGGTTGAAGGTGGGAGAAATCAAATCTTTGAGCCAACGTTTCCCGCAAGCCTTGTGAAAGCGTGGTGAATTCTTCTGGAGATGACCAAAAATCCTTATATAACCCGCGCCATATTTGGGCTGCCCGAAAATTAGATTCTCCAAGCTCTTTGATCTCATGGACAAGATCATCATAAGCCAGATCAAAAATGAATTTACGCGCTGGCTTGGTCATAGTTTTTCGATTAAAAGTAGTCAAATCTGGTTCAATATAATCGAGTTTTGGTCGCCAGGCCAATGCTGCCTGCTCATCTGCAACCCCACTAAGCACCAGCCCGGTTTTACATCCAATTGCTTGAGCGCCGGCAATATCCGTTTCCAACCGGTCGCCAACAACCAGGGTCTGGCCTGGGCTGGTTCCCAGACGATTCAGCGCTAACTGATACATGTCTGGCTGTGGTTTGCCAATGATAATCGCTTTGATGTCTGTTGCAGCTTCCAGGGCTGCCAGGATGGCGCCAGCCCCAGGGATCAAACCCTTGGGAGTTGGAAAAGACCGATCCGGGTTTGTTCCGAGAAATAAAACTCCAGATCGTATATGATGCGAGGCTTTTCTAAGTATTTCAAATGTAACCTGGCGGTCTAATCCTGCAACTACCGCGATCACTTCTTCTCCATCTTCATCCGAATGAAAAAATCCGCGTCTATTAAGTGTCTCTTCTAGTCCGTTTTCACCGATCATAAAAATTTTGCCGCCTTCTGGAAAATGTCTTTCCAGATAAGCGGCGGTCGTTTCGGCGGAATTGATGATTTGCCAGGATTCTAAAAAACGCCGAAGCCTTCCAGCTTTTGTAGATATTGTTGGATAGATAAGGTGGCATTATTCGTTGCCAGAACCACCTTGAAACCCCGTTCAGCGATCCGACTAAATAATTGATGCAAATTTCCGATGGGTTGATGGTCTCGCCACAAAACCCCATCCATATCTAGTATCAGGGCGTGTACGTTCGTATTTTTTTGATTTATTGGGCTCTTTAGTTCAATCGAGTCGTGCTTGTCATTTGCACGAACTTGATTGAATTTATGACTGAATGGGTTATTCTTTCACAAGAAGCTTAGAAGCAGGAATCTCCATCACGTGATCAACTAAGCCATAGTCAACCGCGCCTTTCGCATCCAGATAAAAATCTCGATTGGTATCTCGGTCGATAGCTTCTTTGGTTTGGCCGGTGTGGACTGCAAGGATATCCGTCAGTTGTTCCTTAAGTCGCAGGATTTCTCGTGCCTGGATCTCAATATCCGAGGCCTGGCCTTGCGCGCCCCCCAGGGGCTGGTGCATATGAATGGTTGCGTTGGGTAAGGCGTATCGCTCACCTTTCGTACCAGCTGTCAGCAGAACCGTTCCAAATGAGGCGGTCATCCCTACTGCCAACGTTCGAATGGGATTCGGGATCATCTGCATGGTGTCATAAATGGCCATGCCTGCATAAACCTGCCCACCCGGAGAATTGATATACATCTGGATGGGGGTTTCGGGATCCTCGCTGCTTAAAAAGAGTAATTGAGCGACGATCACATTGGCCACCTGGTCATTGATTGGAGTACCGAGAAACACGATTCGGTTTCTCAGAAGCAAAGAATAGATATCATAAGCCCTTTCACCGCGTGAAGTAGTTTCGATCACCATCGGGATTAGGGACTCAGGGGTTAACATTTTTCCTCCTTAAAAAGTAGATACGGGTAAAAAAAAACGATTATTCGTTAGCGACATCCTCTGTGGGTGTTGCTTCAAGTTGGGTTTCAAACACTTCGGATGACGGCAATTCAGATTCAATCACCGGATCACTGATCTCCGCAGAAGCGTCTTCTGTATCGGTGGGTTCAGAGACTTCTTGCTGCTCCTGCTTTCCTCGAGCGATGTCGCGCATTCGCTCAATAGTCTTACGAGAGAGCAAATCAACCAGCACATTATTTATTATGTTTGATTGAACCTCTCGGGTGGTTAGCTTGCGTGCTTCTTTTTCGGGTAATACTCGGCGGAGGTAGCTTAATGCACTGTCTGTCTCAGTTTCTAGCTCCTCTTTCTTCACCTCGATATTTTCAGCTTTGCCCAACTCAAATAAGAACAAGCTGCGTTCTAAGCGTTGCTTCGCATGAGGACGCAAATCTTCCTTCAAACCGGCTTCGTCCAGGTTGCGCGATTTCATATAGATACTGATATCCAGACCCTGACGCTCCAAGCGCGATTCCAGATCGTGGAGAACCTGATCAATTTCATCATCCAGCATTTGGGATGGATATTTGAATTCGCATTGAGCAATCGCTTCTGCAAGAACCTCCTCGTCGTAGGTTTCGTTGTACTTTTCTTCGGATCGGGTTGCATGCACAGATTGGATATTAGCCCGCAGAGCTTCAAGATTTTCAAATTCACCCAGGGATACAGCCAATTCATCGTTCAACTCTGGTAGAGTTCGCGATTTCACATTCTCAACAGTGTAGTTAAAGGTTGCAGAATTGTTCCGCAGAGATTCTTGTTCGTAGTCATCGGGAAAGATGTATTCGATTGATTCCTGGTCGCCGGCAGATTTGCCGATTAATTGAGCCTTGAAACCCGGGAAAGGCCAGTTATCGTTATCATCATCAATCAAAAATGGTATAGATTGTTCTTTAAACAAAGGCTCTTCGTCGGAGCCCTCAGTCGCTGAAACAGATTTTGCGCTTAATAGGACGGTAATGACATCGCCTTTTTCGGCCGCCCGCTCAACCGGTTCAACAATTGCCTGTGCGCCTCGTAACGATTTCGAGCGATTCCTCAATTTCGTCGTCACTCACAGGTTCAGGCTGATATTCTTTGCGTATAGATTTATAGTCACCAAGCACCACTTCAGCATCGAGTGGGACAAGAAACGTGATAGTTAGTGGGTCGGTAGTCTCTGAAATCTTTTCCAGTCGCCCAGGACCGTAAGGTTTTATTTCCGACTCCTTGATAATTTCCGGGTAAACGCGATCTACCAGAATTTCAAGCGCTTCTTCTAAGATTGCACTCTCGCCAATCGTACGCAAGACAACAGGGTAGGGAGCCTTGCCTGGGCGGAATCCTGGGATTTTCACCCGTTTTGCCAGTTTATTCGCAGCCTGGCGTTTCGCCTCTTCGAGCCGGTCAGATTCAATTTCAACTGTCAGCCTGGCTTGTTGATCATCAAGGATGGTGGTTTCGATTTTCAAGGTCATTTCCTTCGCATAGAATATTAAAACCAAAGCAGCGGACTAATCCGCCGCATTATATCATGTGTTCCAAAAGTGGAATATAAGATCAATATATAAATATGGGGAAGAGGGGACTTGAACCCCTACGCCTTTCGGCACGTGATCCTAAGTCACGCCTGTCTGCCAGTTCCAGCACTTCCCCGTGCCAGGAGATTATAAGCCAGTCTATTCGCATCGTCAATAAATCCGATATAATCAGTTCCATCCTACTCTCTGGAGACTAAATTGAGCAGAGTGATTAAAACAGAAAGCGCGGCAAAAGACCGCACTCAACTAACGCGCAGCATCGTGCGAGCTATTCAAGAACTGATGCGTCAGAAGGAGATTGATTCCAAAACTCACGATTTGGCTGCATTTATCATATTAGCGATGGATGGTATCTCTAATACAGTCGATTCTTCGGTAACTGCTTGGGAGAAGAGAGGGTATTGGTTGAAGGCAGATCGATTTCGGATGGAATGGGAATGGACTGAATATCTCAGCCGAAAGATGCGTCAAGCTATTCTCAATGACGATTGGGCGACCGTCGCGATGACATCTGCTCAGGTAGCAGAGAAATTACGCTCGGTTGTATTGCCAAAACGATCATCCAATAGCGAACCTTGGATTGGAGCTTGGGAGAAATTTAACTTAGTCGACAGACCAAAGCAGTAGCTGCTTAGCAGGTTGTTTTCCATCCAATAAGATAAATGGGAGCAAATTTTGGATATTAATCCCAAGATTTCTGAGCTCAGAAATATTCCGAATCGTTCCTTTTCTGCGAGCAGCCAGAATCACCTTCACCCCTTTAGGACCGATCCCCGGTAAACGTAAGAGTAGATTTCTATCTGCCTGATTGATTTCCACAGGCCTTTCGCTCAAATTTTCTTTTGCCCAAGCCAGTTTTGGATCGATCCGAATAGGAAGATTACCGGTTGTTTCGAATGGAAGATCCTCCAGATCATACCCATAATCCCGCAGCAAGAATGAAGCCTGGTACAAACGATGCTGCCGGAGAGGGTGGGTAGCGGGAGTATTCTCCAAAGGTGTGTTCTGGATCGGATGAAAAGCAGAGAAATAAGCCCGAACTCAGTCCCATCTCTTGCTGAAGCTTTGCAGTTGTTGTCAGTAGTTCCAGGTCGCTTTCTCCCACAGCTCCCACCACAAACTGGGTGGTCAATGAAGGCCAATGTCCTTTAAAAGTGTCTTCTGGCTCAAAATTGTCCTTGGTTTGCTGAATCGATTTAAGCGGAGTGAGCAGCTCTTCAAAAAAATTCTTATGGGGAGCCAGACGGGTAAGTCTTTCCGCATTTGGAGCTTCCAGGTTAACCGATACTCGGTCTGCAAGTTCCATCGTTTTTTTCACTTGTTCATACTCGCTGCCTGGCATGATCTTCAGATGAAGATAGCCCTTGAAACCAAATTTGTGGCGCAGGATTTCCGCGGTATCAATGATTTGATCTTGGGTATGCATTCCTCCATTAACAATTCCTGAACTCAGGAATAAACCTTGGGCAATCCCAGCCCGAACCATCCCCATGAAAGTCTCGGCCATTTCATCCGGACGAAGTGTGGCTCTGCGGAAATCCCTGCCAGCTCGAAACGGACAGTAATTACAATCTCGCTCGCAAGCGGAGGTCAACAGTGTCTTCAGCAAGGCGATTTGTCTGCCATTTGGAAGCATCGCAAGGCTTACTTCTGGGTCGTTGGCGCCTCGTTTCTGCCTTGCCGGTGAAGGACAACCTTGTTCTTCTGCTGGCTCAAGATCCATGTATCCAATAAGGCCAATCAGCAAATTATACATCCTGCCTACTCATTCTATAATTTAGAATATATGTTCTCATTTGTCAAGAATGATTATCCTTTCCCTTAATAGGGTAGGGGATATTAAAGAAATACACTAAACTCTGCGCACAAAGCATATTTGCGCACGCCAATTTCGCGAATACCACTGGAACCTTACAATAATTCATCCCGGATGAAGTAACCTTGATTCTCAGCGATAGGCAGGTTATTAGATACATAAAACCACAAGAAGACATTAATGTTTCTGATAAGTATTATTATAAGAAACAATTATGATATAATGATTACACCATCCATTGGAGTAAAAATGTCCCCTGACGACGAAATCTCGATCTTTCAAGCCATCCAGATCTACATCGATGCGATTCGACTGGCGCGCAGCGAGCACACCGCCCGCGCTTACAACAACGCGATGAATTCTTTTATTCAGACCATGCAAAAAAAGGGCCCCCCACTCGATCAACAAAAAATCAGCCAACTGACAGAGGATGCTGTATCCTGGTTTGCCCAGGATTTGAAAGTCTATTCACCATCTACAGAACAGCTATATCTTACAGCGCTGGCTGGTTTCTTTGAATTCCTGGTAGCAGAACGACTGACCGAAATGAATCTACCGCGTGTGCGCCTGCTTATCCGCCATAGATCCCGAAAACCCGGACTGCGTCTACCGCAGTTTCCGCAAGATCTTATTCAATTAACTATTTTGCATGCTATTAATCTTGCTTCTTGGCAGACAATCGACGAAACCGGATATCTGATCAATCTGCGCGACCGTGCCTTTATCCTGACTTTGGCTGATACCGGGCTGCGGGTTCATGAAGCCTGCCGCTTGCAGCGCGGCGACCTAGATTGGAACGAGCAGAAAGCAATGATTGTTGGCAAAGGAAACCGCCAGGCCGTTGTGCGTTTCTCCAATCGCAGCATCCATGCGTTAAAAGATTAT
Source organism: uncultured Chloroflexia bacterium (assembly GCA_963788145.1). Lineage (GTDB taxonomy): Bacteria > Chloroflexota > Anaerolineae > Anaerolineales > UBA4823 > UTCFX2. The sequence continues at coordinate 709,387 of CAWBFQ010000003.1, read as the reverse complement.
CTTGGCGCTCGAGCCGGATTGGATGGCGGGACGCGCCGCCCATTAGCCTCCCTGCCCCTCTTTTCCCGCCACGATAAGGGGGCGGGAAAGAAAATCAAAGCGATCTCAACCAGGACCGGACAAAACATCATCACAAGGCGTGTCACCGAAGCTATTGGTCCCCAGGCGGCTGGCGAGATCACCCCACACTCTTTCCGGCACTTCTTCGTCACATCCGTTCTAAAGGGTTCTGGCGGCAATCTGAAAATGGCCCAAGAGTTGGCTCGCCACCGCAATATCGCTGTCACACAACGATATGCGCATTTATCCGACGACGAGCTGGATCAGGGCTATATGGAGATCTTTGACAATGCCGATGATCAGCGAGAAAACTAGCGGGTTTTGTCACCATCTGATAAAATCCAGTTCCAACGGAATAATACCAGTCCTCTGGAGAGTGGCGTGATAGAAAATGAGTATCAAGTTGATCTTGATTTACCGGTCAAATACAGCGAAATGGGCGGCTTCCCGATCGATCACAACGATCAGCCAATCCGATTGTTTAAATCTGATTGGCTGGAGTTCTTCACACACATTACCCCACAAGCTGTTGTGATCATCTGGCTGCCAGTGATCGTGTTCTTTTTGGCACGCTCTATCAAGGAATTCTCTGGTACGCTTTCTCTTATAATCCTACCACTCGCAATTTTAGCGGGAATTATATTGTGGACATTTGCCGAATACACCTTGCACCGATTTGTCTTTCATTATCATCCAACAAAAACTCAACTGAAACGGCTGGTATTTCTATTTCATGGTATCCACCATGCACAACCCCAATCCAAAACACGCCTGGTGATGCCGCCTGTTGTTAGCATTCCAATGGCTTTCGTCTTCTACGCTCTCTTTTCCTGGATTTTCGGCGCGATTCTTGGATGGGCTCATTGGGTAGATCCACTGTTTGTTGGTTTTATGACAGGATATTTGACATATGACGTCATTCACTACGCCACCCATCATTTTCCAATGAGATCAGGTCTTCTCAAAGCAATTAAGCGCCATCACATGCAGCACCATTACAAATCCCCAGATAAACGCTTTGGAGTCAGCTCGCCTTTCTGGGATATCTTTTTCGCTACATTGCCAAAATAAACCTTATCCACGCTGCATCAAACGATAACAAACCAGCAATTGACCAACTCCACCCAGCGCGTGCTGGTCAAGATACATCCGCTCAATCTGCGCCGTAGCCGGTGGATTTAATTGTTCGCCTTCTAGTATGCTCGCGAACTCGTGACCACCTAAGAACTTATTGACTACGGTCAAGTAAAACCGATCTAATACACCTTCTGTCAACAATAGATGAAAAATTCTTGGTCCTGCTGCTGAATAAATGCTGCAGTACCCGAGTTCGCCAAGCTCTGAAACCATTTTGCTTGCGCTGATTTCCTCTTTTCCAACAATAATCACCTGATCCACTTGGGATGCAATCATTGCCCTCCGAACAGGATCAGATGTCTCCGTTGTGAAAACAACCACCTTCCTCCCTGCGTCCCTGATAACATCCGGGATGGTAAAATCCAGTTTCTCGCTTAGTAAAGCAAAATCAGGATAAGGATTCAGTCCTCGCTCTGTCCGCCAGTCCCGCAGGTCTGCATAGCGGGGATCGTTGACCTGTAATATCTCCTGCGCTTTTCCATCAGCCCAATCGCGTAAATAACGACCGCTGCTAATCAGAATATCAGCCTGTGCTGCAAGCTCTTGAAATAAACGCCAGTCGCGGTCATTAGCCGTTGCCTTTGGCGTTCCCAAACCCTCCCCTGCCCCGTGTGGAATAGCTATCCTGCCATCCAGGCTGGCAATGAAATTGGCATACACTACAGGTCTACCTGCCGGCTTAGCAATATTACGCAGGTCGTGCTCCAGATAAGCACCCTCCAGGTCCATTTCTTGGGCAGGAGTTGGATAAATTCTATAAATGCGATTCACAACACATCTCCCTTCTGAACATTACTTTGTTCATTATTTCCTTTCACCATTTTATAGGATGTTTGTCACTATAAATTAATAAGTATAATAGATATCATACTTTGAGATACGCGATCTTTATCCCATCAATTAGATATTTGGACATTTAGATATTCAGAGGCAAGAGTGCAATGAACGATGCTCATAACGGGGAAGACCCCCGAATTCTCAGGCTGCGCCGCTTACGCGAAAAAGCCCGTCAGGGCGGAGGGGAGAAACGGATCGCGGTCCAACACTCCAAAGGGAAGCTAACCAGCCGGGAGCGGCTTGAGAATTCTGTTGGACATAGGTACATTTAACGAGTTGGAGCCTTTCATCACTGCCCCAAATGACGAGATGGGGCTAGCAACAGAGAAATTCCCCGGAGATGGCGTAGTGACCGGTTATGGACAGATCGAAGGGCGAACCGTCTATGTATATGCGCAGGATTTTACGGTCTATGGCGGTACACTCAGCGAGATGCAGAGTCATAAGATTTGCCGGGTGATGGATCTGGCTGTGCGCAATGGCGTCCCCATCATCGGATTGATCGATTCGGGTGGGGCGCGCATCCAGGAAGGCGTCAAGAGCCTTGGCGGTTATGCCGAAATCTTCCTCCGCAATGCACAATATTCCGGCGTTATTCCCCAAATCAGCGTGATGCTGGGTCCGTGCGCCGGCGGCGCCGCTTATTCACCCGCCTTGACGGATTTGATTATTATGGTCGAGAACCATTCTTTTATGTTTCTGACTGGACCTGATGTAATCAAAGGTATGACTGGAGAAGTGGTCAACGCCGAAACGCTAGGGGGTGCATCGGTGCATATGTCGATTACCGGGACAGCCCATTTTTCTTCCAAAGATGAATCCGAAGCTTTGTTACTCACTCGCACGTTGTTGGGTTATTTTCCATCCAATAATGTCGAAAACCCGCCATACTTCCCATCCACAGACGACCCGATGCGCATGGACCTGGAGCTAAATAAGTTAATCCCGTTGGATGCTTATGAGGCATACAGCATGCATGAAGTAATCCAACACGTAATCGATCTGGGTTCATTTCAAGAGATTCAACCAGCCTGGGCAATGAACGCCATTATTGGACTTGCGCGAATTGGAGGCCACAGTGTTGGGATCGTTGCGCAGGAACCAAGTGTGATGGCAGGTGTGATCGACATCGACGCATCCGATAAAATGGCCCGTTTTGTACGGATGTGCGATTGCTTCAATATTCCTATTGTGACTTTTGTTGATTCGCCCGGTTTCTTGCCTGGTACGCATCAGGAATATGGCGGCATCATTCGGCACGGCGCCAAGGTATTGTACGCATTCTCTGAAGCCACAGTCCCGAAAATCACAGTAGTCACTCGCAAAGCATATGGTGGTGCATATGTTGTGATGGGCAGCAAATATCTCGGAACTGACGTAACCTACGCCTGGCCCAGCGCTGAAATCGCCGTGATGGGAGCAGAAGGAGCCGTCAACATCCTCTACAAGCGTGAAATCGAATCTTCGCCCGATCCAGTGGCTGAACGCAAGCGGCTTACAGATGACTACCGCGAGCGATTTAACAATCCCTATTTTGCTGCTCGCGAAGGATATGTTGACGATATTATTGAGCCATGCGAAACCCGCCCAAAAATTATCGCCTCGCTAGCAGCCTTGCGCGATAAACAAACCGTCGCACCCGCCAGAAAACATGGCAACATCCCAGTATGATGCAGGTGCGTAATGACTGAAAATCTGAGCTTGGTAATCCAAATCTCCATCATCGGGATGAGTTTGGTCTTTGGCGCTATTCTATTGCTCTGGGGTTTGATGTCGTTGTTGGTTCGCGTCACCTCCAACGACAAAGAGTTGGATGAAGAATTCATCCTTATCACACCAGGAAAATCTTCCGATCTCGACCAAAAAAGGCAGGCTGCAGCGATCGCGGTTGCGGTTGCCTTAGCCCGCCAGAAAGATAGCTCTGCGCCACACCCATTCCCATTGCCTCCTACCGCTTTGGTCAGCGCATGGCAGGCTGTTCTGCGTACGCGCATGGTGACAAAAAGAGGAAGAATCAAATGAAATATCAGCTAAGAATTGGCGAACAGATTTATCAGGTCGAGATTGGAAACCTGAGTAGTCGACCGGTCATTGCAACAGTCGATGGTACCCAAGTTGAAGTCTGGCCAGAAGAAAATCTGATAACACCGACGCTGCCCGCCCATCAAAATATTCCACCCGGTCCACCTGCCATAGTACATGTACCTTCTGGTGCATCATTAAACCCCAAAATTGTACGTGCGCCAATTCCAGGTGTGATTGTGGACATCAAAGTAAAACCTGGAGAACCTATTGCTTTTAGCCAGGTGCTGTTTGTCATCGAAGCGATGAAGATGCGCAATTCAATCAGGGCTGCTCGCTCCGGTGAAGTGGCTGAAATTTTCGTATCAGCTGGACAGACAGTAAATCATAATGACAAACTGCTTGAATTTACGGAGTAAGGACGATGCCTTTTCCAGAAATGCTCGCTGAACTCTTGAAAGGCATCACGCATTTCACCTGGGGAAATGCATTACTCATTCTGGTAGGTGGGACACTGATCGCCCTGGCAGTGATTAAAGAATATGAGCCTGTCCTACTCTTACCAATCGGTTTTGGCTGTATCCTTGCCAATATTCCGCTATCTGGTATGCTCGCCGATAATGGTCTTTTTGGTGTGCTTTATAAGATTGGTATCAGCACCGAGATTTTTCCCTTAATGATTTTCATCGGCGTCGGCGCGATGATAGATTTCAGTCCATTGCTGGCGCAGCCATCCATGGTATTAATGGGAGCCGCTGGACAATTTGGGATTTTCGGAACATTGATACTAGCCACATTAATCGGTTTTCCACTCAATCAGGCCGCCTCAATTGGTGTGATTGGCGCAATCGATGGTCCAACCTCGATTTTTGTGGCTACCAAGCTAGCGCCAGAGTTGCTCGCTCCAATAGCCGTTGCAGCCTATTCCTATATGAGCCTGGTTCCGATCATCCAACCACCTTTAATGAAATTGATGACGACGAAGGCTGAACGCCGGATCAAGATGGATTATTCTCCTCGACCGGTTTCAAAACAGACTTCGCATCTTATTCCCAATTGTGGTGACTTTGGTAATCGGTTTATTGGTTCCAGATGCAACCCCATTAATCAGTATGCTGATGCTTGGTAATTTACTTCGAGAAAGTGGTGTCGTTGACCGGCTAAACAAAGCAGCCCAGAATGAGATTGCAAATATCGCTACCTTGTTTTTAGGTATAACAATTGGCTCCACCATGACTGCTCAGAGTTTCTTGAACTGGCAAACCATTAGCATTCTCATCCTCGGCTTGCTTGCCTTCTGTTTTGATACTATTGCGGGTTTATTATTTGGAAAGCTGATGGCGTTCATCACCCATGGCAAAATCAATCCATTGATCGGAGCCGCTGGAATCAGCGCCTTCCCGATGGCTGGACGGTTAGCTGCGCAGATGGCTCAAGATGAGGATTTTGACAATTTTCTCCTTATGCATGCCATGGGTACAAATACTGCTGGCCAGCTTGGGAGCGTCATCGCTGGCGGTGTGTTGCTCGCGCTGGTTAGTGGTCTAGTTTAATTTCGACCTAAAAAGAGCAACTCAATCGGATGGTATGCTCTCCGGTCAGTTCCATCTTTAATTTGTGAGCGACAGGAAACGCCGGACGCGACAACTAGCGTTTGTTCATCCGTATTTCGAATGGATGGGAATAAGCTCAACTCACCCACTTGGAGTGATAATTCTAAATGCTCGTTCTCATAACCAAACGTGCCGGCCATACCGCAGCATCCGGTATCCATGACTTGCACTAGATAACCCGCTTCAGTCAACATCTTCAGGGTTGCCTCCACTCCGACGGGGTAATTGTCTGGATGTGGTGGTCGAGCTTTTTGGTAGCAATGTCCGTGTAATATGGCTGTTGGATTATTTGGTTGTATTATTTTGGCTATGCGCAATCTACTGTGAACACTTGATCCAGTATCTCCATCTCCTCCTTTTCTTGGTCGGATCAAGAATTCCTCAATCGTAAACGATCTTTGAGCAATGGACCGAACCACGCTATTTTCCGGTAGTAAATCCAGATATTCATCACATAAAGATAGCACCTCGGACGGCTCGATCCCCACAATCGCCGCATTTCCCTCTGGATCGAGCCTCGCGATCGCCTCTACTAACCGCTCAGCATGCAACCTGGCGGGCCTCAACATCCCCTTTGAAATCAATGTACGACCGGCGCCAATTACCGGGATCATCACGATCTCGCAGCCGACCTTCTCTAGCGCCCGCAAGGCAGCCATGCCAATTTCGGGAAAGAAATACTCGCTGAAAACATCCGAGAGAAATAATACTCGCTCAACCGAGCTGGTATTTTCTAGTGGATTGATTCTCCCTTGGTTCCATTCGTTTTTCAATCGCGAGCGGGCAAATCGCGGTAGCGAGCGCTTCGCACTGATCTCAACCAATCGATCCAGAATCTTAGAGAACAACTTGCTCGCCATTACCGGATTTGCGATCCACCAGAACGCATGTGTGAGCTGGGCTACCCGGTCAATATAACCAAATATGTAATCTCGTATTTTCCGTGGGTGATGAGAATAATACAGTTCGATATATTCATATTTTAGCTTAGCCATATCTACGGCCGATGGACATTCCGCTTTGCATCCTTTGCAAGCCAGGCACATGTCTAAAGCTTCGAATACAACTTTCTCGGCATATTTCTCGGTTGGAAATTTTTGATAAATCATTGCCCTCAACAGGTTCGCTCTTCCCCGCGTGGAGTACATCTCATTCCTCGACGCCTGAAACGATGGGCACATTAATCCGTCTGATTTCCGGCAGACCCCTGCTCCATTACACTGCTCGATAGCCCCTGCCAGGTTTTCTTGCTGGCTAAAATTCATCACTGGCTGCCAAATTCCAAAGTTGGAACCGCTTCCGAACCGAAGGTTTTCATCCATTTTGGGTACAGTCAGATCTGGCTGAACACTAACAATCTTGCCTGGATTGAGAATTCCTTGCGGGTCAAATGTGTTTTTTAAATATCGGAAGACAGAAACGATCTCGCCCCCAAACATTCGCTCATTCCATTCCGAGCGCGCCAATCCATCGCCATGCTCTCCACTCACCGCCCCACCCATGCTAAGAGTGAGATCAACAGCATCGCTGGCCAATTTTCGTAGCATCTGCACCCCTACGACCGTCTTCAAGTCGATCACCGGGCGTATATGCAAACATCCTGCAGATGCATGCCCGTAATTCTCCCCCTCTACGCCATAATCGTCCATCAGCCGATACATTTCACGCACAAATTCACTCAGCCGGTTTACCGGCACAGCCAGGTCCTCAATGAAACTCCACGGTTTTGCATCCCCCGGACGAGACATGAACAAGCCCAACCCCACCTTGCGAGTTCCCCACACTTGTCGTTGGGCTTCTAGCGTATCAGCTAATATGTGCGGTTTCCCAAAGGACAGCTTTTTTGCTTTTTCCTGGAGCAATGCGAGGTGTTCGCCCGAAAACTCCACCAATAATAAACTCGGCGGCTCTACTCCATTCAAATAGAGTGGAGACAATATTGAAACCTGCGAAGCGTACGCAGGAACTGATTGTGCTAAACGGATCAAATTTTGCGGGATAAGCTCAATCGCCGACGGGCCAAATTCCAGAATCGCTTCCACCTGGTCGCAAGCCTCCACAATCGTAGCGTATGACAGCACTAGAAGAAGGGTATGGGCCGGTTTTCGAACCAGTTGGATAGTTGCATCTCGGATCACTCCCAAAGTTCCCTCGGACCCCGCCATCAACACTGCCAGGTTAAGCGTACCCTTTTGAATAGGCGGGTAAAGCGGTCCGCGCTCGCCCTCTTTCGCCCATTCCGGAGGTTCAGCCGGCGACCAGGGCAGCAAGTAATTCAAGTTATATCCTGACGCCCGCCGCCAAGTCAACGGCCATCGCGTCCTGATTTCGCTCCCCCACTCATTTCTGATGCTCAGAACACCACGGTATATTTCCGCTTCCAAACTCTTACCATGGGCTGCAATTGATGCAGCTTCTTCGAGTGATAATTCCTTAAAATTCGCCAGCGAGCCATCCGCCAGCAGCACGTTCGTCTCTAATAGATGATCAGCTACCATCCCATATCGAATAGAATGAGCGCCGGTAGCATTGTTGGCTATACTACCACCCAAAGATGCCCGCTCAGCAGAAGCAGGATCCGGCCCAAACATCAATCCATATCGAGCTGCTTCCTTATTCAATGCATTTAAGATAACGCCTGGCTGGACCACAGCGATCCGTTGTTCTGGATCGATCCGCTCAATCCGATCCAAGTAGCGCGAACAATCCACGATCCAAGCAGCGCCGATAGCCTGGCCTGCCAGGCTTGAACCCGAACCGCGCGCTAGAACCGGCGACTTCGTATATGCACACACCTCTACAATCGCTTGCAAATCTTCCACATCTTTTGGAAAGAGCACCCCCAGTGGTTCGATTTGATAGATCGACGCGTCTGTACTGTACAGGATCCGGGTCGTCAAATCCGTTCTGATCTCGCCTCGAATGACCTTTTGGAGTTGGCTTGCGACCTCTTCGGTTTTCTCGAACAATGGGGGCTTCTTCGCTGGTCTTTTCAATGGCAATTCCTCATCATGTAGAAAGTATTGTATGATCCAAATATAGAAGTGTCAAGTTTCCAAAATTCTGGCGGATAGAGGAAAGAGCCTTTTGATAATAGTATTGATCCATGTCTATCAACATTCAGATGAAAGTCACATTGACTTGTCCCTCAAATCGTTATAAACTTCCCAGGGTGAGGAAAATGGGTATCGAGCCTGCCATCCTGGAAAGGCCACAAGGAAAATAGGAGACCAAACTCAATATGAGCATCAGTCGTTTAGCAAGGTCTATCGCACCTTCGCCAACTTTCGCGCTTAACGAAGAAGCCCGCATCATGCGTGAACACGGAGAACCTGTGATCAATATGGGGATCGGCGAACCCAAAAACAAGACTCCGATCACTGCAATTCTCAGCTCTGCTGCTAGGATATCTGGTGGAGAAGTGAAATATACTCCCCCAGACGGTACGCCTTCACTCAAGAAAGCAATCATCCGTTACACAGAAGAAAATTATGACCGCGTTGTCACCCCAGAAAATGTGATTGTATCATCTGGCGCAAAACAATCCATTTTCAATATCCTTTACTCCATCCTGAACCCGCAGGATGAAGTCATTATCCTGGCCCCACATTGGGTCAGTTATCCAGAAATGGTCAAGATGTGTTATGGTCTGCCGGTGATCGTGACTCCTGAAGATGGGCGCTTCACCCCCAGGATGCAAGAAATTGAAGCGGCTGTGACTTCATACACCAAAGCGATCATTGTCAACAGCCCCAACAATCCTTCTGGAGTGGTCTTCCCTCCCGAATTGATCTCTGATATCGTGGATTTCTGCGAGCAAAAGAAGATCTACTTGATCATGGATGATATTTATCATAAGCTGGTTTTTGATGGCAAGAAAGCTCTCCCTGCTTATCAATTTACTAATAAAAGCGTTGAAGACACCATGATAATCGTTGTGAATGGCGTCGCCAAGCTGTATGGGATGACAGGCTTTCGCATAGGATGGGCGGTTGCTAACCAAAAACTGGTTGAAGTTATGACCAACGTGCAAAGCCAAATCACCTCTTGTACATCGAGCGTGCTCCAGTCCGCCGCCGAGGGTGCATTAACTGGGATGCAAAACGTGGTAGAGAACCTGCGACTTACTTTTGAAAATAATCGCGACATCATTTTGCAGGAATTGAGGACATTCAGCGGTATCAATGTGATCAAGCCAGATGGGACGTTTTATATCCTGCCAAATTTCCAGGCTTATTCAAACAATTCAGTAGAGTTGGCTAGATTCCTGTTGAAAAAGGCGCTTGTCGTGACAGTTCCGGGCAAGGAGTTTGGAATGGAGGGTTACATCCGCCTGAGCTATGCGGGATCAGTGAAAGATATCACCACTGGCATCGAGCGCATCAAATGGGCTCTCGATCCGAACTCACCGAACGAGATTTATATTGGCGATCGCAAGATGATAAGGGACTGGTTATGAACAACCTCCTGGATATTAAAACCCCAGCAAAATCCGTTGCCACAGCCCGCAAGGGCGACTATGGCTTGGAAAACCTCGGGCTTACAAACCTGAACAAAGTCTATTGGAACCTAACCACTGAAGCCCTTTACGAGGAAGCAGTTTTTCGCAATGAAGGAAAGATCACATTAGAAGGTCCTTTAGTCGTCAATACAGGTAAACACACCGCCAGGGCCGCCAATGATAAATTTGTCGTCCGCGAGGCCAGCACCGAACAAAATATTTGGTGGGGTCCATATAACCGTCCTTACAGCGAGGATAAATTCCACGATCTGTTTAATCGGGTCCAGGGCTACCTGCAAGGAAAGGATATTTTTGTACAGGATTGCTTCGCTGGGGCAGACCCTGATTACCAGTTGCCAATCCGAATTATCACCGAATTGGCCTGGCACAGCATCTTCGCTCGCAATATGTTCATAATGCCGCCCACCAACGATGATTATCGTCGCCATGTCCCAGATTTCACCCTGATCGCCGTTCCATCATTTAAAGCCTTCCCACAAATTGACGGAACGCCAACGAACACCATCATCGCCATCAACTTTCAACAGCGCCTGTGCATCATTGGTAATTCCGGCTACGCGGGCGAAATTAAAAAGCTATCTTTACAATCATGAACTATCTCCTTCCCTTGGAAGGTGTGATGACCATGCATTGTTCAGCAAACGTAGGCAAGAAAGGTGATGCGGCTCTCTTCTTTGGACTTTCTGGCACCGGTAAAACCACCCTCTCTGCTGACCCACTGCGCAGGTTAATCGGTGATGATGAACACGGCTGGAGCGACGATGGTGTTTTCAATTTCGAGGGCGGTTGTTACGCCAAAGTGATCGCACTCTCCCCCACCGCCGAGCCCCAAATTTACGCCTGCACCCATCATTTCGGAACTATTCTCGAAAATGTAATTTTCGATCCGGTGACTCGTCTGATCGACCTGGACGATGATACGCTGACCGAGAATACGCGCGCCTCATATCCGTTGGAATTCATTGATAACGCTTTACCCGAGAAAAGAGCTGGCCACCCAAAGAACATCATCTTCCTCACCTGCGATGCCTCCGGAGTAATGCCGCCCATCGCCAAGTTGACTCCAAATCAGGCGCTATACCATTTCATCTCAGGCTACACCTCAAAGATCGCCGGAACCGAGATCGGACTGGGCGAAGAGCCAGAAATCACATTCAGCACATGTTTCGGAGGTCCATTCATGGTTCATCACCCGGCCTATTACGCTGACCTTCTCAAGCGCAAGATCGATCGCTATGGAGTTACTTGCTGGTTATTGAATACCGGTTGGGTGGGAGGGTCATACGGAATTGGAAAGCGTATCAGCATCCGCTACACTCGCTCACTTTTGAATGCCGCTCTGGATGGCAAGCTCGCCGACGTAGAATATACAACAGATCCGATCTTCGGCTTTCAGGTGCCGCGCTCCTGTCCAGACGTACCCGAAAATGTGCTCGATCCTGCCTCAACATGGACTACCAAAGAAGCTTATATGAAGCGCTATCGCGGTCTGGCCTCCAGATTTATCGATAACTTCAAGAAATTCGAGGATCAGTCACCCGAAGAAGTTCGCAAGTCTGGTCCAAAATTGTAGCGATTTCAGCATCAGGGGCAGACCGAAGGGTTATTTTAAATATTTCAAGCCAGTCCCGGTATTGAACAGGACTACTCGCTCGTCGGGCTTGATCCAACCATTGGATCTCAACTTTGTCAAAGCTGCCAAAGTTGCCGCTCCTTCGGGGGCGGCAAATATCCCTTCTTTTGCAGCCAGGTCTGCCTGGGCTTTCAATATCTCTTCATCGCTCACGGATACTGCCGTCCCGTTGCTGGCGCGGATATCCCGCAGGATGAGCTGGTCGGCAAAACTCTTAGGTACGCGCAACCCTGAAGCCACGGTATGAGCGTCTAACCAAAAATCACAGAAAACAGCTCCCTCCTCAAATGCCTTGGTAACCGGGGCGCAACCTTCTGCTTGGACAGATACCATCCTTGGACGGTATTTATCCTCCAGCCATCCCATCGCCTCCATCTCACCAAAGGCTTTCCACATCCCTACCAGGCCTGTTCCACCGCCGGTCGGATAAATAATCACATCCGGCAAAGTCCAAGAGAAAGCCTCTGCCAACTCATAACCCATAATTTTTTTGCCTTCGGTACGGTATGGCTCCTTGAAGGTAGAAACGTCATACCAGCCTTCTTCCCGGGCTTTCACACCAGCCATGCCTGCGGCTTCACTGATCAGACCATCAATCAGGATTACCACCGCGCCAGCAATTCGGCTCTCCTCAATATTAGCGAAAGGGGTATCATTTGGCATATAAATGCAGGCTTCAATACCGGAGCGGGCAGCGTATGCAGCCATCGCTCCTCCTGCATTCCCCGCTGTAGGAATGATCACCTTCATGACGCCCAGTTCTTTCGCCTTCGAAATTGCTGCGGAGAGGCCACGTGCCTTGAAAGAACCAGTTGGATTCAGACTTTCATCTTTCGCATACAACCTTTTCATACCCAGCAAATCCCCTACCCTGGGCAAGGACAGCAATGGGGTATCGCCTTCCCCCAGGCTAACATAATTTTCCGAATCGTATACCGGTAACAGTTCGTTCCAGCGCCACATACCGCGTGGCCGCCGCCAGAATTGTTCTCGATCCAGCTCTCGCTTAGCTGCATGCAGATCATATTCCACCAACAAGGGTGCCTGGCAATCCAGACAATAGGTTTGGATCGTCCTGGGATCGTAAGACCTCCCGCACGCCGAACATCGAAGGGTCTGGATATAGGTCATTGCAATTCTGACGTGGATGTCGTGGAAAGGAAACCTTCCACCCGGGCCCACAATTCTCGGATGTTGATTGGTTTAGCCATATACACATCACAACCAGCAGCAAGCGCTTTTTCGGCATCACCTCGAAGTGCATTTGCCGTTACTGCGATGATGGGCACGTACACAAGCGCCCTTTTACCGCTCCCTCTTAATCGGCGCGCGACTTCGTAGCCATCAATATCGGGCAAATTGATATCTAATAGAATCACATCGGGTTGATGTTGTTCCGCCATTTCAATCCCAGATAGACCATTTTGCGCCCAATAAAAATCATATCCTCTTGACTCCAGGGCCCTTCGAACCAATGTCATGTTATCCGAATTATCTTCTACATACAAAATCTTCTGTCCCATCAACGCTCTCCTCGTTTAGGATGCGAAATTTGCTGGTTCGATTCCACCGCCATCGCTACTCTACAGCATCAATACCTGTTTGAAAATTGTTTCGGCGCGAAAAAACTAGAAAATTGTACCATCATCTCGCGCTCTCGTCCTATACGCGCCCAACCAATTCAGTCTCACTGGCGAACACTGGGTGAACCGGTAGATCAAGAATGAAGGTGGATCCCTTTCCAATTCCTTCGCTCTCCGCCCACAATCTACCTCGATGCAGATTCACCAATCGTCGACTGATAGGCAAACCCAAACCCGTACCTCCGGTTTTGCGCGTGGTTGATGAATCTACCTGGCTGAACGCTTCAAAAATTTCTTCAAGCTTGTCGACCGGAATACCCATTCCTGAGTCCAGGATTCGCACCCGGATACCATCATCCGCGAATTCCTCATCGAACTTCAATCTTTCTATCTGGATAAACACACCACCTTTTTCTGTAAATTTAACCGAATTGCCAATCAGGTTGATAAAAACTTGGCGAATTCGGATTGGATCCACATCCGCCAACCAATCCAGATCTGGGTTGGCAACCAGACGTAATTCTAGGCCTTTCTCCCGAGCCAGACCAGCACTGGCCATTATCACATCCTCTAGCAGATTATGGATATTAGTCGGCTCCAGGCTCAGGCTTATTCGGCCGGCTTCGATTCTAGCCAGATCCAACACATCATTGATCAAGTGAAGCAGGTGCTTTCCGTTTTTTTCGATTAAAGATAAATCAGCAGCCATCAATTCAGTAAGCGGTCCATCCAGTCCTTCAGAGATAACTTGCGAAAATCCAAGGATCGAATTCAAAGGAGTGCGCAATTCATGGCTCATGTTTGCCAGAAAAGCAGACTTCATGTTATCCAATTCTCGCAATCGCTCAACTGTCGCCAATTGTTCCGCATATAAGCGCGCATTTTGAAGCGCGACACCCACTTGACCTGCCAAAGTTGTGAATGTGCGAATATCTTCTTTGGAAAATCGGCCTACTAAATCCGACTGTACATCGAATACACCGAGCAATCGATCGGCAACCACAATTGGTACCGCCAGCTCAGATCGCGTATCTGGCAGAGCGGGATTGGGCAGGTATTGTGGATCCTTGAATTTGTCCGCTATAATTTGGCCTTTACGCTCTCGACCAGCCAAAGAGACAACTGACGTCTTATGTTCAAGCGGGATCAACCAGCCACGCTGGACCATCGACTTCCCGACCGCTCCTGCTCCAGCAGTCAGCCGGAGAAATCCTTCCTCATCATCCATCAAGTAGACATGGGCATGATATAGGTTAAAGCGCTCCTTGGTCAAATCCACAACTTTCTGCAACAAAACATCGGGCTCCAGCAGCGAAGCAGTGGCGGTCCCGACTTCCGCCACAGCTTGCAGTTCAATTGCACTTTTTTGAGTTTGCTCCATCAACCGCGCCCGCTCTAACGCCTGAGACACCTGCTCTGATATCGCTTCCAGAAATTCCTCATCTTCATCCGATAATTCGGCGCCATCACCAGAAATATCCGCCTCAATTTTTCGATTTCCTTGATGAATGCCAATCGTACCAACCACCTCTCCACGAACGGCCAGCGGCATCGCCAATATGTTTTCCTCCATTATTGCCTGGGGGCTCTGCATCTCATCGCCGCTGTATTCAGCCCTATTCATAGCTATAGGATAGATGGAATCTTCTGAATTATGTATATCATACCGATAGGAATACCCAATAACATCCGAGTTTACCTGTGAGCGGTAGCTCCTCCAGGCCTCTCTGGCGATCAACTGTTGATCTTTTTTATATTGATTAAGGAAAAACAATGCATTTGCTACCTGCATTGCGATAGCTTCCAGAATTTCCTTCTCCGTCTCCCCATACAGACCAGGCGAGTGAATACTTTGAACTGCGATCGCGCCTATAACTTGATTGAGATGCAGAATTGGCACGCCCAACCAGGACAAAGCCGGCTCGTTGTCCCCCTGGTTGACAAATTCAATCCCCAGTTTTTTCATCTCCTCTGGAACATTTTCGGACAAAAGCAAGGTTTGCTTGTTCTCAATCACAAAGTCTGTTAATCCATGCGCTCCATAAGGTCTGGATGGTGAGTAAATTTGCTCGTGGTTGATGATACAAATCGGGAAAGATACAACCTGTGCATCCCGATCATAAAGTGCTAGGAAGAAGTTCTCTGTATCCATATAGTGAGATGTAAACTGGTAGACCAATGTCATCAACTCACTAGCCTCGGTAATACCGACCACTTTACGGCTCAGTTCATTCAAACCCGCCAGCAATTGTGAATTGCGCTGCTGCGCAGTGACATTCTGGGCTATTGTAATAAAATAAAGCGGCGCAGCATCCTCATCGCGGATCAAAGTAATATTCAGATCCACCCAAACATTATCCCCAAGTTTATTTAGATAACGCTTTCTAATCTGGGCGGATTTGATTTCCCCGGATAACATACACTTCAACGCATCGGCACCAGTCTGCTGGTCCTCCGGAAGCGTCAGGGTTTGGAAACCGATACCCTTTAACTCTTCCATTGAATATCCAAGCATCTTACAGAAGGCATCATTCAGACGCAACAACTTGCCATCGATTGATGTCATCACCATTCCGACAGCAGCATGTTCGAATGCGGTCTGGAAAGGCAAATCCTTCAAATCACTGTGGAGCGCCGGGTGGGAGGGCTTTTGGTTACTTTGAATCATTCCAGTCTGCCCATCCGCTACATCCGCCTTTGGTTCGGATAAGACGGGAATACTGGAAAAGAGTTCGTCTAAACGATTTTTCAGATCGTCGCTTTTAGACATGATACCAGCTCCTTGGCTAACGCTCGATATTCTTGTGCTCCACGGGCTTTCTTTGCATAGATATTAATCGGTCGACCAAATAATGTGCTCTCCCGCAATTTTGCATCCATTGGAATGATAGTCTCAAACAAAACCGGTCCAAATTTCTCCCGGTATTGTTCCAGAAATAATTTACTCATCCGTGTGCGTGAATCGAACATAGTGATCAATAGGCGATATTCCAGCCCAGGATTTAGGTTCTTCTTTACCATGCGAACTAGGTTCATATATGCTCGAAAAGACTGCATAGAGAAGAAATCGCACGTCACCGGAACTATTAGCATGTCAGCCGCGGTCAAAGCGTTGATTGTTAATGGGCTAAAGGATGGCGGGCAATCAAATATAACGAAATCATAATAACGTCCTTTCAATTCCGCTAAACCTGATTTCAGCCGGTATTCATATCCATTGACATTGTGGAGCAGTTTTTCAACCAGGATTAAACCTCGGTTTGCTGGCACCAGGTCCAAACCGTCAAAATCGCTCTCCCGGCTAATCTCAAGCAGAGTTGCCTGTTTTAGCATCACGTCTCCCACTGTCCGGCGCAGGCTTTCGGGATCCACCGATAAAGCCTGGGTAAGGTGGGCTTGTGGGTCAAGATCCACAACAAGCACACTCGCTCCCAGTTCAGCCAGAACTCGCGCTCAATGAAAGGCAGGTAGTGGTTTTGGCTACACCACCTTTTTGGCTGCTGATAGCAATACTATGGATCGAATCAGAGATCTGGGTGTCCATTATCACTCGCGCCTTTATGTCTCCTGTTTATCTGGTTGTGTTTCTCCCTGACGTAAATAAATATATGCCGGTTTGCCCAACGCTTGACCAACCTGCTCAACCGTTTTTCTCATAATCGCGTCGATATCCGCAGCACTGAACACTTGAGCAGACACTTCACGGATGCGTTGCTCCTGATTGGCTTTCCGCTGAGCCTTTTCCAGCAAAAGTAGGCTTTGAACGGCAATTGCCGCCTGCCCGCCGACAGCAATCAGCCGCTGAACTTCCCTTTCAGCAAGATGAACATCACCTATAAAATACCCTTGCACAAATCCAATCATTTGATCTCCCAAAATCAACGGGATTGTCAGTGATCGAAGCGGTTCACCATCATTCTCAATAAAGATAGCCCGGGAGAACCCATCCAGTTCATTATTAGGGCCCAATTCATCCATGATCATGAGCGTGTTCGGGACGAGCGTATTTTGAGTTTGCTCGATCACGCGATAAGCATACCGTTCTCGAATCTCGATATCTCGTTCGGATCGATAAGCCACTGGGAAAATCCACGTAGGTTTTTGGCGCTCTCCGCCATCCCGTAACCGAAGCGCTTTGTCAAATATTCCCATAATTACCAACCGTTCAGCATCTCGAAGCACAGTCTTCTCGGCTAAGGCATTCAAGATTTCTAGGTAACTCCGAGCTGCATTGATTTTTGCTATGATCGCATAGAGCATTTCGGTCTCGCTCAAAGCCTGCTGAGTTTGCGCAGAGAGGCGCAAGTTTTCAATGTGCACAGCCAGACGGTCGGCGATAGTTTGCATGATCAATTGCGATTCCTCGTCCAATACATCTATTCCATCCAATGCAAATTCGCCAATCTGCTCGCCGCGCACTTCAATAGGTTGACTCACATTCGGGTGTAAATTATCCAAAGCTTGCGCTTTGCTTTGCAGCACTTGCAAGTGGTCATACTCCAACTGAATCTCCTCCACAGATGACTCCTTGAAATACCCCTCCCAACCTTCCCTAGTCAAGAGTCTGGCAGAATCTTCCGCTTCCTTTCGGAATTGTTCGGCTTGAGCCAACAGCCGCAAATTATCAATCTGCCGAGCTACCTGGGCTGCAATCGATTGGATCAGGGATTCTTCCTCTTCCACCCAGCCGCTCTCTCCGGTTTTCTCCAAGCGGACCATACCCACATTTTCGCCTGCCACCTGGATCGGCATTAGAAGAGATTGCTCGTCTTGAGCGGTTATTAGTTCTTCGTCCATCGGCGATACTGTCCTGCGGTCGTATATATATCCGATTCTTTCCTTCCGTTGAATCGCGTCTAAGAATTCTTGCCAACCCGTTCGGGTCGAACGGCGCGCTTGATCTTCCATCTCCTGATGAGCCAACTGGGCTTGCTCGAACAAGGAAGCATTTTCAATTGAAATAGCCAATTGTCCCGCGAGCGCCCGAAATGCCGGCAAGTTTTCGTTACTAAATGTCCCTTCCTGGTTGCTCTGCATATCCAACACACCAACAAGCCGCTCACCCACAATCAAAGGCACCGCCATTTCGGATCGGGTTTTCGACAGCAATGGATTCAGTCGAAACAGCGCACTAGATCCCGTATTCGCAACGACGATAGGACGCCTTTCAAATGCAGCTAGCCCATTGACAGAACCACTACCCACAGGCAAACGATGCCCCCTCCTCAGCAGTTCTTCCCCCGCCGTTCCGGTTCCTGCGCGTAGAATTGAAGAATTGCCATTCAAATTGAGCAAGTAAATTTGTGTGTAATACATCTCAAAGCTGGACTGGATCATGTTTACTGCCATCCCCAACAAGCGGTCCAAGTTATGCTCTTGTGAGAGGACTCTGCCCACGTCGCCCGCTAGCGAAAGCTCCCTCATTCGCTCACCAACCCGATGTTCCAATCCGCTCAATGTCTGCCGCAGTCGCTCTGTCATCGCATTAAACGTGAAAGCCAGATTACCGACTTCGTCATCTGTCTCCACTCTGGCTCGGGCAGCCAAGTCTCCCCCTGAAATTTGTTCCGCAACTTGGGTCAACCTGACCAATGGACCAGCCATGAATTGAGAGAGCAGGATCGCGAGCACAGAGACCACCCCAAGGATCAGTGAGCTTAACAGGTCCGTCTGCTGGGTTTGTGCGACCACCGGTTCCAAAATTTCAGCTTTGTCCTGATATATCAATAACCACCACCCCAGTTTATCAACGGTCGTATTTGGGCGCACAGCCTGCACATTGACTAGGCTGACAAAACCGGGTTGATCTCGATATACCATCTCCCCATAGGGTTGCCCTACCATTACAGAAAGTCTTTCCAAATCCGACTGCTCCGCTGTTTCCAATTGTCCATTCCGAATAATTTGGGTTGGACCAACCGAAAACCCTGGATCACTGGAATTATTTGGGATGAAAATATCAGCCTTTCCAGTTTCTCCCAGTTTCATACTATCAATAATCTCGGAAATACCAGCCAACGAGTAGGTGGTGCGCAAGATTCCGATTGTCGCGCCTGTATCCCGATCTGTCACCGGGACCACAATCGCGATCGCGTTTTCAATGTAGAACGAATCATACATTGGTAGGCTGATATAGATCACCCCATGACGATCATTATAAGCAGCTTTCCACCAGAATTCATCTCCTTGATAAAAATCCGTTTCTCGATCCGTCGTCGCGACCAATCCTCCATGCATATCCGTTAGAATCATTTGCAGGTTCGATGGAAAGATAGAAACAAATTTCTTTAGTTCTTGCGCCACTTCATTATCCAATCGGGCTGCAACCGACTCGCTAAATGGTTGATTCGCAGCGATCGCCTCTGTCCACTCTTTTTCGCTGTTGGTCAGTTTCGCTTCAATTGCAGGCGGGCTGTTGATGTAGCTCCAGTTCGCAGCTTTCACTGTTCGCTGCATTAATGAGCCTAATGACATAGAGATGATTGAGTCAATCTCGGCGTTCAGAACATCACCGATAGCCTGAGCTTGATTAGCTGCCAGGCTAGATAGTCCAAGCCCGACACTTGTAGTCAACGATTCTTCCGTGCGAGCTTGATTGAAGCGGTTCGAAGAATACGTAACCAGTATAGACACAACCAGAAACACCACCAGCAATTTATTGGTTAGCGTAAATGACCGAAATGCTTTGATCATTAATAAGCCGATCCAAAGGATCGCCACCCACGACAAAATCGCCAGGGATTGATCCAGGATCATCAGTTCAACTTGTTGGAAAGGCGAATAAACCGCAAAAAAGCGAGTGATTACCAACAATAAAATCCCAACAAAAAAAGCCCATCGCGATTGCTTTTGAGGCAATATCCAAATGGCGATAAAAACGATTAGCGCTAGTCCAGCCAGTCCAACCTCATCTCCCTGGATGCTCAAGACAAGTGATCTGGCAATCAATATTTGAGAAATCCCAAAAATCATAACCCAACCAGCCTGTAAGGATTTGCCCCTGCGGCTTAGAATCAAAGCTGCGACAGATGCAACTAGCAGGACCGCCATAGAACCTATCATCGGGTAGCGTTGCCAGGATGCATCTCGCGCAAGCTGCAATAAATGAGCGCCAAAGCCAACCGCCGCAATCACAGCCGAAATCAGCCCAAGAAGAAACGCAATCCGCGCTTGGCTGGTCATCGGGTCGTTTCGTGTGATTTTTTCACCGATCCGAGTAATTCGTGGATTTTCCATAAATCATTCCTTGACCGTTGATCTCATTAGCAAAGGTTATTCACTAGACAGAAGGCGGTTGATTATGCTTTACCCGACTCATCCGGATGCTTGCCTTAACCCGCGGGGCATCCAAAACTTTACCGATTTCTCGCACAGCGATCTGCAGTGCGCTCTCAATGGTCTTTGTGCTCTGGATCTGTTGAATAATTCTATTCACATGTTCCTGGCGCTCAGCCTGCCCTTCCGCTTTCAAGAACTGGCGCGCATTGCGCAGAGCAATCGCCACCTGGTTAGCAACCGCCGCCAACAAATCAGCATCTTGTTGTTTTAACCCGTTCACCAGTCTCTGCTGAACGTCTAATGCGCCCAGCACCTGGTCACCCATAACAATTGGAACCGCAATTTCCGACCTCGTCTCTGGTAATAACGGGTTTGCCAGCCATTGCGAGTCATTCAAGGTGTCGGCTACCAAAATCGTCTCGCCGGTATCGCAAGCCCGCCCAACCAAACCCTGCCCTTTGGCTAACCGATGACCTCGCTCCAGTAAGACGCGACCTGCCTCCCCGCTGCCTCCCATCATCAACAGATATTTGCGGTCTTCATCATATAGATAAATTTGTACATGATAATAATCGAAAGCTATTTGAAGTAAATCCACCACTTCCGCCACCAATTGGGTCTGATCCAGGATGATCGATAATCGTCTACTGATTTCTGCACTCAATTCAATCGCACGGGTACGGTCGGCGACGCGCTTTTCTAAATCCACCAGCGTGCGTTGCAATTCCTCCGTCATCGTGTTGAATGTTTCCGCTAAAGTACCAATTTCATCCGCCGTCTCCACTTGCGCCCGGACGCTTAAATCTCCCGCAGCGACCTTCTCGGCTACCTTCGTCAACCGGGTGATCGGAGCGGAAAAAAGCTGCGTTGCAACGATAGCGACCCCACCCATAAGGATTGCCACAACCAGCGACAACACGAGCGAAAACCTTCTCTGCTCCCGGATTGGCTGGTTCGCCACTTCTACAGACTGACGCGTGATCAATAACCAGGGTGCTTTCTTAAGCGCCACTACCGTTGAAATGGCTGGGGCTTCCTTCGATGATATGGATTCTGAAGTATAAAATGGGTTATCTTGCCAGTTTTTCAACCAGTCCGCAAAATCATCTTGGTTTGTGCTCAGCCCTTCAACCGTCCCAACCGGCAAACGGTGTTGCGATTGAAGCTGCGCTGCCGAATAATTATCCAACATGGCATATGATTTATAAACCAACCCATAATCGCGTGAATGCGCCAGACGTATGCTGTATTCACTATCTACTAACACAGCATAAAGCTCGGGCGCTTGATACTGGTTAGCCGATGTCATCAAAACATCCTGGACAATCTGAGCGCTGAATTCAAGCCGCAAAACCCCAAGCGCCAGCCCACGGTCACCCCAAACCGGGCTGCTGAAAAACAATGAAGGACCACTTTCGGTGAATAACACATCCGACATATAGCGCAGCCCGTTTGAGACCGGTTCAGTAAAATATTCCTGATCCTTCTCGCTGGTTCCAATATTCGCAGAATTCGTATCAAGCAGGTTAATCCCGCCTTCATCAAGAAGCGCATAGGAGCGAATCAACGTTGTCTTTTTTCTTTTCAATATATTCAGTGCAGCCAAGGCGTTCGCTTCTTCACTGCTGCCATTTCTTTCAAGGATTGGCAATTCGAGGTAACTGCGAAAATCCGGCAATTGGGCCTCGACGTAGATCGAATTCAACTGTTCGGTGATATATGTATCAAGCGTCTGGGCGGTTTGACTGGCTGTGCTAGTTAATTCGCCTTGGGTTTCTTTTTCCAATAACTGGGTCAACTGGCGAGTTGTAATCGCGGACAGAAGCGATAGCGGGATTAATGCCGCCAGAATAAAAGCAATCATCAATTTCGCCCTTAAGCTGATTTGTGTGATGCTTACCGGAATCTTCATTCTTGCGGCCCTCGCTGCATGTTATTCCCGCCCTTCCCGTTATTCGGATGCTCTTTATCCGTCTTAAATTCTTTGTTGGCGCCCATCAAGTCAAGCCCCACTTGAATGCTAGCCCGACTTGCTCCAGTCGCTTCAGCCAGTTCGCGCACAGCAATCTCGAGGACAAATTCGATCGATGTCGCCGCTTGTATCCTCTGACCAATCGAGTTTACCCTGGTTTCTGTGTTGGAAGCCTGTTTAGCCCGGTTGAGCAGTCGTGTATTGTGCAACGCAACGGCTGTCTGGTTCGCAATCGCCTGCAATAACTCAATCGTGTCTGGCAAGATTTCCTGGATGACGTTTTGCTGTACATCCAGAACGCCCATAACAGATTCGCCAATTGCGATAGGAACAACGATCTCTGCTTTTGTCTCTGTCAACAAGGGGTTGGGAAGCCAACTTGGTTCCTGGTTGGTGTCCTTCACGTAAACCACTTGATTTGTCTCGGCCGATTTACTTACCAGTCCAATCCCCTTTTCAATTCTGTGTCTGTTGCTTAACAGCTGTTTTCCAATTTCACCAGTCCCACCAACCATCTCCAGATGAGAGCGAGTATCATTATACAAATAAATATGTACATGATAAAAATCAAAAATCCTTTTTATCTCTTCAACCACTTCGATGACCAGTTCATGCATATCCATAATCGACACAAGTCGCCGAGATACCTGGAAGCTAGCCTGCAGCGATCTGGTCCGATCCGCAACCCTCTGCTCAAGCGTCGCTAAGGTTTCCGTTATCTCAGCTGCCATAGCATTAAAGGATTCCGCCAATTCGCCAGTCTCGTCTTTGCGCTCAATCACCACTCGACGGCTCAGGTCTCCAGCCGCAAACGCTTTAGTGGTTTCAATTAAGGTTTTAATCGGCCGCATTGAATGCCGAATGGCAATGGATGAAAGCACAAACAAAACTGCCAACCCGAGCACAATGAGCAGGAAGAATAATCGTCTTACCGAGGATAATTCAGCCTCAAATTCTGCTCTTTCCTGTTGGATGATTACACCCCATCCATTTTCGAGTGTATTGACAGAAGCACGCCATTCCTTGCCTGCATCATCCTGAAATTCGTAAAACCCGTTCCCCGCTTCCCGCATAAAAATCACTGGAGGATAAGTGCTCAGGTCACGCAATTCCGCAGTGTAGGCTTCATCTGGATGCGCCAGAACTCGGTTAGAGTCATCCACTACATATGCATAACCCGTTTCCCCGAATCGGCTGATTTGGACGCTTTTTGAAATCTCATCCAAATCGCTAGCCGACGCGATTACACCTCCTACTCGTCCTCTATCGTCCAAAATGGGTAAAGCGATGATCAAAGCTGGTTGCTTTGAAGTGCGACCAATTAATGCTTCCAGAACCACTGGCTCGCCTGCCATGACAGCTTGCACATAGCTGCGATCGCGATAATCGGTGTTCGGCTGACCATCACTTCGGGCTAGATTAAATCCGTCAGCTCCGATTGTGTGGATCAGGTAAACATTTTCAAAAGCCTTATCAGCCGCCTGCAACACCGGTACTTGCCTGGCCCCATCGAGTGAACGGATTTCGGCTAAATTTGCCAGGGCCTGCAAACTCTCAATATTTAGAGAAAGCCATAAATTAACGGTTGTTGATAATTCTTGATCAAGGCGTGCAATCGTATGCGTAGATTGATCGATTAATGCAGTGGATACCAGGCGGTAAATAATTCCAGCAACGGAAAGCAGGACGAACGCGGATACGAACATGACCGCTATAACCAATCGGTTCTGCAGGCTGATCTGGCTCAATCGCTCGCGCCGCTTCCTAAATGGATTTTTATAAACTCCAAGATTGGTTTCAGTCATGATGACATCCTATTCAATCCGCCTCTGCAGAGTCTGTTCGTTCATAAAAGTGGTCTCGCCATCGATATCTGTGATCATAAACGGTCCACCGACCATCAAAATCTCGGTCATAATGCACGCCTTGGACCGTCTAACTCGCTCGACTACCCGATCCGCTCTAGAGAAGATGTACCACCTACCATACGTTCAGCCTGTTCCAGCGCTATGGCCGTAAAACTAGCTACCGCTTCCAACAAGTGGACTTGCTCATATTCAAAGAAACCGGCATGTTCGTTCATCAAAGACAACACTCCGAGTAAGCGACCATTTCTTGATATTGGTGCTGCAGCGCCGGTCACATCCTGCCACTTCAGGTTGTCTCGCCTGTTCTGTATGGTTCCGTCAAAACTTGAAAATGCCCATTGATTTGTTTTCATCACCTGCTGGGTAATCGCGGATAGAGGCAAAGCGCTTGTCCGTATCTCCAATGATCCTGTGGTTGGCTTATTCTTTTGTCTCCGCCGGCTCATAACGACTGTATCATCAGCCAAGATCTCCAAGCGAGCGCTGTTGACCCCGAATTGATCCACCAGCAAATTAACCAGAGATTCCACTATTCCATCTACCGTTTGTTGATCCCGCAGCACCTCTCCGAGCTGAAGGAATATTTCAAATTCCTGGTTTTTTCGGCGCAATTTATCTTCAGCCTGTTTCACACGTAACTTGGATTGAATGCGAGCCGCTAACTCGCGCCAGTCAAAAGGCTTAATAACATAATCGTCTGCCCCAAGTGATAAACCATCCCGCACGTCTTTCGGGCTAATCCTGGCAGCGGTAATCACAATAACCGGGATTAACTCACTCGCAGGGTTAGATCGCATTTCCTCCAATACCTGAAAACCATCCTTCTTGGGCATATTTACATCTAAAAGCACCAGATCAGGCGCTTCTTCCCGGATCTTCGCCAGCGCTTCTTCTCCATCCCAGGCTGGGATAAATAAATAGCCTTCATGTTCCATCCGGGTGCTCAACAAGCGCAGATTATCCGGATGATCATCGGCCACAAGGATTTTGAATTTTCGGTCCCGTTGAAAATTTGTCCGCCGATTAAATGACGGGCGCAATTCGTCAATCACTTTCTTCACAATCTCGCGAATTTTATCTGGCTGTACCGGTTTTACTAGGTAATTGTTCACGTTTAACCGACGGGCTGAGACGGCCAAACCCGGCGTATCATAAGCAGTAATCAAGATGATGTGGTATGGTTTTTGGCTCCCTTTCAATCTTTCAATCAATTCAAGGCCATTCATCCCTGGCATCATAAAATCAGTGATTAAGATATCAATACCTTTTTCTCCGATTTGATTCAGCGTGTCCTCGGCATTTGAGGCAGTAGAAATCTCCACTGGCGAATCAAATCTGATCAATACCCGTGCCAGCATTGAGGCAGTATTTGGGTGATCGTCCACAATGACGATCTTGATGGGGTTTTCCAGATCAATCGAATCCATGAATATGGTCAAATCTTCTACAAAATTTTCGATAACCCTTCATAGATTATCCCCTCGATTTAAAGAAGTATCGTTTGACTTTGTTGGAGTTCGTTGGGAATTGTTGGCGCACACGATCCAGAATTTTCAACCCGAGGCTTCAGGATTTAAATATTCAATCTTCCAAATTATTCGAATATAAGCCGATATCCCTGTCCACGGATATTGATCAGATAACGTGGATTTTGTGGATCATCCTCAATCGCGTTTCGCAATACATGCACATGCCATTTTGCCAATTCACGCGCTTCCAAGCTCTCGACTTGATAATCTTGTGCTTCGTTCACTAAATTCCGATATTCGACAACTTTAGGTGAATATTTAGCCAGCACCACTAGATAGCTGAAAGAAGCAGATGGTATATTCAGAACCCGATCCTTAATCGTTGCTCGCCGAGCTTGAAGATCCAAAACAAGATTGCCAAGCTTGAAGAAGCGCTCCGAGACAGTTCGCAAAGGTCTTACGATATTTCCGCTGTCACCACTCGCCAACTCCAGTTCTTGCAGTTCGCTTTCCAAAATGGAAATTTGCGAGCGGATCTCATCTTTCCGTTTTTCAAGCTGTTGTTCAGCCAAAATCATTCTTACTCTCGCGGCCAAAATTTCCGGATCGATTGGTTTCTGCAAGTAATCCACCGCGCCCATCCGCATTGATTCGACAGCGGACTCGAGTGAACCATAGCCGGTGAGCATGATGACAGGCAGCCTTGGGCGCTGAGCGCGAATTTCACCTAACACCTGTACCCCATCTCTGTCTGGCAAATGAATATCCAGAATCACCAGATCAAATGGGTAACGAGCAAGCATCGCAGTTGCTTCATATCCATTCACGACATCGGTTGTCTGGCAACCTGCATGCTCCAATATCCTCTTTAAAGTGCTTCGTAGGCTGATTTCATCATCAACTATTAAGACATGTCCTGCCTGGTCCATCTTCATCGGTCAATGCGGAAAGTAGCAGAGAGAATTTGAATACCCGGGTCCATCACACAAGTTGCAGTTTTGATGGTAAGTAAATTTGGAACATTGTCCCAACTTCAGGGTCGCTGGCAACATTAATCCTCCCGTGGTGCCGCTGAACAATATCATAAGAGATTGCTAACCCCAGCCCGGTCCCACCATCCTTAGTTGTTACAAACGGGTCAAAAATATACGGTAGGATGTGCGGGCTGATGCTTTCCCCCGAATCAGAGATCACCAATTCAATTTCACGACCCTCCGATCGATGAAATGTTTTTACTTCCAAAATGCCTCCTTCTGGCATTGCTTCAACGGCATTCAAACAAATATTTATGATCACCTGTTTCATCTGATCCCGAATCATTGGGATAGCTGGCAGTTCATGGTCGGGTGTGAATTCAAAAATAACCCCGCTGTGCCGCAGATGAGTATTGATCAAAGCCTGTACTTCCAATATTAACAAATTAAGCGACTCCACCCGAAAATCTTCATCAACGACCGGCCTGTAGATTTCACGAAGACGCGCAATCAAGCTAGCCATTCGTTCCGTTTCTGCTAACACTGTCTTCAGGTCTTCGCGAGTCTGGCTGGAAAGGGTTTCTTCCATTTGGATCAGATAAAGGGCGTTTTGGATCGCCTGTAATGGATTATTTAATTCATGCGCTACCGAAGCTACGATCCTGCCCAGTGCAGCCAGTTTCTCCGCCTGCACAAGTTGTGTTCGGAAAGCTTTCTCATGAGCAAGCGCATCCTGCAAATCCGAGGTTAGCTTGGCTTTTTCAATGGCTACTGCAGCCTGCACCCCTAAAATGGTTAACAAACGTTCATCATCATCGTTAAAAGCCCCTGATCTTGGGCTTTGCACGCTCAGTGTGCCAAGGTTTTTGATATCTGTTTTTACCGGGACAACCAATAAGGAACGAACAGTGGTCTGCTCGTTTTGTAATGGAATGTACCGCGCATCTTTCTGCACATCCGATACCAGGATCGGTTTACCAGTCGCTATAACCAGACCGGCGATGCCCTCTCCAGGTTTGAAATTCAGCTTGTTGGTTGAAACCTTCTCCACTGAACCCGAAACCGCCACCGGTTCAAGCCGACTTTGAGTCTCATTAAGCAGATGGAGCGTAGTCCGATCAGCAGTTTTGATTAATGCTGTAGCCGCCTGACCGATCTGACCGAGCGTTGTCGGCAGATCAATCGTGCCAGCCAATATCTGGCTGATTTCAAATAATGTCTGGCTTTCCTGTAGCCGTTTTGCCAGTTGTTCTGAAGTGAGCTGTGTTTGAAACGTCTCATCCATCCAGATTCAACCGATCTAAATTATAGCGCCCAGGCAAGCAAAATACCAATCAGTGAAATGACCACGCCCAGATGCAAGAACAAGTTGCTGCTCACCACCCAACCCAATTGAGGAAAAAACTGAAGCGCACCATTTACCAATACCAACCCGATCCCGATCAATATCATCAATCCCTTCCTGGCCGCAAAAAACTCGGATAGTCTGTCAACGAATTTATTCAGATTTTGCCCCATGAGCGCCTCCGTCCATTCAGTTAAGGAAATTACAGGTTCCGTTATGTTTGCTCATTCACAGGATCATTTTTTTCGCCCCGATGATCACTTTTGACGAAGAACGGTTGAAAGCGGGCTAACAACCGGCCTGGTAATTTTCCTTGAATAACCACTCCACCGCGCAGATGCTCCACTCTTTCCACCTGACCGAGTTCGTGAAACATCGAGATCAAGCTCCCTTGTTGATAAGGCAGCTTAACCACAACAGAATTGAACGTCTCATATAGTCTTTCTGTGACGGCATTAACAAGCTCCGGAATCCCAAATCCTGTAATCGCTGAAATCGCGATCGCATTAGGGAAATCTTCCAAGGTGTGCATTGCCCTCTCTGGTTCAGCCAGTTGGTCCACTTTATTTAAAATCGTTAAAACCGGAATATGAGCGGCTCCAATTTCTGCCAGGGTTTGGTGCACCAACTCAGCTTGCGCCATAGAGTTCGGATGGGTAATATCTACCACGTGGAGAAGCAAATCCGCCTCCGAGATCTCTTCTAGCGTTGCGCGGAATGCGGCTACCAGTTCCATCGGTAATTTTTGAATAAATCCAACCGTATCTGTGAACAACGCCAGACGTCCACCAGCCAACTCAACCCGCCTTGTTGTAGGATCTAGTGTAGCAAATAGTTGATCCGCAACATACACATCCGCACCAGCCAGTCTGTTCAGCAAAGTCGATTTTCCAGCATTGGTGTATCCTACCAATGTCACCAATGGAATGCGTGATCGGTTTCGTCTCGCTCGATACTGCTGACGATGCGTACGTACCTTCTCCAATTCCACTTTCAGATGATCGATCCTGCGCCGAATTTCCCGTCGGTCAACTTCCAGCTGTGTTTCACCTGGGCCTCGCAGACCCACCCCCCCAACACCCCCAGCTCGTCCGCCTCCACCGCCAGCCTGTCGCGCCAGGTGAGTCCAAGCCCTCGTTAACCTGGGCAGCCTGTATTCATACTGGGCAAGCTCAACCTGCATCGCCCCTTCGCGCGTATTCGCATGTTGAGCAAAGATATCCAGAATCAAAGCAGTCCGATCCAGAATGCGGACCGACTCTCCAAATATTTTTTCTAACTCACGCAGGTGGCGCGAAGACAATTCATCATCGAAAAGAATTACATCGGCTTGATATTCTTCAGCCAATGCGTTCACTTCCTCAACTTTACCCGGTCCGATATAAGATTTCGCATTGGGGTGATTGAGTTTTTGAGTTGATTCACCAACTACTTCCAGGCCAGCAGTATCCGCCAGAAGTGCTAACTCAAGCAACGAATCGGACATCGAAAGCAATTCTCTCCGTCCATAAATATCTACCCCGACCAGAAAAGCTCGCTCTCTTGGTTGTTCAGTAAATTCAGGTTCTCTCTTAGCCATCTTCTCTATTTTCATTTGATACAGGAAAATACAGATTGGTAAATTTAGGATTTGGTGGAGTACTTAAGACCGGCAATAAAACGTGAAAAGTTGAGCCGGGACAAAGGATCTCATCATATCCAGGCGATTCCACCCAGATTGAGCCTCCATGCGCTTCAACAATTCCTTTGGTTATCGATAATCCCAATCCGGCTCCGCCTCCCTTGAATTTTGTCTTACCGCTAGAATGCAATGAGACTTTGCCAAGTTGTCCAAATTTCTCAAATATCAGCGCATGATCATCCAGATCAATTCCTATTCCAGTGTCACTGACAATAATTTCCAAAAAACCCGGTAGTTTTCTTCCTCCAACATGTATCCTTCCACCATCCGGAGTAAACTTGATTGCGTTTGAAATCAGGTTTCGAAAGGCTTGAAATAATCTAGCCACGTCGCCAAATATCATTTCCTCGCTGCCTTCGAATCGTTCAATCTCAAATTCCAAGCCTCGCTCACTAATGACTTCGTTGAATTCACTTTTACAAGAGCTGATTAAATTAGCCATCCATAAAGGTTGAAAATTTAGCGATAGCAAATCGTTATCAATTAAAGATACATCAATCATATCATCGATGATTTCTCTTAATCGTCTTGTACCAGTATCGATGCCTCTGAGTAGTAAATCAACTTGATCGGCTTCTATTTTCCTTCCAACAATATCACGCAGCATAGCAGCATAACCATCGATCAAAGTCAGCGGAGTTTTCAATTCATGAGCAGCGATTGCAATAAAATCGGATTTGCTTTTATCCAGGCGTTGCAAATTGTTATTTGCTTCTTCAAGTTCTTGAGAAATATGCTGAATATTAGAATTCATTTCTAGATGAACTGCATACTCAAATGAATGCAAAAAAACTGGCATAATTGACTCTTGCAGAGCTAGTGCATCGCGCTCGGTAAGGTTCTCTCGACCTGTCTCAAAAGTTATCCAATAAATTTGATTTAGTATTGCCGGTAAGCTGGTATCGTGCGATTCAAGGTCGGTCTGGGTTCTGGCAGACACCCAATCCTTCAACAAATCATCCATCCAGGACGAGTTTCCCGTATTCACAGACTGGATTAATAACTGAAAGAATTTGCGCAGCAAGGACTCAAAATCCTCGCGGACCTCTTCGCCTTGCGCCAGGCTCCTCGATATCCGACTTAACCACGGTCGTTGAATTTTCTCTAGCGCCTCTTGTACCTTCATCTTGGAATATTGTACTTCTTTTTTATTGCTGGTGGGAAAGATTTGATGATTCTTGTTGATTGTCTATATGGCTATGCGCAATCCTATCGAGCACTTCATCCAAATCTTTTAGCGCTCTTTCAGAATGCGCCCGCGCCCGTTCTCTTCTGCCTTTCAAGCTGCTATTCTCTAACGCAGGCATTATCCCGAAATTTGCTTTCATCGGTTGGAAATCTTGTTCGCTGGCGCTTGTGATATAGCGGCATAACGCCCCTAACATCGTTGTCGCTGGTAGTTCAATCAATTCTTCTCTTTGCAGAAACCGACTTGCATTCAACCCTGCTAGATAACCGGTCGCTATATTCCCCAAATAACCTTCCACGCCAATAATTTGTCCCGCAAAAAACAGGGTTTCCCTGTTACGATACTGCAGAGTCGGGTATAGGAGTGCAGGTGAAAAAATAAATGTATTTCTGTGCATTTGGCCATAACGAGCAAAATTCGCATTTTCAAGCCCAGGGATCATCCGAAAAATCCGTCGCTGTTCAGTAATCTTCAGATTGGTCTGAAAACCGACAAGGTTATAAAGTGTGCCAGCCTGGTTATCCTGGCGCAGCTGCAATACAGCATACGGTCTATGTCCGGTGCTAGGGTTCATCAATCCAATCGGCCTCATCGGACCGTACGAAAGCGCGTCTCGCCCGCGTTGCACCTGAATTTCAATCGGTAAACAGCCTTCAAAAAAACGCTCCGCCCCTGCTCGCACCCCGTGTTTAATTTCCTTTTCGAATTCCCGCAACTCGAATCTATCGGCCTGTAACAGTTCGTCCACAAACACTTCATACTGCTGACGTGATAGTGGACAGTTGATATAGTCTCCATTTTCATACTCTCCACGACCATACCTTGAAGCTCTGAAAGCGAAGCGCATATCGATCAACTCGCTAGTCACTACCGGTGCTATGGCATCATAAAAATACAGATGGTTCTGCCCGGTCAACCGCCCTATAGCCTCTGACAACTTAATCGATGTGAGCGGACCAGAAGCGATAATAGTGGTCAAATTGGGTATTTCTGTCGCTTCTTCACGTACCAACCGTATTCGTCGATGTTGGCTGATTTCCTCCGTTACACGCCTGGAAAAATTATCCCGGTCTACAGCAAGAGCCGATCCAGCTGGCAAAGCGGTCTCCTCTGCGCAGCGCACCAGTAATGACCCCATCCGACTCATTTCCTCCCTCAATAACCCTGCTCCTCGGTCGCTTAGTTTTGAACCTAACGAGTTTGAGCAAACCAACTCGGCTAACATATCCCCCCGATGCGCCCCAGTCCGAACACCTGGACGCATTTCAAATAACGTAACATCAATCCCGTTTTCCGCTGCCTGCCAGGCAGCTTCACATCCCGCCAAACCACCACCAACGACAAATAATTGAGACATCACTTTTTCAATTGTACCAAGAAACAGTAGTATAATTCTGTTAGAGTTCAGGTATCCCTGGTTAGATACTTGAAATCACCACCCGGCGCTTGTTCGGGTCTATTCTATCGAAAAGAAGAAAAGTGGAGATCTGAAATGAACTTCGGTCCAACTGAACTAATCATCATCCTGGTGATTGTAATTGTATTATTCGGTGTCGGTCGTATCTCAAAGATAGCCGGGGAAATGGGCAGTGGAATCCGCGCCTTTAAGTCTGGTCTTCAGGACCCAGAAGACAAAAAAGAAAAAACTGAAGAAAAAGAAGCGGATCAGACGGACAAATCTTAAGATAATCTTTCAATATTGATTTTAGAACCACCTCATCAAAGAGGTGGTTCTAGCTTTGTTTATTGTCTTTACCGGTCATCTCACATCCCATCCATGCCTGATCTTGTACTACCATCTCACACGCGATTGCATTACATCGACTTGAACCCCGTTGCGCAGCCAATCATACTGCTCATCCATGGTCTTGGCGCGAATAGCGAATTGTGGCAGTTACAATTCCCCTCTTTAGTGGAAAAAGGTTTTCGGGTTTTGGCAATCGATCTCCCCGGTTTTGGGAAATCAAGTTACTCCGGTGAATGGAAATCAATCGAGACAATCTCGAAAGTAATTTCAGACACAATAACCTTACTAGAAATCAACTCTGTTATTGCAATCGGATTATCGATGGGCGGCCCAGTTTGTCTACAATTTGCGCTGGATGCTCCCAATAGGGTAAGTCGGTTAGTATTAGTAAATACCTTTGCCCATCTTGACATTGCTACGCCTCGGAATTTTCTATATTTTCTAACACGTGTGATCTTGATGTCCACACGCGGTATGGAGGCGCAGGCGGAAGCTGTCGCAAAACGAGTTTTTCCCCATCCGGATCAATCATTTCTGCGAGCAGAATTGATCAAACAGGTGATGGCATCGAATCCATCCGCCTACCGATCTGCGATGCTGACTCTCGCCCGGATTAACCTTCTGAACCGCCTTTCGGAAATTCGCCAACCCACTCTTGTGATTACTGGCGAACAAGATACTACAGTGCATCCAGATCAACAAGCCGCAATGGCCCAGCGCATCCCTTTTGCCAATAAAGTCGTGCTCGCTAATACTGGTCATGCTGCTTCGGTCGAAAATCCGGAATTATTTAATGCTGCTCTCTTAGATTTTTTGGTGGAATGAGATTCTTTTGGAGAAGAAGATGAAGTTATCTTTACATAAGTTGATTTTTTTCATGCTCTTGCTGGTCTTGCCGGCCGCAAATGTTTTAGCTGCCGCGAATACAAACATCATTCGAGCAGTCCTGTTTTATTCCCCGACATGCCCGAGTTGCCATGTGGCGATGGAGAAAGTGTTGCCACCCATCGTTGCCCGGTATACGGGTAAGTTGGATATTGTGGGCGTGGATATATCTCAGCCGGTTGGCGAAAGCCTGTATCGGGCTGCCATCGCAACCTTCAATATTCCTGATGATCGCCTTGGCGTCCCAACACTGATTGTTGGATCAGAGATCCTGGTAGGACCCGATGAGATCGAGATACTTCTCCCCCAGGTAATCGAAGCCAACCTATCCACAGGAGGATTGAATTGGCCGCAAATTCCCGGGTTAGAACAGGTTCTGGCCGCTCAAGGCGATCCGTCAGGCCTAGTTTCTCAGGTAGCGAGCGGTCAGCAAGTCGCTGCAGAACAGAGAACATTTGGTTTTATTCAAAAATTCAATCAGGACCCGCTGGCCAATTCGATCGCGGTCATCGTCCTGATCGCCATGCTGATCACCAGTACCATTATCTTGAGAAGCTACTTATTGGGGCCTGATCATCCATTCATCCGTTTCCCAGATTGGATTTTGCCGGTCTTGGCCATCATTGGTTTTGGTGTTGCATTATACCTCTCATACGTGGAAGTCACCCGAGCAACTGCTGTGTGCGGACCGGTCGGAAATTGTAATTCTGTCCAGGAAAGCGTCTACGCGCGCCTGTTCGGTGTAATTCCAATTGGGCTGATGGGAATAATCGGTTATCTTGCCATCCTGGCGGCTTGGCTGCTCAGAATATATACCCCAGAAAAATATCACAACATATTGTCCATCTCTATTTGGGGTATGGCATGGTTCGGCGTATTATTCTCTATTTACCTGACCTTTCTGGAGCCATTTGTCATCGGAGCCACCTGCGCCTGGTGTATTAGCAGCGCCATAATCATGACCCTGATCTTGTTGATCTCAACCGCCCCTGCCAAAAACGCCCTCCGCATCCAGGTTGACATGCCTGATTTGGAAGAAGATGAAGAAGAACAATTCGCGCCTATTTAACCTTCTCTACGATGATCCAGGCATTGTGCGCTTCGCGTTCGATCCAGGTTTTAGCATTTGGGTAAGCAAAACATGCGCAGATTTTTTGGGGAGAAAGGAAATGACTCCGCATCAGCGCGATTTTTTCAGCCAATGCCACCATTTTCACTGCAAAATGATCGATATCGGGTTCTTCAATCACTAACTTGCCGCCCTTCTTTAGAACCCTCCACAATTCTCCCGACGTTCTAGATTGATCATCCACATGATGGAAGGCATCCACCATCGTAATTCGCCCAAACGATTCATCCTCAAAAGGGAGCATTTCCGTCTGCGAGCAAACAACTTCCAATCCGTTTTTCTCGATCGCCTGGCTCAACATTCCCAGAGAAACGTCAGCAATAACAACAGACGTTGCATAGGATGCCAGGTATTGTGATATCCTCCCCGTTCCACCTCCTGCATCTAGCAAGCGCTCATTTTCAAGTGGACCGATTAATGAGAGCAGTTTTTCGGGTTGAATAGGTCTGATTACGCGGTCATAAATTGGCGCGAGCAAATCAAAATGATCAAAAATGGGCATATTTTATACTTATAATTGTAAATGAAACATGACTAACGCTGGATCAGTGGTAAGTATTCGGTATTCTGGACGAGAGATTCGCTCACATTCAGCAGAATCAAGTTCTTGTCACATTCATCATACGTTAAGAATCCCAGTCGTGGCGAGATTTCACCTCCTCCGACATCCAGCACCTGTAAAAATAATCCGCCATCGGACGATACCGGGTGATCTGCCAGCGTGACTAAAAACCCCCCCGGTCCAAACTGCTGATAACCACCAGTTACTGCATATTGCAAAATCGGTTGACCTTCCAAAGAACCCTCCAATTTAATAACCAGTCCAGTCAGAGGATTTCCAAGCTGATCAAAGACCTGTCCCCCAATCCCCAACCAATCACATCCATTTTCCGGAAGAATGAAATTCTTAATCCCTATCGGTGTACCCCCTTGTTGGGCAAAGATCAGTTCGCCAGTTTGAGCATAAACGGGTTGCACCAATAATCCACTCGCGGTCAAAAAAATAAAAAGGAAATAAGCATCCCATCTGAAATTGAGTTCAACCTTAATCATGATCAGTATTCTTCGTCATCATCCAACCACAACTCATCATCCTCTTCATCCAACTCAAGATCTTCCCATTCTTCCAGTTCTTCCTCTTCGGTCTCCCATTCGTTCTCACCATCCAGATCATTGGCTCTGGAGAAAGTCATACAACCAGCATCCGGATCAATCTCGACCGCAGCTGCCCCACAATAACCGTCGTCCAGGAATACACAATCAACATAATGACATCGAATACGCGGCATTTATTCCTCCTGAAATCATGATGGTTTATCTTCACACCATTTCATCCAGCAGCCAGGCATCTGCCTGAGCGCCAGACGGCAATGATTTTACCCCAGATGGGATTAAAAGCAAAGCATTTGCCTGAACATCGAAAATCTGTTACCTCCATGAGGGCAATTACGTCCGAATTTTCCAGGGTCGGCACACCAGTTACTTTTCGGGTTGTTTGAGGAATTTACTTCAGCCATACGGGGCGGAATTATACCATCTCGCCTGGTCTGGTAGAATGAATATCTATCCAACCCAAGCAATCAGCCAGGACGGACTCGCCTGGCTTCCATCACGTTGGGCAAATTTTCCAATCGATCCAGAACACGGCTAAGCTGGATAATATCGCGCACTTCTATCACCAAGTCAAAAACAGCCACATTTCGATTTGTTTCAACTTTTACACGCGGCATATTTACCCCTTCATCAGATATCAATGTTGAAACATCTTTCATTAATCCATCTCGATCAAACGCCTTAATGCGAATTGGAACTGGATATGTGGCTTTTGGCTCCCCCCAACTCACACGCACCAATCGCTCTCTATCCCCAATTCGTAACACGTTTGGACAATCTTTGCGATGGATCGTCGCGCCTCGTCCTCGAGTGATATAACCAACGATTTCATCTCCCGGGGCTGGATTACAGCAGCGGGCGAAGTTAGTCAACAACCCCTTTAATCCCAGCACGGTGACCGCATCTTCCTCCTGCCCGCTGGAGGGCTTGGATACTGGCAGCAAATCCAGGATGCTCTCTTCTTTATCACCAATCGTCAGGTGTTTAACAATCCTCTGGGTCGGCAAATCGCCCGTACCAATTGCAACATGTAAATCTTCGACCGTGCGCAACTCAAATTCGCGCGCTAACCGTTCTAGATTAGTGTCGCTCAAACCCAGCCGCCTAAGCTCCTTCTCAAGCAAGGTTTTTCCGGTTCCGGCGTTTTTCTCGCGCGCTTGCCGCTTAAACCAGGTTCGTATCTTCGCTCGGGCTCGCTGAGTCTTCACCAGCCCGAGGTTGGGGTTCAACCAGTCTAAACTAGGCCCTCCCCTTTTAGCGGTCAGAATCTCAATCTTATCGCCAGTCCGCAGAGGACAATCCAAAGACACTAGTTTACCGTTCAGTTTTGCGCCCCGACAGCGATGCCCAACATCCGTATGAACCTGGTAGGCAAAGTCAATCGGCGTTGATCCAGATGGCAAATCGATGATGTCCCCTTTTGGTGTGAACAAATAAACCCGATCTTCAAAAACCTCACTTTTCATGTTGTCGACGAATTCGCCGGCATCCTCTACATCTTGCCGCCACTCCATCAATGACCGCAGCCACAAAATCCTTCGCTCGTAATCGTCGTCTCGCTCCATCCCTTCTTTGTATCGCCAATGCGCCGCTATACCATATTCTGCATTTTGATCCATTTCCGGCGTCCGGATTTGAATCTCAAGCGTCTTTCCATCATCATAGTTCACTGCGGTATGTAACGAACGGTAGAAATTGTCTTTTGGGGCCGCAATATAATCATCAAATTCCCCAGGGATGGGGCGCCAGCGAGCATGAATTAAACCTAAAGCGGTGTAACAATGAGTAGTATCCGGGACAATCACCCGCACACCGCGTACATCATATACCAGATCAAACGGGATACCCTTTCGCACCATCTTGCGATAAATCGAGTAACTGTGTTTCGGTCTTGCAGAAATATCTGCCTGAATACCCGCCGCGCTTAGGACTGTGGACAGTTTTTCCCGAATAGCTTGCATTTCTTGTTCGCGCTCAGACCGGCGACTATCTAGGTGATCCTCGATCTCCCGGTATTTTTCTGGATTTACATAACGAAAACCCAGATCCTCCAATTCCCATTTGATCTGCCAGATGCCTAGTCTATTTGCCAATGGGGCAAAAATATCCAGAGTCTCCTGAGCAATCCTGTGCCGCTTTTGCTCTGGCATGTGACCCAATGTACGCATGTTATGTAGACGGTCAGCCAGTTTGATCAGCACTACTCGTACATCTTCACCCATCGCCAGAAAAGTCTTCCGTAAGGTTTCCGAAACCAGGTCATGCTTCCGGCTCCGCATTAATTTCTCAACAGTTTCTTCTTCGCCCTCTTCGCCTCGCCTTTCAGCGATCTCTTTCTTTTCCTGTTCTTCGATAGCTTCTTTCTCATGTTGGTCGCCGCGCGAGACCCGTGGTAGCTGAGTGAGTTTCGTCACCCCATCCACCAGGCGCGCGATCTCCGTTCCAAAATCCACCTCTAAGTCACCAAGAGTGATATCAGTGTCTTCCACAGTATCATGTAACAATCCAGCCGCAACCACCGCTGGCGGTACACGCATTTCGGACAAAATGGAGGCGACAGCCATGCAATGATAAATATATGGTTCGCCAGAAGCCCTTTTCTGGCCCTCGTGTGCTTTCTCAGCCACGCGATAGGCGCGCATTACCAATTCCCGATCAGCCGGGGAATAGTTTTCGGGCAGGTATTGGATCAATTCATCGATATGCATGCCATTCACTCTGGTGCTTCGTAGTATAACATCCGCCCGTCATCCATCAAAGGTTTCTTTTTTGCTCAGATTAAGTAAAATTTTACTGAAATTACTGACCTCTCAGACACAAATTCATTGTCATTATCCGTTAACAGGTTTACAGTATGGTTCAGGATTACACAATTACTGACTAACCACCCGACCTTGTTGGACATGGAGGAACTTATGTCTGTCAATATTCGAAATCTAATTCTGATTGGGATTGTGGCCCTGATGGTCGCTTTTCCCGTTCCTACATCTGCATCTACGGCTGTAAAACTCTACTATCCCACCTTTTCGATTACTGGCGCGGTGCAGGACATTTCCGTTACCATTACCACCTACAACCTACCCGCCTATGACGGCTTCAACGTGCTGATGAATACTATCGGGACAAAAGGCTTGAATGGAATCCTGGTCACCTCAATCTCTTCAGGTACAGGAGGCGTAAAAACATACACATTCAACATCCCGGCAGCACTGTATGGGCTTCGCCAGATCGCCATCCGCCTGCAAAGCAACACCGGATCAGGCTATTATGCCTACAACTGGTTCTATAACAATACTTCAAGCGGCGGCACTGGTGGAATTGGATATTTCCCACCCATCCATCTTTACCCTTCCTTCATGATCTCTGCAGTCTCACGGGATAATTCTGTCACAATCCTGACCCATAACCTACCAGCCAGCGACACCTTCGAAGTACTGATGGGTCCAATCGGTACACGCGGCATCAACGGTTATTATGTAACCACTATCAATACCGGCGCTGGCGGAACTCAAACTCTGACATTTGCTATTCCCATTGCACTGTATGGATCGCATCAGATATCCATCCGTATCCAGAGCATCACTGGATCAAGATACTATGCTTACAATTGGTTCTATAACAATTCAACCTACTGAGTTAAGAACAGTATCCTAAGAAAAAACCGGGGACCGTCCGCAATAGGACGGTCCCCGGTTCGTTCTAGATTCTCTGAATCTATCCCAAGACTACGGGTTGACAAATGGCTGGTTGGTGGTTGTCGGGGTGACAATTGGTGTCGGGGAGCGGGTCACATCAAACGTCGCCTCCCATTTATATGGTTTCATCGGTCTTCCATAAAAATATAATTCCATCACCCGCCGAAAGATCGGCGCCGCAATTTCCGATCCCTCTCCAGCATTCTCGGCAATAACCACTACCGCAATATCCGGCTTATCCTCCCGGTTTTCCGTACTGAAACCTCCAAACCAGGCGTGCGGTGTGGCTGACTGGGAAGTAGCTGTTCCCGTCTTTCCGGCAATGGCGATATCCAAATCGTTCAATTCCCTGAACGCCGTACCCATCGGCTTTCTGCTGAAAGGCACGCCCTCCATCGCCTCTCGGATAAGAGATAGCGTCTCCGGCCTGACAGGTAAAATTCCCTGAGTCTCCGGTTTAAATCTGAAGCTCTCCACGCCGCCTTTACCAACAATTTTCTCAATCACCTGGGGACGGTACAGAGTGCCCCCATTACCAACTGCGGCGATAAAACGGGCCACCTGCAACGGTGTCACCTGCAAATCGCCCTGGCCGATTGCCAGGTTAGTCGCGTCCAGCGGGCTAGCCGGATCTGGAACATTCCCGGCTTCTTCCTGAATCCCCTCAATCCCGGTCTTACTCCCCAGACCAAATCCGCGCGCCATATCTGCAACAGCAGTGGTCAGTCCAGCCGTATAAAGATCGTTTCCAATATGATAAAACCAGGGATTACATGACTTGATTAAACCTTGCGGCAGCGTGAGTAAACCCGATGGTTGGGTTTCGCCATCCTGCTGATAATGATCCCATGTCCAGTCATAGAGGGTCACTCCACCCAGTTCATCGAAAGTATACCCACAATCATAGGTCGATTCAGCTGTGTAGCGTCCACTTTCCAAGCCAGCTGCCATAGTGATAATCTTAAAAACCGAGCCTAATGGATATTGGCCCTGACTGGCCCGGTTAAATTGAGGCAGACGCTGATCATTCGCCACCTTATCCAGCAAGGTGTTCCAGTTGTAATTATCGGTTTCGAATGCATTCGGATCAAACCCTGGCGTCGAAGCCATCGCCAGCACCCGGCCGCTGTTTCGTTCCAGGACAACGATTGCTCCATTATAGATTGATAAAGCCTTCTGCACCTCGCGCTGGAAATCTCGGTCGATAGTGATGTAGATATCTTCTCCAGGCACACTCACAGTCGTACCAAGCTCTGCCACCGGTTTCCCCTCCGGGTTTAACACATATAATGTCCCACCAGGTTTTCCCATTAAGATGTCTTCCCCCCATTGTTCAACTCCTTTTCTACCCACCCTATCGTCCCCCAAATAACCCTTCCGACGGTATTCACTCAACTCTTCGGCCTGTATTGCACTGACATACCCCACCACGTGCGGAGCAACGCCAGCTCCGTAATAAAGTCTGCGACTGTACCTCGAAACCACCACCGAGCTCCAGGATTTAAGCTGCCTCAACCGGCGCTCGTCCTGATCCACTGGAACCTCTCCAATTGGAATGTATTGGCCCGGTATCGCGTCCAATATTAGGTTCAAAATAGTATCCGCACGATAATTTGAAAAAGCTGCCAAAAGAGACAGCAGCCCACGCGATTCTGTCAGATCGACATAATCCGGCCAGACGCCGATTGCAGCTGCTTCGGTTTGGGCTGCGAGTGGATTCCCATTCCGGTCAAAGACGCTTGACCTGCCTGCCCATTGCCGATCCATCGCAAGATAATTACCGCCAGCCAACTCAGGTAACACAATCGCTGGATCCCATTGAATGCGCCATTGACCTTGTTCCATATTCAGGCGAAAAATCATTTCGCGCTGGAAAGCACCTAAGATTGCGGTCTCATAACTTGTTCGAACTCCAATTTCAGCATTGGTTGGAGCCGTCTGATCGAAGAGTATCTCATAATTCAAGCCAATCAGAGTGGCTTCGTTCGCTAGATTCTCATAGATTTCATTAAATTTCTCCTGGCTCAGGTTGGCTCGAGACGATTCCGCCAGCATGCCATACATGGCCTCGTAATTACTAGTCTTCCATCCTTCCAGATACGATTTCACTGCGACTCTTGCATCCGGGATTTGCGTCACTCGCACATCCGGCGGCCTTAAAGTTAACGTGACAGTTGGCGCGGGAGTTCACATCTCCTGATTTGCAACCAGTAATTAATAAAACTGCCAGCATCCATAACACGCCAAACCTGGTGAAACTAACCCATCGATTTCGAAAGATCAAATCACAACCTCTTTTTATTATCCCTGCTTCAATCGGGACCTTGTTCAACTAGATCGATCAAAGATCATATCTCATTTTCGATCTTCATGCAAGCAAGGCTATTAAAAGATGAGCATTATTTAATCCATTTTTCCTTTAATTACCCAGAGATAACTATACAATACCTTGATAATATTTAGACATTGTGATACCATAAAGCGAAAGAGAGACTATCGGAGGCAAAATATTATGGCATTCTATCTGGCATTTAAAGAAATCTGGCGAAACAAGGGGCGCTTTCTCTTGTTTTCACTTGTGATCACTCTGATCACAACACTCGTACTTTTTATCGCCGCACTGGCAGAAGGTTTGGCGGTGGCGAACAAACAATATCTGGATAAGCTGGATGTGGAGTGGTTGGTGTTTCAGAAAGATGTCGAATTATCCACAAGCACCAGTCGGATCGGATTTTCATTGTTAAACGATCTTTCCCGCGTAGAGGGCGTGGGAAGTGTTGGCCCAATCGGATTGAGTAATGGAGCAATCGTATCTAATAACGGGAGCGAAAATCTGAATGTATCCTTAATTGGGGTAGAAGCGGGCAAACCTGGAGATCCTCCAGTATTCGCGGGGTCCAACCTGGTGCTAAACCGCGGCTCTGATGTAGTCATCGATCAAAGTGTGGCAAACCGGGGCAACGTCGGAGTTGGAGACTCAATTGTAGTCAAAACCGTTCAGGGGACTAAAGAACAATTATTTACCTTGAAGGTGATCGGGATCACGGATAGTCGCCAATATCTCTTCCAACCTTCCATTTTTCTTCCCTACCGCACTTGGGACGATATCAAGCCGCAGGCATCTGCCAGTTCATCCCTGGTTGAGACAACTTCTAATATTGTGGCGGTCAAGGTCAAATCGGGTTATGATCCTGGCGTCGTCCGCAACAATATCCTTTCCCAGGTAAAGGATATTGATATCACCGACCCACAAACTGCCATCGAATCTCTCCCAGGTTACAGTGTACAGCAAAGCACCCTCGATACTCAGCAAGCTTTCACGCTGCTTATCGGTGTATTAGTGATTGGCGGTTTTTTCCAGATTCAGATGCTGCAGAAAATCCCTCTGATCGGCGTGATGAAAGCTATTGGAACTTCGAATATTACAGTTGCCGCATCCGTTGTCTTTCAGATTATCCTGGTAACCACATTCGGAGTTCTTTTAGGCGGCCTGGTTTCAATTGGGCTGGGTATGGGTATCCCTGATTCTGTCCCAATTATCTTCAATGGCACCAATGTGCTGGTAGCAATATTGACCCTATTGGCAATTGGACCGATCGGTGGACTGGTCTCGGTGCGCCTGGCGATTTCTGTCGAGCCGCTGATCGCGCTCGGGCTTTCATCCTGAGGAGGAAAAATGACTGCAATTATCGAAACACATGCTGTCAGTAAGATTTATCAAAGCAACAATATGTCCGTGACTGCGGTTGACCAGGCTGACATCACGATTAATGCAGGAGAGTTCGTCGGTCTGGTTGGCCCCAGCGGGTCGGGGAAAACCACCATGCTAGCCATGCTGGCTGCTTTACTCACCCCTACAGAAGGCAAAGTGATCATCGATGGGCAAGACCTTAGCGCAATGAACGACTCGAAACGGGTCGATTTTCGCCGTGCTCGGATTGGGTTTACTTTCCAGGCCAACAACCTCGTCCCATATCTTACCGTGCTGGAAAACGTTGAATTGATGCTGCGGCTGAACAA
This sequence comes from uncultured Chloroflexia bacterium, assembly GCA_963788145.1. Taxonomy (GTDB): domain Bacteria; phylum Chloroflexota; class Anaerolineae; order Anaerolineales; family UBA4823; genus UTCFX2. The sequence goes on along the minus strand of CAWBFQ010000003.1, from coordinate 665,615 downwards.
TATCTATACGCGCCAAAGTCGGGATAGAGCCCGCGAACTGCTCAAGCGTCTTGGCCTAAAAAATCGCATCAATAACTTGCCGAATCAGCTTTCTGGAGGAGAGCGTCAGCGGGTCGCGATTGCCCGCTCAATGATCCACAACCCGAGCGTCATCCTGGCCGACGAGCCTACCGCCAGTCTGGATACTCAACGAGCTTACCAAGTTACCCAAGATTATGCTGAGTTGATCCACGAGAACGGGAAAGCCGGCGTTATGGTCACCCACGACTTACGCATGTGCAAATATGTGGACAAAATCATCCAGATCGAAGACGGTAAGATCATCTCAGTCCTGAATTCAAAATCAGAGATCGAAACGCTGATTTCCTGCGTCTGATCTTAATCCAACCATAACTAAAAAATGCGGTAAAAAGAGACATTTACCGCATTTTTTCGCTTAAAATGCAGGAGTATAATAACGCATTCGTTAGTCGGGAACAACCTGTGGATGTCGTTCGTCTTGTACACGTTATCTGAATAAGAATGGATGCATCGTGAAACTTCGTCCTTATCATCTGCAAATCTCTAATGTAAAACCAGCCTTCAGGCTAACAAATTTTTGCCTTGCACTGCTGGTCATTAGTTTTATTTCCGCCTTGACCTCTGCAGCTTTGGCGCAAACCCCTGATCCAGAATTCCAAGAATGGATTTCGATGGACGCTACGCCTGCCTTCGAAGGTCATTTCAAATATGGTGAGTGGCTGCCGGTACTCATCCAACTGGAGAACAGCGGCCCAGATACTCACGCTGTAATTCAAATCCCCATCCTGGGATCCGGCGGAACAATCGTTTATTCCTCCCCGGTGGAGTTACCAGCTGGCGCGCGCAAGCGCGTGACCGTCTATGTGTTGCCAAATAACTTTACCCGCCAGCTCGGCGTGGATCTAACCTCAGGGGATACTTTACTGGCTTCCCAAAGCGTCAATATACATCCCAATCCAAATGTCAATTATATGATCGGGTTGATCTCGCCTGAACGCGGCGCTCTCTCCTTAATCTCTACGACGGAGTTGCCGGGTATGAAACGTACCAAGGTCATGTTGGATATCCCCTTGGCGCAGATTCCGGAGAAATTCGAAGGCTTGCGCTCTTTTGACCTGCTGGTGATCAATCAAGTGGATACTTCCAGCCTCACCCTCGAGCAAAGCCGGGCGATTGAAACCTGGGTTCGGCAAGGTGGACGGCTTGTAATTGGTGGTGGGTCTGGCGCCCAATTGAATCTCGCCGGGCTGCCAACATCACTTCATCCAGCCGATCTTATCTCCACAACAACAAGAGAATCGCTGATTGGGCTTGAGAAATTCGTCGGTCAGGACCATCCCATCTTGGTTCTAGGACCCTTTGTCATCGCCCAAATCCAAACCGATTCTGGTCAGGTGCTTGCCGGAGAAGGTAATTACCCTCTGGTAACCGAATGGACAGTTGACAGCGGCGTAGTGAACTTCATCGCCTTGGATCCAGCTGTATCACCTTTCGATGCATGGAATGGCGCGGTCATCTTCTGGAATAAGCTTCTTTCCCCCGGATTTGCTTATCCTGATACTCTACCCACAGATAGCTCCGCCCGCCAACAGTTTGCCAACAACATGCCATACGTGCTTTCCAACCTTCCTGTCTTGGATCTACCCTCGGCGCGCAGCCTGGCATTAATGCTAGTAGTTTATATTATTATGGTGGGTCCAGCGAACTATTTCATCCTGCAACGATCAAGAAAACTGCATCTGGCCTGGATCACCATCCCGCTGATCACGCTGTTCTTCTCTGCGGCTTCCTTTGCCCTGGGGTACGCCTTGCATGGGACGGATATTTTCGTCAACAAGATTTCTGTGATCCAGCTTGAACCGAGCGGTAATGCCCACTTTGATAGTTTTGTCGGAGTGTATTCCCCTGCCAAAACTGCTTATCAGATCGAAGTGAAAGGCGGCGGGTTGCTCAGTCCGCTCACGCCCTACGACCAACCTTGGGGGTCAATTAGCCCCCCAACTAATTCAGCCAGCGGGAGGGTGATGACGCTGGTCCAGGGAGATCCAGCCCTCGTACAGGGACTAGGCATCGATCAATGGTCGATGCAGAGTTTTATGATCGAAGGCTCTATAGCTGATTTTGGATCATTGCAGGGACAACTCCGCCTCTCGCCAGATCAAATCAGTGGCGAGCTGACCAATCAGACTACCCGTACCTTCGACGATGCTTATATTGTGTTAGGAACGAAATTCAGTAGTCTTGGAAAAATCGAGCCAGGATCGAAAACCAAGTTTAGCCTAGATCTGACAGATTTGGCCTCACCAAACTTGGGTGCTTCTCTCAGCTATGCCATGTTCGAACCAGAGATCACCGGCGCCGTTTCAACAGTTGAACAGCGCAAGCTCGAAGCGCGCCGCTCTCTTATCGAAAATATCCTCGAGCGCACTCCTCCTTATATTTCCGCCAATAACGGACCATCCGCACCGCTATCCATTCAAACGCCGATCTTCATTGGCTGGATGGAAGATTCGCCCCCAGAAATTCGCATCCAAGGTGTTGAGCCGGGTCAGCAAACTACATCCGTCACGCTGATGCCTCTCAACTATCAGTTGCCAGAGAGCGGTCCGATCGCCTTTCCTGTTGGTCTCATCCCAGGCGCATTGGTTTCCTATCCGCGTGATGGCGGAAGCTGCGGTATGCCCGGCTCAACAGGCGTCTACGTAAATCGTGGTGAAGCGATATTCGAGTTTCGTCTTCCTGCACAGACTGCAGGTGTAATCTTGAGCAATCTGCAGTTAGCCATTTTTTCAGACAGTGCCATTTTCTCACTACCCCAGGTAGATCTATATAACTGGCAATCCGATAAATGGACTCCCTTGAATGGGCTAAATCAGGGAGTCAACCTGATCCCCCTGCCCAAGCCCTCACAATCAATCAGCCCCCCATTCGTCCGCCATGATGGGCTGATCCAGATTTGTTTGACCATCGAGAATGGCCAAAACTGCTACTTCCTGGCGTTGGGACTAGAAGGCGAGAAACCATAATGTACGCAGTATCCACAAGAGATTTGTCTCGCCATTATGGCAAGATTCAGGCTGTTAAAAAGTTGAATTTAAAAATCCCAACCGGCTCTCTGTTCGGGCTTATCGGACCGAATGGCGCCGGTAAAACAACCACCTTGCGCATGTTAGCGGGACTGCTCGAGCCAAGCAGCGGGGATATCCGCTTGAATGAACTATCTCAGAAACAATACTGGCGTGAGATTCAATGGCTGATCGGATATATGCCGGACTTCTTTGGTGTTTACGACAATTTATTGGTATGGGAATACCTAGATTTCTATGCTCGCTGCTATCGTCTGTCCCCCGAGCGGCGAGCTCGCACAATTTCCGAACTTTTAGACTTGGTCGATCTAAGTGAGAAACGGGACGTTTATGTTCACACTCTCTCGCGTGGTATGCGCCAGCGTCTTTGCCTGGCGCATGCCCTGGTTCACGATCCTCAGATTCTCTGTTGGACGAGCCTGCCTCCGGTTCTCGACCCACGCGCCAGGGTCGAGATACGCGAGCTGCTGCGTGAATTGCAGTCAATGGGTAAAACTATTTTGCTCAGTTCGCACATCCTTTCAGAACTGGCAGAGTTATGCGACCAGGTCGCGAATCATGGAACACGGCCAACTTGTGGTCAGCGGCTCGATAGACGAATTGCTGCTGAAAGCAGCCGGCCACCGCACGCTCTCCATCCAGGTGCTGAATGACCCAAACCGCGGAGTCGCCATCCTCCAGCAAATCCCGTCCGTCCAAAATATTTTCCAACAAGATCCAAATCATGGGAACCACTACATTGAAATAGAATTCTGTGGCGACGAAAACGCCAGGGCAGACCTGTTGGAAAACCTGATCTTCGAGAAAATCCGTGTTGTTACCTTTAACGAAACCATCACCAACCTGGAAGAAGCATTCCTGCGACTGACTCAGGGAGAGGTGGGCTGATGAAATTGATGCGTAAGGTGGTTTCGGACAAATATTGGACAATCAACCCGATTATCGTCAAGGAGCTGCGCTCGCGTATGCGCGGCGGGCGCGCCTTCATCACCTTGACCGTTACTTTGACCCTGTTAACTCTTGTTGGCTATGCGCTCTATCGGATGACACTGGCTTCATCATTATATTCATCCGCTCCTGTCAGCCCATTGATCGGCCAGGTACTCTTTGCCGGGCTTGCTTTTCTGCTACTCCTGATATTAGCTGCGATCACGCCTTCAGTCACTGCCGGAGAGATCAGTTCGGAGCGGGAGAAACAAACCTATGAAATGATTCTGGTCACCCCGCTTTCGCCTGCCAGCATTTTATGGGGAAAATTGATTTCCTCTTTGAGTTATATTTTCTTGATCTTATTCGTCGCAATCCCTTTAGCCAGCCTGGTTTTTATTTACGGCGGCGTCTCCATTCGGGATATGATTAAAACCCTGCTGGCTCTGCTCGTAATTGCGGTCTTATTTGGCGTCATTGGCATGTTCTTTTCTGCCTTGCTAAATCACTCCAGCCAAGCAACCGTGGTCTCTTATCTTGTGATTGCCTTGCTCCTCTTCGGACCTCTATTTGCTGGCATACTATCTGGAATGATAGTCCAGGGAGATCCGCCGTGCTGGGTTCTCTCGCTCAGTCCGCTGGTGGTGGTCTCTTCCACGTTTGCCTCATCGGTCAACCCGCAAAGCATTTCGAGTGCTTTCTGGATGTTGGGTAGCCCAATTTATTGGATTATGGGTACGCCTCCCATCAGCCAGGACAGCATCCCGCGTCCAATTTACCATTACATGTTGCCCCTCTACCTGCTGATCATCATTCTATTGTATTTTCTGGCTTCCAGGCTGGTAAAACCTGTTCGTCGTTGGCATATCCAGTGGTCAGAGGCCCTGCTAGCTCTTGTATTGATCCTGGGCTTGATGGGCGCGATCTCATTAGGATATCTGCTGACCACCAATCGATATGAAAACATCCAAATCGTCGAAACCAACACACCAACACTTGATCCTGCTGTTGAACGGCCGGTCTCCGAATGAACGATCTGGATCAAATTCTAGGCGCATATCGCTATAGATTGCGCATCCTGGACAGCTGGCTCACCGCCCAACGCGGGCTTTGGATTCCAACTACAGCGATGCTCCTCATTCAAATCGTCGGGCGTCTTATTCCAATCCCTGGCATCTCGATCTGGTCCGGACTTCCAATCCTGGTATGGTTTGCTGCAGTCATAATCTACACCGTCTTCAAACCCACCTCGCTCATGCAAACCGCCTTGCGATTGGATGCCTCTCTCGGATTGAAAGAACGTCTATCGAGCGCGATTGCTCTTAAGGATATCGCCGGCGTACCCCAAATATTCCGTCTGCGCTTACGTGCGGATGCGCTTTATCATGTCTCCGGTTTGCGCCCTCCCCAGGCTTTTCCTTTTATCTGGCTTCGCCGGCCGATTGCAATTGCCGGAGTGATCTTCAGCCTTTCCATCCTCTCGATCTGGCTGCCGAATCCAATGGATTCTCGCCTGCAAGAGCAAGCCGCTTTCAAACAAGCCATTCTGGCAGAAGCCGAGAAAATGGCGACCATTCGTCAACAATTAGAATCAGGCGATTCTTCTGAACATCTCACCCCTGCCCAAAGAGAGGAACTGCTCCGCCAATTGGACGATCTTGAGCGGGCGCTCAAATCCAATCCCGGTGATCTAGAGCAAGCCCTGGCTGATCTCGACCGTTTTGAAGAACAGCTTCGTCAGAATCTCGACCCAAACATAGGGATAAAACAGGCTTATCTCGAAACGCTGACTTCTCAGCTCTCCAGTCTTTCCGAAAAAAAAACCGTGGCTGACTTGTCGGATCCAGCCTCCGCTGCCTTACAAGATCTGCTGGCCGAGCTAGACCAAATGGACTCCAGACAGCGCCAGGAAGCTACTCAAAGATTAGCTCAAATGGCCACCCAGGCATCACAAGCTGGTGAAATCTCATTGAGCCAGGCGCTCGCTTCGCTGGCACAGGCTTTCCAGAATGGAAATCCCCAGGCTATAGAAACTGCTGCTCAGACATCGCAGGCTGCCTTGCAGCAGATTAACCAACAACTTAGTATTCAGCAGACGATTGAAGGCATGCTTAACCAGGCGCAATCCAGCCAACAGGCGCTCGCCCAGGTCGGGCGACAGGCCGCCCAATTTCAGGGTCAAACCCGCCCGGGATCAAACCAACCTGCTGGTCCGGGAGGAGGCTCTGGACAGCCATCCGGTTCTGGAGGTGGCTCACAAGCCAACCAGCTTCCGCCCAGTACAGGGGGACGGACCAATGTTCATCCACGCGGCAGCGCCTCCGCTGCTCAAACTGGCGCTTTTGATGACCAGGTCTTTGCTCCCTGGCAACGCTCTGCAGCAAACGGCGAGCAACTCTTCATCCCCGGGCAGGATACGGATCAAGGTCAAACCAGCACCACTGAAGGACAATCCTCTCAAGCCGGGCTGGCCAATCCAGCCTTGATGCCCTATTCCCAGGTTTTTTTTCAGTATCTCAATACCGCAAACCTAGCCATGCAGCAAAACTACATCCCCACCAATCTTCAAGAATACGTTCGATTATATTTTTCATCCCTGGAGCCGAAATGAATCCAATGCATATACCCGACGAGACGAGCATTTCAGCAAACATTGACCCATTCATTTCCCAAGAAATCACCCCTGAAACTTTCATCTCAACTGTCAAACAAATCGAAAACCAGGTTGGCCAGGTGATAGTTGGTCAATCTGAGCTGGTTCGTCAGTCCCTTGTGACCATGCTCGCGGGTGGCAACGCCCTGCTGGAAGGCGTACCTGGACTGGGAAAAACTATGCTGGTGCGCACAATCGCTCAGGCAGTGGATTGCTCATTTTCTCGAATCCAATTTACCCCAGACCTGATGCCATCGGATATCGTCGGGACAAATCTAATTATTGAAGACGAAAATGGTCATCGCCAGTTCCAATTTGAATCTGGACCGATCTTCGCCAACCTCGTGCTCGCCGACGAGATTAACCGCGCCACCCCCAAGACTCAGTCCGCCATGCTGGAAGCGATGCAGGAGCATTCCGTCACAGTCGCCAAAACCACCCGCCACCTACCGGAACCTTTCTTCGTGTTGGCGACCCAGAACCCGCTTGAAATGGAAGGGACTTACCCGCTTCCCGAAGCTCAGCTTGATCGCTTCTTCTTCAAAATCAACGTGCCCTTCCCGTCTGTTGAGGAACTGGTTGAGATCGCCCAACGGACGACATCCGCTGAGATCACTTCCGCCGAAAAAGTAGCCGATGGGCCAACCATCCTGGCGATGAATACGCTTGCCCGCGGGATTCCGATTGCTCCGCACGTCACTAGCTTCGCTGCGCGTTTGCTGAAGTCTACCCATCCGGAAAATCCGCAGGCGCCGAAAATCGTACAGGCTTTTATCCGCTATGGAGCCAGCCCTCGTGGTCTGCAAGCCATGATCCTGGCTGGGAAGATTTTTGCCTTATTGGATGGGCGCTACAACGTCGCCTATGATGATATCCGTCTGGCTTCCTTGCCCGCTTTGCGCCACCGTTTGATCTTAAATTTTGAAGCCCAGGCCGAAGGAATCTCAGCAGACGATATCATCCAACAGCTCAACGAGGCAATTCCAACTGCACAATGATTCCACCCGTGATCTGATTTCTAACAGGCTCGAATATGGAAAAAAGCGACGAACACTTCTTCAGCGAATTGTTCCTGCGGCGATTAGAAAGCCTGGCGTTACAGTTCCGCAGTCTTGCGAAAAGCCAGATGCAGGGTGAAAGGCGCAGCGCACGTCGCGGTCATTCGATCGAATTTGCGGATTTTCGCCCATACAGCCTCGGTGATGACTTCCGCCGGATCGATTGGAATGCCTACGCCCGCCTGGAGCGCCTTTTTATCAAGCTGTACATCGCAGAAGAAGAGATTACGCTACATTTGCTGTTGGATAACAGCCCATCTATGGATTGGGGCGAGCCGAATAAGCTCGGCTATGCCACCCGTGCCGCGGCTGCTTTGGGTTATATCGGACTGGTTGGATTAGATCAGGTGACCGCATCTGCACTTTTCTCCTCTTATGGACGTCCCAGTCACTTCCCTCCCGTTCGCGGCAAGCGCTCAGCTTTGCGCCTGTTCGCATTCCTTCAATCTATGTCCGCAGTTCTAGCAGATCCATCCAGTGCATCCCATCTCACACCCTATTCAGGACTTCTCAGCTTACACGACTGCAGTTTCTCGTCCAGGGTCGATCATCCTTTTTAGCGATCTGATGGATGATACCTGGCAACCTGCCGTCAGCCTTCTTCGCAGTCGTGGCAATGAAATCACCATTATCCATATCCTCACACCTGAAGAAATCTCTCCATCTATAAATGGTGATTTCCGTCTGGTTGATTTAGAAAACCATGCCCAGGTCGAGATCAGCGCAGATTACCAGACCCTGCAGCGTTACCAATCTCATCTGCAAGACTGGCAAACTTCCTGGCAGCGCTTCTGTCAAAGCCGGGCGATCTCTTACATCCCAATCTCCACCATGCTCCCACTAGAAGAACTCATTTTCGCTTGGCTACCAGGCCAGAGAGTACTCCGATGAATTTTCAAAATCCATCCGCCCTGTGGTTAGCCTTATTGATTCCACTGATCATTCTGCTCTACTTGCTCAAACTGCGCCGGGAGGAAAGGATTATTTCCAGCACATATCTCTGGCAGCGCATGGTGCAGGACCGCCAGGCAAATGCACCCTGGCAGCGCCTTCAACGCAATTTGCTCCTCTTTCTTCAGTTATTGTTCTTAATTGTGCTGATTTTGGCAATCGCACAGCCTACCCGTGATGCCCAAGGTATCAACAGCCGGACCTTGGTGTTAATTTTCGACACTTCCGCCAGCATGGCGGCCAGAGATGGAGCTCCAACCCGCCTGGAAGCAGCTCGCCAACAGGCGCTTCAAATTGTAGATAATCTCCCCACTGATGCTCGCATAACGGTACTCACAGCTGAAGACTCGCCTCGCACCCTAATATCGCTCAGCACTGACCGGCGTTTTATCCGCCAGGTCATCAACCAGATCCAGGTTGGCTCCGAAGGGAGCGATATGAAGTCCGCCCTGCAGATCGCAGCCGCGGTTGCCCAGCGCCGGAGTGATACTCAAATCGTTATTCTCTCAGATGGCAACGTTGAGTTGCCCGATCGGAGCGGTATTGACCCATCGATGCTCCATTTCATCACAATTGGCAGCCGTTCTGAGAACCAGGCTATTGAACTGCTCACTCTGCAGGCTAACCCAAGCGACCAGACCCTGACTATTTTCGCCCAAATCGCCAACTACAGCCCGGACTCTGTCAAACGGCGGGTAGCATTTTACGCCGATGGTGCCCCAGTAAGCGTCACCGATCTGGAAATCGCTCCAAATAGTGAGCAATCCATCCTGGCAAGCGACATCTTGAGCGACACCATTTTGATTGAAGCGCGTCTGCTACCCAGCACTGCTGTAGCGGATGGCTTGGCCCCACCGGTCTCCGCTCCAGATTATCTTGATCTGGACGATCGCGCATATGCTGTTGTCCGTCAATCCGAGCCGCTCACAATCACCCTCGTCGGGAACGGGAATCTCTTCCTTGAAACAGCTCTGAGCCTGATCCCGGGTGTCCGATTGACTTTGCTTAAGCCGGATGAAGTCCGAAACCTGCTGCAGCCTGAAAACAGTTCCACCGAAAACGATGATAACCTACCAACCCCAGTTTCAGGCTCACTCTTGCATTCTATAGAATCCGGGAATCCGGCTTTGATCATTTTCGACCAGGTAATACCAGATCAAGCAGGCATTCCAAAAACCAACCTGTTGATGATTGCCCCACTCCAAAGCAGCTTTTTCTTCACTGTTACCGACCAGATCACACTGCCAGTACCGACAGCGGTCGAACCAATCGATCCGATCATCGAGAATGTCGAATTGAGTGGTGTCAACATCCTGGATGCTTCGGAGCTTACGCTTGCGCCGTGGGTCAAACCGCTGATTGAAGATGCCACCTCGCCCCGCCCACGCCCTCCCTTGCTCGCGATCGGAGAGAAAGACGGGCGGCGGGTGGCTGTATTGGCATTCAGCCTGAATCACTCCGACCTGCCGCTCCAGGTTGCTTTTCCGATTTTGTTCAGCCAATTGATAGCATGGCTAACCCCTGGACAGACCGGTCCCATCCCGGTAAGCCTGTCTCCAGGCGTGCCACTGGTCTTGACCGGCCTTCTACCCACCAGTCACCCAGATAATGGCGGCCCATTTGAAACGAAGACCATTTCGGAAGACATAACAATCACTCGCCCAGATGGCATCGTCACTAGTCTCGATCTCCAATCCGGCGAATTGATCTTCGCCGATACCAGCCAACTTGGAGTTTACCAAGTCAATTTCGGTGATAATCTCAGCATACCATTTGTAGTGAATTTGTTCTCACCAGAAGAATCGCGGATTGCTCCCCAAAGAATGGCCATTTCTAAAATACCAGCAGCAACCGGTAATGCCCCAAGCCGTCAAAATGAAACCACCCAGAACTCCCCAGATAACACCTATCCGCGGGAATTTTGGCGCTGGGTAGCCGGGTTAGCTGCTCTAATTCTCTTTGTCGAATGGCTCGTTCATTTCCGCCCAACCGTCACCAGGATCGCCCATCAAATCCTTGCCTGGCTTAATCCAAATAAGCGAAGCATATTATGAGCCTTTCCTTCATCTATCCGCTGTTTCTCTGGTTGCTGCTAATCCTGCCGATTGTCATCGGTATTGCCTTGCTAAGCGAAACCAAACACACTCGTGATGTTAACATATCCCCATCGGATCGCATATTTCGCATCCGATTTTCCAATCGTCTGCGTTTTTGGATAGCTCTTGCTATCCGTTGTATTATTTTTATTTTATTGATTTTTGCCTTGGCTGGCATCCAAATCAATATCCATTCAAACATCATGACTACTGTTTTCGTCCTGGACGCTTCGGATAGCATCTCCCCCGATCAGCGCCAGGTTGGCGAAGCACTGATCCGAGCCGCGATCGAGCAAAAAGGTAAGTCCGACCAGGCCGCCGTGATTGTCTTCGGCGAAGACGCCTTGGTCGAAAGGCTCAGTGATTTAACAGATCCGAGTTTAGCTAAAATCGCATCCATCCCGATCACTACCCGCACCAATATCGCCGACGCCCTCCAACTTGCCCAGGCTATTTTCCCGGGCGAAGGAGCTAAGCGCATTGTGTTGCTCTCGGATGGGCGCGAAAATCTTGGCAAAGCCATCGAGCAAGCTGACCTTGCCGCCGCTAGCCAAATAGAGTTGACATATATTCCATTAGGCGCTGATTCTTCAGCCATTGAAGTTTGGATCGATTCCCTCCAGGCGCCTACCGAAATCCGCCTCGGGCAGGATTTTGAGTTGGAAGCAGTCATTGAAAGCTCGACCTCCCTGAACGCTTCCCTACGCCTGTTCGAAGAAGGAAATCTGATCCAGACCCTTGAGCTTCATCTTCTTCCCGGTAGCAACCAGGTCAGTCTGCCGATCAGCGCCGGAGATCAACACACCTCGACCAATGGAAGTTTACGTCGCTTCCGCCTGCAGATCATCCCCGACGCCGATACTCGCCTGCAGAACAATGAAGCCAGCTCATTTACAATTGTCCAGGGCCCGCCAGCAGTCTTGATTGTAGAAGGGGTGATGGGCGACGGCGATAACCTGGCTCACGCCCTTCGATCCGCGCTAATGAAAGTAACCCTAATCTCCCCATTTGAGATGCCTTCCACGCTAGAAGAACTGGCTCATTATGAAAGCATAATCCTAACGAACGTACAGGCGGATGCGCTGCCGCCTGGTGTAATGGAAATTCTGCAAATCTACGTCCGCGATCTTGGCAAAGGGCTGCTGATGGTCGGTGGTCCGAAATCCTTTGGGGCTGGCGGTTATCTGCGCACCCCGCTTGAAGAATCCTTGCCGGTGGATATGGATGTGCGCGATAAGGACATCCAGTCGAACCTAGCCCTGGTACTGGCGGTCGATAAGTCCGGCAGTATGGGTCGCTGTCATTGCGATAATCCCGATCTGAACCAGACATATACGCCCACGCTTAGCGGCCAACCCAAAGTGGATATCGCCAAGGAAGCCGTGATGCGCGCCGCGGCCGCCCTGGGCGACCAGGATCAACTCGGTGTGATCGCTTTCGATTCACAGCCGCGTTGGGCGGTGGAGCTTGGAAGCCCGCCAGACCCGTTCGCCCTTGAGCGCTCGATCAGCGCTATCCAGGCAGACGGTCAAACCAACCTGCAAGCAGGTATCACAGCCGCCTATCAAGCCCTACAAAGTGTGGAAGCGCGCCGTAAACACATCATACTGATGACCGATGGCTGGGTGCGCACCGGCGACCTGACCAACATTGCTCAGGAAATGCAGGCGAGCGGGGTTACCTTGAGCATCGTAGCCGCAGGCGAAGGTTCAGCTGAATACATGCGCAGCCTTGCCAGCCTCGGCGGAGGCGAATTCTACCCTGCCGTCGATATTCAGAGCGTGCCGGATATCTTCCTGAAAGAAACTATCAAATCTGCTGGTAAATACATCGTCGAAGAACCATTCTTACCGCTCCCTGCTTCCCCCAGTCCGATCCTGAGAGGCCTGGATGCTTCTAATCTCCCACCTTTATTCGGATACAACGGCACATCTAGCAAGAAAACAGCCCGCCTCGATTTGATCACGCCACGTGGCGATCCTTTGCTTGCTTCCTGGCAATATGGCCTGGGACGGGCCGCAGTCTGGACTTCTGACCTGCGCGGTCAGTGGGCTATCGAATGGCTTGGTTGGAACGGATTCTCCCGCTTTGTATCCCAATTGGTTGCCTGGTCTCTGCCATCTCCACAATCTGAAGGGTTATCGGTCCATGCCAGCCTGACTGACAACCAGGCTCTGATCCAGGTCAGCGCAATCCGCAAAGACGGCAACCCTTATAATTTCCTGACCGGCTCAGTTACGCTGATCAACCCGAACCTGGAAGTCTCTGAATTGTCTCTAAAGCAGGTTGGCGCAGGTCAATATCAAATTCAAACCTCAGTATCCACACCCGGTGTCTATTTGGTTCGAGTTGGTATTAACGATGGCGACCAGTCGCTCGGTCAATCCACCCTCGGACTTGTCGTTCCCTATTCACCCGAATACAAAACTAATGGGGTAGATCACGGTTTTCTAACACGGCTGGCATCTTTAACTGGTGGAGCCGAACTAAATTCCTCCCACCCTTCCGCTGCTTTCGAACATAACCTGCCATCCATACCTGCCGCAAACCAAATCTGGCTGCCTTTATTAATCCTGGCTGCCTTGCTCTTTCCATTCGATGTCGCTATCCGCCGTCTGTTCGTGAATAAAAAAGACCTGCTCCAGGCAGCAAACTGGTTCAAGTCTCTCTTATTCTTTTGTCAGCGTACAAGCGGGACCGCTGATCCAGCCTTGCACGTACCGCGCCTGCTCTCCAATCTTTATGATGCCCGTCAGCGCGCCCGTCACAGGCAGGTCAATTCCAGCCAGCAGCCCCCCCCAAATCAAAACGCATCCAACCCGTCCACACCTCAACCTCAGGTTCCGCCTTCCAGCCAGGAGCGTTCAACGCCTACAAGCCCGCTTGATCCCGACCAGGATTCGATCGCCCGATTGCGGGCAGCCAAGAAACGTAGACGCCGATAAGTTTTACAGATTATGGTATAGACAAAACCTGACCTGCTGTCAGGTGATACGGAGCGACTATACCGTTAGATTCCGCGAGAGCGCTCGGATCGATATCTCCAAAATAACAGGCGATCATATAGATTGTTTCCTGGTAGCCCACTCGGTAAGTGGTTGGGTGGGGGCGCAAAGCTCGATTTCCCAGGAACGGGCGCGGTGAATGCGGTAGCCATACGACCTGACCAGGATAATAGATCTGGCCATAAAAGAATCCGTTCACCTTCATGATTTGGCGCGGGTTGATATTAAACCGCCGTGCCAGACACCATGGAAATTCCCCCCGGTGCAGCACATAAAATTCCGGAATAGCCGAGACTTTCTGTCCACCAGCTCCATTCACGCTGCTCCCTGGTGGTTGGACGACAACAACTGTCGAGCCGGGAATAACTGCAGTCTCCGGCGCTTTGCCTGGGATTGGAGTAACACTTGGGCTAATTTCCTCGATTGGCGTACTGGTCACCTGCTGGGTTGCCGAAATAGCTTGATCTGCTGTCAGCGTTGCTATAATTTTACCGGCAAGGCTGGTTCGAGTAGCCGCCAGAGGTTCTATGCTAGCCGGAACCGGTGTGTCCGTTAACCGTTTTGCGGTCGGAATAGGCCGGTTGCATGCAGATGTGATCACGACCAGCAGAAGAAAACCAATCCAATAGCGGTTTGTATGGTGCAACTTCATTTGCCCTCCTGCCCGGGGGTTTCCCCTCCAACTAGAAATGCTTTGCGTGCATACTGAAATTATAATCTAAATCGAGAAATCCTCACCATGCCAGATGCCATGATCTGGTACATGAAGCGGCGCAGCTACGTACACATCCTTCACATGCACATTCTTCGCGTCCCCATCGATGCGTTCTTCCAACTCCTTCACATGCTCCATTAATAAAGCCAGCAATTCGCCAATCGTATCTGGCAATGTATTGTGGTTGAGGTCTGGCAGCGATCCTTCCTCTCTTGGATGGCTACGCACCACCACCTGCCCCGGCACGCCAACCACGACTGAATTTGGTGGAACCTCGCGAACCACTACCGCATTCGCACCAATCCGGCTATTTTCTCCAATAGTGATCGCGCCAAAATCTTCGCCCCGGCGCCTACAACTACGTTATCAGCTAGTGTCGGGTGACGTTTGCCTTTGCTCATACTGACGCCACCCAACGTCACACCATGATAAAGTGTCACGCATTCACCTATTTCGGCCGTCTCCCCAATCACAACGCCCATTCCATGGTCGATAAAAAACTTTGGACCAATCGTCGCCCCAGGATGGATTTCGATCCCGGTCAACCCGCGCGTGATCTGCGAAATCCAGCGCGCCAGCAGGCGCAGATTCCTCCTCCACAGCCAATGCGATAAGCGGTGACCCCAGACCGCATGCAGCCCCGGATAACAAAACAGGATCTCCAGCGTGCTGCGCGCAGCTGGGTCGCGCTCAAAAACCGACTGGATGTCACTGTGAATGATCCGGAAGGCCTTTCTAAACATTTCTCACCTCATAGCTAAAACTCAATCCACCAGATCGGCAAAAAGCGCAGTGCTCAGGTAGCGCTCTCCAAAGGATGGTATGATGACTACGATCAGCTTTCCGCTATTTTCAGGCCGTGCTGCAACCAGTAATGCAGCCCAGGTAGCCGCGCCTGAGGAAATTCCCACAAGCAGACCTTCCTCGCGAGCCATCCGTCGGGCGGTCGCGAAGGCATCACTACCGCTCACTTGGATAATTTCATCATAGATCGATGTATTCAATATCTCTGGGACAAAACCCGCCCCAATCCCCTGAATCGGGTGTGCCCCACGGTTTCCGCCCGATAATACCGGCGAATCGGATGGCTCTACCGCGATACATTTCAACTCAGGGTTGCGTGCTTTCAACACCTCGCCAGTCCCAGTGATCGTTCCGCCCGTCCCAATCCCGGAAACCAGAAAATCTATTCTGCCATCCGTATCCCGCCAGATTTCCTCTGCAGTGGTTTTGCGGTGGATTTCTGGGTTGGCTGGGTTCTTAAATTGCTGCGGGATGAAATAGCGCTTGTCCACAGCCGCCATTTCCTCCGCTCTGCGGATCGCCCCATTCATCCCCTCGGCTGCCGGGGTGAGCACTAACTCCGCCCCGTAAGCTTTGAGCAGTATCCGCCGTTCCCGGCTCATCGATTCGGGCATGGTCAAGATCAAGCGATAGCCGCGCGCCGCGCAGACCATCGCCAGCGCGATCCCGGTGTTTCCGCTGGTTGGCTCGACGATGATCGTATTCGGCTGAATCAAACCAGCTGCTTCTGCCGCCTGGATCATCGCCGCTCCAATCCTGTCTTTCACGCTGTGAGCCGGATTAAAATATTCCAGCTTGGCTGCCACTTCCGCATCTAATCCGGCTGTTATCCTATTCAACCGCACCAGGGGTGTATTTCCAATTAACTCGGTCACATCCTTCGCAATATTCATCTTCTACCTTTCTACTCAATCGACTACCTCTAATAGAATTATCTCAGTTTGCTGAGAGTTTGCTCCAATCATGATCTCAAAAACGCCTGGTTCCACCACTCGCTGCATATGTATATCCAGGCCAAAAAGCTGCTCCGGTCCGATCTCAAATGGGACCGATCGGGATTCGCCCGGTTCAAGGTGGATCCTGGCAAACCCTTTCAATTCCTTCACCGGTCGAGTAATTGTGCTGACCTGGTCGTGCACGTAGAGTTGCACGATCTCATCTCCCGCCCGATCACCGGTATTTGTAACATCAATCCTTGTGATTGTGCTTTCCCCTACTCCGACCTGTTTATTGTCCAGGCGGAGGTTGTGATAAGAAAACGTAGTGTAGCTCAAACCAAACCCAAATGGGAACAACGGTGTCGTTTCGCTGAATAAATAGCCCCGTTTCGCCGATGGCTTGTGGTAATAATAGATCGGGAGCTGCCCGACCGACCGCGAGAAGGTGACCGGAAGTTTACCGCTTGGGTTGATCTCGCCAAACAAGACCTCCGCAACCGCAGACCCGCTCTCCTGGCCGAGATACCAGCATTCCAGCAAGGCTGGGGCGGCCTCCGTCAGTTCCGGGATCGCCAATGGCCGCCCATTGATCAAAATCACCACGGTCGGCGTCCCGGTCGCCAGGATTGCATCCGCCAGCCGTTGTTGATTGCCTAACAAGGCGAGATCATCCCGATCGCCCAGATGATTGAACCACCAGCCTTCCCGGCAGGTGCCTTCGTTCTCGCCCAGCACAAGAATGACCACATCGCTTTCCACTGCCAGCCGAACCGCCGCGGCGATCCGCTCTTCATCCTGCGCCGGGACGCTCAGCTTGACCTCATCCTTATGCCAGCTTTGCCAGCCCTGCTGTCCTTCGGTGATCCGGCAGCCTTCGGAGTAGGCGGTCTTCGATTCACCTGCCTTTTGCAGGATTCCCTGTAAGATGCTCGTACCGGTTCCCGGATCGACTGAATAGCCGCCCAGGTGCAGGTCAGCCGCGTTCGGGCCAATCACGGCGATTTTATTGAGCTTTTCCAAATCCAACGGCAGCAATCCATCCTGATTCTTGAGCAGAACAATGCTCTTTTCAGCAGCCTTGAGCGCCAGATTGCGCGCCTCTGGGTTGTTCGTCGCTTTTTCCGCTTCGTCCGGATCGACCTGCGGGATTTCATCGAACAATCCGAGCAGAAATTTCGCCCGTAAGATCCGGCGGACTGCCCGGTCCACCCATTCCTCGGCCAGCAGCCCGCGGCGCACCTGCTCCACAAGCGTCGGAAAACACAACCCTTGTGGCACTTCCACATCCACCCCGGCGATTAACGCCTGCCTGGCAGCATGGCCCGGGTCCGCTGCGGCGTGGTGGATCGCCATCAGCTGCGGCACACCGAATCCGTCTGAGGTGACAAAGCCCTCAAAACCCCATTCCTGCCTCAAGATCGTATCCAGAAGCCAGCTATTTGTATGAGCCGGGATTCCATCGATTTCGTTGTACGAGGCCATCACCGCTTGAGCGCCTGCCTGCTTGATTGCCGCTTCGAATGGCGGCAAGAATTGCTCGCGGATGATCCGTTCAGAGATATTCCCAGGGGCTGCGTTCATCCCGCCTTCCGGCTGTCCATGCACAGCAAAGTGCTTGACTGCAGCGATGACATGCTCCCGGTCGATCCAGTTCTCCTCGTCTTCCTGCTCTGCATCGGTAACGACTGATCGCCGGCCTTGTAACCCGTTCACCGCCGCCAGTCCGATCATTGTCACCAGGTAGGGATCTTCTCCAAATGTCTCTTCAACCCGCCCCCAGCGTGGATCGCGTGCCAGGTCGAGCACCGGGGTATAGACATAATTGCTGCCGCGCGCCCGAGTTTCTTTGGCGACCACGCTAAAAATCTGCTCAACAAGCTCCACATCCCAACTGCTTGCCAGCGCAATCGCTTGCGGAAAGCTGGTCGAACCAGTTCCCATCAAGCCATGCAGCCCTTCCTCATTAAACATCGCCGGGATGCCCAGCCGGGTCTTCCCCGCCAGATAACGCTGGATTCCATTGGTCAACTCGGCTGTTTCGCGCGGTGTGAGCGCCTGCGCCGGCCGCCCAACCTGACAGATCCCGTGCGGGTAGAGTTCAGCCAGCTTTGCTTCTGAGAGTTTCCCGTCCCCATCGAGCAACGTTTCTTTCATTTCCGGGATTCTTCCGCCGCAATATAGCTGGGCGACTTTCTCTTCTAAATTCATCCGCCCCAACAGGTCTTCGATCCGTTCCCGCATTGAATAACCCGCGTCGCGGTAAATCGGCAGAGATCGGTCTTCTTTGGCAAGTTCCGTCTGAGTTGAAGGTACTTTTCTCATCAATCTGTAGCTTTCTCGATCAAGAAAATCTCTTATTGGAATGCGCTTTTCTTGGCCAGCCAATCAGACGATTTTACCATTATTTCGCCGAAGGCTATCCAAAAAGTACATCACCCTTAGGAAATCTCTGGAGAGACCGCTCTAAAGCTAAATCATTCGTCTGGAGGGCAATCATGAACCTGTATAAGGGGCGAAGTATGTTCGATACTCAAATTTGTGGATTCCAAATTACCAATGCTATGCAAGCCGATATCACAATGAGTAAAAATGTAAGGGCAAGAACAACCACAGCATGTAAGAGGCGTCTCTGATCACTCTTTCGGATGGGATAGGTAATTGCCCCAGCCGCTGCAGAAACTGGTAATGCAACGATGATGACTACTATAAGAAAAGCCAAAATGAAAAACCCAACACACACGCTCTCCATTACAGCAATACTTTTCAGATACAAAGCTCAAACGGATAAGATCCTTATTAAATAGTTATGATCCCGCCCAGCTGGCAGGTCCGGTTCAGAACTCACCCTCCATCACAAAATGGGTGATCTCGCTGACCGACCATTCCTGTAAGCCCAGCCGATCCACCGTTCGCCCGCGGCGGTAATAGTCCGTCCGGTGAATGATGCAAGCCAGATTGATGATGCTATCGATCGCCCGCACAGAAACCCCAAAGCGCGCGCCCAACGAAGCAATTGGCACAAGGCTCATCGGCACGTCTTCGGTGATATAGCGATGATTTAAGGTTGGCGGCGCCTGGATGCCATAATATCCGGGTTGATTATGGATAGCTTCGTGCAGATCAATCCCGGTCGAATCGTAGGCCATCTTCAACCACTCCATCGCCGTTCTTGCGCGAATCCCCAGTGAAGCCGCAACCGTTACCCGCTCTCGGTCCAAAACTTCCAGCGTCTGCGCCACTGATGGCGTCACCCCATCGATATAGAATTGGAAATCACCCTGTGTCGACTCGATCTCGTCCAGCGTTCAATAAGGTCAGCGCCGGATGGAAGATCGCCCCCATGTTGTTTAACCCGGTATGAAGTACGCTCACCCCGTCAATGAATTGCGGAAATGCCGATTGCAGCCTGTCCAGCACCTCCACAGTCCGGCTGGCGGGCAGTGCTGCGATCGGGACGGATTCTTTGATCCGGAAGATGCGCGCCATCGCCGGTCCATACTGAGCGACTCGCATATATCAATGTCTCCGCCTCCGATACGATAACATTCTCATTGCAGCCGCTTTTCCGCAATACCTGGTGAAATTCAATTGCTCCACAGGTTCTCCCAGGATTTAACACAATCACCTGCCCATCCTTTAAGTGACCGGCAAATACCCGTGCGATATCGCTATGCGCAGTCGATGGTACAACGACCATGATCACTTCGGCGTCTTCCAACGCCTCGCCAATATCCGCTGTTATCAGTTCCAATTTTCCAAACCCATATGGACCGCCTTCGTAACTGGATAATTCAATTCCCCCGCGCGCCTGAATGACAGCGATATTATCCTGTGTTCTGATTAAATAATTTCACCGGGAAACCCATCAAGGCCAGATGAGCCGCCATGGCCTTGCCGCCATGTCCAGCTCCCACGACCGTAAAGCGCTTTTTTTCTTTCATCGATGCTCCTTTTTTTGCAGTTTGCTCAATCGCTCCGCTTCTGATAGCTTCTTTCCATTCGCATCAACAGCCTCGCATCCCCCTTGGACGATCACTGGTCTGAAATTTCACCCACACCATAGGGATTATTCTTCAAGTGGGGCGCATCTAAAATTCCCACAGATACCGCCTTTGCCAGCGTCGCCGGGTCTGTCAACGGATCATCCACTCGGTCGGCTGCCAATCCTCGGACCGCATCCAACGTTTGGGTCGCTTCGCTAATCAGCCAACTCTTGCGGTTTTGCACGCATGGATCCAGTTTCATATTGGGCTGGCCCATCAGTGCGTTTTGGATTGACCGCCTCGCCATCCGGCTGGCCTCGATCACGTCCTCCGCAGTTGCAGCGTGGTGCGCCTCCGTATGCCCAACTACATGAACGATATCCGGTTGGATCGCCATTTGTACATAAATGCTCGCAGCCAAATGTGCACGCGCCTCTGCTAGGTCGAGCGGATAACTCAACAACCCAGTCCGGGTCTGTTTCCAAATCCGAAATTCTGGTCCTGCCAGCGGAGTAATTAATTCAATCACTGCCAGCATTTTTGCCAGGTCCATTGCATCGCTCACTCCCGGCGGGCTGTTAAACATGAATTGAGCGATATAATCGCGCACACCAAATTTCTTTGCGTTGTAAGCCGATAAATAAGCCGCTGCTATGAAAACCACATCTGGCGCATCGCGCATCCCCCAATGATGAGGTTCGTTCAGTTCAACTGGAATATCCCTTGCTCCATACCATCCCATTACTTCTTGGTGAGCGGCGATCGATTCCATCAATTCCAAGGGCCCGCGGCCGTCCATCCGATTGAACCAGAACAACGGAATTGCGCACCAGGCGATTTGAATCGTTTCGACATACATCTCCGCCAGGCGGATGAAATCATCCGTCCCAGAGTAAGTGCGCATTAATGGATAATTGCCGCGCCGACTGGCCTTGAAAAGCCTTCGATAATCTTCTGCAGACCGGACTGGCACACCCCCGGCGCCGGTTCGCCGTCGATTCTGTCGCTTTGGGTGAAAGAAATTCTCTTGGGCATCTTGGTCCACGCCAAGCGAGATCACATCCAGCACCTGCGCATCAGCAATCTGTTCAACCCCGTGGATGCTGTCTTCTAGCGTCGGCAATCCAAAATGATGGCGCAGGAGAGGAAAAGGCGTTTTCCAGAGAATACGCTCGATTAACCGCTCAGGGAAGATTGATTCACCTTGTACCAACCCGGTTTGTCCTTTCAAATATCCATTCACCACCTCGATCGGCTCACTGCCGTCAAAAACCCGCTCAAAGAATTCCAGCCTCTTTACCCGCTCAGCAACCGGCGGAGTCCCACCAAACACAAAGCGCACCCCAGATTCGTGCAAATCCGCTGCACGTTCGGCAAAATCAGCTACAAGGAGCTCGCCTGTCTCAGGCGTTAATCTGTAAGAAATCCCAACCAGGTCGGCCTGCTCAGCTTTAACCGTTTGCAGCATCGTTTCAACGCTCACAGCCGGGCCCAAAAAAACCGTCCGCCAACCCGCCGCTTCGGCCAGCCGCAGAAAATTTATTATTCCAGCAACGTGCACACACTCCCCTAGTGCCCCTGCGACCACCGTTTTCATTCATTCCTCTCTACTTGCAGCAGACAACTATGGTGGAAACGAATTTCAAAAACATATATACCATAGAAAATATGTGAATTTAAGAAATCTAATTTTCAAAATATACACTATCTCTTAGCATCTGGCCTTCACGGAAGTTATCGTAATGATTTAACCAACTGTGTCAGAATTCTCTCATTCCGTATTTTAACCAACTTGCTAATTTTCAGCCTTTCCACTAAAATCATTTCAATGTTCACAAATACTTCATTGCGATATCAGATCCTCCGCTTTGGATTAATCCTGCTGGTATTATCCGGCTGCACGCCGCAGTCGGACCTGGCGACACCAACAACACTACTGTTGAGCGAGTGCGTACTATCCGCGCCGGGCGTATCCAGCCGAAAAACCGCTCAATGTGCCAGTCTGCCTGTCCTGGAAAACCCATCCGACCCTGCAAGCCGGACGATCAATCTGCACATTGCTGTCATCCCGGCAGTCAGCCGCAGCCCAGAACCAGACCCGCTCTTTTTCCTCACCGGTGGCCCCGGTCAGGCGGCAAGCGAATCGTATCTCCTACTCTCTTCAGCTTTCGAACACATCCACCAGAAGCGCGCGATCGTGCTGGTTGATCAGCGCGGCGCGGGAAAATCCAACCCTCTGGTCTGCCCGGAGGTTGATGATAATGAAGCTGAAAATTTCGAAGCTGCTGATTACGCCCGTCTTTGTATTCAGTCCATCGATGCAGACTTGGCTGCCTACACCACCACCAATGCCGCCCGCGATCTCGAATCTGCCCGACTGGCGTTAGGCTATACGCAAATTAACCTATATGGCGTCTCTTACGGCACACGCCTGGCTCAGACTTACCTGCAAATGTTCCCAGCAATCGTGCGCACAATGATCCTGGATGGTGTAGTCCCGCAGGATCAGGCTCTCGGTCTGTATATTGCCCGCGACTCCCAACACGCCCTCGACTTGCTCTTCGCTCGCTGCCAGGCCGATCCTGGCTGCAATGAGACATTCCCAAACCTGTCCAGTGAGTTCAACCGTTTGCATACCCGGCTTGCCCAACAATCTGTGCAAGTGAAATTTCCCGATCCCGTCAGCAGCGAGATCATCACCCAAACTCTATCCGCAGCCGAGTTGGGCGCCACGGTGCGCCTTCTCAGTTATTCTCCCGAAACCATTGCGCTGCTCCCGCTACTGATCTATAATGCCGCTGTCGACCAGGATTACTCTCGTCTGGCAGCCCAATACCGGACCCTAGCAGGGCAGTTGAGTGAATCTATCAGCGAGCCATTGAGTTTCTCTGTGCTGTGCTCCGAAGATGAGCCTTTCTTCGACCCCCAAAAAGCAGCCGAAGCCAATCGAGATACCTATCTGGGCGATCAACAGACCAATAGCCTTGAGAAAGTGTGTGCGGTCTGGCCGCGCGGTTCGCTACCGGAGGGCTTTAAAATGCCAGTCCAGTCAGATGTCCCCGTTCTACTGCTTTCGGGCGAGGCTGACCCGGTCACACCACCCTCCAACGCAGACGAAGTAGCGCGCGGTCTCCCAAACAGTCTGCACCTGGTCGTTCCGGGACAGGGTCACAATGTAATTTACCGCGGCTGCCTGCCCTGGTTGGTGACAGATTTCATCGAGAAGGCTTCGGTCTACGGATTGGATGCAGAATGCGTTAAGCAGATCGCTCCGATGCCCTTCTTCTTGAATTTCTCCGGCCCTGCGTCGATTTCCAAGGCGGTAATTCCATGATCATTGTGAACTCAATCCACAAATCCTTCGGGAAATTGTCTGCCTTGCATGATGTCAGCTTCCGCGCCCCTGACGGAAAAATCACCGGACTGCTAGGCCCGAACGGTGCTGGAAAGACCACCTCGTTGCGCATCATCTACACACTGCTGAAACCCGACAAGGGCAATGCCAGCGTAGATGAATTCGATACCGTCAAACAGCCGCTTGAGGTCCGTCAGAGGATCGGCGCATTGCCGGACAGCCACGGGTTATATCCTCGCCTGACCAGTCGGGAGAATATCCGCTATTACGGCAGGTTGCATGGATTGAGAGGGGAGCAACTCGAAACGCAGATTGACCAGTTGATCAAGTTGCTCGACATGCAGGAGTTCGAAAACCGGCGCACTGAAGGATTCTCCGCCGGTCAGCGAGTGAAGATAGCCATCGCTCGGGCGCTGGTGCACGGACCATCCAATGTGCTGCTCGACGAACCAACCAGCGGCCTGGATGTGATGAGCACGCGGGCAATGCGGACGTTTATCCGTCGTCTGCGAGATGAGGGTAAGTGCGTGCTGTTCTCCAGCCACATTATGCAAGAGGTTTCCGCTCTATGCGACAACATCATTATTGTGAATAAAGGCCAGGTAGCGGCGAGCGGTTCGGCGGAAGCGTTACTGAAACAAACCGGCCAGGCCAACCTGGAAGATGCCTTCGTCAGCGCGATAGGATCAGAAGAAGGATTGGTGCGGGCATGAATGCGGCGCAACGCATCTGGACGGTTTTTTCCAAGGAAGTGCAGGACAATTTGCGCGACCGGCGCTCGATGATCAGCGCATTATCCAGCGCGCTTATTGGCCCGGTTATTCTGTTGTTGCTAATCGTGATCCTGGGCAAGACTCTGTTCAAAGACCTGCAAGAGCAGTCCTTCGAATTACCATTGGTTGGTGGTGAATTTGCTCCAGCATTGGTGCATTTCCTGGAGCAAAATGGAGCGCATTTGTTACCCGGCCCGGAGGACCCAGAAAATGCAGTTCGCATCGGCGACGTTGATCTAGTTCTTATGATCCCTGGAAAAGAATTTGGCGAGGATTTCAGCCAGGGTCGCCCGGCTGAAGTGCGGCTGATTGTGGATACAACCCGTCAATCAGCATCGGTTAAGGTAGAGAAGGCGCGTAACTTGCTGCAATCCTATTCCCAGCAGATAGGCGCGCTGCGCCTGATGGCGCGTGGCATCGATCCAGTAGTTTTACGCCCATTGGCAGTAGAGGTGCGGGACGTATCTACGCCGCAGACCCAGGCGCTGTTGTTCGTCAATATGATGCCATACTTCGTGGTTTTGGTAGTATTCGTCGGTGGTATGTATGTTGTGATCGACGCGACAGCGGGGAGCGCGAGCGCGGTTCGCTTGAGCCGTTGCTGATCAATCCAACCCGACGCTGGGAATTGGTTCTTGGCAAACTGCTCGCTTCACTGCCATTTGCGATGTTATCATTATTTTTGACATTAACGGCGTTTGGCTCAGCGTTTAATCTTTTTCCGATCGAGGATTATATTGGTGTGCAATTAAGTCTGAGCGTCCCGGCGCTGGCGGGCATCTTTGTGATCGCGTTGCCGATGATCCTCCTGGCATCTTCACTTCAGATGGTCGTCGCGACGTACACGCGCAGCTTCAAGGAAGCCCAGACTTACGTTTCGCTTTTGGCGCTAGTACCGGCGCTTCCTGGGATCGGGTTAGCATTCTTGCCGATTAAGCCAAGTTTGCTCAATATGTTAATCCCAACTTTTGGCCAGCAGTTGTTAATTAACCAACTGATGCGCGGCGAGCCAATCGAGCCGCTGTTCGTGGTAATCTCTGCGGCCTCCACACTTGTAGCCGCTTTACCATTGATCTACATTTCTGTCAGGTTGTTCGAGCGCGAGCGAGTGATATTTGGGCCCCGCTAGCGTGTGGCGATGTCATCGCGAGCATAGCGAGACAATCTAGTTTTCTAATGGTCGGATTTTTTTGCACAGAACTCCCGCAATGACATTTTTGAACTTTAAGGTTTATTCGCCTCCGCCAGCGATTTCTGGTAAGCTTTCCAGCCCGGGCACCAGGTAGTGTGCCAGCGCCAGAACCTGGCCATCAAAGATTTCGGGTTGGCTTCGGATTTCATCCTCATCGGGCATGTTTCGCAGCTTGCTTTTTTTGTTTCCATTTGGGTTTGCTCCTTTTTTGACTAATGATGAAATTAATTAGATTATAGTGGAATGTCCAGAAAGCGTGGTTAACAATTCTTGATCAGTATTCGGTTTTGGGCACGTTTGGTTTCAGCGGCATGCATACCACCGAGTACTAAGTGAAGTTTCTATATAGTTTTTTTTCGCTCTTTCCACCCGCTTTTGAATCCGTAGCACTAATAAGGTCAACCAGGGCGAAGGCGATTTCTTATCCGCAAACGACCAACCTTTCCATGCCTGATACATCGACCCTGCTGTGTAGCGTCCATCCGAGTCTGCCTGTGAAACCACCAACTCAAGCAGCTCGCAGAAGCGCAAGTCACCATGAACAAACGAGAAGCGGCTGAGCGCCTCAACTACATGCAGGATATCGAAATAGACATACGGGTATTTGAGTTTCTTGAAGTCTGTCCCCATCCCGAATAGAAAATATTTCTTCTCCTTGCGCTGCGCCCACTGGCTGAGCAACATCTCCGCAGCCAGATGCGCAACCGGGTTTCCTATCTTCCCCGGGACCAGCGAAAGCGCTTTGAGAGCATAGACGTTGGCGACCGGGCATGGATCAGTCTTCCTGCCTGGGCCGCGAAACCTGCCCAACTCTGGAGCAGAGACGCAGCGATAACCGTTCTCATCCACCAGCCCGGCCAGGCGATCCACCGCAGATTGAATTGGCGGATCGCCGCCCAGCCCGAACGAGAGCAGAGCATAGAGCAAAGTCGGCGCGTCGCAAGACATCCAGGTCCATTGATCCTGCCCGGTGCCGCCGAAAGCGGTCGGTACATTGAGCGGGGTCTGGAAGGGGCCATCAGCGGATTGGTGCGCTAGTACCTTCTCAATCACCTGCGCCATGCCAGGGTCGGTCTGTTGCAACCCGAAATCGGCCAGCACGCCCAGGGCGGTTAACGCGTGGGCGGCATCGTTGTGCCGCTTGAGCGGCGCTGCACCCCAGCCTGCGGCGCGAACGATGATCGCCTGAACGGATGGATGCGCCAGCATCTCCGTCCGGGCGGCAACGACAACCCCATCATCATGCGCCAGGTCGAGCAAGTCAATCAGGGCGCGGTAGCGCGTCCAGGGTTCTGGCACGGTGAGCAGCCAATCAATGCCGTCCAACTCAGTCCACTTTCTCAACCGGGTGGCGCAACACGGTTTTCAGTTTTTCAGGAGCGCTCTTACGCGGGTCGCCCAGGTAAACCTCATGGTGTTTGCCGCCCAGCTGGCCCACCCGGTCGCGCAATCCATTCTGACGCATGAATTCCTGCATCCGGGTCAAGGTTTCCGGCTCGGTCGCGTACGGCCCAACGTGTAGGGTCTGCACACACAACCCCTCCTGCCAGCGATCCAAGCGCAGTTTGTCCAGCGTGGACGAATCGCCCTTCTTGCGCCGAACTTGCTCCAGCCCCTCGGCGAAGATTTCCGGCGTGATGACTTCGGGTTGCAGGATCATCAGGGTGTAGAGCCAGTTATCCTTGATCTTGATATCGAAGACGCCATCCTCCACCCACCACAGACCTTCAAGCGCCATCACCGGATAATCAACCGGGTCAAGGGGGCGCTTCTTGAGCATAAATTTCAGGGTATAAGAGATCCCGTAAATTGCTTCGGTAGCAGCGGCAAACCCGGGTGAGGCGGATGGCTCGGAACCTTTCTCGATCTCCCCGTCGATCATGACATAAGGCAGGTTGGGAACCTCGACCATCTCGATCTTTTTGGCGGATGGTTGGTAAAGCGATCGGTATTGCTTGCGCAGATCAAGCGTCTGCATGCTGACCTCCTCTGTCTCTTTCTGCTATCAGTTTTTCAAAATCTTTGCGCAGCAGGTAATGGTACGACAGCAAGCTGCCGTCAAGTACCGCTCCAAATGTACCATAAGGGGAAGGTGAACGTAGTTGAACCTCACGGGCAGTTTGCAATACGACCACCCGCGCCGGGAGGTCATATTCACGCGCCATGTCGAAGAGATCATTTACAGCATTTTCAATATAGGGACATTGCGGCGTACGGAACATGGTCAATCCAGAGCCACAACCCCGGGAGCGTGCATCCCAATCTTGAGGGAAGGATGGCAGCACTGCGCCATCGTCGAAGACGTGGGTCATCAATTGAAAACAAGGCGGCGCAGTCTCCACCTCACTAAAACCATTATGCAGGAAGATTTGCTTGTGCGCCAGCCAGATCCGGTCACTCGTAACCATTACCACGCCAGCCTTGCCCTGTTGGCGGGCGTCATCCACGGCTTCCTGGATCAGGCAGCTTCCATAGCCCTTGCCTTTGCCTTTTCCGACCACCCACAAGCAGTGAACAACAAGGTAGTTAGGGGCATACACGACGCGCCAGGCGTATTCACCGGGGATATATTCGATGAAGGCAGTGTCTCGCCCACCGTGCTCGTGGATCATCTTAAAGTTTTAACCCTTCCGCAAAACGAGCCTCCAGCCACTCACGCTTCTGTTTATAGCCGGTTTCCTTCTTCTTGCTCATGTAGCAGAAAAAGCCAGTCCGATCAATGTTATTCGGGTTTACATCGATTATCTCAAAAGACGGGGGCATACTGCTATCCTTTCAGTTACTTTGTTTATCCTGTCCTTCCCACACAAGTGGATCGCCATGCGAAAGGTCAATTCCTAAAAGGTAAAATTTATGAATATAGAACAATTGTACTGCGTTTATTGGTCATGTCAACCATATTTTTTTTGAGACGAATTGGAATAATCTGGGCATTCATCTGGTATGGAAGATGCACCCGCGTGGTTGGAGTCCAAATATTTTAGGAGTATCGCTAGCGATGTTTTTTGGACTTGCACATGAGGCTAGGTTTTGGTAAGATCATGGTGGAGGCTCAACGATGCGTTATGTGATCGTGATCGTAGTGTTGGTAGTATTGGCTTTCTTGGTTATGGATTTCAATAGCAGGTCAGCGGATTTAAGCCGCTTAACTGCAGAGCACGCGTTGGTAAAAGCTGAGCGAGATTCGAAAGCTGCCGCAAAAGCTGCCCTGGAGAGCAGGATTGCGTACGCCACATCAGAAGCTGCGGTGTATCAATGGGCTTATGAAAACCACATGGTGCGTCCGGGAGACATCCCGGTAGTCCCTATCGCAGCCGTCCAAGCGACACCCACTCCGGCGTTAGCGCCTGTCGGAACGAAGATTGCGACAAGCAAACTGGATCGCTGGCTGTTGCTGTTCATCGACCCGGAGTGAGCGCAAGCTGAGAAAATTCTCACCTGCAGACGCCAAAACCCCATTTAGCTTGACTTGACGGGGTTTTGAGGCCATGATACAATGACGTCCGCCTTGAAAAAAGGCGCGCAAATACCCGTTGCGGGGTGGAGCAGTGGCAGCTCGTCGGGCTCATAACCCGAAGGTCCTCAGTTCGAAATCTGAGCCCCGCTACTATAAAGAAACCGAGAGTCCTTCGGCTCTGGTTTTTCATTAGCCCAGTGCGCAGCTGAAGACATATTCTTAGAATTCGAGGGAGTTTCTAACATATCTGTGCGCCTTTGGTATGAATCGCAGGTAGACGGGATTAACCGACAGGGATACTTCCCACGCTTATGACGACTTTTCCCCTGGGATGTACTTTCTCAAAATACCAGAAAGCTTCAGCAGTTTTGCTTATTGGGTAACATCCATCGATAACCGGCATGATTTTCCCGGATTCAAGGAGTTCTTTAATAAAGATCAGATCTTTTTGGCTTTGCACCAGCGATGCGATAAATATTTTCTGGCTCCCGGTCTTGGAAACTCTTTTCCTATTGCTCGCCGCCTGGGCGAGTTGAAACATCGAGCCGCCAGCGACAACATAGCTTCCCTCCGGTTTTAATGCAAGTAGATAATCTGAAATCGGATGATATCCATTCACAGCCAGGATCAGGTCGTACTGCTGCCCTGTTTTTGGTGAAATCTTCTTTATTGTAATCGATGACGTGATCTGCCCCAATCGAGCGCACCATTTCCAGATTCCTCGTGCTGCACACCGCAGTCACTTCCGCTCCAAACGCCTTGGCAATCTGCACGGCAAAAGTTCCAACTCCACCAGAGGCGCCATTGAATCAAAACCTTTTGCCCTGGCTGAATGTTTCCATTGTCGCGCAAACCCTGCAAGGCAGTCATCGCCGCCACAGGTACAGCCGCAGCCTGCTCGAACGTTAGATTGGCAGGTTTCAGCGTGATTAGATTTTCCCTGGCGCACACATACTCGGCAAAGGTGCCACGACCGGTTGCACTGGGTAAGTACCCGAAGACTTCATCGCCTGGCTTAAACTGCTTGACGTTATCACCAATTGCCTCGACTCGCCCGGCTACATCAGCTCCCGAGGATCTTGTTTTTGGGACGGAAAAGACCACCAGGCATCAGTCGCATAAAAAACGGATTTGCCCGCAGCATGCGTAAGTCACGCGAATTGAGAGAGGCTGCATGAATTTTGATCAACACCTCGTCCTCTTGCGGAGACTGGTTTCGCCACCTCCCGGAGTTGAAGAACATCCGGTGAACCGTATCTGGGGCAGATAATTGCTTTCATTAGTTGGACCTTTCTGTTTTGCTTATCAAATAAATAGCCAATCAACCAATCCAAGGGCAAGAAACCTTGGAGCATTCATTCCTGTGTCAAGCAAAAGGTAGACGGAGGCATGTGCCGGGTTTCCAAGCGCTGAAAGGACCTCGATAATTGACCATGGCACAAAGCTAAGGATCAATGCCTTGTAGATAGGATTCTTTGCCGGGAATCCTGTCAAAGAAACGAAGCAGGAAATAACTGACGCAGAATGCGATCACCAGACCGCCAGCCAACGCTTCAACCAGAGCCACCGGCAGCGAAGAGATCGAGAAGGCGGCTTTATACTCCGCAGGCGATGGGGGAAACTGCGATTACGAAGTCAGTGATCCAGAAGGCTGCGCCTCCCGCTGCCAGCCAACTTAAAGCAGTTTCTTTGAGAACTCGCGAGAAGCCTGCGCTTTGCTTTGACCTGTGACCCTGGTTTCCATGGCTGTCTTCCTTATTCCAACCCGGCAGGTTTCGCTGCAACTACAGATGGATTGATTTCCCTGTACTGCCTTTTACACACATAGCCTATCGCGATTCCAAGAGCAGTGATCCGGATCACGTTAAATACTGTGCCGATGATGAAGTACCGCAAGACATTATTTGTTGCGTAAAAACTTGAAGGACCTCCGAGCAGGATCGTGACGATGACCAGCACAATCGAGCTTAGGATGACTGATTTCAGGATTGGATCCTTTACTCGGGATCCTGTCAAAGAAGCGCAGCAAAGGATAACTGACCCACAATCCAATGATCAAGCCGCCGATCAAGGATTCAAGCAGCATTGGATAATAAGAAATGGACATGGCAGCCCTGTATTCCGCCGCGATGGGGGTTCGCGAAATCGCGAAGTTTGCCAGCCAGAAGGCCAGGCCTCCCACCAGGGTCAGTACGAATGCCTTTTTCCAGATTCCTTTTGAGTTTTTCATCTTTTCTCTTTTCTTTATTCAGGATTCACTGATAACCGGGGTTTCACTGCCTTGATGGAAAGCCACAAAGCCAGGGAAACCTCTGCAATAAAACTGATCACCAGACAGGGATAAGCGATGATCCCGAGAGTCCGGGAAGATCAAGCGCTGGCAGACATACACGAATTGACAAATGCCGTCCGCGATCAACAGCATGCCGATGATCTTTGGCAGAAATCCCGATTTAAGGACCAGGTAACCGAGTGGAAAGAGCCAGACCCCGTACGGCACCTGAGCAATAACGACGCCGGTTTTATATAAACCGAAGAAAAACACCGCCAGCGCCTGCAGTTGATCCGGCTGGAAGGCTTTGATGGCTTCTGGCCCGTTCAAGATCACCAGACTGGCAAACAGGCAAAGCGAGCTGAATAACCAGACCGCAAAACCGGCAACATTGAATAACAGGAAAAGCAACGCCAGGTCTTTATTCACCGGTTTCAACAGCACATACAAAGCCCAGGCTGCTATTAGGAAAAAAACGACCGAGAAGAGGTTGATGACAAAACCGATGCGGAACTGCGTTGCATGGGTCAGGATGTGGTTGACAGTGACCGGCGCTTCAACGAACACAAATTTTCCGAATACATTTGCGATGACCGAGGTGAGCACATAAAGCAGGTAAAGCAAACCAGCGGTTCTAGCGATCTTATTAATTGATATCATTTTCTTTCTCCTTTGAAAATTGAAAATCCCGACAGGCAAATCCCTGCCAAGTAAAGAACGGTTTGAACAACATTCACCTGCCAGCGTCCATTTCCAATGTATGAGGAAGCGAGAAAAGCCATCAGCTTCAACAAACCCGATCACGACCAACCAAGCGTCCAGAATGCCCGATTTTTCACCGCAACCAGGTTCTTGCGGATAAGCGACCAGGTCAGCACTGAGACCATCAGCGAGCAGGAGTTGTACAGGATCGTAAAACAATTGAGCGCGGCAATGGTCTTGGCGCCAAGGCTGGCAATTTCAGCTTCTGAAAAAGAAGCCACTTGCAAAATTGGGGAGTTCTGTTTGAGAACGATGACATAGCTCAATATGATGAAGGCGAGTGCAAAATTGATGACGCACCATATTGAAAGAACCATTGAACCTTTTTTTAACATTTGGCTTTCTCCTTGTGATGGGTTGTGTTGTCTTTTTCGGTCCATTCCACGAGCATTCTCGTGTTGCTGAGAGAGGAGGGTTTCAGGGAGGGTCTCAGCCCTCCCTGAAACCCCATATTCCCGATCTATGCCGCCCTCAACAATTCGCTCGTTTCCGTTTTCCCAGACTTGGAAGCACTCACTAACGGATTGAATCCTTTAACGATCAGCCAAACACCCAGGACAATTTCTTGCACGGCGATGGGAGCAGCCAAAGGAATATAGCTGGTAATCCGGTTACCGCTGAACAAAGCCAACACACAAGCCGTCATCATCAGGATGATCGCGACGATACCGAATCCCGACAACCAACGGGGAATGAGCCGTGATTGGAAAAACAGGTAGTAGTACATAAATGCACCCACGCAAAAGGCGAACACCGCCACCAACGCGGCGTTCTCCCATACGCTCACCAACAAATTGCCGATAGCCTGAAGCAACGTACGATCAGCAACTCCCGCGGTCCTATACTGCTGGCCGAGTGTCAGCAGCGACAGCAGGATCACCTTGCCGACCAGGTAAAAAGACGCCTCAATAGCCCTGAAGATAACAGATCCAAGGGCGAGACCCGTATTCCGCTCCTTCAGGACCGGATACATCGCGATGGCGATGCCGGCGCCTGTAAAAGCGCTGATGATCCAGAATAACACCCCTCCAGCCACCTGGTTCGGCTGTGCAGAGAACCGGGCGATGTAATCCGTGCCGGTTGTATCCGGTGTGAGCGGTGTAGCCAGCAAGGGACCTGTGAGGGTCGCAAGGATGAAAAGCACACCAGTAATGACTGCAATCTTTCGAGTTGTATCCATTCTAATTCTCCTTTTTATTGTGATTGAGTTTGGCGTAAACAAACCTCGTACGCCTCATTATGATTTGACAGGGTAGGGGGATGTCTTCAGCCATCCCCCTACCCTGTATTGCAATTCTATGCCGCGCTCAACAGCTTATTCGCCGCGGTCTTCGCAGCGTGGGAAGTGACTGCCGTCGGATTGAATCCTTTTACGATCAGCCAGCCTGCCAGAACCAGCTCATTCAAGCCGATCGGGATGCTCAACAGGAAAGTTGACGTCGAAAAGGGATCAATTTGGGTGAACATCGTAATGACGGCTCCAGTCAAATGCATTAGGATCGCAACGATGCCCCAACCCGACAGCCATCTTGGAATGAGGTTTGATCGAAAAAATACATAATAGTACATCAGGGCTCCGAGGCAAAAACCGAAGTGCGCCAGCACCAGGGCCGACCAAAAATGAATTGCGTGCAGTGAAGCGCCTGCGGCTTGAAAAGCGGAAACAGAAAGAGCGTCTGCTTTTACAGATTCCTGGCTTAATGTCAACAATGAGAGCAGCGCGAGCGCGGCAACGATCTGGAATATGTTCTCGATCAGCCGAAACCCAACCGCGCCAAGCGCCAGGGCTTCATTATCCTTTTTTAAGATCGGATACAAGCCAATCGCGATGCCTGCACACGCGAGCGCCATAATTAATTGAGCAAGCACTCCTATCATCACCGTGTTTTGGTTCTCGAATATTCTAGCAAGATACATTGG
The DNA here is from genome assembly GCA_963788145.1 of uncultured Chloroflexia bacterium. Classification (GTDB taxonomy): domain Bacteria; phylum Chloroflexota; class Anaerolineae; order Anaerolineales; family UBA4823; genus UTCFX2. The sequence continues at coordinate 631,647 of CAWBFQ010000003.1, read as the reverse complement.
GTCATCCAGGATGGGTTTCACCATCACAGGGCCGAATGCGCCTGCAAATCCAAGAATAAATAATATCCCCACAATTATTGCTGTCTTTCTGTTTGTATTCATTTTTTTTCCTTTTTTGAACGATATGGATGAGTTTCTTTGGATTGGACCCGATTGACCGAGACCAATGGCATTCCTAAATCACGGACTTTTTTGAGCAAGCCATGCAGCGCGGCCTGGTCAACCACCGGGCCGGTTAGAAGTGTGTCGCCGTCCTCCTCCAACGTGATGATCAGGCCCTCAAACCAGTCTGTCCATTGGTAGTCCAGGTGGCCTTTGATCCTGATCTGATAGACCATGGATTGACTTGGAGTTGGCTTGGGTTCGAGTTCGTTTGACATCACCTTGTACCTGTTATGGTCGCTCATTACAGCCCGTACCATTTGTTCAATGTACAAGGATAATATCCTCCACATCAGTGTTATTGAAAAGACACTTTAGTGTGGGTCGGAGTGTTGTTCTGAATTATTGAGTAAAAATATGGGGGAGATTGACGCTTAGATCAAGCCCAGTTCGCGGGCGCGGGCTATCGCTTCAGTACGTCTTTGAACCTGCAGTTTATCAAAAATTTTACGGTTATGCCCTTTGACCGTGTCCAGGGCAAGGAAGAGCCGTGCGCCAATCTCCCTATTCGAGAGTCCCTGGGCTATGAGCTTTAATATTTCTAACTCGCGTTGGCTTAATGGTTCGATAAGGGCTTGGGCAGGGTGTGAATCAGATTTATCTACGCTTGCCCACTTCTCAGCATCAAATGCAGCCAGTAACTTACCAATATAATCCGGCATGAACTTAAGCGCGGAAGCTTTGCGGAGCAGCTGCATCATGCTTGAGCCTTCGTCAAGAAACATGCGGACGTAGCCCTCCGGCTCGGCCAACGCAATGGCGTGTTGTAAAGGCAAAAGAGCAGCAGGGAGGTCACCTTGCGCGTGATACGCAATCGCCTGCAATACCAGGACTTCGATCACGCTTCCCTTCCCTCTGCGTTCTTCCGCTGCTTTCAGCAGACGCTCCAGCAGCGCCATTGCATCTTGAATTGAGCTGTCTTCATGGTCGTTTTGATAGAGGGCCAGGAGCACCCTGGCCAGAGTGATGTGATCGAACTCGTGTAGGTAGCTAAGTTCGTTTTCAATGGACAGTCCCTTCTCACGCGCCCAGCCCAGGGCTTCACCCAACCGACCCTGGGACAACCACACCCGTGTCTTTCGCGTCGAGACCGGACGCACATTCGGGGAAAAGGCGCCATCGTATAGGCGCTCAGCCTGGTCGAGCAGGTCGAGCGTGCCTTCTAGATCGCCTTGAGCCTCCCGGATGCGCGCCATCGCCGCGCGCCAGCGATACGGGTTTTGCGGTAACGCGGCAAACTCACCCAGAGCCTGGCTTGTGAGCAGGAGTTGCGTGGCGGTCTTCAGGTCGTTGTGTTCATAGTGAAGGTTGCTCATGCCCACCTGCATATCTGCAGCGCCCTGCAGGACCGGCGCGCCTGGTCTAATTGCCCACTGCAATCCCCGCTCATAGGTGGTCATTGCTTCATGGAGACAGCCTTGCGCTATCTGTATATCCGCCAGGACAATGGAACCGCCGATGGCGGGTGAAATGTACCCGGCTCGCCGCACATTCTCCAGCCCATCGGCAGTCATGGTGCGGGCGGAATCGAGATCCCCGTTCGCCCATGCAACGAGTCCCAGTTGCGAGGCTGCCCCACCGAGCATCAGATGGGCATCCTCTGGTGCGAGATCGAGCACCTTTCGCGCGTTTTTCACAGCCTCGGGCATATCACCCCGGCCTAGAGCCTGCCCCGCACGGATTAGGGCGATCATACCCGGCACACGACGAAATTCATCTTCGTCTATGATGACCATCCCCGCCGCCGGGGATTTCAGGTTGCTCGCGCATGTCAGCTGTCGTATACAACCACCGTTCGGCGTTCCGTAACCAAGGCTCCACGCTCTTGTTCTCGCCGCAAGACATTGACACCAAGGCATACTCAGTACTGAGTACAGGCCTAACGCGAATCACCTCGTCGGGTAGCAACTTTAGCCAGCCCAGCAAAGTAACGAACTGACGGTTGCGGCTCATGGCTGGAAATGCCAACTCGATCAGATCCGCGGCTCGCGCGAAATCCCTGGCGGCCAGCGCATGTCGGATTGCATCAGCTCGCAAACCGTTCTGCTCACACCACGCGCTTGCCCGCGAATACAGGGCAGTTACGAGATCATGCTGCGACTCCATCAAGTGCATTTGCAAAACATCGGCGAAGAGACGGTGGTATCGATGCCATTGGCGCTTGTCGTCCAGTGGAATGAGAAACAGGTTGCTGCGTTCTAGAATATCCAGTGTCTCCTTGCCGTCATGCCGCTCCGTGACTGCATTGCACAGTGCCGCGCAAAACCGGTCGAGGATGGAAGTTTGCAGCAAGAAATTGCGAATAGGTTCAGGCTGGCGTTGAAGCACCTCCTCTGCCAGATAATCCAGCACAAAACGATGACTGCCGGTGAAAGCCTGGATAAAACTGGCGCTGTCTTCCCGTCCCTGCATGGACAGTGCCGCCAATTGCAGACCAGCGATCCAGCCTTCGGTGCGGGCTTCCAGCGCGGAGATGTTTTCCGCAGAGAGGTTCAAGCCCATCACCTGGTTGAGAAATTCAGCGGCTTCGGAGGGAGTGAAACGCAGGTCTGCGGCGCGCAGTTCGGCCAATTGGCCCCGGGCTCGGTAGCGGGCTAAGGGCAGAGGTGGATCCTCGCGGCTAGCAATGACCAGGTGCATCTGCGGCGGCAGATGATCGAGCAGAAAGGCGAGGGCTTGATCAACCGGCTGCGAATCGATTAGATGGTAATCATCCAGGACAAGGATGAAACGGTCCGGGATAACCGCGATTTCATTCAGCAGGGATGTCAACAGCAATTCGATCGACGGCAGTTGAGGATTCTGAAGCGCCCCAGACATCCCCACTCCAATATTCGCTTCTATGGTCTGCATAGCAGCGACGATGTAACTCAGAAAGCGCGCAGGATCGTTATCCCCTTCTTCCAGTGACAACCACGCAACCGGTTGTTCACAACCAGCAGCCCACTCGCTGACTAGCGTAGTTTTGCCAAAACCGGCAGAGGCGCAGATTAGAGTCAGTTTGCGGCGCAATCCCTCGTTCAACAGCTCGATCAGGCGGGGACGGGGAACTATGTCGGGGCGCAGTGGGGGTATAAACAATTTTGTAGCTAAAATGGGTATTGACACATATCAATTATAAAGGACATCCAAAAACATGGATGTCCTTTCGCTTGGATTTTAGAAAATGTTATTACTCCACCATGATGACTACGTTTCCTTTTTTGTGTCCCTTTTCGACATAGCGGTGCGCCTCGGCCATCTGTTCCAGCGGATAGCACCTGTCTATGACCGGTTTCATTTCCCCCATCTCGATCAACCCGGTAAGGAAGGCAAGATCTTTGATCTTCTCTCTGACTGGTCTCAAACCCGCAGCCACAAACTTTGCTTTTTTCCTGCCGCGCTTTGCCGGCCATAATGCTTGAAGTATCATAGCCGGCGCAGGTACCGTGGCAAGATAGATCCCATCATTCGTCAGCGAGCCTTTGCACTTTGAAAACGAATACTTGCCTACTGTGTCAAAAATAATGTCATAAGTCTTGCCGTTTTCGGTAAAATCCTCCTGAGTGTAGTCAATTACCTGATCGGCGCCCAAAGATTTGACCCATTCCAAATTCGGGGTACTGCATACTCCGGTCACCTTAGCCCCGTAATACTTCGCCAGCTGCACAGCCGCAGCGCCAACCGATCCGGAAGCGCCATAGATCAGCACGGTTTGTCCATTCTGGATCTTACCCTTATCTCTCAGAAATGGTAGCGCGGTTAGCGCCCCATTCGGAATGCTTGCAGCTTCTTCGTAACTCAGATTGACCGGCTTGATAGCTAGCGCCCCGTTTTCAGGCATGCATTTGTATTCTGCATAGGCGCCAAACATGTCGAAGCCGAATACCTGGTCGCCGGGTTTGAATCGGGTCACATCTCTGCCGATAGCCTCGATCTCCCCAGCCAACTCTTGCCCCAGAATTGGATTCCTGGGTTTCATAAGTCCATTAAAACCTGGGGAAGCCCTCATATCCGGGTCTTCTTTTACAACGGTAGTCGCAACTATTTTTATCAGCACCTCATTCGATTTAGGGGTGGGCTTTGCCACCTCTTGAAGGTGAAGAACTTCGGGCGGGCCAAACTTAGTGTATACAATTGCTTTCATTTCATCCTCCAGAATTACTTTTCTAAATTGGAGTATGGGGGCACGTATGAGCCACCCTCTCCAATACACTTACTTGCTCTTGAGATTTGAAGTCGAGAAGGTTGTTGTTCTGTGTCGGGTTTTTACACCGACGATACTGGGCTCCTGCGCAACATGACGATCCCGAGCCAAACGAGCCAGATGATGAGACCCAATCCATAAACAACCATCAGGCCAAGCGAGGTTAGGACAACCGAGATGATACCTGCTACACCGATTACCACGCCAAGGTAGTTCAATATCCGGGGAAACTCCCTTGCCCGCAAGGCTGCCCAACTCAGCAGTAGAAACCATAGGGGGTTTACTATCGTTTCCCCGCCGCCTCCGCCCAAACCGGTTTCCACAGAATCGAACACCAGCCAGACCGTTGCAGCTTGAGCCGGGTTTTCGCCATAGAGTTTGACGACTGTGCTCAAGTTGTTGATTGAGAGTGTGCCGATCACAATGACCAGGAACGCCCAGATCAGTCCGAATGTGGTCGCTGCCTGGACCAGCACAGATGAGCCAGCTTTCAGTCGCTCATAGAGTGCCAGTGACAGGAAAATCAAACTCACGCCGAAGACCAAGTATTGGATTTGGTACAATACGAGCATTAAAGCCTGGTTGTCCGCAAAAAAAGCCACGGCTTGGCCAGGGTCGTCGGAACCGTAGCCTTTGGAGGCTAAGGTTATAAACATCATAATCGCCAGGAGGTTTGTTGCTGCCCCGATCAGCGCGGCAATGCCGCCTATCTTCTGTAAATTATTCATTCTTGTCTCCTTTTTTGATTTGCCCTGTTGCGCGCACTCATCCGATTTTTACGCGGTCTTAACCGTATTGCTACGCAATAGCACGATCCCCACCCAGATATACCAGACGACATGGCCAATTGCGAAAATCCCAACCAGGTCTTTGAGTTCAGGCGCCAGGGTAATAATACCCACTGCTCCGATCAACAAGCCGAGGATATTCAGCGATTTGTTCAACCCGCCAGCCCGCAGCGCAGCCAAACTGACCAGCAGTGTCCATACGCCGCCCAAAATCTCGCCGTTCCCGTTGCCCAGTCCGCTGGACACGGTTTCAATTCCTTGCCAAAGCAGAGCTGCCTGTGCGGTGTCATTGGCATGGAGCGCGACGACAGGAGCAATCCCTGCATTAGAGACCATACCGCTGGCAACCAGCGAGCCAGCCCAGATAATTCCAATCACGGTTGCCACCTGCATCAGGGCGGCCATGCCAGATTTCAATCGCTCGTACAACGCCAGTGACAGGACAATCAGAAAAACGCCAAAGAACACGTACATGAGCAGGTTGGTTGAAAAGATGACCATCTGATTTTCGACCAGCACAGCCAGTTTTTGTGCCGGGTCGGTAATGCTGGGGTAGTCCAGCACGACGATAAACAGGGTAAATCCAATCAGGTAGGCAGTTGCCAGATAGAACGCGGCGAATCCACCAAATTTCTGTAAGGTTTTCATGTTTTTCTCCTTTTTTGAACAATATCGATGAGTTTCATTGAATTGGACTTGACTGATCGAGACCAAGGGTATTCCCAGATCCCGCACTTTCTTGAGTAAACCATGCAACGCGGACTGGTCAACCAACAAGCCGGTTAGAAGCGTGTTTCCGTCCTCTTCTAGCGTGATGGTCAGGTCGTCGAACCACTTCACCCAGCGGGACTCCAGGTGTCCCATAAGGCGGATTTCGTAAACTTGAGCATTCGAGGTCGGCGTGTCAATCATTTTGCGCTTCATGTTTTTCTCTCGCGGTTGATCTGCCCATAGGATACCGCCCGATGTGGTGAGGCGTCATCACCACATGATGTGATTGAGGTGGTGATTCATGGCGAAAAAAAGCCCCGTCAGATGGTTTATGACACCTGACAGGGCCTGGGTTGGTGATTTCGAGCAAGCTAGAATAAATCGAGTTCCTCGGCGCGGCGGATGGCTGCCCGGCGGTTGTTGACTCCCAGTTTGTTGAAAATATTCTTGGTGTGGGTGCGCAAGGTGTTGAGCGATACGATCATTTGTTGGGCAATTTCTGGGCCGCTTAATTCGCTTTGGAGCAGCTTGAGCACTTCTAGCTCGCGTTCACTCAAAGGCTCTATCATGTCTGAATTTTGATGGATGGGTGCCGATTTTGTCGTGGTCACCGGTTGGATAAAGGCAGCCAGGAGTTTGTCTACATAACCGCTCAGCAATTTGTTTCGATTGCGCGATTGTTTTTCAATCAATAATCGCATCGCTTCGCCTTCATCCACAAAGATTCGAACATAACCTTCCGGCTCGGCCAGGGAAAGGACGCGTTCCAGCGCTGCAATGGCTTCGGGGAGATGATCTTGCGCCTGGAACGCGAGAGCTTGCAGTAGCAGGATTTCGATAGCGCTGCCCCGCCGGCCGCCAGTTTCTGCCGCTTGGATTAAACGCCCCAGCAACCGGGTAGCCTCGTCAAGAAAACCAGTCTCCCGATCGCTTTTACCAGCCGAGATGAGCACCCGGGCTAGAGTGATGTGCTCGAACTCGCGCGTGTAATAGAGGTCATCATCCACCGATAGCCCTTGTTCACGCGCCCACCGCAGGGCTTCGGCCTGTCTACCCTGCTTAAGCCAAACCCGCACCTTCAAAGCAGCGACGGGACGCACATCGGGCAGAGGGTTCCGGATGTACACGCGCTCCGCCTCATCGAGCAGAGCGAGCGCACCATCCAGGTCTCCCTGCGCCTCTTTCAGGCGCGCCTGGGAAACCCACAAACGATGTTGCCAATCCGTAGTCGCGGTCCGCTCACCCAGCTTCTGGCTAGTCAGTAAGTGTTGCGCGGCGGCTTTTAAATCACCCCATTCAAGGTAAAGTTCACCGAGGCCGCGATGCAAGTCTGCCGTTCCGAGGAGCGTAGACTCGCCCTGGCCAGTCGCGAGGTGTAATGATTGCTGATAGATGCTCTCCGCCTCAGTGAGACGGCCCAGCGCCACCCTGATGTCAGCCAGGAGAAATGTGATGACGATCATGGTCAGGATTTCACCGGTTTTCCACAGGTTCGAATGGAAATCGGACAGGGAACTTTCGGCTGCCTCCAAGTCCCCGCTTGTATACTGGGCAAGCCCCAGGAGCGAGATGGACTGGATGTACCTGACCTGGTCATCTTCGGGGGTCAGTTCGAGCGCTTGCTGGGCATACTTCACTGCGCTGGGAACATCGCCAAGAGCCAGCGAGCGGTAGGCTCGGGCAGTGGATATTGACGCAGGTAGCGAACGAATTTGTTCTTCATCCGCGACGACCATCTTATCCGTCGGCGTTTCCAGCCAGCGTTCGGCGTCCTGCAAGCGGACTTCGCTGGCTTCCATCTCACCGCTATCCAGCAACGCCCAGGCAAAACCAACGCTAAGCACAGGCCGGGTGCGGATCAACCAATCAGGCAGCGCTTTGGCCCAGCCAAGCCATGTGGAGGATTGGTAATTGAGGTCCATAGTTGACCATATCAGTTCGATCAATCCAGCAGCGCGTTCATAGTCTTTTGCAGCCAGCGCATGACGGATGGCATCGGGTCGCAGACCGTTCTGTTCGTACCACGCGCTCGCCCGCCGATGGAGCATGAACACTCGATCGTGTTGCGCCTCCTGCAAGTGCGCCTGGAGAACTTCGGCGAAGAGATGGTGATAGCGATACCACTGGCGCTTGTCGTCAAGCGTAGTGAGGAACAGATTGCTGCGTTCCAGCTCATCCAGCATATCTTTGCCATCACCTCGCTCTGTGACAGCATTGCACAGCGAAGCGCAAAACCTTTGGAGAATAGCTGTTTGCAGTAAGAAACTGCGGACAGATTCAGGCTGGCGCTGAAGGACTTCTTCTACCAGATAGTCCAGCACAAAACGATGACTGCCGGTGAAAGCCTGGATAAAACTGACGATGTCTTCACGGCCTTCCATGGAAAGCGCTGCCAATTGCAGACCAGCGATCCAGCCTTCGGTGCGGGCTTCCAGCGCGGCGATGTTTTCGACCGAGAGGTTCAGCCCCATCACCCGATTGAGAAACTCGGCGGCTTCGGCGGGAGTGAAGCGCAGGTCAGCCGCGCGCAGTTCGGCCAATTGACCCCTGGCTCGGTAGCGGGCCAAGGGCAGAGAGGGATCTTCACGGCTGGCAATGACCAGATGCATCTGCGGCGGCAGATGATCGAGCAGAAAGGCGAGGGCTTGGTCAACCGACTGGGAATCGATTAGATGGTAATCATCCAGGACAAGGATGAAATTTTCCAGGATAGCGCCAATTTCATTTAGCAGGGATGTCAACAGCAACTCAATCGACGGCAGTTGAGGATTCTGGAGCGCCCCTGACATCCCCGCGCCAATATTCGCTTCTATGGTCTGCATTGCCGCGACGATGTAATTCAGAAATCGAACAGGATCGCTATCCCCTTCATCCAGCGACAGCCAGGCGATTTTCCAATCAATAACTGCGACCCATTCGCTGACCAGCGTGGTTTTGCCAAAGCCAGCTGGGGCAGAAATAAGGGTAAGTTTACGCTGCACACCCTCATTCAGCCGCTTGGTCAGGCGGGCACGGAGGACCATCTTATTAGCCCGAGGCAGGGGGATATTGAGTTTCGTGGCTAAAATTGGCGCGGGCATCCTGGAATGGATTATACATCTCAAATCTTGATATTTTCTTGACGCATTCGATCCTTTTCTTGCTAAATTTTTAATCCTCCAGGGGGTAAAGTAATTGTACTTGTAGAGGAGATCGATGACTGATTTATTCATGCTCGTAACGATATTTGGTTTTTTCCTTTTGATGTGGGGATTCGTCCTTTTTTGCGGATCCTTAATGGAGGTTTGAGTTGTCCATTCTATCCATCCTTGCTGGCTTCATGGCGCTTGGAATGTTGCTCTACCTGTTTATTTCATTAATAAAACCGGAGTGGTTCGGATGATCGGTTCAAGTTGGCTACAATTTCCGCTCTTTGTTTTTGTGCTTTTGTTATCGGTAAAACCATTGGGCTTTTATATGGCGAAGGTCTATCAAGGAGAACGAACCTTTCTATCTCCAATTGTTGCGCCGGTAGAAAGGTTCATCTATCGCCTGGCGGGCATCGATGTAGATGAGGAGATGGACTGGAAGACCTACACTATCACCGTTCTATTCTTTAACCTGGTTGGGCTGCTCTTTCTTTACCTGCTGCTGCGCGTGCAAAACTGGCTGCCTCTGAACCCGCAGGGCCTTGCCAGCGTGGATCCCGTCCTGGCATTCAATATCGCGATCAGTTTTGTCTCCAACACCAACTGGCAGAGTTATGGCGGCGAAACCACTTTAAGCAATCTCTCCCAAATGCTTGGCTTGGGTGTTCAGAACTTCCTCTCAGCTGGGACAGGATTGGCGGTTTTGATCGCCCTGATCCGCGGGATATCCCGCCGAATGACGCATCAATTGGGCAATTTCTGGGTAGATCTGACCCGTTCCATACTCTACATTTTGCTGCCCCTGGCGCTGATCTTATCCATCGCGCTCGTCTCCCAGGGCGTGGCGCAGACATTCGGCGCGAATGTAGTCTCATATACAGTGGACCAAACCAGCGGGGAAATCACCCAAACAATCCCGCTTGGACCAGTGGCTTCTCAGGTAGCCATTAAACAATTGGGGACGAACGGCGGCGGTTTCTTTAACGCCAACTCCGCCCATCCATTTGAGAATCCCACGTCGCTCTCCAATTTCTTGGAGATGCTCTCGATCCTGCTCATCCCGGCGGCGCTCACGTATTCATTCGGAAAAATGATAGGAGATACCCGCCAGGGATGGGCGATCCTGGCTGCGATGACATTGATATTCGTCCTGATGACCGGAATCGCCATCCAGGCAGAGTCGCAGGGGAACCCCGTATTGGCATCGATGAGGATCGATCAATCCGCAGGCAACATGGAAGGCAAGGAAGTGCGGTTTGGCGTTGTGAATTCTGCCATGTGGGCGACCGCGACCACGGCTGCATCGAATGGGTCGGTTACCGCCATGCACGCTTCTTTCACTCCGCTTGGCGGACTTATCCCGATGTGGATGATGTTGCTGGGAGAGGTTGTTTTCGGTGGGGTGGGTTCCGGATTGTATGGAATGCTCGCCTTCGTCGTGATCGCGATTTTCGTCGCCGGCATGATGGTCGGCCGCACACCCGAGTATCTCGGCAAGAAGATTGAGATCTTCGAAATGAAAATGGCGGCATTGATTGTCTTGATACCAGTTGTGACCGTTTTGTTTGGAACTGCCATTGCCTTATCCAATTCAGACGCGAGAATGAGCATTTTCAATCCCGGTCCGCAGGGTTTCAGCGAAGTTCTCTACGCGTTTGCATCGGCCGGAAACAACAACGGTTCAGCTTTTGCCGGTTTAGGAGCAAATACCGCTTTTTACAATATCACCCTGGGAATGGCTATGCTGATCGCCCGTTATGCCCTGATCGTTCCGGTTCTGGCGATGGCTGGAGCATTAGCCAGTAAGAATAAAGTTCCAACCAGCGCAGGGACGCTGCCAACCCATACCCCGTTATTTGTCGGGTGGTTGATCGGCGTGGTCGTCATTGTCGGCGCGCTCAGCTATTTGCCAGCGCTGGCCCTGGGTCCAATCGTCCAGCAGCTTCTGCTCGGGACAGGCAAGTTTTTCTAATGACTGACTATAAACCTTCACTTACCCATATTCGTGCAGCGCTCTACCGCCGCGCCGTTTTAGATGCTTTCAGAAAACTGAATCCAGCCCACCAGCTGCGGAACCCGGTCATGTTTGTGACCGAAGCCGGAAGCCTGCTCACAACACTGTCTTGGGTGGAGACCTTGATCGGAAAAGGCGGAGCCTCGGCCGGTTTTATCGGCGCGATCGCCTTATGGTTGTGGTTTACGCTTTTATTTGCGAATTTCTCAGAAGCTCTGGCGGAAGGACGCGGCAAAGCCCAGGCCGAAATCCTTACGGAAAGCGCGCCAGGATACTCCGGCGAAACTCATCCGCGGCTCGTTCACCACGCTTGAAGCCGCGCTCAAGAGTATGACAACGGTATCGTCCACCGAACTGAACAAGAATGATTTGTACCTGGTTGAGACCGGCGACGTCCTCCCCGCGGATGGCGAGATCGTCTATGGGATTGCTTCCGTGGATGAAAGCGCCGTCACCGGCGAATCCGCGCCGGTTGTGCGCGAAGCCGGCGGCGACCGATCTGCCGTAACCGGTGGGACTCGTTTGCTCTCGGACGCGCTCATCATCCGCGTCAGCGCCGACCCAGGCCACGGCTTCTTGGATCAGATGATTTCGTTGGTGGAGGGCGCTAAACGCCAAAAAACCCCCAATGAAATTGCGCTCAGCATCCTGCTTTCCAGCTTTACCATCGTGTTCCTGGTGGTTTGCATGACCCTGCTGCCGTTCTCACAATTCAGCGTGCAGGCAGCCGGACAGGGTGCGCCGATCACCATCAGCGTGCTTGTGGCGCTTCTAATTTGCCTGATCCCGACCACCATCGGCGGGCTTCTCTCCGCGATTGGGATCGCCGGGATGGACCGGCTGATCCAACGAAACGTGATCGCCATGTCTGGGCGCGCGGTTGAAGCAGCCGGCGACGTGGATGTGCTGATGCTCGACAAAACCGGCACGATCACATTGGGCAATCGTCAGGCGGTGGATTTTATCCCGGTTGGCGATGCCGACATTCGAGACCTGGCGGAAGCCGCTCAACTGGCCTCGCTGGTGGATGAAACCCCCGAAGGACGTTCGATCGTGGTGCTGGCCAAAGAATTGTTTGGGCTGCGCGGCCAGACGATGGGCGCAAGCCAGAAAGCGCCCGGCGGGATGCACTTCATCCCATTCACCGCTCAGACGCGAATTTCAGGTGTGAACTTCAATGGCGCCCAAATCCGCAAAGGTGCACCGGATACGATGATGGCCTTGATTCAAAGCAATGGGAAAGCCCTCCCCGATGATCTCATCCCGGCAGTGAAAAATATCGCTAACGGCGGCGGTACGCCTCTGGTGGTGGCGCGCAATGGCGAGGCATTGGGTGTGATTCACCTGAAAGATATCGTCAAAGGCGGGATTAAAGAGCGTTTTGCGCAATTACGCCAGATGGGCATCAAAACAGTGATGATCACCGGAGACAACCCGCTCACCGCGGCTGCGATTGCTGCCGAAGCCGGCGTGGATGACTTTTTAGCTCAGGCGACGCCGGAAGCCAAGTTAAAACTGATCCGCGAATACCAGACCGGCGGGCGACTGGTTGCCATGACCGGAGATGGGACGAATGACGCCCCCGCGCTTGCCCAGGCGGATGTGGCTGTGGCGATGAACACCGGCACCCAACCCGCCCGTGAAGCTGCGAACATGATCGATCTCGACAGCAATCCGACCAAACTGATTGAAATCGTAGAAATCGGCAAACAACTGCTGATGACGCGTGGTTCATTAACCACCTTCAGCATCGCCAACGATGTGAGCAAATATTTTGCGATCATCCCGGCGGCTTTTTCCTCCACCTATCCGGTCTTGGGTGAGTTGAACTTCATGCGCCTGACTTCGCCCGAAAGCGCCATCCTCTCGGCTGTGATATTTAACGCCCTGATCATCATCGCATTAATTCCGCTGGCGCTCAAAGGTGTTCCGTACCGGCCAAAGCCGGCCGCGCAATTGTTGCGTGACAATCTCCTTTTTTATGGAGTGGGCGGGTTGATCGCCCCCTTCATCGGCATCAAGTTGATCGATCTGTTGCTGGCGTTCTTTCGCCTGGTTTAGGAGGATGAAAATGAAAAAACGCAGTTTTGGAACATGGGTTAGCGCTGTGATCACTTTCGTCTTACTGATCCTTGCAGCCGCGCCGGGCGCATTTAATGTCCCCATGATGCTGCGCCCATGGCTATTTCTCGCGTCCGTTATTTGGATGATCGTTTTTTCATCAGGAGTTTTGAGTTCATGAAAGACCAATTTCGACCTCTGCTCACAATCTTTGTGTTGTTAACCGTCCTCACCGGGGTGATCTATCCCTTGCTTGTGACGGGTCTATCGCATGTTTTCTTTCCATCACAGGCAAACGGAAGCCTGATCCAACAAGGCGGAATCGTGGTGGGGTCAAGACTAATCGGGCAAAATTTTACCACCCAGGAATACATCTGGGGGAGACCTTCCGCGACCGCAAATTCTCCATATAATGCCTATGATGGCAAGACGCTGACCGGCTCCGCGGGCTCTAACTTAGGGCCGCTCTCGCAAGCATGGGTCGATGCCGTTCAAAACCGTTTGGCGTTCTTACGCAAGGCGGATGCATCCAATACTGGCCTGATCCCAGTCGATCTGGTCACGGCTTCGGGGTCCGGATTGGATCCAAATATCAGCGTTGCGGCTGCGTATTATCAGGTTCCACGGGTTGCACGCGCCCGCGGGCTGAGCGAAGAGGCGGTCGCTGCTTTGGTGGATCAGTTCATCGAGAATCGTCAATATGGCTTATTGGGTGAGGCGCGGGTCAATGTCTTGATGCTCAATCTTGCTCTGAATAGTATAAAATAGATTCAAATGAATCCACGCCCCGATCCTGACGAATTATTGGAACATCTGCACACAGAAGAACCCACCCGCGGAAAACTTAAAATATTTCTTGGCTATGCCGCAGGCGTGGGCAAGACCTTTGCCATGCTGGAAGCCGCGCATCAGCGCAAGCAGCAGGGGATCGACGTGGTCATTGGATACGTAGAGACCCATGGCCGGGCGGACACCGAAGAAATGCTCAGCGGCCTGGAGCTTTTGCCCCGCCGAGAAGTGGAGTATCGTGGCATCCAGTTGGCTGAACTGCACGCAGATGCGGTGATCCAACGCCATCCCGGGTTGGTGTTGGTCGACGAGCTTGCACATACGAATGCGCCGGGATCAAGGCACCCAAAACGCTATCTCGATGTCGAGGAAATTCTGGACGCCGGAATTGATGTTTACACAACCCTGAACGTGCAGCATCTCGAAAGCCTGAACGATGTAGTCGCCCAGGTGACGGGAGTCGTCGTTCGAGAGACCGTCCCCGATCGGGTGTTGGATGAAGCTACCGAAATCGAGGTGATCGACCTTCCGCCGGATGAACTGCTCACCCGCCTTCAGGAAGGAAAAGTCTATGTCCCTGACCAAGCGAAGCGGGCGATAGAAAAATTCTTCCGCAAGGGCAATCTATCAGCATTGCGAGAAATGTCCTTAAGGCGCGCCGCCGAGCGAGTCGATAATCAGATGCGGATTTATATGCGCACCCGCGCCATTCAGGGGCCATGGGCAGCAACAGAGCGCTTGTTGGTGTGCGTCAGCCCAAGCCCGTTGTCCGAGAAACTGGTGCGCGCGACGCGCCGTCTCTCGGATGAACTTAACGCCGAGTGGTTTGCAGTGCACGTGAACCTGATCTCAAAACCCGAACTCAACCCGGGAAATCTGGAGCGAATCGGGAAAACCCTGCAACTCGCCGAAGAATTGGGGGCAAGAACACGCAGCTTATCCGGGCATTCGATTCCGGAAGTTGTTTTGGCGTATGCCAAAAAACACAACGTGACCAAAATCGTGGTTGGCAAGCCGATCCGTCCGCGCTGGAAAGAGTTGCTTAAAGGTTCAGTGGTTGAACAAATCATCTACGCCTCCGGTAATATCGACGTCTATGTCATTAATGACCAACCGGGGGAGGACGCCGCAAAATTGCCTGCGGATTGGCATCCGCATCAGCCATTCTGGCGATACGCGATCGCCGTCCTTTCTGTGCTCTTAGCGACAATCATCGGCCATGTGATCCGCGGCAGTTTGGAACCTACTAATCTGGTGATGCTTTATCTCTTCATTACAGTTCTGGCTGCTATTTTTCTTGGGCGAGGGCCTGCACTCTTAACTTCGATCTTAGGCGTGTTGGCATTCGATTTCTTCCTGATACCGCCCTATATGACCCTGGCTGTCTCCGATACCCAATACTTGATTACTTTTATCGGCTTGTTTCTGGTTAGCCTGATCGTCAGTACGCTGACAGCCCGAACCCGTGAACTAGCCGAGGCAGCCATCCAGCGCGAGGCCCACACTTCCGCCTTATACACCCTTGGACGAGACCTGACCTCCGCCGCTGACCTGCATCAGGTCGCGGAGATAATCATTGCGCATATCAGCCAAATATTTGGACGCGATGTGGTTGTATTTTTACCGGAAAAAGGTAAGCTACGTGCCTTTGCTAGCACCCCGGATTATCAGCCCGACCCCAATGAAATGGCTGTCGCCGCCTGGGCTTACGAACACGATCAACCAGCCGGCCTTGGAACCGACACCTTACCCGCCGCCTCTCTCCGCTGCCAGCCGCTAAAAACGGCGCGCGGCCAAATTGGCGTGCTAGGGATCCACCCCAAAGAAAGCGGGCGATTCCTTAACCCCGAACAGAGGCAGACCTTTAACGCTTTTGCCCATCAAGCTGCGCTGGCAGTGGAACGCGCCAGCCTCGCCGAACAGGCTCGCCAGGCGGAGCTGCTGCAAGTCACCGAAAAATTACAAACGGCTTTGCTCAACTCAATCTCGCACGATTTACGCACGCCCCTGGTCAGTATTACCGGCGCTTTGAGCAGTCTGCGGGAAGAAACTGTGAGATTAAATCAAGAAGAACGGAACAGCTTGCTTGAAACCGCTTATAGTGAAGCGAAGCGACTGAATCGTTTGGTCGGCAACTTATTAAATATGACCCGGCTTGAGGCGAACGCCATCCACCTCAGACTGGAACCATGCGACATTCAGGACGTGATCGGCGCAGCCCTGGATCAGCTTGAAGAACGGCTCGGCAAGAAACCCGTCGCGGTGAACGTACCGCAAGACTTGGCGCTTGTTTCCATAGATTTTGCTTTGTTTAGTCAAGCTTTAGTCAATGTGATTGATAATGCCGTAAAATACTCATCCATCAATAGTCAAATTGATATTGAAGTTGCACAGACGGAAAAAGAAACTTCCATTCATATCCGTGACCGGGGAATTGGAATCCCCGAGGAAGATCTGGAAAAGGTGTTCGATAAATTCTATCGAGTTTCCCGTCCGGAAAGCGTCCATGGAACGGGGCTTGGATTAGCGATTTGCAAAGGGATTGTCGAAGCGCATAGCGGGACCATCAAAGCAAAAAACCGACCAGGTGGAGGGACAGAAATCACGATCACCCTGCCAGGAGCGAATCAACAATGACCATTTATGGGCTGAAAGTGCTTGTAGTGGATGATGAAATCGCGATTCAACGATTTTTACGCGTTGCCTTGAACGGACAAGGGTTCATCGTCAGCCAGGCCAATACCGGTCAGGCGGCATTGCAGGCGGTGGCGTTGAATCGACCAGATCTGGTGATTCTGGATTTAGGTCTGCCCGACATGGATGGGGTTGAAGTCACCCGTCGTTTGCGAGAATGGTCGAAAGTACCCGTGATCATATTGTCCGTTCGCGAACAAGAAGTGGATAAGATTGCCGCTCTTGACGCTGGAGCGGATGACTATTTAACCAAGCCCTTCGGGATGGGAGAATTATTAGCCAGGATTAGAACCGTGATGCGCCGTCAGACCAGCGAAACGTCAGAACCGGTGTTTTCAATTGGAAGTTTAACCGTCGATCTCGCCAATCGTTTGGTTACCATGAACGGCGAAGACATCCAACTCACACCCACTGAATACGATATTCTGCGGGTGCTGGTCATTTATGCGGGCAAAGTACTCACCAATCGGCAGTTGTTGCGCCAGGTTTGGGGGGAAGGCTATGATGATTTGCATATTCTGCGGGTCAATATCAGCAACCTGCGCCACAAACTCGAACCTGACCCCTCCAGGCCGACTTACATCCACACCGAGCCGGGGGTTGGATACCGGTTGAAGATGGAAGGTCTTCACTCATAACCGGAAGTTCATCAAGCAGATCTCGATCCTCCCAGATGGCGATGGCTAGGCGCATAAGCGGCGGCAGGACCGCGCTTTCTACCCTCTATTCATCCGCCAGCACTTCCCGCACGGTAAGACGGGAGGCGTTCCGGGCCGGGATCAGGCTTGCCAGGCTGCTGAGGATGGTCACGATCACCAGCCAGACCCACACACCGCTGGTGGAAAACGCGAAGGTGAGCGGAACCCCCAACATCGTCGCTCCCACCACCTGGCTCAGAGCCTGGGTCAGCGGGTAAGCCAGCAGCGATCCGAGCAGCCAGCTCATCCAGCCGATCGCCAACCCTTCCAGAACGAACACCTGCGCAACGGACAGGTTTGATGCGCCAATCGCGCGCAACACGCCGATCTCGCGCGTGCGCTCCAGCACGTTGATGCTCATCGTACCCATCAACCCCACCCCACCCACCAACGCTAAGCACAGGCCGGGTGCGGATCAACCTATCAGGCAGCGCTTTGGCCCAGCCAAGCCATGTGGAGGATTGGTAATTGAGGTCCATAGTTGACCATATCAGTTCGATCAATCCAGCAGCGCGTTCATAGTCTTTTGCAGCCAGCGCATGACGGATGGCATCGGGTCGCAGACCGTTCTGTTCGTACCACGCGCTCGCCCGCCGATGGAGCATGAACTCTCGATCGTGTTGCGCCTCCTGCAAGTGCGCCTGGAGAACTTCGGCGAAGAGGTGGTGATAGCGATACCACTGGCGCTTGTCGTCAAGCGTAGTGAGGAACAGATTGCTGCGTTCCAACTCATCCAGCATATCTTTGCCATCACCTCGCTCTGTGACAGCATTGCACAGCGAAGCGCAAAACCTTTGGAGAATAGCTGTTTGCAGTAAGAAACTGCGGACAGATTCAGGCTGGCGCTGAAGGACTTCTTCTACCAGATAGTCCAGCACAAAACGATGACTGCCGGTGAAAGCCTGGATAAAACTGACGATGTCTTCACGGCCTTCCATGGAAAGCGCTGCCAATTGCAGACCAGCGATCCAGCCTTCGGTGCGGGCTTCCAGCGCGGCGATGTTTTCGACCGAGAGGTTCAGCCCCATCACCCGATTGAGAAACTCGGCGGCTTCGGCGGGAGTGAAGCGCAGGTCAGCCGCGCGCAATTCGGCCAATTGACCCCTGGCGCGCAGGCGGGATAGGGGAAGTTGTGGATCTTCGCGGGTGGCGATGACCAGATGCATTTGTCGCGGCAGATGCTCAATCAGGAATGCAATGGACTGGTCAACTTGTTTGGCTTCAATCAAGTGATAGTCGTCCAGGACAAAGATGAAGTTGTCCTGGATAGCGTCAATCTCATTGATAAGGGTTACCAGAATCGATTCGATTGGCAGCATCTGAGAGGATTGGAGGGCAGCCAACAAACCAGCGCCGATTCCCGCCTTGATCGTCTGCAGCGCTGCGATCATGTACGAGATAAAACGCGCCGGATCGTTATCCCCTTCATCCAGCGACAGCCAGGCGATTTTCCAATCAATAACTGCGACCCATTCGCTGACCAGCGTGGTTTTCCCAAAGCCAGCCGGGGCAGAAATAAGGGTAAGTTTACGCTGCACACCCTCATTCAGCCGCTTGGTCAGGCGGGCACGGAGGACCATCTTATTAGCCCGAGGCAGGGGGATATTGAGTTTCGTGGCTAAAATTGGCGCGGGTATGAGTTAATTATAAGGCTCAACTCCAATTCCACGCATACCAGATCGTGACCACATTGAACCCCATGCTGACAGCCAGCAGGAATTTGTCAAACAACGGTGGATAGGTGGGCAAGCCAACCAGGTTGAACAGGAAAAAGAAGGCGGCTACGATGATATTCGCCCAGCGACTCATAGACTGGGGCAATACCAGGGTCAGGAAAACCATCAGGATCGGCGTCAACATCAAAACTGCGATTCCCAGCCAAGCAAACTGGTTTAAATTCATGTCGGCCAACGCTTTTGCCCTGTCGCCGCCGTGGTAGATACGCAAGACATCGCCATAAAGATAAATGAGCGTGACAACCACCCAGGTTGCGGAAAGAATGATTCTCGTGTCCAGCATGGTTCTCTCCTTCATTCTGACACCGTAATGACCACTTTACCGCGGGCATGCTCTTTGTCCAGATAACGGAACGCTTCGGGCGCCTCGCGCAGCGTGTAGGTTCGTTCAATGACCGGCTTGACCTTCCCGGTTTCGATCCACTCTCTTAATTGAGTCAAGTCTTTGCCATTTGGCACAGCCAGGTACATACTCCCCAGTTGGCGCAGGAACGGCGAGAGCAAAAACGCCTTGAACACGTATCCCATGCCACTGTGACCGCTGTTGGGGACGATCAATCCCTGCGGGGTGAGGACGCGCATCAGGTCTGAAAATGAATGGCTGGCGACATTGTCGAGGATCAGGTCGTAGCGCCGCCCGTTTTGGATGAAGTCCTCTCGGGTGTAATCCACAACATCGTCCGCGCCGAGGGAGCGCACCAGGTCCACATTCCGCGTGCTGCATACGCCGGTCACTTCAGCGCCGAGCGCTTTGGCAATTTGCACGGCGAATGTACCCACCCCTCCCGAAGCCCCGTTGATCAACACCTTCTGCCCCGGCTGTAACTTGCCGACATCGCGCAAGCCTTTCAGGGCGGTGATCGCGGCGGTCGGAATGGCTGCGGCTTGCTCGAAGGTGAGATTGGCGGGTTTGAGTGCCAGTTTATCCTCATCCACGCTCACATATTCGGCCAGCGCGCTGCTGCACGCGGCGTACACCTCGTCGCCGGGGTGGAACTGCGTCACGCTGGAACCAGCCGCCTCGACCACCCCCGCCATGTCCCAGCCAAGGATGTAGTTTTTAGGCTTGGGAAACCCGACCGTCAAGCGAACCAGCCACGGGTTGCCACGCATGGCGAACATATCCCCGGCATTGATGGAAACAGCCTTGACGCGTACCAATACCTGGTCATCTTTCATCCCTAGCTGGGCAACTTCAGCCAGTTGGAGAACATCGGGTGAACCGTAATCGTTTTGAACAATCGCTTTCATGAGTTTTTCTCCTATTCGTTCTATTAAGCTTTGACCGAGCGCCACTTCCAGGCAAACCAAATGATGAGTAGCAGGCAGATGGTTTCGACCGCGGCGATGAAGATGTAGTGGGGATATGACGACATGCCCCCCCAGATATAGGCAATGGTGACGATGCCTACCACGATATTGGCCCAGCGGTTGATGCCGTACTTCAACACACGGGATAGGATGATCATGCCAATACCGAGTTGCCCCATGATCGCGCCGATCAACATCAATTGTGGAATGGAGGCGCCAGTGCTGGCGGCGGTTTTCGCCACTTCTTCCGCCGCGGCGGGGATATTCAGCGAGAGGATATCCGCTTTCAGCATGTTGATCATGACCACGATCCATAGGGTCGAGAGCAGAACTTTCGTGTCGATCTTATTTGCGGGGGTTACATTTGTGTTCATTATTATCTCCTTTTTTGAATGATTTAGATGAGTTTCATTGGATCCGATCCGATTGACCGATACCAATGGCATTCCCAGGTTACGCACCTTTTTGAGAAAACCATGCAGCGCAGCCTGATCAACCACGGGGCCGGCTAGAAGGGTATTTCCATCCTCTTCCAGCGTGGTGGTCAGGCCCTCAAACCAGTCCATCCATTGCGGAGGCAGGTGTCCAACAACCCGGATTTCGTAGCAGGTGGGATGCGTTTGCGTTGTTTTCATGAACACAAATATACCGGTAGGACGGTATTGTCGGATAGCAACTTAAGTATTGGGTTGGGGTATTGTTTCGAGAGGTTAGAGCAGTCCCAGTTCGCGGGCGCGGGCAACCGCTTCGGTGCGATTCTGGACTTGCAATTTGGCGAAGATCCGCAGGTTGTGCCCCTTGACCGTGCTGAGCGCCAGGTAAAGCCGCTGGCTGATTTCGGTATTGGAAAACCCCTGTGCAACGAGGCGCAGGATTTCGAGTTCGCGGGGCGTCAGAGAATCAGGCGGCAGAGACTGGGGAGAAGTGAGTTGGAAATCGGATGGTGAGCCAAACGCTGCCAGGAGTTTATCGGTGTAGACGAGCAGCGGATGGGGATGTCTATCCATCGTCAATCGAAAATCTGAAATCAGCATTCGCATGGCTTCGCCTTCGTCCACAAATGTTCGCAGATAGCCTTCCGGTTTCGCCAAGGTCAAGGCACGTTCGAGCGCTGCGAGAGCCTGTGGTGTCTGACCCTGCGCCTGATGAGCAAGCGCCTCGGTGAGCAGGATTTCCAGCAAGCTGCCCATCCGACTTTGCGCTTGCGCCAGGTTTCGCAGGCGTTTCAACAGATCGTCCAACCCGGTAAAAGAACCTTCAGCAAGCCGTATCCGCACCAGGGTCAGCAAGTCAAATTCATCGAGGTAACTGATCTCGTCGGTGGTCAAACTTCCCCGCTCCTTCGCCCACTCCAGGGCTTTGTCCAGCCGCCCTTGTTTGAGATAGATTTGCGCTTTGAGCGCTTCGACCGGGCGAGTGATGGGAATCAGGTTTTTGACATAGTTCCGTTTGGCTTCGTTGAGCAGTTCGAGCGCCGCGTCCCATTCCCCGGCAGATTCTTTGAACCGGGCCTGTGCCAGTTTCCAACGATAGAGCCAGTCCACCAAAGTGGTGCGCTGACCGAGGTCGGCGGCAGTTTGCATATGTACGGCGGTGGATTCGGAGTCGCCCAACTCATGATAAATCAGCGCCAGCCCCAGGTGGTGGTGGGCGGTAATTTGCTGTGCTTCAGCGCCATGTTCGGCGGCAAGCTTTAAAGCCTGCTGGTAAGCTCGGATAGCTTCGCTCAGGCGTCCCAGCACAACCAACAAGTCCGCCTCGGCAAAGGCGCCGGCAATCACAAATACTGGGTTGCCCATCTTGTGCATATCCGCCATCCACGCTTGGATGGCATGCAGCGAGGATTCCAAAGCGCCGCTGGCCCAGTGGGTGATTTCCAGTGTGATGACGGCTTGGGCGCGGCGGTAAACGTCGTCCTCGGGAATGAGTTGCAGCGCCAGTTCAGCGTATTTGACAGTGTCGGTCAAATATCCCTGAATCTGGGCGTTGTAAGCGCGGGACAAGGCAATATTCCCCGGCAGGATGGCGAACCCAGCCTGGCCAGGTGTATCTGCCAGGGCGCGCTCGGCATTTCGCAGGTGAACTTCGCTCGTTTGAGGATCCCCGGCGCCCGAATAAGCCCTGCCGGCCTGGAAGCACAACTCTGGCCGTGAGCGGACGACTGCTTCGGGCAATTGTTTCACCCGGGCGAGCCAAGCAGCAGATTGGAAAAACTTATCCGCGCCTGGATAGGCTGCTTCGGCAAGGCGCGCGGCCCGCTCGAAATCCATTGCAGACAAGGCGTGGTGAAATGCTTCCGCTGAGTTGCCGTTGGTTTCGTACCACTGGCTGGCGCGCAGGTGATACTCGGAGATATCCCGGGGAGTGCCGAGGCGCTGACGCAGCAAATCGCCAAAGAGATGGTGATAGCGGTACCAGCGCCGCTCCTGGTCGAGCGGGACAATGAACAGGTTGGCGCGTTCGAGATATTCCAGGGTTTCCTGCCCGGTTCCAAATGCGTCACCCAGGACGGCATCACAAAGAGCACCGCACAGGCGATCCAAGATGGATGTACGCAACAGGAATGTATGAACACGTTCGGGCTGCTGCCCCAGAACTTCTTCGATGAGATAGTCCAGCACGAAGTGGTGGCTGCCAGTGAAAGATCTGATGAAGCTGGCAGTATCCTGATGTCCTTGCATGGAAAGCGCTGCCAATTGCAGACCTGCGATCCAGCCTTCAGTGCGGGTCTCCAGCGCAGCGATGTTTTCCGCCGAGAGGTTCAACCCCATCACCCGATTGAGAAACTCGGCGGCTTCGGCGGGAGTGAAACGCAGGTCTGCGGCGCGCAGTTCGGTCAACTGGCCTCTGGCTCGGTAGCGAGCCAAGGGCAAAGACGGATCCTCGCGGCTGGCAATCACAAGGTGCATCTGCGACGGCAGGTGATCGAGCAGAAAGGCGATGGCCTGGTCAACCGGCTGCGAATCGATCAGATGGTAATCATCCAGGACGAGGATGAAACTGACCGGGATGGCCGCGATTTCATTCAGCAGGGATGTCAACAGCAATTCGATCGACGGCAGTTGAGGATTCTGGAGCGCCCCTGAAATCCCCGCGCCTATATTCGCTTCAATGGTCTGCATAGCCGCGACGATGTAACTCAGAAAGCGCGCTGGGTCGTTATCCCCTTCATCCTGCGATACCCAGGCAACCTTCCAATCACCCCCAGCAACCCATTCACTGACCAGCGTGGTTTTCCCAAAGCCGGCTGGGGCAGATATGAGAGTCAGTTTACGCTGCACACCTTCATTCAGCCGCTCGATCAGGCGGGAACGGAGGACTATCTTAGACCGATGTGGGGGGATGCAAAGTTTCGTGGCTAATAATGGTGCATACATGGAACCATTATAACCAGTAGTTTACGAAAAGGCTGGTGAAGCCACAATGGATATTCCTCCAAATTTGGTTTGACCGAGCGCAGCCCTCTATCAGGCAGATTCAAGAGCCCTTTTTTTCCACTCTTCGGCGTTTACACCCTTAATCAAAAGCCACATATAAAATAACAATTCTTCAACAAATGCAAACAAGCCAAGGATGATCGCATCGAAGTTGGGAGAAAGAAAAAATATAACAGCCTGTACCGTATAGCATAAACTTCCAAGCATCAACAAGATGCCCAGAATTCTGGGAAGGAATCCAGATTTGAAAACCAGATAACCAAGGAGAAGTACCCAAAAGGAAAAAAACTGGGTGATATATGTTCCATGTTTGCGCAAATCGAGAAAGAACATCACCAAGCCATTCAATTGATTTGCTTTGAATGCCGTCAAATAACCGGCGCCCCTCGATAGCAGAAGGACAGCAAAATGGTTAAGCTCATTGAGCAGCGAGATAGGGACACAGACCAGATAGAAAATAATCATAAGCGCCGCAATGGTTTTGTTAACCGGTTTGAGTAATTTGTATAAAATCAGCGGCAATAAAATTAATAGCGCCTGGCGAATCAGATCGCTCACCAGGGAGAGACGGAAGAGCGCTTCGGAAGCCGCAATATTCCTGATGGTTGCCGCGACGTCTCCCGGCATAATCATGCTCGGGCGAATAAAAAGTTCAGTAGACATCCCCAGAAAAAATATGATTAGAAACACGAACGCTGCAACTCTTGCGGTCTTTTGGGGCGAATTTATATTCATATCATCCTCCAATGCTTCCTATAATTTATTTGTTGTTCATGTTTTGCAGGACTGGTAATCCAGCGTCATTTTCCGGACTGCCAGTCCTACTGTTCGTAAAATCAACCGTTATTCTGTCCTAGCAAACAGGGCAGCGATCGCCGATGAATTGAATCCCTTGACAATCAACCAGACCGCCATTACCATTTCCTGTGGCGCCATCACCATTTCCAAATAAAACCCAAAGCCGGTATCCATGTGAAAGAATTTCAACAGGGTGGAAGCCATATAGAAAACCACGGCGATCAGACCCCAGACGGACAACCAGCGGGGAATCAGCCTGGTGCGGTAGAAGGAGAGGTATAAACACGTAGCCCCAATGAGAAAAAGGATAGGACCGACCGGGGCAAGGCGGACTTGGAACTGATATAAGACAATGCCCATGGACTGCAAAGCAGCCGAATCAGCCCCGGTCGCAATGTATTCGTTGCCAAGTGCGACCAGATTCAAAAAACCGAGAGTCGTAACAAAATACCAGGTTCCCTCCAGTGCCCCACGGAAAAGGACCAATCCCATCGCCAGTTCTTCGCTGTCTTTTCTAAATATCGGGTAGAGGAAAACCGTCATCGCCACTAGCGAAATCCCCATCATTAGGATTAAAAATGCACCCCCGGTAATCCGGGACGAATTGGCGGTAACGATGCCCAGCATATCCACACCAACAAGCGGTTTGCCGATATTGAGCGAGGAAAGTACTTCGCCGCCAATGACTGCGCTCAAAACCCCAAAGACCGTCCCCAGGATGTAGAGGACGCCTGCCATTACTGCATTCTTTCGGTATGTATTCATTTTTATTCTCCTTGTTAGTTGATATTGATTCATTTCTTTGGAACAAAAAGCCAGATATGATTTACGATTTGACCTCCTGCGTTTTTGCCCTACCGGGGTTAACGCAAATTAACCGAGACCAATGGCGTCCCTAAATCACGCACTTTTTTGAGCAGCCCATGCAACGTGGCTTGGTCAATAACGAGTCCGGCTAGAAGCGTAATACAGTCCTCTTCCAGCGTGATAGTCAGACCCTCAAACCGGTCGGCCCAGCGGTCATCCAGGTGCCCCATGAGGCGAATCTCGTAAAGTCCAGACCCATCATAGTATTCAGGTAAAGCGTGTGTTTCACTCATACAGTGCCTCGTGCAATTTTCTCGATTTGGATGAATTTCTACAGGCTTGCATCCATTATTTATTGCAGCCAAAAGATAACGGAATATATGATGAGGCGTCATCATTACATGTGATGGTTTAGGTGATGATTTTAATGATCTGGGGGAAAATTAAAAATACCGACAGGTGGTGAGTCACCTGTCGGTACCGTAGGTTGCTTATTGAGCGATTTTTACAACAAACCGAGTTCTTCAGCGCGGCGGACAGCAGCCCGGCGATTGTTCACCCCCAGCTTGGCGTAAATGTGTTGAGTATGGGTACGTATAGTACTCAGCGAAACCATGCGCTTACGGGCAATTTCCGGACCGCTCAATTCGGTTCTGAGCAGCCTGAGCACTTCAAGCTCATTTTCGCTCAGCGGCTCAACCAAAGGGCGAAGGGTTAGTGCTGAAGGATGTTTTTTTTCTGTTCCAAAGGCAGCCAGCAATTTATGGACATACGGCTTCCACCTCGCCGTGTGGCTTTCATCCTTCATCCTTTCCAGAAGCGCAGCCATTGGTTTGCCTTCATCCAAGAAAATGCGGACATAGCCCTCCGGCTCGGCCAGGGTCAGCGCACGCTCCAACGGCATGAGAGCCCGTGGAATGTCGCCTTGTGCCGCATGAGCAAGCGCCAGCAATGCTAAAATCTCGATCACGCTGCCCATCCGTCTACCTGCTTCCGCCGCTTGCAGAAGGCGCTCCAGCAGACCGATTGCCTCGTGAACGGAACCAGTCTCCCGGTCGCTTTGATACCGGGCG
Source organism: uncultured Chloroflexia bacterium (assembly GCA_963788145.1). Classification (GTDB taxonomy): domain Bacteria; phylum Chloroflexota; class Anaerolineae; order Anaerolineales; family UBA4823; genus UTCFX2. The sequence goes on along the minus strand of CAWBFQ010000003.1, from coordinate 605,254 downwards.
ATGAGCACTCGAGCCAGCGTCACGTGCTCGAACTCACGCAAGTAGCTGGGTGTATCGTCAACGGAAAGTCCCTGCTCACGTATCCACGCCAGAGCTTGGGTCAATCTGCCTTGTAAAACCCATATCCGTGCTTTCATGGCGGAAATGGGGCGGAAGTCGGGCAAGGGTGATCTGATATACAGGCGTTGCGCTTCATCCAAAATTGCGAGAGCCCCTTCCAGGTCGTCCTGTACTGTATTGAGCCGAACCTGGGCAATACACAGACGGTATCGCAAAACAGGTAATTCTGCTTTTTCCCCCAGTTCCTTGCCTCTCTGTAAATGGTGCGTGGCAATCTCCAGATTTCCCTGCTCAAGATACAGATCACTCAACTCCCGATGCAGGTCAGCGGTATCGAAAGGAATTGGTTCACCCTGATCCATTACAAAATGCAAACACTGCTCAACTGTACCGATTGCCTCGTGAAGACGTCCCAACGCCAGCCGGATATCAGCTAGTACAACAGACGTGCTGATCGCATCCGGGATGTTTCCGGCTGTCCTCAGTTTCATGGTGTAATCGGCGAAGACCCGGTCCGCAGGTTGCAGGTCCCCGCTTGCCCAGTAGGTCAACCCCAGCATCATGGATGCCTGACTGTGTCTGAAAGGATCCGCTTCGGTGAGCTCGAGTACTCTGCTGGCATACCGCACCGTGTCCGGAATATTGCCGAGGGCCAGAGCGATATAGGCGCGGCCGATAGCAATGGTCGCCGGTAGAGACATAAATTGTTTTTTGTCTACAACAACCATCTCAACTGGTGGAATTTCCAGTTGCACCTTCATCGTATCAGCCGATTCCAACCATCGTTCGGCATCCTTAAATCGTGATTCCGCAGCTTCCAGCTCACCACTCCCCAATAATATATAGGCGTACCAAACATTGAGCACTGGTCGGAGATGAACCAACTCTCCCGGCAGTTTCTTTACCCAGCCAAGCCATGTAGCCTGCTGGATACTTCCATCCTCTGTGCCCGCACCTGCCAGCTCGATTAGGCCGGCTGCGCGCTCAAAGTCTTTTGCAACCAGTGCATGGCGGATGGCTACGGATCGCAGACCGTTCTGCTCGTACCACGCGCTCGCCCGCAGATGGAGCATGGACACGCGACCGGGTTGCACCTCCTGCAAGTGCGCCTGGAGAACTTCGGCGAATAGGTGATGATAGCGATACCACTGGCGCTGATCGTCAAGCGGGATGACGAACAGGTTGTCTCGTTCCAGGATATCCAGCATGTCTTTGCTATCAACTCGCCCAGTGACAGCATCACACAGTGGGCTGCTTAACCGATCAAGAATAGCGGTTTGCAGTAAGAAGTTGCGAATAAGTTCAGGTTGGCGCTGGAGCACCTCTTCAATCAGATAATCCAGCACAAAACGATGGCTGCCGGTGAAAGCCTGGATAAAACTGACGATGTCTTCCCGGCCTTGTAGAGAAAGCGCTGCCAATTGCAAGCCGGCAATCCAGCCTTCGGTGCGTTTTTCCAGCGCGGCGATGTCTTCCACCGAAAGGCTCAGTCCCATAACCCGATTGAGAAACTCGGCGGCTTCGGTAGGAGTGAAGCGCAGGTCGATCCGCGCGCAGTTCGGCTAATTGGCCCCTGGCTCGGTAGCGGGGCAAGGGCAGAGAGGGATCTTCACGGCTGGCAATGACCAGGTGCATCTGGGGCGGCAAGTGATCAAGCAGAAAGATGAGAGCTTCGTCTACCGGTTTAGAATCAATCACATGGTAATCGTCCAGAACGAGGATGAAGTTGTGCGAGATGGCGGCGATTTCATTGAGCAGGGTCGTCAAAATCAGTTCGGAGGGGGGTGGTTGAGGGGATTGGAGCACAACCAACGCCCCTGCTCCGATATTTGCTGAAATCGTCTGCAAAGCAGCTATGAAGTATGTCAAAAATCGGGTGGGATCATTGTCGCCTTCATCCAGTGAAAGCCACGCAACTGATCGTTCACAAACAGCGACCCACTCACTGACCAGTGTGGTTTTCCCAAAACCAGCAGATGCCGAAATGAGGGTCATCTTGCAGCCTGGAGCGAGACCTTGGTTCAGCCGCTCAATCAGGCGCGGGCGCAGGACAATTCTAGGCCGAGGTGGGGGCGTATATAGTTTAGTGGCTAAAATTGGAGCGGACATATAACAATTATAGGTCACATCCCAAGATTCGAAAACAGTAACATTTCATAATGTTGCACAAATTCCTATCACATTGCTTCTGTAAAATGCCATCTTCTTGTAGGACAAAGACTACAAATTAATCAGTCGCTTCCTACATACAAACCCGGTGTTGCTGGCTATACTATAATTGGTTCCATCCCAATATCAAACCCCGGTTTTTTGGGGATTACTGTGCTTTATTTAGATACGTATTAAGGCAAACGTGACTAATGCTGAATCTTCCAAAAAAGGCAAACCAGCAACAGATCCTGATCTTTGCATTGGATGAACCCCGCTACGCACTATATCTTTCTGCGGTAGAGCGAGTCATCCGGGCTGTAGAAACAACTCCGCTACCGAATGCGCCTCAATTCGTCCTGGGGGTAATTAATATGCAAGGACAGGTCATTCCAGTGGTGGATATCCGTCCGTGCTTCGGCATGCCAAAACGTGTGGTCACCCAGAACGACCGATTCATCCTTACCCACACTTCTCGGCGAGTGGTAGCCCTTGTGGCCGATTCCGTATCTGAGATCCATGAATTAGCTGATCAAGATCTGGCCGACGCCGATAAAGTGATACCTGGAGCAATGTACATCCACGGCTTGGTCAAAGTGGAGGGAGATCTAATCCTTCTTTGTGATATCGACCAGTTCCTTACATTCGATGATGAAAAGAGAATCGTGGCAGCTATTAAAGAGATCGAATCCAAAGCTACCCGTAAAACACGCAGGAAGGCGAAGGCAGCGGTATGACAGAAAACCTTACCGAGAACCAGCTTTCCCAGTTGAGCGATTTCGTTGCCAAATCAATGGGTCTCCAATTTCCGCGTGAACGATGGAAAGATCTGGAGCGCCAGGCAAAACTGATTGCAAATGAATTCGGATTTGCTGGTATAACCCCATTCCTGGAATGGATGCTCTCTTCTCCTTTGGCCCGCGAACCGGTGGAAAGGCTGGCTAGTTTCCTGACCATTTCAGAAACCTATTTCTGGCGCGAACCACGCGTCTTTGAAGTGCTCCGCGATCATATATTTCCGGAATTGATCCGTAAACGAGAAAATAACGATCGGCATCTAAGATTATGGAGCGCAGGCTGCGCCACCGGCGAGGAACCATATTCGATCGCCATTGCTCTGCGCGAAGCCCTGCCCAATTTCAAAAAATGGCACATCAGCCTGCTAGCCACAGATATTAACCCACAAATCCTTCGGAAAGCGGCTGCTGGCGTATATAGGGAATGGTCATTCCGCAATTCACCCGAAGGCTTCAAGAATAAATATTTCAGCCGCACTGAAAGCGGCGTGTATGAAATCCTCCCAGAGATCCGCAGCATGGTCACTTTTTCATACCTCAACCTAGCCGTGGATACGTTCCCATCAACCATCAATGATACTAATGCTATGGATGTCATCTTCTGCCGTAATGTGTTGATGTATTTTTCACCGGCGAGAGCCCGGCTGGTCGGTCAGAGACTCTATCAATGTCTGGTGGATGGCGGGTGGTTCATGGTCGGCGCAAATGAACTCTCCCAGGATACCTTCGCCCAGTTCTCATCCATTAATTTTTCCGGCGCGATCGTTTACCAAAGACAGACCGAGAATTCTCGGCCTGCGAAACATATAGCAATTGATATGTCAGCCGCTGCCAAAGAAATTCTGCTCCAACCGCAGAAAAATGCAGGAGAAAAAGCCCCTCCAGCAGTATTATTACGCAAGCTAGAGCAAACCCAAAAGACCGGTACCATAACTATTTCTGAAGCGCCGGCATTGGAGGCATCCCTCCCCACGGATGCAACCCAGACCGTGCGCGAGCTTGCCAACCAGGGTAAGCTGGCGGAGGCTTTGGCCACCTGTGAAAAAGCTATTGCGGCCGATAAACTAAATCCCGGGTTACGTTATCTTAGCGCCACTATCCTCTGGGAGCAAAACCGTGAGGACGAGGCGATGACTACCCTTGAGAGCGCTTTATATCTCGATCCGGATTTCCTGATGGCACATTTTACAATAGGGAATCTGAGGCAGCGGAACGGCAAGTCATCTGCCGCTGTCAGGAGCTATAAGAACGTCCTGGCGCTGCTAGAACATTACCAGCCAGATGACATCCTGCCAGAAGCAGAGGGGTTGACCGCCGGACGTCTCAGAGAAATCGTTTCCGCCACCCTCAAAACAGGAGGATTAACCATATGAACGACAATTCCAATTTATCTCAAGCTGATCAGGGGATCGATTGGAATGAGATACACCAACAGTTGGATACAACCGCGACGTGGTTGGCTCAAAACTCCGGAGGATCCCCAGAGGAAAGCCACACCACTCTCAAAAAGCGCGCCCGCCTGCTCGCCCGCGAAATCCAACAGGTTGATACAAGCCAGGAATTCCTCGAGATCGTCGAATTCCGCTTGGCTTCTGAAACATACGGAGTTGAATCGATTTTTGTACGGGAGGTTTTCCCGCTCAAGGATTTCACCCCTCTACCCGGCACTCCCGATTTTGTTCTTGGCATCGCAAATATACGCGGTCAGATCCTTTCCATAATCGACCTCAAGAGATTCTTCGACCTTCCTAAAATAGGGCTGGGGCAGCTCAATAAACTGATCATCCTGCGCAGCGAACAAATGGAATTCGGCATCCTAGTAGATGACATCGTAGGAGCGCATTCTATTCCATTAATAGCGATCCAGGTTGCTCCGCCGACCATTTCCGGGATCGGTGCAGAATATCTGCGCGGCGTCACGGCCGAACGTGTTATTCTGCTGGATGCAAAAAAAATATTGGGCGATGAGAAGATCATCGTGGATCAAGCCGCCTACTAGCGGGTCAGAGCAAACAGACCATTGTGCAGATGCAGCAATCATCATGATAAAAATTTTTTCAATTGCTTCGAATAGCCCCCCAGGAACGCGCAAATTGTCATACGAATCGGGTAACAATGGAGGAAAATGAAACATGAAACGTTTTCTTAACAACTTATCCACCAACGCCAAGCTCATTTTGAGCTTTATCATCATCCTGGTTCTATTAGCAGTCACGAGCATCACCGCTTACTTAAGTATCAATATCATCGCTCAATCGGAAGTAAGATTGCGCGACGTTAATATTAAAGAGGCGCTTGAACTCGCGGCTCTCAGAGCCGACATGAATTTTAACATGTGGAAACTACATGAAATATTCCTATCCACCGACCCTGTAGAACAGAAAAGTTCCTATCAGGATATTCAAGAGCGCAAAAATGAGATGGAGAAAACCATAGCACTCTTGACCATGCTGGACCCAAGCCCTGATTTCCAAAAGGATGTGCAGAAATTAACGGAAATTCTTTCTGATTATCAACAGAAACGCGATCAAATCGTCACGCTACTCTTGGCAGGTAATTTGGAAGAAGCCCTTCAATTAAGCAAACAATACGAGAGCGAGGGATATTATGAAAACGTTCGACTGCTGGCGGTTCAGATGGGTAATGATGCCATCGCTAAAATGGACCAGCAAATAGCGACAGACCAGCAATCAGCCCGATCATCCACCATTCTATTTCTGGTCGTTGGAGGCATCACCCTGTTCTTGGTAGTGGTGATCGTGATCATCTTGAACCAAACCATTTCCAAGCCTCTCTCCAGCATCACCAAAGTCGCTGAACAAATCGGCAGCGGGGACCTGACAGTCACCCTGCCCGAGGACCAGCGCCGCGATGAGATCGGCGGGCTGACGCGCGCTTTTCGCAATATGGTGGAAACCCTGCGCCAATCGACAGCCGACTTGACCGAAGCGGTCGGAATGCTTGGCTCGTCAGCCAGCGAAATCCTGGCGTCAACTACCCAGATTGCCACTGGTACCGCCGAATCTGCCATCTCGATCAACGAAACCACAACCACAGTGGAGGAAGTGCGCCAGGCAGCGCAACTTTCATCCCAGAAAGCCCAATCCGTTTCCGATAACTCCCAGCGAGTGGCGCAGGCATCCCTGAGCGGTCAGAAAGCCGTGGAAGAAACATCTGCCGGCATGGATCGCATTCGCGAACAAATGGAAACTATCGCCCGGACCGTCGTGCGCTTGAGCGAGCAAAGCCAGTCCATCGGCGGCATCATCGCTACAGTAACCGATTTGGCCGATCAATCTAATCTGCTGGCAGTGAACGCCGCCATCGAAGCCGCCAAAGCTGGCGAGCAGGGCAAAGGATTTACCGTGGTGGCGCAGGAGATCAAAAGCCTGGCCGAACAATCCAAGCAAGCCACTGCCCAGGTGCGCAGCATCCTCAGCGACGTACAGAAAGCCACAGGCAACGCCGTGATGGCTACCGAGCAGGGCAGCAAGGCGGTGGAAGCAGGGGTGAAGCAAGCCGCTCTTGCCGGGGATGCCATCCAGTCCCTGGCCGAAACAAGCAGCGAAGCGGTTCAGACTTCCACCCAGATCGTTGCATCAAGCCAACAACAGGTAGTAGGCATGGACCAAATCGGTATAGCGATGGAGAATATCAACCAGGCTGGGGCGCAAAATGCGGCCAGCATGAAACAAATGGAAATCGCCGCCCAGAACCTGCACGAGCTAGGCGAAAAACTCAAAGTTTTGGTTGCACATTTCAAAGTCTAATGGGTGAAAATGATGGATAAGAAAGAGCAGGAATTTCTCAATCGGCTCAGGGAAACATTCCGAGCAGAAGCGGAGGAACACCTGCGCACCATCTCCACCGGCTTGATCGAACTGGAGAAATCCACCGGATCGGAGGAAAGTGCGCAACTCGTTGAGATGATTTTCCGCGAGGCGCACAGTTTGAAAGGCGCGGCGCGCTCAGTTAATCTGAAGGAGATCGAATCTCTCTGTCAACCGTTTGAGAATACCCTGGCATCCCTCAAACGTGAAGAGATCACCCAATCAGCGCAATTATTCGATCTATTCCACCAGGTGGTAGACAGACTTGCTGAACTCGTCTCCACCATGGATTCAGAACCTACTCCATCTGAAAGGGGAGGCCAGCGCGAATTGATTCGCAAGTTAACCAAATCCACCCATAGCGTTCCCATCCCCTCCGACGGTCCGGATATGAATCGATCTGCACCTGAAAACGAGAGAGCAAACCAGGTAGCACAGGCTGCTCAATCAGCAATCACCCCGGCTGTTACAAAACAACAAGAGATTCTGTCAGCGCCGACGATACAAGAAATCTCAGGATGTACAACCACAAAGAATGCAGACGGTTGCAGTTAGGAAAGCTGGAGAACTCGCGCCGATATCCGTTGAAACGGTTCGGATCCCCATCAGTAAATTGGATCCGCTGCTGCTGCAAGCCGAGGGAATGATCCAGGCTAAATTAGCTGGTAACCAACGGGCAGCCGAATTGCGTGAAATCGAGGATGCGCTTACCTCATGGAAAACAGAATGGGAGAAATGGAAAACTGTGAGTTCCACACAGCAAGGTGAGATGCCTGAATGGGCAACCACCCGGCTGCAAATGATATCGAAAAAGGTAAGCTCAGTAAGCCGGAGCTTTACGCAGGACCAGCGCGCCCTCCACCATATGATAGATGATCATCTGGACGCGATGAAGCAGGTCCTGATGCTGCCAGTCTCAACCCTGGTGGAAATCTTCCCCCGCCTCGTGCGGGATATTGGGCGCGACCAGGGCAAAGAAATCGATCTCGCCATCCGAGGCGCAGACATCGAGATTGACAAACGTATTCTGGAGGAAATTAAAGACCCGCTCATCCATCTGGTAAGGAACTGTGTGGATCACGGCATTGAACAGCCTATAGAGCGCCAGCGGCGCGGCAAACCGGAGCGGGGGAATATCTCTCTCATCTTCAGCGCCCGAGACAATCGGCAGGTTGATGTTCTGATCACTGATGATGGCGCTGGCATTGACCTTGAACAAGTGCGGTCCGCAGCAATCAGGTCGGGCATCATCCCGGCTGGGGAAGCCCGGAAATTGGATGTGAAGCAAACTCTCTCTCTTATCTTTGAGTCTGGTATCTCCACCAGCGAGATCATCACCGATATTTCCGGTCGAGGGCTGGGTCTGGCAATCGTGCGTGACAAAGTACAAAAACTCGGCGGCCTGGTTTCTGTCGATTCTCAAATCGGATCCGGCACAAGTTTTCACCTTGTGCTGCCGCTGACGCTGGCCACTTTCCGAGGTGTGTTGGTACGCGCACTCACACATTTATTCGTTTTGCCATCTTCTCACGTTGAACGAGCCATACGAGTGAATATAGATGAAATCAAAACGATCGAAAACCGGGAAACCCTCGAATTGGATGGTCACATTCTCTCTCTGGTCAGGCTCAGCAAGGTGCTCGAATTGCCGCAGAGAAACAACGGCGCCTCAGCCAGCAGACATTTGGAGAAGTCTACAGCCGCCGCAAACAAAATTTCTGTACTTATCCTGTCGTCAGCCGAAAAACGCATCGCCGTCCAGGTTGATGAAGTGTTAGCCGAAGAAGAAGTGCTGGTGAAGGGGCTGGGGAGTCAACTTCGCCGGGTGCGCAATATTGCCGGAGCGACCGTCCTTGGGGCCGGTACCGTGGTGCCCGTTCTCAATATTGCTGATCTGATTGAATCAGCCGTACGTCCGGGCGCAATAGCAGCACCAATAACTTTAGAAAAGGGTCCGGCAAATAAAACCCGCATCCTGGTGGCTGAAGATTCGATCACCGCCCGCACTTTGCTAAAAAACATTCTTGAAACAGGCGGCTACCAGGTCGCCACCGCTGTAGACGGCGCAGATGCGTTCACTCAATTACGGAGTGGAGATTTCGAACTGGTGGTCTCTGATGTGGACATGCCGCGCATGAGCGGGTTTGAACTCACAACTAAGATTTCGCGCCGATAAAGAACTGGGCGACATACCGATTGTGCTGGTAACTGCCCTCGAATCGCGCCAAGACCGTGAACGCGGCATTGATGCAGGCGCAAATGCCTATATCATTAAAAGCAGTTTCGACCAGAGCAATTTACTAGAGGTCATCGGGAGGCTCTTATGAAGATCTTAAGGTGGAGAATATCATGATCAGGGTTCTTATCGTCGAAGATTTCGCGTGTGGCGCAGGAATTCCTGGTACATGTCCTCAAATCCGATCCCGCCATTCAGGTGGTTGGAATAGTGAGTGATGGAGTCGACGCGTTAGAAGCGGTCAGAGAAAAACATCCGGATGTCATCACTATGGACATTCACATGCCAAAGATGGATGGCTTTCAAGCCACCCGCATCATCATGGAGAATGAGCCGGTCCCAATCGTCATCGTGAGCGCAAGCACAGGCGCAAAAGATGTTGCTTCAACTTTTCAAGCCATCGAAGCTGGCGCGCTAGCCGTGGTTCTCCGCCCACCAGGAATTGGGCATCCAGATCACACCTCGGCATCACTTGAATTGATCCAGATGGTAAAGATGATGTCCGAGATCAAAGTCGTGCGGCGTTTCAACCGAACGATAACTGTTCATCCACCCGTGGTTCCTCAAGCTCCGCGTTTACAAACCGCCGAAAATTTACAACTGATTGCCATCGGTACATCCACCGGTGGGCCTCCTGTACTTCAAAAGATCCTTTCGCTATTACCTCTTGAACTGCCGGTCCCGATACTCATCGTTCAGCACATTACGCCCGGGTTTACCAAGGGATTTGTGGATTGGCTGTTCGGCGCTTCGGGGTTCCCCCTACACATCGCAGTGCACGGTCAGCTACCGTTACCCGGTCATGGATACATCGCCCCCGATGGATTTCACATCGGGATAGCCAGCGGGCCGCGCATCGTGTTAAGCAACCATGCACCGGAGAATGGATTGCGTCCGTCTGCAGCCTATCTCTTTCGATCGGCGGCACAGGTTCTGGGTCCACGCGCCGTAGGGGTGCTGCTGACCGGCATGGGCCGCGATGGCGCCAAAGAATTATTGGAGATGAAGAACAAGGGCGCACTCACCATCGCGCAGGACGAAGCCAGCTCGGTCGTTTACGGTATGCCTGGCGAAGCCGCCAAACTCGGCGCAGCCACCTACATTCTGCCGCCAGAAGAGATCGCAGGCATACTGGCAGATCTCGTAAAACAAACTACAAGACCATCAAAGTGAAATCGTGGTTTGGAATTGTTTTTTTAGATTTTGGAGTTCGAATCAGAAAAAGGAGCAGTTCGTCGCAGGAGAAAAGATCCTACACCGAATTGAAATTGTGAACAAATCATGGATACGATGGAAAAAGAACCAAGATCCACAAAATCAAATTCTTTGCTGCTTGTAGAAGACAGCCAGACACAGGCTGAGCATTTAAGGTATCTCCTGGAACAAAATGGCTACCAGGTTACTATAGCCAAGAATGGTAAACAGGCTCTAGATCTACTGGGCCAACACATACCGGCTTTAGTCATCAGTGATATCAACATGCCAGAGATGGACGGTTACGAACTCTGTCGACAGCTCAAGGCGGATGCACTTATATGTGATATCCCGGTCATTCTGCTGACTTCCCTCTCCAACCCAGATGACGTGTTAGAAGGCCTGGCTTGTGGAGCTGACAGCTTCATCACAAAACCCTTCAACTCAGATTACCTGCTTGCCCATATCAAACAAATCCTTGCCAACTGGGAATTTCGTAAGACCGATCGCGTACGTGTGGGGGTAGAAATCCTTTTCGCGGGAAAGCGCCGTTTCATCTCAGCCAACCAACAGCAGATGCTCGGTTTGCTCCTCTCCACCTATGAGGCAGCCGTCCAACGCAATACCGAGTTGATAAAGACACAGGATGAATTAAGTCTATTAAATGCAAATCTGGAAGATAAAGTAAAGGAAAGGACAGCCACACTATCCACAGAGATCATCGAGCGCAAACGTGTAGAAGCGCAGCTCAGGCGGGTAATGGCCGATTTGCAACGCTCCTACAAAGAGTTAGAGCAATTCGCTTATGTTGCTTCGCATGACCTGCAAGAACCCTTGCGTTTGGTAGTGAGCTATGTTCAGTTGCTATCTCAGCGCTATAAAGGCCGCCTGGATGCAGACGCTGATGAGTTCATAAACTACGCCTCAGAAGGCGCCATACGGATGAAAACGCTGATTGAAGATTATTCTCGCGTATATCCAGATAGGGACACAAGGGCAAGAACCTCAACCTGCATCAAGTGAATCGGTGCTTAAAATGACGCTGACTCACATGCAAGACATATTGAAAAACAATCAGGCTACAGTTACTCATGATTCTTTGCCAATAGTAATGGCTGACCCCAAACAATTAGAGGTATTGTTCGAAAACCTGATAGACAATGCCATCAAATTTCGCTCTGACGAAACACCGTGCATCCACATTTCTGCCCAACCAGACAATACGAAGAATGAGCCATCCGGAGATGCTTTATGGGTTTTCTCAATTTCAGGATAATGGTTTAGGCATCGAACCAATTTATTTCGAGCGTATTTTTATGATCTTCCAGCGCCTGCATCCTAAAACAAAATATCCCGGAAACGGCACAGGACTCGCGATTTGCAAAAAGATCATAGACCGTCACGACGGCCAAATCTGGGTTGAGTCACAACCGGGCTACGGGAGTACTTTCTATTTCACATTGAAAGCAGCTTAATTGTTTTGTTGCTTCAATCTGGATATATTTGCCATGGCGTACAGGTCCACGCTTTGGCGATTTAGATTGGTTCAGGTGACATACGTAAGTGTTCGCGGTCACCGTTTGGGACATGCACACCTTGAAAGTAATCGCCTGGATGAATGTGCATGCATTCTCTAAAGTGAATATGTTGCTCCAACACCTTATAATTCTTGTCACAATCTCCATTGAGTTCTAGTGTAAAATTATCAAAAATCTTGCGGAGTATTGTATAATTTGATAGAATATTTTCCGGTGATGCATTGCGCTTTTAGGATTTTCGATCTTTCCATTTCGTCCGATCTAGATCAGTTCAAGGGGTATCCCTGGCTTTGTTGGATTGGTTTCACTAAGCAGTAGTTTTTTGTTATTATTGGCTTTGATTTTGTTTGTGTAATGATTGGGGTCATGAGAATAAATACCGTCCGCGACGTCGGAAGGGCGGAGCTTCGCAAAGTGACAACAAGTATGGATCAAATTTTTGCGGCTTTCCATTTCTTCACTCAATCCACATGACACCTACAAATGACGATTCTTGGACATTGATCATCGAGCCGCAGCGCGGCTGGCTGGACTTGCGCCTGCGTGATCTTTGGCGCGCCCGTGATCTGATCCAGCTGTTTGTCTGGCGCGATTTTGTCTCGGTCTATAAGCAGACTATCCTAGGCCCGCTGTGGTACCTGATCCAACCGCTGCTGACCACAATCGTCTTCACAGTCATATTCGGGCGCATCGCCGCCCTGCCCACGGACGGCTTGCCTCAATTTCTCTTCTACCTCTCCGGCACGGTGATCTGGGGCTACTTCGCCGAATGCCTGAATAAGACCTCTCTGACCTTCATCACAAACGCCCACCTGTTCGGCAAGGTCTATTTTCCGCGCCTGGCTGTTCCGGTCTCGATCCTGATCTCCAATCTGATCGCTTTTGGGATCCAATTCCTGCTCTTCGGCGCCTTCACAATCTACTACGTGGTAATCGGCGCGCCGGTGACGCCCAGTTGGTGGATCTTGCTCACACCCGTCCTGCTGCTGATCATGGCCGGGCTGGGATTGGGCTTTGGCATCATCGTCTCGTCGCTCACCACCCGCTACCGCGATCTGCGCTTCCTGGTCGCCTTTGGCGTGCAGCTCTGGATGTACGCCACGGCTTTCACAAGAAAGGAGTTCCAGAAGATAAAATCAGTTGGAGAGCCTGAGCGGGCTTGGCATCGAATAAGCGACGAGCTTTGGCGAGATTATGGAAGCCATTCTGGAGACAAAGTCCGATGATGAGATTATTCAAGATAGCCATATTATGACCGGAGTTGGCAACCATCAGTCGGGTAGCATCTTCATGCAGGGTAACGTCTCTGCGATAGTGTAATCCGCTCTCGATACCCCAGTAATGACGGACTAAAAAGAGCAATCTCTCTGGAGAAGCTTCCTGAGGTGAAAGGCTGGTCAAACCATAAACGACATGACGGGTTCTACCCTTGTATGTTTCGTGCCAGATGTTTCTTTCGATGCGGAAAACCTGGGCTACGTAAGGCCAATCCAGATAATCATTCAATTCAGTACTGACCATGATAGTGCGCTTTTCAATTCTCCCATGCCCTTTATTGACCTGTGTGAACATCTGGCAATGCTTCGATAGTGGAGCACCTTGGCGAAGATTGCACACTTCATGCACGAACAACTTTTCAATTGCCCAGTGAGTACGAGGTTGATTGCCTTTGATGGTCCAAATAAAATCTCCGCCGGCATCAGCAATCTGTGTCGAGGCTTCTTGTTGGGCATGCATTGCATCTCCGATTACGATTGTTCCGCTCAAGTTCACCTGTCTAAGAATTTTGGGAGCTGCCACAATCTCGTTTTCCTTACGATCCACCTCAACTTCTGCCAATACTAGGCCTTGATCGGGTACGTAAATGCTCAACAAGTGCAAGCCTCGCACTTCCCCAGCCGGAATTGTCCCTTTGAGAGCTTTTCCGTCAATGGTGAATACAATCTCTGTGCTTTCTTCCAGGCGACCTTTATGAAAATCTTGGGCTACCTTTTCAAATTCGTCTGGTTCGATCGTGTCCTGCAATATCCGTCTATAGGTCATATGACACGGGACTTTCTCCTGTTGTATTACCTTCAGTTCATGCAACACTTCAACTCGATTTGCCACCCAATCGGCGATACCGCTGGCGTTGTCTTCACCCCCCAGCTTAGCCAGCATCATCAGCAACAACAGCATTGCCAGCGGATACCGTTTCCCTTTGGCTTTGCGGGTATCACTCACTTGTTGAAAGTATGCATACAGACTGCCGATATCAAATATCAATCCATTTTCATTGATATCTTGCTGGGGTTCTAGATTGATATAATCCATTTGGGTCTTCTCCGGTTCTTGATGTTTGGTTACAACAAGTTTACCGAAGAAGATCCTTTATTCTGTCAAGCTACTTTGTGAAAGCCGTGGGATGTACGCCACGCCGGTGATCTACCCGGTCTCCGCCATCCCGGAGCGCTTCCGGCCCATCATCCTGGCCAACCCGCTCACACCGGTGGTCGAAGCCTTCCGCTTCGCCTTCCTCGGCGCCGGCACAGTCAACGGTCCGATGCTGCTCTACAGCGCCGGCGTCACCCTGGTCGTGCTGCTGGTGGGCATCTTGCTCTTCAACCGGATCGAAGCCACTTTTATGGATACGGTCTAGCAATTGCATATATCCTGAAAATCCATGTCATTTCGGCAACTCAAATAATCCATGTCAAAGAAATACCATCCCATCGATCTGACTAACGCCAAGACTTATCAAATCGAACAACGTCCTACCATTGTGGAACAAGGGGACTTCGCAACTTTGTGTCCTCCTTCCGCATCCCTTGATCAATTCCTGATTCCCTGCCCCATATTCTAAAAGCGAACGACTTACGCTCAGTCGTCCACGCCATCGTTCACGCCTATCGAATAAATAAACCTGTCATCGCCGGCATTGGTGGGCACGTGATCAAATGCGGTCTGGCGCCCTTACTCATCCACCTGATGGAGCGCGGTGTGCTCTCAGGAGTCATCATGAACGGCGGCGCCAGCATCCACGATTTTGAAATTGCCATGATCGGACGCACTTCGGAGGATGTAGCCGCCAGTCTGGAAAGTGGCATGTTCGGTATGGTGCAGGAGACCCCACAGGCCATGAATCAGGCTGTCCAATCTGGCGCTCAATACAGCGTTGGCATGGGCCGTTCCCTGGGAGATGCCCTGCTCAAGCTAAATCCACCATTTCTTTCCTACAGTATTCTTGCCGCCGGCGCGCGCCTGGACTTGCCGATTTGTGTACATGTTGCCATCGGCGGCGACACCATCCATATGCATCCCAACGCCAGCGGAGCCGCCCTCGGCGAGACCAGCCTGATTGACTTTCGTATTCTGGTTTCTATCCTGCAAGATTTTGCCGACGGTGGTGTGGTATTAAACCTTGGTTCCGCAGTCATGCTGCCTGAAGTGTTTCTGAAGGCTCTCAATCTGGCTCGCAACTTAAGCAGCCAGCCTATCAATAATTTCACCACCGTCAATATGGATATGATCCAACATTATCGTCCGCAAGAAAACGTCATCCGCCGCCCCAACCTGACCGGCGGTGCGGGCTATTCGCTTACCGGCCACCACGAGATTATGATTCCTCTGCTGGTTCAATTGATCTTAGCCGAAATCTCCAGATCTGAAAAATGACGCCATTATCCGATATCCAAAAGGGTCAGGTTTTTCTGCTTTCCAGAAGAGATTCATCCGAGTTCGAGCAGCTCGGGAAAGCTCTTGCCAACCTGCGATCCCAAGGTGAACGAATTATTACAACCAACGGCTGTTTTGATCTGCTCCACAGCGGCCACATTCAATTTCTTGAAATGGCTCGCTCCCTGGGCGATCTGCTGGTGGTCGGGCTGAATAGCGATTCATCCGTACGCCTGATCAAAGGCGCTGACCGCCCGCTTCTACCGCAGAACGAACGCGCAGCTTTGCTTGGCGGCCTGCGCGCAGTGGATTGCGTGATCATCTTCGATGAGCCGCTGCCGTTCAACTTCCTGGAATTCGTCCAACCATCCGTTCACTGCAAAGCTGGCGATTACTCTGCCGAACAGCTTCCTGAAAAATCAACCGTTGAGCGGCATGGCGGAGTAATTAAAATCTTGCCCACCGTTCCGGGTTATTCCACCTCCTCTCTGATCCAACGCATTATTCAAAGCGTTTCCAACGCGGATATTGGCATCACTGGTATTAACGATCAGAAAACCGGACGAGATAAAGCTTTTGAGCAATTATTAGCCGGTTCCAACTTGTTGCGCCAGACCGCTTATCGGATTCTCGATCCCATCATGCAAGCGGTCGAAATTTGCAGCAACGCTTTGCTACGTGGAAATAAGATCCTGGTATGCAACGATGGCAGCAGCGCAGCCAATGCTGAGCATTTCACTGCCGAATTGGTAGGCAGAATTCAGGCAGGGCATCCAGCCTTGCCCGCCATCTCCCTGGCATCCAATTCAGCAATCTTATCAGCCCCGGGCGATGGCGACGATTTTGAGCAGGTTTTTGCCCGCCAGGTGCAGGCGTATGGTCAGCCTGGGGATGTCTTGCTTGCCATTGCTGCCGGCGACGCCTCGCCAAATGGTATCCGGGCTGTTCAAACCGCCCGAAAAATCAATATGCGCATCATTTCGCTGATCAACGAAACGCCATCTCAACTGACAGACCTTTCTGATCTCTGCCTGGCGGTCCCTAGCCAGAGTACGCCTTTGATCCAACAGGCGCATTTGGCTATATTACTCATATTGTGCGATCAGATTGAGTTTCAGTTCTTACAAAAACAAAATTTCATTCCCAATGATTGATACAGATCTAACCGATCTGATCCCGACAGGTTCAACAGATCACTCACCCACCGAAGACCTCAACTGCTGGTGAGCGCGCCGGCGCGGCCAGCCCGACCCCTATCTCAAGATCGGCCAGACCGATCACGGTAGCCGCGAGCGTAACAAGTTAGGCGCAGGTGGCACGAACCGGCGCATTCAGATTATCACTTGGATACGGTATAATCTAATTATTCACTGGCCGGAAACCACGAAATGTAAACTACAGGAGTTTCAGATGAAATTAATCGTGAGTCTCGATCGTGACGAAGATGGTATATGGATTGCCGAATGTCCCTCGATTCCCGGTTGCGTCAGCCAAGGTCCGACCAAAGAAGAAGCGTTGGAAAATGTAAAAGAAGCCATTCAACTCTGCCTGGAAGCTCGCGCAGAACAAGGACTCCCCCTGACAATCGAAACCCGCCAAATAGAAGTCTATGCCTGAACTTCCTCATTTGAGCGGGCGTGAGACCGTTTGTGTTTTTCAAGCGCTTGGTTGGGAGATAATCCGTCAAAAAGGCAGTCACATTATCCTGACCAAAACGGGGCATATAGCCACATTGTCTGTGCCCGATCATAAAGAAGTCGCCAAGGGGACTCTCCGTAGCCTGATTCGCTCGGCTGGTTTAACCGTATCCGAGTTTCTGGATGCCTTGAACGAATAAGATTTCTGATCATTTGTGTAAAGAACCATACAGCGAGGGTGCGGAGCAAATCTTGTAACCGTTGTGCACTTGGCGCACTTCGAGGTCAGAGCTTTTTCATATCATGCCCACTGTCATCTCCGTCGAAAATCTCTCAAAATCCTATCAGCTTGGCCAAATCAGCAGCAGCACCGTCAGCGAAGACCTCAACCGCTGGTGGGCGTGCCGGCGCGGCCGGCCCGACCCCTACCTCAAGATCGGCCAGACCGACCACGGCAACCGGCGCGGCGAGACGATCTGGGCGCTCAAGGACGTTTCGTTCGAAGTCCAGCAGGGCGAGGTGCTGGGGATCATCGGGCGCAACGGCGCCGGCAAGAGCACCCTGCTCAAAATCCTCTCGCGCATCACCGCGCCGACCAGCGGGCGGGTCAAGGTCAATGGCCGCATCGCCAGCTTGCTCGAGGTCGGCACCGGCTTCCACCCCGAATTGACCGGGCGCGAGAATATCTTCCTGAACGGCGCCATCCTGGGCATGAAGCGGATTGAAATTCAGCGAAAATTCGACGAGATTGTAGATTTCTCCCAGGTCGAACAGTTCATCGATACACCCGTCAAGCGCTATTCTAGCGGCATGTACGTGCGCCTGGCGTTTGCCGTCGCTGCCCATTTGGAGCCGGAGATTTTGTTGGTGGACGAGGTGCTGGCAGTGGGTGATTATGAATTCCAAAAGAAATGTTTAGGCAAAGATGCAAGAAGTTGCCGGTCATGGGAGAACAGTATTATTTGTCAGTCATAATATGAATTCAATAAGAAATCTATGCCAACGTGTCTTGTGGATTGATAAAGGCCGTTTGAAAAAGGATGGTTCAGCTTCTGATATCGTAAGACATTACATGGGCTTTACTGACCGAAGCGCTCAATCTTCTGCACGGGCTACAAAATTCCAGTCGAGTTATCGACTTGATTGAAATCCGGCTCCTGAATGCCAGTAAAAAATTAAGCAACACGTTCAATTATGATGAGGGATTTATCATAGAAATTGAATATAGAACCCATCAGAAACTAATAGGTCTTTCATTAGGGATCATTATCTTTGCCGAAAATGGTGAGGCGGTCTTCACAACTGCAAGTCGCTCAGCCAAGAATAATCGCGAGCTAAATATTGGTGCAGGTATTTCCCGGGTAAAGATACCTGGTTTCTTTTTATCGCCAGGAGAATATTCTGTTTTTCTTAATGCGCATTCGCTTCACGATGTATTTTGGGAGGCGCATAATATTCTATCGTTTAATATCCTGGATGTTGGTAGAGAGATATTAGGCCGTGAAGGACAAATGCGATGGCCAGGCTATATATCACCTCTTCTTGAATGGAAAAATTTGCATAAGAAGGAAAATGGAGACGATTATGCCTGACCAACAATTTTGGCGCCAACGCTTCAGTGAGCTAGGCGCTCACTCTGTTGGCCCAGGCGATACGCGGAGCGATACTGAACTGAATGCCCACAAAGAGATATTTCGCCGTGCGGCAACACCCTGGCTCGATCATCTCCAAGGTCCTGTGCTGGATTTTGGCTGCGGGGTGGGCCGTTGGGTCATAGATTTGCCCCGACCTTATCTTGGGATGGATCTGTTGCCAGAGCATATTGAATATTGCAAAACATCCTATGATCACTTAAAGGATGTTACATTTCTACTTTCTGAAGGAATTGAGCAAATCCCTGACGAGAGCGTAAGTTCAATTTTTACCGTTACGGTACTTCAGCACGTTGTAGAGCATAAAAATCGTCAAAGAATTATCCAACAGTTCCATCGGATATTAAAAGAGGGGGCAGATTTTGTCAATAGAATGGGCGCAAGGGCAACGAGAATTCGATTGGTGTACAACAGTATCCCGCCGCGATTGGAAATCCTATTTCGTAATTAAGCTTGTGGGAGAAGTTGTTGAAAATGGACGTCATCACACTATTTGGTTTGGATCAAAACCAAATAATCTCTTAGAGATGATTCAAGCCTATTTGAAATGATCATCTTCCGCACCGGACTGGGTGTCGGCGACGTGCTGCTGGCTGCCGGCGTACTGCATGCCTTGCAGCGCCAGCGCCCGCAGCACGTGATCGTCGAAACCCGCTACCCCGAACTTTTCCTGCACAACCCGGACGCCTGGCTGGTCTGCCGCGACGGCCGCCGCGACCAGCTCATTCAAAACCTGTTCGGCCATCGCTTTCGTCTGGCGCATCGGGAACAAGTGCTATAACTTCTTCACTCGTCACACCTTGCAGCCGCAGTATCCATTCCCCGCCCCTGGAAAACACTTGATCGATTGGTACGCCGAATCCATCGGCCTGCAGTTGCTGCCCGAAGAACGCCATCCCTGCCTGCACCTGACCCCAGTCGAATTGCAAGCGCAATCCTGGGCAAATGACTGCATCGCCGTACAAAGCAGCAGCACGGACAACTGGACGGTCAACAAACACTGGATCCCCGGGCGCATGCAGCAGGTGGCTGACGAACTGTCTTGTCAGGGTTATTCTCTGGTGCAACTGGGAGCAAAAGAAGACGAAACGCTCCAAGGCGTCAAAGACCTGCGCGGCCAGACCAGCCTGCGCCAGGCAGCCGCCATCCTGGCCAACTGCCGCCTTTTCATCGGGTTGGAAGGCGGATTGGTCCACCTGGCTCGGTCTGTAAATACCCGTTCAGTCGTGATCTACACCCACTACACCCTGCCGGAAGAGACCGGTTATCCCGAAAACCTCAACCTGCGCGATCCACAGGCGGGCGAACCCTGTTGGCAGCGCGAATACTGTGAACCTTGTCATCAGAGCGCCGTAAATATCGCTAGCGCCCAGGTCATAACCGCCGCCCTGGAAATTCTCATTTGAAAATATTGGCAACAACAAGAAGCAATTTTCTCGTTTCGGTCGTCATTCCGGCTTACAACTGCGCCGCCTACCTGCCAGCCGCAATCGAGAGCGCCCTTAATCAAACCCATCCGATGGTTGAAGTCATTGTCGTCAACGACGGCAGCCCGGATAACACCGATGAAGTTATTCAGCCCTATCTCGACCGGATCATCTACATCCACCAAGAAAACCGCGGTTTGTCCGCTGCCCGCAACGCTGGCTTCCGCGCCAGCCAGGGCGAATTCCTCTGCTTTCTCGACGCCGATGATATGTTGATGCCGGATAAATTCGAGCGCCAGCTTGAAGTCTTTGTGCGCGATCCGGAACTGGGCGTGGTGATTTCGGGCTATATCGATGTTGAAGAGGACGGCGAGACAACAATTCAAACCGTACGAAAAGAATGGCGCCATGACGCCATCGAGCGCATGCTGCGCCACGAAGTCTTCCCACCCCATACCGCCCTGATCGGAGAAAAGTGTTAGAGGCATCGCCGCTCTTCCCAGAAGATATCGACACCGCAATTTACAGGAGGACTGGCAGTTATGGCTGAATTTGGCATTAGATGGTGTCCAGTTTTCTCCTGCCCCAGAACCTTTGTGCAAATACCGCCACCGCGCCGGCAGCATCCGCGCCAATCCACTCAAGCATCTCGACGGCGCCCGGCGGGTCGCGAACTGGCTGCGCGGCGACCCGCGTGCCGTTCTTATCATCGACAGGTCGAGCGTCTGGCCGCGATTGTCGAGATGGAGCGCGCCGCCGCCGCCTGGCGCACCAACCAACCGGAGTTATTCGGCGAAATCCTGGCGCAAGCTGTAATGGCGCAACCATCCTACTGGCGTGAGCCAGGTGTGATCCTGCGCTGGTTTACATCCAGTCTGAAGATGAATGAATTTGTCCAATGGCGTTTGTCTCCAGATATGATTGTATTTGAAAAGCAGATAGCCGAAATGCTCAGTCAGGCTGAAAACATATTATCGACCGGCCGGCATCGCAGCCTGAAAGCCGCCGCCGCCCTGGCCTTGAGCGACCTGGCTTACGGTCAACAGGATACTCGTATACGCCATCGGGCGTTAAACGCTGCAATCCGTAACTCCTGGCAGGTCTGTCTCAGCCCGCAAGGCCGGGCCAGCGCAGCAAGGGGGCTGTTAGGTCCAATTTTGGCCGGGAAATTAGCCGCCTTCTACCGCAGTTTACGAGGTTAGCGAATTGATCATCGCCTCGATGTCCACCATCCCCCAGCGCAAAAACTCCTTCTTGCAAATTGCCCGGAGCTTCCTGCGCGAACAAACCCAACCGGTTGATCATCTGCACGTTTGGCTATATAACTACAAACAGATCGATGGCGACCTGCCCCAGGATGAACGCCTGACCTACCACCTCGATCCAACCAACCCGGGTCCCTGGGTGCGCTACCGCGCCGCCGATGATCTGCAAGATGGCGATGTCTTTATCACCCTGGATGATGATTTGATCTACCCCCCCGACTATATCGAAACCGGAATAAAATGGCTGAAAACACAGAAAAAATCGGTCATCTGCTTCGGCGGCATCTGTTGGGATCCGCTTGTCGAGCGCTTCGTTTATGGTCTCGATCGCTGGCAATACATGATCGAAGACAGCCTGAGCGCCGTTCATCGGGTGGCGTTTCTCAAAGGTCAGGGCAGCTTCTTCTGGGGAGGGTCTGTACGCAATATCATCGACCTATCGCTGCCCGGCTTCAATACCAACGACGACATCATGACCAGCTACCGGCTCCAACAGCGCGGTGCGCCAATTCTGTGCGCCCCCAAACCGGCCGGCTGGATCCGCGAACTGGAAAGCTCGCGGCGCCGAACATGCCCTCTACCGCCGAGACGCCCCTATTCGGCAGCAATGCTTCGAAGATGTAGTCTATCAGAAAGGGTTCGATCCAACCGCCGGGCGGCTGCAAGATTACCTGCAACAAGAGCCAAGAACGCTTGTTGTTGCTAAGACCTGCCCGCCGCTGCCTGGCTCCGAGCATTTAGATTTAGCCTTGCGCACTCTGGAAAATGCCCATCTCTTCGCGCCGCTTACATCCCAAATCGCTGCTGTACAGGCTCATGTTGACACACCCTATTCCATTCATCCGATTTTGAAAGGCGATCCAGGCGGTCGATTGAACAACATCAGCCTGGTGCGGGCCTGGCGCAACTGGCGCATTAAGCGGGTTTTTAAATCCAGGCTCGCGTCCGTCTGGAAAAGGCTCTTCAGTCCCTGAAACCGGTCGAAGTTTTTAGATGGCAGAATAATGTGTTGAAGCCCATTAATACTATCGAATTATCGCTGGATCAATGGCTGAATTTCCTAAACTCCTGATCATCCATCTTAGGTTTGAGATGAAAAAATCGACTTCACTTTATAAGAAGATCTTTGCGTACTTTTCCAGATCCTTCTGGCTTACTTTTTACTATGGATTTGCCAGGTATTTACCGGTCTCTTACCGCTATGGATGGATCGGAATACTGGCAAAAAGCCTGCGCGGCTATGCATGTGGTCACATTTTTCTGGTTGCCGGTAGAAATATTAACATCGAACACGGCGCCGATTTTGGAAACGGACAGGAACTTGAAATCGGCGATTATTCCGGGATAGGAATTGCAACTGCCTGGTGCCCGCCAATATTAAGATTGGTAACGATGTGATGATGGGCCCCGAGGTGATGATGTTCGGTGTCAATCATAATTTCGATAACCCGGACAAACCAATGAGGGTGCAGGGAGGTAAGCTCGCTAACCCTATCGTCATCGACGACGACGTTTGGATCGGCGCTCGAGTGATCATCCTTCCAGGAGTTAATAACGGAAAAGGCGCTGTGGTTGGCGCTGGGGCTGTTGTAACCAAAGATGTACCGCCTTTCACAATCTGCGCCGGAAATCCTGCCCGTGTCATCCGGCGGCGCCTCGAAAAAAAGTTGATGAATAATTCATGCCGCCATCCTAAAAAGACGTTCCTCTTTTCGGTCTGTCGCGATTAATGCAAACCTTCAGGGTCGTCCATATCAAACAATCGAATTACCTTGCCCCATCGGAGACTTTTGTCCACACCCGAGTCATTAATCCTGTCTGCTCACGTCCTGTACCTGTAATTACAGACCATGTCTCTCCAGAATATGAACGCTCGCCGGAGATCAAATTCTTCGAATTGAACCGCGTTAACCGTTTTTTTCGACGCCTCGTGCTCGCTATCGATTACAGGCTTCATTGGAATTTATATTACTTTTGGCAATTAATGAGTATTCGACCTCAACTCATTCATGCTCATTTTTCAGGCGCAGGAGAGTCTCTGTCTTTGGTCAGCTAAATTATTAAGAATCCCACTTCTGGTTAATTTCTATGGCATAGAAACGAAATATCATTTACTAGATCCAAACTGGATTCCTGTTATCAGCGTTTATATCGACATGCGGATGCATTTATTTGCAGCAGTGATATTATGAAACAGGATATGGTTGCATCTGCATGTCCAATAGAGAAAATACATGTTGTCCGCTGCAGCGTGGATCGGGATTTCTTCTGGGGAAAACAACGAGACTGGTCGCCTGAAAAGATGTTAAAGCTGGTAAGTGTCGCACGCCTGCATCAAGAAAAAGGTTTAAATTTTCTGTTAGCTGCCTGTTCGCTATTAATGAAATTAGGCTTCACAAATTGGGAATTACGTATTATCGGCATTGGGCCAGAACAAGCAAATCTCTCAAGACAAGCCAAAGAAACGGGTATGGATTTAAAAATCGTTTTTTGCGGCAGCATGCCGCCTGCCGGGGTAGCAAATGAACTTCGAAACGCCCATTTGTTTATCTTGCCTAGCCTAAAGGAAACCCAGGGTGTCGCACTCCAAGAAGCTCAGGCAACTGGCTTGCCAGTAATTGCCAGTAATACAGGCGGAATACCTGAAGGTGTACTAGATGGAGTTACAGGTGTATTGATCCCGCCAGGATCTGCTCAATCCATTGTAGAAGCTCTCATGGTTTTTATTGAGAACCCACAATACATCTCTGAAATGGGAATGGCCGGTCAGCGATACGTACGTGAAATGTTCTCACAAGAAAACGAATACGCACAACTTGCAAAGATATATGAGGATTTGATCCGTAAGTTTTGAGTCGGGCAATGGAACAGGTTATAAGATAAGAAATGATGTATGGCGGGAAAAATAGAAATTATTCATAACTCCTATCGATATGCATCCATTGATTACATCAAGGGATGGCTAATTCTGCTCGTCATTGTTGGCCATCTTCTTCTGTATTCTCCCCTTGAAAAATTTCTATTCTACATGATCTATTCATTTCATATGCCACTTCTTTTAGGCATTTCTGGCTATCTGATAAAAAAGTCCAAAATCTCGAGTTTCAATTTCAGACAGCTAACTCAAAGTTACTGGCATAAAATGTTATTGCCCTGGGTCATGGCGCTTGTTGTTTACACCGGTATCCCCCTCGTCAGACGAATCTTAATAGGATCCTCCTCTCCCTCCGAAATCTTCTTACTTGTTATATATCCAGAAATTCACCTATGGTATATTCCGGCGTTTATGATGATGATCATAGCTCTATTTATTCTTGAAAGAATTGGAATTAATCCTTTCGCTTTGCTAGTCATATCAGGGATATTCACCATCACCTTGAAAACAGTATTATCTCCTTATCCGCTTTGGGGTTGGCCAACTGGATTGGCATGGCTTGGAGACAAGCGCATATTTCTCTATTTCTATTTCTTCTATTTGGGCTATTGGGTTCGCAACTCTATGCCGTGGTTTTCGCTTTCACCTCGCATCCTCATTGCATTCATCGCGTGCATGTTCATCCTTATGTTGATGAATTTTCTCCTGACATTTCCGTCAGCAGTTATTGCTGTACTCTGGTTTGCTCTAAATACAGGTTTGATTTTGTTTGTACATGCCATAAAAGATAAACAAGATTGGCCTGGATTCCTCTTTTTCGGTTTTCTTGCCTCGATTATCCTACCTCTCTACTTATGGCATTATTTCCCAATTTGGTTGATGCTGAAAACGGATCTTACTGATGTAAGCCCGGCTCTCTTTTATGGTATTGCGATTTTCTTCAATGTACTATTTATTCTCTTTCTCCGATACTTCCTTAAATCTGACGGTCGATTTGCCCGTTCCTTGAAACCCTTTTTATTAGGTGTTCGGACCTGATAATAGATGCCATCGGGATCATTCCCAAGAAATCTTCTCGCATTCTATGCATGTATTATTGATCTCATATTACTTTCCGCCAGCTGATTTCGGTGCGACTAACCGTATCCTCAGGATAGCGCCGTATCTTGTTGAGCACGGCGTGAAATTCACAGTATTAACCGTAGGGCGCAAAGATAATCGCCTCTCAGTTGATCCATCGCTTCAGGATACTTTTCAATATTTCCAAAGAATTGAAAGAACAAATTCGTTTGAACCAGTCCGTTCCTGGGATACACTCCGCTCAAGGTCTTTTCAAACGGATTTGGAAGGCATTCAACAATCTGTGGCAAAACATCATCAAGATTGGAAAAGCCAACTGATCAAACTGCTAAAACCTGTCTCTAGGCTAATACGTCAAATCATGAGCATTCCGGATGGGACAATCGGTTGGTATCCGTTCGCAGTCCGATGCGGGTTGAGGTTGTGCAAAGAGGAAATTTCGACCTGATCTTCTCCACTGCTCCTGCACAAACAGGCCACCTGGTGGCTAAGAGAATAGCAGAAATTACCAAGCTACCCTGGATAGCAGATTTTCGCTACGTGTGGCTTGAATATGGACGTGCATATAACCATTGGGAGAAAATAATTGTCAATCGCATGCTCTACGGGATAATTAAGGAAAGTTCTTATCTCACATTTACGTCGAAATCTATGTTTGATAATTTCCAGGGCCAATTCAAGATATACGCAAACAAGATGGTCTATGTTCCGCATGGTATTATTGAATTACCCAAATTAACTCCGATTGAAAAAGCAGACAGTGAAATCTGGCTTGGTTATATTGGTACGTTGGATTATCTCCGGGATCCTAGACCATTAATTAACATGCTCATTCATATGAAGATGGAGAATGAATTTATTTACAAACGCATTCGTATCAAACTGGTTGGAACAATTTCAAACGATATGCACACATTGCTATCATCGAGCCAGGTCTGGGATCGATTTGATATTGTCGGTTTCGTCACCCGTAAAGTTAGTTTACAATGGATGTGCAGTTGTGATTATCTTGTCCTGCTCCTTTCCGATATTTCGAATATAGGATATGGCGCATCATCTTCTAAGGTTTACGATTATCTGGCAGCCAATAAGCCGATCCTCGCATTTGTGCCCGCAGGAAGCGTATCAAAACTAATCGCTGAGACAGGTGGGGGAAGATGTTTTCAATCCTCAGAATACGATAACGCCGCTTCGTGGATTATTCAATCTTTGTTAGGAAATGATACCTTGGATTTAAATAACGAAGAGATATCGAAATTAAGAGCAAGAAATATCGGTATAACAATGATGAATTTGTTTTACTCTACCGTCCAGATAAGTTCCTCTTCGAATATTGAAACATATTGATAAAATCAGGTATCAGGCATCTATTATATGAGTGTGATTACACGGACCTTATCAATTGGAAAACCACAAAATCGGATCATTCCCTTTGAAGAAAATTCTAGTCATCAGTTGGAGTATCCCGCCTGCAGCAACTGGTTCAGGAATTGTCATGCAGAATTTCCTCCGTCAGTTCCGCCGGGATGAAATGATTGCGGTTGGAGCATTCTATTGTTCACATCGTCGTTCCAGATGGAAGTATGAATGGCCTCGATTGTATTACGGGATGCTTCAACCTCCATCCTCTTGGCGCGGCGCACGGTGGATCCGCGGAATTCAATGGCCGTACTTGTTTATCATAAGTCTGATTTTGTGTATTTCCCATCAATGCGACACTATTCTGGCTGTTTACCCTGACGGATTGTTTTTACTAACTGGATATCTAATTAGTCGTTTACTTAAAAAACCCTTATATGTATATTTTCATAATACTTTCTTAGATAATTATCCATCAAGTAAGTTTGCATCCTGGTTACAAAATCGGATTTTCCGCCATTCGAAACATGTGTTTGTGATGAGCCAGGGTATGTATCGTTTTTTCCGAGAGCGCTATCCAAAGCTCTCCTGCAGTGTTCTCAGCCATATCATTCCGGAAATACCCGAACTCAACAATGGGTTTCAACTTACGCCATTGCATTCCCCTTTAAGGCTTATGTTCGTAGGGAACATCAACGAATTATGCCGAGAAGCAGCGAGCAGATTTGCACAACTCATCCAAACACGAACTGATTTGGCCCTCAAGATTTATTCTGGAATGTCTCCCAAGGAATACTCAACTCTTGGTTTTTGTATTGACCGTGTAACCATAGAAAATGTGCCTTATGATGAGTTGATAAAAAGAATGCACGAGGCAGATGTCATCATTCACCCTCATGGATTTTATGGCGGCATGAAACCAATAGAATACCAGACAATTTTTCCAACAAAAACTCTTGAATATCTGATCAGCCTGAAACCGATTCTGGCGCATGCACCCGAAAATTGTTATCTAAGTGAATTCTACCGCGATCATGATTGCGCTCTTCTTGTTCATGAACCATCAGTTGAGGCATTGGAGAGCGGACTTCAAGTACTCATCTCTGATGAATCACTTCGCCTTCGTTTAGTTAAGAATGCTCTAAAGGCTGCAGAGCAATTTCGTAGCTCCAAGGTCATTCAAAGTCTAAAAGAGGAAATTTCAAGGTTTGAAGGATACCAGAAGAATATTAGTATTGATGCAAACCAATCTTAACCACATCGAAAATCGTATAAACCTCAGGCACATAGTAACAGATCAGGATGGGTGGATCTACCCAAGATAATAACTCCACCCGTAATATGACCACATACAACGGCAATCACAGACGATTATAGCTTTCATAATTATTCAGCAAATATATGAATTCTATCCCCGACAACACGACCATCCTCCCGGATTCAAATTCCGCTCATTCTGACTGGAATAGCCTTGACTCTGGCAATCAGCGCGCTCGATTCCGACTATTCACCAGGCCGACCTGATTCTATTCCCGGTCGCTGCGATCATATTGGCTTTGATTTTCATCATATACCCATTTGTACCCTTGATCGTTTTATATCCTATCATCTCACCAATTTGGTCATATACTATCCCCCTTTTGGGCGGTAGGCCAGAGCGATTGATCGCTCTTCTAGGCGTTATCGGCATTACCTTGACGTTACTAAAAACTAAGAAGCGCCTGCCGTCAATGCCCTTGCTCATTAACATTGGGTGTTTCTTATGGATCACACCCTATATCCTATCCTGGATTGCTAATCCTTCCGTATCAGATGCAGGAGATACGATTATTAGTTTGATCTCGAGGCTGGTTTTTCTTTATTTATCATTCTTTTTTCTACAAAACCGCCAACACTTGCGTTGGGCTTTTGTGTTGCTTATTATCACAGGCGTGCTGACCAGTCTTCTGACCTTGCGCACCAGCCTGGTCTTTGGTTTTGGGTTCAATCGTTTACCGGAGACTGATCTGATCCCAGTACAACAGTCCTTAGGCGTCTTGGGTTGGATGGTGGTACTGAATACTCAATTTGTAACTGCGCCGGCGCTTCTATTATTGACGTATTCTAATGAAATAAGAAGAAAATTGCCGAAGATTTTGAGTATGATCCTGGTTGTGTTCATGTTCGCGATGTCATTCGCAGCGCAATACCGTCGGGAGGTGTTGCTGACCGTTCCCATCCTTCTTATTATATGTATGCTTGACAAAAATCCAGGTCAAAGAAAGTCGGCGTTATTGATCTTGATCATCATTGGAGGATTATTCACTGCCCTCTTTCTCAATTCACAAATACTGGAAAGGCGTTTGACCGTCGAAACACAAGCCGGGTTGCAAGGGAATGAGGCGCGCCTGGTCAGTGGGCAAATCGGTCTCCAAGCCTTTGCCGCTCAACCGCTGCTTGGTTATGGGCCGAACTCTTACGTGACAACCGCTACAAACATAAGACCCGGCCTTTCATATCATTATAATTATTACCCGTATAACTCATTTCTATGGGTTGCCGTTGAGGCTGGGTTATTTTCTGCACTCGGCTTGATACTGATCTTTTTAGGCGCCTACAGGGAAATACGCAAATACCAATCCCTGGCATCCGGTATTGAGGGCTGGATATTACGTAGCGCACCGGCGATTCTTGTTTTAATTTTAATCTGGTTCAGCTTTGGAAACGCCGTAGATTTAAGCCTGCCCTGGTTCTTGTTTGGCAGTATTTTAGCTGCCGCAAATATCGCAAGAGAGACGGTTGTTAGTGAAATGTAAAGGGCTATAGAACTCTCGATGCTCCCGTTGGTCGTTAATATATAACAAATCTAACCATAAAAGGTTAATACCCGAAAATGGCTTCAAGCCCTGAGAAAAAGATGGGTTTTCAGCAGAAGATACATGCGCGTAACATTTTAATACTATTATTCCTTTGCATCGGTATATTCTCTCTCGCGCTAATCCTCCGGCCACACGGTTGCAAATCCACATATGGTCCGCCTCCATATCACTACAATACTGATTTGATTCTTTGGATTAAATTAGCAGAACAACCTATCCATAATCTGGGTGACAGCATATTGTCAAATCGCCCAATATTCGCATATTTAGCCTGGTTATTTTCCCAACCTACAAAGGTGATTGTCGGGGATAGGAGTATTTCTGGTCCTACACGCGATGGTCGTATCGCTGAGGTGCAAATCTCCACAATCATCGGATTATTATTAGCTAATTCTTTTTGTTTCTTTATTTCCTCTGTCTTTATCTATCATTTCACAAACCAGGTTTTCAATAACCCCACAGTGAGTTTAATCTCGGCCATGCTTTGGTCAACATCCAGTTATGCATTTGCCTGGTCTTATCACCCAACAAACCAGATGGGGGGACAATTAATTATATTTGCATTTCCTTATTTCTTATTTCTGCTCACCAAAAAACCTACAATCCTATCCAATATCTCTTTTGGGTTGGGATTTGGTCTTCTCTTGCTTATGAAAGCATATTATGTGCTTCCATTTATCTACCTGGTTTGGGCATTGATTCATAAATTCAATCGCCTGCACATCCTGATTGCATTTTTATGTTTTTTTATCCCTACTTTACTTTGGAGGATACTTTTCGAGCAAATTACAGGTCTTCGGTTTGTTGATTTTCACCTTGGAACCAAAGGTATTACGGGAGAATTAGTTCAATTTCTTTTGCCTCAAAACTTCACCTACTTCATGCAAAACTTAATTTCCAATTTTGTAAAATTCCTCTCAGTATTATCTTTATCAACCGGGCCATTTTTATTGTTACTAGCAATCATATTCTTTTCGATCCCCGGCAATTTCAATGTATATCGTCCATATTTCTTATTGGCTGGGATTTATATTCCATTATTCTTCTTATTCTTAACTATGAGTGGTTTTTTCATACCGAGACATGGATCTGATTTCTTTCCTTTTATTTTTCCTGCAGCAGGTTATATCTTGTGGGATTTCTTAAATAAAAACAAGCATAACACGAGATTAATCATCATAGCGATCAGTTGTGTCATGTTATCGATCCTTATATCCTATTCTCAACCCTGGATATGCGCCAGTGAGTTTATGTGATGTGCGGCATATTTGGTTGGTTTGGCGCTCCCCCTGCTGATGTCCCTTCTTATATAAGCAAAGCATCCCATCTCCTCCGCCACCGCGGACCGGACGACCAGGGTTTCGAAATAGGAGCAGGTTGGGGCCTGGGTTTTCGCCGCCTCAGCATCCTCGACCTCAGCCCGCAGGGCCATCAACCGATGTGCACCTCGGACAAACGTTTCTGGTTGGTCTTCAATGGCGAGATCTATAACTATCTCGAATTGCGCCAGGAGCTAGAAACAAGCGGAGAGCGATTTCAATCCACCTCCGACAGCGAGGTGCTCTTGCGCCTGTTGGCTTTGCAAGGCCCGGCTGGACTCAAGCGATTGAATGGCATGTTCGCCTTGGCGCTGCTGGATACCCATAGGCGGACATTCTTGTTAGCCCGCGACCGTCTTGGGGTTAAGCCGCTCTATTACAC
The DNA here is from genome assembly GCA_963788145.1 of uncultured Chloroflexia bacterium. GTDB lineage: Bacteria > Chloroflexota > Anaerolineae > Anaerolineales > UBA4823 > UTCFX2. Next base: position 573,943 of record CAWBFQ010000003.1, on the reverse strand, counting down.
CACCCAAAACGGATCGCTACGTTTTGCCTCCGAATTGAAAGCGCTGCTGGCCTGGCCGGACGCCGGCCGCGATCTGAACCGCCAGGCCGTCGCTCAATATCTGGCTTTGAATTATCTTCCCGCAGAGACCTGTATCTTTCAGGGCTATCACAAGCTCCTGCCCGGTTATTATCTGACTGGCGCACTGGACCAACCGCTAACTCTGCACAACCAAAATTATTGGAAAATTGTGCTTAACCCGGAACTAGATGAACGCACAATTACAGACCAGGAACTGGACGAAATTCATGACCTGCTTGCCGATGCAGTCTCGATTCGCCTGCGCAGCGATGTGCCGATCGGCATCTTTCTTTCCGGAGGCATTGACAGCGGGCTGGTTGCCAATCTGGCGGCTAAAGCCAACCCTGGAAACCCTCCTCTCGCTCTGACGGTTCGTTTTGACCAAAAAGAATTCGACGAAAGTGAGTTGGCAAGGACCACAGCCTGGAACGCTGGACTGACTCAGCAAATCATTCAGTTAAACCCAGGCAATCTAACCGATATCGACCAACTGGCCTGGTTCTATGATGAACCTTTTGGTGATGTCTCCGCATTACCAACATTTCACCTATGCGAAAAAGCCTCGCATCATGCTACCGTATTTCTGGGCGGCGATGGGGGGATGAGGCTTTTGGCGGCTATCGACGTTATTTCAGCGCTCAGGGTTACCGCTGGCTGGATCACTGGCCTAAGTCTGCCGCCGACGGATTAGCCGTAATCTCCAACATATTGCCGATGTTCTCGCTGTGGCGCTACCGTCTATTGAAAGCCAGTCTGCCCGATCAGGGTTACGCCGCCGCCTTCGACAGCCTGCCGAATGACCCGGCTCTTACCAAGATCATTGGGTCGGATCTCATGAATGAGATGTCAAAAGCTGGTGCGCCATTATGGGAGCGCTGGGGCCATTCCCAAAATGCAGCGCTGGCTGCCCGCCAGCAGCAATTGGATTACGACCTCTATCTGCCGGATGACATCCTGGTCAAAGTGGATCGGGCCTCGATGGCGCATTCGATCGAAATCCGCTCACCGTTTCTTGGATTATCGCCTGATCGAGTTCGCTGCCCGCTTGCCGCGTGCCGCGCTGCTCAACGGAAAACAAGGAAAACTACCGCTGCGCAGGTTAGCCCAGCGAATGCTGCCAGAAACCGTGCAAAACGCCGGAAAGCGCGGCTTTGGCGTTCCGCTGGACGCCTGGTTTCGTCAGCCCGATGGCCAGAAATTGGCGCGCGAGCGTCTTCTCTCGGATCAATCCCGTCAGCGCGGCTGGTGGAAGATGAACGCGGTCGAAGAAATATTACATATTCAATCCACAGGCAAGGGGCGTGGATTCGGGGCTATCCTCTGGCGGCTGCTGTTCCTTGAATCGTGGGCGCGATGTTATCTGGACAGCCAGGCTTATATGCAGGGTCCACCCGGAATAGCTTCTTGATTTCATTTGAAACCTCAGCCATTTCTTTCACAAATCTACTCGACAATTATCGGCGACCTTGCCTGGCGGTACGCATTGCTGGCAGGTATAACACATGCTTTAATCATCTCGGCCGCCTTGACTCCAGGTTGGCGCGCCCATCCATTGCTGGAAGGAGATGCACTTACTTACATAAAACCCGCCCAAAATTTGCAGCAATTCGGTGTCTTCTCACGTGAGGATCGACCGCCCTTCCTGTGGGAACCCTATCGCACCCCGGGTTATCCCTTACTGATCGCCTTCAGCCTGCTGACAAGCGGTCAGCAAGGTTATGTTTTATATTTTTCTGCCATTACTGCAAGCCTGGCCGCGTTTTGCGCTGTGCGCCTGGCGCGAGAATGGGGAGGGACGCGTCGCAGCGAGCATCTGGCCGGACTATTGGTCGCGTTCTTGCCCAACTCGCTCGGCCTTGCCGGGCTGTTGTTAACCGATGCGCTTACCGGCCACCTTACGCTGGTTTGGATCTACACGCTTTGGCAAGGCCTGAAAAGGTCATCAACGGCGCTGCTGACTGCCAGCGCCATCATCCTGCTGGCATTACAGTCTTTGAAGCCGACTTTTTTTGTAGCCGCAGCGCTAATATTTCTTGTAGGATGTCTACGAGCCCGTTCACGAGCCAATTGGATCAAAGTAACCCTTTTAATTGGGCTGACACTCCCCCTGCCGCTGTTCCTGGCGATTCAGATCAATCGTGACCATGGCGTATTTTCGGCTAATTTACTCAGCGTTTCAGCAGCACGAGAATACCTTCAATCTCGTTCGCTCGCCGAACAGAATGATATCGATTACACCTATATGACCGCTCAAATTCGGGCGCAGGATTGGGCTGAAGCAGCGACGCTTAGGATGCCGCCAAGCATCTATGGCCGCCTCTATCTGGTCCAGAGCGCCTATGTGGATGAATTTTTTCGTCAGCAACCTATCGAGGTGCTGCATGGCATGACCATCGAGTTTATGCGGCAGTTCGCTGCGCCGCAAGAAATCGTCTTTCAACTCTTTTGGGGAAACCTGGTAAATTGGGGTCGGGCAATGGGTAGCTTATTGACGTTGGGGTTATTCTCTTGTGCGTTTTTTGCAGCCTGGCGGCTTGGAAAAGCAGGCGATTGGACCCCTTCAATTTTGCTGATAGGCGTGATATTGTTTTTCTTAGCATCATCTTCGCTATCAACAAGGGTCGGCGGACGATTGCGCTTTCCAGCAGATATGGTTGCACTCCCGTTAGCTGCTGTTGGAATCGAGCAATTCATCAAATCTTACACTCCTTGGGCTCGTTGATTCTATTTTCGATCATCACATTGAAAGACCCGACAACTCATTGGCTGGAGGAAAATATTCCTTGAAAGCTATTTTTTCAAATATCTTAGAAAATAACAATTTCCTGGCAATTCTTGTTTTTCTGAGCGCCATCGCTGTAACCATCGCTTTTTGGGCGATCTTACCTGCATCCTATCGGGTCAACGAAAACTCCGATTATTTAACTTTCTATGAACCGGTTGCTCGTAACTTCTTGGCAGAACGTGGTTTCGTTACAAATACAAACCAACCCGCAATCACTAGGCCACCGCTATTCCCCCTTATGCTGGTTGGGGTTTTTTACACTGCGCAAGTGACTCGTATTTCTGAGATAACGATGCTACACGTTTTTATACTATCCTGGGTTAGCCTTGCCGCCTTACTGTTATTTGCTATCGCCCGCCAGATCTGGTCGTCATGGTTAGCGCTGGTAGTTGTATATTTGTGGATTTTCTATCTTCCCGCCCTTTGGATGAGTAAACAGCCTAATAGCGAAATTCCTTTTACAACCCTATTTTTCGCTTCTGTACTGATATTCTGGATCGTCTACTATAACAAATCGCCCAAGCCACTATGGTATCTAATTGTTGGTGTTTTTATAGGTCTGACTGCACTTGTGAGACCAATCGCAATCGGTCTGGTATTCCCATATTGGGCTATGTTGGCATTGCAAAACGATCAGGCAAAACGATCCAGGTTAATAGCCGGTTTGCTAATTTTGTTCGGTTTTCTAGTTACAATTCTCCCATGGGAAATCTGGGCTTACCAAGAAACCGAAAAAATCCTTCCGCTTGCGACAACCGGCATTCCAAGTGTTTTGGATGGATTAACTTTCGCCTTAAATACTCCGGGTTATAGAAACTCTATCTGGGTGCCCGAGGATGTTCAGCAATGGATGGTTGGGTTAAACGAGAATTTTCAAATCATGAAACCAACTTCGCTTCAGGATGTATTGTCGATCTTAATCCCTGGCGTAAAACATCAACCACTGGCTTTCTGCAAGTTTCTGCTAATAAAAGCTGCTCGTAGTTGGTATGGAACAGATAGCTTGCGTTTAGATAGCTGGATCCTGGTGTTTCAGATTCCCTACGCAATTTTAATCTTTTTGGGTACTGTGGCATCCTGGAAAACCGGTGGCCTCGTTCGAATTTTTAGTATTGGCACATGGTTAATCGCTCTCTATTTCTGGGCTACAACCTTCATGGTTCTTTCTGTTTTGCGCTATATGACACCCGCTATTGGCTTATTGTTTTGTCTTATCCCAGCAGTCTTTGTATGGATCCTTGGAAAAAATAGATCGCTATGCAAATCGGTTTTCTGATCGGCCAACTTGGACAAGGCGGCGCAGAACGACAGGTCTATCTGATCACGTCTGTGCTGGCGCAACTGGGCGCTTCGCCGACCGTGCTTACCTTCAACCCAAACGGCATCTGGCGCGAACGATTAAAGCAAGCAGGAGTGCCGATCATCTCCATCCCTCGCCGTGGCAGCCTTGATTTCCGGCGACTAATATTCTTACGAAAAGCGCTGACAATCCAAGAATTCGATATTCTGTTCTGTTTTGGTTCAGCAGAAGCCTTTTATGGTCGCCTGGCAGGGATCAACCTGCCGGTTCAAGTTATCCCAAACTTGCGCAATCAGGATTGGGGCAGCCGGTATAATTTGTGGATAGATAAATTTCTGTTACCTTTCACAACCGGCTATGTCGCAAACTCTACTGCCGGGAAAATGTATTTAAGAGAAGTAGTCGGAGTACCTGAGTCAAACATTCACCTGATCCCAAACGCCATCGACCGAGAGTCTATCCTAAAAGTTGGCGCTCCACAATCCGATCCGCGTCCACCTGGGGACCATACTAATGAAATCTGGTGCGGCTGGGTAGGGTACCTCGGTGAACGCAAAGATCCATTTTTGCTGTTAGAAATTGCTGACATCACCCGTTTGGAAGCGCCTCAACTCCATTACCTGGTCGTTGGTGATGGCCCAGACCGGAAAAAAGTCGAGCAGATTGCTCGCGAGAAGGATTTGTTATCACATTTTCATTTAATTGGCGAGATCGAAAGCGCATCTGGAGTTTGGAAATACCTGGATTTTGGGTTAAGCACATCTCGCATCGAAGGCACGCCCAATGTGCTATTAGAAGCGATGGTCTGGGGTAGGCCGTACATAGCGCCATCTGTAGGTGATTTTCCCAACTGGATTGTGAATAGGGTAAATGGCATGCTTTCCCAAGAAAGAAAACCAGATGAAATGGCTTCTCTGGTGATTCAACTCGCTAACAATTCTGATTTGCGAAAGACAATGAGTGCTGAGGCAAAAAGATCTGGCGAGAACATCCAATCACCAGATCGAATAGGTCAGGAATATTTAGCCCTTTGCAGGGCGCTAGTCGCCGCTAAAGATTTGAAGAGAAGAGTGGTCCAAAAGAACTAGATGTGATGTTAACTACAAATTACCGGAATAATACGCCAAGGACATTAAGAGTACTGATGGTGACAAGTGAATGGCCTGACTCCAGCGATAAGGAATGGTCGCCGTTCTTAGCTGAACAAGTCCATTATCTTCGTGCGGCAGGAATTCATATCGATATTTTTCATTTTCGAGGACGCAAGAATCCTGTTCGATATCTCAGTGCCTGGATTACTTTGCGGCAGCAGCACAGGTTCAATAATTATGACATAATTCATGCACAGTTTGGTCAGGCTGGTTTAATTGCCCTTCCATCTAATATACCATTAGTGGTTACATTTCATGGTAGTGACTTACAAGGCTATACCAACTCGGATGGTATATTTACTCTTGCAGGGAAGATTTTGACCAAAGTAAGTCAGTTTGTTTCAACAAAAGCCGACCGATCTATCGTAGTAGCAGAACATTTAGCAAATCTCTTACATAATTCTTCCAATGTTGTAGTGATACCATGCGGAATTGATACTCAAATCTTTTACCCGAGAGACTCATCTCTGGCCCGTCAACGACTAAACCTGCCTGAGCATAAGCCTTTAGTTCTTTTTCCATCCAGTCCAAACAGACCCGAGAAAAGATATCATCTGGCGAGAAAAGCCTGTGACATTGCTAGGGAAAAACTCGATTTGGAATTGATAGTGCTGGATGGAATCCCACATGATCAAGTTCCACTATACATGAATGCTTGTGACGCCTTAATCTTCACATCGAAACATGAAGGTTCACCAACAGTTATTAAAGAGGCGCTTGCCTGTAACTTACCCATTGTCTCTGTAGATGTCGGGGATGTAAGGGAAAGAATATCTAATATTTCAAGCTGCATTTTATGTAAAGACGACTCGCCTGACACAATTGCTCAAGGATTAATAAAGGTATTAATAAAAAGACAAAGGATTATAGGCGAAACCAGAATCGCGGAACTAGATTGGCAAACCATTACAGCAAAAATCATTTCTGTCTATAGAGCTATTCTACCTTTAGAAACTGCATAGGTTTCGATTGAATAAAAAACGGATTATTATTCATACCCAATATTATCCACCTGAAATCGGGGCGCCCCAAAATCGGTTGCATGAGCTTGCGAAAGAACTACTCCGGCTGGGTCATGAAGTGATTGTTTTAACAGCCATGCCTAACTATCCCACTGGTAAGATCTATCCCGGTTATGGTGGATTATTGAGAAAGGAACAGCTTGATGGGGTTAGTATTATCCGTACTGGCATTTATCCAACCCAGACTGCCAGGTTTATACCCAGATTGTTGAATTATTTCTCATTTGTCTTTTCTTCCATATTCCTCGGAGGGTGGTTTGTCCCATCTTGTGATTATATCCTGACCGAAAGTCCTCCTCTCTTCCTAGGAATTGCAGGTTATCTTCTAAGTCGGTGGAAGCACGCCCGATGGATATTCAACGTTTCCGATCTTTGGCCCGAATCTGCCTTCCGTTTAGGAATAGTAAACGATGGTCTGGCACTTCATATCAGTCGATATTTGGAAGCCTTTTGTTACCATAAAGCATGGCGGGTGAGTGGTCAATCCCAAGGTATTTTACAAGACATAGAAAGTCGCTTCCCAACCATAAAAACCATTCATTTTTCAAATGGGGTCGATACTAGTCTTTTTTCGCCTGATTTATTTCACCAAGAAAGATTCAATTTCCCAACCGAGACGGAACAGAAAATAATTTTCCTTTATACAGGACTTCACGGTTTAGCCCAAGGTCTGGATCAAATTCTAGATGCAGCCAAACGTTTGGAATTCATGGAAAATATCAGTTTTGTCTTCATCGGTGATGGGCCAGAGAAAAGTTCATTGATTGAAAAATCGAGCTCGCTTGGTCTCAAAAATGTTTTTTTTCTTGACCCAATTCCTCATAAACAAATACCAAATACTCTTGCTTCGGCAGATGTATGCATCATACCTTTGAAGAAATCCATTCCTGGGGCGGTTCCATCAAAGCTCTATGAAGCGATGGCCGGCAGCAAGCCGGTATTAATGATCGCCGATGGTGAGCCGGCTGATATTGTGAACCAATACGGAGTCGGTTTAGTCGTAAAACCAGGCTATATTGAGGGGATCTCCCATGCAATTGAACAATTAGCTAATCATCCAAAATTGCGTCAAGAATTGGGCATTTCAGGCCGTAAAGCTGCCGTTGATCACTTTGACATAAAGAAAATCATCCATCAGTTCGAAATAAACCTGACACCTTATCCTCAAGAATAATTCTAATTGAATGATCTATGGTCTCTATCCAAGTCGTGAGCTCTAACTTCTCGCTGACCTGCTATATTTCTAAAATCGTAGTTCTCGCTATCACTTAATTGACATCCTAATCGTTTCGTGAAACCTGTAGAATTATCCAATGTCCGATCTTGACCGCCTGCGCCTCGAATACGCCGACCGCTCCCGCCGCCTGGCCGGGGACGACCGCTATTCCCCCTTCAACCCGGCTGCCCTCTTCACCCTCCAGCAAAGGCAGCGGGCGACCCTGGCGCTGCTCTCCCGGCTTGGGCTTGTTCGATTAGAGCGGCTGCAGATCCTCGAGATTGGCTGCGGCTCGGGCGGCGTCTTGCTCGAATACCTGGGATTCTGCGCCGAGCCATCCCAGCTCTTCGGAATTGATCTGCTGCCCAACCGGCTGACTGAAGCGCATCACAAGCTGCCCCATCTGCCGCTGCTCTGCGCCGACGGTCAAGACATGCCCTTCTGCACCGCCAAGTTCGACCTGGCCTTGCAATACACCGCCTTTTCCTCCATCCTGGATGATGTCGTGAAAGCCAACCTGGCCCGTGAAATATTACGGGCGCTCAAACCGGGCGGCTGGCTGCTCTGGTACGACTTCTGGCTCAACCCAACCAACCCGCAAACGCGCGGCATCCTTCCCGCCGAGATCCACCGCCTTTTCCCAGGCTGTCAGTACACCTTCCGCAAAACCACACTCGCCCCGCCCCTTACCCGCCGGATCGCCCCGATCTCATGGCCATTAGCGCTATTCCTCGAAAGCCTGGGGATATTCAACACCCATTACCTGGCGGCCATCCAGAAACCGGACCATTCGTAATTCACTGCGATACTCAAAGCATAGCGAAAGAAATCCAAACATCCACGCCCCCAAAAATTGTGATAAGAAAACCTATCTTCGTTATCATCCTTATTTTCTGCGGTGTCATCCTCTTGAGCCTGCTAAGCTCTTCCATGCTCCGCCGAAACCTGCTCTCTCTCACTGTCGTCCGCTCCCTGCTCCACAGCCGAGATATTGAGCAAGCGTATCAGTCCGCTGCAAATTCAACCTCTGCTCGGGCAATCTGGCAGAAGGCAATACTCGCTTCCCGCATCCCCGATCTGGACCTCTACCAGGCCCACCTCTTCAGTTTCCTTGCATCCGATGACTTAGCCGCTCTTGACCTGGTCCATGCCGCTCAGCCGCTCAATCCAACTTTGGCCTCTCTGGCCGTTCAGCGCTACCCCTACCGCTCCGCCGCCTGGTTTTGGCTGGGCGAGGCGCTCAGCCAGTCCGGCGACAAGACCCAGGCCATCTCGGCCTACCGCCAAACGGTCGCCCTCAACCCGCGCGACGCGCTCACCTGGTGCCGCCTGGGCTATCTGCTCAACGGCCCGGACCCTCTCGAGGCTCGTGGAGCCTATGTTGAATGCTGTCACCACGGCGATCCTGGCTCGAACGGCTGCGTCAACGCCGGGCGCATCTTCGAGGAAACTGGCGACTTCTCGCAAGCGCTGCATTACTACCGACTTTCACAATGGGCCGAATCCCACCACCGAGCCGATGAGTTGGAAGCGCGCCTTCCCGATGCCAAATAAATAATACCTATACGCAATTTAACAATCCGAAATCCGGCAAACTTCAGACAAATCAATAAACATCCACCCACCAGCAGCAGGCCTAGAATTCTGCTGCTGAAATTTTTAATGCGGTTATTATTATTGATCAAAGTTGAGCACGATCTGATTACCGTATTCACCTTTTGTCACCATCATCCTCTTGCTGAAGCCCCAGATAATAGATGTGATTGATTCTATGGCTACCGGTCATCGTATTCGTTGAGCATTCGCTCTAAACCAATCATGATAGAATAGATAATATGGATGCAATTAAAACGCTGAACCTGATCATGCGATTCCTGCTGGAGATTTGCATTCTTATCATCTTCAGCTACTGGGGAATCAAAACCGGAGGGACAGGCATCCTAAAAACTGTTATGGGGATTGGCAGTCCACTTGTGTTTGCCGTGATTTGGGGTATCTTACTTGCCCCTAAATCAGCCATGCGCCTGCAACAACCCTGGTTATCGCTACTGGAAATAGTCATCTTTGGATTGGCGGCATGGGCATTGTATAGCACAGCTAAATCAGCGTACACAGTTGCTTTTGGATTGTCGTATATTCTCAACAAAATTCTGATGGTCATCTGGAAGCAATCATGAATATCGATCTAGACGCCCCTATGTCCGCTCGCAAGGAAATCCATATTCACGCGCCCGTTGAGAAAGTATGGGAGGTCCAAACCGACATCGAGCGCTGGCCAGAATGGCAACCCGACATCACCTCTGCCAAATTGGATGGTTCTCTCATCGTGGGCGCCGTTTTTCACTGGAAGGCAAAAGGTTTGAATATCGTCTCGAAGTTGCATACCTTCGAGCCATATCAAAGTATAGGTTGGACGGGCAACTCGATAGGTATGAAAGCGATCCACAATTGGATCTTCGAAGCTCAGGGCAACGACACCCGAGTCATCACAGAAGAATCCCTATCTGGCTGGCTTACCCGGCTGATGAGAATATTCGATCCGAATTTTCTTGGAAAATCACTGGAAGCAACACTAAAAAATCTAAAAGCCAAAGTCGAGTTGGAGATCAATCATGAATGATCGTTTACGCCAAATAACAATAATCCTGACTGTATGCGCCACACTTGTCATCAACGTGTTAGCCAATGCGTTGCCTCTCAACAGCTTGAACACTGGGCAGATTTCCGATAGTTTCTATGTATATTTCGTTCCAGCGGGATATGTCTTTTCGATCTGGGGACTGATTTATCTGGGATTGATTGCATTTGCCGCCTTTCAAGCACTGCCTTCTCAACGAGAGAATCCGCGCCTGCGAGCCAGCGGCTGGTGGATCAGTCTGGGTGGATTGGCCAACATCGCCTGGATCTTTTTGTGGCATTACCAGCAATTTCTGCTAACTCTAGTCGTGATGCTGGTTCTGCTCGTCACGCTCATCATCACCTACCTGCATCTCGAGATTGGCCGAACAAACGTCTCTTCCGGGGAGAGATGGGCTGCCCAATTGCCCTTTAGCATCTACCTGGGCTGGATTACAGTCGCCACCGTTGCAAATGTGACAACCTTGCTGGATTATCTCAACTGGAACGGATTCGGGATTGCTCCCGAAATTTGGATGGCGATTGTTCTGATTGTGGTATTCGTGATTACAGCGCTTATGATTATCACCCGCCGCGACCTGGCATATTCACTGGTGATCCTGTGGGCTCTGGCAGGGATTTCGGTCAAGTTCTCTGACATCGCTGCGGTCGCGCTCCCCACATGGATCATCTTTGGGTTAGTGGCGCTTACCCTCGTAGCTTCGTTTAGTTTTCAATCACCTCAAACTAAGTCAGGACCAACAATAAGGCCATAAATCTGCTGGAGTCAAGGACACGGGGTTGGTGCAACCAAATCAGCGCCGACGAACCAGGCCCCATTTATCAACAAGCCGTGTAAAATACCTCGCGTACTCTGGCATAAAAAACCTGTCAAGGGGATTTAAAGCTGCAAACCAGATCAACCAAGCCATCTCCGTCAACGTCACTGGGTGAGCACAGAAAATTCGAGGATGGTTTAACTGGACGCAGGGAACACTCCCATCCACTCGCTCCAAATGTGATCGTGCTGATATTGATCCCCCGATCAGGTGGCCTGGGATGAGGGAGAGAGAATTAGAAACAAATTCACCACAGATTGGAATTACTGTTTTATGGTCCTGGATGATATTCGATAACCGTTAACTTCATGAATATTACGACGTTTCTAGTTTCAGTAATAGTATTAATCTATACATTACCACTTATGTTTGTATGTTGGTTAAAACCTAATCTTTATATCGATTTTGTTAATAATCGTCGAGATAATCTGAATGGAAGCGTGTTGCTTAGATTAATACAGCCGTGGATTCAACTCCTGCATCGGTATCCAAGTTTTGACATAACAATGGCAAGAATCGTAACTTTATTCATTTTAATTGTTTGTGTGTTGATGATTTTTATCTCAATTAATGGGCCATTTTCGAATGTACCAATCCATTGATTACGCCGATTGGCAATCTGACACTTAATTAGATGTCTAATCAAGGCGGCAATTGTAGGTCGGTGAACCACAATTTAGGCCGTCCGGGGGATGAATCCCCCGTCTACAAAGGCAGCCACCCGCTGAAGCGAGTTCCGGCTGTCAGCCGGATTGATCCGGCGAGGCAGGATGTAGCCCGGAGATTAATCTCCGGGTCAACTGCCATCGAAACCTCCGAGTTCTGCGAGAACTCGGAGGTCTGCGAATCCATCTACTTCTTCACCTTGATAAACAGCGTCGCCACCGCCGAGAGCAGGAACATGGCCGCGAACATCGCCATCATCAGGATGTAGCCCGACTGGTCGGCGATCACGCCGCCGATGTAGGCGCCGATCGCGCCCGCGCCCGCCCCGGCCAGGTTTTGCAGCCCGAGGAATTCGCCCGCCCGCTCCTTCGGGATGATGTCGGTCCCCAGCGCCCACGAAGCCACGTTGAAGAGCGCATAGGCCAGCCCGATCACCGCGGCAGCCACGTACATCATCGGGATATTCGGCCCCAGGATCATCACCGCCACGCCGACCGCGCCGATCACGCCGCTCAGGGCGGTCAGCATCTTGCGGTTGTAGCGGTCGGAAAGCCACCCGGCGATCAACCCGAAGATGATCACAAACCCGCCCAACACCATCGGCAGCAGCCCGGCCAGCTCCACCGCCTCGCTGGTGGGCAGGTCGAATTTCTCTTGCATGAAATAGAGCAGAAAGACGGCGATATTATTGACCGCGGTTAGCGCTGCCAGCCGCGAAATCACAAACCAGATGAACGCCGTATTCTTGCGCACGGCGCTATCCAGGTGCACCGCCAGGCTGGCGAAGATGCCCACCATCACCGCGGCCGACATCGCCAGCACACCGATCAGCCCATACGTCCAGCGTGAAGCCTCGCCCATCGAGCCGATCAGCCATTTCACCGCCTGCCCCAGCCCCAGGATGACCAGCAGGAAGACCGCAGTCATCAAGCCCAGCCCGATGACCGGCCTCCAGTCCAGCCGGCCGGGGTCGGTCTGGAGCGGCTTCTCGCGCACCAGCATGGTCAGCGCCATGCAAACGATCATCGTCCCCACCGTCACCAGGATGGCGGTCAGGATCTCCCCCTTGCTCACCATCGGAGCGATCACCAGCCCGACCAGCACCAGCGGAAGCGGGATCTCCAGCAGCATCTTCACGCCGGAACTGATGCCGCGCTTCTCTTGCGGGACGACATCCGGGATCAAGCCCTGCGTCCCGGCCTGCGACAGGTTAGCGGAGAACATCGAAACCAGGTAGGCGACGAACAGGATGGTGTAGCCGTTCATCCCGCTCAGCCCGGAGATCCAGGCCATGCTCAGGATGATCACCGCTTCGAACAGCGTGCCGGCGAAGATGAACGGGCGGCGGCGGCCCCACTTCGAGCGCGAGCGGTCGCTGAGCAGGCCGAAGAGCGCCTGCGAGAGCACCGCCAGCATCAGCGCCCATAGCCGAATGGTGCCGAAATAGGAACCTTTCTGCGCCTCGCCGACGAATTCCTGCACCAGCAGCGGGACCAGCAGCCCGGCCAGCACCTGCGTGCGCAGCATCAGCGCAAACCAGTTGATATTGATGAAAAAATGGTCGTACCAATGCAGCTTTTGCGGGGCAGTAACGGTGGTCATCATCCTCTCCTTAATCGAATATGAATTCAAGCCCAAATCAGTCCAACCCCGGCGCGCGTTAGCCGATGTCGGGCAAGGCCTCCCCCAGGCCGCGGCCATCCCAACTGCGGTGCGGCGGGGCGGCGATGCACACATCGTCATTCAAAACCAGGAACGGGTAGGCATACGCTTCCGCGTCGTGTTGGACTTCCTGCGGGGGGGCGTCGCCGCAATATAGGGCGATCAACAGGCTGAATTCCTGTGTTCTTCCATTGTATGATGGCGCGTACGGGTTGATGTGATCGGAGGCCGAGAAGGTGACAGCGAGCAGGTTGCCCAGCCCGGTATCGGCGCTGGCGTAGCGGTATTGCCGCCCGGAATAGCTGCCGAACGGGTTGAGCAGCAGGCGCATCCGCTCCCCACCCAGGCGGGTGCGCAGCGGGCAAAAAGCCATCCCGCTGGCGATGTCCGCGTTTTGGGCCACCAGCAGCCCGCGCAAACCGTCCGAGACCGCCGTCCAGGCGTGGGTGATCTGGTTGTTCACGCTGTTCAGCTCGACGTTTTTCGAGTAGCGCCCGTAATCCAGGCTGAACGTGCTGACGTGATCGCAATAATTGTGCTTCCACACCCGCAGCGGGCTACCCGCCTCGCCCGCCAGGTCGGGGCGGATTTCGCACGGCATAACCTCCTGCCAGGAGGCGTCCCAGGTCTGCTGCAGCCGCTGCGCCTTGCCGCGCGAATAGCCCTTGTGCGGCGTGTGTGGGTACTCCACCTTCATGGTGACGTAGATGTAGGGCAGCCCGGCCGCCAGCAGGATTTCACGCTCAAAGCGGAGCGGGTAGCCGCCCGGCAGCGTGACTTCGGCGCGCATGCGCTTCAGCCCGACCACGCCCAGGGCGAGCGATTCGGCCTCCACCCAGCGCTCGACCGCGTAAGTCTCCCCGGCATAGGTCACGCCGCTGGAGAGGAAACGGCCGGACGAGAAATCCTGCCCGTCCAACCGCACGCCGGTCAGCCAGCCCAGGCTGTCGAAGCGCAGGCGCAGGCGCTCGTTCTCGAGGAAGTTCGGCTGCACGATCACCGGCGCGGCGGGAGCGGCATGCGGCCCACCCGCCTCGATCCGATACAGCTTGCGCTCGGCCGGGTCGAACGAATCGACGAAGAGCAGCTGGCGCCCGGATGGGCCAGGCAGCGCGGCGGAGGGGATGGCCCGCCCGGTTCCAGCGCGCAGGGTGAACTGCGCCGGGGCGCTCGCGCGCAAGGGCAGGCGCGCCAGGGCGCGGGATGGGCGCGGCGGGTAGTAGATCAGCCCGGTCGAATCGCCGCGCGGGTAATCCAGCAGGGCGAAACAGGGTTGCGCGTCGAGGGCAACGGGCGGCGTTGCGCGGCGGGCCTGCTCGAAAGCGGCGGCGGCGGTCTCCACCGCCCGCAGAACCAGGTCGCGCCCCACGCCTTCGCGAGTCAGGTTCAAGACCGGGGCCGCCATGCCGAAATGGGTGGTGGAGAGGATGCGCAGGCGCATTTCGAACGATTCGTCCAGCAGCGATTGGATCGAGTCCAAAACGGGCTGCGGCAGGGTTTCGCTCTCGAGCAAGCGGTGGGTCTGCAATTCGAGGATGCGGGCGCGCTCCAGCCCGGTCCACATCCGCTGGTTCGACCATTTCTCGGCCCAGCTCGAAAGGCCGTCGAAGCTGCCGTCGGCGGTATCCTGCCCGATGGTGACGGTCTTGAGCGGCGGGTGCTGCTGGAGGTAGGTGTAGGGGGTGCTGAATACGATGTAATCGAGGTCGTGGATGTTTTCGACCAGCCCTTGCAGGCCGCGGGCGGTGGCGAAGCGGCTGCTCAGGATGGGGACGTCATAGCCCACCCAGAAATCGTCATCGGCGTCCATGTCGATCAGTAGCAGCAAATCCTGGGCTTGATCGAGCTGCAGTTGCTGGCGGCGCATGGCCTTCACCCAGCGCCGAAGGGTGAGGTGATCGGCCAGGTCGCCGGTGTTGTAGCAGGGCAGCAGGGTCATGCTCTCGGCGATGCCGGGGTAGGTCAGGCTGAGCGGGTTGTAGCGCTCGGCGAACGAAAGGGGCGGGATGAAATTGCTGAAGCCGTTGAAGGGCAGGGCGGAATAGAACAGGCTGACCGAATCGACCCCGCAGGCCGGGTAGAGTTTGAGGTGGATCGGGGTGAACATCATCTCTTGCGGGCGCACCATCGGGAAGTAGCCGTCGCCGAACAGGTCGCGCAACCCCGACCCGGCCGGGTTGCTCACGCCGCGCCGGATGGCCTGCTCGAACTCCCTGGCGGTGTGGGCGCTGATCAGCCCGTTGTTATACGACATGAGCTGCATCTCGTCGTCCCCGTCACGGATGCGGCTTTGCAGCCCGGCGATCAGCTCCGGGCAGTGGGCAGGCATGATTTTTTCGAGCGAGAAGTAATTCTCGAAATCCCACGTGCCGCGCACCGGGATACCGCGCCGGTTCAGCTCGTCGAGGGTATCGATCAAATGGCGGATGATGCGGATATCCTTGCCGAAGCCCAGCTCGTCGGGTGTATCGCCCCGGTAGGAATGGTAGAAACTGCCGTGAAAGCGAAAGGCGACGGAAATTTTGGGGTTCAAAGTGTTCCCCCTTTGCGGGATGTAACGATTTGTATAGGAACTCGTTATCAATAACAGAGACAATTATAACCTAATTGAAAACTGCCTATTAACGCCAGTATGATTAAGAACAACGTTGCCTAGCGCCAACTAGCGTTTATTCTTTTGGTCTGATGATTCTTCGATCTCCTCCATAAGGCTCTATTTTACCGAAAGGCTATGAATTCACAGGACGAAATTTCATATTTTATATTTGCTCTCCTGAATAGCTGACCGTCATAATCACGCCGCAGGCGTTTCTCGGAAAGCACTCCAACATCCAAGCCATATCGAACCATCCACAATCTAGGCGGTTCTGATTGAGATAAAAAATGCAGTACAATTAACCTAACCAGACCACACTCAAAGAGACTCCATGACAACCAAAAACTACACCCTTATCCTCTCTTTGATCCAGCTGGTCATCGTCCAGCTGCTGGATGGCCTGTCACCCAACGGATAATCCGCTCTAATAACCCAAAACAGGAGAGAACTCGATGATACGAAAAACCGCCTCAACCATCCGCAAGCTGCTCTTCCTACTTCTGGCAGCCCTGCTCATCCTGCCTATCCAGACCGCCTTTGCCCAGAGCGAACCGTCGCTCACCCAGGTTCCGGCTGGCACAACCATCCCCGACAGCCTGTTCATGAGCGGTGGCGAGTTGACCGTTAACGGTGTGGTGGAGGGCGATCTGTTCGTCATTGGCCAGAACCTGACGCTGAACGGCGAGGTCAAGGGCAGCTTGTTCGTGCTGGCGACAAACGTGACGCTCAATGGGCGAGTGGACGGCGAGGTGTACGCACTGAGTGGTGCGCTGCAGATGAGCGGGGAGGTGACCCGCAGCCTGAATTTCATCGGTGGGATGTTGGGATTGAAGAGCGGGGCTCGGATCGAACGCGACCTGCGCTCCCTAGCCTTAAGCGCCGAGTTGAACGCCTCGGTCGGGCGCACCACCCGCCTGCATATCGGGCTGACCCAGATACTGCGCCTGATTCTGACTAACACCGGTTATATAGAACCGATTAACGAGAGCGGCAGCTTGCTTGCCCCAGCCCAGCCCACGACGCTCCGCTTGCCCTCCTCCCAGATCGCCTCGCTGCACCCGCCGGCGCTCCGGCCGGCGCAGCCCGCCCCGCAGAGTGGGATCGACTCGCAGGCGCTGCTCGACTGGCTGGAGAACCGCTGGCGGAGCGCCTTCCCACTTCTGCTGTTCGGTTTGCTAATGGTCTGGTTGCTGCCCGCCCGGTTGAGCGCAGCGGCGGAGGGGCTGCAAAAGCGCCCGTTCCCCAGCTTGGGGCGGGGCGCTTCAGCCCTGTTCACCGGCTACGGCGTAGCCGGGCTGGGGCTGCTCGCCGCGATCTCGATCGGGTTGTTCTTCGTCTTACTTGGTTACTGGAACCTTGCCTGGCTGAGCTGGGGTGCGGGGCTGGGGGCGCTGGCGCTGGCCTTCGCCCTGTTCAGCTTGGCGGTCGCCTTCATCAGCAAAATCGTAGTCGCCTACCTGCTCGGCGGGCTAATCCTGCAGCGCTGGCTACCCGATAACGGATGGCGGCGCGTGCTGGTCTTGCTGCCAGGCCTGCTGATCTACCTGCTGCTCGAATCCATCCCCACATTAGGATGGGTAATTGCAGTCACGGTGACGCTACTTGGGATAGGCGCAATTTTCCGCTCTCCGCTGAAGATGGAAATGCAAATGTAAAGATGCTGGACTACCTATCTATGACAATCAGTCCTAAAACACCTTTATAGATGCACACCTGCCAGAATTCTCCTTAATATTTATCGCGTTCCTGTCACAGAAATTGTGAAAACCTTAGTGAACATTCGTGGCTTGATTCTTTAGATAATACGGAGGAACAATGAATCAGAAGGATTCAAAAAAAATCCTGGTGATTATGACAATTTTGCTATTAGCTGTGTTTCTTTCCGTTGCCCAATTCTCGCGTCAACCCAACATCGGCTATTCGGATTCAGCCGCCATCCTGGCAGTGGTGGCCGCGGTTGCGATCGGGATTGAGCGTGTGCTGGAAGCCGGCTGGACAATTATTGGCCTGACCAGCAATGCCTGGTGGCCTTTCAACATGATCGGCAACCAGGCTAACCAACTGCTCAAATTGGCCAATAATCAGCTTGATCCGATCTACGTTGAGGTGGATAAGGCGATTGATCAACTCGAGGCAGTTGACATGGATAAGGCGCGCAAAGAACTGCAGGCGATAAAAAGCCAGATCGATACATTGATGCATGCCGCCCCGAGCAGCCAACAAGTCAACTTGGTTTCTGTGCGTGCATTGCAGGCGCTCGAATACCTGGATCGTAAATATCCCGGTGTGATCCGACAAATAGATATCGCTCAACAGACATTGTATGGTGTAGCCGATTTCGTGGCTACCTTCAAAGAAAATCCTGCGAAACGCCTGGTCAGCATCTTTGCTGGAGCGATGATCGGCATTGCCATCGCCGGGCTTGTTGGGCTCGATCTCTTTCAAGCAATTTTAGGCAATCCAGATGCGGTCCCATCTTCTTCCACTCTGTTTCCATTCCTGGGTGTAGCCGTCACCGGCTTGATCATGGGCTTGGGTTCCAGCCCGAACTCATGAAGTGATCCGCGTGCTACAGGAAATCAAGAAAAGCCGCAAGAGTAGCAACGATCCGCAGGCGCCGGAGGTTGAGCCGCTAACTGAAATCCGATCGACCAATCCACTCCCGATGCACGCGCCAGTCCACCCTATCCAACCCGTTGATGCGCCCCTTAGCGTTGATGCGATGGTAGAGTTAATTGAGGAAAAGCCTGTAGCGTACGAGGAAAGCATGTATATCCAAAGACCGCTGAAAACATTCTCCCTACGCAGGCGCGATTAATCAAGAGCGCACATGCACTGGAGAAGTAACGCGCTTATCGAAAAGCGCCAGGTCGGGAATGACTTTTTTTCCGAAATCGCGATCCAATATCGGTATATTGTTGTAGATTAAGGGAGAATAACTGTGTCAAAATTCAATCGTGTCATTTTCAACCTGATCCTGATCCTCAGTCTGTGCAGCGGCGCCTGGTCGCCCTCAAACGCGTTCCAGTCGGACGAGCCGCCAGACTTGCCTGTGGGCATGCACGTTACCAACGCCGGTTATGTTGGTCGCAGCCAACCGTTGAAGGAAATCGCGCCTGTCTCAGTAAATTTTCATGGCTTGGATACAGTCCGCACTTTGCGCGAACGACTGGTCTTCCCCAAAGTGCAGAACGCGCAGAGCGATGACACACGCGATCCTACACCTGTGCCGACTGAGCCGCTCGCCAACTTAAGCATGCCAGTTCCCTCCACCAGTTTTGAGGGAGTAAACAATGTCAGCGGAATCTTGCCCCCCGATACGCAGGGCGACATCGGCTATGATTCAGCCACGGATACAAAATATTACGTGCAATGGGTGAACCTGGCCTTCCAAATTTGGGACGTCACCAACCCGTCTGCTCCCACATCGGTGTATGGACCGGCTGCCGGAAACACACTCTGGGCTGGGACCGGCACGATCTGCGCCGCCAATAACGACGGAGATCCAATCACCCAGTTTGATCATTTGGCAAACCGCTGGATGATGAGCCAGTTTGCACTCGATTTTCCGAACAATTTTCACCAGTGCATCGCCGTATCGACCAGCGCTGACCCAACCGGCGAATGGTATTTGTATGATTTCAAGACCAGCTCTTCTTTAATGAACGACTACCCCAAATTCGGCGTCTGGCCAGATGGTTATTATATGACTGTAAACCAGTTCAATGGTGGCTCCGAAGGGTGGGAAGGCGCGGGTGTGGCGGTCTTTGAGCGCTCAGCGATGCTGGTCGGTTCCCCTTCCTCCCGCATGATCTACCTTGACCTTGGAGCAGAGACATTGGATTACGGCGGCATCTTACCCAGTGACCTGGATGGCCCCGCGCCCGCATCCGGAACTCCCAATTATTTTGTCGAATGGGACGACAGTACCTGGTTAGGCGACCCAACCGATACCCTGCGCATCTGGGAGTTTCATACCAACTGGGCTGTTCCTGCTAATTCTACCTTTGGATTGAACGCTAATTATGATCCTAACTATACTATCGCCACCCAAAATGTAGATCCCGATCTATGCAATTATTCACGCAACTGCATCCCACAGCCAGGTGGAACTGCCCTGGACGCCATCTCAGACCGCCTGATGTATCGCCTGCAATACCGCGATTTTGGCACATATCAGACCCTCCTTGGCAACCACACTGTGGATACCAACGGTGCAAATAGAGCCGGTATCCACTGGTTTGAATTACGCAACAATGGCGCAGGCTTTAGCATGTATCAGCAAAACGTCTTCAATCCTGACACGGATCACCGCTGGATGGGCAGCGCTGCGATGGATTCCTCCGGCGACATCGCCCTGGGCTACTCCGTTTCCAGTTCAACCACTTCCCCTTCAGTGCGATACGCCGGGCGCCTGGCCACTGACCCAATCAATAGCTTGCCTCAGACCGAGGCCAGCCTGGTGGTTGGTGCGGGGTACCAGAGCCACTCCTCCGGGCGTTGGGGCGATTACAGCATGATGGCTGTTGATCCATATGATGGCTGCACCTTCTGGTATACCCAGGAATATTACGCTGCTGCCAGCACCGCCGATTGGCGCACACGCATCGGTTCATTCAAATTCCCCTCTTGTACCAGCGAACAAACCGGTGAGATTGCAGGAATAGTGTCTGATGGTACACTCCCCATCGTTGGCGCAGAGATTGAAGCCAGCGGTGGCTACAGCACAATCAGTGATGAAACCGGGCATTACAGTCTCATCCTTCCAGCCGGTTCATATGATGTGACTGCCTCGAAGTATGGCTTCACCACCAACACAGTCACCGGCCTGTTGGTCACACCGCCCAATACCACTACCCACAATTTCACCCTGGCCCACGGATCAACCTACACGATCTCCGGAGTGGTGACGGACGCAGTCACAGGTTGGCCGCTCTATGCCCGCCTTGATATCTTTGGTTTTCCGGATGGCCCGATATTCAGCGACCCACTCACAGGTGTCTACAGCGTCGATTTGGTTAGCAGCGATTATTCTTTCACGGTCAACGCATTGAGCGGCGGCTACGATCCGATCGTGCAGCCGGTTCATGTTAGCGCCAGCGCTATCCTTAATTTCGGACTGACCGTCGATTTACTCACCTGTTCAGCGCCCGGCTACTTGCCAGGTGAAAGCTTCTCCGAAAATTTCGAATCCTGGCCATTAACCGGTTGGACGATTGTGGATAACATTGGTAGTGAAAGCCTGACCTGGGCTGCCAACACCACATACGGCGATGCGAACTACACCGGCGGAAGCGGATCGGCTGCCGCGGTCAATAGCGACAACAATCAAAACCTTCCATATGATACTGAACTACGCTCCCCGGTGATTGACCCAGCCGGCTTGAGCAACCTGAAGCTAATCTATCAGGCGAGCTATATGCAAAACGATCAAGAAGCCCTCGACCTGGGTTTCAAAAATGTCAGCGATCCGGATTGGACCAACATCAGCCATTGGACCAGCGATCACGGCACATTTATGGACTTGCCCGGAGAGATTGTTATGGTTGACCTCTCATCCTACGTTAGCGGCCCTTTCCAGATCCGCTGGCGCTACTTCACTCCTGATCCCGCACCATGGGACTGGTATGCCCAGGTAGACGCGGTGCGAATGGGAACCAATTGCGACCCGATCCCCTCGAGCGGATTAGTGATTGGGGTGATCTATGACGATAACACCGATGCGCCCATCCTCAAACCCGCTTTACAAGACACAGCCTTGAACCAGGCAGTCATCATCGCGGATACCGGCGACCTCAGCCAGGACTATCCGCTGTATGTCATCGGGCTGGTTGCCGGGTTGCAAACTCTGACCGCCAGCGCGATCGGTTATGAATCTAACAGCCAAGTGGTCGATGTAACCGTCTCCAGCGTGATGCAACAAGATTTCTACTTGCAAGCCGGGATGCTCTCTACAGATCCAGCCGAATTGAACTTCACTATCACCTCTAGCTCTCCCAGCGCATCTCAGCCGTTGACCCTGACAAACGAGGGCAACGCATCCGCCGGATATGAAATCTTCGCCATCCCGGGTGTATTTCGTGGTTACAGCCCGGTCGGGCCATTTGCTGATCACACTCGCCACATCGGCCCTAAAAATCTGACCGACATGGACGCATCCGAACTGCGGATCAACCTCACCCCAACCGACGTTACGCCATTGGCATCCGGCGACCTGTCCGCATCCTGGCCCATCGGTCTCCATCAAGCCTGGGGGATTGGCTTTAACACCGACTCCGATTCTCTGTGGCTGGGCGAAATTGCGTTGAACGGTGGCACAGACCAGGATGTGCGCTTCACCACAGCCGGGGTTAACACTGGCGATACGATCGATATCTCAGACTGGGTCACTAACTGGGCTGCGGATATGACCTATAATCCCTTCACTAGCACATTATGGCAGGTCAATGTTGGTGGTGATAACTGCATCTATGAGCTGGACCCCGCAACACTGAACTCCACCGGTAATAAAATCTGCCCTACCTTCGGTACATCCGAACGCGGGCTGGCTTTCGACCCACTGAGCAACACCTACTACGCCGGTTCGTGGAATGACGGGATCATCAACCACTTCGCCCCCGACGGGACCCTGCTGGATTCGATGGCTGTGGGTCTAAGCATCTCCGGACTGGCCTTCAACCCCGCCAGCGGCCACCTTTTTGCATTAACCAATTCGTCCTCCTCAAGTGATCCAGCCTTCTATGATGTCTACATCCTGGATACCCAAGATTCTTATACGATCATTGGAGCCTTCAACTTGAAGAATGGGCTGGTCAACGCTTTCGATGATTATGGTCAGGCAGGACTGGAAATCGACTGTGGCGGCAATCTGTGGGCGGTGGATAGAATCAAACAGATGGTCTATGCAGCCGATTCGGGTGAAACTGGCGTCTGCGACTGGCAAGCCGATTGGTTGAACGCTACTCCCGCCCAGGGTAACGTGAATGAATTAGACAGCACCGCACTGACTGCTAGCGTGGACGCAACTGGAATGGCAAATGGCGTATATCCGGCCTACTTGCGCATCGTCAATACCACCCCTTACGGCGATCAGATCACTCCCGTCACCATGACCGTCGGTGTCAGGCAATATTTCCCGATCATGATGCTGATAAAGCCAAGCATGCCGCCGAATGGAGATTTCGAGTTGGGTCGCACCATCTGGAGCGAATATTCCACCCACGGATGGGAGCTCGTCGTTGACTCGAGTGTGCTCCCGATCAGCCCGCACAGCAGCTTCTGGGCAGCCTGGCTTGGCGGCGATTATCAGGACACCAGTTCAATCCAACAATCCTTTTGGATCGACCCAACCACGCCCTATCTGACCTACTACCACTACATCGCGTCAGAAGACTCATGTGGATATGATTACGCCAGCATATGGGTCAACACAACGTTAATCAATACTTATGATCTTTGCTCCCTCACCGAAACGAATAGTTGGGTCAAATACGTAATCAACTTGAGCACTTACATCAACCAAACCATTTCCCTCAAAATCCAGGTGTACGCCGACTCGTTCTTAAACAGCAATATGTTTGTCGACGATGTGCTGATGCAAAGCGCCGCTGAGGCGCTCGCACCCGACCCATCTGAAGCGCAGACCAATCCTGCAGCACAAGCTTTAAAGAGCGAATACCTCGTGCGATAGCCCACTAGCTCTCCCAGACCTCCGAGTTCCAACATAATTCGGAGGTCTTATTATTATTCAGCCGTAGGGAGGAGAGAATCCGAATATCGCCGTTAGTCAACGTCTATACGCAATTGATTCTTACAGAACGTGGGGATTTTCTTCATATTTGGGCGAAGCTGCCGGAGTTTAAGATGTCTTTCAGTTTTTACTACGTTTCCGACTGCTTCGCCCGCATAGATTATTAGTACTTGCCGTAACTCTTGGTCGTATCGATCATCGCATGCACATTATCTGCTTCGGCGTCATCCAGCACCGCTCCGGTGGATAGGATATAACCACCATCCTTGCCCACCTGATCGATCAGCATCTTGACATGATCGCTCACTTGCTGCGGAGTACCCGCCTTTAACATCGAAACAGGCAGGTTGCCGCCAAAGCAAGCCCAGCCGGTGAAGCGCTTCTTCACTTCTTGCATGTCGGTCTGGTCAAAGATCCAGATGGTCTTGCCCTTAGGGATATCCGAGTCCGTGATGATATCCAGGCGCTGGTTGTAACCGCCCTCGACGAACAGGTACGGGACCACACCTTCCTCAATCAAGCCCAACATTACCGACTTGAGAGTGGGCCAATAGAAGGTCTTGAAATCTTTATTGGACATGAATCCATCTGCGCCTTTGTGCAGCGGGATGAAGCAGATCGGGTTCTTGTTGGTGGTCGATGAGCGCACACCCATCTCAATCGCGATCGGTACTAGCCGATCCAGCGCCGCTAACAATTTCTTCGGTTGGCGGAACATATCCAGCATAATGGCGCGCGTGCCGCGCAGCGTGTCGCCCAGGGTATCGAACGGCGCTTTAGTAAAGCCGCCGATCAAGGGCGGGATGCCATACGCACTGATGGTTGCGCCATCGATTGCCAGGGCAGCCTGAATCCACTCCATCGCCGCCTGCCCCGCTTCGATCAGCTTCTTGAATGCCTCCTGCACCGGTGGGATGCCCACCGGGACCATGAACCCGCCCAGGAAAGGCAGCTCAAGGATATCGGTGAACGGGGCCAGCATCGACCAGGGGCCAAGGGCGCCAAAAATACGCGGCAGGTAAGTGCGCATGAAGAAGTTCGATGGATCGTTAATGAAGGCATCGTAATCCTCCGCGCGCATATACTCACTCTCAAGGCACTGGTAAGGCGATGTGGCTGGGACGCCGTGCCCAGGCCAGCGGTACAGTTTGTAATCGAGCATCTCGAAGACCTTGCCCGGTCCATAGATCGGAGCGCTCGAAAGCGAATCTGGTTGGAAATCGGCGTGGAATTTCTTAAGCCCGTATCCCAACCGATCGTAATCATACATCGCCTCTTCGGCGGTCACACCGGCGTAGGCAAATGGGTAGAAACCGACATTCGGGCAGACCGGGACGCGAAAGGGCTTCTTCAGATCGACAACATCTTTAATCATTTGAGTCCGTTGGCGATAAGCATTTTCAGCTTCAACATTGTCGAAAGGCTTGCCTTCTGTCGAAATCCATTCCGCAAATCGGCTTTCGTATTTCTCGCTTGGGGTCAATTGTGACAAATTATCCTCCATGGCTCCATCTCCTGTCCATGTAATGTTTCAGGGGCGAATTTACGCCCATTCCAATCCTTCCAGGGATTAATAAACCCCATATTGCAAGGCAGCTTCCATAATCGCTTCAACATTTTCTGGTTTAAACTCTGGCGGGACGCCATCTACCGCGCCATCCAGGATCAAGCCGCCGTTATCGCCAAAGATATCGATCAGGTTCTTGACATAATCTTTCACCTGCTGTGGTGTACCGGTCACTAGCATTTGGGCAGGAACATTTCCCCAGAAGCACATCGTATCGCCGATCATCTGCTTGGCTTTCTTCAGATCGACCACATCGAAGTGACCCAGTACTTTACCGCGCGGCAGTTCGGTCAAGTAAGGTAGACGCGGGGTGTAATCGCCTTCCAGGAAGGGCATAGGCAACAGTCCTTCATCAATCAGGGCCATCATCAACGCTTTCAAACTTGGCCAGTAAAACTCCTCAAACTGCTTGTTAGACATAAAGCCACCCGCGCCACGGTGGAGTGGGATAAAGATGCGAGTGACGCCAGACATATGAGCAGCTCCAATCGCCGACTGGATCGCAAAGGGAGTGAAAAGGTCGATCGCCGCTTTGAGCTTATCCGGTTGGCGGTACATATCCAACATCACACCGCGCATACCACGGAACATATCTGAGACCCAGTCGAATGGAGCTTCGGCGAAGGCGAAGGTGATCAGCGGGTAACCAGCCACGGCCAGGTCCTGGATCAATTTGCCCTGGGTGGCGTTGACTTTATTCATCTCCTCACCCACCTCGATCAACTGGCGCAGCATATTCGCGACCGGTGGCGCGCCCAGCACAGAAGCAAACAAACTGATCAGGGTATAGCCGCTGGACATCCAATGGATCGGAGGTAGTAAGCCGAGCGGTTCAAGCGTCTCGGCCATGCGCGGCATCATCTTGCGCACCACGAAATCGGATGGGTTCGCCAGGAACTCATCGTATTCGTCCGCCAACATGTATTCTTTTTCGACAAATTGATATGGCAGATTGTCTTCCAAATGCTTGCCCGGCCAGATAAAAGTGCGCAGCCCAAGCTTATCCATCACCGGTGAGGGAAAAGCCACAAACGGCGGTGGCGCCATATCCCAGTTCAATTTCTTGGTAGCATTCAGCCAGGCTTCGGCCATTTTGTCATAATCTGCCATTGCGGTTGCGTTCGTCAGACCTGAATAGCGGGTGACAAAAAAGGCCGCCAAGCTAGCGACCGGCACCCGGTCTGGTTTGGTTAGCGAGACTGCATCATTAAAGCGTTTTTCGCGTGCCAGGTATTCCGGAGAAGGTACAAAGGTTTTTTCGGGTTGGTCAGACATGATAAACTCCGGTCTCAGACGATCCACTGTTTGGCAAGGTTGACCGCGGTCATGGCATCTTTGCCATAGGCGTCCGCGCCGGTATATTCCTTAATTTGCCCATCGACCTGTCCGCCGCCAATCATTACTTTGACGTCGTTCATCCCGGCGGCTTTCAGAGCATCCACTGTGGCCTTCATCGGATCATAAGCCAAAGTCAAGAAGCCGCTCAGCGCCACCACTTTCGCACCAGTCTGTTTGGCGGTTTCAACGAATTTCGCTGGTGGCACATCAACCCCCAGATCGGTCACTTCGAAACCGTTGATATCGAGCATGAATGCGACGATATCTTTGGCGATGTCGTGAATATCGCCCTCGACGGTGCCAATAACAACTTTCCCTAGCTTTTTCGTCTTAGCTTCCTTCTCCATACGCGGTTTCAGCACCGCCGAGACCTGATTCAGCATTTCGCCTGCCAGGATTAGCTCAGGGATAAAGCAATCGCCTGCTTCGAAGCGCTTGCCGATCACTTCCATCGCCAGGCGGCAGTCATCCAGCACCTGTAGCGGGGGTACCCCGCTATCCAACATCTGCTGAGTGATCTTCATGACGTCCTCTTCGCGCATTTCGGTGATGGCATCAATTAAATCTTGGGACATGGGTTCAACTCCTTTCTGGGTTCATTCATGAACTGGAACAATTTTTAATCAGCCGGTTTCTCAAAAAGTCCTTTGCGAGAAGCTCGGATGAAATTCAAACAATGAGGGTCTTTGCCCAGCAGCAGATCGCTGGCCAGGATGGCAGCCTGGATATCCCGATCGAGTGGATCAAGGATAGCGCTATCCAGACCGGCCATCAGAGCATAACTGAGAAAATAGCGATTGACGATCGAGCGGGATGGCAAGCCGAATGAGATATTGCTTAACCCAATCGTTAGGTGTGACAGAGGGAATTCCTGGCGGACACGACGCATGACCTCGAAGGCAATCTGCGCGCTTTGGGTATTGGTCGAAACCGTCATCGCCAGTGGGTCGATATAGAGCGATGAATCCGGCACTCCGTTGCGGCGAGTTTCTTCTACCAGCTTTTGGATCACCTCAAAACGCAGATCGGCGCTTTCGTGGATTTTCTTGCCATCCATCGCCAGAGCGATCACCGGGCAGCCATTCTCAGCCACAATCGGCAGGATACCTTTCAGTCGCTCCACCTCACCACTGATCGAATTGATCATCGGGGTCTGTTTCGCCGCTCGGATCGCAATCCGCAAGGCATTCGGGTTAGCGCTATCCAGGCATAGCGGGGTATCCACCACCGCCTGCACAGTCTCGATCAGCCAAATAAGGTCATCCGGCTCCTGACTTGGGTGCGTTCCGGCGTTCACATCCAGCCAGGCTGCCCCGGTCGCGCTCTGTTTCAAGGCTAGGTCAGCAATATAGGCGGCATCGCGCTCTGCTGATCGCCTGGGCAACTCGTTTTCGAGTTCCGTTAATTTTTTCGCCAATGATTTTCATAATCTTCTCTCTGGGAACATCATCGCCAACGCAAACTGGCGATTGAACCTGGGATAGGTGGTCAGCTCCAGATAACGCGTGTTGCGGGCAATCTGAGTGGCTCGCTCACGTGCAAGGCGCGAAATCAGGATCCATTTCGCTCCGAGAGCGGCTGCATTGCCCACCTGGCGGTAATGAGCGTTAGGCAAGGATGGAAATAGGCCGATCTCAAGCGCACTCTGGATGTTCAAGAACGAACCAAAAGCCCCTGCCACGATCACTTCCTGGACCTGTTCCGGGGAAATCGCAGCTAACTCGAGCAGGATATTCAGCCCAGCCTGGATAGCGCCTTTGGCGAGCTGGATTTCATTAACATCGTGCTGAGTGATCACAATATCGCGCCCGCTGCCGCTGCGTTCGGCCTCCGCCAGCAGAAACTCTAATCCGTATTCGCCTGTGCGCACACCCGGCCTGCTCGCGGCGCAAACGCCCGTTCTGGGTCAGGAATTCGCCGCGATATAACTCAGCCAGCGCATCCAGGATACCCGAACCGCACAATCCAACCGGCGGTTCGTCATCGATGGTGGTCCATTCAAACCCATCGGAGGTGAGGCGCACTTTTTCAATCGCTCCTGAAGCTGCCCGCATCCCATCCTGGATATGGGCGCCCTCGAAAGCTGGACCAGAAGCGCAGGAGACCGCAGTCAGTTCGGGTTGGCCCGGCAGTCGCAGGACTGACCTCGGTGTTGGTACCGATATCCAGCCCCAGGGTGACCAGATCGCTCTGATCCAGGTCGCATGCCAACACCATCGCCACATGGTCAGCGCCGATAAAACCGCCGATCGACGGCGGGATATGCACCCTGGCGCCAGGCGCCATCGGCAAGCCTCGTTCGCGCCCATATAAGTCAAGCGGCTGGCTGGCTGCGGCGACGTAGGGTGCTGAAGCCAATTGCTGGGTTGGGAAACCGAGCAGCAGGTAAGTCATAGCGGTATTGCCAACAATGCAAGCCTCAACTACCCATCCAGGCTGGCTGTCAGTCTGCTGGAGCAAGTCCACCAGCAAATCACGGATCGATTGGCGCACAAGCTCTGCCATCTGAGTCGAGCCGCCCGGGTGGCGGTATGCGTAGTTCAACCGGCTTATCACATCCTCGCCGTAACTAATCTGCGGGTTAGGAGCTCCAGTGGAGGCGAGGGTCTCTCCACTCTCCAGGTCAACCAGCATCGCCGCGATCTTTGTTGTACCCAGATCCACTGCCAGACCGAGTGGGCGAGCCGATAAACCAGTTTCAGCAGCCAGCGGTTGCAGAGCAATGATCTCGCCCTCCCGTAAGTAGGTCGATATCCGCCAATCGGCTGTGCGTAAGACGGATGATAGCTCGCGGATAAAGACCGCCCCAGTCGTTAAGCCGTGCAGCCCGTGTTGTTCCTCCAGCCCTTCCACCAGGCGGGCGAGGTCCGAGCGGGTATCTTGCAGCGTAGGACGTTCCAGGACGAGCGGAAATATCCGAACCAACGGATCAGGTGGCAGCGAACGCAAATTACTTTCCACCTGCAGGCGCTGACCGGTGATGAGCGAATCTTTCGGCAGGTGGATTTTGACATCGCTTCGTGGATAGGTCTGGCAAGCCAGTCGGTAGCCAGTTTCCAATGCATGTGAGTTGAGATAAAATTTTTCATCTTCATCCGGCTCGCTGGTCATGCCGGACAGTACCACCACTCGGCACTGCCCGCAATTACCTTCCCCTCCGCAAGCCGAGGTCAGATCAATCCCGGTCTGGCGAGCCGCATCGAGTAGCGTCGATCCTGCCGGGATATTTACCCGCTTCCCCAAAGGCTGGAACTCGACTTCCACGCTGGTCGAGTTTTTCATCGTTTCCCCCTCGCCGATGGGCTCTGATTGGATCGAAAAGGCGAGCTGTTATCCGAAACCTGTTTCGTCGCTGCATTCATTGCAGAGGTCTTGAAATCCAGATACTCGATCGTCTTGCCGGGTGGGATGACCAGGAATTCCTCGTCCCAATCGCCGGAAAGCATCTTCAAAATCAATGCATTAGAGCCGCGCACCTCTTCAAAATTTAGATGAAAGCGATCGGCAGTTTTGCGGACGTATTCAACAAAGTCGCGGCTGTCCGGTTGACCGGTGTCGATATAGACCAGGCGTGTATAGTGTTTGAGCATCACCTGCATGATCCGTTCGGCGCGGGCTTCGCCGTATTGTTGCACCAGTCGCTCGTATTCATCGAAGGGAGAGTCGCCACCTCGATCCATCCTTTTGTCAGATAATAGCTGCCTGGGGCCTTGCGAGCTTGCTCGGTATAGGCTTCGCCGCGAGCCAAGGAATATAGCGATACAGTCATCGACACGCGGCAAGACCAGCGTGCAGCTATTCGCCTTCAACCCGACCACCGCCATCGAGCACAGACCATAGCCGAGCAGCACTGTGTCCACCTCGCTACAGCAGGCATCCAGCGCAAGTTGGAGCTTGCTTTTAAGCTCGCCAGGGACCATGTGCAGCCCAAAGTCGAACACTTCATAGGAAATTCCTGCTGGCATCAAGGGCAGCATCTCTTCAATCACGGTAGCGCAAGCGATAATCCTGGTACACGTTGGGTCCAATTCTCTGTGAGCCTCTATAGTTATATAGGGAAGTTGACAAATATAGTGTATACTTATATAGGGAAGTTGTCAAGAGGGTTGCACAGTTTATCATTCCGGTGCATAATTGACAACAATAGATTTTATGATACAAAACCAGATTTCTTCACTCAATGAAGCCTACCGGATCGACCGAGATTCGTTCGAACCAGCTTACTTACAACTAGCCAATATCCTCCGGCGCCAGATTGCCGAAGGATCCTTCCGTCCCGGCGACCAGCTCCCTTCTGAGGCTCAGCTTTGCAGCCGCTACGGCATCAGCCCGATGACCGTGCGGCGCTCGATCAATTTGCTGGCTGATCAGGGCGTGGTGAGCACCGCCCAAGGGCGCGGCACTTTCGTCAAAGAATTGGAGTTGGGCACTGCAATCTTCGATCTGCAAGAATTGCAGGGGCTTTTCCGGACCGGTCTGGAGAGCAATATCCGCTTGTTGGATGTGCGGGTGGTCTCTGCCGACGAGCGCGCTGCCCGTAAACTCAACTTGCAACCTGGCGACTCTACTATTTACCTGCGTAGGCTTTTCATGGAACAGGGCCGGCCGGTCTTTTATCATCGGGCTTACCTGGTATATGACCCAACCCGCCCAATTGTGGAAGCTGAAATGGACGTGACCTCGCTGCAGGGCTTATTCTCGAACGGAATGAATACCTTGCTCAAGCGTGGCAAATTAACCATTGCGACTACCCTGATGAACGCCGAAGAAGTCAGCCTGCTCCAATTGAGCCTGCCAGCCGCAGCTTTCTTCATTGAGCACGTCTTCTATGATTTTGAAAACCAGCCGATCAGTTGGGGCTGGTTTATCATCCCCAGCAACCAACTGCAATTCACCACACAGGTTGGGATCGAGGAGTGAACCCCGACCAACCCCAAAGGAATAGTATGAGCAAATCGAGCATCGCTCTCGTCAAACGACGAACTCAGTTAATCGAGCAAGTAGCCAACTTGAAAGAAAAAGAAGTGCTAGATCTGGTTCAGAAGCGGATCCAGTTGAAAGACGATCCGCTCTTGATCGTGGAAGACTGCCAGGAGGGCTTGCGGCTAGTTGGCGAGCGCTATGAGAAACGAGAATATTTCCTTTCCGGACTGATCATGGCTGGTGAGATCTTCCGGGAGGTGATGGAGTTGCTAGCGCCGTTGATTGAGGTTGAATTCCAGGGCAACGAGTCTGGTCTGATTTTGCTCGGCACGGTCAAAGGCGATATCCACGACATCGGCAAGAACAACCTCAGCCTGCTGCTGACCGGTTACGGCTTCACCGTGCACGACCTCGGCGTGGACGTACCGCCAGTCGAGTTCCTGAACAACGCTCTGATCTTACACCCGGATATCATCGGGCTGTCAGGACTGCTGACCAGTTCGTATGACAGCATGCGCGAGACTGTGCAAGTACTGCACTCCACCCCCGACTTGAAGGTGGCTTCCACCCCGATCGTGCTGGGCGGAAACCAACTTAACGAGCAGGTCTGTCGCTATGTGGGCGCGGACGCCTGGGTGACGGACGCGATGACCGGCGTGCGCCTGTGCCAGAACCTGCGGGCGGGGGAGTTGTCCTCGGCTAGCTAGCCCCGGACACCTTCTCACCATTATCTCGCAATGACAAACTCCAACGGCAAATACACATTTTGTCGTATACATGTCCAAACAAAAACGGTTAGAATATAGATAATCAACCGATTTACATATCCAGACGAAGGGAATATAAGATGAAAGTTAAAACTAATCTCAAAGCTGGTGCTTTCCAACTTGAAGAAGACGCTTTCGAACCGCTTGAATTGGGCAGTGCTGACTCGCTCGAAATTTTCCTCCACCAGACGACCCAACCCCTGTCCGATAACCCCTGGCGGACTTCAACCATAAAGGAACCATTTCAATCCTCTTGATTGAGGAATGAAATGGTGATTATTTTAATAATCTATCAAACAATCGGACCAGCTCGATTACTATGCATGTCGGCGTTATCGAACACGAAAATTTCTTGTAGTTGGCGATTGAGCAGGTTCTTCGTGCTAATCGGGGAACGGGGCAGGAAGGATGAGTTCAAATATCGTCCCATTATTGACAGTCACGGACAGATTACCATGCAATTGCTCGCTTAATCGGTTGACTAGGCGTAGCCCGAGCGAATTCACCGACTGCCAATCCAGATTGGACGGCAGCCCAATCCCATTGTCGCCCACGATCAACCTGGGAGAGGCCACATCCTGCCGAAGGCTGACCCAAATGCGGCGTTCGATCGGGATTGCCTGGGCTCGCCCCACTTGGGGCGCAAATGCATGTTTATAGGCGTTAGTCACCAGTTCATTCACGATCAGTCCAAGCGGGATGGCGTTCCCAATCGTAAGAAGGGTGTCATCGATGTCAGTCTGGATCTGCACATCAGGCAAACCAATCATCTGGCGCAGGTTCTCCACCAGTTGGGGGACAAACAAAGATGCCCGGATTTCCGAAAAGCTGTTGGAACGGTAGAGGTTCTCGTGCACCAGGGCGATGGTGTGGATGCGCTCTTGCAATTCGTGGATGTTCTGCAAGGCGCTCGGGTCGCTGATCTCACGAGATTGCAACGCGGCCAAAGAGACGATCACCTCCAGGTTGTTCTTCACCCGGTGGTGAATTTCTTTCAGTAACTCTTCTCTTTCTTGCAATGTGGCTCGTAATTGTTCTTCCAGTTGCTTGCGCTCGCTGATATCTTGGATCGAGCCAATCAGCCTGACCGGTTGACCCATTGCGTCTTTTTCTACCTCGCAGATCACATCCAATGTGCGCAGGTAACCATCGGCGCAAATGATCTGCATATCCTGATGGAACCCGATCCCTTTAAGGATCGCCTGGTTCACAGCTGAGAAGAAATTCTCCCGGTCATCGGGATGGATCATACTGGAATGATCTTCCACTGGCATGGTAAGATTATCTTGGGGCGCCGAAATCCCAAAAATGCGGAAAACTTCCTTCGAAAAAACGGGCATGCCGCTGGAACCGAGCTGGTAAGACCAACTGCCCATCTGGCCGATCGCCTGGGTGCGAGCTAACATGGCTTCGCTTTCCAGCAACGCCCTTTCAACCTTTTTGCGCTCAGTGATATCCTGGCTGAATTCGATCAGGGCGGTCACTACTCCGTTCTCATCAATCACCGGGTAACCACGTACAAAAAAGAAACGCCCATCAGGCGTGGTCATTTCAGCGCTTTCGGGCTGAAGACTCTGACGCGCCCGCAGAACCGGGCAATCAACACAAGGCGCATCCCGATCTTGCCATATCTCGAAACAAAAACGCCCGATCAAGGCTTGCGGGTCCTGGCAAACCGATCGACCGGTGGCAGCGTTCGCCCAGAGCACCCTCAAATCCAAATCGTAATAAGCAAACATCTCGCTGGTGCTATCCAGGATGAGCGATTTTTCGACTTCTGACCTGCGCAGATCATCTTCAGCTTTGCGGCGTTCAGTGACGTCCACACCCATCCCAACGATATATTTCGGCTGACCTTCCGCATCCACGATCAACGAATTGGTCCAGTTAAACAGGCGTTTGCCGCCGCCTTTCACCAACACATAATTATCGTGGCTCTCGACAGGCAATCCCTGCCAGATCTTCTCGAAATGCGCCTTCAGCCCGGCTCGGTTTTCCGCTGGCACGATCGTATCTATTACAGACCGCCCAATTAGTTCAGCCAGCGAGAACCCGGTGACCGTCTCGGTATAACGGTTAGCCAACACAAGCTGATACTCGTGATCGGTCACATTAACGATCAGTTTGGCATGATCCAGGATGGCTTGTAGGAAAAGGAGTTCATCTTTAAAAGCCAGGTCATGTTTGGGGGGATATGAATCCGTCATTAGCACACCTTGATTCTGACTATCGAGCATGTGAGCTTAAGAGTACCCGCTTCAAGTTTAACACAACATGAGACATCTCATACCTCCGAGTTCTACGAGAACTCGGAGGTATGGGGTGGGATATTTTATGGGTTAAGTGTGAGGATTGGTAAGAAAAGGCGCGCCTGTTCCGTATAAACCTGGCTCACCCCAGCCCAATAGCCAGTAAGGATTCGATTTTCTGCACTCAGAAAGTCCCCGGTCAACCCCACTGAAAGCGATCCATGAATGCGGTAGTGGCTGGATTCCATCCTCCCGCCACCGCCGGAAAACTCGCTCCACGGGATATGGTAATGGGGCGATTCCATCCCACCTGCAGCCAGAGTCAAGACAGTTGTATATAGTGCGATGCCTGTCGATAACAGCACAACCAAGAATACAGCAACTTTATTCATTTGACATTCTCCGCCGTCGGGGCGGGCGCTGGTGGAGCAGTAGGTAGCGGTGGATATGGTGTGGGAATGGGCGGATATGGATTAGGGGGCTGCGTAGGCGCAGGATATGGAGGAGTAGGCATGGGCTCCTCCTGATCGCCCGGTCCGCAGCCGATCGCATCGCCAGTTGAATCAAAATTGTGCGGGTCTGGGAATTCGACTAGAAAGTTAGAATAAGGGACGTCGCTGCAATCCAGATCGGGCGGAGGCGGTGGAATGCATAATGGCAAATAGGATATATCGCACACCCCGCAATTGGCATCTTCGTCGATTTCGCCGTCGCAGTCGTTATCCACTTCATCGCAATATTCTTCCGCGAAGGGGTGGATCGCCGGATTTGCGTCATTGCAATCAAATCCGCTGAAGGAATAACCGGGCGGCTGGTCGCAGGACCTGAAGATGGTTTGCGGATCCCCCCATAAGTCCTGATCTAAGTCGAGGTACCAATCGCGCAGCGTGCAGGTGCTTTGGTGGGCGCTGATCGCGAACGGGACCGAGGCTAGCAAGGTGCACGGCTGCATCTCGTCATCCTGCCCTACCGCAATCCCCAAGTACAGCCCGTGATCGCTAAACAGGTCCTGGTGCAGCGGGTTCTGGCTGCCCAGGTACAGGCTGAACAATCCCCGCTCCACTGCCGCCGATTGGGTCTCCTGCCAGACCGGGTCGCTTCCAGTTAGGGTAGTGTACAGGCGTAGCGTCATCGTAAATGTTCCGCTCAGTAGCAAACCGTTCTCATCTGTCAGAACGCCCTGGTAATTCAACAACATGGGGATATTCGATTCTACTGCATTCGCTCGCGCCGAAGCAGCACTGGCAAATCCTGTTTCAGTCGCGATCCAATATCCACCCAACAGAAATCAGCATAGCAAGAAATATACCCAGACCTAAAACCATCAGCCAACTTTTGGTTTTCATCTACCCCTCCGCATATGCCAACTTACATGGGAATACACCACCCGATTTTGTCCATTTCTATTATATACCCAGACTTTGAATTGGGATGTCAATTTTAAGACACCTCTGAGTTCTGCGAGAGCACGGAGATCTACAAACCAATCGCCCGTATCAACGCCTCGCTGCGGATCAGGTCGGCCAGCTTGAGGATATCAGGCGTAAGCTGACGGTCGTGCTCGAGGAATGCCACTTGCTCACGGACCATACGGTGGACCACCCGGCTTCCCTGGCCCAGTTTATTCGGACCATCCAGGCGCAGGTCTACCGCCTGGGCAGCAGTGAATAGCTCAATCGCCAGGATGTGGCGCACGTTTTCGAGCACTTCGAGCGCATGCCGGGCTGCGTTCGCGCCCATGCTAACGTGGTCCTCCTGGTTGGCGCAGGAAGGGATCGAAATCGACGCTGTCGGGGTGAGCCAGGGTCTTGTTGTCCGAAACCAGGGCTGCGGCGGTATATTGCCCCATCATCAGGCCGCCATCCAGCCCGCTTTTATGGACAAGCATGCTCGGCAGACCGCTGCTCAATTCGGGGGTGAGCAGACGAAAGATGCGTCGCTCGGCAATACTGCCCACCTCAGCGATGGCGATAGCCAGGAAATCTAGCCACATGGCTGGCCCCTGACCGTGGAAATTGCCGCCGGAAAGCGAGAAATATCCGTTTCCTTCCGAATTCGGGAAAATCAGCGGGTTATCGGTGACCGCGTTCAAGGCAGCGCTGAAGCGGGAACGCAGGAAGGACAGCCCATCCCGGATTGGGCCGAGTACTTGCGGGATGCAGCGTAGGCTATAAGCGTCCTGCACTTTGCCGGGCTGAGAATCGATCAGACTGCTACCCAGTAACAGGGCGCGCATCTCCGCTGCAATCTGCTGTTGACCAGGCTGTCCCGCCGCGGCGTGTAAGGCCGGGTGGAAGGCATCGGTAAGAGCCAGCAGAGCTTCAAGGCTGAGGGCAGCGGCGAACAGAGCTTGTCGCAGCAGGCACTCTGCATCGTACACCGCCAATGCCCCAGCCGCAGCCATGAAATCGATCCCGTTGCTCAAAGCCAAGCCTTCCTTTGCTTCCAATACGGGGCGCTCTATGCCAGACGCGAGCCATGGCTTGCTCGCCCGTCAGCAACTCATCCGCCAGCCAAGCCTGCCCGCTGTATGCATTTGGATCGGGTTGAGGCGGAGCAGTCAATACCACCGCGATGTGGGCTAACGGAGCTAGGTCGCCGCTCGCTCCAAGCGAGCCTTTCTCCGGCACGAGCGGGGTGACGCCAGCGTTGAGCATATCGATTAAAGCCTGCGCCACCAGCGGGCGGATCGCCGAATAACCTCTGGCGAGCATATTCGCCCGGATCACCATCATGGCTCGCACCACTTCTTTGGGCAAAGGCTTACCCACTCCGCTAACACAACCTAATACTAGGTTGCGCGAGAGCTGGCGAGCCTGTTCAGCCGCGATGCGGGTTGTGGCCAAGACGCCAAAGCCGGTATTCACCCCGTAAATTACTCGACCTTGCTCATTAACCGCTTGCTGCACCCATTCGTGGCTGCGCTGCATGCGTTGACGGATCTTGGTGCCCAATGGCGCTACTTCCCCCCCGCCACGGGCGATCTGGACAACCTGCTCAATTGTCAGGTTTTCTCCGGTCAG
The DNA here is from genome assembly GCA_963788145.1 of uncultured Chloroflexia bacterium. GTDB lineage: Bacteria > Chloroflexota > Anaerolineae > Anaerolineales > UBA4823 > UTCFX2. Next base: position 536,413 of record CAWBFQ010000003.1, on the reverse strand, counting down.
CTCAATCATTTCAATTCACCTTAATTCGATTCGTAGATCTTCCATTTTCGGATGGGTATCCAAGAACAAAACCCTCATTTTGACAAACTCTTAAGCCGGTTTGATTATGACGGCTGATGGACTGATTCTAACACGCCAGGATGCCTGAACCAACGATAGATCTCCAGGCTGAATTCATTTTCAGCGGATCCGCCCGGCTCACCCTAACTATATCCCGCTTGGTAGTGATCATTGCTGTAGCCGGGATATTCACCTCTTAACTACTAGTGAATCACCTCGAGCAATCCTAATTTCCCTTCCTGAATTCTCCATCTCTATGGTAAAAATAACGAGTCCGATCCAGCGTAAATGAGGAAACAATAACAATGAGCCTGGCCATTGAAACCCATGCATTAGTTAAACGGTATCGCAGCGTAACCGCGGTAAACCAGCTTTCCTTGAAAGTAACCGAAGGAGAAATTTATGCCTTTCTCGGTCTGAATGGGGCTGGAAAGACCACCACAATCCGCATGCTGCTCGGCATGATCCGGCCTGACAGAGGGAGCGCCCATGTGCTCCAAACCAGGATTCGGCTTGGTAGTCGAAGACCCTGGGAATCGGTGGGATATATGGTGGAGGAATTCGCATGCCTATCCAGAACTGACGGTACGCGAAAACTTGGAGGTTTCCCGCCGTTTGCATCCTGGCACGCCTCCCAAAGCAATCGGGCAAATCATCGAGCTGCTAAGGCTGGAAGCATACGCCAACCGGCGGGCTGGAACGCTTTCTCACGGTAATGCTCAACGGCTAGGCCTGGCCAAAGCATTGATCCATCAGCCCAGATTGCTCATCCTGGACGAACCGACCAACGGGCTGGACCCGGCTGGGATCGTTGAGATCCGAGAGTTGCTGCTCGATTTGACCCAGAACCATGGTGGAACGGTATTCATGTCTAGTCACATCCTGGCGGAAGTTTCACGGCTTGCCGGTCGGATAGGGATTCTCCATAATGGGCGCATGATCCAGGAGTTTAATAGTACTGAACTGGAGCTTAATCGAAAGAGGCGGCTTAATTTGCGGGTACCGGACGTAGAGTCGGCTCAGCAGATATTAATCGCCGCCGGGCAGCCTGCTGAAATCCTATCGGACGGGACCATCGTGCTTAATACTCCATTTTCGGTTGAGAGCCCAGGTGAGATCAACTGCCTGCTGGTCAATGCCGGAATCCCGCCAACTCATTTAGTGGTTGAGGAGGAGGAACTGGAACAGTATTTCCTCAGGCTGATCGGAATGGATGAGGAACACCAAAATGGATAATCTTGCCGATATGATCTGGATAGAGTTGCGTAAAGCGATCCGCTCCAGAATGCCATTGTGGACTGGATTGGGGTCGCTATTTATGCCATTCGGAATCGCCTTCCTGCTTTTCGTCTCTAAGAACCCGGAGATTTCACAGAAACTTGGCCTGATCAGCGCCAAAGCCAATCTGATCGCGTATTCCGCAACCGATTGGCCAACTTATATGGGATTGTCCGGCCAGATGATTGCAGCCGGTGAATTCTTTTTGCTTGTGTTGGCTATTAGCTGGGTATTTGGTCGCGAATTTGCGGATAGCACGTTAAAAGATCTGCTTGCCGTGCCGGTTCAACGCTCAAGCATCCTGCTGGCAAAATTTATCATCGTAACAATCTGGTCCGCGAGTTCTGACCATCGTCATTTTGATTACCAGCCTTGTGATTGGGCGTAATCCTTAAACTACCGGGAGGATCGTTTAGTGTGATCCTTCACGGCAGCAGGCAGGCGCTGATCACCGCCTGCCTGGTAATGGGAGGGGTGACCCCATTTGCGCTCTTCGCTAGCGTTGGGCACGGCTACCTGCTGCCATTGGGACTGGCGATTCTAACGCTCATGATAGCCAACCTGGTTGTGGTCGTTGGGTGGGGCGAATACTTCCCTTGGGCAATACCAATGTTATATGCGCAAGAGGAAAGCACCCTGGCTCCGAGCAGCTATTGGATCGTATTTTTTACCAGCATAGTGGGCATGATCGCAACGTATGTCTGGTGGCAGACGGCTGATCAGAACCGATAAAGGAAAGAAAGGAAACTACATGAATCACTTCCCCGTCCTGATCTTGACCGGCAGGCCTGCTTCGGGTAAATCCGAGATCATTGACTACCTGCTAAACGCCCAACCAGTCGAACGCCTTCAGCGCTTCCATGTCGCCCAGCCATGCATTATTGACGATTTTCCAATGCTATGGACCTGGTTCGAGGAAGATCACCTGCTCGAAAAAAGCCTAGGCCAGCCGCGCCTGCACACCGATGAACAGGGCTATTTTAAATATGAATATCTGTGGCATCTTCTGATCGAGCGGATAGGATTGGAATACCAGAAGCAACTGCGGGATGATCCGAACCACGCCCAAACTCACACAACTATCATCGAGTTCTCACGCGGCAGCGAGCATGGCGGCTATACCCAGGCCTTCGCCCACCTGTCTGATTTGATCCTTGCTCAGGCCACGGCGTTATACGTGCGAGTTTCGTATGCTGAATCGCTGCGTAAAAACCGACGCCGCTTCAATCCAAACAAACCTGACAGCATCCTGGAACACTCCCTGCCTGATGCCAAGCTCGAGCGCCTATATAAAGCTGACGATTGGCAGATCTTCTCCTCCCCAGAACCACATTTCTTGAATGTGGGTCTTCAGCGCCTACCCTTTTCCGTTTTTGAAAATGAGGATGACATTACTACAAACAACCCGAACGGCTTCGCAGATCGGCTGGAGAGTGTGCTGGAGGGTTTGTGGCAGATCAGGGTTTCCTCCCAAATGAAATAAAATCAATTCCTTCATGCCGAACTTGCTTGCCGCCCTATCTTTACTTTCACTGACCGCCTGGTTGATCCTGCTTTTGCTGCCGTGGAGACCCTGGAAGACTGGCCCGGTGCTAGAGGAGGAGATCAGTCCGAGTTTGATCCCCGGCGAGCAAAACGACTTTGCCGACATCACCGTAGTAATCCCGGCTCGCAACGAAGCCGTCGTAATTGCAGAGACACTGCGGGCGCTGCGCATGCAGACCGGTGAGACTGGGCAACTGCGGGTGATCCTGGTAGACGATTGCTCGGATGATGGCACCGCCGAGATCGCCCGTAGTGTAGAAGGCCTGGATCTTGAGGTCGTGACCGGAAAGGTGCTGCCTACTGGTTGGGCCGGCAAGTTGTGGGCGCTGGATCAAGGCGTGCGACTTGTCCACACCCGCTATACCCTTTTGCTCGACGCCGACATCCGCCTGGCGCCCTCTTGCCTAAGTCTGCTACGGCGGCTAGCCGAGGAGCACCAGCGCCCGTTCGTTTCTGTAATGGCAACGCTCCCGATGAATAACTTTTGGGAAAAACTTCTTACCCCAGCCTTTATCTATTTCTTTAAGCTGCTCTATCCGTTCACGCTGGCAAATGGTCCACAGCGGCGTTTCGCCTCCGCCGCCGGCGGCTGCATCCTGCTTAGAACGAGCCTTTTCGCCCAGATCGGCGGCTTGGTCTCGATCCGCTCCGCATTGATTGATGATTGCGCACTGGCTGCCCGAGTCAAGAAATCTGGCTTTCGCACCTGGACAGGTCAGAGCCATTATGTGCAAAGCGGTCGCGGTTACAACGGCCTGGATGAAATATGGAACATGGTCGCCCGCTCTGCTTATACTCAGTTACTCTACTCTCCAATCCTGCTTGCGCTCACCAGCCTGGGGTTGATCATTATATTCTGGGGTCCGCTGCTCGGTCTGCTTGCCCCGCTCCCCGCCACACGTTGGGCTGCGCTGGTTGCCTGGCTGGTGATGGCTCTAACCTACCTGCCCACACTGAACTTCTACGGTCGTAGCCGCTGGTGGTGCTTACTGCTGCCTCTGGTCGGCGCCCTCTATCTGGCAATGACCTGGACTTCCGCCATCCGCTATTATCGGGGCGTCAGAGAGTCACTGGAAGGGACGTCAGTATTCGGCATAGTGCTATAAACACAGACGACCGCTTTTCAACGGTCGTCTGTGTTTATAGGCTAAGTGGGGTAGCCAACTAGGGGATATACAATTTTTGCCCGGGGTAGATCAGGTTCATATTCGGGCCGATCGTGGACCGGTTGGACTGATAGACCGCATCCACCGTGCTTCCGAATCGGGAGGCGATCTTGCTCAGGCTGTCGCCCGATTGGACAACATAGCAAGCTGCGCCAGATTTTAAATTGGTTTTCACGTTCATACATTCCTCCTCAGAGTAACCCTTGCGGGCTCTATCCACACGCCCCACTCATATCGGGGTAAACGTAACCGCTGCCCACATAGGAGGTTGGCGGTACATAACCAGTGACAGGCTGGACGGAGGGCTTTTTATTAATGCAACTTTCGACCTTGTTTTGCATATTCAGAGCCTTCTGCATATAGGCCTGAGTCTCAGGGCTGCAACCGGTACCACCGGCGCGGAGAGATGTTCGAATTTTCATGGCTTATACTCCTCTATACGCAGCCCATATTCTGAGCCATTTTCTTCCAATATTGGTATTCTTTCTTCCAATACTGCAAACCGAGTTCACATGCGCCTCCGGCTCGCAGATCGCTGCGAACCTTAAGTTGGCTGACTGCTTTTTGTTCAGGTTGACTTTGCTTTCCATTGCTTTGATTCATCATCATAAATTCCTCCAATGATTATTAATCTATCGGACAGTTCTTATCCAACTTCATCCTGATTTTATCACGCCTCCTGCCAGCGCGCCTCAGCCTTTTGTCGTATTCTTTCGCCTCAATTGCTCGAAATTTTGGCATACAATTCTATCGGCGCGGCATAGTTGATATGTATATTTACGGTATAATTTATCTCGTTCTTTGTCTTGTTAGTCCAATTCTTTTTGTGTATTTAGTGGTTGAGTTTTTTCTTACCGCGATAGATTTGCTCTTATCAGGAGGTTAGGGATGTCGGAAGAACTCATTGAAGGTCGTCAAAAACAATTGCGCGAAAGCCTGAAGGCGAGCATCCACAAGGCGGAGGGGCTGCTGAACGGAAGCCAGAAGGCGAACACCCGCCTGCTCTCCACCACCATCGTCAGCTCGGCCGCGGCCACCCTGGTCGCGGGGGTGACTGCGGCGGTCGGCCCAGTCGCCGGGGTCGGGACGGAAGGCTGGCGGCTAGCCTGCATCGTCGCGGCCCTGTTCGGCTTTGTCTCCACGGTCAGCACCGGGATGACCCAGCAGCTCAAGATCGGCGACCGGCTCTCCGAAGGCAAGCAGGCGATTGCGAAAATGCGTTTGCTCGATGTGGCGATCACAACCGGCAGCAAAGGTTGGTCAGAAATCGCCAAAGAATACGAAGAGATCGCTAAAGCTTACCCGGATTGGATGGGTTGATCCCAGCCGGAGAGCTATCGCCAGATGGAGACGTTCTTGCATGAGCGATGGTTCAGACGAAGAACGCAACGTTCGCAAAGGATAAAGGGAGAAGCTTCTGGAGCATTGGCATGCTTACATTTATCAACTCAAATTAAACAAACTCGAGCCCAAAAGGTTTGCATTAGTGACGAAGAGTTGGTGAAAGTACAGAAGCCGAAGAACTTTCTTCCTGCAATCATAATCATCATTTTGGGAACCGTCGTTATAGGTGGCGTGACCACGCTCCACGAACATGGATTCTTTGTGCCCTGGCGCAACCTTGGTAATCCTGTTCAAAATGATATGGTCGAAAAACCCAATAAAATATTAGCAAGCACCCTGCGCAGCATTCGAGTAGGTACCACGAAAGATCGCGCACTCGAATTGTCTTTCCCCTGGACTGGTTGGGAGGGAACCCCTGAAGAATTCTCCTTGAATTGGGCTGAAGTCCCTTACGTCAACAGGAAATCGTGATGGTAAGGCCAACCTCGGTTGTCATACATCCTTTTGGGTTCCTCCGTTATGGCGTGCAATTAATGGCGTCGCCGATCAATCCATTACAGGCGGATGTAGACGATATGTCGGAATGGAACAAACCAATTACCTTGTTCTGATGGATGGTACGGTGTGGGTATGGATCCATCAAAGAAACGCTCGAGGAGACATTAATCGCATTCATTGGCTGCCTTGGGTGGTTGGAGCCGGAATAGGGATTATTCTCGGACTGCTTTACTTTTTCTGGTTTGATCCACCATAATCCCCGCGCGCATGTTTTGAAAGGAACGTTCACACCCACACTGGTGAGGACCAGGCTCCCTGCCCGTTCTTCTGGATCACCCGGGCGGTGTACCAGCCGCCCTGGTCGTCGATCTCATGCTCGAACACCTCGCACAGGTGGTATTCGCTGATGGTATCCAGCTTGTGGAAGCAGTAGGCCGGGCTGACAAAGCCGCTCAGGTACCCGGCCCGATTGCCCTCGGCCAGCTCGCCCAGCGTGACGTCCATCTCCGTCCCGTTGAAGACGGCTTTGAGGCGCGTCTGCGGCCCGCCCAGCAGGCATAACCCCAACCCCTGGGTGGAGGCGGTGCTGCCGGTCGGGTTGCCCCAGGTCTGGGCGCTGAAGCGGGCGCGGCGCTCGTCGATCCATTCGGAGCGCCCGGCGGGGATCAGCGGCTCGCGCTCGCCCTGGTGGGCGACGATCTCACAGGCCGCGGAAATGCGGCTCCACCTGCACCAGTTTGCCGTCCAACACTTCCAACGCCACCTGCCATTCGATCAGCGGCTCGCTGTGGCCCCAGCCCACTTCCAGGCTGGTCCAGACCGGCTGGCTCCAGTCCACTTCGAGCGGGTCGGCCGGGCTGAAGCGCTGGATCACCCGGTTGCGATACAGGATTTCAGCGTAGTCGATCCGGCTGGCGGCCTGCACCTCCAGGCGCAGCTTACGGACGGGCGCAGGCGGGAGATCGGCGAAGCGCTGCGGGGAGTCTGCTCCCAGCGCCAGCCCGTCCACCGAGAAGCGCAGCTCGATCCGCTCGCCGGTCAGCGCGTACGTGCGGCGCTGGTGGATCGCCCGCCACAGCCCCTCCCGGGTCAGTTCGTCCGCCCAAACTGCAGCGCGGCCGTGGCCGTAACTGCCGGGGTAAGCCGAGTGGTGGTCGGTCGAGCCAATCACGCCGAAAATTTTGCCGAGCTTCAGCCCGGCGTGCATGGTCGAGCGGCCATCGCGCGGCCCCATCGGCAGCAGGTACGGGATTGGGGCTTTGTCGCTCTCCGCCAGCCCGTGCATCGAGAGGATTTCGGCCACCGGTGAGAATTCAGGGGTGAAATAGCGCCAGTCGATGCCGCGGAAACCGGCCTTGTAGCCGATGTGGTGCGGGATGACCATCGCTTCGACGCCCTGCTGTTTGAGCTGGCGGAACTGCGCCCGCAGCGCTTCCAGGTCGGGGGCGTACAAGATTTCACCCGGCGGCTGGCGGTAATAGACGTTGTGGTCGCCGTATAGGTTCGAGTGCCACTCGAAGCCGGGGAAGGTGACGAATTTGCCCGGCTGGTAATAGTGCTCGACCAAAGCCATCAATTCCTGCCAGTGTTGGGCGGTCTGGGCGAAGCCGCGGCGGTGATAATTCACCAGGCTCTCCAGGCGCGCTTCGCCGACCGGCATATCCGGCCAGTGGGCGTGGGCGGTCAGGCAGCAAAAATCGAGCTGGACGGCCGCGTTCTCGAAGGCCTGTTCGGGCGTGCCGTGGCCGTAGCCGACCTTGTTATGCGAGTGCAGGTCGCCGAAATACACGTGCAGCCCGGCGTAGGGGTCGATCTCGTCGAATGGAGGGGTTGCGTTCATATGGTTATCCTATTAATATGGCCGGGCGTTGATAGGGCACCCCGTCCACTTCGACCTGCAGCTTGGGCCAATCCGGTTGTTCGGTGAGCAGTTCGTTGCGCGCTTCGGTCACCAGGAAGGTATCCACCGAGCGGGCTGCACCCAGCGAGGGGTTCCAGACCCCGGTCTGGCCGACCGTCACCGGGAGCGAGGCGCCCGGCCGGGCGAAGAACTCGCGCGGTTCATAACCCGCCAGCCCGCCTTGATGATGCGTCACCCATTCCTGCGGCGCGCCTACATCAGCGTAAGCATCTGCGAACGCGCTCGAAAACCTGACACCAGTCCGCGCCGGGCTTGGTGTGGTGGATGCCGACCGCGGCGATCCAGGCTACGTCCCGCTCCAGGCGAGCAAGCTCGGGATCGATTTGTCCAAAATGGACGAAACGTGTGATCGTACAGACCAGCCCATCCCTGCGCCCGCACAAGACCAGCATCGCCAGCCGCCCGACCGGCTTTTGGGTGGAGAGCGGGTGGCGGAAGGCGGTGATGCGCTCATCGCTGGCGACGATATTGGTAATGGCCTGCACCTCCTGCAGCGCGGCGCGGTAGCCCACGTCGGCGCAGATTTCGATCTCGGTCATCCCTGGGCGGATCGCGCGAGCCGCCTGTTCGATCACCTGGGCGCACGACCAGCCCAGACGGCGCATGCGCTCCATCTCCGGGGCGGTCAGCTCGCTGCGCAGGCGGCTGATATCCACTGACAGGTCAAGCGCATCCCGATAAGGCATATCCGCTCCCAGGCGCAGTCCATTCGCCAGATGGACCAGTAGGTCGCCTTCCGCATACCAGGGTGCGATGCACACCTCCCAACCCTGGCTTTCAACCCAATTCTGCGTCTTATAGCGAGATTCCTCCAGATTAGAGGTGATCAGGTAGCGCCCCTTACGAGTGATCAATAATTGGGCTGCGCCTGTGGTGCTTGCCAGGTTGACCTCCGAGCGACCGCCGCAGGTGGCCCAGGAAAAACTGCTCACTCGTTGCAGCAATAGCCCATCCAGCCCATGATCGTCCAGCAGGTGGAGGATACGTCTCAGTTTGGTCTCAAACTCACCGTTGGTTTGCATCCAAACTCCCATAACGCCGGGCAGCCTCGAAATAGCGCAAAATATTCTCAGTCAAGTGATCATCCGGCGAATTGATCACCTCGGCAGAGCAGCCCAGAATCAAATGATCACTGCCGCCGTCCAGTATGGCCTTTTGAACCAATAATTCAATCTCGTCAGGTGTGCGCTGCTCCAGATCCGACCACTCGATGTTGCCAATCAGCGTTAGAGGGCCGCTTCGGGCGCGTTCCTTCGCATCAGCAATCTGGATATCGCCCTGCGGAGGCGGTTCAACCGGGTCGAGCATCTGTACACCAGCGGCGATGTATTTGTCAATCACCGTACGAATACGCCCGTGGCAGTGCACCCACACAATCTGTCCGGCTTGGCGGACCAGATCCCAGAGCGGTTTTTCATATCCCAGGATATAACGGTCGAAAGCGACTCCCGACATCATCGGTGGAGTAGCCTGCTCACTGCCGCCAAAACGGATGATTGGCCCGGCGCCCATCTCCAGGATATAACCCAGACGCTCCGTCAGCCGCTCCTGTGCTGTCGCAATCATACGTTCAATTAAGATCGCGTTCGGTGATCGTCCATTCCAGGAAACGCTGGAAGCCGGTCAGACGCGAGACCATCACCAAAGGTGTAGTGACGAAACAAACCGCCACACCTGCTTGACCCAACTCCATCCGCTGGGCAAAATAGGAGCGCATGTCCGGGCGCTCGAATTCGTAGGGGATGCTGAGTAATTTTTCCGCATCCGATACATTCTTAATCAACGGTTCGATCTCCCAGACGGTGTCCTCGCCCGGCTGGACAGCTTCGGTAGTAGTCAACATGCCGCCCGGCGTGTGCACCATGTAGGTGCTTTGCTGGCGTCCGTTGCGCCAATCCTGGGAATTCATTTCGATGTATTCCGGAGGTGTTAGGAAAAAGCGCCTGTCAAAGATACCTTCCGGTATGCCGTGCATACCATAGTTTCCTTGCGAGCCGCGGATGGGTTGGCACTCCGGGATTTCAAGCTGAACGTAAAAATCGCAAGTTTCTTGAGCAGCCTGCAATAACCGGCGGTAATTCGACCCATTTTTCCAATCGTTTTCTGGCGGCTGCGGGGTGAGCGGGTTCCAGGTCAACGGCGCAAAAACTGGGACCCGGTTCACAGCCTCACCGCGTATGGTGTGCAGGATGCGTTCATGGGAGGTCATGGACTGCATGTTTTTGTCCTTTGAGGTCAACCTCTTCGACTTCCACCCAATCGTCATTTTCAGCCGAGCGGTAGATCGCTTCAACGACTTCCACCGCCGCCAGTCCATCCAGGTCGGAGTTGTCATTGGGGATTTCGCCGGAGAGCATTCGCAAGAAATGTGTGTGCTGAATTACGCCTGGGTCTTCCTGCACTAAATCGATTCGCTCCCAATCTCCTCCAGATCGGCGTATCGCGAGTCGGCCCAGTTCGCTGCGCAACCAGGCGGTCGCTTCAGTTCCGAAGACCTCCGTGCGGAAGCGGTCAGTCCCGGCGGCTTCGTTGTAGCTCATCTCATGCGTCGCCAGCAATCCACTAGCAAAGCGGTAGCTCGCCAGGGCCAGGTCTTCGTTATCCGGCTTGATGATGCGACCATCCGTCAGAGAGCGCTCTTTCACCGTGATTTGGGTGGTGGCTTTAACAGCTTGGATCTCACCAAACAGCGATCGCAGCAGATCGATGCCATGTACGCCTAGCTGCATCGCCACACCGCCGCCGACCAGTTCACGCCGGTAGAACCATTCCGCCCAGCCCGCACCGGGGGTGGCATTACGTTGGCGGATCATCACAAGCCGACCAAACGTGCCCGCTTGGAGCAAATTACGCAATGTATGCACTTCAGGAAAATAGCGGTGCATAAAGCTAACATAGCAGGTTATCCCCTGCTCTCGAAAGGCGTCCAGGATGGCCTGGCATTCGGCGCTATTGCGCGCCAGCGGTTTTTGGATCAGAGCTGGCTTACCGGCTCGAGCTGCAGCGATCCCCAATTCGGCGTGGGTGTAATCCGGCGTGGCAATTACCAGGGCATCCAAATCTGGTGATTCTAGCAATTGCTCGACCCGTTCAGTGCAGAGCGGGATACCGTAGTGAACCGCTTTCTTGCAGGCCGAGATCCATATCCAGACTGAATAGAGCCGCAATCACCGCGCCCGCTTTTTGCAGCCCCTGGATGTGATAATCGCTGATCGATCCTGCACCCAGGATACCAATGCGGGGAAGATTGGGTCGGGAGTTCATATTTTCCTCACCTTTCCAACAGTGGATCGATAACCTGATGCAGCCCAGCTAGGGTGTGCGGTCCTTCGTACAGGATTCCATTAATAAATAGAACTCGGTGTCAATTTGATCCTGCTCTTAATCGCCCGGCGGAATCCCTCACTAATCTTTGTAGTAAACGTGCCTGCATCCAGGTCGGCCGCAAAGCGGGCTACATTCAGCCCGATCTCGGCTGCGTATTGATCCAGCTTTTCACGCTCCAGCGCGCCCTCAGCCGCGAACAGACGGTCGTGCATCTGCCAGAAGTAGCCCTGCGCTCCGGCGGCTTCAGCGGCCTCTGCGGCTAGCGGTGCGAGCGGGTGAAGCGGCTTCAGTGGCAGATGGCGGTGAGCAAGGCAAATCTGCTCTCCAACTTCGGAGAGCAACTGGCTCAATAATCGGTGGTTTTCCATACATGGACGGCACTGGTAATCGGCATATTCGATCAACGTCACCGGCGCATCCGGGCGACCGCGGATCCAATCTTCCGCTTCCAACGGCCAAGGGCGCGCCGTCTCACCGATCTTGATCAGCGCCCGCAGGCACAAGGCCGGGTTAGGTAAGCCCGGATAATTCTGCGGATCATAAGTGCGCCGCACCCTCCGATCGGGATCAAGCAGTAAGACCGCGTTAAGCGGCTCTCCCGTCTCGTCCAGCACGCCATATTGATCGAACAGACCGCCATGCTGACCAATATCGCTATATAAGGGGAAACGGATTGCGTGAGTCTCTGCAAACGTGCCTAATTCATCCGCTGAGGCTGCACACACACCGACTAGGCGGCAGTTACGCTCGGCAAAATCAGCTAGCCGCTCTTGAAAGCGGTTCAGAGCATCCAGGCGCGCATCGAGCGGAGCGGCCGCGAACACAATCGCAGTCATCTGGTGCCCCGTATCTTGCGCTTTGGAGGTATTAACCGGGCTAAATTCCCAAGCTGGAGCAAGCCAGCCTAGTGGTAATAATCCACTCATATGATCACTCCATCAATAATAATTTTACAACAGAGACACACAGCACGTAGAAATTAATGGACATACTCTGTCTTCTCTGAATCTTAATGGTTAATGATTTGACACAGCGCAAGATCTATACGCATCGCTCCTGCGTGGGTTGCCAGACCTCCGAGTTCTTGCAGAACTCGGAGGTCTCAACTCTCTTGAGAGGAGAGAGCTACAACTGCAACCGACCGACCAGGTGTTCCTCTGGCGCCCCCACACTCTTCAACCATTCGACATAGCGGGCGTGGATTTGCTGAGCTATTTCCGGTTTTTCGGCGATCAGGTCATACTCTTCGTCCGGGTCATCCGGCAAATAAAACAGGGCAGGCACAACCGGGATACGCGCCAGGGTTGGATCAATCAGCTTCGAGATGAACATCTTAGCGTCGCTAGCCAACTCGTCATATTTGCCGTGATAATGCAAACACCAGCCGTCTTCGGTGACGATCGCGCTCTTAGCCAGGATTGGCGTATGCTGGATAATAGTGTTCGAACAAACCACCAAATCGCGGTGACGGTCGGTCTCGCCGCGCAGCAAGGGCATTAGAGAACGCCCGTGAATGGTCTCTGGCTCGAATTTCCAATCATCAGTAGTGAATACCCCGCACTGCAATGCCTGGGTGCGGCTCTGACCACCAACCGACTCGGTCGCCACCAACCCTCCCAACTCCAGGATGGTGGGCATCAGGTCGGGTGACTGCACCAGCGCTGGAATATGCACACCACCCTGCCCGCCGGGTGTGCGGATCATTAACGGTACACGGCGGATATCATCGTACATCGGGATAGCTTCGTAATACATGCGTCCATCATATTCGGGTAGCAAGGATTTACCAGCAATGCCATGCTCGCCAAACAAATAGCCGTGATCGCTAGCGAATATCACCGCAGTGTCTTCGGTCATGCCCAACTCTTCCAGCTTGTCCAGCAATACCCCAAACCAGTGATCGATCATCGTGGCTTCAGCGAAGTATAGGTTGCGGATGTGGTTGAGCTCTTCTTCACTCAAGAAGTCTCGCCAGAAATTGTAATATGGGAACGGGATGTCGTAACCCTTCCAATTCTCTGATTCGTACATTTTGAGATATTTATCGGGAGCATCCCATGGCTCGTGCGGGTCAAACAAGTCCAGATAGAGGAAGAACTGATCCTGATCCTGGTTGCGTTCCAACCAGTTGCAAGCCTCCTTGACAGTGCGTGCAGCGAAGCGGTCCTCCTCATCCTTCCACCAGGATGTATTGCGTTTGTAAGTGCGCAGCAGGAACAAGCTGCGATTCTTGCCCCCATCATCCGGCATCTTGACATTCTTCGGATCAGTACGCCAGTGATCGGTCTCCTGGCCGCGAATCCATTCGAATGCCTCGAAACCTCGGTCATAGTTGAAGCCGGTCTCCAGTAAGTGTGGGTTGTCGCAGATCAGCATGGTCGCAAAACCAGATTCTTTCAAAATTTGCTGCAAAGTGACGGTATCTTGCGGCAAAGGGCACCACTCATGGTCGATAAAAGAGAAACGCCCACTCATAATATCGAGCCGGTTTGGAATGGTCGGAAACGAGCCTAGATAGGCGTTATCGAAGACATACGACTGTTTAGCGAATTCATCCAACCGGGGTGTCTTCACTTTGGTGGATAAATAGCAAGACAGATTATCATACCGGTAGGTATCGGTCATAAACATAATCACGTTCATATTTCAAGTGTTCTCCTGGTTCTGTTAATTTCTACTAACCCATAGGTTATATAACCACCGGAGGGTTATAAATTCTATTTCAAAGCGCCTAGTGTCAACCCCTTGACGATCTGGCGCTGGGCAATTGCCAGGAATACAATCGCTGGCAAAGTTGCAAAGAAAGCCGCTGCGCTCATCTCTCCATAGCGCACTTCATATTGCTGCGAGAAGCGGGCGATCCCGATCGGGATGGTAATCGCCTTAGAGGAGGTCAGGTTTAGAGCATATAAAAATTCGTTCCAGCTAAACATAAAAGTTAGGATAGCGACCGCAGCAAGTCCAGGTGCGATCAGTGGTATGACAACACGGGTAAAAGTCTGCCAATTGGTCGCTCCATCGATCCGGGCAGCTTCTTCCATCTCGATCGGAAGGTCATGCAAAAAGCTTTGCACAATCCAGATGCTGAGCGGTAGGTTCAGCACCACATGCGCCAGGATCAAGCCAATTTGAGTATCGTACAACCCAATATTGCGAATGAAGATGTAGAATGGACCCACCAGGGTTACTCCGGGAATCATATGGAACAGCAAAATCCAACCGCCCAATAGTCCGGTAACCCATCGCGACCAGGGGAAGCGCTCCAAGCTATATGATGCCAACGTGGCGATCACCACAACCAGGATCGTAGTAGTCACAGCTACAACGATCGTGTTGGTTGTATTTACCAAAAAGGCAGATTGGCGACTGAAAAACAGGCGTTCGTAATTGACCCAGGTGGGTTGGAAGATGAAATTGCCCAAGATGATGTCTTTGAAATATTTGAGCGAATTCATCAGGGTGAAAGCGAACGGGATCAAGGTAGCCAACATCATCCCGACCAGGAAGATATAACCTGCGATCATGGTGCGGCGGTTGAGGATCATTCCGATCTCCTTTGGGCTTTGGCGATCTGGTTATATATAATCACGAAAATGCCAGTCGTTCCAATTGTGACCAACGAAAGGAAAGCCCCATAACCCATCCGGGATTGAGTGAAAAAGACCCGGTTAATATACAGGCTGATCACCTCGGTGGCATTCCCCGGGCCGCCAGATGTCAACAGGAAAACCTCATCGAAGACCTTGAAGGCGAAGATGGTGCGGAACATCAGCGCGACGATGATAGTCGGGCGCAGTAGCGGCAGGATAATGTGGCGCAAAAGCTGCCAATCGGATGCGCCGTCCACCCGGGCGGCCTCGATTGGCTCGAAAGGCAGAGATTCGATCCCGGCTAGCATCAGTAAAAAGATGAAGGCGGTCCAGTGCCAGACATCCACGATGATGATCGAGGGCATTGCCAGCAATGCGTCGCCGGTCCAGTTCTGGATCGGCAAATGTAAAAAGGTCAGCACCCGATTGAAGATACCGAACTCGTAGTTGTACATCAGCCGCCAGAGCGTACCGATCGCAATTGCCGGCACCAGGATCGGGACCATCAGCACCGCCCGAGCCAGGCTGGCCATGCGGGTGAGCTGGCTGACAATCAGCGCCAGGACAAAACCAAACAGCATCTCCAGCAACACTGTGACCATCACAAACACGACTGTGTTGCGCACCGCGATCATAAAGGTCTCGTCTTCCAGGAAGGTAGAGAAATTATCCAATCCGGAGAAGGTCCAAACGATCTTTCCTTCTGCGAATGACACCGTTGAGAAGGCCATCCCCAATAAGTTCAGGAAAGGATAGATCGTCAGGCCGATAAACACGATCAGCGCCGGCAACAGTGTCCAGAATTTGAACTGACGATCGAAAAGATTGCGCAACGAAAGCCCGTTGAAAGGCCCGCCCGATTTGCCTTGCTCACCTGCAGCGAGTATGGATTGGCTCACGGTATGATCTGCCTCCTGTTCGAGGTTTGTCAGGATCGCGTTTGATCCAGTGATTGTCTGGAGAAGCCGAGCTCCTTCCGGAAACTCGGCTTCTTTTTGTAAGGGACCTAGTTAGTTAGCTTGAATTACGCCACGCCGGATTTGTAACCGGCTTTGGTCAGGATATCGGCTACCTGCTTGGCTGCGGCCTCCAATCCGGTGTGCGGATCAACCTGCTTGGCAATTGCCTGATTCAGGAAGAGCTCCATCACTTCAACCACCTGCGGACCTTCCGGGATGCGAACAGACTGGACTATGTTCGGTGTGCTATCCGCCATCGCCTTCATCCAGCGGTATTTCTTATCCTGGTTCAGTTCGGAGTCGTACACATCCTGGCGGACAGGGACCGCACCAAACTTGGTATATTCGATCTGGGCTTCCTTGGTCAGCATCCATTTCAGGAATGTCAATCCAGCTTCCTTACGCTCATCTGGCAGATTCACCGGGATGCCCATAACCCAGATTCCCGAGGTGGTAGCCTTTCGCCCGGGCACAGCAGCCGGCATCGCAGCGACCTCCATCTTATCCACTACTAGTGATTTCTCTGGGTTGTCCATGCTGGCCCAATTGGCGGTTACCATCTCAGCCAACGCTAGCTTGCCACTCAGCACGAGTTGGATCAATTCGGCTTGCCCGATGTCGGCCACATTCTCCGGACCGTACTTCCAAAGCAGATCAGTCCAAAGATCGACTGCGCGCTTGCCAGTCTCATCGGCGAGAGTGACAGTCCAGTCCTTACCAATTTCTCGCACCCAGTCGCCGCCGCAGGAACGCAGGAAAGCCAACCAGTCATAGAAGACCGCAAAACCAGCTTTCTGGCCACGCGAGGAGAAGCCATACAGATCGGGCTTCTTCATTAGCTTGGCGGCAGCTGCGTCCACTTCATCCCATGTCTCGGGCACTTTCAACCCGGCTTCTTCAAGCAGGTCGCGGCGATAATAAAGCAATTGGATATTGCCGTTGATCGGCAGACCGTAGATCGCGCCATCCTTGCCAGAGTAGTTGACATTGAAATCCCATCGGGTGGCGTAATCGTATTCGATGATGTTCGGGTCAATCACGTAATCGGGATCGATGTCGTTGATGTTCGACATGAATTTGCCGGCATAGAATGTAGCGTACCAACCCTCGTTTAGGTTGACCAGGTCGAACTCGCTCTCCGGTGCAGTGGATGCGTTAAGAGTTTTCTCTTGCATACCGGTAAATGGCGTGACCGCCATATTGACCTTGTTGCCGGTCTTTTCAGCATACATATTGACCAATTTCTCAAATCCAGGAAACCAGGGTGAGTCGTTGATCAGGATATTGATATCCTTCACCTTAGGAACGTCAGCGAAGGTGACCAAATTCTTGGCTGCGGCAGGGACAGTCGCAGCTGGGGCTGTTGCTACCGGCGCCTGAGTTGGCGCGGCCGTAGGTTGAGCGCAGCCGGCTAGAATAGTTCCTGCCAGGCCAACGCCTGCCGATTTCAGAAAGTCGCGGCGAGTGATCAAGGGTTTTGTCATTCGGTTCTCTCCTTTTCAAATAGTCCTGTGGATGGTATAACTATCCTAGCAAATTGGATATCCCTCGTCAAGCCCCTGGATGACCAATTTGTGCCAATCAGTGCCATTTTAACGGCTTAATGCTTCTATGAATCCAGATTTTCAAACTCAAACCCGCAGCGCCTATGATCACCTGTATGACCTGACTTATTTGCGGACACACCCGCTGATGGCTTTGTTGCCACCCGCACCGCAAAACGATATTAACGCCCAAGCCTGGAACCTGCATCATCTGCTGATCGAGTTGATCCACCAGCTTGATCCAGGACCGAGCGCACCGGTTTTCTCGCGAATGGCGGCGCTACCGACTCCTGGAGCGCCATTTTGTGGATGGGATAGACCCACAGGAGCTTTCAAGCGAGCTGAATATCAGCCGCCGTCAATATTATCGTGAGGTTAACCAGGCTATCGAAGCGGTAGCGGATACACTAGCCATCCTATTGGGCATTCACACAACCGATAACCCCGAAACTCGTTCCTTCCATCCTGTATTCCAACCGCCGCCGCTTGCAGAGGATCAATCCCGCGCTGAAATTTCCCCTCTTACTGAAATGCGTTGTACCCTAAACCTACTCGAAACCGTGCAGGGCGTATTGCAGATTCTGGAACAGATCTTCATCCAACAGAACATTTCAATTGAGTTAACAATTCCCCCAGATACGCCTCCAGTAGCCGCCTCTGCCGGGCTACTGCGCCAAATCTTGTTAAGCATGCTCGGTTTTCTGGCTAACCAGACCTCGGGGCAGGCAATTGTGATCCGCGCCGTAAATTCTCCCAATCGCGTAGAGCTGATCCTTGCAGTTGAGGCCAACCAGGCAATATCTGCACCAGACAAGCGCCCGTGGGAGGAGATGGCTCAGTTAGAAGACCTGGAAATTGATTTCGACCCGCAGCATCCGGAGCAGATTTTTCTTCTAACCCTACCGCTCGCCGGTATTCAGCGAGTGTTGGCGGTGGACGACAATGACGATATCCTCCAGCTATACTATCGTTTCCTTTCCGCTCACCGCTATCAGATGATCGCAGAAACCAATCCTCAACAGGCGCTGGAATTGGCTGTCCGCCTAAAGCCAAATGTAATCCTGCTTGACCTGATGATGCCTGGTATGGACGGGTGGGATGTGCTCCAGACTCTGGCACACACCCCCGAAACCAGCGCTATCCCGGTCATTGTATGCAGCATCCTGCCTCAGAAAGACCTAGCTCACAGCCTGGGCGCGGCTGCTTTTCTACAAAAACCTATCTCCGAGGCTATCCTCATCGAAACCCTGCAATCCCTGAACTGCATCTGAAATCTATCAATAACTGAGGGATGAAAGAAGAAGTCTTACCTCTGGAGCAGATATTCGTGTGTTTCGTGGTTGAAAAGATTGCGAACCATACAGAAAATGGATTTCGCTGCGGGGCGGGTCACTCTCGCTCCACCGGGATCTTAACATCTCCCGGGAGCAATTCCACCACCCGATTCACCCACTGCACGATCTCAGCCGGGGCAAAGCCGCCGGTTTGATAGATCGTGATCTCACCTTGCACCAACGGGATTACTGTATTTTGATCCATCGCAGACACAATCACAACTGGAATTTTGCGGGTGCGAGGATTCAACCGCATCTGCTCCAATACAGTTAGACCGTTGTTATCCGGTAGGTTCAAATCTAGAAGCACCGCGTCCACTTTCAAACTTGCCAGCATCGCCAGACCTTCCTCGGCAGTATAGGCAGCCGTCACCCGGCAACGCAGAGGCGGCGGGCTCAATATCGAGGTTAGCAAGCGTACAAAATCTCGGTTATCGTCAATCACCAGCACATGCCGGATTCCATCTCCCAAACTTTCAAGCACATTGCCTAGATTTATCCTGGAGATGGGTTTAACCAGGTATGCGGTCACATCCAACCGACTGAAAAGATCCTCCCCGCCCGGAAGCGGGAGGCAGACCAGTGTGCATTCAGTCAAACCCCAGAGAAGGGTTAACTCATCCATTGCGTAGGATCGATCAGGGAATAAAGTCTGATCGATCAAGACCACCGGCGGATGTAATTTTTCCGCCAGCGTGCGCGCCTGATTCAGATCCCTGGCCGGAATTACCCGGCAGCCCTGAATATAACGTTCCAGAAGCACGATCGCGCGTCAGACTTGGCGAAACCACCAGCAAAGCACGTCCCGGCTCGTCTGGGGCGAACTGAGCGAGCGCATTATCCTGGTCGTTGTCCGCAGGATTCACAATTAGATCGCCGCGCCGGAGGGGTAGATAGAACGAAAATCGACTGCCTTTTCCAGCATTACTCTCAACCCAGATGCGCCCATTGTGCAATTCGATAAAACGCTTGCTGATTGCTAATCCCAGCCCAGTCCCCCCCTTCAAACGACGGGTGCTGCCATCTACCTGGTGAAATTCCTCAAAAATATGTTTTTGCTGTTCTGGGGTAATTCCCACACCAGTATCGATCACTGCAAAGACTAACCCGTCTTCCACCCGGCTGACTTTCAAACAGACAGAGCCTCTCTCAGTGAAACGGTAAGCATTATTAATCAGATTTAGCAACACCTGGCGGATACGGGTCGGGTCGATCCAGAGCGAAGGCAGATCTGATTCCAGATCCAGTTCAAACGGCAGATGAAACACCTGCGAAAGACTGGCTGCGATCGGTTCCAGGCTGCCTACAAGCTCAACTGGATCAACCAGTTCAGGCGTCAGAGTGAACTGCGCCGCCTCGATCCGCGCCAAATCGAGCACATCATTCACCAAGCTCTGCAGGTGTAATGCGTTTCGATAGACAATATCCAGATCGCGCAGGTACGCAGGAGAGAGCGCCGAGCGATAATATTCTGGCGATTTCACCATCAATTCAGAAAAACCAACGATCAGGTTAAGTGGTGTGCGCAATTCGTGACTAATTGTCTGCACAAACTGCTGTTTCAGCTGACGGGCTTCCACAGCCTGGTCGCGCACGATCGCTAGCTGGCGGTTCGCCCGCTCAAGGTACGCGTTCGCATCATCTAACGATTGCAGCACTCGTTCCAGGTCCTCCTTCCCCTGGCGAGCTTGCTGCTCGCTGTGAAGAGCTTTATCATAACTGCTCCAGATCCAGGCAAGCAGCGTATTCATATTTCGATCAGCTAGGTGGGCGCTGAAAGCTAACACCCCGATCCCAAAAACCTGGGCAGCTAATTCGAGCGGACGCGTCAAATCTTGGATCCAATGCAGCCAGATCACACCGCCCAGGCAAGCCGATGCCAGCCAGGTGTAATCGCGCCGCTCCACCAGCGTGCCTGCCAAAATCAATGGTAGAAAGAACAGATAACCCAATGCCAGTGCCGGATACGATTGCACCGCAAACAGGATCGAAAGCCAAACCCCCCACAAATAAACCAACGAGGCCAGGCGTGGCTTTATTTTGCGCAACTGGTATACTATCAGCAGACTGATAATCAGGATCAGACAACTTACCCAGGCATACGCCGGGGCTCCCTTTCCAGTTAAAGGCCAGACCAACCAGACCAACCAGACGAATGCAAGCGCTGAACCGAGGACTAAAGCAAGGGTTAGCGCATCCCCCCTCTGTTCTGACAGGTTTTCGTCATATTGGTCATGGTTGGTCGAATAGCCCATCCGATTGTTTACTCAACAACGTTATCAGCCCGGTCGATCAGAGCCTGTGGCAATGTTATGCCCTGTTTCTGCGCTGCTCCCGGGTTGACGGTCAACACCACCGCGTCTTGAACCATCACAGCCGTTTTGGCGATATCAACTTCACCCTTCAAATAGCGTACGATCAGATCACCAGAATCCAGACCCTCTTCATACGGGTTGACGCCGTACGAAGCAGCTGCGCCAAGCGGAGGCATCGATGCGCTCGTCCCAATAAGCGGGATTTGGTTATCGTTGGCGACCTTCACCCAGGCCTCAAAACCGGAGGTGACTGTGTTGTCATTAAGCCCCAGGAAAGCCTGCACACCGCGCCCTACCAATGTC
This sequence comes from uncultured Chloroflexia bacterium, assembly GCA_963788145.1. Taxonomy (GTDB): domain Bacteria; phylum Chloroflexota; class Anaerolineae; order Anaerolineales; family UBA4823; genus UTCFX2. Next base: position 515,229 of record CAWBFQ010000003.1, on the reverse strand, counting down.
TCGGCAGCTGTGGCGATCTCATTGCTGTTGCTCACTGAAGCAGCCTCCAATTGCAAACCCATCTTTTTACTGAAATCATTTGCAAGATCAAACAAGTAGGTTGAGTTCGCTTCTGATGGATTGTAGACCACCCCGATTTTCTTAGCGTCCGGCACAATCTCCTGAATCAGCTTCAAAGTCTGTTCCACCGGGTCAAGCAATTGATTACCGATCACCCAGGCGGGATGATCATCGGCGCTAGTTGCTAACCCGGCGCTAAATGGATTACTGACTCCATTATAGAAAACCGGCGGACCGCTGGCATCCTGAGTTAGTTTGTATGCGGTCTGAGCGGCTGGCGTTGTGGTCGCCACGATCAGATCCACTTTCTGGTCAATGAATTGCTGCACGATCGTGTTCATCGTCGCCATATCACCCTGGGCGTTGCCCGCTAGTATGGTCAGGTTCTGACCTTCGACAAACCCAGCCTCCTTCAACCGGTCTTTTACTCCCTGCTGGATCAAATCCAGTGAGGGGTGGCTGGCGATCGTGACCATCCCGATCACATAGTTCTTTTGCTGCGGGGCTTCGGTTGGCTCAGCCGGTACAGCGGTCGGTTCAGGGGTTGCGGTTGCCTGCGGGGCACAGCCCATCATCGATGTGAGCAGTGATGCAAAAATCAGTGCGTAAATCAAGAAAAGAATAGATCGGTTTAATTTAGCATTCATGGCTTCTCCTGTCCCATTCCATCGTCGTTATGAAAATATGTTATACAGTCAACAACAACTCGTCGGATGTCAATCGTTCGTGTTTCACCTCCTGGAATAAATTGACCAAATCTTGAACCGCCATCCCGGATTTCTGGTCTGCGCTCAGGTCAAGCACAAACTTTCCTTGATCCATCATCAACAGACGGCTACCGAAATCCAATGCTTGCTGCATATTGTGAGTAATCATCAGTGTGGTGAGGCTTTTTTCGTTCACGAGAGCACAGGTTAAGTCCAGAATTTTGATCGCTGTAGCCGGATCGAGTGCAGCAGTATGCTCGTCCAATAGCAGGATTTTTGGGCAGGTGAGCGTGGCGACTAGCAGTGTGAGCGCCTGCCGCTGTCCCCCACTCAGTGAAGAAACCGGCTCATCTAACCGGCGCTCCAATCCTAGTTCAAGTGGGGCAAGCAGGTCCTGAAAAGCAGCTTTGCGCCTCGCAGTGACTCCAACCCGCAATCGCAGGCGCTGTCCGCGCAATTCTGCTAAGGTCAGGTTTTCAGCGATAGTCATATTTGCGGCGGTCCCCAGGCGCGGGTCCTGAAAAACGCGCCCCACCCAGGCCGCCCGGCGGAATTCAGCCATGTGGTTGACCTCCACTCCGTCGATCCGTATCTGTCCAGTTTGAACTTGTAACACGCCCGCGATCAGATTGAAAAGGGTTGTTTTGCCAGCTCCGTTGCTGCCAATCAGCGTGGCAAATTCGGCATTCCCCAAGCTCAACTCCAATTCATCCAGCGCCTGGATTTCGCCTATACTATCGGGGTGATAAACGTACGAAAGATGATTCACTTGGAGCATTTTCATCCTTCTCCCAAGCGGCTCTGCCGTCCGCGGCTAAACCAGAGCGCTAATAATACCAACACAGCAGTCGCCAATTTAACGTCCAGCGGATCAATCTTCAATACACCGCCTCCCGGTAAAGGAACTGAGACATTCAGGGCAGCTGTAATCGCAAGCCTGTATATTATCATCCCCAGCACAACCGCCATTGAAGCTGTCACTACCTGGCGTGGTCGGAAGAAGGTCTCACCCAGGATCACCGCAGCTAATCCGGCGATGATCAACCCAACGCCCATATTGATATCCGCGAAACCCTGGTACTGGGCAAAAATAGCCCCCGAAATCCCTACCAATGCATTTGCGATCGCCAGACCCAACAGGATGGTACTATCCGGATTAATACCCAGAGAGCGCATCATCTGGCGGTTGTCACCGGTGGCTTTCATTGCCAACCCAATCTCGGTGCGCATCAGCCAATCAAAACTCAGCTTCACCAACACAACCAGTAGCCCGACCATACCGATTGCGAGCAAATTATTAGTATAGCGGCCCAGCCCATCTCCACCCAAATTGACCAACCAGCCGTGCAACGCCGGAGCCAGCGGCATGAAGATCGTTGGCTCATCGAGTAAAGGAATATTCGAGCGCCCCATAATGTGCAGGTTTATGCTGAAAAGGGCAGTGGTAGTTAGGATTGAGGCAAGCAAGCTGTGGATGCGCAGTCGGGTGGCGATCAACGCAGTGGCTATCCCGGCCACTCCGCCAGCCAGAGCAGCCATTACCAATGTCAGTCCAGGGGACCAACCCTGTAAAATCAGCGCGGCTGAAACGGCTGCACCTAACGGCAGGCTGCCATCCAGAGTGAGGTCGGGCACATCCAGGATGCGGAATGATAGCAATACGCCCAAAGCAACGAACGAAAATGAAAGCCCAGTTGCTACCGCACCCAACCAGGCGTTATATGACAATCTGCCCAGGCTAGGCGCCAGTACTGCCACCAGTAAAACGATGACCCCCCCCAGACGCAGCCAGGTCCATCCCGCCCAAGTTGTGAGGCGTCGTTGGTTGTTCAGGGACAAGTCTCCATCCTTCCTCCCTTTCCCAGCATGATAAATGGACGTACACCCGAAGTCATCACCCAACCGCGCACAATTACACACTTTGATACGCCTGTTTGTAAATAATAGCTGAAAGGACGTTTACTCGACCAGACCTGGAAAGCCCCAGCTTGTTCGCTAAATACCATCACATACACACCATCATCTTTGCGGTATTCGCTCAGGTAGGTCCCTTGAACACAGATTTCCTGGCCTACCAGCGCCAGTGAGACCTGTTCCCAACCTTGACACCCTGGCTCAACTGACATCGTCGGCGTAGCTGGTGGAGGTATATCCGATGTTTTAGGTAAGGGAGAAGTGGTTGTCGGCTGGATTTCGATTAGCGCGATCATGGCTGTTGTGGGGCTGGATACGGAGATTCTATCATCCTGGGCAAGGTCCGCCTGGATGAGGCTTCCATTAATAAATGACGGGGCAAGTAGCAAAATTCCCGCCAACCCGAATAAGGCAAACGCAATTAACCCAAATGCCAACAACTTCATCCACACATTGGAGACGGTTGGCTGGTAGGTTGAAGACAACTTACGTTGCGAGGGACGATCAGTCATTATTAACCTCGATAAAGCGGCGGGTTTGATTGCGACCTGATTGCTTTGCAAAATAGAGCGCTGTATCAGCCTGGTCCAGCAGCACTCGTAACTCTGGGATATCCTCCAGGGCGCTTGTCACCCCACAACTGATCGTCACCATAAGCGGTCCCTGGACAGTTTCTATCAAAGTGGTCTCCACCGCTCTGCGGAAACGCTCTGCAATGATAAAAGCTCTTTCTGGCCCGGTTTCAAGTAACAGCACCGCAAATTCCTCACCTCCATAACGACCGAGGATGTCGGTTTTACGCAGTGATCCCCGGCAAAGGCTGGCTAGATGACGCAATACTTGGTCGCCCACTGCATGGCTATGTTGATCATTAACCTGCTTGAAATGGTCAATATCGAACATTAACACTGATATTGGACGCTGATGCCGTGCTGCCCGCTCAATTTCTCGCTGACCTAGTTCAAACAAACCGCGCCGGTTATATAAACCAGTCAGTTCATCAGTAATCGCCTGGGTTTGAATCTCATCGAACAAGTGTGCGTTCTCGACTGCGATAGCTGCCTGCTGAGCGAAAAGGTTCAGCAAGGTGAGATCAGACTGGGAATAGCGACGGACTGGATCAGATGAACCAACCCCAATTACCCCCAACAAGCGACCGCCTACCAGCAATGGGGCTGTTAGCACCGCATGCAAATGGGCATGTTCATAGATAGGAATGTGGTGATCCCAATGGGTGTAATCATCCACCACCATTGGCTCCAACATTTTTGCAACCTGTCCCATCACACCTTCGCCAATCTCAATAGTCTCGCCAGTGTAATCCATCCCCAAATTCAGACTGATCATCACTTTTAGCCTGTTCAAGTTCTCGTCGAAAAGAGCCAACTCTCCACCAGTGGCATCCAGCAGTCTGGTGGCGCGCTCAACTCAACGCCTGCAATAAATTGGGCAACTCCAATTCAGCAGTGATATCTCGCACGGTAGCTCGCAGCGCTTCCAACTCAAGCGCCCTTTGGTGTTCACTGGCAAAAAGGCGGGCATTCTCAAACGAGACTGCTACCTGGTCAGCAAAAGCCGTCACAAGTTGAATATGCTCATCCCGGAAATATCTGGATTCTTTTTTATCAATCGCCAGCATCCCAATGACATCTCCATGCACTATTAATGGCACTCCCAACCAGGAATGAATGTGGTCATGCGGTGAGCGGCGAAAATTGGGGTTGACCATTGGCGCATTCTCCAGCATGTAAGGCTCACCCGTCTGGATCACAACGCTATTAGGGTTGTCCCCAGGAACCGGGAAACGCATCCCAAGCACTGCGCTAGGATCATCCCAACCGCGCCCACCTACAATCTCCAAGTAGTCTCCATTCAACAACTGAACCGAAGCGCTGTCATAAGGTACCACCCGCTTGAGTTGATCCAGGATACGTTCGGCAGCCTCTTCCGGACTGAGGGTCGAGGCAATCACCCGTCCTGCTTCACGCAGGGTCTCCGCCTCTGCCAGACGTCGCCGTGCGTTAGCCAAACCGCGAATTTTTAGCGTTCCCAGAGCAACCTGGTCAGCTGTCTGGCTTAGTATATTGCGTTCATTTTCATTAATATGAGGATTTTCACAGAAAAATAATAGAACTACTCCCAGGGGTAGATCCCCGGCTACCAGCTTCAAGCCATAGACTGCCTCATAATGCTTACACATGTTAAAACATTCTGGGTGTGAATCTTGCAGCATTCCAATTTCTAGATATTCACCCGCTGGCGGGAAATTTTCACCCAAATCCTGCCAAAAATCCTGAGGCAATAATCCTTCCAACTCGTTCGCGTCCACCCCGCGTACCACTGTGCTATTCATTTGATGATTGGCATAGATCAGGCAGGCATCAGCATGGACGAATTGAATCAGGATATCCGCCGCCTTATCGAATAATAGGGTTTCTTCACCAGCATGCAAGGCTGCTTCGGTAACCTCATTCAACAATCGCAACCTACGCTGCTGCGCCATTAGGCGCTGATCAGCCTGGATGCGGTCGAGTGCGCTGGCAATGATATTGGCTGCCAGGCTGAGCAATTGGATGCTCTCGTCTGACCATTCTTCCTCGCCACGGACCGAATCAAACCCCATGTAACCGATCAGATCTCCCCGCGAAACCATCGGCACACATAATAATGACTGGATATTCTCCAACTGCAAAATGACTTTCTCTTTAGCCGCTTCAGGCGGCATTTCTGCTACCGATGGAATATAAATATTCTCCAGTCTGGACAGCTTCTGCATCCACCAGGGCATATCCACTAGCGGTGTAGTCGGAACGACTGTAATTTGAGCTTTTATTCCAGGCGCGCACCATTCATAGGCATATCGCATCACTTGATTCTCAAAATCAAAGAAGAAAATATAGCTTCGGTCTACATTGACAAACTCCCCAATCATCTTGAGCGCTTCATCGATCGTCTTGTCCAGATCTCCTGCATAGAGGTTGACAAACCTGAATGAAAGCATGGTGATAAGCCGCTCGAAATCGACCCGGCGGCGGAGTTGAGTTTCCAACTCTATCTGTTCGGTGATATCTCTACCGACAGAGAGGATCTCGATCAATTCTCCATACGGATCGAATTGTGGTTGGTCGATCCACTGTTGCCAATGCGCTTCCCCTTGAGCGAGAATCACCTGACGCTGGCAGGTCTGCTCACTGCGTTCCTGCCGCAAGGCGCTCAACTGTTCAGCCCAATCCGGGTTAGCATGTTTAAAAAGTTTTAAAAAGTTCTCGGCTTCATCCCCAGAGCCATTCATGAGAAAACAGCGTTGAAACGCGTGGTTGGAGAAATTGATCTGCCCATCCGGCTGCCACCAGCAGACAAGCTCACTCTGACCCTCGACAATGGAACGATAACGCCGCTCGTTTTCATTCAACGCGCCCTTCGAATCATGCAAATCTTTCAGTAACTGATTCGCAGATCGCGTCAATTGTGAGATTTCATCATCTCCGTCGACCGGGAATGGGAGTGTCGATTCTTTCTGTTCTTTCAATGCGACCATTTGCTGGCTCAGGGCGACAATACGTCGGGTAACACGGCGATCTAATATCCAGAAGACTAAACCCAGGATAATCATAACGGTTGCAGCCAAACCTAGTATAAATAGCATGATTGTCTCGATGGACTGAAATCGCTGGGCAAAATAAGGGCGCGTGAATTGCACGATCAATAAAGTCGTTAGGATAAAAGATGGCAAGACAAAATAAAATATTTGATTACGTAGTCGCATTACAAGATATCCTAAGGTCAGATCTCCTCTCCCAAAGATATCCTAACAATTATACAAGCAAAACCATCGTTTCTGGATTAACTTCTAAAAACATGTGCAGCAAGCTGTTCATGTTATAATTCCACGATTGTCTATAATCTATTCAACATTTTCTCAGGAGGAAATGCAATGGCATACACTATCGATTCCACCCTTGGCGATCTCATGAAAGATCCACGCGTCAAACCACTACTGGATCAGAATTTCCCTGGCGTCTCCACCAACCCACAAGTCAGCATGTTCGCTGGCTTTTCGTTGCGCATCATTGTCAGCAACCCGCTCGCTGCCCAATTTGGCATCACAGAGGCGAAAGTAAATACATTCCTAGCGGAAGTGAACAAGCTCGCCTGATCCAGTTCTGTATATCACATTCATATACCAGGGCTTTATCAAACTCATACCTCCGTATTCTTAGAGAATACGGAGATATGAGTTTAACGGGTCAATGTTACGTTCAACGACCTAACTTACGATAGAGAGGAGCGTCCTCCACAAGGGGTAAGTACGGATGATGCTGATCGGGAGGGGAAGCCAAAAACCATCCCATCGTGGTGGAGTTTGTCTTGAAGAAATCCATCAACATCACCCCTATTTTCGCCGCCCCTTGATCCGATGGATGGGTGCAATCCCATTCCATATCCTCAGCCGTCCAGACAAGGCCATCCGAACGAGGGTTGTTGCCGTCTGCCCACAAATAAGGCGACCAGGATAGCCAAGGAGCCTTCACCATGCCGCGCTGCGGATTGTAATTCAGTTCCGGATCTCCGTTGATCTGCTCTTCTATCAGCCACTTGTATGCAAATCCGCTTTCATAGGCAGCGGGTTCCGGACTTAGGCCGTACGGGTAGGTATAGGAGCGTGTCCGGCTAGCCATATACGCCAGTTTCACATTCGGATATTTCGTCTTCAAGTTCTGCACGATTTTGAGCAGGTCCGCCTGAAGCGCCAGCGGTTTTTCCGGGAAAGTCCCTGGTCCGGTATGCACGTTCTTTATCCAGGCAACCTGCACCTGGGCCGGGGCTAGCTTCTTATGAGCTACGTGTTGGCCTAATATTTCCCAGGATGAATTGAGCGGATCGGCCCAATCTTCGGCAGTCTGCCCACCCTGGGCGCCATCCACAATCACCATTTTTGGATGGATTTCAGCGTCATCCTTAGCCATCTTCTCAAAAGCTAAAAATTCAATAAAGGCGTTCGACATTCCGATGGCGACAAAGCCGATCTTGCCATTCGATGGATCGGGATTGCCATCAACATCAAGCGGCTGGATCTGCTGCGCCAGGGCTATCCCTGCTAGATTGTGGCCGCCAGGGCGGGTATTGCTACCGCCAGGGTACAGGCCGCCTTGGGCATTTGTCTGAGTGCCGTCCATGCGCACGTAGTAGCCCGCACCCAGGTCATTCAAGGGTGTAGCTACATGAAAATCGGGCAGCGTACAAAATTCTCCCTGAGCCTGGACGGGCAACGCCAACGGCGAAAGCAGCAGGCTGCACAACAGAGACGGGGGAATAAGAGCCAATAACGAGCTGCGAAGCTGGCTTAAATATGGGAAAGGATTGATCTTTTTCACCGATAAATTTCTCCATGAAAGATGCAGCCAAAGGATCAGGTAGTTTGGTTTACTAACAGTGATCAAAAATCAGTGGGTTCTCTCTCACGGTTTATTATAATCTATGAGCAAAGCTGGGTCTCCTTTAAATCGAGGATCCCGAATAAACATTTGCGCATTTGACTGAAAAGCCTTAAAATCAGTCTGGCAATATTCTCAATGGCAATCAAAGATCCGATCCTCGAACAAATGCGCCAGCAATCACTGCAATGGGAGCAAGCAACCGACCAGCGCTCAGTCTTCTTAAGTTGCTATGCGCTGATGACCGACAATATGCTCTTGACGCTGCAGCAGGGCGAATTCCACGATCCGGTGTGGGTGGACCGCCTGTTACGTCGGTTTGCATCCTATTACTTTACTGCGTTAGAGGCATATAACCGATCCGAATCCAGTGCGCCGGCAGTCTGGCGGGTGGTCTTCGATGCAACCCGCTCCCCCGAAGTTCAGGCACTGCAGCACTTGCTGTTGGGTGTGAACACCCATATCAACTATGATCTGGTATTGACTCTGGTGGACCTGTTAGAGGGGGAATGGGAAACCTTAAGCGCTGAGCAGCGCAGCCACCGCTATGCTGACCATTGCCACGTCAACGAAGTGATTGGGCGCACAATCGACGCCGTCCAAGATCAAATCATCGAGCCACGCCTGCCAGCCCTTGACCTGGTGGATCATCTGTTCGGCCCGGTGGATGAGTGGCTGACCAGCCGCCTGATACGTCAATGGCGCGAGCAGGTTTGGAGACAGGCGGAGCAGATGCTGGAGACCTTCTCGCTCAAACGGCGCGACGACCTGCGCGAAGCGGTGGAAAGCGAAACCTTGCGCCGGTCGCAAGCGATCCTAAATCCGCTCGACCCACGCGGCTGGAACGATTTATTGTAGCCCGGTTTGCCAGGAAAACCACCCCATCAAAAAAATCCAAGGAGAATACATTGGAAAGCAAAACCAAGCCCCAAATGTTGAAATGGTTTTCCTGGCTGATCGTACTGGCCGTGGCGATCGGCTCGTTCTCGGCGGCCGGCGCGGCCCGGCATCCCCAGTCGGACCCGCCGCCGGATGCTCCCCAGGCAGTGCAGGACTGGAAGGCATACGTGTCCATCCCGGCGGCGGCTTTCAAGCCGATTGATCAGGATGTGGATTACGAGAATCACGGGCGCTACCTGCGCCCGCTGCACAACGATTTTAGCCCGAACATCAAGTTCCGGGCGTCGCTCATCCTGCCGCACGGCTCCACCATCACCCGCCTGACCGCCTGTTTCAAGGATGAGTCGGTGCTCCAAGCGGGGTATATTAAACTAAGATACTCCCGGCTGCGGGATGGCAATTTCATCTACGAAATGGATTCGGCGACCAGCCTGGACGGTTACGGTGATTTCCGCTGCGTGGCATCCACATATATACTGGAGCCTCACATCAATAACAGTCTTAATACCTACTGGCTGGAATACACCCTGCCGGTGATGGAAATCGGCGTGAGTGAAATTTGGGGATCGAATGTGATCGTTGAGTACACCCCTCCGGAAACGGAGATCGGGATCTTAAACCTGCCCGGGGCGGCTTTTGATAACCCAAAGGAAGACGGCTATAATCATTTATATCCCCAACAACAGGGAACCCACATTCTCCGCCACGCCAAAACTGCCTCCGACTTCGATAACGGCAAATACCTGGCCCAGGTGGACCTGCAGCACGGGGCGGTGGTTACCGAGATCGGCGCCAGCTACTACGATAACGCCCCCAGCGCGGGCGTAGACATGAACTTCAGCTTGATGCGCAGCGCCTCCGGGTCGAACACGCTGATGGGGTCGCTGGCCAGCACGTTGGGGTATCCCGGCTTCAGCAGCAGCACCGCGATCAGCAATCCGACCATCAACAACCTGAGCTATTCCTACTGGGCGCTGGCGGATATGCCCTCGTATATCCCGGTAGCGAACAACCTGGATTTTTGGGGGCTGCAGATCACCTACACGCTGCCCGCCGATACCGGCGACTGGCTGGATATTTCCTCGGCGGCTTTCACCGGCTTTCATGATGGCTACGATTATGCCAATCACGGGCGCTGGCTCTTCCACCTGCACTCGGAGAGCGGCGGGACGGCGGACGGGGTCTATGTCGCCCCGGTTTTGCTGCCGGATGGGGTGACGGTGAAGAACTTCTACACCACCTATTACGACAATTCGGCCACGAAGAACGGCAGCGCCTACCTTATCCGCACCCGCCTGGGCGAGAACGAGGAGATGGCTGCGACCAGCACCAGCGGCAGCGGCGGCTATATCACCATGTGGGACGGGACGGTGAGCTACGAGATCGTCGATAACGAAGAGTATGCCTATTTCGTCTATTGGGTGCTTACGGTCGCGGCGACCACCGAGCCGCCCGCCAGCACCGACGTGTTGGGCGTGCGCATGCGGGTCGAATATGAACTGCTGAGTTATGTTTACCTGCCGGTGGTGAAACGGTAGGGACGAAGGCAGGCGGTGGGGGATTCTGAATAAAGACCTGCCAGCTTCGCCCCTACGGTATCCGCCGCTTATGGCGCAGGGAGGTTGTTGATCATGATCGGCAAGTGGACAGTGACCCCGACGCGGTGGGCGTACTTCAGGTCGAGGTTGCCAAAGTCAAAGTAACTGATGTGCGCAAGCCCGCTCCCATCTAATCTCAGGGAGATGTAGGTGCCGACATCCCCAGCGCTGTCCACCGTCTGGCTAATCCAGCCCGAGCCGTCCCAATAAGCGTACTTCAGGTCTCTATTGCTGTCATCATAGTAGCTGATGTGGGCATGGCCGTTCCCATCCAGCGCCAGTGAGGCGTGAAGCCCGACAAAACCCGCGCTGTCCACCGTCTCGCTGATCCAGCCCGAGCCGTCCCAATAAGCGTACTTCAGGTCGTGGTCCGTTAAGTCCGAATAGCCGATATGCGGATTTCCTGCCCCATCCAGCGCCAGCGAAGTGCCCTCACCGACATCCCCGACGCTGTCCACTGTCTGGATGTTCCAGGCTGTGCCGCTCCAATGGGCATACTTGAGGTCATGATTTGTGTTGTCATAATAGCTAATGTGTGGGTGGCTGCTCCTATCCAGTTCCAGGGAGGTCAAATAGCCTACATCCCACGCGCTGTCCACCGTCTCGCTGATCCAAGCCGAGCCGTCCCAATGGGCGTACTTCAGGGCGGTGTTATCATGGTCACGGTAGCTGATGTGCGCGTGTCCATCTCCATCCAGTATCATGGAAATGTATTCGCCAACAGCCCCTGCGCTATCCACCGTCTCGATGATCCAGGCTGCGCCATTCCAATGGGCGTACTTCAAGTCGCGGTTCGTAATGTCCCAGTAGCCGACGTGGGCATGGCCGCTCCGATCCAACTGCAGGGAGGCAAATCCGCCGACATTTCCCGCGCTGTCCACCGTCTCGCTGATCCAAGCCGAGCCGTCCCAAACCGCGTACTTCAGGTCGAGGTTGTCGTTATCATAGTAGCTGATGTGTACATGCCCATCCCCATCCAGCGCCAGGGAATTGGTCCAGCCGACATACCCCGCGCTGTCCACTGTCTCGATGATCCAGGCTGTGCCAATCAATGGGGCGGCCTGGGCGTGCAACAACCCCATCCATGCGGCCGCGATGCCCAATCCAATCACCAGTGAAAAGAGCAATCGTCCCATTTTCATCGCAGCCTCCTTTGTAACCCCCCAATAGTCAGTCCCACGATCTGTCCCTGCCCTGCTTCCAGTCAGGGTTGTTGTCTGAATAAAAAGCTGGAGGGGAAACAAATATCAAAGAACATCGTAGCACAGGTTGATGATGAAATCAATAGCCCCATTTAATCATTTGCTCATTCTATCAATTCGCCGTAAAATCGGAGGTTAGAAGATCGGCGATTTGAATTCTCAGCCAGCCATTCTGGTGAAATCATCTCAAGGAGACAAAAAATCATGTATAAAAAATTGTTCATCCCCGGCCCCACCCATGTGCGCCAGGAGATCCTGGAGGCGCAGGCCGCCCCGATGATCGGCCATCGCGCCAAGGAGTATTCCGACCTGCAGATGGCGGTCACGCCCAAGCTGCAAGAGCTGCTTTACACAAAGCAGCGGGTGTACCTGTTCGCCTCGTCCTCCACCGGCATGATGGAAGGCTCCATCCGTCAGGCCTCGCTCAAGCGCATGCTAGTGACGGTCTGCGGGGCGTTTTCCAAGCGCTGGGCCGAAATCGTGGCCGATAACGGCATTCTGAACGACAAACTGGTGGTCGAGCCGGGCCAGGCCATCACTGTGGAGCTGGTGGATGAAGCGCTCTCCAAAGGCGATTACGACGCGATCACCCTGACGATGAACGAGACCGCCACCGGCATCATGAACCCGATCGAGGCGATCGCGGCGATGATCCACAAAAAATACCCGCAAACGCTTATCCTGGTGGACACGGTGAGCTGCATGGCCGGGGCGAAGATAGAATTCGACGCCTGGGGGCTGGATGTCAGTTTCGCCGGGACGCAAAAAGCGTTCGCCCTGCCGCCCGGCCTGACGGTTGCAGCGGTCTCCGACCGGGCGCGCGAGCGAGCTTTGAAGGTGCCGAACGCGGGTCATTATTTCACCTATCGCATGATGGACAAACACTACGAAAAATGGCAGACCCCCGCCACCCCGGCCATCAGCCTGATCCAGGCGCTCAACAAGCAGATGGACGACATCCTGTCTGAGGGGCTGGAAAAGCGCTGGCAGCGCCACATCGAGATGGCCGAATTCACCCGGGCCTGGGCGCGCAAGTGGTTCAAGCTGTACGGCGACGAGCGCTACCTCTCGGTCACGGTGACCAACGTGGAGAACACCCGCCAGATCTCGGTGGGCGACCTGAACAAGGAACTGGGTCTGCGCGGTGCGATGATCTCGAACGGCTATGGCGACCTGAAAGACAAGTGCTTCCGCATCGCCCACATGGGCGACCTGACAATGGACGACATGCGCTGGCTGGTGGTTCAAATGAACGATATCCTGGGGTTGAAGGAGTAGACACAATGAAAATCCTGGTCTGCGATAAAACCGAAAGCGACGCAATCGAAAAAATGCGCCTGTCCGGCCTGGAAGTGGATGTGCGCGACGACATCACGCCGGAGCAATTGATGACCACCCTGCCCGCCTACGACGGGATGGTGGTGCGCTCACGGACGAAAGTGCGCCAGCCGCTGATCGATGCCTGCCCAAACCTGAAGGTGATCGTGCGCGGCGGGGTGGGGTTGGACACAATCGACGCGGAGTACGCCCGCTCGAAGGGGATCACGGTGATGAACACGCCCAAGGCCAGCAGCGCCTCGGTAGCCGAGCTGACGATCGGCTTTATGCTCGCATTGGCGCGCGGCATCGTCCCGGCGACCGCTTCGATGAAGGCGGGCAAGTGGGAGAAGAAGCGCTTCGAAGGCGTGGAGCTGGGCGGCAAGACCCTCGGGATCATCGGGGTTGGCAACATCGGCAGAGAGACCGCCAAACGCGCCCAGGCGATGGGTATGACCGTATTGGCCTGCGATCCATACGTAGACTCGCTCGTTGGTGTGACGATGGTTAATCTGGATGAATTGTTAGACCGAGCAGATACTATCAGTTTCCACTTGCCCAAAACCAAAGAGAGCGCTAACATGATCGGCGCGGCGGAATTTGCCAAAATGAAAACCGGTGTGTTCATCATCAACTGTGCTCGCGGAGGGATTGTAGACGAAGATGCCCTTTATGATGCCTTAGCGAGCGGCAAAGTGGCCGGCGCCGCTCTGGACGTGTTCGCGGTCGAGCCGTGCGAGGGCCACCGTTTATTCGAATTGGACAACGTGATCGGCTCGCCCCACATCGGTGCGGCTACCAAAGAAGCCCAAGGTAGGGTTGGAGCCGAAGTGGCTGACAAATTAATCGAGTTCTATCAGAAAAATAGGAAATGAAATGGCTTTAGCAGACCCGATTCACATGCATGCTCCCCGTACCTATGCGCAATTAGGCGTCCAGGTCCCCACAGTCTACCTGCCCGCGCCGGACGTTGACCTCACCCGCTGGGCGGTGGTGGCGGTTGATCAATATACCTCCCAGCCGGATTACTGGCAGACAGTCGAGAAACTCGTCGGCGACCAACCCTCCACCCTCAATCTGGTTCTGCCGGAGATCTACTTGGGGAAAGAGGGTGAAGCCGGGCGCATCCAGCGCGCCCAAGCCTGCATGCCGCGCCTACCTGGAGGATGGCACACTGGCTCCGGGCGAAGGTCTGATCTACATCGAGCGCGAATTAGAAGGCAAGACCCGCCGTGGATTGATGCTCTGCTTGGATCTGGAACGTTACGATTACAACCAGGGTTCACAAAGCCTGATCCGTGCCACCGAAGGCACCATCCTGAACCGCCTGCCGCCGCGTATGAAAATCCGCCGTGAGGCTGCCTTGGAATTGCCTCACATCCTGGTGTTGATTGACGATCCTCATGCCAGCGTTATAGAACCACTGACTGCCTTCAGAGACCAACCAGATCAAATGGAATTAGTCTACGATTTCGAATTAATGCAGGGCAGCGGACACCTCCGTGGTTACCGGTTGGAGGATTTGACGGTGGAAGCGAATGTGATCTCTGCACTGGAGAAATTGGCTGATCCACAGGCTTTTGCCACAAAATATGGACTGCCGCGCGATCAAGAGGTATTACTGTTTGCAATGGGGGATGGCAATCACTCACTTGCCACTGCCAAGGCCGTGTGGGAAGAACTCAAGCCAACAGTCGACATGGATCACCCAGCCCGATACGCGCTTGTCGAAATCGAGAATGTGCACGACGCCGGGTTGCAGTTCGAGCCGATCCACCGGGTGCTGTTCGGGTTCAAGAGCGATCCGTTCAGCGCCTTAACCGAGTTCTACGGCGATCAGATTCGCATGCACGAGACCAAAGACTGCGACGAGCTGATCGCCCGGATTGAACAAGCGGGTCAAGCGCAGGCTGTCGGCGTGACCAGCGGGCGCCGCTTCTCTGTGCTGGAGTTCCTGCGGCCCAGCTCGAACCTGGCCGTTGGAACCCTGCAGCCCTTCGTTGACTCAGCCGTCGTCACCGGCCTGGCCGAGAGCGTGGATTACGTGCATGGCAAATGCGTGGCGTGCAAATTGGCCAGCGAAGCGGGCAATCTGGGATTTCTTCTACCTGGCATGAAAAAGAGCGACCTGTTCAAGACTGTGCTGCTGGACGGCGCATTACCTAAAAAGACCTTCTCGATGGGCGAAGCGCACGAGAAACGCTTCTATATGGAATGTCGTAAGATTGGATTGTGAGCGTGATGAAGAAATTGCTGCAGAAATTCCGTGAACCGGTCAACGGGCTGACCCACCTGGGGGCGGCGGTCGCAGCCGGGGCCGGGCTGGGGGCGCTGCTCTACCTGGGGCGCGGCGAGCTGTCTCGCCAGGTTTCGCTGCTGGTGTACGGCCTCAGCCTGGTGCTGATGTTCGCCGCCAGCGGGATTTATCACACGCTGCGCGCGCGCCCGGAAATCCTGGTCTGGCTGCGCAAGCTCGACCACTCGGCGATCTACCTGCTGATCGCCGGGACGTACACCCCGATCTGCCTGCACTTCTTCGAAGGGTTCTGGCGCTGGGGCATGCTGGCGATCATCTGGGGCATGGCGATCGGCGGGATCACCGCCAAGCTGTTCTGGATCAACGCCCCACGCTGGCTGACCGCCGGGATCTACCTGCTGATGGGCTGGCTGTCGGTGCTGGCGATGCGCCAGATGCTGCTGAACATGCCGCCCGGCGCGCTCGATCTGGCTGGCGCTGGGCGGGGTGTGGTTCACCATCGGGGCGGTGATCTACGTCCTGCGCAAACCGAACTTCATCCCCGGCGTGTTCGGCTTCCATGAGGTCTGGCACATCTTTGTGATTTTGGGGGCGTTGAGCCATTACATCTTGATCGCGGCCTACGTGGCGGCGTGAGAGAACAAGACCTCCGAGTTCTGCGAGAACTCGGAGGTCTTGTTGAAGCAGCCTGTCTTGCTTCTATTGGAGCGGGGGCGGGTTGAGAGCAATCGCATGCGGGGAGCGTGATTTCGGCTATAATTAAGCAATACGACCGATAAACGGCGATCAGAGATAGCGACGAAGTGAGAAATCGGATGAAAAGCAAAATCCAGCGGTTGACCTTTGAAGAATTAAGCCAACGGTTGCGGGAATACGAGCAGAAATATGGATATTCCACGATCGAGTTCTATCGCCGCTTTCAAAACGGCGAGTTAGGCGATGACGACGATTTAATGATGTGGAGCGGGATTTACCACCTGTACCTGACCTCATTGCCCGTACGCCAGTTTATGAAAAAGGAATATAGCTCGGTGTGAACATCGATGATTACTTTTCTGCCCTGTTACGCGGCTTACGACGGGATCGAAAAGTAACCCGCATCGATGAACCGTTCATCAACCTGGCATCGGATGACTTTAATGGATTAATCCGCTGCCGGGTAGTTTTTTGGGATGACTCGTTTCTTGATATCTACGAAGTCGTCAGTACCGAATTGGGATATCCTGTCCGAATCCAATACGCTTATACCTATATTCAACAGGGTGAACGCGTTTTTCGATATGATAACGCCCCGCATCATCCAGAGATCGTGACTCACCCACATCACAAGCACATCGGCAGGCAGGATAAATTAATGCCTGCGGACCAACCCGGCTTGAGTCAGATCTTCTCCGAAATTGAAGAACACCTGAAAGCATATCCGAAATGACCACCCCACCCATCACAGAAACCCCGGTGACGCGCGAGCTGAGCGCCAGGGGCATCCCTTTCCGCCTGTTCAGCCATCCCGGGCCGGTGCGCTCGCTGGAGCAGGCGGCGGAGGAGCGCGGCCAGCAGCCCGGCCAGGTGATCCGCAGCATCCTGTTCCGGCTGGCGGACGATCAGTTTGTGCTGGTGCTGGCGGCCGGGCCGGAGCAGATTTCGTGGGGGCGGCTGCGCGCCCACCTGGGCGTGACCCGCATGACGATGGCGACGCCGGAGGAGGTGCTGGAGCGAACCGGCTATCCCACCGGCGCGGTCGGGCCGTTCGGGCTGCCCGCCCCGCTGCGCATGCTGGCCGACAATTCGGTCTTCGCGCCGGACGAGATTTCGCTCGGCTCGGGCGTGCGCAACACCACCGTGATCCTGAGCAGCGCCGACCTGCGCCGCGCCCTGCCACAGGTGGAAGTTGGCTGCTTTGTCGGCTGCGAAGAGTGAGCGGTTGGGGGTGGCGTGCGGTCTGGTGGGCGGGGGTGGCGGGCGCGGCGCGCCCTACGACTGCATTAAGGAGGTGAGGATAATGAATTCATTAGAGGCCTATTTTACAAACCCTGATTTACCCTTCAAAAGGGATGAGATAGATCACGTGCTTATGGCTGCTTACAGTATTATCCGATCAACTATTAGATATGTTAAGGAGGAAAAATGCAGATACTTTTACTGTTTGTAAGGATCGGATAGTTCGTACTGATAAAGAGGGAATGATGATTAATCAAATTAATCAGCCGGTAGATATTAGACCATATTTTCGAAAAATCCTTCAGCGAGACAAGGTCATCGCAGATCATTTAATTGTTGTCAAAGAAAATAAAGAATTTATGCAGTTTTTGTTGTATCTATGATATAAGGCAAGTTTAAGAGCCAATCGCCAATGAAGGCAGTACATTTAAGTTCGTATAAACCTTCCGGAACCTTAATGGACGAAACCTTTTCTTTTTTAACAATACCTTCGTCAATTAAGGGGTAGTGAGTAGCGTGGGTCGGAGCCCCACTTTTTCCGGTGTTCTTGATAAAATCGGGGCATGGTAAGCTGTCACCGCTCTTTGATCTCACATTTCTCCCACCCGCTCGACCGGCTGGCGGCGGTCGATTCCGTCGGCAATTTTGCCGCCACTTACACCTGGGACGCCAACGGCAACCTGCTGGATGACAAGCAGGCGGAGGTGGCTTTCAGCGATAATGGCCTGGGCGGGCGCGCTCAGCAGAGCGAGGCTGCGCAGGCAATCCCCGCCACGCGGTCTGGTGGGCGGGGGTGGCGCGCCCGGCGCGCCCTACGGACTGCTGAGATTTATACCCAACTTGCAGTGGGTTTTCCAAAACCTGCTGGAAAATTGACCGAACCATGAGTAATTCAATGATGAATAAACATAAGTATTTGAGATTATTGTTCCAGAGTATATTGCTTTTATGTGTGATAATGAGTTGTACTTCACGATCACCCAATATTCCCATCACGAAAAGGAATTTTCTGACAAGTGACTTGCTTTTAGAAGCATCAGCATTTCCGGAAGGATGGACCCAAGAGACAACAGTGTTAAGGGCCGTATGAAACCGCTCCTAGCTCAGCGGTAGAAAATCTATACCAGCAATTTAATAGTATTGATGCCAGAGCAATACACTCAATTTACCGGTTCGCAGATAAAACGGCAGCCACTAAAGGTTTCGCTTACCCTTGGTTCCCAAATGCAAATAAGGTTTCTTCTTGGGAAGCTCCCGAATGGATGTCTTTCACCGACCATTTTGCAGAACAATTTAGGCTTGCTTGTGCAGACTTCGAGGGCGGATATCCCATTACAAAGAGTAAACTTTGCATAGCAGTTGGCCATTATGATGAATATATTTCTGTGTTTTCTATATGGTCAGTACCACCAGAAAATATGATAAAAGGACAAGGCGTTCTTCAAAATGCTTTAAAATCGATTGAGGAGAAAATATCGTTATACTGTTTAAGCCGGTAGGGTAAGTCGCTCCCACCTGCTCGATGACGGGCAGGCGGAAGTGCCTTTGTGTACAATGGCCTGGGCGACCGCGCTCAGCAGAGCGAGGGCGCGAACGCAATCCCCGCCACGCGGTCTGGTGGGCGGGGGTGGCGGGCCCTACGGACTTCGACCTGGATAGACGAAGATATATCGCGATATGGGTCTCCTAATTAGGCAATAGTAAATGGAGATACAATGAAAAAATATTTATTAGTACTTTGTATTCCCACCTTCATGATTGCTATGATGCAAATATCGTGTAGGTCGTTGAGCGCTCCTGCGCGTACTCCGGCTGAGAAAAGCGATCTAGAAGTAACTATCTCAAAAATGCCTAAGACAATAAATAAGGGGGATATTGGCATCTTCGCCATAAAGACATCTACTGAGAACGTTTGTACCGGCGCTATTGGTTATAAAAATGTGAATAAGAACAAATGGGTTACACTTGACTTAACTGAGATGAAAGCTGACCCCGCTGGTTCATGCATATGGGAATGGAAAGTACCTTTGAATGCTGATGTCGGGATTGCAGAGTTTCGTGGGGCTGTGAAACAGGGGGAAGAGCATGGATATACTGGCCCACAAACATTTTGTATTGAGAAATGTCCTTGGGAAGATCCCTGATGTGCTTGTACCCGTGAAAACATGATGAGTTGCAATTTTCCAGGTCAACCAGCGAGTAGCGTGGGTCGGAGCCCCACTTTTTCCGGTGTTCTTGATAAAATCGGGGCATGGCAAGCTATTACCGCTCTTTGATCTCACATTTCTCCCACCCGCTCTACCGGCTGACGGCGGCGGATTCCATCGGCAATTTTGCCGCCACCTACACCTGGGACGCCAACGGGAATTTGCTGGACGATGGGGCGAAGAGCTATGAATACGATCTGTCGAACCGGCTGGTCTCGGTCGACGATGGGCAGGCTGAGGTGACGTTCGGTTATAACGGGCTTGGAGACCGCGTGCAGCAGAGCGAGGGCGCGAAGGCAATCCCCGCCACGCGGGCGGGGGTGGCGGGCGCGGCGTGCCCTGCGGACTGCGGTTGCTTTAAACCTGGAAAGTCTGAGCCACGCAAAATGACGAAAAGTCAAAAAGGAGAGAAAATGAGCGATTATATAGAAGTGGATTTTCATCAAATACTTAAAGACTTATTGTTATTATGCAATAACCATAAATTAAAACCGATTGGTTTGGGATTCACGGTGGCTATGAAAACTGAAGAGTACCTAAAAATCAATCCGAAATATCACACAAAAACATATCCTGACATGATAAGAGTTAGTTCAGAATCGGATGGGATTATTTGGAATATAAAAATACTTCGCAGGTTGGATCCTAGCGATTTTCCGCCAGCAACGCAACCCCCATTTGATCTAAATGACCATTGATTTGATTCATAAAATTGGATAGCATCCCTCTTGAGCGTTGAGGTCATGTGGTGTAGACTCCAGGTAAATCAATCCGAGGAAGTCATATGAAAAAGTTTTCCAAACCAGCGAGCAGCGTGGGTCGGAGCTTCACTTTTTCTGGTGTTCTTGATAAAATCGGGGCATGGCAAGCTGTCACCGCTCTTTGATCTCACATTTCTCCCACCCGCTCTACCGGCTGACGGCGGTGGATTCCATCACGTACACCTGGGACGCTAACGGCAGCCTGCTCGATGACAACCAGGCGGAGGTGGCTTTCAGCGATAATGGCCTGGGCGACCGGGTGCAGCAGAGCGAGGGCGCGAAGGCAATCCCCTCCACCCGGTCTGGTGGGCGGGGGTGGCGGGCTGGGCGGTTCTTTGCTACAATATCGCTGATGAACGCATCCTGGCAAACCCAATTCCAAACCGAGATCGAAACCGCCCAGAGCGCGCGTCAGCGCGGCAATGAGGGCATGGCGCGGGTGTGCGCCCGGCGGGCAGCCGGGCTGGTCTGCGCCGAATACCTGCGCCGCCGCGGCCGCCAAACCGCTTCAAATAACGCTTACGACGTGCTTAAAATGCTGGCTGGCCTGCCCGAAATTCCCCCGCAGACCGCCGAAATCGCTGCCCATTTCCTGGTGCGCCTGTCACCCGACCACACCCTGCCGATCCCAGCCGACCTGATCGCCGAAGCCCTCTGGCTCAAACAAACCCTTCTCGAACCACCGCTTCAACTGGACGCGTAACAATAACCCGCCTCGCAGATTCTTCTTCAATCTAACCCGGATCGGCTATTACCCTGCGTTTCCCGGCTATAAAGCCTCATGATGGTGACTGCCCCAATCAATTCGATCACAAGACGCAACATCCCCGCCACCAGGATCACTGTCCCGGCCATCGCCGCGATTAACAATAAGATCAATTGCCCATTCGATACCTGTGGCTTCTGGATCGTAGCTGGGTCCGTTAGACGAGACTTCAACCCGCTCACGAAATCCGATCTAGGCGCCACTGGCCGGAAGGTCGACATCAAGTAAGATTCTACCTCAGGCGTCCGTTTCAATTGATTCAAATCAGCCTTACGAGCCAAGTTGCGCTCTCTTCGGTCTATCATAAAAATTCCTCCAATGGGTATGCCACAATACCCACCGTACCTGGTCCCAGGTTAGCTGCCACACCGATCGACAATTCGGTTTCGATCAATTCCGCACAATTTAATCGTTCTTGCGCCATTTGTTTGAGGATAGCAGCTGCAGTGCTGTCCTCCGCATGGACCACAGCCACTCGCACTTTTTGAGATCCAACCCGCTTCTCCAGAATATCAACCACGTATTCAAGCGCCCGCATGCGCGTCCGTACCCGGTCGCCAAGAACCAATTCTCCATTACGCAGGATAATTACCGGTTTGACATTCAATAGCGAAGCCAGAGCGGCTTGCAGCGCCTTTACCCTACCGCTACGGCGAGCAAATTCCATTGTATCCAGCGTCAGGATAATCTGTGTCTGATCACCGATCCAGTCCATACGTTTCAAGATTTGATCCAGACTAGCTCCCCCTCGTTCCATAAGACGGGCTTCACGAGCCAAATATCCCATCGCAGCAGACCCGCTCTTCGAATCGACCGGGAATACCTGCATTTCACCCTGCAGTTCACGTGCAGCCATTTCCGCCGAAGCTAGAGTGCCTGATAGTTTGCCGGTCACATGTAGAGAAAGAATCTTATCGCCGGGTTTAGCTATTTGTTGGTACATCTGGATAAATTGCTGCGGAGTTGGTTGGGATGTCTTTGGGAATTCGCGGCTTACTTTCGCCATTTGGTAGAATTGCTGATTACTCAGGTCCACACCCTGCAGGTAGGTTGTCTCTCCGAAATGAATATTGATGGGGATAATATGGATGTCGTAATCCGCGGCCCAGCCTTCCGGCATGTCGCCGGCGCTGTCAATCACAATCCGTAATTTGGTTGCTTGCTCCTGGTTCAATGGTTTCCGTGTCCTGTTTGTCGCTAAAATCCAGATCGTCGTCCGGTAAAATCGCAAGGTTGATCAGTTCATCTCGAATACTCAACAGCGTGCGATGATACAGACTTTTGATAGCTCCTTCGGTTCGTCCCATCACCCGACCGATTTCAATGTTCGAGAGGTCATCCACAAATTTCAAAATCAGTAACTCTTGTCGATCATTTGGCAGCTTGTGGATCACATCCAGTAGCCTTGCTTGCTCTTCGCTGCGCATCAGTTCCTGCTCCGGGAAATTAAAGTGCTGTGAGATCAGCAAACCATCATCCAGTGGCACATCTTTCCGGCGGCTGTTATCACGATGCCAGTTCGCTACCAGGTTATGCGCAATTCGGTATAGCCAGGCCGAGAAAGGTAATCCACGATGAGTATAATTCTCGATATGACGCAGGGCGCGCAGAAACACACGCTCGGTAAGATCCTCTGCCTCATTGGCATTGCCGACCCGGTAGTAGATATAGTTGTAAATGCGAGTCACATAGCGTTCATACAGCACGCCAAACGCTTCTGTGCTTCCCCCGATGGCGCTTTCCAGCACGGCCTCATCGTCGGCATCAACCATGCACGTCACCCTTCGTCAGGGATTTCGGGCAGCCACCGGGCGGAATTCTTGCAAAACAAGGATTGCCCTTGTTACCCATAAAAACCCCATACCTTCAGAATAGTTTCATCATAAAAGAATATCAATCGAGTATAACATACGCTTCTGCTATGGAACAAGCTGACAGCATATCCTACCCACGGCTTTCACAAGAAAGGAGTTCCAGAAGATAAAATCAGTTGGAGAGCCTGAGCGGGCTTGGCATCGAATAAGCGACGAGCTTTGGCGAGATTATGGAAGCCATTCTGGAGACAAAGTCCGATGATGAGATTATTCAAGATAGCCATATTATGACCGGAGTTGGCAACCATCAGTCGGGTAGCATCTTCATGCAGGGTAACGTCTCTGCGATAGTGTAATCCGCTCTCGATACCCCAGTAATGACGGACTAAAAAGAGCAATCTCTCTGGAGAAGCTTCCTGAGGTGAAAGGCTGGTCAAACCATAAACGACATGACGGGTTCTACCCTTGTATGTTTCGTGCCAGATGTTTCTTTCGATGCGGAAAACCTGGGCTACGTAAGGCCAATCCAGATAATCATTCAATTCAGTACTGACCATGATAGTGCGCTTTTCAATTCTCCCATGCCCTTTATTGACCTGTGTGAACATCTGGCAATGCTTCGATAGTGGAGCACCTTGGCGAAGATTGCACACTTCATGCACGAACAACTTTTCAATTGCCCAGTGAGTACGAGGTTGATTGCCTTTGATGGTCCAAATAAAATCTCCGCCGGCATCAGCAATCTGTGTCGAGGCTTCTCGTTGGGCATGCATTGCATCTCCGATTACGATTGTTCCGCTCAAGTTCACCTGTCTAAGAATTTTGGGAGCTGCCACAATCTCGTTTTCCTTACGATCCACCTCAACTTCTGCCAATACTAGGCCTTGATCGGGTACGTAAATGCTCAACAAGTGCAAGCCTCGCACTTCCCCAGCCGGAATTGTCCCTTTGAGAGCTTTTCCGTCAATGGTGAATACAATCTCTGTGCTTTCTTCCAGGCGACCTTTATGAAAATCTTGGGCTACCTTTTCAAATTCGTCTGGTTCGATCGTGTCCTGCAATATCCGTCTATAGGTCATATGACACGGGACTTTCTCCTGTTGTATTACCTTCAGTTCATGCAACACTTCAACTCGATTTGCCACCCAATCGGCGATACCGCTGGCGTTGTCTTCACCCCCCAGCTTAGCCAGCATCATCAGCAACAACAGCATTGCCAGCGGATACCGTTTCCCTTTGGCTTTGCGGGTATCACTCACTTGTTGAAAGTATGCATACAGACTGCCGATATCAAATATCAATCCATTTTCATTGATATCTTGCTGGGGTTCTAGATTGATATAATCCATTTGGGTCTTCTCCGGTTCTTGATGTTTGGTTACAACAAGTTTACCGAAGAAGATCCTTTATTCTGTCAAGCTACTTTGTGAAAGCCGTGATATCCTACCCAAATTGGTGACTTTAGGAAAGCTACGTTCCGTCTCCCAAATCTTCTCATCAATCGAGCAATAATCGATTATAATTGATTTAATTCTCGGGGATGATAGGTCTCGACGGGAGAGGCTGGCCCCGGATTGCGAGCCGAGAGGCGCCGAACTCGTGAAATCAGCGCAAAACTTTAAGTGCCAACAGCACTCAATACGCTGCACTGCCCCTCGCTGCATAAGCGAAAGCAGAGTAGCTGATCCCCAAAAGAGGGATCACGTCCACCAGCAGCGCTCACTGGCCGATCGTTGGATAGGACGTCATAAAGCCAATGTGCCGCACGGCAGACTCCGCTAAGCGTGCGAAAGAGGGGCTTTCGGGTCTCAGCGGATAGCAGGCAGTTTGTCTCAGTCGCGTGAGATACCGCCAGGCGAAAATAAAACGCTGACTACGCTCGTAGACATTCGAGGGACGAATCTTTCGGACTCGGGTTCGATTCCCGACATCTCCACCTGTAAAAGCCAGGGGTAACTTCTCTGGCTTTTCCCTTTCCTGCAGTTTGATTACACCTGGATCACCAGCCCCTTCAAATATTCCCCTTCTGGAAAAGCAAGCCCCACCGGGTGATCCTGGGCCTGGTGGAGCCGCTCCACCACTACTGCCTGCACACCGGCATCCAGGGCTGCCCCGGCTAGTATCTTCTGGAATAGAGCCATATCGATCCCACCTGAGCATGAAAAGGTGAACAGTAAGCCCCCAGGCCGCAGCAATTTGAGCGCCAGCAAATTGATATCCTTATAACCGCGAGCCGCTTTTTCCGCAAACGCTGCCGTAGGTGCAAATTTCGGAGGATCCAGCACAATCAGGTCGAACTGACGCCTCTGGTCGCGGAAAGTTCGCAGCGCCTGGAAGACATCGCCCTGGAACTCAGTGTAATTCTTCGATCCCAAATGGTTCAAATCGATATTCGCCTGTGCCATTCGCAGTGCCTCCGTTGAAGCCTCCACAGTAGTAACGGCGCAGGCGTCTCCAAACAAGGCGTTGATTGCAAAACCGCCACTGTAGCTGAAACAATCCAGCACGTCCGACCCTTGCGCCATTTGGCGCAAACGTCTCCTGCTCTCACGCTGATCCAAGTAAAACCCGGTCTTATGTCCCCTGCGCACATCCACCCAATATTGAAGCCCATATTCTTCGACTAAAATCCACTCCGGGGGTTCTTTTCCCCAGATCAGACCAGTGCGTTCCTGCAACCCCTCCAGCCGGCGCACATCCACATCCGAGCGCTCGTATATTCCCTTGAATGGCTGCAGATCGACCAGCATCTCGGAGGATCACTTCTTTCCAGCGCTCTGGCCCGCTGCTCAAAAATTGCACAACCGCCCATTCTCCGTAGTGGTCTACAACCAAACCGGGTAAACCATCCGACTCGCCGTGTACCAGCCGAGCCGAGTTGGATGCATCCGGTTGGATGAAGCGCTTTCTCAACTCGATCGCTTTTTTTAACTGCCTGGCAAAGAAATGTTCGTCAATCCGCTCCTCTTCATCCCACGACCAAACCCGCGCCCGGATCTGAGAATGAGGGCTATATGCGCCCCAACACAGAAAAGCCCCATCATGAGATATGATCCGAACAGTCTCACCAGTTTCAGGTTCGCCTGAGACTGTCCCCACTGCTCCCGAAAAGACCCACGGGTGCCGACGCTGCAGCGATTTCTCCCGCCCAACCTTCAATCGCAGAACTGATTCAGATAAGCCCAATCTTCTTCCCCGCATCTGCGATTACATCCATCGCGTGTTCAATTTCACCCGGCTCATGAGCGGCTGTAACAGTAGCACGCAGGCGCGCGCTAGGGTTGGTGGGACTGCTGGCGATACAACAGGCAGCACAAACACTTCATGGTGTTGAGCTTCTCGTGTCATCTGATAAGCAATATCATCCTCTCCACAAACCACTGGCACAATTGCAGTAGAGGTTTGTAGCGTGTCAAAACCGCGCTGCTGCAACCCCTGGATGAACTGGCGGCTGTTTTGGTTGACTTTCTCAATTCGCCACGGCTCGTCCAGGATCACCTCAAAAGCCGCCTTGGCAGCAGCAGCCTGGGCTGGAGGCAGAGCAGCTGAGAAGATATAAGCACGGCTGGAGTGGCGCAAATAATTGATCAGATCTTTCGAGCCAGCCACATATCCACCTACTGATGGGATGGTTTTACTGAGCGTACCCATTTTAATATCCACGACACCCGGCATGTCGAAATGCTCCTCCACTACCGCGCCCGGCTTACCCAGGATGCCAACCGAATGGGCTTCATCGATCATCAGCCAGGCTCCATATTGCTGGCATAATTTAACTACCTTTGGAAAATTGATCAGGTCGCCATCCATACTGAAGACCGCATCCGCCACAACAAGCTTTGCTGAACCTTGCGGCACCTGGCGTAAACGTTCTTCCAATCCAACCATATCATTGTGTCGAAAGCGCAGAAATTTCGCCCCCGACATCATACAACCGTCCACAATGCTGGCGTGATTGAGTTTATCCGAAATCACATAATCACCCCGGCCAAGCAGAGTCGCAATCACGGTAAGATTTGTAGCATAACCCGAGGTATATGTGATCGCGGCTTCAGCTCCTTTGAAATTCGCGATGGTCTCTTCAAGCTCGTAGTGAATGTTTAGGCTGCCCGCTAACGTCCGCACCCCATGAGTGCCTGTTCCATAGCGGTCAATCGCCGCTTTTGCAGCTGCGTTTATGCGCGGATGCCCAACCAGACCAAGATAGCTGTAAGAAGCAAACATACTCATCTCGCGACCATTCACCAGCACTTTCGCCCCACCCAAAATCTCAGAGATCGGCTGATTGTAAAAATAGAGATCCAGACTTTGCAGATCGGCCACTCGTTTATTCATCGCGCTGATACGTTGATTGACACTGTCTTCCTTATCCATAACCGACATTCTGCTTACACTCCTCAAATCAATATTTATTCGCTCTCGCCGGCCAGCCGGCGCAAGCCGCCTTCGTCCAAAACAGGCACGTTCAACTCTCGCGCTTTCTGCAATTTCGAGCCCGGGGAATCGCCTGCCACCAGATAGCTGGTCTTTTTGCTGATTGAATCTGTCATCTTCCCGCCGCGCGTCTGGATATACGCTTTCACTTCATCGCGCGAGAGCGTGGGTAGGGCGCCAGTTGCCACAAAGATCATCCCAGACAGCGGCAACGATGCTGCCTTTTTGCTGCGGGCATCTGCACGCGGCCAAACACCCGCTTTGTACAGCTTTTCAACAATTTTACGATTGGCTGGCCGTAAAAACCAGTCCACAAT
This sequence comes from uncultured Chloroflexia bacterium, assembly GCA_963788145.1. GTDB lineage: Bacteria > Chloroflexota > Anaerolineae > Anaerolineales > UBA4823 > UTCFX2. The sequence continues at coordinate 487,602 of CAWBFQ010000003.1, read as the reverse complement.
CGCCTGAGCGATATTCGGTCCAATTCCCTCGATGTTCTGCAACTCGTCCAGGCTGGCGCGCCCAAGGTGTTCCAGATCCTCGAAATAGCGGCTCAAATCTGCAGCAGTCACTTCGCCCACACCGCGCAGACCGAGCGCGTTCAGCAGCCGCGCCAGTCCTTGGCTCCGGGAAGCATCAATCGCGTCCAATAAGTTATCGGCTTTCTTTTCAGCAAAACCCTCAAGTTTCAACAAATCTTCTCGACGCAAGGTATACAGATCAGCTACATCCCGAATCAACCCAGCTTTTACAAGTTGCTCGACAATCCGGATGCCCAGACCGACAATATCCATCGCGCCCCGCGACACAAAATGTTCAACGTTGCGGATCAGTTGCTCCGGGCAGGAGGCGTTCACACAATACCACGCTACCTCACCGGTCAGATTCTCCACCGGCTCGCCGCAGACCGGGCATATATGAGGTGGTTTGTAGACCTGCTCTGCTCCTGTACGCAGTTCCTGGATCGGGCCAATCACATACGGGATCACCTCGCCCGCCCGCTTTACCCGCACCCGATCGCCTATCCGAATATCTTTCTCCGAAATATAATCGAAGTTATGAAGGGTAGCCTGCTTGACAATCACACCACCGATATCCACTGGCTCCAACATGGCATACGGCGTCAATACGCCGGTTCGCCCAACATTCACACCAATATTTATTAACCGGGTGGTCACTTCTTGCGCGGGAAATTTATACGCAATTGCCCCGCGCGGGTCTTTACCGGTAAAACCAAGCGAATCAGCCAGCGCCAGGTCGTTGATTTTGATCACCATCCCGTCCACTTCAAAGGGGAGCTCGAAACGGCGAGTTGCCCAGCGGTCGCAATCCTGGATGGCAGCATCCAGGTTCGGATGATGTGTGGCAGCTTGCATCACCGGAAATCCCAAACGACGCAAGTAATCAAGCAATTCCCACTGATTGGCTGGAAGCGATCCATCGCTGGCAACAATAGTATAAGCGAGCAGGTTTAAAGGGCGGGTTGAAGTCAGGTTTGGATCCAATTGGCGCAACGATCCGGCTGCAGTGTTGCGAGGGTTCAAATAGGTTTTTTCACCTGCATGTTCAAGCCTCTGGTTTAATTTCTCGAAATCCCGGGTATTTATAAAAACCTCCCCGCGCACGACCAGGTAACCTGGCGGCGTAGGGCCATCTGGCGCAGCTGGCAGCCGCAGTGGGATTGTCCTCACTGTGCGCAAGTTTGCGGTCACATCTTCACCCACTTCGCCGTCGCCTCGCGTTGCGCCCTGGGCAAAAATACCATCTCGGTAATGCAGGACGACCGAAAGCCCATCGATCTTAGGTTCAACCACAAAATCACAATTCAGTACTCGTTCATCCAATTTAGAAATCCGATCAAACCAGGCTCGCACATCATCCGCTGAAAAAGCATTCGCCAGGCTGAGAATCGGAGCCGGATGGCGAACCTTGGCAAACTTGGAGGCAGCTAGCGCCCCGACACGCTGGCTGGGCGAATCGGGTGTGATCCATTCCGGGTGATCTCCTTCGATCTGCCGCAACCTGACCAACATCTGATCATAATCGAAGTCGCTGATCAGCGGATCATCCATTACATGATAACGGTAATTATGAAAATGGATCGAGCGGCGCAATTCCTCCAACGCATTTCTCAGCGGATCCATCTCTGACTCCATTCTGCCTACCTTTCGCGTCCTTCGTGTGCTTTCTGTGCGCCTTTCGAGATTCACTCACTCTCATAATCCGCAAAATGAGCCGCTCCAAACAACACCAGTGCAATCCAGACCATATCTGCCAACAGTAAATGGGTGATCTGCATGGTGATTGGGGCAAGCAAAACTAAGTTAACCAACCCGGCGATGATTTGAATAAGAAACAATCCGATTAGAATCATCGTAAAACGTTTTACCCAGGACTCTGCATGGTACATGGCCGTCAAACCTGCCAATACTAATATATAGGTTCCGCTCATGATCGCAATCAACGGATGCCAGATGCGCAACCGAATCAAGAAATGGGAGGTAGCCGAAAAATCCTGGATCACCCCCTCTTGCAGTGAGCCGGCCGGGAAAAGCGTATCGCCCAGAGCTGTGATTGCGCCGGTCACACCAAGCATCATCAAGGCGAGGTAAGCAAGCCCAAACGCCCATATCTGCCAACCTCTGTTCGCGATACGCGCCGGGCGACCTCCCGAACCCCACCAGGCAGTCAGCGTCAGCGCCGCCAGCAATAAAAAGGTGTTCACTAAATGAACCGCCATCGAGATCACTCTCTCAATCGAATCATTCAGCGCCACCCACTGGAACAAGACCAGTCCCGCGCCTACCAGCGCCTCAGTAATAATAAAGAAAAGCGAAAAGTTCGCAGCAGTTCGCACGGCGTGTTCTTTTGGATAAACTCGCATCGCCCAGATAAACATCCCAACCACCAACAACAACGCCGTCCCGCTGGTCAAGCGGTGGATGAATTCGATGACTGTCTCGATTTGCGGCTCGATTGGGATCACTACTCCGTTACAGAGCGGCCAATGACTGCCACAGCCAGCCCCCGACCCAGTGGCCCGTACGTACGCGCCCCATAAGATTACCCCGATATTGAACGCCAAAACCCCCCATGCGTATTTCGAAAATCTATTCAATTCCATCCCTTCTCCTGGTATCCCAGCTGACCTGACCATAACTCGCGCACACATCTTCGCAGTTTACCATAGGATTCGCCGCTCGTTGGTCCAATCGAGCAGAATTCTTTAGTAAACACTTACCAGCACTTTTGCAAGATAATTCAGTTGCTTCTTCGCCAAATAACCGGCTATAATCCAGAATACACCAAACCGAGAACGAGGCGGAACCAATATGACTGAAGAGATGATCATCGTTTATGGAACCGAATGGTGCTGGGATTGCCGTCGGGCACGCAAGTTTTTCGACCAAAAGAACATCCCTTATCAAATGATCAATATTGACAAAGATCAAATCGGCGAACAATTTGTTCTGCAAACCAACCATGGCATGCGCAGCGTGCCGACCATTGTGCTGCCTGATGGAACCATCATAGTCGAACCAAGTGATCGCGAATTAGCTGAACATTTTATGTGACATCGAAAAAACCTTAACCCATTCTACCGGTGATATACGTCTCGGTCAGCTCTTTTTCTGGATTTATAAATAATCTGCTGGTCGGTTTAAATTCGATCAATTCTCCCAACCAGAAAAAACCAGTGAAATCAGATATTCGCGCTGCCTGCTGCATGTTATGGGTGACGATCACAATCGTATAGCGATCTTTTAATTGAAAAATTAGCTCCTCCAGGTGTGCTGTCGCGATCGGGTCCAAAGCAGATGCTGGCTCGTCCATCAAGATCACTTCAGGCTGTACAGCCAATACTCTCGCTAAGCATAAGCGTTGCTGTTGCCCCAATGATAGGCTCAATGCTTCCTCGTTCAAATGATCTTTCAATTCTTCCCATAATCCCACTTGTTCCAGACTGCGCTGCATCACTTCTTCCAAATCTGCTGATCCATGAGCCAGTTTTAACATCCGTGGACCGAACGTGACATTCTCCTGCACAGATTTCGGAAAGGGGTTTGGTTTCTGGAACACCATCCCCACACGCCCTCCGCAAATCGGTTAAATCATAATCCTCAAGATATATATTATCGCCGTCAAACAGAATTTCCCCGATCACACGCGTGAGCGCGATCCTATCGTTCATTCGATTTAAACAGCGCAAGAAAGTGGATTTCCCACACCCGGATGGACCAATCAGAGCAGTCACCCGGTTGGGCAAAATGTCCATATCGATCTTGCTCAATGCCAGCGAAGACCCATAGTAAAAATCAAGTCCTCGCACCCGGATAATGGGTTCCGTAACATCCATGAATTGATTTTACACTATTCCTCAACTGAGCCATAGTCAGTCTTGTCCTAGTTTTTCATTAACGCTATAATCAGCCAAATGACCCTTTCACATTGGCTCTTGCTCTTTGGTTTTACGTGGCTCCTTTCTGGATGCTACCCTCCTTCCATCCTGCAGGAAGACCAGCCAACAGCCATTGTAAACCGGACCTCAATCGAAAACAAAGGTTCGGACACCATGGTGAACCTGGCTCTGGCTTGGGCAGAGGCATACCAGTCCATACATCCGGAAATCCGCATTTCTGTCACCGGTGGAGGCAGCGGCACTGGCATCGCAGCCTTGATTAATAACACGGTCGATATAGCCAATGCTTCGCGAGAGATGAAATCCGAAGAAGTTCAATCCTCGATTTCAGAATGGGGTTCAACCTTTCGAATTCATCGTCGCTCGAGATGCGATCGCAGTGATCGTCAACCCAGGCAACCCTGTCGACAGGTTAACCATTCAGCAGATCTCTGATATTTACAGCGGACAAATCAACAACTGGAAGGAAGTTGGCGGTGAAGATCGGGTGATTGTGCGACTTTCGCGTGAGACCAATTCCGGCACGCATATTTATTTCCTGGAACAGGTGCTTCGTCAGGGGCAAAAAGAAAATGCGACTCTTTTCGCCCAAAATACACTACTCCTCCCCTCGTCGCAGGGTATCACAGAGGAGGTCAGTGACAATCCGAACACGATCGGGTATGACGGTCTTGGTTATATTACCGCTGAGGTCAAGATGATTGCAGTTGCCCCAAATTCGACATCGCCATTTGTCTTACCGTCTTCTGAAACCGTTAATAATGGCAGCTACCCGATCGCGCGCGATCTTTACATGTACACCGCCGGCGAGCCAACCGGTTCGATCCAAGTTTATCTGACCTGGATCCTTTCACAGGAAGCCCAGAAGATCGTGCTTGACCTGGGCTTTGTTCCGATCAACGCAGAGGATTGAGGTCAACTGCCCAACCAGCTATCTGGACAAACCGTCTCGGAAAGAACCAGTCCAAGGAGCATCGCATGGATAGCGGTCGCGATTGGAAAGAAATCATCATTACTCAGGCAATCCGAATTTCGGGTTATTCCGCTATCCTGTTTGTCGGGATGATCTTCTTTTACCTGCTAATCGAAGGGCTGCCAGCCCTTCGAGAGGTTTCTTTGAGTAATCTCTTCAGCGACCGCTGGTACCCGATTGAGAGCTACTACAGCTTGTTGCCCCTGTTGGGCGGATCACTTCTCGTCACGCTAGGTGCGACCGTTATTGCTGTCCCGGTCGGGATTTGTACCGCAATTTATATTGCCGAGATCGCACCATTATGGGCTCGCGAGATCCTTAAGCCGTTAGTCGAAGTCCTAGCCGGAATCCCATCCGTCGTGTTGGGTTTCTTCGGAATTCTGATCCTGGCGCCTTATCTTCGCCGGCTGCTTGACTTGCCTACCGGGCTGACAGCACTGGCCGGATCGCTGCTGCTGGCAGCCACGTCACTCCCGACTATCGTCTCGGTTTCCGAAGATGCGCTCTACTCTGTCCCCAAATCCTACCGAGATGCGTCGATCGCCCTTGGAGTGACAGAATGGCAGACCATATGGTTTGTCACCCTGCCGGCAGCTCGTTCTGGCGTATTAACTGCCTGCATGCTCGGAATCGGACGTACGGTCGGAGAGACCATGGCGGTCTTGATGGTCACCGGCAACGCCCCGATAATTCCACGCGGTCTGGCTGATCTGCTCTCTCCAGTTCGAACGATGACTGCAACCATTGCCGCCGAGATGGGAGAAGTGGCCACAGGTAGCGTGCATTATCATGTCTTATTCCTGGTAGGCATCACTCTGTTTGTCATCACATTGATTGTCAACTTGACCGCTGCTTCGGTGATATTCCACCGACGCAAACGCGCCGAACGAATCTTGTCCTGACTCTTTGGAGCATCTTTGAAATCGCCATTTACTACTCACGATCCTTCTCAATCCAGTAGTTCGACCGCTCGCAATCGGTCTCAACGGCTTGGTTTTGGGTTCGTCTCGTTAATCGCGTTCCTTACCATTCTGCCCATCTTTCTGATCGTTGGGGTCGTCCTGTTGCGTGGTCTTCAGAACATCTCTATGGATTTCATTTTTGGCTTTCCATTCAATGGCATGAAATCCGGCGGCATTTGGCCCGCAATCGTAGGTACGATTTATCTGATAATCGGCACAGCCATCTTCTCTGTTCCTATGGGAATCGGCGCAGCTATCTATCTCTCGGAATATGCGCCTAGCAATCGCCTGACTCAAACCATCCGGGTCGCAATCATCACCCTGGCTGGTATTCCATCGGTCGTTTATGGACTGTTCGGCTTGGGCATCTTTGTGATCTCAATGAGGTTCGGCACCAGCATTCTGGCTGGCTCACTCACCCTGGCAATTATGAATATCCCAGTTATCATTAGCACAACCGAGGAAGCACTTCGCTCTGTCCCGCAAGCCTTCCGGGTGGTGAGCATCTCTCTCGGCGCTACACGCTGGCAAACCATCCGCCGAATAGTAGCCCCCCAGGCTTTGCCAGGCATTTTGACCGGCATGATTCTCGGTTTGGAGCGTGCAGCCGGAGAGACAGCCCCAATCCTGTTCACCGCTGCCGCTTTCTACCTACCCCGCCTGCCCAGCTCACCGCTTGACCAGACCATGGCGCTTCCATATCATTTGTATGTGATCTCAACCCAGGTACCCGGAATGCCCGAAAGCATCCAATATGGCACCGCGCTGGTGTTATTGATCCTGGTATTAGGAATGAATCTCACCGCTACCATTATACGCTCGCGGGCACGCTCCCGTCGTCAATGGTGATTTCTTTGAATAAGATCATTTTTGAAAATTTTTCCTTAAGTTATTCCGATGGAAACGAATCTCTGCGTGATATTAACCTGAATATCACTGCCAATGCGATAACAGTCCTATTTGGACCATCCGGAGGCGGAAAGTCCACCTTATTGCGAGTGATCAACCGCTTGAATGATCTGGCTGATGTTGCCAATGTTTCAGGCAAAGTCCTTCTGGCAGATCATAATGGAAATTACATGAATGTACTCGACCGTGCGGTGGATGTGATTAAATTGCGTCGTCGAGTGGGTATGGTATTCGCCCGCCCAATAGTCCTGCCTCTAACGATTCGCAGCAACTTGACATATTCACTTGAGTTGGCTGGTGAGCGAAGAAAACTGGTGCTGGATTCTGCCGTTGAGCGTAGCTTGCATCAGGCTGCTCTCTGGGATGAAGTGAAAGACCGATTGGACAACCCTGCAACAGCCCTCTCCGGTGGTCAACAACAGCGATTATGTCTGGCGCGCAGCCTGGCTCTGGAGCCAGAGGTGATCCTGTTGGACGAGCCAACTTCCGGTTTGGACCCCATTTCCACCTCCAAAGTAGAAGCTACCTTGCTTGAATTGAAGACGCGCTACACCATCCTTCTGGTCCCACATTCGATCCAGCAAGCCGCACGAATGTCTGATCATGCCGCTTTCTTTTTACAGGGCGAACTGATAGAATGCGGGGCAAAGAATACGCTCTTCACTATCCCGCAAGATAAGCGCACCAAGGATTATGTCGAAGGTCGATTTGGATGAGGTAATCATGGCAGATAAAATTCTGGTTGTCGAGGACGAACCCGCCCTTCGGGAAACACTGGTTTATAACCTGAACCGTCAGGGGTATAAAGTTGCGTCCGCTGCGGATGGTGAAAGCGCAGTACTAAATGCACGCCAGACGCACCCCGATCTTATTATCCTGGATATCATGCTCCCCAAGTTGGATGGTTTCGAGGTTTGCCGCATTCTGCGTCAGGAGATGAATCCTCCCATCATTATGCTCACCGCTCGTGATGAAGAGATCGACCGAGTGATCGGGCTGGAGATGGGTGCTGACGATTACATGACCAAACCTTTCAGCATTCGCGAGTTGCTGGCGCGCGTGAAAGCCCAGCTTCGCCGCGTCCGTCTGATCCGTGCAGAAATGGAAAGCGGAGACATTCTACCGCGCGAAATCATCAAGTTCGGGAACCTCACTCTCGATCTCTCCCGGCGCGAAATTCTGCTGGAAGAAAAATTGCTTTCCTTAAAACCAAAGGAGTTTGATTTGCTCCTGTTTCTGGCGCGCCATCGCGGCCAGGTCTTGACCCGCGACCTGATCCTGGAACACGTGTCTGGGGTTGGGATTTCACTGGCGGCAGCCGAACTGTCGATGTACACATTCGCTGGCTGCGTGAAAAAATCGAGCAAGAACCATCCAACCCGACTCGCATCGTCACCGTTCGCGGTACTGGCTATCGTTTCGAAGGCTGAGATGTTCTACACCATCCGAGCTCGCATCGCACTCTTCTACATACTGCTAGTCCTGGTGGTCATGTTCAGCCTTACATTGTATCTTGTAGATTTCGTAGAGCGTACTTCTATCGCAGACCTGGATTCACACTTAACAAGCGAAGCTCAAATCATTGCAGAGCTTGTTAAGCCATTTCTGATATCTGACACCGCTCCGGAACAAATCGATACTCTTATGCGAGAGGTTGGCGTCAGCATCCGATCGCGTATTACAATCATTGATGCCCAAGGGATTGTAGTTGCAGAGACCTTGAATGACCACAATATGATGGAAAATCATATCAGCCGTCCAGAGGTGATTCAGGCAAAGCTAACTGGAAACGGCAACGCCATTCGCTTTAGCAACACATTGGGCTATGATATGTTCTATGTCGCCGTCCCGATTAAATCCAACAACGAAATCATTGGATATAGTAGAGTTGCTCTTTCTTTACAAACAGTGCACCAAAAAATAGCCCGCCTCCAAAGCGCACTGATTGGGGCAAGCCTGGTGGCTGTGATCCTGGCTGGCTTGCTTGCAGTCTGGATTTCAAATCGAACCACTCGTCCATTACGCGACCTGATCTTAGCCGCAAACCAGATGGCCGCCGGAAAACTGGATAGCCGTTTGATCCCATCCACAAGGGATGAAATTGGTCAACTCACCCAAACCTTCAACGAGATGGCCTCCCAACTTAGTGTAGAGATTGATGACCTGAAAGCTGAACGCAGCCGCATTGCTGCGGTATTGAGCGTGATGTCCGACGGGGTAATTATCATCGATTCTCTCAACCGCATTCAGCTTATTAACCCGGCTGCCCAGCAGATGTTTGATACAGCGTCACATCAGGCATCTGGAAAGTCGCTGTTCGAGGTGGCACGCCATCACCAGGTCGAAGAGACACTGCAAAAATGTCGGGAAACGGGCGAATCACATTCCGCCTATCTTGAAATCGGCTCACATCGCCTGTATCTTCAAGTCACTGCCACACCGCTTGGTGCTGCTCAACCCGAAAATACCTTGCTGCTTTTCCAGAACCTGACCCGCATCCGCCGCCTTGAAACCGTCCGTCAGGATTTCATCAGCAATATTTCACACGAACTGCGCACACCGCTGGCTGCAATTAAAGTGCTGGCTGAGACCCTGGTTGAAACCGGTCTGGATGATCCTCCTGCGGCTTTAAAATTCCTCAACCGGATGCAAACCCAAGTCGACGCCCTCACACAGATGGTCGAAGAATTGCTTGAGCTTTCCCGGATTGAGTCTGGTCGGGTGCCAATAAAACAAGTTCCTATCTCACCATGCCAGTTGATCGATCAAGCAGTAGATCGGCTCTCTACGCAGGCAGAGCGCGCCTTTGTGACCATTGAAGTAGACTGCTCAGCAGAGTTGTCACAAATCATGGCGGACCCGGTGCGGTTGGTGCAGGTACTGATCAATTTGCTGCATAATGCAATCAAATTCACCCCCTCAGGCGGAAAAATCGTGCTATCCGCCCAACTTCACAAGAAGAATATCTTGTTTTCGGTGCAGGATTACGGCGTCGGCATCCCCGTCGGAGATATCAGCCGCATTTTCGAGCGTTTCTATAAGACCGATCGCGCCCGTTCCGGCGGCGGAACTGGACTGGGGCTGGCTATCTCTCGCCATCTGGTCGAAGCCCACGGAGGGACTATATGGGCTGAAAGTCGCGAAGGCGAGGGAAGTACATTCTTCTTTTCAATCCCACTCGCTCCTGAATAAACCAAGAGCAATCAAACCCATCCGCGCCGAAACTAATTCTCGTCGCTAATATTCGTTTCGGGTTGCATGGCGCTTTCGCCTTCGGAGCTGGTCAGTTCAATCGATTCCCGGTGAATAAACCCCAGTAATTGAGCTTGATATTTCTTCAGCTTAAACTTTTCCATTGCCTGTGAACGCAGCACTTCCACCATGATCTCTTCTAGAGAGTTACCAAGACTGGTGAATTGCGCATCCAGTCGGACTGAGAAGACATTCACCTGCTTTCGCTTCCTGAAATTCGCTGATGTCGATTTCCTGGCATCGGACCGCAACTGGTCTGGTGATGGTCACGTCAAGACGATTGATCGCCCTTTGCGTATCCGCGAAGTTATGCTAGCAGATGGCACAATCGCGCGATCCAGCGACGGCGCGCCTCCGATTGTGTTGCATTACCTTTGCTGGGCATTTTCCCCCACAAATTCGATCTTGTGGTTTCGGGAATCAATCTGATCGCAAATCCCGGTCATGACGTCATCTATTCCGGCACGCTTACAGCCGCGGCTGAAAAGTTGGAAGTTGGGCCAAGATTAACAATTATTTACATTCCGTTGACACATTATTAAACCAGCCTTGCTCATTTGTTAAATTCAAAGGGATATACTCCTTCTGATAGATAGATCAAACCTACACAATATTGAGGAGAAAATTGTATGTCTCGTAAAGTTTTTCATATCTTATCAGCCCTTCTACTTGTTGCATTATTCGCTTCTGCCTGCGCGCCCGCTGCAGTCACACCCGAAAAAGTTGAAGTGGTCAAAACCGTCGAAGTAGTTGTGACTCAGATCGTCGCCGGCACACCTGAAACCGTGACCCAGATCATTACAGCTACCCCAGAAGCCAAACCTACTGAGCTTCCAGCCGGATCGATCACCCTCAACGGCGCTGGCGCTACATTCCCCCTCCCGGTCTACACCGAATGGAACTTCGCCTATCAGTATGTTGATCCTTCCGTTGTGCTCAATTATCAGGGCATTGGGTCTGGCGGCGGTAAGAAAGCCATCATCGACCGAACTGTGGATTATGCTGGTTCCGATTCGCTCCTCAAAGATGAGGAATATCAAGCCGGCGGCGATCTGCAGATGTTCCCGATGCTTGCAGGCGCAGTAGTCCCGATTTATAATATCGAAGGCGTCACCATGACCGTCACCCTCGACGGGAATATTTTGGCAGGAATTTACAGCGGCGCGATCAGTAAATGGAACGATCCGTCGATCACAGCTCTAAATCCTGAAATCGCTGCCCAGCTCCCCGATAAATCCATTACAGCTGTACACCGCTCTGATGGATCTGGCACAACAGAAATCTTCACCAAATTCCTGGCTGCCGCCAACGCAGACTGGAAAGCTGGCCCTGGGGCAGGCTCTGCAATCGAATGGCCGGTTGACAAAGCTGGTAATGGTATCGGTGGCAAAGGCAATCAGGGTGTTGCTGTAGGCGTCTTGAATACTCCCAACGCCATCGGTTACGTTGAGTTATCCTACGCAGTTTCCAACAACATCAAATTTGCTCAAATGGTGAATGCATCCGGAAAAACTGTTGCTGCCAATGCCGACAGTCTGGCATCCGCGATGAACGATTTCTCCGACTCCTTCTCCGATAAACTCACCACCGATATCGTAAATGGTGCAGGCGAGGGCAGTTGGCCGATCTCCGGCTACACTTACATCATCTTACACATGAGCACAATGGAAGACTGCGTAAAAGCCGGGAAACTACTTGAATACCTGAGTTGGGCGCTGACAGATCCATCTGCTGCAAAGCGTGCTGGAGATTTGGGTTACTCAGTTCTGCCCGATGCAGCACTTCAGATAATTCTGGCCAAGTTCGGTGAAATGACCTGCAACGGCCAACCAGTTATCACCAAGTAGCCTCACCATATGTTTACTATTCAAACCCTGAGGGAGCATATCTTCAAAATCAGGTAGCGCCCCCTTAGGGTTTGATCCATGTAAAGAGAAGCTGATGCAAAACACCCATGTAAAAGAACTCTCACAAGACAAATCCAGCCTCGCCTATAAGCTGCGCCGTTATTTTCACTATGGTGATGTTCCTTGGAATGTCATCCTGATTATTGTTGCGATCTTGGTCGTGGTTTTGATGGTTGCAATAGGCTTGACGATTTGGCATGGTTCCTCCGAAGCCAGAGCAGCGGAAGGTATTCTCTTCTTCTTACCTACGAATGATGCCAGTTGGAATCCGATCGCCGAGGACTATCAGGCCTGGCCGTTTATTTACGGCACAATCTCCACCTCAATCATGGCATTAGTCTTCGCCATTCCCATTAGTATAGGTATCGCCATCTTCCTGGCAGAGTTAAGCCCTGCCTGGTTGCGCCAGCCCATCGGCTGGATGATAGAACTCTTAGCGGCTATCCCCAGCGTCATCTATGGTCTATGGGGGATATACATGTTTCTTCCCCAGGTGGTTGTCCCCATCGGGAATTTCTTTGGTGAAACAATAGGAAAGCTGCCCATCCTCGCTGTGTTATTCGCCGGACCCATCCCCCAAAGCGGATCCAGCCGTTTGGCTGCTGCATTAATCCTGACCATCATGGTCACTCCAACGATTGCAGCTGTCACTAGGGATGTATTCCAGGCTATCCCAAATTCACAACGAGAAGCCGCGCTTGCTCTGGGCGCTACCCAATGGGAAATGATCTGGCAGGTGCTGCTCCCCTATGGTCTTTCCGGAATCCTGGGTGCCGTTATCCTGGGTTTGGGGCGCGCTCTGGGTGAGACCATGGCTGTGACTATGGTGATTGGGAACAGCATCGCAGGCTCTTACTCTTTGCTCCGCCCTGGCTATACCATGTCAAGCGTAATCGCGAATGAATTCGCCGAGGCATTTAATGCAATCCATACTTCAGCCTTATTGTATGTCGCGGTTGTCCTCTTTGTGCTTTCATTGATTATCAACCTTCTGGCAAGAGCATTGGTCTGGAGGATGACTCGTAAAACCCCATCGGAGGCGCGCGCATGACCAAAATCGCGACCCTATCGAACACTCTTCCGAAAATCCACCTTGAGACGACCTACAAACGCCGTAAAATATCCAATGTCATTATGTTGGGATTAACAGGTATATTGACGATCCTGGCGCTTATTCCCCTTATATGGATTGTTGTATATGTATTTATTAAAGGTTCTCAATACTTGACTTTCTCATTTTTCACCCAGCTTCCCAGGCCTTTGGGGATGGATGGCGGCGGCGTGTTGAATGCAATTGAAGGCACAATCATTCTGACCATCATCGCCAGCATTTTTGCCATTCCTCCAGGGATCTTAGCAGCCATCTACGCCGCGAATCATGCCCATACGATGCTCGGGACTGCGATTCGTTTTGGGACAGACGTACTTTCGGGGATTCCAACAATCATCACGGGCTTGTTTGTCTATGCACTGGTAGTTAAAACACAAGGCCATTACTCCGCATTGGCAGGCGGCATAGCGCTGGCTATTATCATGTTCCCGATCATTATTCGGACAACTGAGGAGATGATTAAGTTGGTTCCTCGCACGATGCGTGAAGGGTCACTCGCATTGGGTGCTCCAGATTGGAGAACTCACATCAGTGTAATTCTCCCAGCGGCGCTACATGGGATCATTACGGGTATTTTGCTTGGCCTGGCACGCGCCTCCGGTGAAACTGCTCCACTATTGTTCACCGCGCTTGGAAATGAACGTTATGAGGTGGCTTCGATTATTCGCAGCGGCATTCAGGGAAAGCAAGGGATAACAGAAATCATTAATCGGATCATCGAACAGCCAGTCGATTCGCTCCCACTTACTCTTTTTAAGTACTCCCAACAACCTTATCCAGAACGGATCAATCAAGCCTGGGCTGCAGCATTGATTTTAATGGCAATTATTCTTCTTTTAAATATCTTCGCCCGGCTGTGGATAAGCTGGCAAGCTGCCCGGATGAAAGGATGATTAAGGATGGATCCAAAATCAGAAGTTGTGTCTTTTGAAAGCAAACCTATGCAGAATATTCGAATTTCCACACCAGTAGAAAATAATCTTCCAGCAACTGAAACAAATCACGGACTTGCTGCCGATGAAGAAATCAAAATGGATGTTCAAAATCTGACCCTCCATTATGGAAAATTCAAAGCCCTCGGCGATATATCCCTCTCAATCCCAAAAAACAAGATCACAGCCATTATTGGTCCGTCGGGGTGCGGTAAATCTACTTTATTACGTTCATTCAATCGAATGAACGATTTGGTCCCCAATGCCCACATAGAAGGATCCATCACACTGGATCAAGATAATATTTATGCCCCTGGCGTAGATGTGGTGGATGTCCGTCGCCGAGTTGGAATGGTATTCCAACGACCCAACCCGTTCCCAAAAAGTATTTATGAGAATGTAGCCTATGGACCCCGCCTGTATGGGATCAATCGAAAAGCGGATTTGGATAGTCTAATTGAACACAGTCTGAGACAGGCTGCATTATGGGAAGAAGTTCATGATAAACTTAATCAATCCGGGATGGCGCTCTCCGGTGGTCAACAACAACGTCTTTGTATTGCGCGCGCCCTCGCAGTTCAACCGGAGGTCATATTGATGGATGAACCGGCTTCAGCACTCGATCCAGTTGCAACCTTGCGCATTGAAGAACTGATGCAAAATCTTAAAGAATACTATACGATTGTAATCGTCACTCATAACATGCAGCAGGCTGCACGTGTCTCGGATTATACAGCATTCATGATGATTGATAACCCGGCAACTCGGACGGGCACATTGGTCGAATTTGATGCCACTGTTACTATCTTTACAAATCCCACGAATAATCAGACGGAAGATTATGTCACTGGACGTTTTGGTTAGGCTCGTCAAACATGATTCCTGGAGATCTGGCATACGTCGTGCAGGTCTGGATTAATATATTCAATATCTTTCGATGACTACTTTTCGCTTAATACCGGAACCCAACATGGGTAATGAGGATCAGAGATTATGCCAAGAGATATTTTAGACCGCAAGATTTGCCACCTGCTGGAAGAAATCCTGGTTATGGACAGCATGGTCGAAAGCGCCACAGTGGATGCGGTGGACGCTTTGAAGCGGCATGATTTGAACCAAGCCCAAACTGTATATGACTTCGATCAGCGGATTAATGCCCGCCGTTTTGAGCTTGAAAATGAGACCATCATCACCATAGCCACTCAGCAACCAATTATGGCTGGCGATTTACGCGTCGTCGCATCCATTCTCGAGGTGGTAGGTGAACTGGAGCGAATGGGAGACTACGCCAAGGGAATCGCCAAAATATGCCTGATGATTGGAAACGAACCACATGTAAAGCCGTTGATCGATATTCCCAAAATGAGTGAAATTGTTATTGATATGCTCCATCGCGCCGTCACCGCCTTTGTCAATATGGATGTGCTAACCGCGCGGAATATACCCGCAGAGGACGATCAGGTTGATGCGCTCTATAACATGGTCTATCGTGACTTGGCGCAGGTGATCTTGAATGACCCTGCTACAGTAGACCAGGCTAACCACTTGCTTTGGGCTGCCCACAACCTTGAGCGAATGGCTGATCGAGTAACCAACATCTGCGAGCGGACGATCTATTGCGTCACCGGGCAGTTGATTGAAATCGATAAATCCGAAGACGAAATCATCGAGAGCCAATAATTTTGCGTTTTCCAACATGCTGGTCAGACAACCTGCATGCTGCCTGCCTAGCAACTTGAAAGAGATGCCCGCATGCCTTTGCCGGGCATCTCTTTCAATGTATTCCACAAGAATCAATTCACTTGAAACTTAATATAAATGACATCTCCAAACGGTTCCCCCTTTGGATTAAACGCCTGCCAGGCGCTGGTGTAAACCCCCGGACCGATTGGCGCGATCAAGAGCATGCGGATCAACCCTTCCTTACCGGCTCGAGCTGGAAATAAAGCCTGCTCGACCGGCAAACCTAACTCTGGCCCCTGAACCAAAACCAGCTTATAGCGCTCATCCCAGTTGCAAGTGCCAATATTTTTAACCTGCCAGCGCTTATCCACTGCCGCTCCACGCGCGATCATCGTGCCATCCGGGACGGTCAAATCGGAGACAAATTCTAACCCATCGCTGCAATCCGGTGTCGGACTGGGTTTTACCGGGATATTTTCGCTTGTTCTAGTCGGGTTTTGGATGGGTGTCGAGACCGCGGTCTGGCTGACCGACGTCCCAGCCTTTGGACTGAAAAGCGCAGCCGAAACTGTTGGCGCTGGCAAGGTCATTGCGAGAATCTCCCCCTCGCTGGAACAAGCCACAAGAGTAAAAAGAACCAACGCCAAACCCGCCCAGAGCACAGCGCCATTCAGCAAGTGATTGCTAATCCTCACCATCCTCCGACCCGCCTTCATTGTCATCTCCGCCAGAAACCAGTGGGACCTGTCCTTCCATCGCCTGTTGGCGCACCGCAAATTCGATCTCATCCGCCAGGTCAGGATTCAGTTTGAGGAAATCTTTGGAATTCTCACGACCTTGACCCAATCGGATATCACCATAAGAATAAAATGAGCCGCGCTTGGTCACAATTTCTAACCCGGTAGCCAAGTCTAACAGGTCGCCATAACGGGAGATTCCCTCATTATACATAATATCGAATTCAGCCGTGCGGAACGGCGCAGCAACTTTATTCTTCACTACCCGCACTCGAGTCCGACTGCCGATGATCTCAGCACCCAGCTTGATCGATTGGATCCGGCGCACATCCAGCCGTACAGATGCATAAAATTTCAAAGCCATTCCACCGGTTGTTGTCTCTGGATTACCAAAAACCACCCCGATTTTCTGGCGCAACTGGTTTGTAAATATGACAGCGGTATTAGTCTGCTTGATCACACCAGACAGCTTTCGCAAAGCCTGCGACATCAGACGGGCCTGCATGCCCATCGGTGAATCACCCATGTCGCCTTCGATTTCAGCGCGGGGTACTAAAGCCGCCACCGAATCGATCACAATGATCTCCACAGCCCCCGACCGCACCAGGGTCTCTGTGATCTCAAGCGCCTGTTCACCCGTGTCCGGTTGTGAAATCAGCAGGCTGTCCAAATCCACCCCGCAGCGTTCCGCATAGACCGGATCTAGAGCGTGCTCCATATCCACAAACGCGCACGTTCCACCCAATTTCTGCCCTTCTGCTACGATATGCTGGCAGATAGTAGTTTTTCCGGACGATTCCGGGCCGTAAATCTCGGTAATTCGCCCACGCGGGATCCCACCGACGCCCAGGGCGATATCAAGTGAAAGTGCTCCGGTTGGAATCAACTCGACGACGAGCGAGTGAGCCTCACCCAGGCGCATGATCGAGCCATCTCCATAACGCTTGGTGATATCATTCAATGCTTTATCTAAAGCCGCCTGGCGGGCGCTGTCTAACTGGGGCGATTCCGGTTGAACCGGGGTGCTTTTCTTTGCCATATTTTCCTCTCTCACTTAGCTTCCATTCGATGATTCGCTTGGTTCATTTTCAACCTATGCCTGTATCGTAACTATACAATCCTGATCAGCCTGCATCATCAGCTAACCCAAGTGTAGCACAAGCGTTCTATCTGTCAAGAGGCAAACTCGTCCCTCTCAGGCGTAATCTAATATCATCCCGAACCTGGTGTCGCGATGATATCCGGTGGAACAAAGATCGGACCTTTTTCAGCGGGAAGGCTAAAATCAAACCCCCTATTCTCGCGGTAGCGGAAATAGGTCACCCTGCCTGGCTGGATCATAACATCTTCTATTTTGACGAGGATACCTTTATTGTCGAGATAGAGAGTATAACGACCGGGCGGAAGGTCGCCTAACACCAGGTTCTCATCATAATAGTCATCACTGTTGACGGAACCTTCTGCATAGGTAATTACCTCATAAACTTTCTTGGTATCCTGATGAACCAACCTGGCTTTCACCTGTGGTATCTTGCGCCCATTTGTCTCTGCCACTCGCCCCACCAACACACCCCACCCCTGCGGTGGAGAGATCCATAGTTCCGGGTTGCGCGAGACAAAATAGGTATTATCACCTATTCGAATCTCAAAATGAAGATGCGGACCGGAGGCATGGCCAGTTTCACCGATAATCCCGATCACTTCACCGGCTTCCACCCTCTGACCGCGAAAGACGAAAGTTTCATCCATATGTCCATAAACCGTGTAAAGCACCTGACCTTTGTATCCAAAATCATGCTTGATCGAAACCGCGATTCCATATGGATCCTGTTCATCGTTTCGATAAAAATACAAGCCATAACCCGAATGCATCACCGTCCCTGCCCCTGCAGCCATAATAGGGGTACCCTTCGGGGCTGGAATATCAATGCCAGTATGCGGCTCCGAATAGAGTAAATACCCATAACGATAGCGCGCCAGTGGCCAATTTACCTCGTCTGCCCCTATCGGGCGAATAAAATAGAAGTGATCGTGCTGAGTGGGTTCCCATGGAGTGGGGTAAAGAGGCGGTCTCCATAGTGAAATCGGTTCCGGTCCAGCGGTCGGGAAAGCGAATTGTATCGGATCAGCTGTTTGCGGCACATTCTGAATCACCGATTGCTCCTCAAGTAGCATATCCGGCTCAGCTGCCGCCAGAATAGGTGTGGAGGAGGGTTCGATCGATGTTGCAACAACCGGTTTAACTGTCGTCGAGGCGGGGTACAGGTTTTCGATCTCTAGCCCATTCTGAGCAGGTTTACATCCAGAGGTCAATATAAAAATCAGCCAGATCATGATCCAGATCAGCTTCATTTTTTTAAGTCGAGATCTCAACCCATCCATCTACATTTATCCTGCTTATCTTTTTTACTCGCGATTTTGTCAATCTTCAGCTGGTTTTGGCGTCCAGGTCAGGGTTGGTCGGCGTGTGGAGGTTGGGGTAGGTGTCTTCGATTTATAAGGCGTGCGGGTCAGCGTGATGGTAGGAGTAGGAGTATTTGTAACGGTTGGCGTCGGTGTTGGTGAAAGCACCTGGGTGGGTGTGTTTAATGCCTCGCGTGGATAGAGCTGCAGCATCGCACTGAACCAATCCAATCCCTGCCGCAACACGTATTCATTGAAACGCACACCCGAAAATGATGTGCGCCATGAATTCAGAGATGACAGTCTCTCCCACCCAAAGCTGCTCGCCAGACTGGTGAAATCAACCCAATATCCTGGTGGAATTTCTGTCTCTAATGAACCACCACTTTCATAAGCGAGTCCATCTCCTGAAAGTCGGGCATTCAAATCAAAGGTTTGGCTTTTCAAAGGTATTCCCTGCGATCCATCCTGAAATCTTGCCCGCAGAAATACCCGCCAATATACCGCTGCTCCATATCTCTCCTGAGTTATCTTTAACCATCCAGCTTGCAATGGGGCGGTGTTAGTTCTAATCGCCCGTCCTGAGAATAACCAATCTTCCTGAAAACCCGGCTCGAGAGCAGATGTCAGCGGAACAAACGCCTGTTCCAGAATATTAAGGTAGTCCCATCCAATCTTTTCCGCCAGCCGAACACGCAAGGCTTGAAAGGATTCATTTACATCGTCATGCAACATAGCCACCGGTGCTTGAACGCCATCCAGGTTTACGACAGCAAACCGATCGGGTTCGCTTCCTTCACCAACCTGGCGTAATGCAATCCACATGGGTGGTAGGCTCAACTCTGCAGAACTTTCAAACTGCTCTATAAATTTTCTAGAAAGCTGTTCTTGCGCCCAACTCATTCCTCGCAGATCCCCGTTCAACGCCATCAATGGGAAGATCGCCTGTTGATCAGAAATCCGATAGCCAGTGATGTAGGTCTGATTTGGAGTGACATATGCCGCTAGCAAATGCTTTCCATCCGGTCCCCAGGCTGGCCAACCGCCGCTAACCAGCCGCTTTGCAACCAGGTTTGGGGCACCAGCCTTCCATATGCAGAGCGAATTGACCCCATCCTCGCCAGCTGAGGCCCAGACCAGTTGCTCTCCATCCGGCGACCAGGCTGGATGGTTCTGCTGGGTGCTGGGTTCGCGGCTTAGATTTTGAAAACGATCTGCATTTTTGTCCAAATCGGCTAGCCAAACATCCATGTCGCCGCTTTGATCAGAAATAAACGCAATCGTTCGACCACTTGGCGACCAGGCTGGAGAAAAATCGGCTCCCTTGCTGTCCGTTAGCCGAATCGGCGCTTGGGATCCATCTACTGGGCGGATCAGGATCTCCAGATTACCGCCATCTGCATCCGAAAGATAAGCTTCGTAAGCCAGCCATAGACCATCTGGAGACCAACTTGGGGCTGCTTTATATTCTGGCGTATCGCTGATTTGCAGCAATACTCCATCTTCCAGATCCATAATATACAGATTCCAGAAGCCAGCGCGGTTTGAAGCAAAGGCTAAGCGCTGGCCATCCGGGCTGACAGCGGGTGTGATATCATCCCAGTCGCCCATCGTTAAACGCATCAATCTTTGCTGGGAAGGGAAAAAGGCAAATAGATGAGCATGCTCGCCTTCCACAATCGAAAGAAAAGCCTCACCTTGCAATTGCATGGCTGGAAGTTCCGTCTGGGTTAATGTGTAGGATTCAGTGGTCGGCTCACTCGTCGGGAGGGCATTCTTCACATCATTCGTCGCGCTGGGGCTGGGAGTTGGAGTGTCAGTGGTCGCTGATTCGATCGATAGAGTCGGGCCGACTTTACGAAACATTCCGACTCGATTTGTCGCGGCCAGCAGGGCGGTCAGGCTTAATATCAGCCCAATCAACCCCAGAACGATCAAGTTTATGATCGAAATGGAGATTCTGCCCCGGGGCGGTTCCTCGCTGTCAGCCATTGTAACTATTATTAAACCATCAAAATGATGAAAAAGACAGGTGACATTTAGGCTACCCTACAATAGCCTTACCAACCTGTTCGGTTAGGCCATTCATCAAACACAAATATTATTGATTGAACCCGGTGCGGTACAAGGCAGCATAAATGCCCCCTGTGCGGAGCAGTTCGCTGTGAGTTCCAGCCTCACAAATCCGTCCATTTTCAATCACCACAATCCGATCGGCATTGATAATTGTCGATAAGCGGTGGGCGATCACAAATGCAGTCCGACCTTGCAGCAAGCGCTCCAGTGCTGCCTGGATGATTTGTTCAGTCTGAGTGTCCACGCTAGAGGTTGCCTCATCCAATATCAAAATGCGTGGATCTGCTAGCAAAGCGCGCCCAAACGAGATCAACTGACGCTGCCCCACCGAGAGGATTACTCCTCCTTCTTCGACCGGGGTGTCATATCCCATCCTCAAGCGGGTGATAAATGGGTGGGCGCCCACCGCCTTAGCCGCTTCTACTACTTCATCGTCCCGAGCATCCAGTCGCCCAAAACGAATATTCTCTGCTACGCTCCCCGAGAACAGAAACGGATCCTGCAGCACTATCCCCATTTGGCTGCGCAGGCTTTGCTGGGTAGTTGAGCGAAGATCACAACCATCAATTCGCACCACACCAGCCGTTGGATCAATGAAACGACTGACTAACTTCACAAGAGTTGATTTGCCTGCTCCAGTCTTCCCTACCAATGCCACAGTCTCGCCGGCTTGGACGTGTAGGTCGATATCTTCCAATACCAAACTGGGATCGTCCGGGTAATGATAACTGACCTGCTCAAAAACCACCTCCCCTTGAATCCTGCCTAAATCAATTGCATCTGGTGGGTCATCAATCTCTGGCAGGGTATCCAATAACGCAAGCACACGTTCTCCGCCAGCCAGGGTGGTCTGAAAACTGTCATAACGCTGGCTCAGATCTCGAATCGGATCAAACAATCGGTCAATATACAAAACAAACGCCACCAGCACACCCGGTGTGATCGCCTTGAGCGGATCCACTTGAAGCGCTGCTGCTCCTCCAAACCAGATCAAAAGGCTGATGCTGATAGATCCCATCAAGTCAATCGCAGCCGGAAACGCTGCTGCCACCCGCGCCGCCCCCAGATTCGCATCTAGATTGTTCCGGTTCACCTGATCCCGAAAGAAAGCAAAATTTCTGTCTTCTCGCCGGAAAGCCTGCACCACCCGCACACCGTTTATATTTTCGGCCAGCACTGAATTCACCCAACTGATTGCTGTTCGAACTCTACGATAATTTTGGCGCGCCTTTTTGCGGAATAACGAAGTTAATCCTATCATCACAGGTAATACTGTTAACGTAATCAGAGCTAGCTGGACATTCAACAGCGCCATAGCCGTCAAAATGCCCACAACCGTGAACAGATCACGCGCCGTAGCAAGGATCGTCCAGGTAATGAAATCACGCAACACCGTCACATCGTTAATCACCCGCGTGATCACCCGCCCAACACTATAGCGGCTAAAGAAATTGAGCGAAAGCGTCTGCAGATGGTCAAAGAGTTGTTTGCGCAGGTCGTAGATTATCGACTGCCCTACCCGGATCATGATATTCACTCGCAGGAAAATCGAAAGCCATTGCACACTGATCGCAGCCAGATAAATCCACACAGTGCGAGCCAGATCCTCTGACGACCTGGCTTCCATTCCAGAATCTACCGCCATTTTCACCAAATATGGGCCGGCTACCGCCGCAACTGAATTGACAAACATTAATACCAACGAAATCAGCATCTTCGACTGATATGGAAGGAAATATTTCGCTAACCGTCGCACCAGCAACGGATCATAACCCTTCAATACAGCGTCTTCAGCCGGCGGCGGTATCGACACGGTTAGAGTTGCTCCTGTTCGCGTAGCTGCAAATCATAAATCTCACGATACAGACCATCCCGGTAGAGTAAGTCATCATGTTTTCCGCGCTCTACAATCCTTCCATCCTGCATCACCAGGATCAAGTCTGCTCGGCGTACAGTTGCAAGGCGGTGGGCGATCACAAAAGTGGTCCGGCTCTGCATCAGCCGCTCCAGCGCAGCTTGGATTTGCTGCTCTGTCTCGGTGTCCACACTGGAGGTTGAGTCATCTAGAATCAGGATACGTGGATTCATCAACAACGCTCTAGCTATAGCAATCCGCTGGCGCTGACCACCAGATAGTGTGATGCCACGCTCTCCCACAATGGTTCCATAACCGGCTGGCAATTCAAGAATAAAATCATGCGCCTGAGCAGCGCGGCGCAGCCGCCTCGATCTCAGCCTGGTGGGCTTCCGGTCTGCCGAAAGCGATATTTTCAGCGATCGAGTTCGAAAAGAGCAAGGATGTCTGAAGCACAATTCCAATCTGGCGACGCAAGGATTCTAAATCAACCAAACGGAGATCGATCCCATCCACCATCACGACCCCTTCGCTAGGGTCATAGAAGCGCGGGATTAAATTGACCAGGGAAGTCTTACCAGACCCGGTTGCTCCGATCAGGGCCACAACTTGATTCGGAGCGATCTCAAGATCTATCCCGTCCAGGGCTGGGATGATTTGTTGCTGATAATGTAATCCAACCCCTCGAAAGGAAACTTGACCTTTCAGCATCGCCAGATGAGTTGCCCCGGGCGGGTTGCAGATTTCTGGCTCTAAATCCAGGATTTCGTACATCCGGCGCGTTCCAGCCAGGGCCTCACCTGCAGCATTAACCAACCAGGCTAATTGCTGGGCTGGTTGTGAGAGAAGTAACAGGTAGCCGTTAAACGCGACCACCTCTCCTACGCTCATCTGACCCCGCAAGACCATATTTCCCCCGAACCAGAGGATTAAGATCGTTCCCAGCGCTACGAAGAAGTGCGAGGTGGGCATTACCCAGGCGAAATTTCCCGAAACCTTAATCCTGGCCCGATAGAGCTCTCGATTTTTCTGCGCAAATCGCTTCGCTTCATACTCCTCGCGTCCGAACGCGCGCACAACCTGCGCCCCACTCACATTTTCCTGAAGCAACGCCGAAAGATCGCCCAGGGCTACATCCACTCGATAGAAAAACTCACCCACCCGCATCCCAAACCCGGAAGTAACTAGAACCAACGGGATCAAAGGCAATAGAGCGATTGAGGCGAGTTGGCTGGATTTATAAAATAACAAGGTAATAATCCCAATCGTCAACAGCAACAGACGGATCATCTCCACCACACTGAATCCTGTAAAGCGCTCGATCGCACGTACATCTTCAATGCAGCGGCTGATCAACTGCCCGGTCTGCGAGTGATCGTGAAAAGAGAATGACTGACGTTGAATGTGTTCGTAAAGCTGATTGCGCAGGGTATACCCAACCTGGTTTGCAATCCATTCACTCAGATAACGCTGGACATAAATTAATACCGCCCGAAAAACTCCGATTCCCAATAACACTACAGCCATCCAGGCGATAAATCTTGGCTCGTGTTCAGCTAACCCAACATCAATCACTTGCTGTATGATCGTTGGAATAGCCAAATACAGACCCGTCAATGTCAGCGTGACGAGTAGAACAAGCGCTATTCGTTTCCAATAAGGCTGTAATACCGGACCCAGCCGGAGCAAGTCTATCATAGAGGATATTGGGGTAAATTGACTTCACCTGTCCTAACCAGATTTTGAGCCAGGTGAGAATTTTCCCTTATCCTACCATAAACTTATACTGGACGGTATCTACGATCTGATTCTGATATTCGATCAGCCCTTGATCAACAACACCCTGCTCCGGCATTTGGGCGTAAAACAGAGTGACATTCAAGGTATGCTCACCTATCTCAATCTCGCCGCGCAAATGCAAGTTAAGCTCGACATGGCGAATCATCATCTCAATCACTTCAGCGCTAGCCGCCTCATGCGCAGATGGACTGATCACTCTAAGTTCCGCGCTCGGCCTTTTTTGAAATGGATCCAGTTCCAGAGACACCTTCAACTTCCTACCATCTGGCCAGACCTGCACTTCAACCCGGCGGATACGCACTTCATCTGGTGGCAATGGTGTTTCCGAGGGATCGACAAAGAAAATATCCATCGCAAAGATTACTCAACCCCAGCCATCCAGGCTAACCCCACCGTTCCTGGACCGGTATGCGTGCCAATCACCGGGCTGACCTCCGCCAGGATGGTCTGAATGTTCTCAATCCGACTCGAAGCCAGCGCCAACACCTCTAACGCCTCGTCGCGTGCGTTCGCGTGTAGTGCAGCCAGCCTCACAGGTTTCTGCGAGTCAGTCCGTTCCTCTACCAACTCCACCAATCGGGCCAGCGACTTGGTGCGAGTCCGCACCCGCTCGACCGCTTCCACCCGTCCGCCGGTCACTTCCAGAATCGGCTTAATGTTCAACGCCGTTCCTAAAAAGCGGCTGCCACCCCCAATCCGCCCACCTCTGTGCAGGAATTCGAGGGTATTCACCGCAAAAATGACCCCCACTCGATCACGCGCTTTCTCTACCAGGTGCTTCACCTCTTGCAGGCTTGCGCCCTGGTGCACCATCTCAACTGCGCGCAAAACCTGAAAACCCATCGCTAATGAGGTGGTTTGCGAATTCGACGATCTCGATCGGCGCGCCCGGGAAGGCCTCTAAGGCTTGAACAGCAGAACTAATTGTGCCAGAAAGTCCTTGCGAAATGAGTATCGACAGGATTTCATAACCTTCATCCAAAAGTTTTTGATATGCTCCCAAAAAACTCTTCGGGGTCACCTGCGAAGTGCTCGGCATTTCTTTGGCACTCTTCAAGCGCTCATAAAACTCACCTGGATGCACATCCACCCCATCCTCGTAAGTCTCTCCTGACCAGATCAAAACCTGCGGGAGTACTGTGATCGGGTATTGGCGGAGAATATTCTCCGGCAGATTAACCGTACTATCTGTGATTATGGCAATTTTTGACAAGCGATCCTCCCAATATATAAGATAATTAAAAAGAATGAAAACCAGATGGGTGAAGCTTAGAAAGGCAATACCCCTCCCCGTAACCCCGCTCATCTCATATAAAACACTTGTAAATGGCGTAAGTTACGCTTATTCTCACGTCTCCCTTGACCATTATCCGCTTCCACGCTAAAATGCAATGCTATGTTTGAGAATCTAACCCAACGCCTGGATGAAGTCTTTAAAGGTCTGCGCCGACGCGGCAAGCTATCCGAATCTGATGTCGACGCCGCCATGCGCGAAGTGCGCATGGCATTGCTCGAGGCCGACGTTAACTATGGCGTTGTAAAAGATTTCGTCAGCCGGGTACGCGAGCGTTCGGTCGGACAAGAAGTCTCCAAGGCTTTGAACCCTGGTCAGCAGGTGGTCAAAATTGTACATGAAGAGTTGATCGCCACTCTTGGCCCATCCGAGCGCCTGAATATGTCCGGTCAAAAACCACGCGTCTTGATGTTGGTCGGACTGCAAGGTTCAGGTAAAACGACCGCAGCGGGCAAATTAGCGCGCATGCTGCGCACGCAAGGTGAACGGGTAATGCTTGTAGCCTGCGACCCCTATCGTCCAGCCGCCGTTCGCCAGCTTGAGACTTTGGGGGAACGCCTAAACGTCCCGGTCATCTTCGAGCCAGGCCTTTCCCCGCCTAAAATGGCCGAAAAAGCGGTTGATCAAGCCCAAAAGGGCGGGTTCACTGTTGCTATCCTTGATACCGCCGGGCGTTCTCAACTCGACAATGACCTTATGGAGGAGTTACGCGTTATCGAAAGCCGCCTCCATCCCGCCGAAGTTCTGTTAGTGGTCGACTCAATGATCGGTCAGGAATTTGTCAACATCGCTAAAGGCTTCCGAGAGGTTATCCCATTGACCGGGCTGATCTTGACAAAAATCGAAGGTGATGCTCGCGGCGGCGCAGCCATCTCTATTCGCGCAGTTACGGGTGTACCAATTAAATTCCTCGGTACTGGTGAGGGTTTGGATGCAATCGAAGCCTATGACCCGAACCGGCTGGCAGGGCGAATCCTCGGGATGGGCGATATGTTGGGCTTGATCGAAAAAGCGGAAGCAGCTTACGACGAAAAGACCGCTCGCGACCAGGCTGAAAAGATCATGGCTGGTGAATTTTCCCTTCAGGATTTCGCCGACCAGTTGAAACAATTGCGCAAAATGGGCCCTATAGGACAACTACTTGAAATGCTCCCAGGTGGTATGGGACAGGTTGCCAAACAAGTGAATCCCCAGGACGCCGAACAACAACTCAAGCTGACCGAAGCCATCATCAACTCCATGACCCGCGAAGAGCGCCGCCGGCCGGATATCCTCAACGCATCCCGCCGTCGCCGGATCGCGGGTGGCTCCGGTACACAGGTTCAGGACGTCAACCGCCTGATGAAGCAGTTTCGAGATGCGCAAAAGATGTTTAAAACTTTAAAGAAATCGGGCATGCGCGGGTTGCCGCGGATGTTCGGTTGAATCATCATCCTGTCAGGCTATTCCCACGGATAACGCAGCAGCTTATCTGCCGCGTTATCCGTGGGAAGGCCTCCGAATGATGCTTTCCCAGGACAACCAGTGTTTACATAGCCTCCTTCAGCTACCCTCTAACACCAGGAAGTCCGGAAACAATTTCGATTTTAGAAGACTATCAAGATTGAAGGAGTAAATTTCCATGGTACGTATTCGTCTCCGCCAGATTGGCGCAAAACATCAACCCAGCTACCGGATTGTCGCGGCGGATAAAGAATCGCCCCGTGACGGTCGATTTCTGGAGATCCTTGGGTTTTATAACCCTCGCACAGATCCAGCCACCATCACAATCAAAGAAGAGCGCGTTTATGATTGGATGGTTAAGGGTGCACAGCCCAGCGAATCTGCAATCCAGGTGTTCCGCAGCGCCGGTCTTTTAGACCGCTTTGAGCGCTTCAAAAAGGGCGAACCTGTTGAAACCTTGGTTGAAGAAGCCAAAATCGCCGAAGCCGCGGCAACATTAACCCCAAGACCGAGCGATCTGCTAAAGTTATAAAATAATCGCTCAAATCACTCACCCGAAGAGCAGGAAGAATACCCTTCTTCCTGCTCTCCCAGAAACCCCTTTGGAGGGGATCATGGATGAACTGATCGAGTTTATTGCCAAATCTCTAGTGGACGATCCAACACAGGTTGAAGTCACAGAGTTCCGCCGTGGTGCTCAGGTCGTTGTAAATCTGCGGGTTTCAAAAGAAGATATGGGTCGCATCATCGGAAAAAGTGGGCGAGTCGCCGGCGCGATGCGAATGCTGTTGCGAGTCTCGGCTGCCCAGCAGGGGATGCGCGGTATCCTGGACATTGTTGAGCCTGACTGAATCCCGCAATGCCTGAATTGAAGAAAGCCGCACTGACAGAAAATCCCACCGAACCCCAGTTTCTAGCTGTTGGCCGTCTGCTCCGCCCCCATGGTCTGCGCGGCGAGATGCTGATGGAAATCCTAACAGATTTTCCGGAACGCCTGAAACCCGGTGCGGAAGTCTATCTCGGTGAAGATCATCAATCGGTAAAGATCGCTGGCTGCAGAGGCGATCTTCACCGATTCCTGATCAGATTCGAACCATACACGAATATCGACCAGGTTGGCGGTTTACGCAATCAAATGATCTATGCTTCGGTTGCCAACCTGCCAGCCCTTCCGGCGGACGAATTTTATGCCCACCAACTGATTGGCTTGCAAGTGATCACCGATGAAGGTCGGGAATTAGGCCAGATCGAAGAAATCCTCGAAACCGGGGCAAACGATGTGTTGATTGTCCGTTCACCATCTGGCGTAGAGCTTCTGATCCCCCACATTCGACAGGTTGTATTACAGATCGATTTAAAACTAGGTCAGATGCATGTCCATCTGATTCCGGGGTTATTACCTGATTAAGGATCGCCTGATCCTTCAAATTGCGTCTCAAACGCAGACACCAGGGTAAATTACTGTGAACGAAGAGAAGAAATACTGGGTTGGTTTCAACTTGGTCAAGGGAATTGGATCAACCCGAATGCGAATTTTATTGGATTTCTTTGGCAGCGCCGAACAAGCCTGGCATGCTTCACTAGACGAAATCCAGCAATCCGGCCTCAGCTTGCGCCTGATAGAAGCCCTGGAACAGGTTCGCAGATCCACTTTATTGGACGAAACCTGGGATGAGATCCAACGCAAGGATATCCTGGTGCTCACATGGGACGACCCGGTCTACCCACGCCGCTTGAAAGAAATTGAACAACCGCCTCCTTTGATATATTTACGCGGTGAGTTGAAAGATGAAGATGCCTGGGCAGTCTCCGTAGTTGGCACCCGTCGTGTCACAGCGTATGGCCGTCAAGTAACCGAAGAGATCGCTCGCGCCTTGGTTCAAAATGGGATTGTGGTGGTCAGTGGATTAGCTCGTGGGGTTGATTTCAATTGCTCATAATACAGCCCTCGCCAACTCTGGGCGCACCCTGGCAGTTCTGGGCAGCGGTGTGGACCAGATTTATCCTCCCGAACACTACAAGCTCGCCGAGCAGATCATTCAATACGGTGCAGTCATCAGCGATTATCCACCCGGAACAGCCCCAGACGCAGCGAACTTTCCACCCAGAAACCGCCTGATCTCCGGCCTCTCTCAGGCTGTCATCGTGGTCGAAGCCGGGGAAAAAAGCGGAGCCTTGATCACCGCCGCTTTTGCCGCTGAGCAAGGCCGCCCTGTTTTTGCTGTACCAGGCTATTTGTATGCTCCCCAAAGTCGGGGAGCAAACCACCTGATCAGCAGCGGTGCGCACATCTATCTTCAAATCCAGGATGTTTTGCAGACCCTGAACTTTACCCAGGTGATTCAGCAACACCAGGCTCGCATCGTTTTACCAGCCAATACAGCAGAAGCTCAGCTTTATGCCATGCTCGGGCGCGAACCTATCCATGTGGACGAAATCCTGGCGAAGCTCCTTTCACAACAATCCGACCTGCCAATCGAACAGGTATCAGCCACACTGACATTGATGGAACTGAAAGGACTGGTCCGCCAGGTTGGGGGCATGCGTTACATTGCTGTATTTGAGCATGGCGAACCATACCAGATAAACTCCCCCAGCTAAACCAGTAGGAGGAAAATATGGCACAAGCTTATTGTGTTAAGTGCAAAACCAAGCGGGATATCCAAAATCCGCAACCTATCTTCACAAAGACTGGCACACCTGCCACCAGCGGGATTTGCCCGGTCTGCGGGACGCGCATGACTTCTGATGGGGCGGACAGAAGCTCACAACAGCCTCCAGCCGCCTAATCCCGAATCTCGCAAGAAAATTCGCTCCGGAAAGTTGGTGATTGTCGAATTGCCTGCCAAAGCACGCACTGTTGGTCGCTTTTTAGGGAAAGATTACACTGTGAAGGCTTCCGTCGGTCATGTGCGAGATCTGCTCCGCTCACAGCTCTCGGTGGATGTGGAAAACGGATTTGCCCCCAAGTACCGCGTTCCGAATGAAAAACGTACGGTGGTTAAGGAACTTAAAACCTTAGCCAAAGGAGCTGCCGAAATATACCTAGCCACCGACCCGGATCGCGAAGGCGAAGCTATCGCCTGGCATTTAATGGAATCCGCCGAGATTGACCCCAAAATCACTCAACGGGTGGTCTTCCACGAGATCACCGAACCAGCCGTCGATGAAGCCTTCTCCCACACTCGCGAGATCAACATGGATCTAGTAAACGCCCAGCAGGCTCGCCGCGTGTTGGACCGTCTGGTGGGATACAATCTCAGCCCACTGCTCTGGAGAAAAGTTCGCAGCCGACTTTCTGCCGGGCGCGTCCAATCGGTTGCATTACGCTTGATCGCCGAGCGTGAGCGCGAAATCGATGCCTTCATCCCGGTTGAATACTGGACTATTGAAGCCGAATTTCAACCTGAAGGCAGCAAAGCCAGGCAAGATTCCGCTAAATTGATCACTAAACTGGCCAAGATCGACGACGCCGATCCAGAATTAACCAGTGAAGCACAAGTCAAGCCCATCCTGGAAGAACTAGAGCTGGCTGAATATGTAATCTCAAAGATCAAACGTGGCGAACGCAGGCGCAATCCAGCCGCCCCATTTATTACAAGTACTCTACAGCAGGAAGCTTCTCGCCGCCTGGGATACACCGCCAGACGCACAATGGCGCTTGCCCAACAACTTTACGAAGGCATCGATTTAGGCCAGGGCGCAGTCGGCCTGATCACTTACATGCGGACCGATTCCACCAACATATCCCTACTAGCCCAGGATGAAGCTCGCCAATTTATTTTAGAACGCTACGGTGAGAAATTCTTACCCGAACAGGCTCCAAAATATAAAACCAAAGCGGTCGGCGCTCAGGAAGCCCACGAAGCTATCCGCCCCACCTCTGTGCTGCGCCAACCCGATTCACTCAAAGAACATCTCAATCGGGATCAGTTCCGGCTCTATCAACTAATCTGGCAGCGGTTTGTCGCCTCCCAGATGTCTACAGCCGTTTTTGATACTCTCTCCATTGATGTGCTTGGAAAAGGTAAAGTTCACAATTATATTTTCCGAGCATCAGGGTCTACCATCATCTTCCAAGGCTTTCTAATCGTATACGAAGAATCCCGCGATGAGGATCAAAAATCTGAGGAAGATGAAACCACCCGTATCCCACCTGGCTTGACCGAGAACCAGGTTCAACACCTGATTCGCCTGATTCCGGAACAGCATTTTACCCAACCACCTCCCCGCTATTCGGAAGCTACTCTGGTTCGAACCCTCGAAGAAAACGGAATAGGTCGCCCATCCACTTATGCCCCAATCTTGAATACTCTCCAGCAGCGAGGTTATGTGATTCGCGAAGGCAAGAAACTTTCCCCTACCGATACTGGTCTGCTGGTAAACGATTTGCTAATCGAACACTTTCCGGAAATTTTAAACGTTGGTTTTACTGCCAACATGGAAGCCGACCTTGATCGGATTGCCAGCGGCGATTTACCCTGGGTGAATGTGATTAGCGAATTTTATACACCGTTTGCCGAACAGGTTCATATCGCCGAGCAGAAGATGCCCGAATTGAACGTTGGCCCGGAGCCAATTGGCCGTGAGTGCCCGAAATGCGGAAAAGACTTGGTTATCCGCTGGGGTCGTTATGGCAAATTCGTTAGTTGCAGCGGCTTTCCGGATTGCCGTTACACCGAAGCTTGGCTGACCAAGATCGGCGTGCATTGCCCTAAAGATGGTGGTGAGATCGTCGAACGTAAGACTCGCAAAGGCCGCACCTTCTATGGCTGCGCCAATTATCCAACCTGCGATTTCACCTCCTGGAAATTACCTTTACCTCGCTCATGCCCAGAATGTGGTGGTCTGCTGGTAGTAGCGGACAAACACAATGCCCAATGTCTGAACTGCGAAGAGCGCTTCTCCCTGGATGAAGTTTCCAACGGAGATGATTTGCAAGAAGACACCCGAAAAGCCTCAGAAAAAGTTAATTCGGTATGAATCTTGCACTGCTATCGTTGGCAGCAAGATCGAATTTTGAAATAGGTGTTGCCAAAATTCGCACAATGATCTAAAATTAGAACATGTAAGCGAATTCTCGTTGGCAACCAGGCTTCAGTCTCGGCTCATCTGAGCCCTTATAAAGGCTGTGGATAAAATAGGGAGTGATCGATGGAAACATTCCAGGAATATGCAAAAAAACCGTGGGTTCTCGCGCTCGTAGGCTTCGTGATTGGCGCCGTTTTTGGATTGGTCGTGTTGGGTTGGTGGATATGGCCGGTTCAGTGGACAAACGCGACGCCTCAACATCTCAGCGCAGAATGGAAAGCCGACTATCTGCACGCATCGATTGCCTCTTTCGGGCAGAACGGCGACGTGGCCCAAGCCCAGGAACGGTTCAAGGCAATTGGAGAAGACGCCGATAAGCTGCTCAGCGAAATCTCCCTGGCGCCCCAGGGTTTAAATAATGAATTGATCGGGGAATTTAAAAACGTTGTCGGATCCACTGCAACCGCCCCCACTCTGGATGAGACCGGGCAGCCAACTCGGCCAACCGAGACAACCCCCGTAACTGGCGAGAAGAAATCCAGCAGCATCTGGCCTGTTTTACTGACCTCACTATGTGTACTGTTCCTGGTGCTGATCGCTTTCCTCGCATATATGTTCATTTTTCGCAAGCGCAAATCTGCCACCGATGAACCCTCGCCTGCAACAGAAGCAGCCGAAGCCCGCCGTCACGCTACCTTCACCGAGTATGAGCCAACAGATGAAGAGGCACCCGTTGCCCAATTCATGGCTTCCTACAAATTCCGCGACGATCTCTTCGACGACTCATTCAGCATCGACTCACCCTCTGGCGAGTTCCTCGGTGAATGCGGTGTCGGAATTTCGGAAACCATCGGCGTAGGTGAGCATAAGAAAGTCACAGCCTTCGAGGTCTGGTTGTTCGATAAGAACGACATCCAGACAATCACAAAGGTTTTAATGAGCAAACATGCCTATGACGACCAGTCTGTCCGTCAAAGGTTAGAAGCAAAAGGTGAGCCGATTTTGCTTGAAAAAGATAAACAGATCGTGCTCGAGACCCAAACCCTTCAGTTGGTCGCCCGGGTTGCAGACATAGCTTATGGCGATAGTGCCATGCCCGAACAGAGTTACTTCGATCAAATGTTGATCGAACTGGTGGTCTGGACGAAATCGTAATACCCGCAAATAGAAAATGCGGCTTGATCACCGCATCCAAGAATTTATAATCATAAGTACCATCTATAAGTTGGGCAAGATAAAATCTTGCCCAACTTTATTCGATTTTGATAATCTTCAATTGAAACGAGCCGCCTGGCGTTTTCACCTCCACCTGCTCGCCCACTATACGCCCCATCAAGGCTTGTCCTACCGGCGACTTATTGGAAATCCGTCCCTTGCTCGGATCAGTCTCTTTAGCGCCCACCATCTGGTAGGTCTCTGGCTCGAAATCTTCTTCCTGAACGGTCACTGTGGCTCCCACTTCCACCTTATCGAAACCACTCGCCTTGCTTTCAACGATAGTAGCGTTTTTAAGGGTGTATTCCAGTTCCTGGATTCGGCCTTCCAAAAATGACTGGTCTTCCTTGGCTTTTGAATAATCAGCATTTTCGGAAAGATCTCCTTCCTGAATAGCCGCGCGCAGCCGTTTAGCCAGCGCAGTCCGCTCCACTCTTGTTAAATGGTCCAATTCCTCAGCCAGGCGGGCAGCCCCTTCTGCAGTCAAGTAAATCTCTTCGCTCATAATATCTTGGTCCTTCCTCTGCTTATGGCTTCACCCGTGGATCGAATATCTTTTGATGTTCTTCGATGGCATATCGGTCGGTCATCCCAGCGATATAATCGCAAATGGTCCGTTCCAATCCAAAAAACTCGACCTGCTCCTGAACATGGGCTGGCAGCGTGAACGGTTCCTTACGGAAACCATGAAAAAGATCCTCGATCACCTTTTCGGCTTTCACAGCCATCCGCTCCACCCTGTAATGCCGGTATAACTTAGCATACAAGAAATCCTTAAGTTGGCGGTTCCGGCGGGTCATATCCTCGCTAAAAGCGATCACATTATAGGGCAGTTGCTGCAACTCTTCGGCTGAACGAACATTACTATCCTGTAAACGCTGGTGAGTAGTCTCGATCACATCGCTCACTTCCATCCCAATCATCCGCCGGATCAATCGGTGCCGCGCCAGATCGTCCACCTCACTCTCGCGCTCACCCACACTCTCCAACAAGATTTCCCAAAGCGTTATACCATCCAGCTTGCTTGGCGTTATCATCCCGGAACGCAGCCCATCATCCAAATCATGGGCAGTATAGGCTAATTCGTCTGCTACGTTTACGATTTGAGCTTCTAGATTGCCGCGCAATTGTGGGTCGTATTCGGATGCGTCCGAAATATCATATTCCGACTCGTGTTTCACCATCCCTTCCCGTACTTCCCAAGTCAAATTCAAACCGGGAAAATCCGGGTAGCGTCGCTCTAAAGTGGTCACAATCCGCAAGGATTGTTTGTTATGATCGAAACCATCAAAATCACGCATCAACCGCCCCAAAGCCACCTCACCAGAATGCCCAAACGCGCTGTGCCCCAGGTCATGAGCCAGACTAATCGCCTCAACCAAGTCCTCATTCGCCCCCAACGCTCGCGCGATCGTCCTTCCTATCTGGGCGACTTCGAGCGTGTGGGTCAGCCGGGTACGGTAATAATCACCTTCATAATTGAAGAATACTTGCGTCTTGTATTCCAGCCGACGGAAAGCGGTTGTATGCAAGATACGGTCTCTGTCGCGTTGAAATGCAGTCCGGTATGCGGGTTCTTTTTCTGGATACTCCCGGCCTTTTGAAATCTGGCTGTGGCACCCATATGGCGCCAGACTTTGATCTTCCAGGGCTTCAAGCTGTTCACGTTTCAGGTACATTGCGCTCCTTGAACAAATCTGTCTCAATCATAGGGCAAGAAATAATCTTGCCCTATGATTACTATTCTCAAAAAACCGGAATTATGTGCCTTCTTCCCATGAATTCAGATATGCGACCTGTTCTGCGGTCAAAGTATCAATCTTGATATTCATTCCATTTAATTTCAAGCGAGCAATTTCGCTGTCAATCTCGTGCGGCACACCGTAAACCTTCTTTTCGAGCTTGCTGCGTTTTGTCACCATATACTCCAGGCTGAGCGCCTGGTTGGCAAAGGACATATCCATCACGCTGGCGGGATGACCTTCAGCAGAGGCCAGATTAATCAACCTGCCTTCGCCCAGAATGTTGATTAACCTTCCATCCGGTAATACGTATTGTTCAACAAACGGTCGAACCAGACGCTTGTGTGTAGACATTTCTTCCAGAGCCGGGATATTGATTTCGACATTAAAATGGCCTGAATTAGCCACAATGGCGCCATCTTTCATTTTTCAAAATGGCGCTGATCGATCACGTTAATATCTCCGGTCACAGTCACGAAGATATCTCCAATACGGACAGCCTCCTCCATCGGCATCACCCTGAAGCCATCCATCACCGCTTCTAGGGCTGGCAAAGGATCCACTTCAGTTACAATCACATTCGCTCCCATGCCGCGAGCGCGCATCGCCAGACCGCGCCCACACCAGCCATAACCCTGCAATGACGAAGTTCTTTCCGGCCAGCAATACATTGGTTGCCCGCACTATGCCATCGATCGTCGATTGACCGGTGCCGTAGCGATTATCGAACAGATGCTTGGTCATTGCATCGTTCACCGCAATCACAGGAAATGCTAATGCGCCATCTGCCGCCATCGCTCGCAGCCGGATTACTCCGGTAGTGGTCTCTTCTGTTCCACCCAACACACCTGCCAGTTGATCCCGATATTCCTTATGCAGTGTGCTGACCAGGTCGGCTCCATCATCCATCGTTATATGCGGTTTGTGAGCAAGCGCCGCGTGGATGTGTTTATAATAGGTAACATTATCCTCACCTTTGATGGCAAAAGTGGGGATCTCATACTGTGAAACCAGACAAGCCGCCACATCATCCTGCGTCGAAAGCGGGTTCGATGCCGTCAAAACAACATCCGCGCCACCCAAATGCAAGGTGTTCATCAAATTGGCAGTCTCGGTAGTCACATGGAGACAGGCCGATATCCGCATCCCTTCTAATGGACGCTCCTTCTTGAAGCGCTCGCGGATTAATCGCAAGACCGGCATCTCTCGCTCAGCCCATTCTATTCTCCGCCGACCGCCCTCGGCCAGCTTGAGGTCTTTCACGTCAAAATTATCCATCAAATTCTCCATATCTATTGATTATTAGGTGATCAACATGCAGTCCAACTGCCCATGATCGTCGAAAGATTTCTCGGAAACGGGCAATATATTCCGCAATGCTATACGAATGTCCTTGTGATCCTTGCTGCTCCAAGCAGTATGTAGCTGCCATCGCCCCCATTTCTCCGCAAAGTTCCAGGTTAAAACCCTGATCCAAGCCAGTCAGGAAGCCACCACGAAAAGCATCTCCGACTTCGGTCGGATCCAGGATTACCGCGGTTCAACAATCGGGATTTTAAGGATGCCTTGGTTGGAATGCACCTCAGCCCCTTCCTTGCCGCGCGTTACTATCACAAAAGCCTGGGGGTGATTTTCCAGTACGCTATTTGCTGCGAGCCCGGTCATTTTCTGGATCAGGGCATATTCATAATCATTCACAAACATCGCTCGTGCGCCCTGGATCCCGCTGCGTAGCTCATCCCGGTTTAGCCTGACGATTTGCTGAGATGGATCGTACACATATGGCACGCCCATTTGTTGGCATTCGTCACAATATAAGCCCATTGCCTTGGGGTCATTTGGCGAGATCACCACCAGATCAGGAAGTGGGGAAATCTCCCGCAAAGAAAGCTCAGCTGCATGCGCCATCGCTCCTGGGTAAAAACTGGCGATCTGAGCATTGGCGCGGTCGGTGTTGACAAAAAACGAAGCAGTGAAAACGCCCGGGATCACCTGCACTCCCGCAGTGTCAATACCCCGCCGTTCCAATTCAGCTTTGTATTCCCCAAAATCTTCGCCTACAGCCGCCCATAGGTGGGGGTGAGAACCCAACAATGCCATGGTGTATGCAATATTTGGAGCAATTCCGCCCGGCATTTTAATCATTAACTCGACCAAAAAAGAAAGGCTGATCGAATCCAGCCGGTCAGTCAAAAAATGATCTTTAAAATAGCCGGGGAACGACATTAAATAGTCGAAAGCTACAGAGCCTGTCAAAAGTATTTCCATGAGTTATCTGTTGAAGCAATCCTATCACATTTGATTACGCTGCAAACGCGGAGACTATTTTACTTCAATTTCGCTTCTACGGCTCGTCTTAAATTGCGCAGAAATGGTGGATAAATGATCCCAACCTCGGTCACGATCGCACTGACCAGGCGGTGTGGAGTCACATCAAAAGCTGGGTTGCGCGCCTTTGCTCCAACTGGAGTCGCCCGCAATCCCTCGAACTCAATCCCTAACACCTCTTCCTGGTTGCGCTCTTCAATCGGGATCGAGTTCCCATCAGCAGTAACCAGATCGATCGTCGAAATCGGCACCACCGGGTAAACTGGAACATCGTTATCGCGCGCTGCAAGCGCCAACATATAAGTCCCGATCTTGTTAGCTACATCTCCGTTTGCTGAGACCCGGTCAGCGCCAAAGAAAACCTTGTGCACATCTCCCGAGTATAGAAAGAAACCAGCCGCTCCATCTGCAATAATCTCATAAGAGATCCCGTACTGTCCCAACTCCCAGGCCGTCAGTCTGGCGCCTTGAAGCCGAGGCCGAGTCTCGTCCACCAATACGTGAATATGCTTGCCCTGCTCGTGCGCCATTCGGATTACACCAAGCGCAGTCCCCCAATCCACAGCCGCCAGTGCACCTGTGTTGCAATGATGAATAATGGTATCGCCATCATCAATCAGGGAAGCTCCAAATAATGCCATCTCTTGATTTGTGCGCACATCTTCATCAGCGATCCTCTGCGCCTCTTCCAGGACAGCCTTGCGCAGGTTGTTCACCCCTCCTGGTGTTTTCTCCACCACTTGAAGTACCCGCTTAAGAGCCCAGCTCAGATTTACCGCGGTGGGACGTGCGTTCTGCAGCTTCAAGCTGGCTATGCGCAATTCGTCAAGCAATTCCAACCTGGTGCCAGCTCGCGACTGCTGTGCCGCGAGCGCCAATC
Organism: uncultured Chloroflexia bacterium; assembly: GCA_963788145.1. Lineage (GTDB taxonomy): Bacteria > Chloroflexota > Anaerolineae > Anaerolineales > UBA4823 > UTCFX2. The sequence goes on along the minus strand of CAWBFQ010000003.1, from coordinate 449,110 downwards.
CAAATGCAGCCGCTGCTCCAATTGCCGGCGCGCCTCTCACCACCATGGTTTGGATCGCATCAGCAACTTGCTGGCTGGTATGCAAACTCACAACCTGCAGTTCTCCCGGCAACAAGCGCTGATCAATCAATCTCAGCACGCCGCTGCGCTCATCCCATTCTACTGTCCTCATCCAACCGCTCCCTTCATGTATCCATTCTTCCTTCAAACCGCGCCAGTGTAGCACGCAACCCGATCATCGTCAACCTCCTTATACTCCCTTTTGTAGGTTCGAAACGCATCGCTTTATTGACACGATCCTTCGAATAGATTATATTCTCTCGGATGAAATCTGTATCTCGTTTTTGCTCACTGCTTATTTCTTTGCTGTTGCTGCTCTCAGCCTGCATCCGGTCAAGCTCTTCAGTTGCGCCCTCCTTTTCAGAGCCGCCTGAGCCAACCCAGGTCAACCCAATCCCGCCCAGTGCGATCCCTACAGCGACCTTCACTCCACCCCCCAGCCCGACCCCTTTACCAACCGTCCGCATCCTCACCGCCGAGCAGGCATTGCTCAACGGCGATTGGGAAAATGCGTTAGTGGAATTTCAGCTTGCTTTCGATAATACCGCCGACCCATCGGTCGCTGCTGAAGCCTTGCTCGGCAGCGCTCGCAGCCACTTGATGGCATCTAATTTCATTGAAGCCACTGCTATCCTCGAAAAACTAATTAACGAGCAGCCCGAATCCGTTCAGAATAGAGCCGCCCATTTCTTCCTTGCGCAGACTTATACCCAGCAAGGAAAACATACCGAAGCCGCACAGGAATACCTGAACTATCTGGTGCTGAATCCCGGCGTGATCGACGCCTATATCCTCAACCTGCGCGGCGATTCCCTTTTTGCTGCTGGCGATTTCGCCCAAGCCGCGGTCGATTTTCAGGCCGCCATAGGCGCCCCCAGCGTGCTGGATGAAATCGAACTTCGTCTCAAGCTGGCTCGCTCCTACGCCCTGGAAGGCGATCATTCCACCGCTCTAACCCTTTATGATAATATTTACAACCAGACTGCCAATGAATACACTCGAGCTTTGGTCGATTTGCGCAAAGGCCAGTCCTATTTGGAGTTGGGACAGGTCGAGAATGCCCACACCGCTTTTCTAGATGCCGTCAATCAATATCCAAAATCCTATGATACTTATTCCGCCCTGGTAGCCCTTGTTGAAGCCGGAGTGACCGTCGATGAACTCCAGCGCGGCATCATCGATTATCATGCCGGTCAGTACGGTCCGGCTATGGCAGCTTTCGATCACTACCTGCAGAATGAACCAGCTGATCCCGTCGCCGCACATTATTATTATGGGCTGACAGCCCGCACCCAAGGCAATTATACCGATGCCATCAAACAGTGGGACGAATTAATTGAAAAGTACACTGAAACCAGTTTCGCCGACCATCCACTCTGGGATGACACCTGGGAACAAAAAGCGTACACCCAGTGGGCTTTCCTGTCCGAGCATCAGCAAGCCATTCAAACCCTGACCGCGTTCGTTGATCTATCTCCCGGTCAGCCGCGAGCGGCCGAATTTCTGTTCGATGCCGCCCAGATCGCTGAAATGGACAATCAACTCGCCCAAGCCAGCGATCTTTGGGACCGCCAAGCCAGCGAATATCCAAACGATGAGCGCACGGTGCGCTCTCGCTTTCTCTCCGCCCTCGCCCACTACCGTCTGGGAGATTTTCTCGCATCGAAAGAAGCATTCGAGCGCTTCGAGGCGATCGCAGTTACATTGGAGGACAAAGCTGCTGCCCGCTTCTGGGTTGCTAAATCGCTTGCCGGTGCGGGCGACATGGAAGCAGCTCTCGCCGCATGGCAGAACGCCGCTGCAATTGACCCAACTGGGTATTATAGCGAACGTGCCCGTGATATCATCCACGATCGCACGATATTCCAACCTCCCATCACTTACGATCTGGCCTTTGATTTGCCAGCAGAGCAACGAAAAGCAGAAGAATGGGTCAAGACCACCTTCCATCTGCCTCAGGAAACTAGCCTTACGATTGATCCCGCTTCACCCCCCCCGGATTTGCTGGCTGATCCATATTTCAAGCGCGGGTTGCAGCTCTGGAAATTGGGCTTGTACGATCAAGCGCGCGGTGAGTTTGAGATCCTGCGCCAGCTTTCCCAGTCCGATCCTGTGCGCACTTTTCAGCTCATCCAGGTTTTTCTCGAACTAGGCGCATACCGTCCCACGATCATGGCTGCCCGCCAGGTACTTGACCTGGCTACGATGACAGACGCGGCTACTCTGAGTGCCCCAATTTACTTCAACCATGTCCGTTTTGGAACCTACTATGCTGATCTGCTCATGCCCCTTGCCCAACAATACGGCTTTCATCCATTATTTCTATATGCATTAATTCGCCAGGAGAGCCTGTTCGAAGGCTTTGTAAACTCATCCGCCGGTGCGCGCGGCTTGATGCAGATCATCCCCGCAACTGGAGATGAAATAGCCACTAAACTGGGCTGGCCAGAGAATTACACCTCCGAGGATCTGATCCGCCCTATTGTTAACCTGACTCTAGGGGTTGATTACCTGGACCGCCAGCGTGAACTGTTTGACGGAGACCTGTATGCATCCCTGGCTGCCTATAATGCCGGCCCAGGCAACGCCCTGGCTTGGAAGCAACTTGCTACAGATGATCCAGACCTCTATCTCGAGATCATTCGCTTCGCAGAAACACGTGATTATCTTCGCAGGATCTATGAGAATTTTAGCATCTATCGTTTAATCTACGACCGCACGCCTTGATCCTGTCAAATCATTCAAGGTTGGGGAGTTTCCGTCACCAGCAGTTGGGCTTTCGGCGCAGTTTGCAAATACCAGGAAACGATATTACCAAAACGATCGCTGGGATCATGTAGAGGTCCCATACTAACCCCGAATACACTTCGAACTACCCCATATGAATAAGTCGGATAATAAAGCATCAAGGCTGGCATTTCCGTCGCAAAGCGGACTTGGAAGTTGCGGTAACGCCGCGTGCGCTCATTGTAGTCATCCAGAACGCGTGCCTGCTCCAAATACTCGCTCACCTGGCGATCATCCCATTGAGCGTAATTTTGTCCGGAGGTAATCTGGGCCTGGTGCCAGAATGGATAAGGGTCGGGATCGGGTGAGCGCGATAAATCCAACTCTACCAGCGCGGCTTGGTATGTGCGTGGCTGTAGGTATTTCTCCAGCAACTCTGCATACGGAACCGCCTTCAGCGTCACAATTACACCAATGCGCCCCCAGTCTTGTTGGATTTCCTCAGCAATTGCGGGATATGGCTGCTGGTCAGGAAAAGCCAATTCGAATTCAAGCCGGTAGCCATCCTTCTCTCGGCTGCGGCCTCCGGACGCCGGGATAGTGTAGCCAGCCTGCTTGATAATCTCCAAGGCTTGGTCCGGGTCAAAAGTAACCCTGCTTCCACCGCCATAGAAAGCCCAGTTTTCCGGGAAAATCGGACCGTTCGCCAGGATCGCCTGCCCGCCCATTATATGGTTAATGATCCAATCTCGGTTAATTGCCATCATTAACGCCCGCCGTATCTCCAATTCTTTGAAAAAAGGCAGGTCTTTATTATCCAGATTCAGATATACTAGATTAATCTTAGGCAATCGACCAGTGAAGATTTGCATCTCTTCGTTTGCAAGAGCCCGCCCGATCAGATCGGTTGGGATATAACCTACGCCCATCACTTCTCCTTGCTCGAAAGCAGTTAGGGCGCTTTCTGCATCCTGGTAAAAGCGGAAATGCAGCTCCTGGATGAACGGCTGGTCGCCATAATAATTCGAAGAAGCCTCCAGAAGCACTCCCGTAATCTGATTCTCGCTCGCTTCTAGCGATTTGAAGCGATATGGACCACTACCCACCGGTTGCAGGTTATAAGGGGAGTCTATCAATTCATCCGTTGACAGAGACGCCAACAAATGGCTCGGTAATATACCGACTGTCAGGTAATCCAAAAAAGGTGAAAAAGCCTCCGCCAGGCGAAATTGGAGGGTCTTATCATCCAAGGCCACCACCTCTACCTGCTGCCAGAACTCGTGCAGATCATGCGGAATTGGTATGGCTTCATCCTTCATTAAGTTAATCGTGAAAATCACATCCGCACTGGTAACCGGAGTCCCATCATGCCAGAATGCATTCGGGCGAATTGAAAAGCTGTAAGACCGTCCATCTTTGGCAATACCCCACGAATCTGCCAATTCTCCATGCGGTAGACCGCGGTCGTCAAAGCGCACCAATCCGCTGAAGATCAGCCTGTTCAGGTCAAAGTCAACCTGGTTATAGAAATCCAAAACTGGGTTCAAGCGGATCGGGCTGCCAACCAACGCTTCGGAATATACTCCACCTACAACAGGCTGGTCTTGTGGCACGCCATCCGGAATCAAAGGCTGCTCCTGGCTGAAAAGTAACACGCCAATGGCGATCAGCGCCAGGAACACGACCAGAATTTGCCAACGGAGTTTTTTCAATGAACGATAGCGAGTGGAAGACAATCCTTAGGATGTCACCATGGTGGCTGCAATCGCCAGAATGAAGAATAGCGCGCTCAATCCGATCGTCACCCGAAACAAGACCTTTTCAATTCCACGCCGAGCTGTAAAAATACCGCCTGTATCGCCTCCGGTTAACCCGCCCAACCCAGCGCCTTTGCTTTGCAGGATCACACTGACGATCAATGCGATTGACGTTATAATCAACGCAATATCGATATATGTTTGCACAAATTCCTCCAGTTAAAAACCAAATCAGGTCATTTTAAAAGCAGGATGGATTATACCTTATGCCCGAGATCATCGTCAACCTACATCTGCATACTTGTTATTCCGATGGAACCGGAACCCATACCGAGATCTCCCAGGCAGCCATCCGAGCCGGCTTAGATGCAGTTATCGTAACCGATCACAACGTGCTCGTCCAGGGTAAAGAGGGTTATTACCGTTCACAACATGGTTCAGAAAACGGAGATAGGCAGGTATTGATGCTGGTTGGAGAGGAAATCCACGATCAAGCCCGCCAGCCTCAAAAGAGCCACCTGCTTGTGTTTGGCGTCAACGAAGAGTTGGCACCTTTGGCTAGCGACCTGCCCGGGTTGGTCAAAGCTATCCGCAGGCTTGGCGGGTTTGCCTTCATCGCCCATCCATTTGACCCACCTGCGCCTGCTTTTCATGAAGCTGACCTTTCCTGGGACGACTGGCAAATCCAGGATCTGAACGGTATGGAGATTTGGAATAGTCTTTCCGAATTTAAACTACTGCTTAAATCGAAATTGCATGCGATTTACTATGCATTCAACCCTGCCAGGATAAATCGCAGCCCCTTCCCTGAAGCTCTGCGTCGCTGGGATGAGTTGCTCGCTACAGGAAAGCGTTTCGTTGCTATTGGCGGTTCCGACGCACACGCCCTAGATATTCGTATGGGACCACTGCACCGCACCATCTTTCCATATGAATTTCATTTTCGCCTTATCAACACCCATTTGCTGCTTGATTCTGATCTACAAGGCGACCTGGAAACAGATCGCCGAGCCGTGTTGGATGCACTCCAGCGTGGGCACTCCTTCATCGCCAACGACCTGCCCGCTCCTGCGCGCGGTTTCAGTTTTATTGCCAATGGGTTTGATCGCAAAGCCAGCATTGGCGAAGAAATCTCAGCCAGGAAAGGAGTAACCTTTCAGATTCGGCTGCCCTCGCCCGCCGATTGCCGCCTGCTGCGGGATGGACAAGTGATCCAGACCTGGCAGAATCAATCCATGTGCACCCAAATCTGCACTGAACCAGGCGCTTACCGGGTCGAAGCTTACCGGCTCTTCAAACGTCGCCCTGTTGGATGGATTTTCAGCAACCCTATCTATGTGGTGATCTGATTTATGGTTTAGTATATCTATCTCCTCATTTATCAAGGACTTGGCTAGTACTGATCAACTACTTGTAACTTATCGTACAGTTCGTTATAATAATATTAACGATTCATTATCGTTCTTGGACAAAAAGGATCCCGATCATGGACGACCGGCGCATACAGAATCGTAGGCTTTTAACCTATTTTTCTCGAGTGATTGACCGCAACAACGGTCATCTGCTTGGATACCTGGTGGATATGACCACCGGTGGAGCGCTGCTGATCGGAAATATGCCCCTAAGAGTAAACGCCACCTTCGAAATCCAGATTGACCTACCGGAAAGTTATTTTGAAAAACAGCAACTTGAGGTGGAAGCCAGGGCTGTCTGGTCAAAGCCAGATGAGGACCCAGAACTGTATCGCACTGGGATCCAATTAATCGGGATTGACCCTCGCGATTTGCTCATTCTCGAACGCCTGATCGATGATTACGGGCTTACTCGCGGCTGAACAAAACCCTTTCTTATCAGCCGTTGCGACCTTTCCATCATAACCTCATTAACTGCATCCGCACCCCCGGATGCGGTTCCAATGTAGCCCCCATGTGCGGATGGATATTTCCTCCAACCAGCTTCAACTGAAAACGCCCTAAAATACTAGCGATCACCAACCGAGCTTCCATCTGGCCAAAAGCCGCCCCAATACAATTCCGTGGCCCGCCGCCAAACGCTAGCCAGGTATATGGCGCTGGCTGATCTCCCGCATCAAATCGGTCCGGGTCAAAAAGGTTTGCATTCACCCAATAATCCGGGTGGCGCTGTGTCAGGTAAATTGAATACACCACCCGGATACCAGCCGGGATGCGGTAGCCCTGAAATTCCAGTTCGCAGGCGCTCACACGCGATCCCAGATGGATCGGAGGGTATAGGCGCAGCGCTTCTCGGACAACATGCCCGATAAATTCCATCTGGTTTACAGCCTCGATCTGTGGAAAAGACCCTCCACACATCAGTTCTCTGGCTTCAACACTGGCCCGCTCCATCGCATCAGGATGCTTGCCCAACAGATAGAAGCTCCAAGCCATCAATGCCGTGACGGTGTCATGACCAGCGATTAACATTGTCAGAAGCTGATCGCGGATCAGCCCATCTTCCATCCCGGAATGGATTAATACCCCCAACATATCGGTTGGCGGTTGCTGATCTCCTTTTAATTCAACTTCCCTGGTTAAGATGTTGCGTCTCTCAGCGATGATCTGGTAGAAATACATATCCATCTGCTGAATTGCCGCCTTAGACCCCGACCAACGTCTGTGCAATTCGCCCAGTTTTGGGGTGAGCATCCACAATCCAGGCGAGATGTAGCGGATGCAGCCCATGATGGCGTTCCACAGCGGCTTGAGCTGCGGGTAAAAATCGACCTGAAAAAGGGAATCCATTAAGATCAGAAGCGCCACTTTGCGCATTTCGACCAAGATATCCACCACCTGCCCATTTTCCCATTCGCCCGTCACCCGGTCGATAGCCACCTGCATTTTACTCAAGTATCCAACCAGCATTTTGCGGTGCAATGCCGGGTTGAGGGCGCGCCTTAATTCATCATGCGTTTCGCCATCCTCCACCAGCACGCCGTGCCTGAGCAAATTCGTGACCGGATCTGTTTCGTTGCGCCAGCGTAAATCCGAGCGACCATCCACGAGCACAAAATGGGCTGCCTGCGGCCCAACCAACATCACCGGTTTGAACCCTGGTAGATTAATCTGAAAAACATCCCCTAGGCGGGCGTGGAACACTTGCAAAGCCGCCAGTGGATGGCGTTCGCGCAGCATTGCTTTCAAGGCAAGTAAACCGGTTTCTGGGTCTGGCATCGGGATAGGTTTGCTGTTCTCGAGATTCATATTAGATCTCCGTGCCAGGTACGCAGGTCTTGCAATAACAGGCTGGCCGCAGTCTTGCCGGAAAGCGTCACCATCGGCACGCCTCCACCTGGATGGGCTGTTCCACCGGCAAAATACAAGCCACCAACGGCTTTACTGCGATTATGAGGACGGCGGAAAGCAGCCAAACGGCTGTTTGAAGAACCTCCATATAAAGCACCACGCCACGCGCCGGTCCACTTGGCAATATCGAGCGGCGTAATCACCCGACAAGTATCGATCTGGGTGCGGATATCTAGCCCACGTTCGGCTAATAGATCCAAGATCAGGTCGGAGTAGGCTTCAGACCGGGACGACCAATCCCATTTTGGGCTGAGAGCAGCTGTATTGACCTGGATGAACCAGTTTTCAGCGCCCGCTGGAGCGTCTGTTGGATCCGTTTTAGAGCTGATCGAGATATAAACCGTCGGATCATCTGGCGGCTTCTCTTCAGCAAATATATCGTGGAACTCACGCCGGTAATCCACCGAGAACAGCGTATTGTGGTGGCTGAGGTGAGGATGCAGGCCGCGCACACCTAACAACATCACAAAAGCCGAACACGATCGTTCTGAGGCGCTGGTTTTCTGTACCCAGCGCCCCCCCAGGCCTGCCTCACTCAGCAGATCGCGATAGACAAGACCCACATCCAGATTGGCCACGACCGCATCCGTCTGGATCCGCTCAGAGGCAGGATTTCCATCAACGCGATTAACCCGGACCGCCCAGGCTCTTCCAGAGCGGGTTTCAATCTGGGTCGCCCGTTGACCGGTACGGATCTCCACACCGAGCGCTTCTGCCAGGTTAGCATAGGCCAATGCGATCTGATAGACACCCCCAACGGGATACCATAGTCCCTCATTCAACTCAACATGCGCAATCACATTCAGCGTGGCGGGCGCTTGAAAAGGACTGGCGCCCACGTAAGTGGCAAACATCGCAAGCGCCTGGCGAAGCTCCGGCGAATGCACCTGTCTGTCGATAGCCCGATTCATGGTGCGTAAACCATCAAAGCGAAGCACATCCAGCAACGAAACGCGCCGCAGGCTTGCCAGCCTGGGCGGTTGATCGAACATAAAAATCGGTCCCACAATCCGGAATAAGCGAGCTGCGTAGGCAAGAAAACGCAAATATCCCTCTACGTCTCTCCGGTTCAAGCGGTCTAAAACCTCCAGCATAGTGGGCAAATCTCGGCTCAAATCCAGTACTGTCCCACCGGGGAAGAAAAACCGCGTCAATGGATCGACCGGGCGCAAGGTGAGGTAATTTTCCAGCTTCTCCCCCGCCGCTCGGAATAAATCTTCAAACACATAACGCATGGTAATCAAAGACGGGCCACTGTCCCACCGATATCCCGAGAGGCGTATTTCTCCCATCTTGCCACCCACCTGCTCGTTTTGTTCCAGCACAATCACCCGTTTCCCAGCTGCCGCCAGGTGGATGGCTGCGCTCAAACCGCCAATACCTGCCCCAATCACAACGATCGGTTCGCCCATTGTTCCACTTCCTCATCCACAGAAAAGCTAGCCAGACCCTGTTGATCGGGGATCCTGCGTCCTTTCCACTGCGGTCCCCCATCATGATAATGCCACCAGACGGAAATCCCGCCAATAATGGTCAACATCACTACCGAAACCGGCATCAGCAGCGCATCCTGCATTCGATTACCACTGACGGAGGCGCTCAGCGCTCGCGCACCGACACCAAGCCCCACCATCGCCAGTGGGATAACCAAACCGCCATTCCTAATATTAAGAATAAGCCCAATCGCCAACCAGAAATAAGGGACGACGAACAAAACCCAATGAAACAAAGTTGAAAGTAATAACAATGCTGGGGATCCGCCATGCCCGGCCAGGATATTCTTGGCAAACCCAGCCCGGACTTCCTGCCAGTTGTGGTACATCCGACCGGAGATAAGATTGTCCCCAAGCGACATTACCAGCCGGAAACCGCGCCGTTTTACTTCCCAAGCCAGGCCAACATCTTCGATTACCTGCTGTCGAACAGCGCGGTGGCCGCCTATCTGCTCGTAGGTATTCCGCCGAAACGCCAGGCATTGACCATTTGCGGCAGCAAAGATCGGCCAGGGGATTTTGCGCACAGCTAGCTCTGGTAGGTAGGCTATGATCGTAAACATCATCATCGGCACAACCAGCCGTTCTGCTAACCCCACCGTACGCTGGGTTGGCCACACGGTCAGGCAATCCGCGCCGGGGCGCGTTTCGCTCTGAGCCATCATCAAGCTGATCAGGTTTGTCAGTGCGTCTGGCTTCCAATCCACATCCGCATCGGTAAAGACCAGGATGTCTGCCTGGCTGTGTTCAGAAAGCTGCTGGCAAGCCCAATTTTTACCGATCCAGCCGGACGGCAGAGTTGTCCCTCTCAGCGCCCGCAATTTGGAGTTGCTTAGCGCTCTGTCTTGAATCAATTCAAAAGTCCCATCGCTCGAGTTCATCATCCAACACCAGCACCTCATAGTTCGGGTATTGCTGGTTGAGCAGCCCATCCAACGTGCGTGGCAGGTTATTCGCCTCATCTCGGGCTGGGACAAGGATCGAGACCCGCGGGGCAGATTCCATCTCACCCAGCCCATCCGGCGCCGCCCCTTTCTGAACCACGTTCTGGCCTCCATTCTTGGGCGCTTTGCGGCGGTTCACGCCTCCAAGGCGGGGAAAACACAGGGCGTTCAACACGCTGACCAGGGCAATCACGCACAAACTCATCAAAGCGAAGATCCACATCCCGCTCAAGAAGGCCTCCGTTGAAACAAGCTGCGGGTCCATTTCAACATGGACGGACGGATTTCCGGCAGGCGCTCCAACTCCAGACGATGTTTCCAAATCAACAACGCATAATTGCCCAACCAGATCAGGCCAAATTCCGGAAATTGCGGGATGAAATAGCGTTTAACAAATATCCCAAACAGCATAAATGAAACGATAACAGCCCAACCGCTCGATTGAAAAACGAAAAAGAAAACCGCCAACATCAACCCCAATAGGCTAGGCCCAACCCCAAGCGTCAGTCCGGTCCAAACGCCAAAAGTGGTTGCCACCGCCTTACCACCGCGGAATTTCAGCCAGGGCGAGAAAGCATGTCCCAATAGCGGGCTGAGTGCAACCGCCGTAATCTCCCAATCTCGAAATCCGGAGAAGAACCAGGCTAATCCGACCGGGATGGCCCCTTTAAGGTAATCCAACAATAAAGCCAATAATCCCCACTGCCATCCGGCTGCCCGCATCACATTCCAGGCTCCAGGATTATGATCCCCCACATTGCGAATATCCACCTGCCGAGCGATCCGCCCGATTATCAGCGAGAATGGGATGGAGCCGCTGATGAACCCTGCAATAGACCAGAAAATGAACCCCATCCAAATCCCTCCTTACGAATTACCCACAAACTAAAAATCCCCATCCCCACAAAACCAGTCAGCGCCGGTCCCGGCTGATCCCAGAAAATTCCCAAGCCCACCGCCTGGAAAAGCCATGTAAGGATATAGATCAACACCAGGCGACCGGTTTCCAGCCCCGTTGGCTGGATGATCCAGGTCAGGGCGGTCGCGCTGATCCACCAGCCGAAGTAATTTGACAAAGGAATCCCAAAATACTCCCCTGGTCTTTCCCATTCCCACAATCCTCCTCGAACCATCTGAGGGTCGAGATACAAATCCCAGGCAGTAAAAGCCATCCCCGCAATGACTGCATAAGCCAGGCGATATCGCCCACTCTTCACCCCTCCCAGTCGGTCGCTCAACCCGGTCATCACAATCTGGCTCACCGCCCAGGCTGGAACCAGCATCATCAACCAGGCAAGTGGAATCATCAACGGCACTCCCCCAAGCTCAGGCTTAAATGCATCCGAATAACGGTATGCGCCAAACGGTAGGCCAGTTTTTACTCCCAAAACTTCAATCATCCAGGTCAGCAAACCCACAAGCCCAAACGTTGCCAGCGTCTTGCGAGTTCCCCATTGTATCCACAGCGCAATGATCGTGGCGCCAAATTGGGCAAGCACTCCCACCGTTGCCAGTTGAACGAACACGCCATCGCCATAACGCCAAATACTGATCGGAGTAAAGATCATCGCTAGTAACCAGATCACCAGAGCCAGCAGCCACATCCATTGCTTAACAGGCATAATCTTCCATTTTTCGACCCAATCGCGGGCGCGCTCCTGGCTGGGCTGCGAAAACATCAATGTCACGCCAAACACAATGATCAGGTTGGTCATGAAGAAAAACAGCATTTCCTCAATTGGGATGACCCCCACCTTCAACCCGGTCGTCTGCAGCGGATCGATCGTCCATGTTGTCTCACTCAGCGCTACCCAATCCAGCACCCACAGATAAATTGTGGGTGGAATGATACCCCAAACCAACACACGCCATCGCCTTAGCAGGATATCCAGCCCAAAAATCGCTTGCAGCAACACCGGGATCAACGCCCAGGTAAGGATTAATGTCAAATATGTCCCTGTTTCCCAGCCCAAGATCAGACCCACTATTGAAGCCGCCCAAACCAGCCCGATCCCAAGCGAGCCCCACATGCGCAATTTCCAGCCATCCGGACCAGTCTCGGCGCCGGCGGGTTCAGCAAGGGCTCGGTCTGCAAAATGGCGGATCAGCCAGACTGTCAGCAGTCCGGTCAGAAGAGTCTGCAAGATGAAGAACGCGTATTCCTCGATCGGAACCCATCCAATCCGAATCCCGGTCACCAGCTGTGGGTTATACCACCACACATTTGTCGCCACCAAATAATTATCCCATGGGGTAGTATAAATCAAGGCGATGAAAACATGCGCCAGCACGATCAGGTAAGGCGTCAGGTCAGGTTTTGGGCGTTTGCCTGCCAGCCAGTTCCACACATCCCAGGGCGTGATGATAGCAAGGACCACCAACGGCGGCACAACAAAGATGGATAGAACTTCAAAATAGGTCACCCTCGCCCCCGGTGAACCAACCAACCAAGCGTCAGATCCCAAATCAACAGGAAGATTCCCCTGAATTTGTACACCCAATCCCATCCCGAGCTTAAAATCATCCCGCGAATTCTTGCGCTTCAACCAACTGCCGCCCAAAATGTAACCCACGTCCAACCCGGCGTTGATCCAGAATATTTTTTCGAACATGGCTGTCTCTTTAACCCGTTCGTACTCCGTAAGCACGCCTTCCAACCTGGCGAGCTGCTTCTTCTGTGCCCCGCGCCATCCAAACCAGGCGATCAATCCATTGATCAAACCCCAAGCGATGAACTGCGATCCCATCCCTTTACGCTGCTTTTCCCAGCTCCGGATCACGACCAGACCGGACAGGATAGAGCCGACGCTCCAAACCATCAGCGCCGGCATGGATTTCCGCTGGAAACCATATATTTCAAAGTCATTCATATCTTGATCCATCCTGATCAGCCGTATTCACGAACTCGTATACACAGCCAACAGCGCTTTGAGAGCCAGACCCAGTTTGCGAGGGGTCGATGCACCTGCTTTGAACTGAAAGACATTATAGCCGTTGCGCCGGATGCTATCCAGGATCGCCCGGTAAACTTCCAGTCCGCTCATCACACCCCATCTCCCGCTCGCCAGGATCCCCACGCTGGCTCGGGCCGTCTGATAATAGGCCTCTGTCCGGGAAAATTCAAATTCAAGTAGCTCGATGAAATTCGACGTGACCCGGTTTTGAGCCAGATCAGATTCGCTCACGCCAAATCGCTCCAGATCTTCTTGCGGCAGATAGACCCGCTCGATAGTCCAGTCATACCCGATATCGCGCCAGAAATTGCTTAACTGCATCGCAATCGAGAGACTATCCGCTCCCGGTAGGGCTTGCTCAATTGTATATGGCTGACGCACCCCCAGGATATAGGTCATCGCCCGACCAACCGGGATCGCGCTGCCTTCCATGTAGTACAACAAATCTTCAAAACGAGGAAAACGGGAAGTGGTCAAATCGTCTCGCATCGCCCGAAAATACGGTCTCATTGTATCCATTGGGATTCCGAATTGATAGGCAGTGTTCAAGTAAGCCCGCATCACCGGGTGATCGCTGTATCCATAGGAAAAAGCATCCTGGTAGGTCCTCTCCCAATCATCAATTGCCTCCAACGGCGAGCGAAAACCCTGATGAGAGACATCCACCCGGTCATCGCCCACGCGCATCAGCGCATATAACGCCTCCACATGATGCAATTTCTCCGCCGGGAGAAAGGAGCTTGCAAACGAATAATTCTTGCTCGCCGTCTGCATAATTTTCCGGCAAACTCGATAATCCTCGCCAATCATTCCATCGCTTATTGCCACGGACTCATCCCCAGTCCTGATTTTCTGGAACAGATCCATACGATTAAGTCGGCTATCTACGTCCATTCTACCATCACCCTTTCCGTTACCAGTCGAGAAGATATCATCACCATCGGCATTCCAATACCAGGGTAAGTGCCCTGTCCAACAAAATACAAACCGGAGACTTCCCGGGATTTATTATGGGGGCGGAAATATGAGGATTGGAAGAAACCCTGAGAAAGTGATCCAAACGCAGTTCCATACACAGCATTGACGTCACTCTGCCAGTCCATTGGATTGTACTGACGCTCCCAGACAATATGCTGCCGCAAATCTGGATCCACAATTCGCTCAAGCTGGTTGACCAGCTTCTCTCGCACCAGCGGGGCAGCTTGCTTCCAATCAATCGGCTTGCGGCCATCGGCTGAGGGTCGCAAGTTAGGCATCGGAGCCAATACATAAAGAAGCGTATGGTCTTTCGGTGCCAAACTTGGGTCGGTGACCGTCGGCACATTCAAATGGAATGAAGGCTCAGCTGGTAATGCTCGCGTCTTGAAAATCGCATCCAGATTTGCCCGATAATCCTCCGAAAAATAGAGCGCCTGGTGGCGCAAATGAGAATAGGATTTATTCACCCCCAGGTAAAGCACAAAACCGGAGCAGGCGTACGACATTCGATCTAACTTCTCGTCCGTGTAAGCCTTGCGGTAGCGCGGTTCGATCAGCTTACGGTAGGTATAGGGCAAATCCGCGTTCGAGATCACCAGATCCGAATAGATCTGCTCATCATCTTCCAGCCGGACTCCCACCGCACGCCCATCCTCGATCAAAATTTGATCCACCGGAGCGTTCATGCGCAGCTTGACTCCCATCTGCTGGCAGAGTGCGACCAAGTCCTCCACCACCCGATAGACACCACCCATCGGGAACCACATCCCCAGCGCCAAGTCGGCATACGTGATCAGGCTGTACATAGCTAGGGCGTCAAACGGAGAAAGCCCCAGGAACATGGAGTGAAACGAAAACGCCTTGCTTAATTTGTCGTTGCCGTCGAAGAAATGCGCCACTTGGCGGTAAAGATTCTGGTTAGCGTTAGTTTGAAGCAAGCGAAACCCCGCGACCGGATTCGCCAAGTCGCTGATATGATCAAAATTGCGATCAACAAAATCCATCCCCAACTCAAATTTCTTTGCGCTTTCTCCGATGAAGCGGAATAGACGCTCCGCCGAGCCAATCTTGATCTTTTCAACCTCAGCAGCAAGCTTTGCCATATTGCTGTACAGTTCAAGATGCGTTCCATCATGGAAATAAATTCGGTAATTTGGATCGATTTGAACAATTTGTAACCGCTGATGAAAATCCTGTCCTATTGAGCGATAAAATTCCTCGAACGTCTCTTTCATTACAAGGATTGTGGGGCCGGTATCTACCCGAAATCCATCCGATTGAATTACGTTGCTTCGCCCTCCAGCCTTAGACAGCTTTTCCACCACCGTCACGTCAAATCCCTGGTGACGTAAACGCAACGCCGTCGCCAACCCCCCTATCCCCGCGCCGATGATAACCACATGTTTTGTCATGATGAACCTGCTTTCTATAACATGAGTATTATCATAGCATATAAATCAGATATTGTCAATATTATATATACAATATATCTACAATTCATTTCCTCATTTCCAGCAGACTGGTTTTTTAGGAAAAGCGATGTCCTCCAGAATGATA
Source organism: uncultured Chloroflexia bacterium (assembly GCA_963788145.1). Taxonomy (GTDB): domain Bacteria; phylum Chloroflexota; class Anaerolineae; order Anaerolineales; family UBA4823; genus UTCFX2. The sequence goes on along the minus strand of CAWBFQ010000003.1, from coordinate 433,317 downwards.
CATATTATTTTTCTACTCCGTTTCCATGCTATACTTCTCCCTTACGCGCACGTTCATTAACTTCATTCACCTGCTAGAGTTCGATACACTCATTGAGAGGAAATTGATTTTTAAAAACCTATGATCTGCAAGAAAAAGACTACTCCATTGTTCAGACCACATTTGCTGCTCGTTGTACTTTTAACTGTGTTGTTACCAATTCTGGCTTCTTGTATCGAAAATCCCAAAAACATAAGCCAACAGGAAGCCCTTGAGATCGTCTGGCAAACATTAGAACCCAACACCATTTCCCACAACCGCGAAGATTGGGAAATTCACATTGCGGATCGTGTTTACGGCAAAGATGTAGTCAGTGAATTCGCTGCTATTCATAGAATGAATTGCCCCGGTCCCTCCATCCCTGAAAACAAACCGATTAAAATTACAGCCAAATACTGGTACATCAAAGTTCTCCCTCACCCTGAAGCTCTTCGCCCCCAAAAAGGGACTTCCTCCCCAGATCTGGTCCCCGTCGTGCCTGAACCGAATATCAACGAGGCCGTTTTTCTGATCGACATGTATAGCGGAGAGGTCATTGCCCGCAAGATCATTTGTCCACTCAGCCCCTGAATCTGTACTGATCTAATTCAAGGATACAGCTCCGGGTTACGAAAACCAACCAACGCTAGAATTACACCTTGTTCATACAGGTCTGCCCGATCGATCACATTTCCGGTCAGCAGCCCAATTGCCCCATTCTCGCGCTTAGAATCGATCCGTTCAAAGACCAGATCATCCGCTTTTCCTAATTCGATCCCCTGACGCACCAGTTCGGCCACCTTCGGTGGCAGACTAAAAGCGCCGGTACGCGCCTTTCCACGCCGCTCGTTCGAGCGCAGCGCCACCCAAGCGAAGGCAGTCATATCGTCACCCAGATCTTCCACTCCACCTTCCAGCCCCACCCAAAAATCCGCCCCAGGATTCTGTGAGCGGGCATTCTCCACCCGCCTACAGGCGCCTGACAGCGTTTCGGCATCCGAACCGGGCTGATCGCTCACACCCGAGATCGTATCCATCACCAGAAATTCAAACTGCTCTCCTGGAAACATGCGTTGGAACCCGTTCCGCACTGCTTTCAACTTGACCGGATTATTTGATGCGACGACAACCGTCTTCATATTCACTCTGCCTAAAAAATCCCTTTATACATCCCGCCATCCACCGCCAGCATGACCCCAGTTAAATATGAAGCCGCTGGCGAAAGCAAGAAAACCGCCGTCCGGGCGAATTCTTCAGGTTCGCCCATCCTGCCTAGCCGCGCTGTCTCTCGATTGACGCGATAATTCTTCTTCCACACTCGTCCCGCGACCATTTGCTCGCTTCGCCATCAGCGTATCCACTCGCTCGGTATGTGTCCAGGACGGCAAGATTGAATTAAAACGAATTCCATCTCCACCAAACTCTAGCGCCAAGCTCTTGGTTAATCCAATTGTCGCCGAGCGCACACTGTTCGATAGGATCAGATCTATTACCGGCTGTTTGACCGAAAGGGAAGTAACTGTCAATACGCTGGCTGCCGAGGATTGGCGTAGGTAAGGCAGCGCCGCCCGAATCAAGCGAACGTGGCCGAGAAATGACAGATCAATCGCCTTTTGCCAGGTTGCGTCATCAAACGCTTCAAAATTCCCCGCTGGCGGACCACCGGCATTGGTGACAAGTAGATCCAATCCACCAAAAGCTTGCGCCGCTTCCGCCACGATCCGCCCCGGCATATCTGGATCGCCCAGATCGCCCGCGGTCCAATTCAGCGCACCGCCGGTCTGTGCTCGGATGCGCTCACTGGACCGTTCTAGCCGCTCTGCATCCCGGCTGTTAATCGTCACCAGCGCCCCTTCTCGGCTCAATTCGAGCGCGGTCGCAAAACCCAATCCCTGGCTAGCCCCGGTCACTAATGCTTTCAAATCCTTCAATCCTAAGTCCATAAGATCTCCTTAAATCCTCTCGATATGGTAGTCCACCACTTCCACATCCGGCCAGTTTCGCTCCAACCAGGCTACCACCTGCTCCAAGACGCTCTGGTTAAAGCGGGCATCATTGGAAACCAGCACACATGCGATGAGTGCGTTCTGCCATGAATCCTGAAAATCGACTTCTGCCACCGAGATATTGAACTCGCGGTGCAACCGAGACAATAGCGGCTTCAAGCGGCTACGCTTCTCTTTCAACGAAGCGCAGCCAGAAACGAGCAGGTGCATGCTTAAAACGCCAATCGCCATCTCGTCTTTCGTTTTCGTACTGGTTACATCCCCAATAGCTATCCTTTGCCGGTAGTTTCATCTTGCACATAGTGCGTGCGCAAGTGGATCGGGGTGATCTTAGGTTTGTGGGCAGCCGCGCGCAGATTCAGCATTTCGACAAAGACCGAGAAACCCATCGCAAAATAGATATAGCCCTTGGGGATATGGACGTGGAGCGCTTCGACCACCAGCGAGAAGCCGATCATCAACAGGAAGCTCAAAGCGAGCATTTTGATCGTTGGATGCTGGTTGACGAAATCCATGATCCAGGCGGAGGCCCAGAGCATAATCCCGACCGCGATCACGACCGCGCTGATCATCACCCATAACTCGTTCGCCATGCCCACCGCGGTGATGACCGAATCGAGCGAGAAAACCATATCCAGAATAGCGATCTGAATGATGACTGCGTTGAACGAAGGCGCTTTGACCACACGCTGGTGCGTTTCTTCGCCCTCCAGCCGTTCGTGGATTTCGTGGGTGCTTTTCGCCAGCAGGAACATGCCGCCAACCAGCATGATCAGATCGCGCCCGGAGATTTCCCAGCCGAGCACGGCGAAGAGCGGCTCGGTCAACCCGATCACCCACGCCAGCGAGACCAGCAAAAGGATACGGGTGATCAGCGCCGCTCCCAGGCCGACCTGACGGGCCCGATCCGACTGCCCATCAGGAAGTTTACTGGCTAAAATTGAGATAAAGACGATGTTGTCGATCCCCAGCACGATCTCCAGCGCAGTGAGCGTCAAGAGCGCGATCCAGGTTTGCGGGTCTGCCAGCGATTCGATCATGATTTCCTCCAAGTGTTTAATTATTTCCAAGAACAGGCAAAGGATGTCGTAAAATGATCGGGAATTATATCAGCACAAGGCCGAAAACTGGTTTCGGCATAGTATAATGCAGGCTATGGAAGGAAACAAAGGTTGGGTTTTCATCATCGGGTTCCTGGTCATCCTGCTGTTGATCGGAGCGACGTTCGTGTGGGTGGTGTACACCACCCTTGACCGCGCCGTCACGCCGGTGCAGTCGTTGACCGGCGAGCTGGCGACCCAGGTCTCCAGCGTGATGAACCCCACCCCCACCATCCTGCCCTCTCCATTGACCTTGATCCGCGATATCCGCTCGCTGGCCCGCCTGGAGACCATCCAGTTCACGGTCGAGAAGGTGATAACAGCCGAGAGCAACCAGGGCGTGTGGGGCAAGCTGTTCGGCGATAAGCTGATCCTGGTGGCGCGCGGCCGGGTGATCGCCGGGATCGACCTGAGCAAGGTGGGCGCGGACGACCTGGAGCTGCGCGACGGCATCCTGATCCTCAGCATGCCCGAACCGGAAGTGTTCGTCACCGCGCTGGATAACAAGAAATCGTATGTCTATGACCGGGACACCGGTTTGCTGACCAAGGGGGACGTCAACCTGGAAAGCTCCGCCAGGGCGGCGGCCGAAGGATGAGATCGAGAAAGCGGCCGTTGAAGACGAAATCCTGGAGATGGCCCGCCAGAACAGCGAGCTGTTCCTCACCCGCCTGCTGAACGACCTGGGCTACCCGGACGTGATCTTCGAATACCCCGACCGCCCGAAAGCAACGCCGACGCCGCAGCTAGACGTAACCCCCGAAAACAAGGGTCTCCCGACCCGTTGCGCCTTTACCCGGATTTGCGTTCTGGGTGAGGAGATCCAGGACGAACGTGGGAAAGCAAAATGCTCCGGTTTGCCTCGAATTCTCAGTCATAAAAACGATATATGGAGTGGCCTTACCAATGGCCGTCGTTTTGTTACTGCTTGGAATTGCCTCACTACACAGTAGACCTCAACTCTTAGGAGAAGCAAGTGCTGATTTTATCATTCGATTTATGCTTACCCTCTGGTTTTGCGGTCTTTATATGAGGTTATCTCGGTTTTCCACGTATAGCTTTTTCCCAAACAAGAAATGGTCAAAATCTGATGTAGTCGGAAAAGAGAAATACTTTTATCTTGGGCTCATTATTCTATTTAGCTTGGGATGTGGTGTAATAACTTGGTGGGCAATTCAATGGTTTCTTCCAAACTTTTCTGGATTCGCTTTAGCCTTCGCTGTTCTCAACAGTTTGATTGTGCTTCTACCGATGGCGACACAGTATTGGGTACTTAAATTTTGAGATAAACCTGCTGGTGGAGGGTCTTCGACCCCGATCCCTCAGCCTTCGGTCGGGTATGCTGACATAGGACAAGCGAGGAGATCGAATTTTGGATGGCGCTAATGAAAAAATCTAATATTTTGTTCATCGGGATCTTTGCGATTCTAATTGTAGTAAACCTTGCCGCCTGCTGGTCCAAAACACCCGAGGCAGCTTTCACAACAATGATTTCAACAAAGAATGTAAACCAGGTCATTGAATTGCGACCTTTGCCTACCAGCAAACAGGTTTTCGATGGGAAAAGGATCATCTTATTGCTTGCTAATTTGTCCGATCAAATGGTCAAATTTCCCGCAGACTATGGAATTCGATTATTTGTATTTGGCGAGAAGGAGAACCAATGGTCGGAAATTCCAAATCTATTGAAGTATGAAATCGTCGTCCCGGAGGGGCAAACTTTGGTTGAAAATGACTATGTGGATAGTCAAGGACGCATTAAGTTGCATCCATTCGGATCACCATTCGAAAAACCGGAATCAAGTCCAATCTCTGCTAAACCTGATCTTGATGGTGTTCAAAGGCCTTTCACCCTGCGTATTGTTGTGCTAGGAATGATTGGAGATAATCAATCTGAGGAGAAAAAAGTTGCTGCATACTATGATATTCATATTGATCAATAGGTTTAACTCACAAAAAACAAGCAAGTTTGCCAACTCCCTTTATTGTGAATGAGAGCAGGATATTGGATTAACGGGGCAGACCCAGGACGAGCGAGCCTCGCCAGCCGGATGGCACACGCGGCGCGCCCTACAACTCGCCTTCGCTTCTCTCGTCAAGCAGACCATGACGCAGTGAGGAGAAAAGATGATAAACATACAGGAATTTACACTAAATCGTGGGAGCAAGATCAATGTTCTCTTGGGGCTTATCATCTTTTATTTCACATTACCTATTTCAATGTTTGGGTTGTTAGGATCAATATATTTTGGAATAACTGCCATAATCTTTTCACAACCATATGACAAAGAAAAGTTAGATATTTTGTTGGTCTCGTTAGCCTGCGTAATTCTGACAATCGTAATGCTACAGAGTTGGATTAACCAATATAACGAAATTCGGGTAGGCCCTGAAGGAATAAGTGTCAAAGTTTTTCGGTTTTATTATCGTTGGGTTTTTCTCGATTGGGATGACATTATCGCAGTTCGTTCTGTCCGATAGGGTAATCGCATTTCAAACAGACAACACCTTGAGTAGGTAAGCTTCGTCCCAACCGGCCTGCAAACGCTTAGCCTGGATGCCGCCTTTAGCAGTTTTTTCTTGCTTTAGCATATTGACTGCCATGTGACGCAAAACGGCGAAATTTTCTGGGGCATTATCTTTGCGCACCCGGCTCATATCTTCCTGAAAAGCGATATCCAGCACCCAGTGTAGGCGGTTCTCAATGCCCCAATGGCTGCGCTTGGCTTTCAGAAAAGCTTTTGCATTCATGTGCAAGCTAGAGATGAAATAGCGTGTTTTGATTTGCACTTTTTCACCAACCCGCCTTTCAGATCGGATCATAGCTAAAGTTTTCAAGCCTTTCCAATTGTCTCTACCACGCAAGTAGCTCAGATATTCCTCACTAGAAATGGCCCAGCATTCGCGGATTTCCATTCTACCGTGCGCATCGTCCACTTTTCGGGTGTAGGAGTACCCTGGACTGGAAAAACCTTCTTGCTCGTCCATGCTAAAGAGCCGTTCCAGGTCTTCATACAACTGCGGTTGGTTCTCCTTGACAGACAACAAGTAATCGCCTCCCTGATCAATGATCGTTTCTGCAATCTCAATCTGCGTTCCAATTGCATCGATCGTAACCAAACAACCTGTAATATCCAGCAGTTGTAGCAATTTGGGGATTGCAGGTATCTCGTTCGACTTATCATCCACCTTCACTTGCCCCAATACCAGTTCATTGGCCGTTGCCCAGGCGCTTACCATATCAATGGCTGCCTGGTCGTTACTATCGTCTTTGGATCCTCGCAATTGCTTCCCATCAATCGCTATCACTTCCCCTTCCGTTAGCTTCTGAATGGTTTTCACCCAATCTAAAAAGCTGCGTTGAAATTCTTCTGGCTTGATCAGCCCGAATACCCGCCCAAATGTATCATGCGAAGGAATGCCATGGGGTAATTCTAGGAATGTCTTGAACCATTTGAGCTTGCTTTTCCCAAACAACGCTACATCACTCCAACCATCTGCTCCGCAAATTACCGCACAGATTGCGATTACGATTATGTCGATCAATTTGTGCCACGTCGCATTTCCTATCCGTGGATCACTTACTTTCCCGAAATGTTCCGTTATTCTGCCTATCGCTTTTTCTTCCATTGCCGTACTCTCCTTCGTACGACAATTTTCTCACACCTATCTCAAATGCGATTACCCTATTCTGTCCGAACCCCCATGTTTGATGACACGATCTGGGCGATAATTGTACGCAAAATAACCCCTTGGCATGGGATCATTGGTAAGCAATATGGGATGAGCCCAAATGCACTAATTATTCTACAACCTGACTTAAACCGGCTTGAGATTTTATTGGATTTTCTAAAAAGCCATGAGAAAAGCGCCTAGAGCGCGCCCTACAACTTCCCGTTCTTCTTTCGTGTGGTTCGTGTATTTCGGGGTAAATCTTTATCATCGCGAGATCATTATACATCACCCCGCCCGCGCCGCTTTTGCGCCCCGAACGAGACGTGAATCAACCCCCAGATTCAGGCTCGCCGCTGTTTTTCCGTCCAGGCTGCCTGAGCATATTTCTGTTCTAGCAGTTCACCAGCCCGCAATCGCTCTCCAGGGGATAAATCCTGCTGCTCCAGATCCAGGTTTAATGTTTCACGAAATGCCTGTGTAAAAGCCTGAGCAGCCTGCTCCCAGCTTATTCGCTCACCGCTGAACATCTCGACCGTGGTAGCCCGCGCAAGCAACCGCTCGCCAGCCTGCATTCGGGCGGCCTCATCCTCGAAGCGCAATCCGCTCACAATCCGTCTTAAATCGCCGTAGAGCGGCAGCGATCCATGTTGTAGAACCCCACCTTTGCGGCGCGCCTGGGCGCTGCCCACTAGTTTCTTCCCACCCAGAGTGATCTCATAGCTGGATGGGGCTTCAAAACAGACCGGATTGTGGTAAATCCCTTTCCCCACCTCGGAAACTGGAAGGCCAGTCTTCTTCCCAGCGGGCTCTTCTGCCTCTGCTGGTAATCCCAATAAATGCAGCGCCTTCAATAAAGCCTGCGAAAGCACTTGATAGCTCTCCAGCACACCGCCGGAGAGGCGAGCTTCCGTCTCTGGCCCGGTTACGGAGTAGGTGATCTCATCGGTATGTAAGATCGCTCGACCACCAGTCGGTCGGCGCGCCAGGTCCCAACCTTGCGCATTCAACCTTTCCAGATCGACATCCTCAATCGGCTGAGCATATCCTAACGACAGGCAGGCTGGTTCCCAGGTATATAACCTCAACGTTGGCAAAGTCGCCCTATTTCCCATCGATTCCAGGATGGCTTCGTCCACCGCCATATTCCACGGGCCTGTTCCAACCGAATCCTGGATTAACCGCCATGTAGTTCTTTGAAAAGACATCCGCCCGCCTTTAAATTATGGATAAGGGGTATTGGTGACAAAAGTTGGGGACGGATACGCCCCCGATTGGGTCGCGGTCGGGCTGGGTGTGGCCGTGGCTGGCGTGCCGCTTACGGTAGCTGTGCTGGTCGGGCTAGGTGTAGCGCTCGGCGGCGTTCCGGTCACGATCGGGGTAGCGCTGGGTGTAGCCGTGGGCGGCGTGCCGGTCACTGTTGGGCCTGGCGTCAGAGATTCCTCTCCGGTAGCGGTAGGCAGCCCCGTCAGAGTCGCAGTCTGTGGAACTGGTGTTACAAGCACTGCAACCGGGGTCAATTTCAGCCTGGACATGGTGGTAAATGGGCTTTTGGTGTAGTTTAACCACAAGAATTGATACGCCTCTACCGCCGATTGGGCGTCATTTGCAAGCTCGCTCGCCAGCCCTAACAAATAATAATATTCATCGCAGGTCCAATCACGCTCACACAACAAACCAGGTGATTCTTGCATATTCTCCAATTTTTGCTGAAGCAATTCCGGCGATCCACCACCAAACAACGCTTCCCGATATGTTTCCAGCGGCCCAAAGAAGCGGCTGGGGTATTCTTCCCGCAATGGGACCTGCACCAAGAAAGCAGAGCGCGTATCCGGGAAGCGCTGCATGCTGAAAGCCAGTTCGCCGTTCAGCAGCGTGGCTGGCTGGTATTTCAATCCCGCATCCGCGATATAGGCTTCTTCGATTACCTCCAGGATCGGTCTTGGGCTGCCGATGATCCCAACGGGTAAGGCCTGGTGAACCCCTGCCCCACGCGCCAGGATAAAGAACTCAAGCCTCGCCTGCGGCGCGTTGCGGACAGTGAACCAGCGCTCAGATTCGTCATCGCCATCGAAATCATAAAAACCGGAGGCGCTAACCACGATCCCCCAATCCTGCAGGTAAGATAACGCATTGACCTGGTTCGGAATAATGGCAGCCAGTGATTGGATTGCAAGTGAAGGATCACAGAACTGGGCTTGCCAGCAAGCGCGAAAGATGTCCTCCGGTTTCTGGAAAGCTGCTAGAAATTGCTGGGCAGGCTCGATCCAGCGGCTGGTATGCACGGTTGGGTTTACAGAGACTTCGTTCATCAGATTAATCGCCTCTTCTGTGTGCCCAGTCAGCGCCCGATAGACCCCCAATCGATATTTCCAGCGGTCGATCTCATCTGAAGGATATGGGTTTCCTTCGACATCTGTGGCAGGCGGCCAAATAGGCAGAAGTTCTTCCATAAGGTCTGCTGCCGTTTGCGCTCCCCAAAAATGAATCGCCTGGTCAATTACCGCCTCGCATACACTTGCATCAGACGGTAAATCACCGAAACTAATGCTGGTCTCGACCGGTTTAAAATATAATCCATTCCATCGGTATGCCCGCTCGATATTGACTGGACAAAGTGAATAGATCATAGTACTGAAAACCACCTCATTCTGTCCAATTGAATTAATCCGGGCTGCCCAATAGTTCTCAAAATCCATCCCCAGCGCGAAGATGTCATTTTCAGGGATAAAATCCAGTTCGGATGGCTCGGCCTTCCCGAGGCTGAAAGCGCGCGGCGCCTGTAAATCGCTCTCGCCCTTCAAGCTGGAAAAATAGATTAAAATCTCATCCCCATTAGATGCGCTGTTATCCAGGTCTGCAAATAGCCAGTTTGCCTGGCGGGGTTGGCTGTAATCAAACCGGCTCATCAGGGGAAAGGCCTGGAAAACACCGCTCCGGACGATAAGGCGAATGAAAGCACTGCCGCCTTCGCTACGTAGTTCGATGATATAACTGGCAAGTGTTCCAGGAGGAGCTTTCCCCTCGACCATAAAAAAGAGCATACGCGGCTCGTGGATCGCAAACCAGGCGTACAATTCAGGAAGTGATACCTGCGCCCGGTTCAGGTTGTCTGCAATCAATCGGGCATATGCGCTGCCTGCCTCTGGATTACCAGCTAAGGCTAGATTATACGCTAGATCCCAACGCCAGGCATCCGCCTCCGGCGCAAGCGGAAAACGCAGAAGGGCTTCTCGCAGCCCAAAAATCGGATAGCGGAAAGACTCGAAATAGGCTTGCTTACTCTCGTCTGCTGATAGGGTTGCAATGCCTTCTGGAACCCCTTGCAGGATGCGCGCCATCCGATCCGCCTGGGCAGCATCCCATTCATTCAGGCGATAAGCCCCGCTGAAGACTAATCCTACAGCCGGAGTCAGGCTCGGATAAGCCAACGGTTTGAGCGTACCGGTTGGTGTGAGTGTTTCCGTAGGCGAAGGCGTGATCGTCTGGGTAGATGTTGGCCGCGGCGTCCAGGTTGCGGTCGCGCTCGCTGTCCCAGTTGCGCTTGGCAGAGACGTCGTTAATACCCGGGTTGGGGACGGTGTTAATGTGGTTCGGGCTAAAGAGTTTTGCAGCCATATATACCCAACCATCACCAGTCCTAACGCCAGAATGCAAACTGACAATAATCCCAGATTCAATGCCAACAGGGCAATCCGGCTATTCTGCGAAGCTCGCTCATTTCCAGAACCGATCTCGGCCATTCGTCCTACTCAGACCTGTTATTTCCCCCGCCTTCACTATCCTGAAGGCTCAATTCAGCCAGCACAGCCTGAATTTGTTTTTCGCTCAGCGGGGTCAATGGAGGCCGTACAGACCACTCCGGCAGCCCATATAAGCGAGGTAGTAGCGCCTTATACAATGAAGGATTAGGGGGATATTGATTCATAATGATCCGATATTCTTCCAGCCTTTGTCGAGCAGAAATGTCAACCGCCCCGGCCATGCGAGCATCCCAAACCTGGCGAAGGTCCGGCGAGCGTAGATTTGCCATCGCGGTGATACAGCCCGAAGCCTGATGCTCCAACGCCAGATCGAATAATGAATCAGTCCCATTGAATGTCAGTAAGTTTCTCCCAAACCTTAACCCAATTTGGCGCGCAAAATCCGGGTCAGTCGTGGAATCTTTAATTCCCATCCGCCGGTCTGGAAACGCTTCCATCAGCTTTTCCAGGAAATCCATGCTGATCGATATGCCAGTGACTGGAGGAATATGGTAATACAAAAAGGTTCCCCCCGGCGGTACAGAGCGTCTGACCACCTCTGAAAACCAGTTAAACAAACCCGCCTCGCTCACATTGCGGAAGTAATACGGCGGGAGAATGACCACACCGTCGACGCCCAAATCGAATGCCGCTCGGTTAATCAAAATGGTTTCTTCCAAGCTCGGCGTACCAGTCCCCACCAGCAGCCGAAATTCCGGATGGACTTGACGCACTGCCAGTCCAGCTTGCAGTATCTGCGCCCGCTCTTCAGGTGAGAAAGAAGGTCCTTCGCCGGTTGTGCCAAGCAGCAAAACCCCATGACACCCGCGCTTCGCCAGGAAATCCAGAAGCAGCGGAAAATCCTGATAGGCAGGTCTATAATCCGCTTGAAGCGGTGTAAGAGCTGCGGCGATTACCCCAGAAACATCCCTTTCCATGCGCTGATTATACTGGATAACCCGCCAATGCGGTCTCTTGACCGCTTGATAAACTTCAAACTCCCTGTTATAGTATCAATTATGAAGGGATTCAGGGTATTCTTCGATTATGGCGGTCCAAAGATGGTTACGGCTCTGATCCTGCTCTTTCTTTCTAGCTCCTGCAATTCCCTGACTCCAGGCACCCCATTAGCTCCAGAGCTGACCGAATCAGTCATTTGGACAACCACTCCACCCGCCGCTCAAACCGCTTTTCCGACCGAGGAAATCGTGCATGGTGTGATCTCGATCCGCCACTCCTGGGATGAAACCCGACTCCCCGCCCTCGCTACGATCATTAAAACCTTCCAAACCTATTACCCGGATGTGATGTTTGATGTGATGTACATTCCGGCAGACACGCTGGCGGATCGATTCGCGCTTGAATCCAGCGAGGGACTTGCGCCTACATTGATCCTCGGGCTAGCCGAATGGGGACCACAGTTCTTTCAAGCTGGCTTGGTATCAGACTTATCTAGCGATATCAACCCGTCCAAATTGAATATGCTCAACCCAGCTGCTTTGGATGCTGCCCAAGCGAAGCAATTCTCATCCGGAAATAGCGCCCTGATCGGGCTGCCATACGCCATTCAAGGAGTGATGCTGTTCCGCAATAAAACCATTATCACCATTTCCCCCAACACATTCGAGGATATGGTCACATTAGCTCAAACCTCCACCCAGGGAGTAACCATTGGCGCTTACCTGGAGCGCAGTTTTTATTATTCAGGTGCCCATTTGTATGGACTTGGAGGCCAACTCATCGATTCCAACAATCTGCCAGGTTTCAATAACGGCCAGGGCGTGGTTTGGCTGCAGCTTCTGAAGGACTTGGAGCTAGCCGGCCCAACCAGCAATTTTGGAGATGATGACCTGGAACGCTTCAAGCTGGGCGAAATTGGTTGGATCATCGATGGGTCCTGGAACCTGCGCCCGCTGGCTGATGCGATCGGGCCGCAGAACTTGGCAGTCGATCCCTGGCCTACCTATCAGGATGGGCGCATGTCTGGCTTTATCCAGGCTGAGAACGCCTACCTGAGCGCCGAGGTCAGCGGCGCTGACCGCCGGGCTGCGATCGTATTCCTCGAATTCCTGATCTCTCCTCAAGCTCAGTCCACACTGGCTGATTCCGGCAGCTTCCCTTCTAACCTGACCTTCAACCCGACCGACCCGGTCTATGGTCCTTTGATCATCCAGGCAACCCAAGCGCTGGCTGGCGGCGTCGCCTACCCGCTTGATCCCAACATGCCCATCTACAACCTGAAGCTTGACTTGGCTTTGCGCTCCTATTTTGAGCAGAATCTACCCCCCGAACAGGTCCTCCAGAATGCCCAGGATGCCATCCTGACAGAGACCGCCAAATAGATTAAATCCAGATTTTGACTCACCAGGTTTTATCTTACTAATCCCCCATCTCTACATGGGTCAATGATGTTTGTATTCCGGATATTATGACAGTTGGCACTACCCAAACCACACTGACCGGTGTTTAATATGATAAGAAAGGTTGGATTTTTGCCCGGTTAAAAAATTCGGAAATATACAGGTAAGTGTGTTCAGGAGGTATTGAATGCCCGTCAAAGGTTGGATCGAAGTCAATCCAATGTACTGTAAAGGTTGCGAGATGTGCGTATCAGCCTGTCCACAAGAAGTACTTGCCCTCGACATGGAGCATCTCACCCCAAAAGGATATCACCCCGTAATGTTAATCGCAGAGGGCTGTACTGGCTGCGCCATCTGCGCCCTGGTATGCCCTGAAGCCGCCCTGACGGTCTATCGTCAGGCCCCAGTCCGCACCCCTGCAACAGCGTAAACCCCGGAGGAATCGAATGCCACGTGAACTGCTGGAAGGAAATGTCGCGATGGCTGAGGCAGCCATTCGCGCCGGAGTCCAGGCTTATTTTGGTTACCCCATCACCCCCCAAACCGAGTTGTTGGAATGGATGTCGAAGCGCATGCCGGAGCTAGGTCGGGTATTTCTACAGGCTGAAAGCGAAGTAGCTGCGATTAACATGGTCTACGGCGCGGCTTGCACCGGCACCCGCGTGATGAGCTCGTCATCCAGCCCAGGAGTGAGCCTGATGATGGAAGGCGTATCGTATATTGCTGGTACAGAATTGCCGGTGGTCTTGATCGATGTAATGCGCGGCGGTCCCGGCTTGGGAAACATTGCACCTGCACAGGCGGATTATAACCAAATCGTGCACGGCGGCGGTCACGGCGATTACTACCCGATTGTGCTGGCGCCCTCCAGCGTCCAGGAAGCAATTGACCTGACTGTACTCTCTTTTGACCTGGCAGAAAAATACCGCGCGATCACTTTTGTGCTGGCGGATGGCAATATTGGCCAGATGATGGAGCCTGCTGAGTTACCTGCAATGCGATCCCTCGATCGTAAGCTGCCCGATTGGGCGGTAACCGGCGCTATCGGCCGCGAGAAGCGCATCCTATCATCAATCTATATCAAAGCTGAAGAAGAAGAAGTCACCAATCTGCGCTTGTTGGAGCGATGGAATGTGATCAAGGCCAACGAGGTTCGCTATAAGGAATATTATCTTGAAGACGCCGAAATCGTAGTGATCGGTTTCGGCACGGCTGGTCGGGTGGCCTTTTCGGCCGTGCGAGCCGCCCGGGCAGAAGGCATCCCGGTAGGTTTACTACGACCGATCACCCTTAATCCCTTCCCGGCCGAACAACTCACCGAGCTTGCCCATCAAGCCCAATCCATTTTGGTGGTCGAGATGAACGCCGGCCAGATGCTGGAGGATGTCATCCGCTACGCCAGCGGGCAGGCTCCCGTCCAATTCTTTGGTCGTATGGGCGGTGTGGTTCCCTTTCAGGATGAAATCCTGGATGAAATCAAAAAATTAGCCGAAGAACCGCCCAAGCCAGGCAGCGACCCGCGCCAGCTTTGGATTAAGCACATGAAATCGATCCTTAATTAGGCAATCTCAGAGAAGGAAATCAACTTATGGATTCAACGACACAGGTAGTCTATTCTCGACCACAATCCCTGACCGATATTGCCACTAGCTATTGCCCAGGCTGCACCCACGGCGTTGCTCACCGTCTGGTCGCAGAAGTTTTGGATGAACTAGACATCCGCGAACAGACCATCGGGGTCGCCCCAGTGGGTTGTTCCGTCTTTGCTTATAATTTCTTCGATTGCGATTTTGTCGAAGCCGCCCACGGGCGCGCCCCAGCCATGGCTACCGGGATCAAACGGGTGCTGCCCGATCGGATCGTATTCACATACCAGGGCGACGGCGACCTGGCTTCAATTGGCATGGGCGAGATCATGCATGCAGCCGGGCGAGGCGAAAATATTACCGTGATCTTTATCAATAACGCCATCTATGGCATGACCGGCGGTCAAATGGCCCCTACCAGCCTGCCTGGCCAAAAAACCACATCGTCCCCGCTTGGCCGTGATGTTGAACAAGCTGGTTTCCCGCTGCGCATGGCTGAAGCCCTGGCTACCATGCAAGGAGTAGGTTATTCCGTTCGGCGCAGCTTGCACAACCCCAAGAATATCCGCCTGGCAAAAAAAGCCATTCGGATAGCTTTCGAAACCCAACAGCGCGGGCTCGGCTTTGCGATCGTTGAGTTGCTATCCACCTGCCCCACTAATTGGGGTTTGTCTCCTCAAAACGCGCTTCAGTATGTCGAAGAGCACATGATCCCTGTCTTTCCGCTTGGGGATTACAAAGTCAACCCCGATCTACTTGGCCAACGTAACTAATTTCACCAAAACTTCAGGAGAAAATACCATGCAAACGGAGATCATCATTGCGGGTTTTGGCGGTCAGGGCATCTTATTTGCTGGGCAGTTGATGGCTTACGCCGCGATGGATTCTGGAAAGGAAGTCACCTGGATTCCATCGTATGGTCCCGAAATGCGCGGCGGAACAGCCAACTGCACTGTGGTAGTCGCTGATGAAGAAATCGGTGCAGCCACTGTCCGCAACCCACGCGGGGTGATGGTATTCAACCTGCCATCCTTCGACAAATACGAACCCCAGGTCAAACCAGGCGGCGTGCTGATCGTCAACCGCTCATTGGTAGATCACAATGTGTTGCGCACCGACATCCACTCTGTGATGGTACCCGCCAACGAGATTGCTGAGGCTATCGGTGACCGCCGCCTGACCAATATGGTCATGCTGGGAGCGCTGCTCGAAATGCTGCCCGTTCTGCCGATCGAAGCGATCGAACTGGCCTTAAAAGCGCATCTGCCCGAACGCCACCGGCGCTTACTTCCGCTCAATTCCACAGCCCTACGCGAAGGCGCCGAGTTCGCCCGACGAGAGGTTACCCTAATCGGCTGATAGAAGACAATCTTAGGAATACAATTAAAGCGAGAAGGTGCGAAATACACGAAAGCATTCCGTGGTTTTCGCGCCTTTCGCGTCCATCGTATTACCTTCCAAAGCCCTAAACCTCTATTCTTTGATACAATTAGCGGCATGGATGAACAAATAAAAAAACTCTCCCTTGTGATCGCCCTGGCGGTCTTTACCCTATCCCTGGGAGCCTGTGACTCGCTCCCATTTTTCGCCCCCACACCCACATCGACAGCCACTCAAACGCTGGTTCCCACAGCCACACCGCCTCCCACCGAGACGCCAATTCCCACTCCAACCTTCACCCTTCAGCCGACAGATACACCTCCACCGTCGCCTACTCCCCTACCTCCAACCCCCTCCTTGCCGACTGCCACCCTCTCAGTGGATCAATCTGTTTTGGTCTATTACATCAACAAGAACGAAAAGGGGCCATATGGCTGCGGGGAAGCGCTCTGGTACATCAAGACCCAATTCCCCAAGACCGGCAACACACCGATCGATGTAACCAACGCTCTGCGTACTATCCTCTCCTATCACAACGAAACAATCGGGATACTTTACCACCCGGGCTGGGCATCTAACCTGTCAGTGAACAACGTAGAATTGAACGGCGGTAATATCAAAGTCTACTTGACCGGTGAATATGTACGCACTAAAGACTCGTGTGACGCTGCTCGTTTCAAAGATCAACTTCGTTTTACCATTAAACAATTCCCTGGCATCTCCAATATTGTCATTTTAATCAACGGGACAGCCATCGCTGATGTGATGAGTCGGAAATAGCCCCCATAATCGATATATTAAGCAGCGGGCGGGCGCAGATTTTTCAATCTGCGCCCGCCCAATCTCCTCCTCCGAGAGAGAACCAGTGCTGAACAAAAATATTGTTAATCACCGGTTAACGAACTGCATTATAATCGAAAACTAAAAAGTCAAGGTTAAAAGATTTATTCCTTAATCTTTGATAAATTCCGGTAATTTACTCTTGCAATTCTAGCAAACTATGATATTATATTAGTAGCTAACGCCTGGGTGCCCCCCTCACTCAGGCGTTAGCTTTTAAGTCCACCCCGCTCAAAGCAGGATCAAAATCAACAGGGCCACCCCAATCCGGTACCAGCCAAACGGCGCCAAGCTGTACGAGCTGACCAACCTCAAGAAGAACTTAATCGCTATCCAGGCAGATCCAAAGGCAAAGAAAAAGCCGACTCCAAAGATCACGAAATCCGAGCCTTGCATCAGCGGCAAGGTCTTATACAAATCATAAACCCCGGCCGCCAGCAGCACCGGCACCGCTGCGAGGAAAGAATATTCCGCCGAGGTTTTCCTGTCCAACCCGCTTCCCATCCCGCCCAGGATAGTTGCAGCCGAGCGCGACACCCCTGGCCATAGCGCCAGCACTTGCGCTAATCCCACCACCAGCGCATTCTTCCAGGTCAGCCCATCCAATCCGACCACCGGTTTCTTTTCCAACCAGCGTTCCAACAGCAAGATCGCAACCCCGCCAACGCCCAATCCTATCGCAACGGTCAGCGGACTGAACAAATACTGTTTGATCAGAGGGTGAACCAATAGGCCAATCGCTAGCGCAGGCAAGCTGGTCAGCCCAAGCAAACTTATCCCTTTCCAGCCAGAAAATCCGCTGGATTTTTTGAAATCCAAAAGTCCCCAAAAGCGGTCCCAATACAAGATCACGACCGCCAGGATCGCCCCCAATTGGATGAAAACTTCAAAAGAAGCCGCCCACTCTGCATCAAAACGCAGCAGGTGGCCGACCACGATCAGGTGGCCGGTGGACGAGACCGGGATGAACTCAGTCAGCCCTTCCACAATTCCCAGGATAATGGCAGAGATCAAATCTTGCAGCATACTGTCCTCCTGGGGAGAGATTTTACCCTATATTCCAGCCTCAATGTAAAGTAGCAAGATCATCCGCCTGCTTCTAGCTCCGTGCTCATCCTGGGCCTCCTGACCCAGGGTGCATACCCGACCGGAGGTCTCCTGGTCGCCAACCAAGATCTGATACTCAAGACCTGGCAGACGGCTTACGCCCAAGCCATCGATGTACAGTTGCACGGTATTCTTCATACTCTTCGCCAATCTTTGCTGCCAGGTATCGCTCCTCGGGGGTGATCAGGAGGATATGACAGAGAACCAACGAAACCAGCAGCGCAAGCAACGCCCAAACCATGTTCAAGATCAACGCAATGCCCAGGAATACCACCGCGCCTCCCAGATAGAGAGGATTTCTCGAAATCGAGAAGACGCCCGTCCGGATCAGCCTATTGGTCGGTTGGCCGGGGTCGGTCGGTTGACGATAATGCGAAAACTCGTGGCGCGCCGAAACGATGACACCAATCCCGATGGCGATTAGAGCAAACCCCGCCGGAATCAGAGCCAGTCGCAAGATTCCATGCGCTAATAGAAACGGGACCACGAATTGGATCGCGACGGCTATAAGAAATGGAATCCCAAAAACGACTTCTGCTATCTCCCAACCACTTTTGTGGGCTGCATCCATTTTCATTTGACACATACAAACCTTTTAGACGCGCGGCGGATAGCGGAGATTGTCCATGATCGTTACAAAAACGCTGACAGGTCTTTCCATCCATAAGCCACTTCAGTGATGATCCAATCATCGACTTTATAATTTTTTTCGCCGACCAGCTCGCCATTGAGTTTTTCGTACCACTGGCGAATCTGGTTATTCTTCAGCGTCCAGAGCATCACCGATCGGCAGTCACGGGTGAACAGTTTTCTGATCGCATTGCGCAATAATAGCTCGCCAATACCTTCACCTTGAAATGACTGTTTCACATGGATTGCGACGATTTCCGCATCATAACCGGGGAAAATATTCGCCCTTGCTTTCGCAAGAACATACCCGACCACCTCTTGGTCTGGTGATATAGCAACTAGAAGAATATCCTGTGTGCCTGAAGTGAGCAATTGAATCCAATCTTGCTCTTCATCAGCATAGGTAAAATGCTCAAGATAGGGCGCTGGAAATAGACCTGCATAAGCAGTGCGATAACTATCCACTTGAACATGGGCGATTCCCAGGCAATCTTCAAGAATGGCGCTGCGTATTTGAACCATGACCTGGTCTCCTATGAATAATGGGACTATCCAACCCACACGGCGTTCGCTGGCGTTTAATAAAATGCGCTAATGCATCCAATGTGGTATCCAATCATGGGGTTGATTTTTGGCGCAGGAAAAGGAGAACCCAACCAGCGCTAAAGATTAGGATGATACCATTCAGGTAAAATGGCATTCCCTTTCCGATGACATCATACAATATTCCGCCCAGCAAAGGCCCGATGGCAAATCCAATATTTTCGACGAAATCATAAATTCCATATCCCATTCCCAATTGAGCACCGCCTGCCAGGTCTGCCACCATGGCCGTCTCGGCCGGTTCTGACAACCCCCACATGACGGCTGACAGGGTATAGAGAACAGCCAGCCAAAGGACAGAGGGCAAGGCAGGCATGAACAGGGAGATCATCCCTGAGCCGGCCAGCCCGAGGGCCATCATGGGCGCACGCCCAAAACGGTCGCTCATTTCGCCCAGCCGGGTGGACAGGAAAGCAAGGACCAGGCCGGCTGGGAAAAAGGCCCAGGCAATGGTCATCATGTCAGTGGTGAATTTATCTTGCAAGTAGATCAGGTAGATCGGGCTTAACATGGCTTCGGGGATACTGGTTATGAAGACAACGAACAGCAGCTTGAGCAACAGGCCAGATAGGATCGATCGCTGCTGACGGATAGGTGGAGCGGATTTTGTGACGGGTACATTTTTCCAGGCCATCCCGGCCCCAGCCAGAGTCAACAGCGCAAAACCGATAAAAGTTATTTTCCAGCCAAGATCCTGTGGAAAAATGAACAGCGGCAGGCTTGCGAAAAAAATTCCCACCAACCCGCCGCGGGTGATCGTTTCGTTCAGTTTTCCAAGCGCCTTACCGCGCTGAGCGGCTGGAGCCAGGTCGGCAACGATGGTGTTTACCGCTGCCCATAGAAATGCAGAACCGATCCCTTGAATCAACCGGGCCAGATATAGCCAATTCAGCGACTCGGAAAAGGCGAAGACGCCCATAGCCAGGGCATAAATCGCCAAAGCAATCACTAGAAAAACCTTGCGTCCATAACGATCCAGCAGCCAGCCGACGATGGGCCGGAGCAATAACGTGGTTAGCGTGAATACCGTGAATAGCCCGCCGATCTCGAATGCAGACGCCCCAAAGAGTTTACTGATGATGGGCAGGGAAAAATAGAGGTAAGTAAAGGGCAACGACCACAGAAAAAGCGGCCTGTGCAATGTTTCTAAGGAATGTGCTTGATCAGAATTGGATCTCATGAGAAAGGATACTGTTCGTTATCTGACAAGCACCCAACGGTGCGCATTACCCGCACTGGCGCGGGTTGGACGCATTTTCGTTTTACCGGTAAATCTCAATCTTTGCATCGCTACAGTAATAAAATTCTTCCAAGCACGATACAAAGAGGCAATGTGATGAATTCTCAAAGGCCCCGGTTCTTTCCGGGGATTCTGTTGTCCACATTTCTCTTATCCCGCCAAGGATTAATTCACTTTCTAATTTCCTACTTGTATCACAGTAATATTCTCTAATGATGTAATCGGTAAGTACATAACGCACATCATGCGCAAATAATCCAGCATACAATATTATTGCTCCAAGCCCCATGCATAGCAGCGCCTTTTTTAAACGACCTTTCACGACATTTTGAATAAGCGAAAAGAGGATCAAGAAAACAGAAATAAAAAAAATCCATATATGTAAAATATTTACAAAGTTCCTATAAAACCAATTGTAAAAGGGTAGTATCACCAAGAGGAAGGCTAGAGTGTAGATTGCTGTAGTTTTCCATTCAATATGTTTAGTGCCTTGCAAGAACTTCCTTTTGGGTGTTTCAGTCATCGATATCCTCGCTCGTCCTGGGTCGGGAGACCCGCGACCAGCAGGGTCCGAAGCAAACTCATTGTGGCTAAAGGATTGTCTAGCTATCGCTCGCGGTCCTAAGCTGATTCTTTCAACGCGATGTCTAATAAATCGCTGACTTCGAGTTCTCGTGCCCATGTGTGCAGATAATCCAGGTCCAGTTCGCCCGCGCAGATCTTCAATACGCCCAAAATATCGCGCCATTGCCTCTCAGAAACTTCGCCACCCATGCGATACCATTCCAATTTGGACAGGATGGTATCTTCAGGACTGGCAAATTTTGCGCTGACTTCAGTTTCCAAAGTGAAGGTCTGCTTCTGAGCACGGGCAAGTTGAGATCGAAGGAAGGGACGCGGACACGGAATGAAGACATCCACTTTGAACATGGTCTCGCGATGCAGGATATTAAAACTGGAATATCGTTGGATGGATTCGGTTATCATCTCTTCATCCACATAGAATTCAGCCTGCAACGCAGCGGAAAAGGGCTGGAGATGCTCCAACTGCATCTCGGCAACAATATCAGAATCTTGCGTGGTGCGCACCATGCCATACAACGTGCTGGCCAACGAGCCGCCAATCAGGTAGGGGACACCAAGTTTTTCGAGGATATCCGTCACTTTGAGCGTGACTTCTATGGGTTCATTTTGCATGGCTGGCTCCATACACCTTGTTTGCCAGGACATCGCCATATAACAATGCAGCCAGTTTGAAACGCAATTCGGCTTCGCTGGCGGTGGGGAACCTGGAACGCAAACCTGTCATTGCCAACAGCCGCGCCGACGCGTTCAGTTGCGCCAGCATGTGCATTTTGCGCGTAGGGCTTGCCTGCCGCCATAACTGGATTTGCATAGCTTCCATTTTGGGATGGGTATCGGAGGATAGCACGCTCATATTTTGATTCTACTCCAAAACGAGCAGAATCCTCAACGTCAGGTGCGGGCTTTTTAGCTGGCGATTTCTTGAAGCGCAGGGGTCGGGGTCAGGAGACCCTCGACCAGCGGAAAAACAAAGACTTCGCAAGTCTCACTGACTTGCGAAGTCTTTTGATGGGGAAAATCCTGTCGGGGCGAGAGGATTTGAACCTCCGACCTCTTGCACCCCATGCAAGCGCGCTAGCCGGTCTGCGCCACGCCCCGTTGAAAGCGAAGGGATTATAGCGCGCGCTCTCGCTATTCTGACAACCCCTTGAGCGGCCCATTTTTCGCATCGATTCCCCCCGAACGCTCACGGGCGGTCGCGGCTGAACGGGTCCACGGTCGCGGTCGCCCCGCCGGTCAGTTCGAACAGCAGCAGGCGCAGCGGGTCGAAATGCAGAAAAGTTCCGCTCGTCCGCCACAGGCGGTAATTGGCTTTGGCTTCATTGCTGTCGCTCTCACGAAAGGCGGAAAACTCGCTAAAACGCGCTCCCGACGGCCCGACCCGCGTCTCCAGATGCAGATGGGTGGCTTCGGTGTTGCCGGTCTTGCCGGCGTAGCCCAATGTTGCGCAGCTTTCCACCCGCTCGCCCAACTGGACGGCGGGCGAATTGGGACCCAAATGGGCATAGAGCAGATAGAGCGACTTGCCTTCATCGATCTCAAAGGCGGCGCGTTGATCCAGCGGCAGCATTTCAACCGGGGTCTCTACGATCACCAGGTTCCCAAACGGGAAGGTATCTGCAACCGCGGCAGCGACCACGCCACCCAGCACAGCCTGGATGCGCGTCCCTTCGAGTGCGCCGCCATTCTTCCAATGATAATAAGCCAGATCCACCCCCTGATGGCGAGCATCCGAACCCATCGGCGGCGGGTGATACCCATCCGAGACAACTCGCGGCGTGTCCAGTAGGTCGACGTATTCCAACGGTGAGCACAATTTCTGAATAGCAGCGATCTCCGGCGTCACAGTGGACGGTAGCGGCTCATTGGTCGCCTGGCGCGTTATCGTTCGGGTCGGTTCAGGCGTTTGGGTTGGGGGGCGATCCGCAAGCCTGGTTGGTTCCATCGTTGGCGGGCTGGATTCGCGCGCCAATAACGCTGGCGCGGTCTCGCTGGCTTGCAAACCGCCGCCGCCCTGCCCCCAGCCAGGCGAAGCAATCTGGTTATATGGTATTTCATTCCCCAGTCCGCAGCCAGCCAGGATGAAACCAATCCATAACACCCGCAATAATTTCATTTCATTTACCTATCCCCTCGGATTATACTGCCTTCTTCGTTATAATAACTCTATCTTGCTGACTGGAGTTTCCCGTGCGCATTTTATCGATTTTTGGCACTCGTCCCGAAGCTGTAAAAATGGCTCCTATTGTACGTCTGCTCGCCCATACACCCGAAGTAGAAATCGATCGTCTGTGTCACCGCCCAACATCGCCAGATGCTCGACCAGGTGCTCGATCTATTCGAGATCATCCCGGACATCGACCTGGATATCATGCGCCCGAACCAGACCCTGGCCGAATTAACCGCCAATATCTTCACCAAAATGGACCCGGTCCTGCGTGATCTACGCCCGGACTGGATCCTGGTCCAGGGCGATACCACCACCGTGATGGCAACCTCCTTACTGGCTTACTATCACCGCATCCGCATCGGGCATGTCGAAGCCGGGCTGCGCACCGGTGATAAATGGCAGCCTTTCCCGGAAGAGATCAATCGCCGCGTCGCCGGCGTTGTAGCAGACCTGCACTTCGCCCCCACCATCTGGGCGCAGAACAACTTGCTACGTGAAGGCGTTCCCGCCAAACAGATCATAGTCACTGGCAACCCGGTCATCGACGCTCTGCAGATTGCCTCCGCCATGCCAATTTCATCCGAATTGCGCCTGATCCTCGAAAAGCTCAACCTTCCGCACGATCAAATTCCAATGCAGACCCCCAGGCTGGTATTGATCACCGCCCACCGCCGCGAAAGCTTTGGCGAGCCGCTAGAAGATATCTGCTCGGCCATCCGTGACTTGGCCGAGTATTATCGCGATCAAGTCAGCTTCATATATCCGGTCCATCTAAACCCGAACGTTCAGTCCACCGTCCGGCGCATGTTGTCCGATCTGGCGAATGTAGCCTTACTCGATCCGATGGATTACTTACCCTGGGTGCAGTTAATTCGGCGCGCCGCGCTGATTTTGACCGATTCAGGCGGCTTACAAGAGGAAGCTCCCGGACTGGGTGTGCCGGTCTTGGTAATGCGCCAGGTCACCGAGCGTCCAGAAGGTGTGGAAGCCGGCGCGGTCCGACTGGTTGGGACTGACCGGGAATTGATCGTATCCGAATCGCATCGCTTGCTCGATGACCCTGAGGCGCACCGCCAGATGTCCAAAGCCATCAATCCATACGGCGACGGGCATGCCGCCGAGCGCATCGTCCAAGCGGTGCTGAATTACGAAGGCTAACCCGTCTTCATTCCGTACTTATTTTCGCCAGACGTTCTTCCAGCCCGCGCTTGACCCGCGGCCATTCCGAATCCAGGATACTGTAAAAAACCGAATCCCGGATCACGCCATCGGGGCGGATGATATGGTTGCGGAGCACACCTTCTTTTACCGCTCCCAGTTTTTCGATCGCCCGTTGCGAGTGCAGGTTGCGCCCATCTGTCTTTAACTGCACCCGGATAAATCCTAACACTTCAAAAGCGTGCTTCAACAGCAGGTATTTGGCCTCCACATTCACACCGCTGCCCTGGTAGTCCACTCCGTACCATGTCCCGCCAATCTCCAATCCGCGATGTTCGGGTCGGATTTCCATATAGCGGGTCGCCCCTACCGCTTTCCCGGAGCGCAGGTGGATCACAGCGAATGGTAAATCTGTCCCGAGCGATTGGCGACGCAGGATCTCCAGCACCCAACTGCGGATATCCATTTCATTTTTCATCTCACCATAGAGCATATATTTCCAGATGCGCTTATCCATTCCCACCTGCGCCAGGTCGGGCACGTGCGCCTCAGTCATTGGCTCCAGTCGTATGATCCGTCCAGTTAAGATCACAGGGTCGATCAAATTCATCTTCACCTCGATCCGCATGATACCCGAAGATCATTATTCAAACAAGGTCAAGACTCCAGGCGATCAAGTGGAATGAGCACAGCAAGTGTCTCGAGCCAAACAGACTGTATTTTCTTGTATAATACCGGTCGGAACAAATTTTCCGGGATAGGGAGAACCCATGGAAATCGGATTGGTTCAAAAAGTCGACATCGACCAGGAAATGCAACAAGCTTATCTAGATTACGCCATGAGCGTGATTGTCGCCCGCGCCTTGCCGGACGCGCGCGACGGCCTCAAGCCTGTCCATCGGCGCATCTTATACGCCATGCACGATATGGGCTTGCGTCCTGATTCGGCTTACAAAAAGTCAGCCCGCATCGTTGGCGAGGTGCTTGGTAAATATCACCCACACGGCGATATGGCTGTCTACGAGGCCATGGCCCGCATGGCGCAGGGATTTTCAATGCGCTATACACTGGTTGACGGTCAGGGCAACTTTGGTAGCATCGATGGCGATCCTCCCGCAGCAATGCGCTATACCGAAGCCCGCCTGGATTCCGCCGCAGGTCATATGCTAACCGACATCGGGAAGAACACAGTCGACTATGTCGATAATTTTGATGGCACGCTAACCGAGCCTGCCGTGCTGCCAGCCGCAATCCCGAATTTGCTGGTGAATGGCGCGACCGGCATCGCGGTCGGTATGGCCACCAATATCCCGCCACATAACCTGGGTGAGGTGGTGGATGCCCTCCAATTTATGCTCCGTAATTGGGATAAGCAAGATGACATTTCCATCGAAGACCTGGTGCAGTTCGTCAAAGGTCCTGATTTCCCCACTGGCGGGGTGATCATCCAAGGCAGCGAAGGCGACGGACTTATCGGCGCTTATTCCACTGGCCGCGGGCGGGTGACTGTGCAGGCCAGCGCCCACCTGGAAGAAATGGAGCGCGGTCGCAGCCGCATTATTGTCACCGAACTACCTTATATGACCAACAAATCCTCACTGATCGAACGCATCGCAGACCTGGCCCGCGAGGCGAAAATCGAAGGGATTGTCGATTTGCGCGACGAATCCGATCGCCAAGGCATGCGCATCGTGATTGAGCTGAGTAAGACCGCGAACCCTGACGCCGTGCTGCGCGATCTGTATAAGCACACTCCGATGCAGTCCACTTTTGGCATCATCATGCTGGCCCTGATCAACGGTGAGCCGCGTCATCTCAGTCTAAAGCTTGCCTTGCGAGTATATCTGGATCACCGCCTTGAGATTATCCGCCGTCGCAGCGAATACGAACTGGAGAAAGCCCGCCAGCGCGCCCATATCCTGGCTGGTCTGCGCATTGCAATCGATAACGTGGACGAGGTGATCGCCTTGATCCGGAAATCGCCGGATGTAGAAACCGCCCGTTCTCGCCTTATCAAGCGTTTCAAATTAACAGATATTCAAGCACAGGCAATTCTGGATATGCAGCTTCGCCGCCTGGCTGCTCTGGAACGCAAAAAGATTGAAGAAGAATACAAAGAGCTGCTCGCCCTGATCAAAAACCTGGAAACGCTGCTCAAATCTCCGAAAAAGATGCGCCAAGAAGTGACAGAAGAGCTGCAAGTAATCAAAGACCTGTTTGGAGATCGCCGCCGCACACATATTGTCCAGTTGAAAGAAGGCGAAAGTAAAACCAGCCTGCTGACCAAGACCGATCTGGTCAAAGATGAGCAAATTTGGGTCTCTGTCCACATGGATGGGCAGCTCGCCCGTACCGCAAGCGACAAACCGCCGCGCCTATTTGGTAAGGAGGCCCCAAAATGGTTGCTGAAAGCCTCAACCCGGGATACCCTCTACATCCTAGCAGAGAATGGCGAGGCTGCTGCCTTGCAAGTACATGCCCTACCCGTTATGGACGAAAGTAGTTCTGAAGACCACCTGGGCATCCCTTTCCATAAAATTACCCCGTTTTCTGGTACAGCGACACTGGCGGGTGTATTTTCGTTGCCACCACGCGGCCCGCGCGAAGAAATCAATTCCTCGTTTGACCAATCCTTCATCCTGACTGCCACTTTACAGGGCATGGTGAAAAAGACCAGCCTGAGCGAACTGCCTGGTGCATCGGCCGGCTTGTTTACGTTGGTTAAAGTCAATCCAGGCGACCGGCTGGGCTGGTCGCAGATAACCTCTGGCTCAAACGAAATTCTGCTGGTCACCTGCCAGGGCATGGCGATCCGCTTTAGCGAAGATTCCGTCCGCCCTATGGGGCTGGTTGCCGCCGGTGTGATGGGTTTGAAGCTCCAACCTCATGACGAAGTCAGCGGGATGGAAATTCTGCCGCAGTTAGGCGATGTCTTACTGGTCTCCGCCGAGGGTAAAGCCAAGCGCGTCCCGGTCAGCCAATTCCCGCTTCAAGGGCGCTATGGTCAGGGCGTTATCGCGTGGAAACTGAACCCAAGCGATCGGGTTGTAGGATTGGCTCTGGGCAAGGGCACCGCCCATGCCACCCTGCACTTCAACAAGTTGCTACCAAAATCGATCCGCTTTGACGAAAGCCCACTCCAAACCCGCGCCACCCGCGGGGCAATCATCCAGGCGCTCAAACCTGGTCAGCAGGTCGTGTTCCTGACCATCCCCTGGGAGCCACACCGCCCAGATCAGAAAGAAAAACCAACCAGTAAAAGACAAAGTGGTCCATCCGGGAAGAGCTCGCCTAAAAAGCCAGCTGCATCTGCGCCGAAAACCGCGCCGAAGACCGCGCCGAAGACAAGCCAGAAGGCCACTCTGAAGCCTGGAAAGAAAGCAACGCCGCAGGTAACACCGAAAGCTACTCAGATCGCTTTCCCGGAATCCGTATCAAAAGCTGCTCAAAAAGCCCCTGCTAAAGCAACACCGCAGTCCAAACCTAAAGTCGCAGCGAAGCCCGCTCCGAAGTCCACCAGAAAGGCGATTTCGCAGGCAAAGCCGAATGCTACCCAGATTACCTTCCCAGAAGATGCATCAGGAGCGGCGCCAAAAGCAACTGCTAAAGCTATCCCGCAGGCTGAACCAAAAACCGTTCCAAAAGCGACATCAAAAACTACTCTACCTGCCACAAAGAAACCAACCACAGCCCCCAAAAAGACCGGTTCGACTTAGCAGAAACGGCAAGCAGCGATTATCGCAACGAGGCAGATAACTTGCCGACAGGCAGGCTGCCTCGCCGGGGTATAAGCACAGCATACAGGGTTTTCTCTCAGTTTCGACTTCCAGTATTCCCTGCTAAAATTGCACTTCCTGATTACCAGAACTACCTATCCCCCGATCTATTAACCTAATGAATTCCTGAACAAACATTACAGCAAGCTGATGCTGAATGACGTGTAGTGATATACTATTTTTCCATCCACCACACCAATTGAATCGCTCCCATCGTTCACATTGCCAATATTCGAAGTTGCCGTCCATGTGAAGCTGCGTGTGCTACTTTCGCCGCTTGATTCTCCCAGAGTGAACACCGCCCCAGGAAGGAGCTGCCCAAACAAGATCTCGTACCAGCTTCGGATTGCATCCGTCCCCTGCACAGTTCGCTCAGCATTAACATGAACCCCATTCGCGTCATATATGGCAACTGCCTGGTCCGAACTATGCTCGTTGAGCGCATTAAAATAACGTACCAGGATATCTTCTTGCGGTTCGGTTTCCCACGGAAAGAGTTTGACTGTATCCCACAGCTCCGGTAAATACAGGCGGGTATGACCCCATTCCCAGAAATTGGCGGCGGTCAAATTTAGCATTTGGGCTGCCTGCAGGAACTCAATAATCTCGAGTGGAGTAGGCGCCCAATCTCCTTGCACGTAAGCTGATCCGGTCGGGATGATTGGGCGAAACGGGCTGATCGCCTGGAATTCCCGCACGCTGCGGATGAGCTGCTCAGCCGGGTTATGCGCCTCCACCCAGTAGACCTGGGGCATATTGTAGTCGCAGTAGGTGAGAAATTCCTCCCAAGGTAATTGTGGATGATAAGTGGGATAACGATATGAACTGAGCGCCATCGGCAGCGTCGGCAGCACCGACCGTAAGCGGGTCATATAGGTGATCGCGGCGACATCTCTACCAGGTAGTTTGTATTGATCTTCTGCGTCAATCACAAAGCCATCCACGCCTAATTGCTGAATGCGCTGGATGGCGATATTCGCCTCGCCAACCGGGTCATATCCATAAACATACTGCCAGCCCAGACACAAAATGCCACGCGCCCGCAATGCCTGGATCACTGGTGGCACAAGGTCAATCCCACTGATTGGATCAAGGTTGTATGCGCTAACCCCGTCTGCTATCTTGATCAACACATGCGTAAGACTGGCAGCAACCGCTTCGCTGGCTATGACCGAAGGAACGCCTGCCTCGCAACGCCGGATTTGCCAGATGTACCATCCTTTTCCTGAAATAGGATTATCTATGAGAATCTTTCTCCAGGCTACTGTCAATTCAGAATCCTCTTGTCATGGTCTGTGTCATCTGGGTTAGGTTTTATTGAAGGTTCTGAGATTGGCGGATGACCTTCATCAACATATCTTTTTTAGGAACAAGCACCATCGCTCCCTCGGGCGTGATCCAATCATATACTTGTTTATAGGTGATGTAATAGGCATGGATATCGCGCGTCTCGACTATCTTACCAGTAAAGGGTAACCAGCGCAGCACATCAATCAGGCTGAGGTCTGTTTTGACGCTGTTATCGTACAGATCAAATAACTGCGGCGCTTTTCGCAGGGCGTCCATCGAGACGAATTTCTCGAATAAGGCCATCAGGACTTCCTGCTGTCTGCGGTTGCGGGCGATATCATTGCTGGTTTTACGGCTACGTGCATACCATAACACCGTATCAGCATCCATGTGTTGAATACCCTTTGAAATTGTTACCCAATAGCCTCCCCGGTAATCCGAAACCGGCTCGCCGACATTCACATCCAAGCCACCCAGACTGTCGACTATCTTCTTGAACGCAGAGAAATCGATTAACACATGATAATCGACGTTGATCCCAAAATTGTGTTGGAAAGTATCATGCAGCATGCGATAGCCGCCATATGTCCAGGCAGTGTTAATCCGGCTTGGGCCCCAACCGGGCAAAGTAACCCATAGATCACGTGGGAACGAAGTGATATTCACCCGCCCGAGATCGGTATTCACCGTGACCAGGATAATCGTATCAGTTCGAAAACCAGCGTCCCAGGGACGGCGATCAGACCCGAGCAACAGTAAATTGATCTGGCTGGGCAATTTCTCCATCTCCGTCACAGGAGTCAGGGCAGCAGTGGGAGGCGCGCCCGTTGGCGTCGGTGTGAGCGGGATGGGCGTTAGCTGTGCAGCAGTTAATTCAACCGATTGCTCGCTGGCCTTCACATTGATCGCCATACCGGTAGGGGCTAACGGCTGGAATGGGGTCGGCGTGGCAGTCGCATTTGCAGGGGCAAGCACATAAGTCGCCTGTACCCTCGGCCCAAAAGAGAGCATACTTTGTTCACCTTCATACAGTGGTGATCCCGCTGCAGCCTGGCGCAGGTTGCCAACCGCCAACCAACCAGCCACGGAAAAACACACGGTGAATAGGATTAACACTGTAAGTATCTTTTTAAAAGGGACGTTCAGCAGGCGTAATTCCACATTAGGATCCTTCTAAAACTGGTGTTCTTAATCCGCGAATTCTCTCAAAGATATGCAAATTTCATACCAGATCACAACCTCTTTCACAGCAATGGCATTACCAGGCTATTAACTGGTGCTGGGTAAGGCGTCGCTGAAGGTGGTGGAGGTGGCAAATAGGGTGTGGGCGGTGGAGCAGATGTATTGGTCGGTGGTGGGATAGGAGTTGCGCTGGGGGGAACTGGTGTGGCGCTGGGGGAAACTGGTGTGGCGCTGGAAGTCGTCCCACCGGGAGTGTTACTGGGGGCAGGGGAATTGGTAGCATTAGTTGGGCTGCCGGCAAAACCGCCGGTAGCCGTAGGCGCAAATGTGCGCGAGACGATCACAGCGGGCGTCCAGCTTGCCGTGACCGTAGTCCAGCGGGTGGCTGTGGGGTAATAGACCGTAGGATAGGGCGTAAAGACCGGAAAGCTTGGCAATCGCAGGGGCTGCCCCACATAGATATACGTGGAGTGCAGGCAGTTGGCAAATTGAATCTGGGTATATGATACCCCCACAGACTGAGCCAACCGGTAGAGCGTATCGCCATAACGAACATAGTATGTGATCCACCAAACCGGCGCACCGCAAGCCACAGCGGTGCGAGTGGGCATTCGGTGAGGAATATTGATCTCCATCCCCGGCAACAGACTGGTTACGGTCAGGCAACTTTCCTGCATCAGAACTGACTCTCTCACACCATACCGCGCTGCGAGTAAAGCTAATGTTTCGCCAGCCTGGACTATGTATCGCTCCCATCCACTTCTGGGCGGGCAGGTCTGCGTTGCTGAGATCACCGCCGGTGGAGCGGGCGGCTCCATCACCCGACCGTTTGGTGTGAAATGGGCAGGAAATGAGCCAGGATTTAAAAAGACCAGGGTTTCATAGACCTGCATCGTCCCGGTCATCGCCGGTGCATACGCCACCGCATAACCGTTCTCTGCCAGCGAAAGCGACAAGCTTCCCAGGATCAAACTAAGGAACAGGATTGCCATCAAGAGGCCAGCGAGGACCTGCATCCGTCCGAAACCCATCTCGGCGCTATTCAAGCAGCCTCCTGTTGAAAATCCTTTTCTTGTGTTCCCAACTCTGATAATCCTTCACCCAAAACACCCGGTAATAGCAAACTGAAGACCGCCCCATTACCCTGCTCGCTATCGACCCAGGCGCGCCCGCCCAACGCCTCGACCAGAGTCTTTATGCGGGCAAAATCCACAGAGTCACTGGCCAATCCCGGCAGGTTTTGAGTCTCAGTCAATCCAGAAATCGGGTGAGGCGAAAACACTCGCCCCAGATCCTGCGCAGCAAATCCGATGCCCCGGTCTGCCACCTGAATCAGAACATAGTCTGTATCCACCTGACTTGCTGAATGGTCGCCACTCTCCTTTTTAGCGAACAGGTTGACCTCACCACCCTCGGGTGTGACAGTAGCAGCGTTGCGCAACAACTGGGTAACCACCTTGCGCAAAGCATTCGGATCACTGACCAAACGCAGCGGATGGTCGGGCAGGTGTAGCTTCAGGTTAATGTGGCGTAACTGGATCAAGCCATTAACTTCCTGGAAAGCATCCTGGATGACAATGCTCAGGTCCAGTTCTTGGTGTTTCAAACGGGACGGATCTGCTTCGATCAGAGCTACTTGTGACAACTCTTCTAGCAGGCGTCCAAAACGCTCAGTGGAAAGCTTGATACGTTCAATATAGCGACGCTGGTTTGTCCCCAAGATGCCAATCGTCTCACTCAGCAATACATCGGTATAACCGACGATTGATGCCAAAGGTTGGCGTAAATCTTGTGCAATCGACATAATCATCTGGAGCTGTGATGCAGAGGGATCTGCAGCGATTGGGGGGATGTCAATCTCAATCAGGCGCGCTTCCATTTCAGTCAAAGCGGTGCGCAACAAAGAGACCTCCTCTAAAGCCAGGCGCAGTTCGCCTGTCAGCGGCAGCCGTTTGCGCTCCGCTTCTTGCTCGGCCTGGCTCACAGATGTCTGCAATTTTTGGTTTTCTTCAGTCAAGCCGGTAATGATCTGCTGTAGACTAGCCTGTTCTGAGATCAGGCTGGACATTTGGGCAATTTGGTCCTGGTCGCGCAGCAGGCTCTCGTGCTGGACGGCGATCTGGTCGCGCAACTTTTGCTCCTCTTCATAGATGAGTTGAGCCTGATCCTGGACACGGCGGTTGGATTGGCGAACTTGCTCCAATTCAAGCCGCGTTTGAACAACGCGTTGGGTGCTATGCAGAAATTCGATCAAAAAGCGAGTAAGCAATCCTATCGTGGCTTGCTCGTCGGTGTTCCAATCATTCGCTGGCTGTCCAGCCACCAGAATTGCCCCCGAAATGAGCTTGCTTTCCACTTTAAGCACAGGCACAAACAATATGGCTCCGCCATTTTCCAACCCATACATCTTGGACAGGCTTACACGATCTTGCGATGAGCTTGCACCAGCCAATCGGCGAATACGGCCCATGCGCAAGCTGGATGCCAGGATGGGCAGCGATCGGGCATCCAGCACAGCGCTTTCCAGGTAGCGCCTGGTTGTATTTTCAAAGCCGCACAATAACCGCAACTCACCTTCTTTGCTGGAAGGGGAAACCAGGAAGACGTATTCCGCCCTGACTGCGCCTGCCAGAGTCGCCGCGATCCGCTTGCAAGCCTGCTCGCTGGATAAATCATTGCCGAAATGGGTTTCGGAAATCAAAGCCAGCAGCGATTTCCAGATGGATGGATCGGCATTTAATGCAGATCCGATCGCGGCTTCGCCAGATCGTACAATACTTCCGTCCAGACCTTCCTGACGATGGTCTGGGATGGAAACGCTTTCTTCCAGAAGCTGACGCTGCGGCAAAATCAGCAAGAAAGGATAAGCCGCCATCTCAAATAAACGCAATGCAATTGGATAATCCCCACCATAGGGCAGCAGCATATGAGCAATGTGACCGCAAGTGAGTAATGCCAGCATAAACATGCCATAGCCCCAGCCGGCAGGACGCCGCACAATCAGAAATAGCAACCCCAGACCAATCATGCTCAATGAAGCGATTTGGAAATAGTAATCGATCGCAGCGCCGTTCATAGCAACGCCGCTTTGGCTGCTCCCAAGCGCCGCCGATAAATAGGTGATACGGATCCACCATAATGAACCAAAGATCGAACCAACCAGAGCTATAAAAGCCACCATCAGGCTGGCAGCATCTATAGCCGCGTCGGGATGTGGAAAGCACCACAACCAGGTGATCATGATCAGGCTGAGCAATGTGATCGAGCGATCAAACAGCGGAAGCCAGGAGGAACCATCCACCAACCCCTGCCAGACCAATCCAGATGAGATAAACAAAGCCAGTTGGAACAGCAGAAGCAAACCCAAACCAAATAACGCCCGACGGTTGAGGCTGGAAGATAGCCGGGTGGTTTGGGTGAACGATATTTGCAGGGCAGCGGCTATCGAAAATGCCAAAACAACATGGTAAGCCAGACTACCTGCGTCAGAGGCCAGCAAAGCCAGGATCTGATCCAAAAGCCAGGTCATATCGCTTTTTTCCCTCAAATCGAATTATAGCATGGACAAGACTTTCAATAGAGAGTGCAATTCTCTTGCCAATTCATTTATAGGAACACAGGAATGATGTTCAATACCTGGATCCTCTTCAAGGCAAAAGCAGCCAGCCGGGTTATAATATATGGGTCAATTCTGTCATTCATAAAGGATCAAGATGGTCGATCTGCTCAAAATTGAAGTCTTCATGCGCTCTGCCGAGAATTTGAATTTCTCGGAGACCGCCAAAGCTATGCATCTCAGCCAGCCCACCGTCAGTCACCATATCAAGAGCCTGGAATATGAACTGAATGTCGAGCTGTTTGAACGCGCTTCTTCCGGGCTGCGCTTGACCGAAGCCGGGCGTTTGCTGTTGCCCTGGGCGCGCAAGCTCATCCGCCAATCAATCGAGATGAGAGAAATTATGGGTTCTCTCCAGGATAAGATCGTCGGACATCTGCGCATCGCCTGCAGCACCACCTCCGGCAAATACCTGCTGCCCCAGCTTGCCGCCCGCTTCCACCAGCGCTACCCGTGGGTGAAGTTAACCATCCTCTCCTGTACGGCGGAATATGTTGTGCCGCGCCTGCTCGAAGAACAGGCCGACCTGGGCGTGATCAGCCGTGAATCCTTCCAAGAGGGTTTCGAGTTCGCAGGAGTTTTTCACTGACCACATCATACTGATCGCTTCGGCGAACCACCCCTGGGCACAGCGCCAATCGATCGAGCCGGGAGACCTGCTCGGTGAACCGCTGGTGATCCGCGAGCCGACCGCCGGTACGCGCCAGGTGATGCTGACCGAGCTGGGCAAACACGATATCCACCTGGATGACCTGGAAATCTTCCTGGAGGTTGGCAACGCCGAGGCCATCGTCGAGACCATTGCAGCTGGGTTTGGGGTCTCGTTCGTCTCGCGCCTGGCTGCCGCCTGCGCGGTCCAGCGCGGCATGGTAGTCGAAATCCCGGTCGCCGGGCTGGATTTGCAACGCAAAGTGTACATGGTGCGCAAATCGCTCGAAACGTCCAGCCGGGCGCAGGAGGTGTTCTGGGGCTTCGTCCACGACCCCGCCAACGCCGACCTGCTGCACCGCCCACAAGCCCCCTGGGATGATATCGTCCAAAAAAAGTAATTTCCCCCGCCCTTAAACCAGGCAGGCGCACGACCCCTCATGCACCTGCCTTCATCCTGTCCCAACAAAACCCGTCGAGCTTCAAATCCCGGCGGGTGTTTAAGTTCTATTCGCTTAGAAACTGAGCGTCATTGTTGCGCCTTCAGCAGCCATCAAGAACGGCGGGGCTTTCATCACTTCCACACCTGGACGCAGGTCTTCCCGCTTGATATCCTTGGCCTCGAAAGCCAACTCGCAGAAGATCACGTGCCCGCCCAGTTCGATGATGTCGTTCCACAGCTTTACCGGATCCGGCAGACCCTTCATACCTTGCAGCTTCTCAATCTCGCCCTTTACCAACGCCGGAGCGCCGCCCGGGCAGAAGAAAACATACACATCATAGTCCAGGCTCAAGCCAGACGAGGCCATGATCAAGGTCGGCATAATACTGCCAGGGTCACAATGGTTCACCACAATTGCCATTTTTTCAGTCATGAGATTCTCCTTTTGAAGCTAACTTTTTATTTTCGGACGAACATCAGATAACCGGTCACCCAGGCGCCCAAGACGATCGCGATGCTCGCAACAATCGAGCCAATCCCCAACTGGGGTAGGCCGCTCAGAATGTGGGTGACATTGCAGCCAGCAGAGGTGACTGCGCCAAAGCCCATCAACAAACCTCCAACGAAGGTCTGGCCGATCAGCCCCCAACCCGGCCAGCGAATCTTGAACTCGCTGGCGATGATCGCGGCGATGAACGCCCCGACGACGATACCCAATACCAGGTAGGCATCCCAGCCGATTTTAACTTCACCGGGCAGGAGCAACTTGGCAAAGGTGATCCAGCCGGAGGTGATCGCCAGCGGGTAGCTGCGGCCAGCCCAGGTGGAGGTAACGAAAGCGAGCATACCGATTAGACCAATCACGATCCCGGTCGCCAGCCAGCCCCAACCTTTTTTGAAGATTTTCGTGGCGAGCGGCAGGTTGCTCTTGGGTTCGTCATCCTCTTTGTTCTTGCTGGCCAGGTAAATCCAGATGCCGCCCAGCAGCACAGCCAGGATAATCGCCACAACCGCATATTGCAGACCGAGGATGTTCGCCAGGGTTGGGTTCGCTTCGCCAACCATCATTTTGGTGCTTTTCTGCAAGGCGTCTTTGATCGGGGCCAGGGGCATGCCCGGGACGGCGGTCATGGTGGCCGAAATCGTCAGGCCGAGCAACGCCGAGAGAGCGCTCAACATGCCTTCGCCCACTCGATAGGTCACACCGCTGGCGCAGCCACCCGCCAAAACCATACCGATTCCGAAGATAAAGCTGCCCACCAGGTTGGCAGCCCAGAAAAACGGGGTCGGGCTGATTTTGATCCATCCAAGCAGAGACATCACGGCAAAGCCCAACATCTGAACCAGGACAGCCGCTCCGACCGCCTTCAACAGGACGAAATCCTGCAGCAGGATCGAAGTCTCGGATGGCCGAATTCATGCAGAAGCGGCCGCGCTGTAAAACAAACCCGAACAAAATCCCGACAAACAATCCACTCAATATCGCCGTAGTCATGATTAATCTCCTCGATGATTCTCTGATGAAAGGCTATTTAAGACCAAATGCTTCGATCAGCATGCGATGATTCGGGCCGCTGATTTGTTCGACGCTGATCAATTTATGTCCCTGCTTCTTGAGGTTGCGCGGGATGCGTTCCACCGAAAGCGGATAATCCAGCAAGACTTCCAGCACCTCGCCTTTTTTCATTTGCTTCAGCGTGGTCATGGTGTCCATGTCCGGATAGGGGCAAATCTTTCCGCAAACGTTCAGGGTTTTGGTTGGGGTGGTCATGGTTTCTTCAGGCTCCTTTATCTTGATTTAATAACTGAATGAAAGTTTTGCGCCTTCGCATTCGAACATGAACGAGGAGGCCATCATCACTTCAACGCCCTCGCGCAGGTCTTCCGATTTGATGTCGTGAATGGGCAGGCCCAATTCACACAGAATGATGCGCCCGTCTAAAATCCGGATCGAGTCGTACAGGTGGACCGGGTCGGGCTGGCCTTTCAACCCCTGGAGTTTCTCCAGCTCGCCCTGGACGAGCACTTTCGCCCCACCGGGCTGGACGAATAGGAGCACCTGCTCGCCGGTGGCAGAGATCGCCGTGCTCATCACCAGCGCTGCCATCACGCTTTGGGCGTCATCATGGTTGAGCAGCACCACCATTTTGCCAATCTCTTCTTCTACATATTCCGTATCATCTTCCATCATTCCTCCAGTTTTTTGAATAAGAGCGTTAATCCGCGCTGGCGGGCTGTTTGGCGCCGGCCAGGTCACTCGCTTTATGCTTCATCGCCTCAATCGAAAGCGCCAGCGGGCGGTAGATCAGATGGGTCCATTTACCAATGCCCACTTCGCTATCCAGCATGGCAATCATTGCCATCACATGGATGGTATAGATGATATAGGTCGGCCAGGGTAAGAGCAGATATCGGAAGATGTGCACCAGGATGCCGGTGACTGCGCCGATCAGCAAGAAGCTGGGGAAAAGCCAGTCGCTTGGGTGCGAGAACTTGTGGATCTCTTCTTGCTTCTTCATCCGGCTGATCAGGATCTCGACCGAGGTATAGATCAAAATGATGGTCGCGTAATAGCCCAGCCAGCGCTGCGGGTGATAGAAGGGATAGAGATTGTCCGTCTGGAACCACCAGAGGAGAGGCACAACCAGGACCAACATGGTCACATACCCGGTCATCAGCAAGAGATGTTTCAACCAGCGGTTGATCTCCACCTTGCGGGTCTCTTCGCATTTCGACCACCATTGGCGCTGCGAGGAGAAGTGGACCATAAAATCCTTGAACCCGGCCAGGTATGCGCCCACTGGCAGGCTAAGCAAGTTGGCGTTCTTGCCCATCACATCTTTGAACATGGTCTGGCTGTTGCGAACCAGGTGAAATCCCAGATAGGCAAAATGGAAGAGCACAATTGCCCAGACCCACATCAACGGGGCGAACTGATTCAACACCACCCGGTCGGTGATGATGTTGCGCCCGCCGGTCAACAGGTGATAAACCACCAGCAGGATCAACGGCAATAAGGCAGCCCTGAAGATCGTCCAGGCCACCGTTTTCTCGGAGGTGTATAACCCCTTGGCCTGGCCGGATTGATCGTACTGGGCGATCAGCCAGCGGCGGGCAGCCATCATAGTTTCAGCCGGCTCTGCCCCCCGCGGGCAGGTGATGGAACAATCCCCGCAGAAATAACACATCCATGGATCGGTGCTTTCGCGCAGCCGGTCGCGCATGCCCATCTGCACCATGCGGATCGTCCGGCGCGGGAAGGGATGTTCGTCGGTGGTCAGCGGGCAAACCGCGGTGCAGTTGCCACAGTTGAAGCAATTCTCCACCCCAATCGCCCCGTAGGTCTTCAGCTCATCGACAAAGCTCGGGTCGACCCGGTATGTCTTTTCAGTCGCGCTCATCAGCTTTCTCCTTCGACCGTTGGTAGAGGTAGTAATCTCCGCACATGCCGGTCTCCACCACCACGCCATATTTCTTCAAGGCGGTGACATGCCACAAGACCTGATCCGCCGCCATGCTCATCTCTTTCGCCATTTCAGGGATTGTGTGGGCATCCACGCGGATCATCTGGCAGATCTGCTGCTGAACCTTCTTGTGTTCTTTTAGCAGCGCTTGCATCTGTTCCACGCTCTCGCGATGCTCCTCGCGTAGTTTCTTCAAAAGCTCCGTTCGTTTCTTCACGGTCTCTCTGGAGTTCATCCGACACGCTCCAATTCAATAAAGTCCACTGCCAAAGCTTTCACCATCGCCTGGTACTGACTCAGCGTCCAACCCTGCACATCGATCGCCCCATTCGGGCAGGCGCTCACACACGCCCCGCAGCCCGAACAGTTCGCCGGTGTGACCACTGCACGCCAGACTGATGTGTCGCCCTGCGGAAACTCTACCAGCTCGATCGCGTCCTCATATTCGCATACTTCCACACATGCGCCGGTCCCGTTGCATTTCAGCGGCTTCACCCGGGCCACATACGGCTCCAATTCCACCTTACCAGCCCCCAACAGCCCGGCCACTTTGGCCGCAGCGGCTGCAGCCGCTGCGCTGCTCTCCTGGATCGTCATGGGCGCTTGAGCTGTTCCGGCGATTACCACCCCTGCTACAGCTGTCTCAACCGGACGAAGTTTTGGATGGACTTCCAGCAAAAAACCGTCAGTGCCAGCCGAGATCTTCAGTAGGCGGGTCAAATCGTCCACCGGATTCGGTTCCATACCGGTCGCCAGTACCACAAGATCCACCGGGACTTCCAGTTCTTCACCCCAGGTCAAGTAATCTTTCACCTGTACCAATGCCTGGTCAGGATCGTTACCATCCGCGGCGAGCACTTCCGGCATTTCCTCGGCGTGGAAGCGTAGGAAGGTCACTTTCTCCTCACTTGCCTTAGTATAGAAGACCTCGTGGCCGCGCCCGTAGGTACGGATGTCCTCGTGGAAATCGTACAGGCGCATATCCGGGAAGCGCTCACGCAACTCATTGGCCACATGCAAGGTCGCAGTACAGCACACCCGCGAACAATAGGCATTGACTGTGCCGTCTTCCTTTGGCTCATGGATCCCATCGATCTGGCGGCTGCCCACGCAATAAATCATGGCAATGTTCTTGACGGACTTGTGGTTCCATTTCAGCGGCTCGCCTTTGGGTGTGAGCGCCATCAAACGGATCAACTTGGCCAGCGAGATCACTTGCGACTGTTCGCCGCTTCCAAATTCGCCCTGGCGCGGCTCATAGAGCTTGAAGCCGGTAGCCACCACTACCGCACCAACCCGCTGTTCGATGACTTCGGTCTTTTTGACCAGATCGATCCCATCTCCGGCGGCTTTCAAACACTCGCCGCACAGCGTGCAGTGATCCCAATCGATAGCCGCTTCAGCCGGGTAACAACCCGGATAGTAGCGGTAAATCGCTTTGCGCTCGGTCAGGCCGTGGTTGAATTCATCCGGGAGGGCGACCGGGCAGGCGGCAATGGCCGCATCGAGGTCGGTCTTTCCATCCTGCACCCCACGCGATTGCTGGCGGATTTCCACATGGTAATCGCCAACGTAACCTGAAACGCCCACCAACTCCGCCTGTGTCATCACCTGGATGCCGGGATGCGCCAGCACCTGAGCGATCAGGGTGTGTAGGCTCTCGCGGGCATCATCGCCGCATGGAAAGGCCGATTCAAGCTGTGCCATATGCCCACCAAGAAATGGGGTTTTTTCGATCAGAGTCACCGCAATGCCTACCCGGGCGATATCCAACGCGGCGTGCAAGCCAGCCACACCTCCGCCGATCACCAATGCGTGCCTCTCGGCCTTCAGCTGAATTGAATCAAGCGGTTCCAGCAGTCGCGCCTTGGCGATGCCGGTCATCATCAGGCGGATCGCTTTTTCGGTAGCGCATTCCTTATCGTTGGCGTGCACCCAGCTATCTTGTTCGCGCAAGCCCACGTGATAATACAGATACGGATTCAACCCTGCCCGAGCCACAGTATTGCGGAAGGTCTGCTCGTGCAGCGAGGGCGCGCACGCCCCAACCACCACCCGGTTCACGCCCATCTCACGGATATCTGATTCGATCAGCGCCTGTCCGGGGTCGGAACAAGTGGCCATATGCGTCCGAGATACCACCACATCCGACATCTTCTCGAGCGCTTTTGCCACTCGCTCGCAATCCACCACATCATTGATGTTGCCGCCGCAATAACAGGTATAAACGCCTATCCGTAATTTTTCCTGCGGCCGCTCTTCACCCGCCAAATTTGGTTCTGGTTGGATTTGATTCTCAGGCATAGACCACTTCCTTCGCTTGCTGAACGCCCGTTTGCTCCCGCAGATGGTGTAAATAACCGGCAGCATCGGTGGCCGCCGCGCCCGCCATCACCACGCTATCCACAATATCCATTGGTCCAGCCGCCATACCAGTCACATAGATCCCAGGTCGGCTGGTCTGGCAGGGTGAGAGATTGGTCAGCGGGATTTCGGCAAAACC
The DNA here is from genome assembly GCA_963788145.1 of uncultured Chloroflexia bacterium. Classification (GTDB taxonomy): domain Bacteria; phylum Chloroflexota; class Anaerolineae; order Anaerolineales; family UBA4823; genus UTCFX2. The sequence continues at coordinate 392,198 of CAWBFQ010000003.1, read as the reverse complement.
GTCCTGAGCCACTTTCACATCAAATACAGGCTGTGGGTTGTATCCGGGCAGCGCGCCAACCGACAGAACCAGCAAATCGTGCGCCCGTTCTACCACTCTTGAACCGTCTTCGATCAATTCCACCCGCACAACCGGGTTGCCTTCCTCGTCCTCCTTAATTGAAGCCACTTTGGCTTTGACGAATTCGATCCCCATCGCCCGTGCGTTCTGGTAAAACTGCTCATAACCCTTGCCAAATGTGCGAATGTCCATGTAATAGATAGTAATATCTGCCATCGGCAACGTCCCAGACAACAGCATAGCCTGTTTGATAGCATACATACAACAGATGCGCGAGCAGTATTCCACCCCCAGCGTCTTATCGCGTGAACCAGCGCATTGCACATATGCAATTGAAGCGGGTTCTTTACCGTCGCCTGGACGCAGCACATGCCCAAACGGACCCGTCGGCGCCAGCAGGCGTTCCATCATCAGTCCGTCAATCACGTTCTTGAGCTTGCCAGCCCCATACTCTTTTTTAGCGTTGAGTGGGGTGGTCTCAAATCCGGTCGCCAGGATCACTGCGCCAGCTGTGATTTCAAACATCTCCACCTTTTGGGTGAAATCAACCGCTTCCACCGGGCAAACCTGAGCACATTTGCCGCACAAAAGGCAATGATCAATATCCAGTACCGCCTTCTGCGGCACTGCGGTCGAGAAAGGCACCCGGATGGCTTTGTATGCACCCATCTTCAGATCGAACGGATTGGGCAGGTAGATCGGACAAGCATACTCACACTGGCGGCAGCCGGTGCAGGCTTCTTCATCTACATAGCGCGGCTTCTTAAGCACATGCGCTTTAAAACCAGCCTGGTGTTCGTGCAGGGATTGGATCTCGCAATAGGTCAGCACGTGGATATTCGCATTATGGGCCGAAGCTGACATCTTCGGTGTGGTAATGCAACTGCAGCAATCCAGAGTTGGGAAGACCTTACTCAGCGCGATCATTTTGCCGCCAATGCTTGGCTCACGCTCCACCAACGCCACCTGAAAACCCTGGTCGGCCAGGTCCAGCGCAGATTGCATCCCAGCAATCCCGCCGCCAACCACAATTGCATCCACTTCTAAGTTTTGAACACTCATACTGAACCTCTAATCCTGACCCGCCAGCGCGACCATCTCAGGTCCGGCCGAGTGGCTTTCATGCCATTTTTGAACTTCTGCCTGGACCGGACCTATGCTGCGCAGCAGGTCATTCATCTGGTTGACTTCTTTGAGGAAAGGACGGGTGCAAACCGTGCAAATGGCTACCAGCCTGAGCCGGCGAGTATCGATGCCGTTATCTTTCATGCGCGTATAAGTCCGGTTAATCAGCCCCGCCACCCGCTCCGAGCCGCCCCGATATGGGTTATCCGTCCCGCTGAACATCACGATAATCCCATCCATCCCGCTGGCAAATGCATCCAAGTAGAACCATTCTGGAAACATACAGGGGTCGCGAACCGGCAGGACAAATGTATTGGCCGGGTAGGTGGTATGGAGCTGCCCGGTCGCATCCGCTCCGGCATAGCCTCCAGAGAGGGTTGCCAGGATTAATATCTTCGGTTTCCAGCGATCTGAACAACTCTCCATGCTATCCTTCCTTATTTCTTGCGCCGCAGGTAAATTCGGTCATAGCCATCAGCTGTGACCACGCCTAGGAATTCGTGCCCAACCTTCTCAGCCCACCTGGGGATGTCGTTCTTGGTATTCGCGTCGCCGCTCCAGATCTCCAGAATGTCGCCAACTTTCACAGTGCCGATACCCTTCTTGGCCTCCAACAGCGGACCCGGGCAAGCGCAACCACGCGCGTCTACGACTTTGACAGATTGAATGGTGCTCAAATCTACGTTCGACATTTTTTCATCTCCTTATATCTCATGGAATATTTCCGTTATTTTGTGCAAAATGGCGAATGAGACCCTTGCAATGGGTCTCTAACATTTGCCGATCTGCCCGATAGAAAACCGTCTTACCTTCGCGCCGGTTGCTGACAATCTGGAAGGATTTCATCATCCGCAGGTGCTGCGAAACATTCTGGATCGAAGTCCCCACCGCAGTGGAAAGATCTCCCACCGACATTTCGCCATCTCCCAGCGCCCACAAAATCTGCACTCGTTTAGAATTTGAAAAAACCCGACAGAAATCCGCCTGAAATTGCGACTCATCTTCATGCATCACGGCATTGACCTGACTGAAACTGGTATCGATCTAAATCATCGCAATACCTTGACTTTCTCATGCCAACCCGAAAAAGGATATTTAATCATCGGCTTAACTATACGCCCCCACTTCATCATATAATAGTAACATTAATCACAAACGCCTATAGAATTCTTCTATAGGCGTTCATCGAGCAATTCAATACTGAAACAAGTTTCGGATATGATCTCTAAAAGGCGTGCTTATTGAGCTAACAAGTCTCCCAGTTCTTTTAATGCTTGCATACGGGGCGTCTTCAAGGAGATCGCCCACTCGCTTACCAGGGTGTTCCTGGCTCTTTCCATGATTGTCTGATCATATTCGTTCAATTTTTTTGTCCGTCCGTAAACGGTCAGATCGCGCAGAACATGACAGACCGATTCCAGCCCGCCGTCTTTCAGGCGTTCATTGAGCTTCGTCCTACGCTCAAAGCGGTCTTCGCTCAACGGGCTGGCTGGACCGGTCAGGATTTCAAACAATTGCTTGAATTCACTCGCCGGAGTCACATAACGCAGGCTGCACATTTCGCCATCACTGCGGGGAACCCATAGCCTGACAGTTGGGGTTTGGAAAACATAAAAGGTCTCTGCTTTTCCTGAGATCTCCTTCTCATCCAATTCCACAATCTCACCAGGGCCAAAGGACCAGTGGATCACCTGATCACCAACTTGGAAGTCCATCGATCACCTCCTGGATACGATAGTACAGTTCGGGTGCAGGTGTAAAAATAACCTGCAATTCTTTCCTGATATAGCCGGGAGGTATTAATATCGCCGGTTGCGGTCGCCGCCACCACTGCTGCGACCCCGATCGCCGCCGCGAACTCTGTCCGCCTCCGCGCCCGCCTTGTCCATAACGGTCGCCGCCCGAAAATGAGCGCTCCTCCGGCGGGCGAGCTTTGTTGACCTTAATCTCACGCGTGCCTAGCCGGTAGCCATTAAACATCTTAATGGCTGATTCGGCATCGTTCTGGGTTTTCATCTCGACAAAAGCAAACCCTTTCGATTGCCCGGTCACCCGATCTTTGATCAGAGCGACAGATGTGACCTCGCCAGCCTGTGTAAACAGCGTACGCAAATCATCTTCTGTCGTCTCATAAGACAGGTTCCCAACGTATAACTTTGTATCCATTCTTGATCTCCTTTGAGTGAATAAAAAAAGCCCGTCCCGTACAAGGACCGGCAAAAAACACACACAAATCCTCTGCAGTAGCCTCTTTATTATACCATACTAAGGGCGATCCTACGGATATGCGCCTAAATAACCCACCGGTATTGTAATGTAATTCATTCTAATACTGATCACAAATATCCAATTTGATCAATGATGCACCTGAACAAAATTTCACCCTTGTAATTTTGTAACGGGCATGCTATACTCATCCTGGATTAACAAATATCACCAGAAGGATTTGCCCATGTTATTGCAAGCTGAGCGCGAACAGATCGTGCAGTATGGAAAAAAGCTGATTCAATCCGGTTTGACCACTGGCTCCGGTGGAAATATCAGCCTGATTGATCGTCAACTCAACCTGGTCGCAATCAAACCAAGTGGAATCGACTATTTTGAAATGACCCCCGCAGATGTGGTCGTAATCACCCCAGAAGGCGAAATTGTCGACGGTCAACGAAAACCATCTAGTGAAATCAACATACACCTGGGGCTACTTAAACATCGTCCCGATATTAACGCCGTTGTACATACTCATTCAGTCTATGCGGTCACCATCGCTTGCCTGAATTGGGAATTGCCAGCTGTGCATTACCTAGTTGGCTTCTCAGGTGACAAAGTGCCGCTTGCTCCATACTTCACCTTTGGCTCGCCCGAACTAGCCGAGGGAATCGTCCGCTCGATCGGTCACTACAACGCTTGCCTGATGGCTAATCACGGGCTGGTCGCATTGGGCAATAACCTAGCCACCGCCTTCGCAACCGCCGAGGAAATCGAGCTGGTCGCCCGCATCTATTACCAGGCCAAATGTATTGGTGAACCCGTTATCCTCTCCGATGAAGAAATGGCAATCGTAGGCGAAAAATTCAAAACATATGGACAAAAATAGGCGCTCATTACGCACCAACCTTCCCAGGTCGTTTCAAAGCCATCTCGGGCTTTGCGGCAAAGCTACCATCCAAACAAAATCCATGAAAGGAGAGATGAAAGAATGAGAAGCAGCAAGTATCTGTTATGGCTCACGACCCTATTCGTGTTGGTGAGCATGCTGGTTTCCTGCACTACAGCTGCGCCCACCGCCGCCCCGGTTGAAAAAACCGAAGCGCCCGCAGTTGAGGTGAAGGAACCCTTAGAAATCGCCGTAGTTGTCAAGATCACCGGTATTCCGTGGTTCAACACGGTGGAGACCGGCGTCAACCGAGCTGCAACCGAGCTGGGCGTGAACGCCTACCAGGTTGGGCCTGCTCAGGCTGACCCGGCTCAACAGGTCAAGATCGTCGAGGACCTGGTTGCCAAAGGCGTGGATGCGATTGCAGTCGTCCCAAATGATGCCAAAGCTCTCGAGCCTGTCTTCCAGAAAGCTCGCGAAAAAGGCATCATTATCATCACCCACGAATCTCCTGACCAAGTCGGCAACGACTATGACTTCGAACTGATCGACAACGTCAAGTTCGGCCAGGCTTCCTGGGACATGCTGGTGAAGCACATGGGCGATACTGGCGATTACGCTATCTTCGTCGGCGGCTTGACCGTTCCGCTGCACAACTTCTGGGCCGATACCGGCATCGCTTACGCCAAGGAGAAATATCCAAACCTCAACCTGGTGACCGAGCGCATCCCCTGCGGCGAGGACCAGGAATTAGCTCGCACCAAGACGCTTGAACTGCTCAAGGCTTACCCGAACTTGAAAGGCATTGTTGGTTTTGGTAGCCTTGGTCCTCCAGGAGCCGCCCAGGCTCTGAAGGAAAAAGGATTGACCGAACAAGTCGCCGTGGTTGGCACAGTCATCCCGTCCCAAGCCGTGCCCTACCTGAAAGATGGGTCCCTACGAGAAGGAATCCTGTGGAACCCAGCTGACGCTGGTTTCGGCATGGTCTGGCTTGCCAAACACTTGCTGGAGGGCGGCAAAATCACCTCTGGTATGGAAATCCCCGGCATTGGCCCGGTCGCTCTGGATGGCAACGTGGTCAAAGCTGACGCCATACTCTTCATCACCGCCGAGAACGCTAAATCACTCGGCTTCTAAATCTTCTCGATCAGCCGGAGCCTTCCCGCTTTGCGGGGAGGCTCCATCTTCAAAAATCAAAATAAACTCATCCAAAAATTTCGCCCAGATGCCCCTGAAATGAGTTTCGGGTTGATAATCTATTCAGCGCATCCCGGGAGGCCTTAGAAATAAGCGTCAATCTGAAATTTGATTCAAAAAACATCGCTTAGAACAGGTAAAAAAAACGAATGAGCGAGTCGTTTCTCACCCTCAGGAATATCAGTAAACACTACGCCGGTGTAACCGCCCTGGACAAAGTCGATTTTGAGATTTTTGAAGGCGAGGTGCATTGCCTGGCTGGCGAAAACGGATCCGGCAAATCCACCCTGATCAAAATAATCTCCGGCACCGTCCAGCCTGATCAAGGCGCAGTGATCGAGATTGCCGGACAATCCCAACACAGCTACCACGCCATCGACGCGATCCACAAAGGGATCGAAGTGATCTACCAAGACCTGGCTTTGTTCCCAAACCTGACCGTAGCCGAAAATATTGCCCTGGGACAGTTCATCGCCGAAGGAAAAAAGATCATCAGTTGGAAACAAATCCACCTGATCGCCCAGAAAGCGATGGAGCGAATCAACGTAAAATTGCCGCTGGAAACTCTGGTCGGAGATATCCCAATCGCCGACCAGCAATTGGTAGCCATTTGTCGGGCACTCACCCGGGATGTCGGGCTGATCATCATGGATGAGCCGACTGCCTCGCTCACTAAAAAGGAAGTCGACTCGCTTTTGGGGGTGGTGATGGATATGCGCCAGAAAGGCATTTCGGCCATGTTCGTCAGCCACAAGCTGAACGAAGTGCTTCAGGTCGCTGACCGCGTTAGTGTGATCCGGGACGGTAAGATGGTCGGTGTGTTCGATGGTAAATCCCTCAATGATGAAAAACTGACCCATCTGATGACCGGTAAAAAAGTGGAATATACTCCTTTTATCCGCTCCACCGATCAGCGGCCACCTATCCTTGAATTGCGCGATCTGACCCGCCGCGGCTTGTTCCAGGATATTTCATTCACACTCCATCCCGGCGAGATCCTGGCCATCACCGGCTTGCTCGGCTCCGGGCGTACCGAACTGGCCTTGGCTTTATTTGGTGTGAATAAACCCGATTCAGGCCAGATCCTCTTCGCCGTGAACGGGGCGGGGTTGCAACCGGTTCAGATCAACTCCATCCAGGACGCTGTTCGTATGGGTATCGCTTATGTCCCGGAGGACCGCCTGGTGCAGGGGCTGGTGATGAACCAATCTGTCGGCAAGAATCTGGTGATCACTACCCTGGAAAAACTGCTCAACCGCTTTAAGCTGCTCGATAACCATCTTATCCGGATGCGCATCCAACATTGGGTCAAAGAATTGTCGATCAAGATCCCCTCGGTCGATTCGCCCGTCCAAACGCTGTCTGGCGGAAATCAGCAGCGGGTAGTACTGGCCAAGTGGATCGCAGTTAATCCGAAGGTGTTGGTGCTGGATGGACCGACCATAGGGATCGATGTGGCCGCCAAGTTCGCCATTCACGAGATTATCCGTAGCCTAGCCGAGAAGGGTCTAGCCATCCTGCTCATCTCCGACGAAGTGCCGGAAGTCTATAACAACGCCAACCGGGTCCTGATCATGCGCAAAGGTCGCATAATCAAAGAATTCGATACAGCCCAAACCACGCCGGATGAGATCCAGGAAACTGTGAACCTGACCGCATAAGGTCCTGACTACTATGAAGAAAATCACCTCCCGGCATGAAACTTATGTCTTCCTAGCCATCTTGGTCTTTTCGATCGTGATTACCACGATAAACCCCAGCTTCTTCAGTCTGGAAAACATGTTTGACCTGATGAAAAGCTACTCGCTGATGGGCACATTTGCCATCGGCGTGCTGGTTGTGCTGATCGGCGGTGGGATTGACATCAGCTTCACTGCTACTGCCACCATCACCGGTTACACCATCGCTGTACTGCTGCTGCGTAATGGTGAAGGGCTTAATATCTTCACGGTATTCCTGATCGCAGGCGGGATCGGCGTGCTGCTCGGCATGATCAACGCAGCCATCATCCACTTCTTCGAAATCCCAAGTATCATCACCACCATCGCCACCCTGAATATCTATTATGGGTTGCTCACTTTTTTCTCCTCGGGTAAATGGCTGTACGGTTTCCCGACCTGGTTTGGCGATTTCGCCAACCTTAACGTGTTCGTGCTAACCAAAGCCAATGGAGGCAGCTACGGATTCTCGGTCATCACCCTGATCTGGTTCTGCTTCATCGCAGTCGGCTGGTTCATGCTGCGTTACACAGTTCTGGGGCGGAGCATCTACGCGATGGGGGGCAACCTGGCCTCGGCCCAACGGGCTGGTTTCAATATCCTGCGCTTGCGCTTGTTTATCTACGGCTTTATGGGGTTGATGGCAGGCTTCGCCAGCGTGATCCAGGCCTTACTCGTCCAGACCGTCGCCCCGAATTCGCTGGTGGGCAAAGAGTTAGACGTGCTGGCCGCCGTAGTTCTGGGCGGCGCCAGTCTGACCGGCGGGACCGGCACCATGTTGGGAACCCTACTGGGTGTGACCCTGATCGCCGTAATGAGCAATGGACTTACCCTGATGCACGTGCCATCCTTCTGGTACAAGGTAGTTATCGGGTTGGTCATTCTGATCAGCGTCGGGTCCAGCGCCTACCGACGCAAGCGCACCTCCAGCCAGAAATTGATTGTCGAGATGAACGAATAAATTCAAAAGACATATCGTTGTTAGGAACAATGCAACCCGTTGGAAACCGATCCAACCTATCAAATAGAGAGGTCTTAACGTGTTTCGTAAAAACTCTGAGCTGATTGTCCTTTTACTTGTGCTGGCAGCCGTGCTGCTCTTGATGTTAGCCGTGAATGGCCCCAGCTTCTTCTCTAAAGACAACATCCAATCGATGGCCTTCCAACTTCCCGAGCTAGGTATCCTCTCCCTTGCGATGATGATTGCCATGCTCACATCTGGCATCAATCTGTCCATCATCGCCTCGGCTAACCTGTCCGGGATCGTAATGGCGCTGATCCTATCCGCGCTGGTCAAACCAGACACATCCCCCGGAACGGTGATTGCGATTGTATTGTTGGCGATCCTGGCTGGGGCTATCATCGCACTGTTGATCGGTCTGCTGAATGGTTGGCTTGTAGCTGTGCTGGATATCTCGCCCATCCTTGCCACCCTGGGCACCATGATCATGGTCAGCGGAATCGCCATTGTGCTCACCAAGGGCTACGTGCTCTCCGGCTTTCCATCAGCCCTGCTATTCATCGGCAATGGGATGATCCTGGGCATTCCGGTTCCGATCCTGATCTTTGCGTTCTCAGCCGGGCTGATGTCGTTGATCTTGAGCCGCACCCCTCTGGGCGCGCATATTTACCTGTACGGCTCCAACCCGACCGCCTGTTTCTATTCCGGGGTGGACAATCGCAAAGTGCTGATCCGCACCTACGTAATCTCAGGTTTGTACGCCGGGCTGGCAGCAGCGATCATGATCGCCCGCTTCAACTCAGCCAAAGCCGATTACGGCGAATCCTACTTGCTGCTTACTGTGCTGGCCTCCGTTTTGGGTGGTGTGAGTGCAGCCGGTGGTTTTGGGCGCGTCTCCGGTCTGGTGGTGGCGCTAGTGATCTTGCAAATCATCTCCAGCGGGCTGAACCTGATGGGCGTCTCGAACTTCCTCGGCATCGCCATCTGGGGCATTGTGCTGATCTTCGTGATGATCGTCAAATATCTAATCGACCAACGCCAGTTGAAAAGCAGGACGATATGAACACATTAATGGGCATCGATTTAGGCACAACGGGATTGAAAGTCAGCCTGTTCAGTGAAACGGGTCTACTTATCGGTTCGGCTTATGTCGAATACCCGATCCTAACCCCCAAACCGGGCTTTGCCGAGCAAGATCCGCAGCTCTGGTGGACTGGTTTCATTGCAGCCTGCGAAGAACTTCAAGTGAAATATCCACAGCAATTCAAGCAGGTGATAGGGATCGGGCTATGTGGGCAGATGCACACCCAGGTCTACTTGGATAAATTCAACCAACCGTTGCGCCCAGCAATCACCTGGATGGACCAGCGTTCGAGTAAAATCATCGAGAGAATCCAGAGCGATCCGAATGCGTTGGATTTAATATTCCGCGAAACTTCCAACTTTCCATCCACTACTTATACCGCTGCCCACATGCGCTGGGTGATAGAGAACGAGCCGGAGACTTGGATCAATACCAGACATGTGTTGGTAGCCAAAGATTACCTCAAATTTCTGCTAACCGGCGAGATAACCACCGATTTTGCCGAAGCCAGCGGCACACTGTTATTCAATGTTTCCGAGGAGCGTTGGTCAGATGAAGCTATCACCTATTTTAATATCCCGCGCCTTCTTCTACCGCAAGCGCTGCCATCAGATGTGATTATCGGGCGAGTAAGCGCCGAGGCGGCTCGGCTGACCGGCATCAAAGAAGGTACGCCGGTCGCCAACGGCAGCTCAGATAACTCAGCCTCAGCCCTGGGAGCTGGGATGGTCCGCCCAGGCCAGGTTACCCTGATTATTGGGACCGCCGGTGTGATAACCGTGCTTTCTGACCACCCGCTACTGGACCGATTGAACCGCACACTCTGTTGGCATTATTGCCTGCGCGAGCGCTGGGTCACACTGGGCATCCTGCAGACCGCCGGTGAATCGCTGAATTGGTTCAAAAACGCTTTTGATGCGGTCGATAACGCACTTGTTCAATCCGGCGACATTTTCGAGCGCTACAACCAGTCAATCCTGAATGTACCGGATGGCAGCGATGGCTTGATCTTCCTGCCCTATCTGAATGGTGAACGCACCCCCTACTGGGACCCGTTCGCCCGCGGCGTGTTCTTTGGCGTTAACCTGCGCAGCGAGAAAGCTCATTTCATCAAAGCAATCATGGAAGGCGTCTCGTTTGCCTTACGCAACAACATTGAGACGGTTGAATCACTCGGTGTAGAAATCAGTGAATTACGCGTGGTCGGCGGCGGGCTGAAAAGCCGAGCCTGGCTGGAGACGCTTGCAAAGATCACCCGCAAACCGCTCTCTACTGTCAGCGTGACCGATACCGCTAACCTGGGTAATATCCTTCTAGCCGGGCATGCCCTGGGTATTTTTCAGGATTACGAGCAGGTGGTTCCCGATCTTGCCACCACCGGTCAGCAGGTTCACTTCCCAGATGGGAGTGAAGTCTATGAGCGTCAGTATGATCTCTTCCTGGAGCTTTACCAGGACTTGAAGGGCGCCTTCCGGAAATTATATTGAGGGAATTTCGATAACTCCCGACAACTTTCGCCTGATGATCAAGGCCGCCAAGCTCTATTACGAAAATGATTTCACCCAAGAAGTGATCGCCGACCGGCTTCGCATCTCGCGACCGCGCGTTTCGCGCCTGCTGACCGAAGCCCGCGATACCGGCATCGTGCAGTTCAAAGTGGCGATGATGCCAGGCATCTTCTCTGACCTTGAGCGCGAGTTGGAATCCCGCTTTGACCTGAGCGAGGCGGTGGTGATTGAAGTCTCTGATCCAGCGGCTCATATGACCATCAGCGCGCGAGCTGGGAGCAGCCGCAGCCGAATATTTCCGCCGAGCCGTACATGATGGGGATGTAATTGGGCTGACCTGGGGCGAAACCCTGGCTCACATGGTAGATAACCTACCCTACGAGAAGAAACAGCATATCACCGTTGCACAGATGGTTGGCGGTCTGGGAGATCCGGCTCAGGATATCCACGCCACCGATATCGTTCGGCGCGTCACCCAGAAGCTGGATGCCTCGATGAGCCTGATCCCTGCCCCTGGCATTGTAGCCTCACTGGAAACCGCCGCCCTGCTCAAATCGGAGCGCTCCATCGAGCAAGCCCTGCAAACCGCCCGCCAGGCTCACCTGGTATTTGCCGGTTTAGGCGCACCGGTAGCTGAGGCAACATATATGAGGGATGAGAGCATCATCACATGGATTGAGTTGCGCTCCCTGATCCAGCGTGGAGCGGTGGGCGATATCGGGTTGCATTTCTTCGATACCCACGGTTGTCTGGTTCCATCAGAATTGAATGAACGCATCATTGGTGTCGGATTGGAAACCTTTCGCGATCTTGCACGTGTAGTTGGCATCGCCGGTGGTGTTGAAAAACTCCCAGCCATCCTGGGGGCATTGCGCGGCAAGCTGGTCAAAACCCTGATCACCGACTTGCAGACTGCCCAGGTTCTGTTACAATCGGCCCCATGACTAACGCAACTACCCTCCCAATACCCGCCAGGGTCGATATCGCCACCCTGCGGACTGATTTGCATATCAAGCCGGAACGCGAACTGCCAACCGATCTCCAGCTATTGATCCATGAGGCCGAAGAGATCGCCCGCCCAAAGGCGCTTTATAAAATCGCATACATCGATCAGCGCGACGGCGACCGGCTTTGGCTGGACGACGTACCGTTCAACAGCCGTATTCTGAGCGTCAACCTGCAGCCGGTGAACCGGGCTTTCCCGTATATCCTGACCTGCGGCAGCGAACTGGAAGCCTGGGCGAAATCATCTCCGGATCACCTGATCCGCTTCTACGCAGACGCGGTGCAGGAATCGATTCTGCACACAGCCTATCATGACCTGGCCGAGAGCTTGCAGCAACGGCACGAGACGCCGCCGCTCTCGGCAATGAACCCCGGCTCGCTGACCGATTGGCCGATGAGCGAGCAAATCCCGCTCTTTCAACTGCTGGGCGACCCCGAAAAAGAAATCGGCGTCTCGCTGACCTCCAGCCTGCTGATGAAGCCGGTCAAATCGGTCTCTGGGATTTTCTTCGCCTCCGAGACCAGCTTTGCAAGCTGCCAACTCTGCCCGCGACAGGACTGCCCCAACCGGCGCGCGCCCTTCGACCCCGACCTGTACGAACGTAGATACGCCTGATCCAGCGCCTAATGAACATTTAGGGGCGAAGCTTGTCATAGATGCCACAATGGATTCTATGGCGACCGCTTCGCCCCTCTCCAGTACTGCTCCTTACCCCTGCCGCCTACCAGCAGTAATCCACCTGTAGCCAGCCATCGCAATTGACGATATCGTCATATTCCTCCGGGACGTATAGCTCCGTCCAGTTCATCGCGCCATTGCGCTGCCGGCAAACCGCCGTGAGCAGCCCGCTATCCTGATCGTAATCCTTGAACTCGCAAGTCTGAGTCCAGGTCCCCCCCGGATATCCCGCCCGTAAATCGGTTGAAAGATGCATTGCTCGATTCTCCATTTATCCTGAAATGTTTCTTGTGTGCGCCCGGATCCTATCAACGCTGATGGATCCTGAATCGATTCTATCCCTTACGCCGCGGCGTGTAATGCGACAAATGTTGTATCTCCCCTGCACTGCGCCTCACAATATTGTCAGGAATACCAGACTTCCGAGTTCTGCGAGAACTCGGAAGTCTGAAAACGGCTCTTAATGCATACTCTCGGCAATCGCAATCAGCAGCGCTCGATCCAGCACCCCGGGCTGATACACCTCGATATCGTGCCGTACACCACTTGCATCCACCCAGCTCAGGGTCAGGTTGCACCCCGGATCACCGCCCTGCCCGCTGCGATCCCAACAGGCTTGCGAAAAGACCGCCGCCATCCCATTCACCTGCACCCACTCCCCGCCCCCCTGCGCCAGTTCCGCTAGTGTATTTTCGGGACGGGTCTTCTGGAAAAACAGATAACTATGCCTGCGCTCGATTGAATCACGGGTAGGGCTGAAATATACCAGCCCCACCTCAGGCGAACCGTTGCTTTCGCGCACGAATGCATACTCGAATCCGGCATCCTGAGGCATCCAGGTGGGGACTTTGATCGCAAAGCCAGCCAGCGCCTCCGCTACCACAGCCGATGGCAAATACCCCGGGTCCGGTTTTCCTTCCTGGAAATCCGCCGCACCGTTCAGGCTTTGAGCGATCCGCAGCATTTCCATCCGGGTCAGGAATTCGCGCCCATCAAACTGATCCAACGCACCGGAGACCACGAAGCTCATCCCATCCGCCTGCCAGAGCAGCAGGTGGTTGCTGTTGATCCCATCCAGGTTGCAGAGCGGGTTGAGGTCCAGCCCGTTCCAGGCGTAGAGCGCCTGCCCATTCAACGCATCATCTAGCGGGGTGGCTTCAATATTGAGCGGGATATCGATCTGCACGTTATTGTAGTATTGCGGCGCTAGCTGCAGGTCTGCCAGCGAAAGCAACCGCGGCGTTTGCACAATCACCAGATTTGGGAAACCCTCGCTTTCCGGATAGCCGTAAAACTGGCAGACAACATTCGCGTTCAAGACCACCTTCTCGAATGCAAACCGTTCTGGCAGCCAACCCGTCGTGCGGACTTCAAAACCCGCCTGATCACCAATCTCCTCCAGCACTCGTATCGGGGTCGCTGTTGGGATGTTTTCTTCTGCCGGCTTCGTCGTCAAGCTAGCAGCCAACTCCGTAAGCATCACCATATCCGGGCGCACCCCTTCGCTAGATTTTGCAGGGATATACAGCAAGCTGAAGCGGGTTTCAGCCTGTTCCCAGCGCAGCGTGCGCTCCGGCGTTTCGTCCTCCCAAACCAGCGTCCCGCTGTTCAGATCAGCATCCAGCCAGGACCCCTGCACATACTCGCCGGGTAGATCGCCGATCAGTACACTTTCCACCTGCGCCTGAGCACCGACCGGCCAGGTGAATGGCTCCGGGTAGCGCTTTGGTCCCTGCAAAAGCAGCAACCGCCCGGCCTCGCTTTGATACACCAGCCATACCATCTCCGGACCGCCGGTAGCGCCCACCCACTCCCAGCCATCCGGCAGCGTCAGAGAGCGCCCGGACCGGGAAATCCACCCGCTCCTGGATTTGCTCCAGGCTGCAACGGGCATAGGATAAGCTGCCACACTCTGCCTGGAACGCCAGGCCCACAACCGGGCGCGGCGTGGCTGTCGGGATGCGAGTTGGCATTCCATCCGGCGTTTGCGCGCCGATCATTGGCAGCAGAGTAGGAACCGAGCGCTGCTCTTGGGTAGTGCGGTTGAAAAAGCGCAGCGCGGCTTGCGCCAAGGCTCGTCCCTGAGGCGTCGCTAGAAGCGCAGCTAAAAACAAGGTAATCAACATCAACATCGCAGCCGCAGCGCGGCCGGATCTTTGAAAAACGGTATTCACAGCAAAACCTCCTCGCAATGAGTCTGTTTTGCTCGTCTGAAGGCGGCTGCGCACTGCGGCGCATAAAGCCCGGTCATCCGGTACGCCTTCCTCTGCCAACTGATTCAGGATGGTTGTGAGGGGATATTCGTTGGTCATCGTTTACTCCTCGTCATACCTCTCCGAAGCGCTGGAGGCTGTTTTACTCCCATTCCAGATCGCCAGATCGGGCAGCCTTAGCAGCTCCCGTAGCCTACCCCGGGCGCGATGCAGCAGCCATTTGATGGTTCCAGCCGGGCGCTGCAATGCATGGCTCATCTCTGCCTCCGAATACCCCAGGTAATAGCGCTGCATAATCACCGTGCGCTGCTCTGGAGGCAGCATTTCCAGCGCCTGCCAGACCTCTCGGCGGGTTTCCGCGCTGATCGCCATTTCTTCCGGGCCGGGCTGTAGATCGGAAAACCTCTCGATCAGCACACGGGCCTTTTCCGCATCTGCTGCCTCCAACGGCGCCTTCCGGCGCTCCTTCTGCGCCGCTTTCAACGCATCGTGGATCACACTGCGTAAAAACCAGGGTTCAAACGGGCGCTGCAAGTCAAACTGACCGATCGTATTCACCAACCTCACAAACACATTCTGAACAACATCCTCCGCCAGCGGGCGATCCAGCGTGATCAGATACGCGGTCCGCACCGCCTGCAGCATATAACGATCCATCAGCAGGTCTAATCCGCTGAGATCGCCGTCCTTCAGACGAACAATGGCTAATATTTCTTGATTGACATCTTCCATGGAAGCCATCCGTAGCACGCTTTGAGGTCCTCTAATAATACTATCCGTTAATCCCCCAAAAGGTTGGCGCAAATCCGGCGGGTTGAAAACCTGCCTCAATACCTCCCAAACGCTCTTTAGTTCCGCCCGGCTCGCAGCGCCCGCAGCGTCACCCAGGGATTCGGCTGCATTCTTCTCCCCAAAATCGACCCAGGTCTTGCCGCTGTACTCATAATCAAGCGCCCAGCGGCCGTGGGCGTCCTGCTTCTCCTGGATAATCCGGTACACATGATCCAGCCGGGGATCATTCCGATAACCGAGCGCCGCCAGCGCTTCGAACAGTTGCAGCAGGTCGGTGATGTAGAATACTGGAAAGCCAAACTTCCACCAGTTCCGGCTCGGCCGGTCGCCCGTCCGGGTCGGGTAAGCCGCCAGGGCTGGATCGACGCCGAACACGAAATCCACCCCTTGCTGGATCGCTCGCTCCATCAGTGGGGTGCGCTGCTCGCGCGGCGGTTTGCCGAGCGCCAACAGTATTTTCACCGCGCCCCAGGCGCACGCCTTCTCACCGTTATAGAGGCAGGCGAAGTTTGGTCCGCATTTGGCGGCATAATAACGCAGTTCGGCTTGCAAATCCTCCTTCGGGGCCACCCCCTCGCCGGTCAGGCTGCGAGCAGCCCAATCCAGCGCCAGCTCCAGGCGCGCATCCGTGCAGCCCAGTTCGAGCAGCGCCCGAATCAGGTTGCCCTGCAGGCAGTCGATCGTGCCGGACGGCGCGCCGGCCTGGCTGAACTGGCCTGCCTTGCTCAGGGCGCGATCGAGCAGGTAGCGCGCAAGCCCGGGCGATGCGTTCATCCTCTTCCAGGCGCGCCCCTAGCTGCGCCAGCGTCAACAACGACCAGACCGCCGAGCGGTATTTCGGGTTATATCCTGCGCCCGGCCGCGCCCAATACCCTTCCGGCTCCATCCGATCCAGGATCGCGGCGATCGGGCCGCTCTGATGCGCTTGCCGGCGAGCTACGATCAACTGCGGGGCATCCAGCGGGAGGCGCAGCAGATCACGCAACGCCAGGTAGTGCAATCCGGGGTTAGCGGATTCAAATAGCCAATCCAGCGCCTGGCTATTCCTCCCATTATTAGAATTCAATTCTGTTCCTCGTTGCGCTCAGACGAGGTTGCTCCAATCGGCTTTCGCGGCGAGGATATAATGGGTTCTTTCCCGAGGGTGTGCTGCAAGGTCAGCGCATCGGCGTGGGTTCCAGCCGCAACCGCTTCGCCATTTATTTTAGACAGGATGTAACTGCCCACACCGCCGCCCAAATAGGTGGTGCGCACGTTCCAGCGTAGGACATTCGCTTTTTCGACGATGAAATCCGCTCCATGCGTGACCAGTTTGATCTTGAGCAGGTATTGGATCTCCAGGTCGTCGATGTACTCGCGCAACACTGCCCCCACCAGCGGCGGATAGGCCGCCCCTGCCGGAACGCTGGTCAAGGTGGTCAGGAAAGCGTCGATCGCCGCGCTCACTTTCAGGCTGCTCTGAATGATTCCATTCGCTTTCTGCACCGGCTCCAGATTCTCGGCGATCATGGCTTCAAATTGGGTGATCGCCTGGCGAATATTTTTAACGCCTCTTCATCATTGCTAGCCAGGCAATCCACTAGTTTGGCCTGCAGGCTGACCCGCTGGTTCTCCAACGCGCTGATTTGAGCGTCGCTCACCCGATGAAGCTGGTACTTCTGGAGCAATTCCAGGGCTTTGTCGATCTCCCGCTGGAGCTGCTTTTGAGTCTGGCTGCCGCTGGCGGCGATCAACTCGACTAGCTTGGTTTGCAGACCCTTCAACTGATCCTCCAGCGCTTTGACCTCGGCTGCGCTCAGTTTCTTATCCGGGCTGGCCTGCTCATGCGCCCTCAGCTTCTGTACAATCCCATCGACCTCGGTCTGAACGGCGCTGCGCTCGCCAGCCGGGTCCTTTGCCAGCGCTTCCACCATCTTGGCCCGCAGGCTGACCAGGTGATTTTCAAGCTGAGTGATCTGGATATCCGGCGTGCGCCGCCCGTGCAGATCATCCAGTTGTCTGGAGACAGTCTCGATCTCCCGGACCAAAGCCTCCTCCACGGTTTGATCTGACAAGAGCAGGGTATCCACCAGCTTGGCGCGCAGACTGGCCAGCGTGGCCTGGATGGCCTCAACCTGGGCTTCTTTGCCATCCACGTACTGGCTCTTGATCCTCTCGGCGCAGGTCTGCATGGCGAGTTTGCGGTTGAGCAGAAGGTTCAGATCATGCAATAGCTTCGATTGGGTGATGCGGCTGAAGTTGAACAAAAACACTTGCTGATTCGCCCTGCGCAAGACGCCAGCTACCATCGCCTGCAAATAGAAATCGTCCGCCCCGGTCAGCGTTTGGGCTTTGATCACATAATCCGGGCGGAAATAGCCGATGAGATCGCCCACCAGGCTCAACCCGCCGGAAATCCACCCGCCCACTCCGCTCGCGGCTGCCCCGATCGCAACGATCGATTCAGTGATCTTAGCGATATCTAGTAAACCTGTGGTAGAAAAAAGAGCTTGCGAGGAAATCCCCTTGCCTTCCGCAACCCCTTTTTCGATCATTCTCTGCAGGTCTTCCATCGTCAGGGCAGGTCGAGGCTGCTGGGCGCGTTCTAACAGCAATTGGCATTCCTGCGAGACTTGCGTCGTTGATTGGAGCAGGGTATCCAGTTTCTGGCGGATATCCCGATAATAGACATCGTTGACCGCGAAGAGCAGGTCATCGACGATCAAGATTTTGTCTGGCGCGTTCAACAAACCGGCTGTGATTTCGGCGGCTATCTTCTCGGCGACAAGCTGCACGCCTTCGCAAGCCGCAATTTCAGCAAGGATGCGCTTCTGCTCGTCGGCGGTCACCTCTCCGGCTTTGGGTTTGGCGCTGCCGGTCGGCGCGGCGGGAGGGCTGGCGGGCGGAGCGGATGGCGGCGCGGATAGGTCTGCCAGCTTCTGTTCCGCTTCTAATAGCTCTTTACGCTTTTGGGCCAGCTTGATCTGGTCGTCAAGCTCCTGGATCTGTTCTGTGATCGGTTTTGGGTCTTTGAGCGGGGCGCTGCTTGGGTCAATCATCGGGGACCTCCTGAATCAATGGGAACACTATCCTGATGATACAGGATTCTCAACCCGATTTCAAGAGGTGTACAGCAGCAAACGCGAAAAAATGGGCTGACGGACTTACTCCCCGATGATCTTGACCAGCACCCGCTTGCGCCGGCCGCCGTCGAACTCGCCGTAGAAGATCTGCTCCCAGGGGCCGAAGTCGAGGCGTCCATTGGTCACCGCCACCACCACCTCACGCCCCATCACCTGACGCTTCATGTGGGCGTCGGCGTTGTCCTCGCCGGTGCGGTTGTGCAGGTAAGCGCTCACCGGTTCGTGCGGGGCCAGTTTCTCGAGCCAGCGCTCGTAGTCCTGGTGCAGCCCGCTTTCATCGTCGTTGATGAATACGGAGGCGGTGATATGCATTGCGTTGACAAGGACCAACCCCTCCTGAACGCCGCTCTCCCTCAAGCACCCCTCCACCTGGGATGTGATATTGATGAAGGCGCGCCGGCCGGGGACGTTAAACCAGAGTTCTTTGCGGTAAGATTTCATTGATTGCATCCTTTCGATCGAGCTAGCTCCAATCGGCAGCCATACTAAGAGTTGATATCAGTATCATAACCCTGCCTGTTCAAGACCTCCCGCTTCAATGCCAGCAGATACAGGATCGTTTTTAGGATAGCCAACAATAAGAGGTATGAAAACAAAAACCCCAGATTTTGATAGATGTTGCTCGAATATCACCGATAATCCAGGCAGCATTGGAAAAGAAACCATCAGATTCGATCATAGTCTGAGCCCATTCCTGACGTTGCCCAACCGTTAGAAATTTTATTGATTAAGCAATCAACCCAATGACAATGCTCACCAGAAGATACCAGGATAAGCCCCTGCACCCAGCGCTCGATCAATCATCGAATGGCTCTCATTATGACGCATCGCTGATCTTTTCCTCATCCGAATTGGATCCAGTCGACCTTGCCACTTTTCATGCATCTGTTTCCTCATCATCCGGTTCTAATGAAGTCGCGGATATCCATCAGCAGATAAATGATCTCCTTAAAAGCCTGCAACGCAAGGAAAAGAATCCAGCGTTGACAATATCATCAAAAATAACCGAAAAAATCATCAGGATTTCGAGGAAAGTTCGCTGAACTCCCGCTGTCTCAATAAAAGTATTGAATAGTTGAAACTTATGTTTGCGAGTGCAACAAACGCCACGATCCACGCCAGATTATTCGCTGCCACCGCCACCCAATGATCTTCTGATCGATGGGCAATTGGATCCGGGCGGTACCGCCGAAAATTCATCGACACCAACTCGGCTCGGGCAATCTCCCAATCTTTCAATCAAAATTTCGAACTGCTTCAAGGGAGCTTCTATCACACCATCCTCCTGATATGTTTTGCGAGATGTTGACGGATGCGGCCAGTTTCTCGCTCGCGAAATTATCTCAATCTCACCTGCATCCGCCGCTGTCCGAAAATGAGGCTATCATCCTCCTGATCATCGAATGGGAGTCTGGTTTCAAGCATTACGAAAGATCCGCCGGAACCAATCTTCTAGAACGACACCTGGTGTGCCGCCAGATCAATCCGGCTCCACGTTCAATACCAATTCAGCGGATGGTCGCTCTTGTAGCTGGGGATTTGTCCCCCGCCACCGCCTTGTAAGATTATATCGAATTTTTCAGCGTACAAACTGGCTCAGAACTCCAAGCCAAGTAAATTTCGGTGAATAACATCAAAGCTTAATCCTACATATGAGGAGACGAATGCCTCCACCCCGCCTCACCTCCCGCGCGACTGCTCGTCGACTTGCCAGGCCGTCTCATTAATGTTATCATTATGCCTGAAGTGATGGTATCACATCATTTCAGGAGCCGACCATGATCCGCACACAAATTCAAATCACACCCGAGCAAGCCCGCGCTCTAAAACGTTTAGCCACTAAAGAAGGGAAATCGGTCGCTGAGTTGATCCGCAACACCATTGATGATATGCTGCGGGTCGGCGGGATCAAAAACTGGGAAGGCCTGCAGCGCAAAGCCAGCGCCGCGGCGGGGAAATTGAACGGGCCGAATAACCTGGCCGAAAGACACGATGATTATGTCGCTGAGGCAATGGACCAATGAACATCTTCATCGACACATCCGCTTTCCTGGCCGTTCTCAATGCCAGCGACCAATTTCATCCCGCAGCCAAACAGAGTTGGGACGAGGCGCTTGCATCCGACGCAACCCTCTTCAGCAGTAACTATGTCATCCTTGAAACCACCACCCTGCTCCAGCATCGCTTCGGTATAGAAGCCGTAAGACTGTTTACAGGCGATGTCCTGCCCATCCTGGAAATTGCCTGGATAGACGAACCCATTCACAAACAAGCCATGAGCGCCCTATTAGCTGCGAATCGGCGTAACCTTTCACTGGTAGATTGCACGAGCTTCGAAATCATGCGCCTGGTGGGATTGGATATGGCTTTTACCTTTGATCCACATTTTAACGAACAAGGGTTTGGAGTGATTCCAAAAAGCGCGTAAAGGATGCCGCTGAATCTCCGCTTGTTCGCAAATCCAGATTAAGTATTCTGCCAGATACCTACTCCTTTCCCCTTTTCTGCACTACAATAGCTGCACCACCGAAAGGAGTCGCATGCCCCCACCCCGCCTCACCCCCCGCGCCTGGTTCGTGATGGTCGCCCTGGCCCTGACCGGTCAAATCGCCTGGGCGGTCGAAAATACCTGGTTCAACACCTTCGTCTTCGACACGATCACCCCCGACCCGCGCCCGGTGGCCTGGATGGTCGCCGCCAGCGCCATCACCGCCACGCTGACCACCCTGCTGATGGGCACGCTCAGCGACCGCACCCGCTCGCGCTGGGGCCGGCGCCGGCCGTACATCCTGGTCGGCTATGTGCTGTGGGGCCTCTCCACCCTGCTCTTCCCGACCGTCGCCTATATCCAGACTACCAGCCTGGCGGTGATCCTGGTCGTCGTCGCCAATTCGCTGATGACCTTCTTCGGCTCGACTGCCAACGACGCCGCCTTCAACGCCTGGACTGCCGACATCGCTACCAGCAGACACGCGCGGCCGGGTGGAGGGCGTGCTCAATCTGAGCGTGTTCCTGGCCCAGATCGTCGCGATGGTCGCCGCCGGCATGTTGATCGACAGCGTCGGCTACTTCACCTTCTTCTACAGCCCTGGGCGCGATCGTGATCGTGGTCGGGCTGGTGGGCGGCATGCTGCTGCAAGATGTCCCCTGCCCCGGCCGAGAGCGAGCCACGCCCGTCTTTCCTGGCCGAATTCGCGCGAGCTGTTCTCGCTCGATACGCTCAAGGGCAACCGCCCGCTCTTCATCCTGCTGCTGGTGATCATGCTCACCAGCATCGGCATGCAGGTTTCGCTGCCCTACCTGATCATTTACCTGGAAAATTACATCGGGATGAGCAAGACCGAGTTCAGCATCATCGGCGGGGCGGTGATGCTCGGCAGCGCCGTGTTGGCCGTTCCGTTTGGGCTGCTGGCCGACCGCTGGGATAAGCGCAAGATGATCGCCGCGGCCGCGCTGCTCAGCAGCCTGGGCGGTTTGCTGCTCTCGCTGGTGCGCAACCTTGCCGCTGCTGGCCCTTTCCGGGCTGCTCTGGCAGGCTTTCTCGCTGGCGGGCGGGATCGCCTCGGTGGCCTGGCTGAAAGACCTGCTGCCCGAACAGAACCGGGGCAAGTTCCTGGGGGTGCGGATGATCTTTTGGATCGCCATCCCGATGGTGGTCGGCCCGTGGATCGGCTCCACCTTGATCCAGCAGTTCGGAATCCCAACCACGCTGAACGGTGAGGCCGGTTTCATCCCGGTCCCGATCATCTTTCAAGCCGGTTCGGCCATCGCCCTCCTATCGCTGATCCCGCTGTTCTTCACCCGCTCCGGCCCTAAGAAAACGCCATGAGCAGCCAGCAAGCGCCCGGCGTGCAGATCGAGGCCGGTTTCTGGCACGACCGCCTGCGGGTGAATGCCGAACAGGCCATCTTCCATCAGTGGCAGCAATTAGAGGCCAGCGGCTGTATCGATAATTTCCGCATCGCAGCCGGGCAAAAAGAAGGCTTTCGCGAAGGCTGGTTCTTCGCCGATTCGGACGCCTACAAATGGCTGGACGCCGCTGCGAGCATCTGCGCCAACCAGCCGGACCCGCAGCTATCCGAGATCATGGACGGCTTCATCGGCCTGCTCGAGCAAGCCCAATCCCCCGACGGCTACCTGTTCACGTATAACCAGATCCACTTCCCGGATGTGCGCTGGAGCAACCTGCAAATCGAGCATGAACTATACTGCCACGGCCACCTGATCGAGGCGGGCGTCTCGCATTTCAAAGCCAGCGGGGGGATGCGCCTGCTCCATATCGCCCGTAAAGCGGCAGACCGGATCGCAGCCGATTTCCGCGGCAAAGGGCCGCTCTACACACCCGGCCATGAAGAGATCGAAATTGCCCTGCTACGGCTGTACCAACTCACTCAAGATCGAGGCTTACCTTAAAATCGCAACCCAGTTTCTGGAGCAGCGCGGCCGGGCACGTTTCTTTGGGCTGGCGGTGCTGCGCCAGAACGGCTCGGTTCAGCGCCGCGCCAGCCAGGTGGCCGAACGACGCCAGGCATACCTGCGCGCCCACCCCGAACACGCCGCTTTCGAGCTGCCGCCCAATAACCAGGCGGTCAAGCCGCGCTTCGCCGACCTGCGCTGGAAGCTGAGCGCGCTGAACGGCAACTACTTTCAGCAGCACGCCCCGCTGCCGCGCCCAAACCACGCCGGTAGGGCATGCGGTGCGCTTCGCCTACCTGCAAACCGCGGCCGCCATGCTGTCCCGCTTGAGCGGCGACCGCAGCCTGCTGCCCGCGCTCGAACAATCCTGGGAGCGCATGGTCGTCCGGCGGATGTACCTGACCGGCGGGATCGGCTCGCTGCCCGAAATGGAGGGCTTTGGGCGCGATTTCGAGCTGGACCCCGAAAGCGCCTACGCCGAAACCTGCGCCGCGCTGGGCTGTATGTTCTGGAACTGGGAAATGTCCCGCCTCACCGGCCAGGCCCGCTACAGCGACCTGTTCGAGCAGCAGCTCTACAACGCGGCTGCGGTCGGGATGGGACTGGACGGGCGCTGCTATCTCTACAACAACCCGCTGCTCTGCCGGGGCGGGGTGCAGCGCCAGCCCTGGTTTGCCATCCCGTGCTGCCCGTCCAACCTCTCGCGCGCCTGGGCCAGCCTGCCCCACCGGATTTATCTGCAATATACGGACGCGATCGAGGTGCAGCAATATATCAGCAGCCGGGCGGTCTTCCGCCTGGAGGAGCGCTCGCTCGCCATCCAGCAGCAATCCGGCCTGCCCTGGAATGGCAAGGTGACGCTGCAGATCGAATGCGCCGCCCCGATCGAATTCAAACTGCGCCTGCGCCGCCCTTCGTGGAGCTCGGCAGTGGATCTCGCCGTCAACGGACAGCCGCAGAACCTGCCGGAACCTCCCGCTGCGCCCGGCGAAGCGACCGCCTGCGGTTATGACCCCGCGGGAGCGATTGGATCATCCTGCAGCGCACCTGGTCCGCGGGCGACCGGATCGAGATCGAATTTGGGATGGAGGCGCAGGCGCGCCCCGCCAGTCCGGAACTGATTCAAAAGAATCCCGGCGCTTATTCCGCCAAACTGGCTGTAACCCGCGGCCCGCTGGTCTACTGCCTGGAAAGCATCGACCATCCCGGCTTCGACCTGTTCTCGCTGCGCCTCGACCCGCACAGCCTGCAGGCGGCTGACGCGCCCGATTTACTCGGCGGGATCACTACAATCCAGGCTCAAACCCCACAGGGCCGGCCGCTGACCTTTATCCCCTACTACTTGTGGGCCAACCGCGGCCCCTCCCAGATGACCGTCTATGTCAATCATTAAGGAGCAGCCATGCAAAACGAACTCACTCAACCCGGTCCGCTATTGGATTCGCGCGGGCGGTTAGCCCAGGTCGGCTGGGCGCGCCAACCCGTGCTGGATTGCAACCTGGAAGCCGCCCGCTTCTACCGGCTGCGCCCGCTGCAGCGTTTCCGGGTGAAGCGCTGGGATTATTACGCCGTGTTCAGCCCACACCGTTTCTTCTCGGCCACCATCGCCGATCTGGGCTACGCCGGTAACATCTTCGTCTATACGCTCGATTTCGAGACCGGCGCGCTGCACGAGGAGGGGCTGGTGATCCCGCTAGCCAGGGGCGTCTCGCTGCCCCGGAACAGCACCACTGGCGACAGCCACTTCGCCGATAAGAACGCCCGCCTGCGATTTCAGCCTGTTCCCCGACCACCGCCATCTCTCGGTCGAATGGCCGTCCTTCGACGGCGGCAAGGGCATCGCTGCCGAGATCGACCTGGCCCTGCCGGAGGGCTACGAATCGATGACGATCGTCATCCCGATCGGGCGGCAGCGCTTCTACTACAACCGCAAGATCAACTGCCTGCCCGCATCCGGGCGGGTGCATTACGGTGATCTACAAGAGGAGCTTCAACCCGATCAATCGCTCGGGTCGCTCGACTGGGGGCGGGGTGTGTGGGAATACCGCTCCTTCTGGAACTGGGCCAGCGCCTCCGGCTACCTCCCGGACGGGCGCACGATCGGGCTGAACCTGGGCTGCGGCTTCGGCGATCTCTCCAAAGCCGGTGAGAACGCGATCATCATTGAAAACCGGGTTCATAAGTTGGAGAAAGTGTCCTTCGAGTACCAGTCGGGCGACTTCATGCAGCCCTGGCGTTTCCGCGAAGTACGCAGCGATGAAAGCGGCGAAAACCGGTTGGACCTGGCCTTCACCCCGTTCAAAGACCGCGCCGCCCAGACCAACCTGGGTGTGATCTTCAGCGAGGTGCACCAGATGTTCGGGCGCTATAACGGCCAGCTGATCTCGGATAGCGGCGAGCGGATTCAGATTCAGAACCTGATCGGCTTTGCCGAAGAACACCAAGCGCGCTGGTGATGGCAATGCATACCCGCTGGAAGCCAGCCGAGCCGGTCCCGCTGCCCGAATACCCGCGCCCGCAGCTCGTCCGCCAGGAGTGGATCAACCTGAACGGCTGGTGGGACTTCGCCATCCAGGCGCGGAGCGAGGGCGCGCCATCATCCTACAGCGGTTTGATCCGGGTTCCCTATCCGGTCGAGTTCGCTCCTCTCCGGCGTGCAAAAAGCGCTGCTGCCAGATCAGCGTCTGTGGTACCGGCGCACATTTCAGATCCCGCCGGGCTGGCAGGGTCGGCGCATCCTGCTCCATTTCGGAGCGGTCGATTATCAGTGCGAGACCTGGGTCAACGGCGGGCCAGCCGGAGAAGCCCGCGGCGGCTTCCTGCCGTTCAGCTTCGACATCAGCGCCCTGCTGCGGCCCAGCGAGATCGAGCTGCTGGTCGCGGTCTGGGACCCGACCGACAGCGGATTGCAGCAGCGCGGCAAGCAGGTCTTGCAGCCCAAAGGGATCTGGTACACCGCGGTCTCCGGAATCTGGGGCACGGTCTGGCTGGAGCCGGTCGGCGAGAGCAGCCTGGCGCGCCTCAGGCTGACGCCCGACCTGGACGCCGGGATATTGACGATCGAGGACAGCCTGCGCGGCCCGGTTGAAGACGTGGAGCTGGAAGTAACCGCCCTGGATCGCGGCGCCTCAATCGCTTCGGTCCGCGGCCCGGCCGAAACGGCGCTGCAGATGGTCATCCCAAACCCGCGCCCCTGGCGCCCGGAAGACCCGCACCTTTATGATCTGGAGCTGCGCCTGGTGCAAAACGGCCGGGTGATCGATCAGGCAGCCAGTTATTTTGCTATGCGCAAATTCAGCCTGGTGGGCGATAGAGCCGGTCATCTGCGCTTTGCATTGAACGACCAGCCGCTCTTTCTGTACGGCCCGCTCGATCAGGGTTATTTCCCGGACGGGTTGTACACGCCGCCCAGCGATGAAGCGCTGCGCTACGACATCGAATACGCCCGCAAGATCGGCTGCAACATGATCCGCAAGCACGTCAAGATTGAATCGCCGCGCTGGTACGCTCACTGCGACCGGCTGGGAATGATCGTCTGGCAGGATATACCCAACGGCGGGCTGCCGGATGGCGAATGGATCGCGGCGTTAGCGCTGCTGTTCGGCTTTCGGCGCGACGACACCCGCCGCCTGGAGCGCTTCGGGCGGGCGAACGTGAACGACCGAGCCGAGTACCGCTTCGAGCTGGAAGCCATGATCGATCACCTGTACAACCATCCCTGCATCGCGGTCTGGGTTCCATTCAATGAAAGCTGGGGCCAGTTCCGGGCGGAGGAGACCGCCGAGTGGGTGAAACTGAGCGACCACACCCGCCTGGTGGATCACGCTTCGGGCTGGTTCGATCAGGGCGGCGGCGATTTTCAAAGCCGGCATGTCTACTTCAAGCGCCTGCGCCGCCCACAGCCTGACCCCAAACGCGCCTTCGTCTTGAGCGAGTTTGGCGGGTACAGCCTGGCGATAAGCGGGCATTTATGGGACCCGCAAAAGAAATTCGGCTACCGCTTCTTGAATTCGAGCGCAGAACTCACCCAGGCGTACCTCGACCTGCTCGAAACACAGCTTAAGCCGCTGATCCCGCTTGGGCTGAGCGCGGCGATCTACACCCAGACCAGCGATGTAGAAATCGAAATCAATGGCTATTTAACTTATGATCGGGAGATCGAGAAGATGGATGCAGATATATTGCGCAAAGCGCACACCTCATTATTCACCAAAGAACAGGAATCATGAACAAGCTAAAAAAAACCAACCAGCTTACGATTTATCAGATGATTCTGTCACCCATTCTTGGTGCTCTTTTCTTGGCATCAAGTGGTTGTAGACCTGGCCCAATACCTGTATTAACCGCAACCCCTACACTTATTCCTAGTATTACTGTATGCGCCGCTGGATGTAATTTCACCACAATTCAAGCAGCCATTGACGCCGAAACCACACACGCTGGCGACGTGATCGGATTGAATGATGAAATCCTTACCGAAGCGGGAATATACATCATAAAGGACATTGTCATCCAAGGGCAGGGGGCAGAGGATACGATTGTGCAAGCTCATTCAAATCCCGAGGAAGCGATTGACCGAGTATTTTTTATAACGAGCGGAGTTACTGTCACAATTCGAGCGTTGACAATTCGATATGGCAACCCGGAATCTGAGCCCGAATCCGGTGGTGGGATAAGAAATGAGGGGACGCTAACCCTAGATGGGATCGTGGTCAGTCACAACAGTGGCAGCGCCGGTGGTGGCATCTTAAACGATGGAACATTAACCCTTATCAACAGCACAGTAACAGAGAATACAGCTAGAGGTGGCGGTGATGCGTTCTTAGAGTGTGATACAGGCGGGGGCATTAAGGTTATGAAGGGCAGAGTGAGCCTCATCAGCAGCACGATCAGCAACAATAAATCCAGGGGTAAGGGCGGTGGGATCCATGTGGCGTGTAATGGGATATTGGTATTGACCAACAGCACTATCAGCGGTAACTATACAAATAATTTCGGCGGTGGGGTTTTCATAAATGGAGTAGGAGAATTTACTCACAGTACAATCAGCGACAATAACGCCAACAGCGGCGGTGGGATTTCCCTCAGTGGGTCTGGAGAGAAAGGTTTAATTCGAGGTCAGTTGAGTTATACAAATACCATCGTTGCCAATAATATTTCTCGCCTGGATAAGTACGGAGTGGTAGATTGTCTCCTTGGTGATTTCGGCGCGATCGCAGAAAGCAGCAATAACTGGGTAGGAGATGGCAAATGCAGCTCAACATTTTCCGGCGATCCAAACTTGGGGCCATTAGCTGATAATGGCGGCGATACTCAAACTCAAGCCCTGTTACCCGGAAGTCTGGCGACTGATGCCCTTCAAGTGGAATATTGTATCCTCAATACAGACCAGCGTGGCAAGCCACGGGTTGCTCCTTGTGATTTAGGCGCGTATGAAGTACAAAGCAATAACCAGGATTGAAATCTAATCTTGGTAGCCATCAAACCTGATAAGGAAATCCGTACCACGTTCCACTGAAAACAGCAATGCGAAGGGCTTGAGTACCAATATCGGCGCCAAAACTTTTCAACTTCGTTAATTTCTTATAGGCATTAATAAATGATCCATCCAAGAAAAAATCATAACCCAAACAAAAAGGTCAGATCGTTCACGTTGGTGCCGGTTGGTCCGGTGAGAATCAGGTCGCCCAGAAGCTGCAGACCAGTGTAGCAGTCGTTGCGGCGCAGGATATCATCCGAGTCCAGGCCGAGGGCGTACAGGCGGGAGAGCGTGTCTCCGTCCACCACCCCGCCGGCGGCATCGGTCGGGCCATCCTCGCCATCAGTGGCCAGAGTAACCAGCAGCACATTCTTCTGTCCCGCCAGAATGCGCGCTGCCGCCACGGCTAGCTCCTGATTGCGTCCGCCTTTTCCCGAGCCGTGTAGCGTGACAGTCGTTTCACCCCCGGCTACCAGGCAAAATGGACGCGGCGCGTTCGCCACAACCCGGACTAAGTGCTCCGCCAACATTCGACCCACCTGCGCAGCCTCGCCCTGCCAGGCGCTGCCCAGGTATTCCATATGCATCCCTTCCAGGCTGGCTTGTTGTAGAGCGGCTTGCGCCGCCAGGGCGTTATCCCCAACGATCACATTCTGAACGCGCTCGAAGAGCGGGTCGCCCGGCTTGGGCGTCTCTGAAGCGGTGGATATCGCCTGCAACACCGCCGCCGGGATGCGCTCCCCCAATTCGTATTTTTCGATCACCGCCAGGGCCTGCGCCCGCGTGAATGGATCCGGCGCGGTCGGCCCGGAAGCGATGGTTTCGAGCGGATTGCCAACCACATCTGAAAGGATCAGGCTGAGAACCCTGGCCTGGGTGGCGCACGCTAACCCGCCGCCTTTAACTCGGTCCAGCCTGCGCCGGAGCATGTTCATTTCATCAATGCGGGCGCCGCAGGCAAGCAGCGCGGCTGGTGAGAGCCTGCATATCGGACAGGGATACAACCGGCGCAGTCATCAGAGCCGAGCCGCCGCCGGAGATCAGGCAGACCAGCAGATCTTGCGGACACAGGTCAGAGACGAACTTCAGGGCTGCCCGCCCAGCCGCGACAGATTGGTCCCCCGGAAGCGGGTGGTCGCCTTCCAGCACCCGAAATGAAACCTGATCCAGCGCAGGGGCGTGCTTGGGAATCGCCAGCAATCCCGCCGGATGAACCAGGTCACTGAAAACCTGCGCCATTGGGAGGGCAGCCTTGCCCACCGCCAGCCCAAACACCCTGCCGGAAGCGGGCAGCGGGTGGGCGTGCAAATAGCGCTGCACTGCCGCGCCGGGATCGACCGCTTGCAGCGCGGCGTTCAAAATCCGGTTGACTGCTGGATGATGCAGGCTATGGGTCTCAAAGGAATAACGGGGCATTAACGATCACCCAGCCAAATCTGGATTTCGGAACGCAGCCGCTCTGGCGTATATTGTTCGAACGGCAGGCCGCGCTCCAAGACCCAGGTCAGGGTATCGAAAAGCTCCAGGCCGTGATACCAGGGGAGCAGCGCCGGATCAAACCCCATCCGTTGACAATATTGCTGCTCGATTCCATAGGCGCGCAGTTCAGGGCGGACAAAAAACGAAAGCAGAAATTCGAAGATCGGGTCGCTGAAACCGGCGTTTTCGAAATCAATCACCCCTGCTAACCGCCGCTCGCGGGTCAGGAAATTATCCAACCACAGGTCGCCATTGCTGAAGCGCAAATCCGGCAGCAGTGGCGCATTCTGTATTAAACGACGATAAGTCTGTTCCAGAAGCGGGTCTAAGAATGGCTGACAGCAGACATAGGCGTTTTCCAGCACATCTAAGGCGGTCTCACCGGTCAGCAGCGATTCAGCCGCAGCGCCTAAATGTTCCGGTGTCACAGATTGCAGTGCAATCACGCTATCTAAGTAGAGCTGAGCCGCCCATTTTTCGCCAGCCAAAATGGGTCCCAGTAACGATTCACCTATAATAAAGTCACTCAGAAAACAGGGAAGCCCCAGAGCAGCGCCATCCGGATCCCAGCCATACGGGCGCGGTGTGGGGATCGACGTAGACTGCAACAGTTCCAACACCCGGTATTCATGTTCTAGCGCATCCGCATCGGCGCTGAGACGTAAGACTAAAGAGCGCGGTTCTCCCCTCCAGATCAGATCCAGCTTCCAGGGAGCGGTACGCGTGCTTTTGGCGAGCAATGTCGCATCCAGCAGGCGCGCCGACCCTCCCAGCGAGTGGCTGAGATAAGCCTCGATATGCGAGTGCATTTCTAGCAAATGATATTCATAAGTCGAGGGGGTATCCATTCAGCGTCATCCTGCGGATGGCAGTTTCCTGGCAGTCACAAACCAGTGATGCGGCATCCCGGCCATATTAGGGGGGATAACCTGGTAAGGCCAGCGTTCGTGATTGGCATCTGGAGCGCCAGCCTGGGTCAAGCTGCCCCGCCAGCCACGCTCGGCCAAGAATCCTGGCGGATCGTCCATCACACCGATCCAGGGCGCGCCGGAGCGAGCTTGCATCTCGGCCATTTCTTTGGTTAACGGGTGGGTCAGCGTCAGGCTGTTCACGATATCGAATCCCAGCCAGCTTTTAGAGGCAGACAGTTGGGAAACTGCATCGATGACTGCGGTGACAGTCTCGACCGGCAAATAGATCAAAACACCTTCGAGCAGCCAGGCGGTCGGCTTGCCCGGATCGAAACTAGCCTCAATCAGCGCTTGCCCCCACAGGCGGGTCAAGTCAGCTCGGATGATCCTCCGGGTGCAACCCGGCGTTACACCTGCCGCCCGCAACACCCCCTCCTTCTCGGCCAGCAGTTCCGCTTGATCCAGTTCGAACAGGTGGACGCCATTTGGCCAACCCAGGCGAAAGGCACACGTATCCATCCCGGCAGCCAGCAGCACCACCTGGCGCAGCCCGCCCTTAATCGTGACCCATTCGAGAAAATCATCGAAATAACGGGTGCGCAGCACAATTGGGATCGTACTTTCCGGCGTTCGGTCGGCCATCCACAATCGACCGGTTTTACCTGCCAAATTCTCAGCCCACGGATCGGAGAAGATACGGTTCGGTTGGATATTCTCCAATGCCCGCACTTTGGCAGCCCAGCGTGCGGTGTAAGCCAGCAAATTCATGCTGATCGAATTTTCATCCACTTGAGATCTCCTTCACAATATGCTTCTGCCCAACCAGCCATTCATGAATCGTATGTATAATTTCAGCCTCATTCAACTCCAACATCAGATTGTGCCCGGCATTCTGAATCTGGACGAACTCAGCCCTGAAATATTCCGCCGAGCGACGGGAGGCGCGCAAACCAATCGCGCCATCTTTCTCAGCCGCAATCCATAAAATTGGAGTCTTCACCTTCTCTGGCGGCTTCCAGAAAGGCGGGTTGTGCTGGAACATCACCAGAGCCAACTCCGAGCCAATTCGAGCGCATAATTCTGCGCCTGTCCACGTGGAATTGGGACCGAGCAGCACTTTAGCGGCGCACGCGCCGGGGTGTTTACCAGCGGCGTTGCACTGGCCGTTAGCAGCGTTTCGAGCACTCCAAGCGGGACATTGAATAAGAAACGCGGCAAGCCGTCTGCCAATGCGCTATGCGAAACCCACGGTGCAACCAGAACCGCAGCTGGCAGGTCATCGCCCACATATTTAAAATACCACTGCGCAAGCGCGCCGCCCATGCTGTGGCCGAAATAAACCGGGCGCGGGGTCAGGCGCTTGATCTCGGTGCGCACAAAGCCGAGGTAACCGTCCAGCGTGCATTGATCCAACGGACGCTGGGTAGGGGACAACCCGTGACCCGGTAGGCTGACGGCCACGCTTTGCCAGCCCCATGCAGCCAAGTGTTCTTGCCAGGGCTGCCAACACCAGGCAGCATGCCACATGCCATGCTGCATCAGAATTGGGGTCACAAAACGACGCAAGTGGGGTGTATAGACGATCCGCTCAATCCCGTCCTCCACTGTGTGCTGGATTGTGTATTGCTCTGTTTCGCAAGTTTTGACGAACGTAATCCCAGGCGCAGCCTGGTTATGGTGAGAGCGGAGCGTTACGTCAGGGTCAATAGGGCTCAGCATTTCCCAGATGTAGGAAATGGTTTCGAAGAGATTCATACCTTGATAATACCGCCCATTCTAGAAAACGGAAAGAGCCTTATAATCACTAGTGAAAATATGTCTTGAGTGCATTCATTGTACCTGATATCACAACCTATTTGCTCAGACAGGAGTTCTCTATGAAAACCATCCTTTGTTATGGCAATTCAAACACATGGGGCTATGACGCCCGCAACGCCACCCGCCTGCCGCCCGATATTCGCTGGCCGGGCGTGCTCCGGAACGCGCTCGGTCCGGATTATTCGGTTGTCGAGGAGGGATTAAACGGACGCACCACCGTTTGGGACGATCCGATTAGCGGTGAGTGGAAGAACGGGTTGCGCTTGCTTGAACCGCTCCTCATGACTCACGCCCCATTGGACCTAGTGGTAATGCTGCTCGGCACAAACGACCTCAAGCAACGTTTCTCCGTTCCTGCCTCGGATATTGCCAAGGGGCTGGAGCGCCTGATCAAGATCATACAAACCAGCGACGCTGGCCCACAAAACCGCGCCCCACAGTTGCTTCTGATCGCTCCACCGCCAGTGGCAAAACTGAATGAGTACGCCGAGATGTTCGCCGGTTCACAGGCAAAGTCGCAAAAATTGGGTTTTTATTATCGCCAGACCGCCGAATTATACAACACGCCTTTCCTGGACGCCGGTACGATCATCCAATCATGGGATGTGGACGGTATCCACCTTGCCCCCGAGATGCACCAAATCCTCGGGCAGCGGGTGGCTGAGATCATACAGCAGGAAGACCTAAACAGCTATAAGAACCTATAGATTCTGCTACTAACTGGAAGGGTTCAGCGGGAACTCTATTTTGAAGGAGGTAGCCTGCGGGCTGCTCTCCACCTGCAAACTGCCATCGAGTTGGGAGGTAAGCTGGCGGACCAGCCGCAACCCCAGGCTTTTGGAAGACTGGATGTCAAAGTCAGCAGGAAAGATCTGGCCGTTGTTTTCAACTTTCAAGACAATCCGGTTATCTCCAGAAGCATCCGTTGTGGGCTGCATCGCGACCAGGATCGTGGATTGTCCCTCGACGACTGGAGACGAATCAGGATCGACGCGATCTATACGAGGCGTGAAACCATACTTAAAGGCATTGGTCACCAGCTCATTGATGATCAGTCCACACGGAATGGCTTGGTTGATCACCAGGTGGACATCCTGCACATCCACATCCAGCGCGATATGCTCGGTTGCGTACACGCGCTGCATCTCATCGGTCAGGCTACGGATATAGTCGGCCATATCGATTTGGGCCATATTTTTTGATTGGTACAACTGTTGATGGATGCCTATCATGGCTTGGATGCGCTGCTGGCTATCCTGAAAAGCGGCTCGCAGCCGTTCATCCTGGCTGGCCATGGCTTGCAAATCGAGCAATGAAGAGACCACAGTCAGGTTATTTTTGACCCGGTGATGTATCTCCTTGAGCAGCAGTTCCTTCTCTTCCAGAGCTTGCATAACAATCTGTTTATCTCGTATGCGCTCGTCGATGTCCTGGAATGTCCCAATCAGGCGGGTGGTCTTCCCGTTCTCGACGACTGCCTGGCCGAGCGCATGCACCCAAATCCGGCGGCCTTTGGCGGTGATCAACTGCAATTCCAGATCAAACGACTCTCCAAGCTGAATGGCTTTCTTGATCGCCTGTTCGATCACCGGGCGGTGTTCAGGGGCGTAAAAATCGATCCCTTCAATCACATTGGGCTGATAATCCAGGTCAACTTGATGAATATCATAAACTGTCTCCGTCCACGTCAGATGATTGGTCGCCAGATCGATGCTCCAACCACCCACTTGAGCCATTTTTCCCGTCGCTCGCAATAGCGCTGCACTTTCGGCCAAGGCGTCTTTGATCCGGACGCGCTCGCTGATGTCGTGGAACATGAACAGGCGACTCACAACGCGCTGACGCCAGTCCTGGATGATCGTGATGCTCATCTCGTAAGTATGCCGATCCGATCCACTTCCAAGGTGAACTTCTTCCTGGAGATCATTCCGCCCGGTGCAGCGCTGCAGGACTTCCCACCAATCCCCAAGCAATGCCTGCGCATCTACCCCGATCGCAGCCGGGGTTAAGCCAAAGACAGCCTGAGCAGCGCGGTTATAATCGATAAGGTGATTCTCTGGGATCCAGCACGAGCGCTAAGTCTTGCATTTGCTCCAATACCACCTCGCGCGCAACCGTTGAGGTTTTGAATAACCCGCCGCGCAAGATAATCCAGGCGAACAAGCCACCAGGGATGACAAATATGGTGGGAGTCCAATAATAGCCTGCGATGGGCGTTAATTTCAGCACAAATAAGATGTCAGCTAATACTATCAGCAGTATTCCAAATGCCAGGATCAATGTGTTGCGATAACGGAGTGAGCGCATCCGAAATGAAGCAAATAGTATTGTACAAGACACGATGAGCAAGAGCATGCTGTATATATAATAAACCCACCACCACGGACCGCGCTCAAAAAACAATACCGAGACCAGACCGCTTGAATCCACCCGGAAATTATACCGAAAAAGTTCATGAAAGGATCCGCTCAATGACAGTAAAGCTGTCATCACTGGGATTACAAAGAGCAGAGCCATTCGTTGGCGGGTTAGCCAGGTCACCCAGCCCAGGTATTCAATCACCAGCAGCGTAACGGCTGGCACGAAGAAGGGCTGGATAGCCAGTCTTATTTGTGAACACAGGATTTTAAGATCGGGGGATTTGAGCGAGATTTCGATAGCGTAGAACAATGCGGAGAGAGCACCAATGACCATTAACATGGTAAATGGCCTGGCAGCGGGCATTTCTCGTTCCTGGCAGGCACGCCACGCCAGCCAGGTTAAGATTATTATTGCAGCCAATAATGGCCAAAACAGGGGATTCAAGATCATATTGCCCTCTCCAAAAAATACATCCGCAAATCCCTTGGCGAATGACGAGCCAGATGAGTGGGGCTCTGATTATGAGAGGTTTATTATAGGGTAGTTTATGGATGAAAGCAAGACATTGGGTTGCGAATCAAGTCAATATCATCTACCAGAATGATAGAGCAGTTAGAACGTATGTTTAGCGATCCCAATCCTGAGTAAAATCAGCGATCAGGGACACCTGTTCACCTGATTGGAACGGCATCCAGCGCGAAATCGCCCAAATATACATCCCGAGGAATAAGATCACTAACCATGCTCAAAGATTTTTGATGTTCACTTTAGCCTCCATACCATGCTGAAGTCAGATGAATACAGATGCATCCAAGCATCTCAGAAGAATCTGACAAAATGGGATTGACAGATTAATGGGATTGCGTAATAATGTACTTCGTTCATTATTATACTTTGTCTAAATTTGTTCTATGTTCAATGGAGTTCGAAATGAAATCCGATCAACCGGTTAGCGAAAACCGGATGGACCGCAAAAAAAAAGAGACGCGCCAGAAAATTATTGCATCTGGGATGGATTTATTCATCCGACAGGGGTTTGAGGCGGTCACGATGGAGCAGATCGCTGAGCAAGCGGATATCGCTAAGGGAACGCTCTACAATTATTTCCCAATCAAAGAAGCGATCCTGGATGCGTTTATGAAAAACCGGTTTCAACAGAGGATCGCGCCTGGATCGAGCGCTTACGGCCATTGGAGAATACACGCGTCCGGATGAAACTGCTGTTTAGCGAATTATTGGCTGGCGTACAGCGCCAACCGATGATATTTGAGAAATATATTCTATATCGAATGAAGATTCTCGCATCTTTCCAGCAGGACGACAGCCAAAAAAGCGGGCTTTACCGAGTGATCAGAGATATCCTGGAGCAAGGCCAGAAAAGCGGAGAGATCCGATCCGATATACCGAGTGTAATCCTGGAAGATCTGTTCGAGGTCGCGTTTGTTGAAGCTGCCAAGCTGTATTATCTCAATCGAGGGGAGTGTAATACGGAAAACGCCATCGATCAGTGCATCGACTTGTTTCTCTCTGGTGCAACCCAACTATAAAAGGTGAAAACATGACCAGCTTAAAAAGCCAGATGATTTACGTGATGATGAAAAATCGCCACCTTTTTCAATTCCACCTGAAGCAGGAAACCTGGGACTTCAATACCTCAGTGCAGGATTTCCGCAAGCAATGCGAAAAAGCTAATAACCGAATGGCTAAACTTCCAACTGGAATCGAAATCGCACCAGTTTCGATTGACGGGATGTACGCTGAATGGATCCGGCCAGCCGGAGCTATCAACACGAAGGCGATTCTCTATACGCATGGAGGCGGCTATATTTCCGGCTCATGCAATGATCACCGGGCAATCGTCGCGAAGCTAGCCAAGAGATGCGGAGCAGCGGTATTGCTGTTCGACTATCGGCTTGCACCGGAGCATCCCTACCCGGCTGCATTGGAAGATGCGCTCAAAGCATATCGCTGGCTGCTTGCAGAGGGGTTCAAGGGCGAGGATCTGATGATTATGGGCAAATCGGCTGGCGGCGGGTTGGGATTAGCAACTCTTCTCGTTGGGCGCGATCAGGGGCTACCGCTCCCTGTCGCAGCGGTGGCTTTGTCACCAATGACCGATCTCATGCTGACCGGCGACTCGATTCGCACGAAAGCAAGAGTCTGCCTATCACCGCCGGGGATGAATGAAGTTTGCTGTAAATATTACGCTGGTGAGCACGATCTCAAAGAGGCGTACATCTCTCCTTTGTATGGAGATTTGCATGGATTGCCGCCGTTGTTGATCTATGTCGGCGAATATGAGACTTTGTTGGATGACTTAACACGCTTCGCCGCAAAAGCCCAAGCTGCTGGGGTGAACGTCAGCCTCAGAGTGGGCGAAAAGATGATCCACTGCTACCCATTGCTGGCGCCGATGTTCCCGGAAGCAACCCAGGCGATGGATGAAATCTGCAGCTTCATTCATCAGAAACTCGGGATATAAATTTCCGATGATTATTCTCATGACCGGATAAATCCAGTTTTTCCCCGAAATCCCTTAGAGAGATTGATCCCCTGGAATCTCCGGTTTCCTTATTGTCAACTCTATCAACCCACCCAGCGAGACATGTGTCTGCAGCGTGCCCCACAATCCAAGTGTAATCACAACCACCAATTCGATCGCATTCAGCAACACTGCATAGGAGGCGAGCAGCCCGCGCGGGTAGCCGATCAAAGCCAGCGGAACAATCAACGATACCTGATATATCCCTGGCAAGGTGGTAGCTGAAGGCGGCGTAAGCGCTAGCGAACCTAGCGACAACCCCAACGCCCACTCCACCCCCATCTCCGGTTGGATCGCCAACAACAGAGTATAGTGAAAGCCCCAAAACAGCGCCCAACTCACAATCGACCAAAACAACGCCAGCCCTTGGCTGCGCACCTGCATCATCCCCTCCAAGCCATCCAATAACTGTCCGATCCAATGGCGGGCTTGCCCTTCTGTGATCCTGGGCAGCCGCTCGATCCAGCCCGGCAGGTGCGCCTCCACCCAATCTCGCCGCCGAACCATCCAGACCATCACGCCAATCATCCCCACCAGGTAGACCGCCGACCCCAGGATAGTGATCAGCGAGACCTGCATCCCGACACCGAACACAATCGCCCCGCCTAACGCGGCGATGCGCATGATTTGCTCATACCAACGCTCCACCACAATGCTGGTGGTCACCCGGATCAAAGAAAAACGCTCGCGCCCTGAGAGCATCAACACCCTGGCAGGGTCGCCCGGACGGAGCGGTAAAAGCATATTGACAAGGCTTCCGACGTTGGCCGCATGCCAGGTCCAGCGGAAATCCGGTCCATCTACCATCAACACTTGCCAACGAATGGCATAAGTCGCGTAGCCCAGCGCCAGCAGCACAATCCCATAACCCAGAAGCACCGGGTTAGCCCACCGGATTTGAGCCAGCGTCATCGGCCAGTCCACCAGGATCGCAAGCAACGCCAACATGCCGACCACTGCGCCAGTGCCCAGCCAAATGCTTTTCTTAGAAAATCGGAAATTTTCCAAGGCTGAAGTGCTTATCCCACCTGGTTTCGATTGAACCACCAGACCACTGCCAGCGGTGCGAGCGAACTGATTCCCAACAAGAAAGCCAGGCCGACCCCCGCCAACCCTAACGCCAGCGCCGGTGGCAGCACTGCTCCCGCAGTTGCCAGCAACAACCCAATTACAAACAAGACCACCGACGCAATCAGTAGCCCAACGGTGATCCGGCTCGCCTTTTTAAGCGAAGCCCGCCGGTCTCCATGAATAACGCCGGTCTGCCCGTGGATCAATACCTGTTGTATAAGGCCATGATCATCCATATAATAGCTGGCAAAAACCGGCAGTAGCAACAATGTCCAGTTAGGCGGCTCGAAGGCTGGCTGCCAGCTAAACTGGCGGATATGATCAGCCGCACACGCCTGACGGCATTCCTCCGCTGCTGCCGATTGCAGCGTGGGCTGTACATCGATCCAGGCATCCACATTGGAGCGATCCGGCAGGCGCACAAAGCTATGCGCAACCCCTTCCGGTTGATACGGTCTAGCTTGCTTCAAGTCGAACGAGCCAAGCCGCGCTTGCAATTGGGCGTACTCTTCCAGCGCCGGTGCAGCCACGTTTAGATACTCCCTTTCCAACCGTCCCAGGCGTGGTTCCCAGCGGATGCGGGTCTCTTGCACTTTCTGGCTGGACCAGATACTCCGATTCTGTTCATATCTCTCCTGGTGGCTTACAACCTGATAATCAAACCCAGCCTCCGCTTTCCAGTTTGCTTTCACTTGACTATCAACAAGCCACATCGGCAGAAACAGGCGCGTCAGCCTCTTGCGCAACTGCTCTCCATTCAAATCCTGCGGTGAGAATGGGATGCCCTCGCCAAACCTATCGATGGCTGCATCCAATCTAGCCGCTGGAACACTGAAATCGATCAACAATTCGGGCGGATGGATCGCCTGAGAGTTTTCAAACGAGCTGAGCCTGTCATTTGCGCAATGGGGGCAGCGAGTTGTACCCTCACCTTCGGCAACCAGATAAGCCCAGTTGCATTTTTCGCAAACCAACGCTTGCATTGATACTCCCCAATCCTGGGTAGTCTGGGCTATCTCAGGTATTGATTTCGTCTGGTTCTCAGGCATCGTCCAATGCTCCCGCTTTCTGGTATAGGATCACGCTCATAACCACCCCAATCACCAGCAAGATGAAGCCAAACCCGCCAATCCCCAGCCCGGCTCCACCAAATGGGATGGTTACCAGACCGATCAGGCCCAACAGCACCCCAGGACCGAGCAGCAGGGCAATCACCAACCACACCTTGTTCCAATCCGCCGGGCGCTGCCCGCTGATCTCTCCAGTTTGCCCATTCAGCATCACCTGATAGGTCTGTCCCTGGTATCGATAGCTGGCCATGTACACCGGCGCGAGCATGTAGCGCCAACTCTCTTCACCGAAATCCAGGTTCATGCTGAAGTTGCGCACCTGTGAGGTGCTGGCCTGGTCTAGGCAGGCTTGACGGGTGCGCTCACGCATCTCTGCCCGCCCAATCTCCCAGGCTTTTTCGAGCGGGATATCATAGGCTTTGGCATTAATCCCGGCTAGGTATTTCGGCTCGTAATCAGCCAGGGCTGCCAGATCATAATGGTTGATTTCTTTCAGCAGGTGAGCGCTCAAGCGGTCCGTTCCTCGTACCACAAGGTCGTCAATGCGCACCTGCGCCCGGCCCGATTCCCATCTCCATCGGATGACTGTGCGCGTCTTCCATTCACCATTTTCGAAATAGCGCTCGGTCTCGTTATGCCCGATCTCTGCTTTCCAATCTGCCTGGGTCAGCGAATCGAACGTCCAGAACGGCAGGTACATTCCGTTCAAGCCAGCCAGTTTAGTCGCATTACGCAAGCCCCGCGGGGTCAGCCAGCTTGAGCCAAACCATTCATCTGCGATCTTCTGGCAGAGCAGCGTCTCAATTTTGAATGGAATCACAACACTTGGACGGAGCATATTCTGCTCGGCCTGGCGTTGGATCACTTTGTTCGATCCGCAGAACGGGCAGGTGTGGGTCAGGCTGTCCGGTGGTGTGGAGATCTGCGCTCCGCAGCTCTGACAAGCAAGTTCCTTTCGTTGCTCACCCCAGCCCTGGGCAGCTCGCTCCATCGTATCGGTGGTGAATTCGAATTGGGTAGCCCTGCGCCCGACGGCTGGTCGCTTTGGGGCTTCATAATAGCCACAATAGGAACAGGTCAGCCCGCCATCAGCCGCGCTAAAAGCTGTATTCGCCCCACACTGAGGGCACTTGAAATCCATCACTTCGGGCTGGGAGGCAGATCGCTCTGTTTTTGGCGCAAATACCTCGATTCCAGGTATAGTTGAAGCTACCGGTTGATAATCAGGATGGAGGGAAATAACCTCACTCATACTAAACACCTCTACGCAGATCGGACCTGATCGTTGCAAATTCGCTGCAGATTATAGCCGAAACAAGAAGATTATGGCAAGCGCCTTGATTTCGAGTACAATAAACGCTGAAAAAACTAAACCCTTTAGGAGACAATCTATGAAAAAACGAATTTTGATCCCTGTTATATTAATTGTAATTCTGATTGCTTCGCTCGCGGCCTGCGCTCCAAAAGCGCCAGCCAGCCATTTGGAGGCAATTAAGAATGCAGGCGTGATCAAGGTTGGCACCTCAGCCGATTATCCGCCCTTTGAATATGTGGATGGCAGCGGTAATAAAACCGGCTTTGATATTGATTTGATGCAAGAAATCGCCAAGCGGATGGGTGTTAAATTAGAATGGGTGGACATGCCCTTCGACAGCCTGATCGCCGCCGTTCAGGAAGGCAAGATTGACGCCTCGATCTCGGCCTTCAACTACAGCGAAGAGCGCGACCAGATGATCGACTTCACCGTGGCGTATTACATGTCTGAAGACGCCTTCATCGTTGGCGAGGGTTTCAGCGGGCAGATCGTGAACCCCGAAGACGTGGCTGCATTCAAAGTAGGCGTGCAAACCGGCACCACCCAGGATAGCTGGCTGACCGAAAATCTGGTTGATACCGGCAAGCTAAACGAAAACAACCTGTTCCGCTACGATCGCGCTGACCAGGCCGCCATGGATTTGCAGAATGGGAGAATCGATGTCTGGATGGCCGATTACGTCCCTGGTCAAGCTCTGGTGGACCAGCTCGGTGGGTTGAAAGTGGCCTTCAAGGGTGTTCTTTCCAGCGGACCGATGAACATCATTATCCCGAACGGCGACACAGCCCTAACTGACGAAATGAACAAGATCATCCAGCAGCTTGAGCAAGAAGGCTTTATCAAGCAGCTCGCAGTCAAATTTATCGGCGGAATTCAATAAACCGCCCCATTCAGGAAAATTCGAAAGGAGATGAGTCGTCTAATGACCAGATGGTTCATCTCCTACTCAGAATTAATGTAAAAGATAAGGGCTGTCCATGCTGCAAAACTTTCTCATCTATATAAGCAGCGGAACCGCCATCACGGTCGGGGTGACGCTGGCGGCGCTTCCGATGGGTTTGATTATCGGCCTGATCTTTGCTCTGTTGCATGTCTATGGCGGTAAGAGTCTTACCCGCCTGATGACCATCTACAGCACGGCGATGCGGGGTGTGCCGCCGATTGTACTGTTGTTTATACTCTATTTCATTATTGCCGGTTCGATCAACCTTTCTCCTTTTTGGGCTGGATCAATCTCGCTGGGAGTCATCAGCAGCGCCTATCAGCTGGAAATCTTCCGAGGAGCTCTCCAATCGGTCAGCGGCGGTCAAATGATGGCAGGTCGAGCAATTGGGATGTCGCGCTGGCTGGCGGTGCGCTATGTAGTGCTACCGCAGGCACTGCGATTAGCAATCCCGCCCTGGTCGAATGAGGCTTCCATCGTTTTGAAAGATTCCTCGCTGGTCTATGCGCTGGGCGTCCCTGAAATCTTGCGCCGTGCCCAGCAATTGAGCGCCACCACCCAGCAGCCCTTCCTGGCGTACGGCGCAGCCGCCCTGATTTATTTCATCCTGGTGTTCAGCACCAACCGCCTGCTCGACTTGCTCGAACGGCGCACCCGCATTCCAACCCATCCTTGAACCCAGTGTGTGGGAGAGACAAAAAGTGGAAAATCCGATCTTAATCGCCCAAGGGCTGACCAAGCAATACGGCAAGAATATCATCTTCAAAGATATCAACATCTCCGTCGTGGAGGGCGATACCATTGTCATTATCGGTCCGAGCGGCACTGGAAAAAGCACTTTATTGCGCTGCCTGAACCTGCTGACCAAGGCTGATCGCGGCCAGGTCTGGCTGGACGGCCAGGAAATCACCGCCCCTGGTTATAGTGAAGATCACGTTCGTCAGCATATCGGGATGGTCTTTCAGAATTTCCTGTTGTTTAACCACCTCACCGCATTAGATAACGTTATGCTGGGATTAACGCGGGTCAAGCGTCTGCCGCGTGAACAGGCTCACCAGAAGGCGCTGGACGAGTTAATACGGGTCGGGTTGGCGGACCGGGCTGATCATTACCCCGGCCAACTTTCTGGCGGACAGCAGCAACGAGTAGCGATTGCCCGCGCCCTGGCAATGGACCCACGTGTAATGCTATTCGATGAGCCGACCTCTGCCCTTGACCCCGAATTGATCGGCGAAGTGCTGGAGGTGATGCGCCAGCTCGCCCTGCAAAAGATGACCATGCTTGTTGTCACACACGAAATGGGCTTTGCGCGCGAGGTGGCTAATCGGATTGTGTTCATGGAAAAAGGCAATATCGTCGAAGAAGGCTCACCGGATGAGCTTTTCTTCCGACCAAAATTCGAGCGCACGCGCGAATTTCTATGGAAAATCAGCGAGCTTTATGGCGATAAGAAAGACGATCCAGGCGGCGATCCGAGCGCAACCGCCGGCTGATCCGAGATAATCACAATGGACTGGGTGCAACTATTCATCCAATCGCTGCCAGATTTTTGGGATGGTTTGCTGGTCACATTGCAGCTCACCGTGGTCGGTCTGGGAATGGGCTTTGTGCTGGGGTTGCTGGCTGCGTTGGGGCGATCCTATGGTAACACCTGGATGCGTGCGCTTTCGATCGGTTATATCGAATTGTTTCGCGGCACACCGCTGCTAGTGCAACTCTTCCTCATATACTATGGCTTACCAGGATTGGGGATTACTTTCTCACGCCTGCTCTCAGCCTACCTGGCGCTTGGCTTGAACAGCGGAGCCTACCAGGCCGAATATCTGCGCGGGGCAATCTTGTCGATTGGGGACGGCCAGATGATGGCTGGGCGCGCAATCGGGATGTCACGCTGGAACACCATCCGCTATGTGATCTTACCGCAAGCGCTGCGGCTGGTCATCCCCTCCTGGTCAAACGAGCCGATTTCGCTGCTCAAATCCACTGCGATCGCCTTCCTGATCGCCGTACCCGACCTGATGACCGAAGCCAAGAGTAT
Organism: uncultured Chloroflexia bacterium; assembly: GCA_963788145.1. Lineage (GTDB taxonomy): Bacteria > Chloroflexota > Anaerolineae > Anaerolineales > UBA4823 > UTCFX2. Next base: position 348,197 of record CAWBFQ010000003.1, on the reverse strand, counting down.
CGCCGCCCGTACCTATGACCCGATCGGGGCCTACCTGGCGGTCGCCTTGGTCTACCTGATCGTCGTTGCCCTGCTGAGCGAAGTATTAAAGTGGATGGAGCGCCGGGCGCGCATCCCAGGATTTGAAATGGAAGGGAAGAGAGGATAACTCCATTTTCTGCGTTAAGTTGAACCCCAGGAGATGATTGGGTCATCATCGGGTTTTCGCGCCTTTCGCTTCTTACGCTCTTTTCGTGATCCAAAGTCTTTCAGCTAATCAAGTGAGTTGCATCTCCCTGGTGTAAATAATTCTGGAATTCGGAACTTTCTGCACATTTGTTTCGTTAAGATTCTTGAATGAACGAGAACTCCAGCATAGATTCAATTTGATCAAACAGGAGAGGAATGGGAATGCTAAAATTTATAATTTCCTTGACGATGCTTGGCGGGCTGGTGTTGGCGGCATGCGCCTCCGGCGGATTGCCGAATGGAACCAACCTACCTCTGAACGGGACAAGCTGGCTGCTGGTAACGTTGAACGGCAAACCCACCCTGGACGTAACGCAGGTCACGCTCAACATCGAAGCCGACCGGTTGAACGGCAGCGATGGCTGCAATCGGTTCAATGGCAGCTTTAAGGGCAGCGATGGCAAATTCAGCGTGGGCCAGAATTTGGCTTCGACCATGATAGCCTGTCCCGAACCCATCATGAAGCAGGCCGCCGAATTTACGCAGGCGCTGACCCAGGCCGCCGCCTATCAGAACGACGGAAAACAATTAACCCTGTTGGATGGGGGCGGTAAAGCCCTGGCTGTCTTCGACGCTCAGAATAAGTCGTTGGAAGGCACTTCCTGGATCGTGACCGGCTACAATAATGGAAAGCAGGCCGTGGTCGGCGTGATCAGCGGCAGCGAACAGACCGCGAATTTCGGCCCGGACGGCAAATTGAGCGGTTCGGCCGGCTGCAACAATTACAATACCTCCTATAAAGTCGCCACGAACACAATCCAGATTGGTCCAGCCGCGACCACCCGCAAGATGTGTCCCGAACCGGCAGGGGTGATGGAACAGGAGATGCAATTTCTCATGGCGCTGGAAACAGCGGCCACCTACCGCATCGATGGGAATTTTATGGAACTGCGCACCGCCGATGACGCCATGGCGGCCACGTTCGAGCGCGTCCCCTGAAGCATGTTTCATCCCGCCCAGTAGAACTGGCTCCAACCGGCGAACAGCACGGCTTGCAACGATAGAAAGACCACCCAGATCAGCCGGTCGAGGAAAGGCCAGCGGCCGCCAAGCAGCGCAAGCACCAGGAAGACCGGGAAAGAGGTGCCGGCGATGCGCATCACCGAGGTGAGCGAGCCGCTGGTCAGGCTGGGGACGAGCAGCAGCAGGGCAAAAATGCCATAACTGCGCGAAGGCAATCGCGCCAGCGCATACACGCTCAAGATGAGGAATCCGACCAGAGCAACCCATTCCAATTGCTCGAAGTGCGGGCGGGAATGATCTGTCGGGGCGAAAAGTGTGACCCACGGCCAAGTAAATTCGCGTTGCCAGGCCTGTTGAGCATGGATTGGCGCTAGCCAGTCGCCGGTCAGGTCATAGCCAATCCACAGGAATACCGCCAGGCCAGCCGGGATCAGGCTGAGCCACAGGAATTTTCGATCCAGATGAAAGAGCTTCCAGCCTCGATGCTCTAGATACATCCAGCCCAGAGCCGGCAAAGCCAGGATTCCGGGCGGACGACTGAGCGCCAGGAAGAACCCGGCGATTCCGGCCAGCGCCCATTTCTCGTTAAGGGCTGCCCAGAATGTCAGCAATAGCAGGAACAAGAAGGGGGATTCGCTATAGAAGGAGGAGAAAACGAACGCAGTTGGAAAGAGTAGCAGATACCACACTGCACGCCGAGCCGCACCTTCATCATGCAAGATATCCCGTCCCAGCAGATAGAGCAGGATCAGCGCCCCCATCAAGAACAGATTCGATAGAATTACACCCACCAAAAGCACCACCTGAGTCTGCACCCGGCCAGGCGCCAGGGAGATCAGCGCCCGCACCATATAAGGGAAGAGCGGAAAAAAGGCCATATTGCTCTGCTCAGAGCGCAGATCGACGCTTGGCTGGTAACCATTTAAGGCAATATCCATATAGTAGCCGCTATCCCAGCGTCCCCAGATATCCAACCAACGGTAAGGTGAGAAAGACCAGCCAATCCGCGGCGCGGATTTTGTCGGGTAATCTGTATCTGGGCGAAATTCTAGCGAATACCAACCAATAACGAGCAGCGCAAGGCGGGTGACTATTAACGGGGTGAGCACGGCAGGCCACAGCCAGGCTGGCCAGCGCTGTTTTTTCAAAAAAACGGGCATGTTCCTAATCCAATGTGCAGCCATAACGCTCATTCACAGAGTGCGCGACGCTGGTATGGAAGAGAGAGCGCGCCGTTACCGTCTTGTTCTCATAATCGATCGCGACCTCTTTGACCGGCAGCGGCATAGCCGACCAGTTTCTGGCTTGTTCTAAAGATTTGCCCTCCACGAATAGAGAGGAACATAGGAACTTGGCGTACGCGCCAGATGGTATCGGACGGAAAGCGATCAAGTCCTTATAATTACGAATCAGCCAGACCAGTCCAGCCATCAGCCAAGCAAACATGCACACCAGCAAACATCGTAGAATATAGTTCTTCATCGAGCTTCAAACGTCCGCGACGCCCTCCAGGATCAGACTGAGAAAATGATTGGCATCAAAACTGGCATCCCGTTGATCTCCGGTCAAAGCGATCACTATCTCCAGAGATGGAATAACATAGATTGCCTGCCCCCAATGGCCAAGGGCGCTGAATAGATCAGCCGGTGCGTTTGGCAGCGCAGCAGGGATGCCCCATTCGGGTATCGCCTGGTTCAACCACCATTGTGCGCCAAAGCAACCATCTTTCAATTCCTGCTTGTTCAGTTGGGTGGTTCGCATCGCCGGAGAGACCTGGGTACTGTACGCCACCCAACCATGCGGCAGGATGCGCTCCCCCTCCCAGATGCCGTCATTCAGATAAAGCAAACCAAAACGAGCCATATCACGCGGCGTCAGGTAGACGTAAGATGAACCGATGAACGTCCCGGCCGGATCGCGCTCCCAGACCGCACTGCGAATCCCTAGCGGCTCGAAAAGTTCAACCCAAGGGTAATCAGCATAGCGCTGCGGGACCATCCGGTTCTTAAGGATCGCCATCAGCAGAGTGGAAGTCAGGCTGGAATACTCCCAGCGAACGCCCGGCGGGGCAATCACTTGTTGGGCAGCAGCATAGGCAGCCATATCGCGATGGCCTTGGCCAAACAGCATCGCGTTCACAGTCGATTTGAACGGCGAGGATTCGTAGGTTTCGTTGCTGTAAAGCCCGGAGCAGCTTTGGAGCAAGTGGTGGATGGTAATCCCGCGCCGGTCCGCCCTATCGAGCGACGGAAAGTAGCGCCAGGCCGGGTCGTCCAAATCGAGTAGCCCCTGTTTGATGGCGATCCCATACAGTGCGTTGGTCACACTCTTAGCCGCCGACCAAATCAGATGCCTTTTACCGGCGTGGAAACCGCCAGCGTAACGCTCATAGACCAGGTAGCCACGCCTGATGATCACCACCCCATCCGTGCGAATACCAGCCGATCGGGCATTGGCGGGTTGGCGGGTGAAGGCGTAAGCCTCCATCCGCACAAGCGCGGATGGATTGACCCCAGCATCCTCTGGTGGAAGGGTGCGCCACGTCTGGGTGGGCCAATATTCGGGCGTTTTGGTTGGCGATGTAAAGAGAGAACGACCAGGCATATTGATCAGACTCCGGAACGAAACACGTACACCAGCAAGGCCAGCAGAAAAATGATCACCATAAAGACCACAGAAACCTGTATGTCTTTTAGATCATTTGATATTTTTTCAAAAACCTCAAGCTGTCGATTTTGCTGCTTAGCAAGCGATTCCACTTGCTTCCGGAGCAGATGCAGCTCATGTTCTTCACTCAACAGATCATCCATGCTATCCTCCAATTTCCCAAATTCGGGATTGCCTCCCTAACGATGATAGCCCAATCTGGCGCTCCCGGCAAGTGGATATTCTTAGGAAAAGCGCAAGGATGCCTCTAATATGCCTTGCATCTAGTCCAAAGAAATTCAATTCAAGCAAATGTAAGAAAGGCATGAGAAAACTCCCACTAGTGAAAATTGTGTAAATAGCACAGATTTTCCTGGTAAAATGGTTTTAGTACATCCTTCCACTACGGGTCATTCACCCGATTTCCCCATACTATTCAATTCAATTGAGTGGGTTTTTCGCCAGAGAGCATGCTGGCGGGGCATATCTTTTTTGTGTGGAGTGGGATGATAAGGAGAATTAAGATGGATACAAACATAGCACTTCTTCCGGAAGAAAGCAGCCAACCCGCCGAAACCGGAGAACAAAATTTGCAAATCCCTGAGCCGACCCCCAAGCGGATCGCCTTGGTCGCGCACGATAATATGAAAACAGACCTGATGGAATGGGCTAAATACAACCGCGAATTGCTGGTGCGGCATCACCTCTACGCCACCGGCACCACCGGGCGGCTGCTGGCGGAAGTGCTGGAAGCGCCGGTCACCCGCCTGCACAGCGGCCCATTGGGCGGCGACCAGCAAATCGGCGCCCGCATCGCCGAAGGCGAAATCGACCTGCTGATCTTCTTCTGGGATCCGCTCACTCAGCAGCCGCATGACCCGGATGTCAAGGCGCTGCTTCGGATCGCGGTGGTCTGGAATATCCCGGTGGCATGTGACCGCGCCACTGCCGATTATGTGATCTCCTCCCCTCTGATGGGCAGCGCCTATGAACGCCAGATGCCGGATTACAGCGCCCACAACGAGCGCGAACCGGCAACGAAGCTGGACCCGATCCTGCTGGATGTATAGCGAATACTGACCTGCGAGGTTTTAGGAACCTCGCAAGTCTGCCAAAGGCTTTTTCAACCCATCCACCTCCTCTTGACTTTCAATCCAAAATACTGTAATATGTCGTTATACGACATATTGTCATCCTACCTATTCAGGGAGCGCCATGAACGATTCGATTGACCTGCAACCTCTCACCGAATCTACCTATTTCATCCTGCTCGCGCTTGCGCCGGGCGTCAGCCACGGCTACGCGATCATGAAAGACGTCGGGCAGCTTAGCCAGCGGCGGGTGGCGCTCAGCACCGGCACGCTCTACGGCGCGCTCAAGCGTCTGCTCGAGCAGGGCTGGATCGAGCGCCTCGACGACCCAGCCGAGGGCGAGAACGGGCGCGAGCGCAAGTTCTACCGCCTGACACTACTAGGCCAAACCGTCCTGGATGGCGAAATCCTGCGCCTGAACGGGCTGCTCTCGGCAGCCGGTTCGCGCCTGGCAAGCAACCCGAATGCGCTCGACCCGCACGCCAATTCCGGATGAACGATCCAGGCCCGCCAGAGAAGTCTGAAATGGATCCCGGCCGCGCCGATCTTCCGCCGCTCGCCCGCCTGTATGCCTGCCTGCTCGCCCTGCTGCCGCCGCGCTTCTGCGACCAGTTCGCAGACGAGATGCTAGCCGTTTTTGCCCAGGCGCTGGAAGAAGCCCGCCAGCGCGGCGAGCGGGCGGTCTGGGCGTTGATGCTGCGCGAGCTGCTCGACCTGCCGTCTTTGGCGCTGCGCGAGCGCCGGTTGGAGCGCAGCCTGCCGCCTTATCTCCCCGCCCAGGCCTCCCAGCCGCGCCAATGGCTACGCAGGCCGCCCCAATTCCTGGCTAACCTGGCCTTGGTAGCACTCTGGCTGTTCCTGTTCCGCCCGGTCTATCCCTATATCAGCCTGATCTTCACCCGCCAGGAATTCCGCCTGAACCAGTTCGCCCTGCTGGGCGTGATCGGGCTGCTGATTTACCAGGTCCGCCGCAAGGGGTTGGGGCTGCATTTTGGCGCTGCGCCCGCACTGCATACACCCGCCGTGGCGCTGTTGCTGCTCAGTTCGCTCGCCTTCATCCTGGCCGAGCGGGTGGTGGATGTCAACACGCTCTCTGCCAGCCTGTTCGGATTGGCCTTCTACGGGCTGCTCGGATTGTGGCTGGAGCCGCTGCGCTGGCGGCAGGGACTGCCCGCCGCCCTGCTCTTGATCGCTACGCTCCCCTTCGGCGAGCATTTGCAGACCTTCATCGGCTACCCGGTGCGCCTGATCACCGCTGCGCTGGTTCGGGATGGGCTTAGTCATTTTGGAATACACACCATCGGAATCGACACCATCCTGGTCTTCGAGAGCGGAGTCTCACAAATCGACCTGCCCTGCAGCGGTGTGAAGAGTCTATGGACCGGAGGGATGTTCTTGTTGGCAGCCACGTGGATTGAGCAGCGCAAGATCAACCGGCGCTGGCTGCTGGCTGCGCTGATCTTCGCCTTCCTTCTTTTCGCTGCCAACCTGGGGCGCGTCGCCATCCTGGTAACCACAGGACCGGCGCTGGGCTGGAACCTGCTGGCTGAAATGTTGCACGTCCCGCTGGGAGTTCTGGGCTTTGCCGCCGCCTGTGCCGCCCTTGTATGGATGTTGCGCCGCTTCGTCCCATCCGAAGATACCACTGCTGACGCAGAACTCTTTACTAAAGCGCCACAAAGACGCCCACGCTGGCTGCTGCCAGGTTTGATGGCCGTAATCCTGCTGCTGGTCATGCCTCTACACACCCCGACCGCAGGTGGCTGCCGCTCAGACGCCAGCCGTGATGACTTTCCCATCCGGTCTGGCGGTCGAACCCTGGCCGTTCACCGCGGACGAACTGGACTGGCTCTCTGCCGACGGACCGCTTTCCGCCAGCCGCTGGCGGTTCAAGTGGGATCAAAACAGCAGCCTGCCCCGCACCGGCTCGCTGCTGCTGATCACCAGCGACACCTGGCGGGCGCACCATCGCCCGGAGCGCTGCTTCGAAGCATATGGACTAACCGTCGAGCAATCTCACAGCGTGTTGATCGCCCCGGATTTTCCGCTGCGGGTGGTCTATTTGAGCGCTGCCCAGGGGCGCTACCAATATTCCGCGGTGTACTGGCTGCAAGCGCCAGACCGCCTGACGGATGATTACGCTACCCGCATCTGGTCCGATCTCGACCCGCAGCGCCAGACCTGGGTGTTGGTCACAGTGTTATTCGATACGGCGCTGGACCCAACCCGCGCCGATCTGGACGAATTCTATGCCGGGCTGCGCCAGAGCGTGGCGCGCAGCCTGGAAGGAGGTTTGCAACCATGAACGTTTCCAGTGTCGCTTCCCCACTGACGCGCCGCGAGCGCTGGGCAAAAGGGCTATTCTGGTCGTGGAATATGATCTTTCTGGCCTTTATGAGCCTGGGGTTCGCCCCGCGCGTGCTGCCAGAGATGATCACAGCGATCCGCCTGGACTCAATTGACGGGATGTTTCTCCTATACGCAATCATTCTGACAAGCATCCCGCTGGTCGCTACAATGCTGGGTTTCACCCTGCTGCGCGGTCAGCCGGGCAAGCTGTTCGCCTTGGGCTACGTTGTCGAAGGCCCGCTGATGCTGATCCTGGGCGTGCGCTTTTTCGCCGTGCGCCAGGCCTCGACCGGTTTGAGTTTTCTAATAATCGCCGCCGGGCTGGGACTGGCAGCCTTCCTGTGGAACCTGCTCGACCGGCGCATCGAGCAGCGGGGGACCTCGGCGCAGTGGCTGCGCCTGTTCGGGCTGACGCTGATGGCGCTGGTCAGTCTGTACGCCGCCCTGTGGATCGCTTTCTACGCCATTCCGCTGCTGGCGGAAGCGCTCAAATGGTTGTGGGATGCATTGCTGCATCTGAGCCGCGTATTTCGTGACCTGTGGCAGAGCTTGCGCAGCCTGTTCGGAGCGGAATTGCTCTGGCTGCCTTACATCCTGCTGGGGACTGTGCTGGCCTTATACACCGCCACATTGGTGGTGCTTGCGCCGATCGCGGTTCCACTCTTGAGCCTGCGCGCCTGGCGGGCGGCGCTGCGCTCCCTCTCCACCCGCAGCGGAAAAATAATCCCGGCGCTGGGTTCGCTCCTGTTCGCAGCTGCAGCCGTTGCGCTATTCGCACTCGCCAACCAGCAGCCGCAGGGGCGCATCTTCAGCATGCTCGAAAAACCGCCCCAAAGCGTGGATCAGGCGCGCCGGTTGATCGCCGAGGGCGAAAAACTGCGCTCAGGTTTGCTGAACGCGTACCTCGGCCCGTTCCGCTACTTCAGCTCGGTGGGCGAGGTGCGCCACATCGCTTCTATCTATGCGGATGTTTTCAACCTGCCGTTGGATCAAGCCTACCAGGTCGAGCGGGTCTATGAGATCGTCGCCCGCCCGATGCTCTACCAACCGTATCAGCCAACCGACCCCGCCGTCATCAACCGGGATTGGCAGGATATGGCCCTGCGGCGCGAGCCGCTGCGCGCCGCCCGCCTGTACCAGCGCGTCTTCGATGAGACCATCGTCGAGGGCGAGCGCCCGGAGATCCTGCGCGCGGTGCGCTCCACCTGGTCAGCCGGACAGGCCGAGGCGGCTTTGGAGGCATTGCAGGAACGCGAAGTCCATCTGGATCAGCAGGAGATCACGATCCACGAACACGGCGATTGGGCCGAGATCGAACTGCATGAAGTCTATCGCAACACCACTGCCGAGCGCCAGGAGGTGATCTACTACTTCAGCCTGCCTGAATCGGCAGTGATCACTGGCGTCTGGCTGGGGACGAGCGCCGACCGCGCCAGCCGTTTCGAGCCGATCGTCGCGCCGCGTGGGGCGGCCCAGGCAGTCTATCGCAACGAGGTGCGGCGCAACATCGACCCAGCCCTGGTCGAGCAGATCGGGCCGCGCCAGTACCGCCTGCGAGCCTTTCCGATCCCTGAAGTGATAACCCACTTCGATTCGGAGACCTCCCGTTCCACCATCGGCGAGGCGCCGCAAATGCACCTGTGGTTGAGCTGGAAGACGTTAGCCGAAGGCGATAGCTGGCCGATGCCGCGCCTGACTCTGGAACGCGATATCTATTGGGACGCGGCCACCGTTCGAATGGTCAACGGCGCGGTGGTCGAAGCGCAGGATGTAAACGCCTGGCTGCCCGAAACGCTGCCCGCCAGCGGACCCATCACGCCCCAGACCCACCAGGCGCTGCTGCCCGGCGGCTACCAGGTGACCATACAGCCCGCCGATCCGTTCGACCTGCCCAGTTTGGCGGCGGACGCGCGCCTGGCGGTGGTGCTGGATCGCTCGCGCAGCATGCAGGCGCTCTCAGTCGAAGCCGAGCAGGCGCTCGGATGGCTGCGGGCAGCCGGCGGCGCGCAGATCGATCTATACCTGACCGCCTCGAATTTCCGTGGCGAAAGCCCGCATCGGATCGCCCTTGGCGATCTGCAGGCCGGGCCGATCGAATACCTGGGCGGGCAAAACCCGGCCGAGCTGCTGGTCCAATTCGACCGGCTGCGCGGCGAGCAGGCCTACGACGCTGCCATCGTATTGACCGACGGCAGCGGTTACGAACTGGGCGAGAGTTACAGCGAGCTGCGCGTACCCGATTTCCCGGTCTGGCTGGTGCACCTGGGCGATCAAATCCCGATCGGGTATGACGATCAAACGCTGGCGGCGCTGCAAGGTTCGCGCGGCGGCGTCTCGGGCAGCCTGGAAGAGGCCTTGCAAAGGATCGCCGCGGGAATGGGCGCCGCGAACCGCGCCGAAGCCGGGGCGCTGATCACCCAGGATGTGCTGGACGGCTACCTCTGGCAGACCGGCCCGGCGCAGTCAGCCACAGTGGACGAACCTGCCTTTGCGCCGCTCGCCGCCCGACGGGTGATCCTGGCGGAGATGCAGCGCCAGCGCGGCCAGCTCGATGACCCGGCCACGCTGGACAGGCTGAACGCCCTGGCGGTCGAGCAGCGCATCGTCACGCCGTATTCCTCGATGATTGTGCTGGTGAACCTGGAGCAGAAGGAGTTGCTGGAAGATCTCTCGAAGCTGGAAGACCGCTATCAGCGCGAGGTGGAAGGGCTGGGCGAGACCACCCCCGCCACCAATCTGCCGCTTTCCGGCGTGCCAGAGCCGGAGGAATGGCTGCTGATCGGGCTGGCGCTGGCGCTGGCCGGGTATGTGCTGCTCACTCGGCGCGGGCATTAGAACCCATAACAGACCTCCGAGTTTTGCGAAAACTCGGAGGTCTTATTCTGTGAGTATTTTCCCATTCCTGCCAATCCGGTATGTGCGCCCGCGCCAGATCAGCGTGCGCTTGAACAGGCCGATCCCGAACAACAGGGGGACCAGCAGTAATTCATAGAGAATCACGCTGACGGCAAAGCGGGTCGGCGGCAGGGAGCGAAAGATGCGCCGGTTCAGGGCCAGCACGCTGGCGGCGCGGGCGGCCGCGCAGACCGCCAGCCAGATCAGCCCAAGCCAGCCCAGCCGTTGCGGGTCGAGCAGCCAGCCTGCAATGGCAGCCAGCAGCCCAAACCAGACGAAATGCCAGCTCAGGAAGATCAACAGATAATTGAGCAAGCCCTCGGAGCGCAGCATCGCAACCCACTTCTGCAGGTGGCGAAACCCTGCCCAAAACCCCAACGGCTCGAAAGCCAAGCGAGCCGGGCGGTGAACGGGCAGGTTGCGCAGCCCGGCCTGGGCGACCGCTTTACCGATCGCGGCGTCGTCGCTGACCGTATCGGTAAAAGCATCAAAGCCGCCAATCTGCTCCAGGGTCGCTCTGGAGATCCACCATAATGAGCCAACCGTCAGGGGGATGGCCTCGCCAATCGCCAGCGAGCCGATATAAAGGAAAAAGAAATAATTGGTATACAGGGCGACCAGCGCGCCGCCGGCCGGGACGCCAGCGGCGTCGCTCTCGCCGTAATAGGGCAGCGAGAAGGCTGCCCCGGCGCGCGGCTGGTTCAACAAATCCAGCCCAATTTGGAGCGAATCCGGCTCCGGCGCGACGTCTCCATCCATCGAGGCGATCCAATCATAGCGCGCTTGTCCGAGCGCGGCCGCCAGGTTATGCGTTTTACCCATCCGCCCGCCCGCCGGCCCGCTGATCACGATCTGGATTTCGCGGTTTGGGTATTCCTGTTGGATTTGCTGGCAGAGCGCAAAGGCCGGGTCGCTTTCATCCTCCACTGCGAACAGGAACTCGACCGGCCAGTCCATTTGGGATTCGACCAGGGCGCGCAGGTGATCGCCGGTGCGCCCGTCCACCCCTTTGAGCGGGACCAGCGCCGAGAGCGGGCGAATCGTACCGCTCTCCTGGGGCGGGCGCGGCCGGAAGTAGCCCAGCACCCTGCTCAGCGCGGCCAGCGCGCCAAGCAGCCCGAGGGCGGAGAGGGAGAGAAAAATCCAGAAGAGGATCATGCGTTAAGGGGTGGGCAGGAAAAACCAGAAGCGAGAAAGTGCGGCAGAAACCCACATATAGTTGGGGGCAGGCGAGGTCAGTTGCCCGTTTTTTGAAAAGCTACTCGGAAATTTTTCGAAAACGTTCAATCCTTTGTTGGATTTCTGAAACAATATTTCCTACTTCCGCTAAATCACTGTCGCTTACATAAGAAGAAAGTTCTTTCATCAACAAAGGAATATTCGGCTTGTATTCGTGGATTAAGGTCGCAATATCGTTTTCGTATATTCCTACTCGCACAAAATTGGCTTGACGATATAAAGATGGAAGCGCATACAACTTTAACAGAATTAACCCATCTACGGTAGCAAATGGGATGTTTCGTTCTAAAAAGTGTTGAGTTATTGAATACCTTTTTTGTACTCGTTTGAAGAGAGGATTTTGAGTTAGTAATACATCGATTTGTAATTCCCCATATTCTCCTCGAACGAAATTTATATCCTGACTTGTTACTTTAATCTCTGGCAGTTTATTCAATGCAGATAACGCCATAATTAAATCCAGATCTTCGGTATTGCGCCCCTCAACGTAGTGCAATAATGCTACTCCGCCCACAAGGACATAGTCTATTTTTCGGGTTTCTAAAAGTGCAAAAAGGTGTTCAACGGATTCGAGTAAAGAATCAGTATTCATTCTGTCTCCAAACCAATTTTTGACATTGAATACAACCGCATTGCGAATAACGTTACCTATTTGAACACTACTCTGAATGGTCATTTATTTATTCCTGGTATAAGTTTAGCACAAAATCGGCTTGGCTTTTTTAGCAATAGCCACCGGACAGCGTGCGGCAAAAAGCTGTCCAGCGAAGGCTGTGGTAACCGCCGCAACACTTGAAGGCTACGTTGGCTATTGAAAACGCCCCACCTAATTTTTCAACAACCCTGCAAGTTACAAATATCGCTCGCTCAAATACTTGATGTAATGAGGATGTTCTTGCCAACACTCTCTGGAAAGCACAAGAATAAGCTCTTGATAGGACATGGCTTTAAAATAAATGTCATCAGCTTTTGTAATTTTAAGAAATTTATCAATCTCGCCTCGATGAATAGTCCCTTCTTGACCAAATACGTCATACCAAAGATAAAGAAGTCTGAAACCGCTCTTACCAAATTTTCTTTTAAGACCAAGAATGTGTTTGATTAATTGGGCAGAATCAAGATGGATAAAATTCTCGTCTGGGCTGATCGATCTTGCAAAGTCAAACAAATTGGGAATGTCTGCCCACAGTTGAATTAACTCTAGATATGCCGGTTTTAATCCTTTATTTTTTCTTGAGCGGTATGCTTCTGTAAATTTACATTCAACAGCAAATCTCTTAAACTGCGCCGAGTCGACGTTATGGAAAACAATATCAATATTGGGTGCTTTTGGGAATTTATCAAAATTGTCATCTACTGGATATTTTTCTTCAAACACAATCTTTTTGGAGACGGCATTTCCTTTTTGACAAAAACCGCAAGCAGACGCAATCACAGATACTTGCTGGATTTCTTGCCAATATTGAAAAACATTAACGCCTAAAGCGGACGATGAATGCACCGCTTGCATTCTGGCGGGGTTTCCTTTGATTTCGTGCCCATCACCTTGCTCAAAACTCTTGCGAGTATCCAAACTCAAAGGCTCGAATAGATTTTGATTGAGTTCAGGAGTATATGCAGCACGACCCTTAACACCTTTACTTCCAATCAGTGGAATCCCATGATTCAATGCCCATTGAGTTTGTTTAGAGGTGATGTATTGATATGCTTTCATAATGGAGGGTTCTCCTATTTCAAGCGCTTATAGGAAGTGCGAGAATTAGCAAGAAAAAGCCCGAGTGTAGAAAATGCAGAAGGTACCTAACGCGGTTGTCGTTGAAAAGTTTCAACAGATCGCTGAAGTCGGAGTTGACGAACATCTTGGCCCTTAACTTTTCTGGCATGGACGATCAGCTCCCAGGTGGCAGTGAATCTGGCCTGGGGAGATTGGCTTTGCCAGAAAATCAGATCAAACGACCGATCTAACTCAGCGAGTCTGCCTCTGCGTTCTACAAATCCTGTTCGCACGGTGTTCCCATTATAGCATACGGCATTTTCTCTAACTGGAAGCTTTTCGCCGCCTGACGGAGGGCGGCAGTATCGGAACAATCCTTTCATCGCCCACGCAGTTACTTCAACGACGCACAATCCACCGGCTCTTCATAGCGATAACAGCGATCCTTGTCCTCGGCGCAAACCTGACACGCGCCTGCCCTAAGCTTAAAAGTCGCCGCATCCGCGCCTGCGATGATTCTGGGAAAAGAGTCGTAAACATGGTTCTTGTCCTTGCCAAACCAGAAATTTAAGACGACAAATGAAGCTGCATCGGCGTCCGGCAGTTTTCTCCCTGCGCGGTAAACGCATAGGTTGTCGCGTTCCCAACTATCTTTCAACAGAACAAAGCTGGCAGGATCGCATGTTTCGAGCGGTCGATCTTGCAGGTAGACATCTTGAGCATCTTTCCCCCATTGAATATCGAACAACTTGAACGATTGCGGATCAGCGCCAGGAATGGTCTTACCCTGATAGTACACGTGCGCATTGTCCTTGCCATACAAATCTGACATGACCACAAAACTGGATGTGTCCGCCCCTTCCACGGCCTCCCAATGGTAATACACATGCAGATGATCTCTGGCGTAACCATGCTTATCCAGAATCCGAAAGGATTGGACATCGATATTCGTGATCGGATGCTCGACATATCCGCGCAATTCGTCCAGGGTGACGTACACATAGGATCCATCTTTTTGTTGATACCCGGTGCCGAGGTCACACGCTGAGATCAGCCCACCAATCAAGAGTAAAACTACGAGTAAGAATAGTATGCGCATGTCGAAGGAGCCTTTCGGATAAACGAGTGATGATGATCGCCGCCGGACGGCTGGCGTTACTGGACGACTGATGGGGGGCGCGGCGGAACGTGCCCAGTGAACGCTTTGTTAGCCATCGTTTTGCTGAAGAGAAATGTGGCCACTAGAGAGAGTGATCTTGTATTGTTCATGATTAAAATCAATCACTTCTATATGATCCGGGAAAATTTTAAAACCTTCTGTGAAAATATCTTTTCCACTGGCACTCCATAATAATTCACCATCAAAACTGACTTTGGCAATTTCAAGTTCGCCATGAGAAATAATGCCTTTTTTGTCTGGCGAAACATATACACCAAAAGATGTTGCTGTGTCAACTTGCCTTTGCCATCGAATCGTCAGTGAGGGAATTTCAAAACAACATACTGAATTTCCAATTGAAACGAGAAGGTTTTCACCAACTATCACTGCTGAATTATCGTTAGGCCTGACGCCCACTGAGGTTCCCATAACAAAACAAGAGTTTACTAATCCATCTGCTTTTTTTACAACAATACCAAAACGAGGTACATAATCGAAACTTTCGCCCAGGATATATTCTTTAGAATACTTTCGGATATTGTCGGTGGATGAAATGCTGTAAAGCGATTCATCAATGATTTCAATTTCATATTTCTCATTACTGATTCGCATTGCTTATCCCTTATTGGCACCCAAGAATTAATTATATAGCATTGCGCTTTCCTGTATTCCCACTAGACCAGTCCGGCAGAATCACAACTCCGCTCCGCCTTCAACTCTAGCCGGGCCTCACCTCAGCACAACCGGCAAGAAACAAAACACACAAGACGGGACCTCTGCCGGTGAGTAAGCCGGTAGATCGCAGGCTGTCTGTCCCGCTGGAGTATAACCGTCATTGCTGCATGGATAATAGGGCGGGCTGCCATACGCCGACCCGGTCCAATACCAGGAGACCAGGGCAGAAGCCGAACCGGAAGATGGGCCGCCGGTGGTGACATCTACGCAGTAGACCGCATTGCAGGAATCCGTCGGGTTGGCATGGTAACGGGGATGACCGGCGCGGTGTTTTTCTATCGCGCGGCAAGCATCTTACGATGCGGGTTTATTTGAAGAATGTTGTCAGTTCGACGGCATGCTCCTGTAGATGGAATACACACTTCCCGAAGTCGGATTCTTGTGGCGCTTCAAAGATGAGCAGCTCGGCTCTCAATCTGCCATCATTGCCAAAGTCGATTCCATGCCTCTCGACTTTGTACTCGTCTTTGCCGCAAGTCAGCGTGGCGTTGCGGGCAACCCATTCACTTGCACCGGATTTGCTGTCCAATAACCAATATTCCAATATCAGGAAAATATTCGCGGGACTGCTGGGAGAAATTTTGGTTGTCAGGCTATCCTTTACGTAGGCGTTCAGGAGCCGCAATCTGATGTTAACTTTCTGCTTGAAGCCAGAAAAGCCCTCGACGGTGACGTTTTCAATGAGGATAGGTTCGTCAATGCCTGGAATAGAGGGTGGGGTTGATGTCGGCGGGATGGCGGTTGATGTCGCAGTGGGTGGGACCGAAGTCGGTGTAGGCGTTGGCGGGACCGGCGTCGGCGGAACAGGCGTTGGTGGAACAGGAGTGGGCGGAGCAGGCGTTGGCGTAGGCGTCAATCCACCAGCGACGAAGGCGCAAGCCATCGACAGAACAAGCAGCGAAGATACCATCAAAAACAGAGATACGTTCCGCTTTGTCATGCTGTGATCTCTCGTCTTCATGATTTGCGCCCTCCTTTAAGCGCATTAAACGATGAAGGACCGAAAATCCAACTCAACGTACGGCAGATCCTGCAGGATGCGCTCGCGCCGCCCGGGCATGAATTTGCGCCCCCACCCCCCCGCGGTCTGCTCGCTGTAATCCTGGATCACATCCAGATAGACCCCGATCTCCAATAGCTTGAGGAAGTAGGGCAATTGCTCCAGCCAGACCAGGCTGATCCGCTTTTCGCGGCGGTATCCTTGCAGCAGGTTGCACAAGAAGAACGTCCCGAAGCGCTGCGGGTCGCTCCCTGCATACACCACCAGCACATCGAAAAGCAGCATGGCGATATCCATCACATACCAGCCATAGGCGCAGTCGTCAAAATCGAGCAGCGTGATCCGCCGGTTTTCCAGATCGACGAAGAAGTTGCCAAAATGCAGGTCCAGGTGCGCCAGCCCGTAACTCTCCCGGTCTTTGGGCAGTTTCTCGATGCGGGTCATCAGCGCGGCGCGCTTCTCCAGGATCAACGGCTCGGCTTGCGGAAAGAGGTCCATCGGGTTGAAACAACTGTCGCCCTGATCCCATTCCGGGCGGCGCAGGGCAGGGTCGGCCGGCGCGTAATCCTGGGCGATACGATGCGCCAGCCCCAACGAGCGCCCCAGCGCCTGGATCATCTCCGCACTCCAATCTTCGGGCTGCATCCCCTCGGCTAGCACTCCCGGCGCTTTCTCGAATGCCATCAGGATATAGGGCGCGCCGTCCAATTCGAGCGGCTCGATCAGGCGGTCTGCCGCGGAGCAGACCGGGCGCAGCGCTTGACCGCCGTGGGCGGTCAGATACGCCAACCATTCGAGAACCGATTGCATCAACTCGACGCCCATGTCGGGGTGCGGCGGGTTGATCTTCAAGATGATCTCCAGCCCATCCCGTCGGAACTGGAAGACGTTGGAAAAATGTCCGCCAGCAACCGGAGATAGTTGCGCGGCTGTAACGCCATAGAGCCTGGCGGATGTTTCTAACGATCCAGCGTGAAGTGTCCTCATCTGTTGAAATCCCTCCAAAGCATATTTTATCCCAAGCCGCCCACCCCTGCCGCCCTTCCAGCTACATCCGCGATGACAACGAGGCTGCCTACAGCTTGACCGGCGTGTGGAACGGAGAGCCGATCGAGCTATCGCAATAACCCGAAAGCCCGATCCTGGCTGAGGGGAGATTGCGCTGCGCGCCGCAATCTACTGCGGCGCGTTCCAGGCCGCGTTGGCGCGAACGCTCAACCCGTGACCGCCCACCGGCCTGGTTTCGAACCGTTCAGCGAAACCTGTAATGAGCGGTTTGCCACGCGTAATGGCTTGTTGAACGGACGGCAGCGACAAAGAAGCCTGGTGGCTTTCTTGACTTTCCCACACCTCAGTCACCCAGAGGGCATCGGGATCCGCCGGATCGTGGGCGACGATGTAGCTCAGGCAGCCCGGCATGCCGCTGATCCCCTCGACGAGGATGGAGATCAACGCATCGCGCTGCCCTGGAATGACTGTCATCTTGCCGATCAGACCGTACATGGGTCTTGTTCCTTTCAGTGAGGCTCAAGCGGGAATGGCCGGCGCCATGGGTAGATGCCCCGGCTGTACTTTTAAGGCGTTAGGGATGATGGAGCGGGTCGGCAAAACGTTGAGATGTGCACGCTTCATAAGGTACGGTTCTATAAATCTTTTCCAGTCTTAAGAATTAATTGCTCCGCTAAAAAAAGGATTAAGGGAATTTCTTTAGACAATACGGTTTCTTGACCAGAAAAAGGCACAAAACGAGCGGACTCACTTTCCTTATTGTGAACGAGAACATTTCGAATATGGTAAATCCTTTTTGCAATTGATGGTGAAATCTTATTTGGATTTAAATCAATTACCTGGGTGACACTAAAAACCTGTTGCGGTATTGTGTAATATGTTCCTTTTTGGTTCTCATAATCTCTTACCCAAGTTTCTATTTCGCCTTCGGCAGGTTGAAAGTATTGATCCAGAACTGTAGTAAGCATTTTTAGCTCATCCATTCTCTGGTCATGCTTTCGCACAAGAGCGACCAATTGCCTTAATTGCTTTGGTTTTGTGTGTGAGAACTCTGGCTGGATAATTTTTTCCGCTATTGATTTATGTAGGACTTTCTCTGATGCAGAAATCGAAGAAATTCTCAATGATCTTATATAAGGCTATGTAACTAAGCATAAGGCTTTCGCTTGAAAGAGCAAGTTGGTAATACGAAACTAAATCTGATTCGTAAAGCCTTCTGGGAAACTGAACATTGATCCAACACCAATTTCCGCTGGGGCGATTTCATCCCCTGAAGGATTGCTCTTCGTCCGTTAGAGGCTGATCTTTATAGGCTTGATTAATTTGGTGGAGCAAACGTTCGTTCTCGTAACGTTGAACTAACGCTTCAACAGCCAGAACGAACAGGTGACTCCGCAGACCTCTAATTCATCCGCTAATTGATCCACCTGTTCTAACTGGTTTTTTTGATCCAGATCATCGTTTTGATATTTGCCATTAATTTATGCCCTTTTCTGTCCATTGATCCTTAACGGCACAAACAAAGATTGAACTTCATCAACAGTTGTCATAAATCTACCCTTCTTTTTTTAAGCGAAGTACCCGACGACTGGCGTTACTTGTGTTGAGCTATGTTGACGGCGAGTCGAGTCAGGTTGTGTTTACTAACCAGTGTTTATTATGAATTGACTCCACGCAGAGCCTATCGAACTCATAAGCTGCGTCAGCTATTTCCCGAATGTGATTCTTATCTTTTGTCACAAACTTCCTCAATACTTTTCGGACCATCTTTGAGTTCTAGAGTCCGTCCTCACTTTGGGGATCAAAGGAATCTAGCAATAATTCAAGCTCCCACACATTAGCGGAGTTGTCTCCCATCAACCCAAGGATAAGAATAGTCTCGTGTGTCGCAACGTTCCTCCATTCCATGTCTGGCTCTATTAAACTCAGGAGGCTGGAGAAAGCCGTTTCGATGTTGGGATAGTTAGTCTTGATGCGAGACAACACGGATGAGCGAAATTGATTATTACCTGTTGCCTTTCTAGGTACATCTGCCAATGCAGCCATTACATCCCACACCCTTTCGCGTAACGCGTACAATCGTAAAAGCAGATTTTCGTGATGAAAGTGGCACAGGCTAATAATATCTTCCGTTTCTTTTTTTCTCAGGGAATTTGTCATTTGTTCACTGATGATGAAAAGTTGCTCGCAAAGTAATATTATCTCTGCTCCGCAACGACGGGCGACTCGCTCTGGCTGATTCTCAGGGCTAACTTGAGTATCATAGTAGAAAACAACAGCTGAAAGATGTTCTTCGGAAACCATTACCAGAGTATTTTCATGAACGGAAAGAGTATCGTTTACAACTTGCTGAAATCAATCACTCGAACCACCTAACGGCAGATGTAACCCGCAAGCAAAGCGATAGCTGATCGCATCAGCTTCATACCCGCATTGGGTAGCGGTTTAAATTATAACCGCCTATACCCATGACGTTAAAACCGGGAAAGAATATCGGCTTTTTTTGCTTCGTACTCCTGCGCCGTAATCAATCCAGCATCCATCATTTCTTTGAGTTTCTTCAACTTCTGCATCGGGTCTTCCTGCTGAACTGGTGCGGGCGCTGTAGAAATTGGCAACCCGCCTTGTAACACGATTCCACCTGCCGCCGCACGTTTTTCTTCCATTTCGCGTGTTCGCCGTTCTTCACGAACTCTTTCTTCCATCTCTTGAGCAAAGGAATATAATTTGCGAGCTTGGACCTTCGGCAAATCGCCTACGGCAAGTGTTTGCCCTTTGACTGTGTGAAGAGTGATAGTTGATTTAATCATCCCTTCGCTTAGGCGTGCGTCATGTAGGTCGCGCCAAATGTAATCTTGAAAATTCGCTCCACCTAAAAGGGTAGGCCGGTACACGATAAAGCGTTTGTTCGTCAGCACCACACAATCAGGCGAAAAACTCATAAGAGGTTTCTGTACGGCGATATAAAGGATTTCTTCACCGCCGGTCAAAATTTGCCGAACCTTAACGAAAACCTGCTGAACCTGCGCAGGGTCTTGTTCATCGGTCAAGAACTTCATGAGTGGATTACTACGCTGAGCAGGCGGTTGAGGTGAAATTGGTTGGTTAGTCATGGAATTTTCCCTTTCTGTGGTTGATGTGCTAACTGCTAAAGGCGTGATTCTCGCTTTCCCGCACTTGGCACAAACCGAGGTGCTGGTGTTGAAATAACCGCAGTTGACTACATTTCCAGTCAGATTCTTCTGACGACATTTCCGATATTCGCTCGAATGTGATTAATGATGCTTACAGCATTAAATACGAACTACCCACCAATAATCTATTATACAACATTACACCACCCTCCACTCCACAAGCCAGCCTTCATTCCTCCTGCTGCGTGGTGGGATTGCTTTTGCCCCGGAACACTTTCCACAACGACCAGCCGAGCAGCCCAAACCCGGCCGGGGTGACGAGGATGTACACCGCCCAGTGGGTGGGCAGGCGCAGGCCGCTCAGCCAGTACAGTCCGTAGAATAGGGCCGCGACCGCCGGGATCAGCAGCAGCGCCGGCAAATGGCGCGGCGGGATCGGCCGGGCCAGAATTTCGAGCACATCGCCACCGCTTTCGCTCTGGCGGTTGCGGCGCAAACCCAGGTAGAGCAGCAGCATCAGCAGCGGCAGGATCAGCGCCGCAATCGGGGCGGCCGGGACGCTGATCCCGGCGAAATAGAGCAGGAACAGCCCCGCCATGATCCCCACACTCCAGCGGGAGGGCCGGAACGGCTGGCGGAAAATCGGCGCGGCCACCGCCAGGCTGAGCGCCAGCAGCCCGCTGGAGATCAGCGCATACAGTCCAAACGTCAGCGGCGGGACGACCGTCCCCGGCTCCTCGTAGATCCAGCACACCCCCCAGAAACCGAAGAACAAACCCAGCCCGGCGCTGGTCAGGAGGGAGGCGCGCAGCCCCCGGCGCAGCGCGCTTTGCAGCCCGTACCAGCCGAGCACCACCGTGATCAGGGCGTGCCAGGCCAGCCCGGTGAACGAGATGCTGAGCGGCAGGCTTTCATAGGCGGTCTGCACAATCACGCCCTCCGCCAGCCAGCCGAAGAACGCCCCGCTCAAGAACAGCGCCAGGAGCGAGCGGACACGGAAATGGCGCGCAACCGCCAGGAACAGGAAGGCCATCGCCGAATAGGCCAGCCAGGTCTCCAACCAATTGAGCAGGTTGTCTTCCGGGCACGGGCGCGCCCAGAAGACCAATTCGGAGAAATAGAAGAACGCGAATCCGACGCTCAGGCTGGCAGACAGCGTGCGCAGGGCGCGTCTCATTCCACCTGGCGCTGGGCGATGTCGCAATACAATCCCCCCGGCGCGGCGCAAGTCCGTTCGAGCTGCACAGTGGCGTGGCCGATCTGGTAACGGCGCTGCACCAAATCCAGGATGGCCTCCCGGATCTGGTCGGCCCCCCCGGTCGAGATATCGCCGACCAGGATATGGGCGGAGAAAGCGCGCAAGCCCTGGTTGATGCTCCACACATGCAGGTCGTGCACGCCCAGAACGCCTTCAACTCCCAGCAGGTCGGCCACCATTTGATCCATATCGATATCGCGGCGTGCTTTCAAGCAGAATAGCAATGGTCGCACGTAATATTCCGAGTGCATTCCACAGGATTAACGCACCGATCAGCACGCTCACTAACGGATCGAGCCAGTTCCAACCGCTGAATAAGATCAGCACACCCGCCAACACCGCCCCAATGGTGGACAGCACATCCCCCATTAAATGGACGAAAGCGCTGCGCAGGTTCAAATCATGCTCGCTGCCTCGCCACACCAACCAAGCTGTAACGGTGTTAAGCAGGAACGCCACCAACCCGACCCCGATCAGCAGCCCGGACTGCACTTCCAGCGGCATAAGCAGGCGCTTGTATGCTTCAAGAAAGATTAGCAGCGCAATGATAACCAGGCTGCTCGAATTGAACAGCGCCGCCAGGATGCCGGCGCGATGATAACCAAAGGTTCGGGAAGCGTCTGCCGGTCGCTGGCTCAAGCGCAGGGCTACCCAACTCAACCCTAGCGCGATCACATCGGTGAGATTATGCCCGGCGTCTGAGAGCAGCGCCAGGCTGTTCGCCCTCAAACCGACGCTGAATTCGAAAACCACAAATGCCAAAGTCAGCCCAAGCGAGAGGCCGATCCGCCGCTCCGCCTGACGGGTAAAATCCGATTGATGGGTGTGGTGAAAATTTCATCCGTAGCTCCTATTATCCATTGTATCAAATATGGCTATCTGGAAAGCCATATTTGATACAATGTAATAATCGCTATCTTCATTTTCTTCTGATAGATGTTTTATATTCATCGGATGTATAATCTTGGTCAATCTCATCTATTGAGGCTATGATGGTATCAATCACCTGGAAATCTGCAATTCGAACCGTCTTCCTCGTCAGCCTGTTCTTCAGCTTGGCAATTCCGATCCCATCCAACGCCGGGCAGCCTATGACAAGTCTGTTCCAGGGAAGCGATCGTCCAACCGTTGAGCCGGCTCTTGCAAATCAAATGATGGCTAACGAATCAAGCGGCTATTTGATCTACTTTCGCGAGAAAACCGATCTCTCTCCCGCTTATCAGATGAGTTGGCTGGAGCGCGGCCGCTTTGTGATGCAGATGCTGCAGGAGACCGCGGACCGCTCACAGAAAAACGTCCGGGCATACTTGCAAGGGCAGAAAGCTGATTTCAGCGCTTATTGGATCGATAACGTGATCGTGGTCAACAGCTCCGATCGGGTAACTTTCAACGGTTTAATGTCCTTTGCAGAGGTAGAGGTCTTAAGAGCCAGGCGACATCCAACGTTCTATGAGCCGCTGGAGAGCAAAGTAGTCCCGAACAGCCTGCAGGCGGTTAAATCCAATCTCACCCATGTTAATGCGGATGATGTCTGGAATCTGGGTTACACCGGCCAGGGGATCGTAGTCGCCAATATCGACACCGGAGTCAACTACACGCATGAAGCCCTGGTGCAGCAATACCGTGGCAACCTGGGCGGCGGCGCTTTTGACCACAACTACAACTGGTACGATCCATCCAGCGGTGGGGACAGCAGCACCATCCCAAATGACTTCCACAACCACGGTTCTCATACCATGGGGACAATGGTCGGCAGCACCGATCCGGCTAACCCGACCACCGCGGCGAATGCAATTGGGATGGCGCCGGGCGCTGAGTGGATCGCCTGTCAGGCATTCGAGGCCACCGATCAGGAACTGCTCGACTGCGGCCAGTTCATGGCTGCCCCGCACCAACCTCTCCGGCGCGCACGCCAATCCCGACCTGCGCCCAAATATCATCAACAATTCCTGGGGCGACTGCTCCACCAGCTATGACCCCTGGTATGATGGCGTATTGAATAGCTGGCACGCCGCCGGGATCTATCCGGTTTTTTCCAACGGCAATTCCAGCAATTGCAGTTATTCCTATCCACCCGGCTTGAACACGGTTGGCAGCCCGGCCCGGGCCGGGGATGTCACCGGCGTAGGAGCGACCGGGCGCAGCGACGGCCTCTATGCAACGTATTCCACCTGGGGACCTACCGACCAGCCGGACACGGTCAACCCGTCCGGTTATCCCTATCTCAAGCCGCAGGTTGTCGCCCCGGGGACCAATCGCTCTGCCTACAGAACCGGGGATATTTACGGAGATATGTCTGGCACATCGATGGCAGCCCCGCATGTTTCTGGCTTAATCGCCCTGATGTGGAGCGCAGCGCCCTGTCTGATGGGAGATTACGCCTCGACTGAAACCCTGATCGAGCAAACCGCTATTCCCATCCCGTATCCTACTGGCGGTTCACCTGCACCAGGGCCAGGGAACGTCCCGAATTACGCCACCGGCTGGGGCGAAATCGACGCGCTGGCAGCCATCCAGGCCGCCCTGAGCAGTTGCAGAAACAGCACCTTGAGTGGAATAGTCACCAGCGCCGCTGACGGCTCTCTGATAGCCTCCGCCGAAATCACTGCAACTTCCACAACAGATTCGGGTCAAACATTGAGTGACCCGTCCGGCGTTTATACTCTTTCACTCTATGCTGGCGTCTACACCGTTGACGCTTCGGCTTACGGCTATCATACAGCCCAAACTACAGGGGTAAACTTGCTAGAAGATCAGACGACCACACTGAATTTTTCGCTCTCCCCAATAATCACGCATACGGTCTCTGGCGAAGTTCGAGACGGGCGCACCGGCCTGCCGCTTCCGGCTCTCATCACCATCGATGGCTATGATGAAGATAACATTTCAGCCTTGCCCGCTTATTCAGCGGCGCTCTTCCAGGGACAGGTTTATACATTCACGGTCGAGAGCCTGGTGGACGGCTATTTACCTGCCACTCGGACAGTTGGCCCTTTGAGCGCCGACCAGGTCGAAGACTTCGAACTGCTGGCAGATTTGAACGAATGCGCCGCGCCTGGTTACGGATGGGACCCATCCAGAGGTATTTTGCAGGATTTTGAGGTTTGGCCTCCACCTGGCTGGTTAATCGTAGACAATGTAGGCAGTCTGGTTTGGGGTCTAGAGAGCTCCTTTGATGATAACAACTACACTGGTGGCAGCGGGCATGCAGCCACTGTAAACAGCGATGCCAACCCAACCGAGCCGTATGACACCGAACTACGTTCGCCTGTCTTCAACCTGTCCCAGTATGACAACAGGACCCTCACATACCGCCTGAACTATCAGGACTATTCAGACTACGACCAATTGGACTTGGATATCAGCATAGACAACGGAGCTAATTGGATTAATTTGCGCCAGTTCAATACCGACCAGGGAACATGGTACAGCATCCCGGGAGTGCAAGATATGGTTGACCTGAGCCCCTATAATGAGGCGACTCAGGCAATCTTGCGTTGGCATTATTTCACAAACGAATCCGCCCCTTGGGATTGGTACGCTCAGGTCGACGAAGTCCGGTTGGATGCAACTTGTCTGGTTCCAATATATATATCTCAATCTTATCTACCGATTATGTTCAAATAATAGATATTTGCTCTATCATATACAATTAACCTTCATATATTATAATGAACAGTAGATGTGCACGCCCATTTGCGTGCAGCTGAGACCTAACCGCTCAGCCATAGGAATAGAGGTGCCCTTGGATACCAAGTTATTCGTTGGAAACCTGTCTATAGCCACGACCGAAGAAGAACTGGGCAAGCTCTTTGCCCAATCGGGCAGCGTGGCAGCGGTGGAATTAATCACCGTACAAAACGTTGGTACCCCAAAAACGTTTGCGTTCATCGAAATGGGCAGCAAGCTGGAGGCCGAAAAGGCAGTCCACTTGCTGAATGGCCGCGAGGTCAAAGGTAGAACTATCAAGGTCAACATCGCTCAGCCGCGCGAAAAAAGGCCCGAGGGGCGAAGCTGGTATACAGACCCGCCTCCTCCCGCAAGCCGCAATGCCAATTCACCACGCCGCTCCAGTTAATTTCCAGCCTGAATCTAACCGCATTCTACAAGTGCGTGTCATTTGTGAATGAACATTGCAGCGCTTTTCAATTTATAGCAGTCACCCAAGGGTGATTATTTTGTGCGCATCTTGCCTGCTACTCCATATTTGAAGCCGACAGAAGTCTAGCAATTCCCAAAATCTATAAAGAAATCCGAATATGTTGGAAAGCGGGCGACGAAAATATTAGTAAAGTCGATAATTGATAATCGATCCGACCTCCAATCCCTAATCATGATAGAATAAATAATTAAGGATCGAAATCCATCGGTAACCGACTGCGTTGCAGAACCTGGGTCAATGTTTTGTTTTACATACCTAATCCAATCAAAGAGGTAGAGGATGGGAACTCGCTATTACCTCTCAAAATGCACTCCCCAACACGTTGGATTTGAGATTGCTTGTTCAAAAGCGGCTGCTACTATTTCCATGTCGAATACTCTTCCCTATCCAACACGATCCTACTATTATTCTTCATCAAAAGCCATCTCAATAGACGATATTAACGGCGCTTCTGGCGCAGTGAAAGCCGCTTATGACTAATCCATCACTGCTGGCTTTAATTCAGAATGGCGCACTGCTTCTGGCAATGGCGGTCGTCTTTGACCTCTTTGTCTTGCGCGATCGAGCATACCAATCTCCAATCCACCAGGCAGGCGTCGGTCTTCTCGTTGGCGCAATTGGCGTAATTGTTATGCTCACCTCATGGGTTTTAATGCCGGGTGTGATCTTTGATACGCGCTCAGTGCTGCTTAGTATCTCGGGCTTATTTTTTGGCGCCATTCCTACCATCATCGCCATGCTGGTTATGGCCGCCTTTCGCATCTATCAGGGCGGCAATGGTATGCTGCCCGGCGTGTTGGTCATCTTTGCCACAGGAACTATCGGGATCCTCTGGCGGTCAGCCCGTAGACAATCCAGCGCATCAATCCGGTGGAAAGAACTCTATTTATTTGGTTTGGTTTCCCACTTGGTCATGATAACTTTGATGCTCGCCATGCCCAGACAGATCATCCTGCAGGTGCTATCCACGATCAGTCTACCAGTATTGCTGATTTTTCCTGTTATCACCGTGCTACTGGGCATGTTGATGGTCAACCGGGAACAGCGTGATGATATTCAGGAGGATCTCGCCCAAACCACCGCCCGCCTGAACATCACCCAGCAAATCACTAAAGTCGGCGGTTGGGAAATGGATATCATCAAAGACACAATGTTTTGGACCGATGAAGCCTACCGCATTCATGGTCTCTCTGTTGAAGATATTCCTCCCGGCACATCTGAACACATTCAGTTTAGTCTCTTGTGCTACGATCCGGCTTATAAGCCGATGATTCTAAAAGCTTTTCAAGATTGTTGTGAAAGAGGGATCCCATACGAGTTTGAAAGCCCCTTTACCACCTTTAAGGGCGAACATATCTGGATTCACACCGAAGCTCAAGCTGTCTTGGAAAAAGGAAAAATTGTACGTGTCGTCGGTAATATCATGGATATTACCGAACGGCACAAGGCGGAGCAAGCGCTTTACTTTACTCAATTCGTGGTGGACCATCTCTCGGATGCGATCTATTGGGCAAATTCAAGCGGACAATTGATCTATGTGAACAATTCTGCCTGCAAAATGCTGGGCTTTCCTCAGGATGAGCTTCTGAGCATCCGCGTGATGGACATCACCCCAAATTACATCCAGGAAACCTGGGACGCACATTGGGAAAAGCTCAAGGAAATTTGGGCTCAAACATTCGAAAGCGAACTTCTAACGAAAACAGGCCAGAGCATCCCGGTTGAAATCACCACGAGTTATCTCGAATTTCGCGGCCAGGCGAGCCTGTGCGGGGTTGCCCGCGATATCCGCGAGCGAAAGAAGGCAGAAGAAAAGCTCAAGGAAAGCGAAGAATTCAACCGGCGCATCGTCCAGACTGCCAACGAGGGTATCTGGGCGATGGACCAAGGGATTACAACCACTTTCGTCAACCCCAAAATGGCCGAGATGCTCGGCTACCGAGTGGATGAGATGCTGGGTCAGCCGGTCACTTCACTGATGATCCCGGAGGATCTTACCGACCATGACCAAAAAATAACTCAACGGAAAAGCGGGCAAAAAGGGTTTTATGAACGCCGCTTCATCCGAAAAGACGGGACGGTGCTTTGGACGCTGGTCTCGTCCACACCTATTATGTCGCCAGAGGCTGAGTTTTGCGGATCCTTTGGGATGTTTACCGACATTACCGAGCGCAAGCGTAGTCGAAGAAGCGCTGCAAAAAAGTGAAACCGCATTGATTGAAGCTCAGTCAATTGCTAAAATCGGGAGTTGGGAATATGACGTATTCCAAGATCGCCTCACCTGGACAATAGAGATGTTTCGCATCTTTGATGTTGATCCAGCCCTGGGAGAACCAGATTGGCAAGACCACCGCCTGAAAATTCACCCACAGGACTGGGAACAAATCGATCAGGCGTTTCAAGAGGCAATCCAATCTGGCAATCCTTACCGTGAGGAATTTCGGATCGTACACCGGGACGGGATCGTGATCTGGGCAGAGACGGTTGGCAATCCTCGCCGAGATAAGGCAGGCAGCGTGATTCAGTTGATCGGGACTGTCCAGGACATTACTGAACGAAAAAATACCGAGACAGCTCTGCAGCCGCGAGCGAGATCTGGCTGAGAGCGTGATCGAAACTGCCCAAACCATCGTGCTGTTATTGGATACCCGGGGTCGCATCGTCCTATTCAACCCATATATGGAAGATGTATCCGGATACAGATTGGCGGAGGTACAAGGCCAGGATTGGATCGACACCTTCCTGCCGAAACATAATCAGGAAAATATCCGCAATCTGTTTTTGAAAGCTATCAACAGTACTCAAACGCGCGGCAACATTTCGCCGATTGTGACAAAAGACGGGCAGGAGCGCCAGATTGAGTGGTACGATAAAACGCTCAGGGATGAAAACGGCATCGTCATCGGCCTGCTTTCGAACGGCCAGGATATCACTGAACGCAAAAAAGACGAAGAGCAGATCAAAGCCTCTCTAGCCGAGAAAGAAGTCTTATTGCGTGAAATTCACCACCGGGTGAAGAATAACCTGGAGGTAGTGCTTTCGCTGGCCGAGATGCAGACCCGCCGGATGACCGACCCGCTCACTACACAGGCTATGCTTCAGCTTCAAGAACAAATCCACACCATCGCCCTGGTGCATGAGAGTATTTACCGCTCACCTGACCTCACCCATATCAACGCTCAACAATACTTACAGAAGCTGATCAATCATCTCTACCTTGCTTTCGATTTTGCGAATATCAGCGTCCACGTGGATGCAGCTCAAATCAATTTCGATATCGAAACCGCGATCCCGTGCGGGTTGATTGTCACCGAGTTGGTTACTAACACGGTTAAATACGCTTTTCCACGCCCTTCTCCCAATTCCGCTCACCTCGCGCCATCAGAGCCAAACCAGATCAGGATCAACATGTACAGCGAAGGGCTTCAGTGGATTTTGCAGGTCAGCGATAATGGGATTGGCTTACCTGCCGATTCCGGGTGCCCTAAAAGCCATGCGCTCGGGCTGCGGCTGGTGCGCGGGCTGGTAGGGCAGCTCCACGGCACACTGGAAATCGTTTCTCCGCCCGGCTCGCTATTTCGAATCGTCTTCACATTAGCCAAAGAGCCAGTGTAATCCTATACGCATCTCATGAAACATACTGTCATTATAGAGTTTAGTATTCAACCTGCATCCATCTCAACGTAAATCAACAATTTCTACGTGCCTTTACGCCTGCGCCCCTTTGCGTTAAGAATCCATCAAACACTCGTCTTAACGCAAAGACGAAGTGATGCAAATCATAAATTTCTGCACGCATCTTCAATTTGATTCAAGACTACTCAATAAAATATCTATGCAATACATTGACAATATATCATCAATAGATTACAATAGATTCTATGAAGAGTATCTTTGATCCTGCCCTAACACCTGCCTCAAGTGTTGCTAGGCTTTCAAGATGGCGACTAGACCCATGTAATCATCCATTTCCGAGCCACTCCAGATGCGTAATAACCAGCAGGCAAGATGGGGCATGTTTGGCGATTATTCGCTGCATCCCCATCCATCCTTGAAAGTGGAAACAGCAGCATGAAAAAACGAATTTTGTTTTTTGGGGTCTTATTCCTGTTGATGTCGTTCGGGTTTGGCTTCTTTCTGTGGGCAAACAACTCCGCGCAGCCCCTGCCGGAAGCGCTGCAAACCATGAACTCCGACGAGCATGTTCAGGTGGATCTGGCGCGCTGGATCGTCTTCTCGCCAACCAACCAAAACCCAACCTTTGGGGTAATATTCTATCCAGGTGGCAAAGTAGACCCACGAGCCTATGCACCGGCCATGCGCCATCTGGCCGAGAACGGTTACCTAGCCGTAATTACACCGATGCCGCTCAACCTGGCGATCTTTGCCCCAAACCAGGCAGCGGATGTAATCGCTGACTATCCGCAGATTGAGGGCTGGGTGATTGGCGGTCATTCGCTCGGCGGCTCGATGGCCGCGAGGTTTGTCAACCAATATACTCAGAAGATCGACGGTTTGTACTTCTGGGCATCTTACCCGGCTGGATCGGATGACCTCTCTGAGAAAGATCTAGCAGTCCTCTCGATTTATGCCAGTCTGGATGGGCTGGTGACCCAAAAGGAGATCAACGCATCCCTGCTATTGCTCCCGACAGAAACCTGGTTTGTCCAGATCGAGGGTGGCAATCACGCTCAATTCGGCTGGTATGGCGATCAGCCCAAAGACAACCCGGCTCAAATCAGCCGCGAATCGCAACAAGAACAAACCCTCCAGGCTATGCTGGAGTGGATAAAGGCAAACCGACCTTGAAAACAACCTCTCGCGTATTTTTATCACCGCAATCAGCCTGTTGCTGATCGCCTCACTGGTTATCCCGCTGATCATCCCAATCCCGCCGTTGGTGAACGTGGTCCTGGCCGAGCAATTAACCGACGCCGACAGCCGCTTCATCGAGATAGAAGGCATCCGCGTGCATTATAAAACCTTCGGTAGCGGGCAAACCACCCTGATCCTGCTGCATGGCTTCGGCAGTAGCCTATTCTCCTGGCGCGAAGTGACCCAGCCGTTGGGACAGGATTTCCAGGTGATCGCCTTCGACCGCCCTGCTTTTGGTCTGACCGAGCGCCCGCTCGAATGGAGTGGCGAAAATCCCTACAGCCCCGAATTTCAAACCCGCCTGGTGATCGGCTTGATGGACGCTCTGAACGTCGAACAGGCTGTGCTGGTGGGTAATTCAGCCGGCGGCTCGATTGCCATGCTGACCGCCTTACGCTATCCCGATCGCATCCAGGGTTTGATTCTGGTAGACCCGGCGGTATATCGCGGCGGCGGTAGCCCAGACGCGCTACGCTGGTTGTTGCAAACTCCGCAGATGAAACGCATCGGCCCGCTCATCGCCCGTTATATCCAAACCCTGGGCGATGATCTCGCTCGCCCTCCTGGCACGACCCTTCCAGAATCACGCCCGAAATTTGGGCTGGTTATCACCTGCCACTGCAGGTTATGGATTGGGACAAAGCATTATGGAACCTGACCGCCGCCAGCCGTGACCTGAACCTTGATGAACGTCTGGCTGAATTCCAGCTTCCTATCCTGGTGATCACCGGCGATGACGACCGGATCGTCCCCAGCGAGGATAGCATTCGCTTGGAGAGCGCATTACCCAATGCCGAACTGGCGCTCATCCCGAATTGCGGTCACGTTCCGCATGAGGAATGCCCACAAGACTTCCTGAGAACTGTGCGGGATTTTTTGAGCTGGCTCCGCGCCAATAATGGTTCCATTTGAAAGAGAAACAACCATGCCAAAAGTTCAGATCAACCAACCCGCTCCCGATTTCGCACTGAACGATTTCAACGCGATACCCTTCAGACTGTCCGAGCGCCAAGGCAAAAGCCACGTGATCCTGGTTTTCAATCGCGGCTTTACATGACCGTTTTGCCAAATGCACATGGCGCAGTTGCGTCAGGACTACACGAAATTTGTTGAACAAACCGCCGAGATCGTGGTGATCGGACCGGAAAACGCCGCAGCTTTCAAGACATACTGGAAAGCGCAGCGCCTGCCTTTCACCGGTCTACCAGACCCGACCCATTCTGTGCTGAAACTATTTGGGCAAGTAGTCAACCTTTTCAAGCTCGGGCGTATGCCAGCTCAGGTGGTGGTGGATATAAGCGGTCTTACCCGTTTCGCTCACTATGGCCACGCCATGAGTGATATCCCTGAAAACAAAGAGCTATTGGATCTGCTGAAAGCGCTGAATGCAGAAACTCAGACCAGTCAAAAAGAACAAGATTAGACCGCTTGATTGCTATCCAGCTTGCCCTGCGGTCTCACCGAGCGATTCTTGTTCGATGCAGTTTGACCAAGCGCTGCTGCTGTTTAAGCAATCGATTTTCACTCCCGGAGATTATCGCGCCTGCCCGGGCGTCTCCAACTTGTAGAAACATGCCAAACAAGCTAAGCCATTGTTCGAAAGTTAGTGTCGTCGGCGTGGCGTCTGGATGTATATCGACAATATTTTTCACCCTTTTGAATTGACGCCAACTGAATAGTTCTTTAAGGGTATGGGATATGGTCGGTTGCCAGGAGCTGAAGACATAACAAACCAGGTCGCGATAGATCTTTTTATCCTCTGGCTTGATAAGCGCCGGGCTGCGCTTCAACAACCTGAGCATCAGGCAATCCACCTGCGGTTGGGGGAAGAAATCTCGCCGATGAAAATGGTGAAAGATTCGTACATCGAACCATGGCTTGACCAGCAAAGCTCGCAGGCTTTCATGCGGGTCGCCAAGATAAATTTGGGCTGCCTCCTTCTGGATCGCCAGGAAAGTATCTTCGGCAGGCTGAACCGCAGCGGTTAATTTAGCCAAAATCGCTGAACCGAGATTGAAGGGCATATTGGCAAACACTTTATAAGGCTTGCGTGGCAGGTTAAATTCTAAGAAATCACCTCTAATAATCCTAATATTTGGTCTATCGGAAAAACGCCCAATCAGCGCAGTCGCCAGGCGCCGGTCTTTTTCGATCGCGATCAACTGTCTGCAGCGACAGGCAAGCTGTTCAGTTATGATCCCTTTTCCGGGACCGATCTCGATGACCAGATCATCTGGATCAATGCTGCTCCTGGAGAGCAGACTGGCCACAACAGATGGGTTTCTCAAGTAGTTCTGAGAATGGGAAAGTTCAACACCTATTCGGACAGACATCACAAATCCTTTCAAGATTTTGGACGATGGAAACAAAAAAGTCGCCCAACCCAGCGGTTGCTGCGACATTTAAGCAAAGCCCAATTTCCTGAGATAATTTGTATGTCTGGCAGACGGCGCTAAATCACGCGCCTGAATATTGGCGCGTCAATCCTGCGCTCAAGCAGTCAAAACCCGGAAATGGGCTTCGCTCAGGCCTGCCGTAGGCGAGTCATAAAAGCAAATCCTCCAATGGAGTAGTAGTACATATGCGAGCTATTATACCTCTGCACATTCGATTGCTGCTTTTTGGCTTCAAGCCAAAGTGAACAGCGGAAACTTTCAAAAATGATAATCCAATCTGTCAACTTGTTTGTTTTCTTACAATTTTTGTAGGTAAAATAGGATCAGAATATAGTACTCGAGTACTGTATTTATTTGCATATTTCAATAATTAATCAATTTCTTTTGTAGATCGTTATTACCCCAGCGAGGATTCATTAATGTTCACATCTCGGAAACGCATGCTTGCAGCAATTGACCGAAAAATAGTGGATCATCCACCCTGCAGTTTCATGTTATTTGCTGGTCTCTGGTCGGTGAGCGTAGATTATCTTTCTTTTATCCAGAGCCAACTCGATATGGGTCTGGATGCCTATGTTCAGATCCCGCCCCGTCCACCGGGATTGATTAATGACTATTATAATCTGCACGGGTTGCCAGTCAATTATGATCCCCGAGTGACAATTGAGGAGTGGGTGGATCATCGACCCGACCAGCGATATCCAGTTTTGGTGAAGGTATATCACACCCCCGCTGGCGCTTTACGGACAGAAGTGGTTCGGACAGATGACTGGCGTTGGGGCAATCATATCCCCTTCCTGGATGATTATCTTAGCTCACGCAGCCTGAAATTCTTGATTGAGAGCATTCCCGATCTAGAAAGGTTGGCGTTTTTGCTGAGGGCTCCCACTGCAACTGAGATCGCAGAATTCCAAACAGTCTCACAACCCGTCATTCAATTTGCACGTCAAAAAGATTTGCTCCTGACTGGTGGCTGGGGTGTGGGAGCAGATATGATTGGGTGGGTTTACGGCCTGCAAAATATGCTCTATGCGCTGTACGATACGCCAGAATTCATCCGAAAATTGTTAGAAATGGTAGCCGTATGGAACCGAAAGAGGATGGAAGTGACACTGGAGGCGGGGATTGACCTTTATATCAAACGCGCCTGGTATGAGAATTGCGATTTCTGGACTCCGGCCAAATTTAGAGAATTCCTGGCTCCTATTCTCAAGGCAGAAGTTGAACTGGCGCATTCCAAAGGCGCTCGCTTTGGTTATATGATCACCTCGAATACAAAACCTCTGCTCGAAACCATTGTGGAATGCGGCGTAGATGTCTTGATCGGTGTGGATCCTCACGAGTGGGACCTGGAACAGACCAGGCGTATCCTAGATGGAAGAGCAGCTTTGTGGGGCGGTGTAAATGGACATCTGACAGTGGAATGCGAGTCCCCATCTGCGGTGCGTTCCGAGGTGCGGTTAGCGATGGAGAAACTTGCTCCTGGAGGTGGTTTTATCCTTTCACCGGTGGACAATGTGCGCACTTTGACCGACCGGGCGCGGCAAAATGTATTCACTTTGATCGATGAGTGGCAAAAGCAAATCAAACAAGTCTAATCAATCCGGATAGTTTTAGCCGAAGGCCAAAGCTTGCGAGCTTGCGATAAGTATTCCGGACGGATCACGATCAACGCCAGCTGGTAATCCCCCTTTGAAACCAACGTCAAGCCCGCCTGCCAACCTTCGAGGCGGTCGAATTCTAATGGACCAAGTTCATCGATCACCAACAAATCGCAGGGAGAAGAGCGTTTTAGGGCTTCGTTTCCCCATTCCATAACCTGACCAGAGAAGTACCACTTTCCTATGCGAACTTCCAAGCCGGGGGTTGGCATAAGCGAGGCTAATAGGCGCCGCTCGCCAAAACGCAAATCCTCCACCCAAATAGCCGCTTTCAAACCATCAATAAATTCGGCCGGTGAAAGCAATCCAGAGACCTCCCAGCCAGCCTTACGGGCAATGTCGATCCATTGCTGGCAGAATGTAGTTTTGCCCGCCTGGCGGTCACCTGTAATGATCCAGATCAATTCCATAGCACGATCCTGCGCCCATTCAAACGGTGGACCTCAAGTGGAAGCCCATATGCAGCGCTCAAGTTTTCGCCAGTGAACACCTGATCGACCGGACCCGATTGAAACATCTTACCCTGGCTCATCAACACCACATGTGTGGCGATGGCGGTAGCCACTTCTGGCTCATGGGTGGTCAACAGCAGGGTCACTCCGGCGAGGTTAAATTCTCTCATCAAGCTCAACAAACGACTCTTATTGGCTAGATCAAGATGATTGCTCGGTTCGTCCATCAATAAAATACGAGGCCTTTGCGCCAACGCACGCGCAATCAACACAAGCTGCTTCTCGCCGCCGCTCAGAGTGGTCAAGGTTCGGAGGCGCAAGTTGGCAATGCCCACCTGTTGCAATACATCAAATACCACTTGATAATCCGCGGATGAGGGCAGCGCCAGAGGATGCAGGTACGGAGTGCGTCCAAAAAGAACAAATTCCAGGACGGTATATTCATATGGGATATGTTCGCTCTGGGGAACCAGACCCATCCATTGGCTCTTGACGCGTGGAGAGTACTCCCGAAGAGAGATACCATTGAGCAAGATCTGTCCGAACTGCGGTTTCAGCCAACCAAGCATGAGATGCAACATGGTGGTCTTTCCAGCGCCATTTGGACCAAGGATGGCCGTCACGCTGCCAGCAGGGATGTCCAGTGAAAGATGGCTGAGGGCGAGGCGGCGATGGTCATAGCCAAATGAAACATCGCGAAAAGCCAGCAAGGCATTGCGATCAACACTCATCTTTGCACTTTAATATTCTGGGTGATCATTAGCAGGATAAATATCGCAGCCCCAATCAGGGATGTGAAGATGCCCAAGGGTATCTCACCTGCTAATAACGTGCGAGCTAGATTGTCACACAGCATAGTGAAAATCGCGCCAATCAGCATCGAGGCGGGCAATGCCATGCGGGCGTTCGCCCCAAACAAACGGCGGGAGATATGGGGGATGATCAGACCAACCCATCCCACCATCCCGCTGACCGAAATCACGGCGGCTGTAGCAGCCGTGGCGGCTACCAGCAAGAGCGCCCGCTCACGTCCTGGCGCCAGGCCAAGCGAAAAAGCGGTTTCATCTTCAAGGGAGAGTAAATTCAAGCGCCAACGCATTCGATACAAGATATATAAGCCAATTACGGTAACAGGCAGGATGGATTTCAACTGGGACCAGGTAATGCTATAGAGCCCGCCTAGCAGCCAGAAGGTGATTTCGGGCAACTGGCTTAATGGGTCAGCCAAATATTTCAATATCCCCAGCCCTGAGGAAAATAAGGCCGAAACAGCTATACCAGCCAAAATCAAACGCAGCACCCAACCGCCAAAACGGACATACCGCGCCAATATGTAAGAAGCACCCAACCCAACAAAGGCAAAAAGGGCAGCGCTGGACTGTACCAGCCAGGTGCTGTTGTTCAGAAAGATAATGCTGAAAGCAGCCCCAAACGCCGCTCCCTGCGAGACGCCCAGGAAGCCCGGCTCGACCAGCGGATTGCCAAAGAGCATCTGGAACACTTCACCTGCGGCTGCGAGGGACATTCCCAGCAGCATGGCCGTCAGCAAACGTGGCAGGCGTAAATTCCAGACCAATTTCTGCCCCAATTGATCGCCAGCCAGGTGATCAGGAGTGAGAAATCCGAGAGTGGGATAGCGGCCAAAAAACAATGACAACCCCATAATGACAGCCAGCAGCAAAGCCAAGACAAGCAAGGCCTTACTGCTCGGTATCGGAAAGACGCTAGAATATTTTTCGGGGCTGGCCTCGGAGGATTTCAGGGTAGATCTCCTGCGAAGTGCGGTACGATTTTATCGGCATAAGTTGTTTCACTCAGCCCATAAAATTTCGTGAAGAATGATTTCGCTTCGGCCATGATATCCAGATCGGCGAAAAGGTCCGGGTGAATCTTGGTTGCCAGCCAAATTTGGCCAAGTATCCAGCGTGGATCCGCCTGGTCCCAACTCAGCATGTCGCTTGCAAATCCATACAGTTGCCCATCTTTGAAAGCACGCAGTTCCTGCCACTGCGGGTCGGCTTTGATCCCTTCCAGGACTTCATTTATCGGTTTGAAGTAGGAGATGATGAAAATCTTGTCTGCATCCCAGGCGGCAATCTGCTCCAGGGTGACTTTGGTCCAACCCTTGCCCAGGTTAGCGTCTTTCCAAATCGCATTTCCACCAGCGGTTTCGACCATCATGGTCTGGATCCAGCCCATCGGGGGGACATTGAAAGCGACTTCGCCATCCTTATCACTGTAATAGAGCAGCAGCACCTTGGGTTTTTGCTCATCCGTCAACCCGGCGACTTTGTTAGCGATCGCATCAACGTTTGAGCGATAAAACTCAGCCAGTTCTTGGGCGCGGGCTTCGTCCTGGAAGAGCAGGCCGAGGCTTTGCAGGTCACGTTGGTACTGCTCAGGGGTTTCAAAATCAACGTAGATCACGGGGATGCCGATTTGTTCCAACGGCGCGCCGAGCGTTTCGGCCAGGTAGCTTTTCAGGATGACAACATCTGGTTTCGCTGTCGCGATACTGTTCAGGACCGGTATCGTTTTCCAGTGTGGTTTTTTCAGCATACGCTGGATCGACGACTTCGATGAAGTTTCCGGTTCCTTGAAAACCTTTGCCTAACACGACCAGGCGTTCTAAAGCTTCTGGGAATAAATAGAGCGCATCGGCAACCAGAAGATTCGCCTTACCCGCGACTGCAATGCGTTGCGGAGACTTCTGGAAGGTTACCTCACGCCCAAGGGCGTCGGTGACGATGAACGGGGCGGCTACAGGCTCGACCGAGGCAACAGGCATCTCAGTTGCTGGCTCTGGTTTGGTGGCCGCTGGTTCGATTGAGGCGGGCAGTTGCGTTGGCGCTGGTGTTTTTTCTACAACCTGGGTGGCTACTAGGGCTGGCGCGGTTGGTTGAGCAGCGGTACAGGCAGAGCTGATCAGCAACAGCATCAGCATCCAAATCAATAAGTCTTTCGAGCGTTTCATCAATATTTTCCTCAATTATTCTCATCAAGATGGATTCATACGGTAAAGATCTAAACAATTTCCTCGACTTCGGTAGTCCTAATGACAACTTCTATATCGATAACCACAGGAGTGATTGCCTTTACTGCACCGCTCAAAATATTCTGTTCGCTGATTTTCAAGTTTCTCTCCAGACATGCATCAGCAATCATCCTGACAGCAATTTCTGGCAAGTATCCAACCATTCCAACATTGCTTGGATCTTTAAGATACGATATTTATCTACCAGGCCACCAAAGATGTTCTCAGTATTTTCCTTTTCTGAACAGTCCATTTGAATCGTCAGCCATTGAAGACACACCTGGCGCTGAGCGGCTATCAGCTCATTCGCATTGGATTTGCCTTCGCGCAATCCAAAAAACAGTTTTGCCAGGAATACCTGGCGGACCAGGTACTGATGTTGGACCGGAGAAGATACCCAATCCTGGTATGCCTTCTGGCCGGTATCGGTCATTGAATAGATGCGGCGCGGCGGATAAGGTTCCTGTGATTGAACCTCACTGGTGATAAAACCTGCACCTTCCATTTTTTCCAAAAGAGCATAAAGCTGGCTTTGCTTTACCCGCCAGACCCGCCCAAGTCCGATCTGGTTGCTGAGTTGCTGATGCAGGGAATAGCCGTGTAATGGACCGACGCTCAGAAAACCGAGCAATGTGAACTCCAACTGAAATGGGCGGCGAATCATGGGTGACATAGAATCGATCCTGACAATATTCAATAAATGATTATACATCAATTGAATATAAGTATTGTCATCAAAATCAAATAATATTTGTAGCCACATAATTGATATGATTATTCATTGTGCTAAACATCAAGAGCATCATGCTTGCATTTCTTCTCCGTCCTACAAATCTCAGAAGCGAAAAATTGAATACGGTGTTCAACAAACGTTGGTTTTGAACCAGAATCCACTTCAGCGCGACGTTGCAAGGCAATCCTGGAAAAGAGATGCTACAATAATCGGCGATTTGTCTTCCAGACTGGATAAATTAGAATATTCACCTGGCGCTGCCAGGTTGGTGATCGCAACTGAGTTGGAATCAATCCCGGTTTTGAAGACAAACCGCCAGAACGGGTCTCTGAATTTGGCTATTTCAGTGGCGCCATTCAACATTATCCAGGCCAGCAGCCTGGCGAAGCGAACCATTAACGACTTGAGGAAGAAAAAAGATGCGTGATATATTGATGCAGATAAATCATTGGCTGGAGGCGAGCAAACCGGTTGTGCTGGCAACTGTAGTGGATGTTCTCGGTTCATCTTTAAGGCCAATGGGCTCAAAAATGGCGATGACCGATCATGAGGAGATTATTGGCTCGGTAAGCGGGGGTTGTGTTGAGGCGGCAGTTTATGAACAAGCGCAAGAGGTATTCCGCAGAGGCAAGCCCAGGCTGCTGAATTATGGGGTGAGCGATGAAGATGCCTGGAATGTAGGCCTGACTTGCGGTGGTTCGATCCAGGTACTGATCGAATTGCTGGGTTCTTCTGATTCACACCGAATCTTCGAGCTTCTCAGCAAAACGTTGCAGGACAACCAGATGGTGGCACAGGTCACCGTGTTGGATGGCGAATTGATCGGGCGACATCTACTTGTTTGGCCTGACGGTTCTTTCGAAGGCGACATGGATTTCAGAATTGGTCAATCAACAGACGATATTGCTGGCACAGGCTCAATTCCAAAGCCAGGATGCATGTCAGACAGCGCTGGATACACTGGAAGGACGGACTCCTGTGTTCATCGAGGTTTTCGCTCCTCCCGCACGCCTGATCGTGGTTGGCGCGGTGCATATCGCAATCCCTCTGGTGCAGTTGGCAAAAACATTAGGCTTTCGTACCATTGTGGTCGACGCCCGGGCAGCTTTTGCTACCCGGGAGCGATTTCCCCATGCAGACGAATTAGTCGTCGAATGGCCAGCCGAAACCTTAAAAAAGCTTAATCTGGACGAATCTTGCTACCTAGCAGTGCTCAGTCATGATGAGAAGTTGGACAACCCATCCCTACAAGTCGCGCTTGCCAGCCAGGCGCGCTATATCGGGGTACTTGGGTCGCGTAAAACCCATGAGAACCGTTTGCAATCTTTGCGCGAGATAGGAATTCCGGAGAATCAATTTAAGCGATTGCACACCCCAATCGGTTTGGCTTTAGGCTCGATCCAACCAGAAGAGATCGCCCTTTCAATCATGGCTGAGGTAGTAGCCGCCCGTCACGGACGTGGATGAGGACTCAATCAGGGGTATTCAATAGAATGGTTAGGAATTCCTTAAAACAGATTCTAATAATTTTTTCAAAACCCACGAAATAATTTGTCAGACAATTGACATAACCGAAAATCTTTGATAAAATCTAGATTGTCAGACAAATTTTAGAAAACAAGCCCAGTCAGTTTATACAGGTTGTGCGCAAGTAGCCATCCATTTTCAACTGGATATTGAAGGAATGCCAATGACTTCTCTTCTCATTTGCCATGCCGATATACTTGTTACTATGGATGACCACCGTCGAGAAATTGAAGATGGTGGTTTATTTATCCAAGACGGGATGATTACCCAAGTTGGCCAAAGCAACGATCTTCCCCAAAACGCAGACGAAATCCTGAATTTGAGCGGCCATATCGTACTGCCGGGCTTAATCAACACCCACCATCACTTCTACCAAACTCTTACCAGAGCTGTTCCAGCCGCTCAGAACGCCAATCTTTTCAACTGGCTCAAGACACTTTACCCCATCTGGGCGCGACTAACCCCAGCAGACATCCGGATTTCAACCCAGACTGCGCTGGCAGAATTGGCTTTATCTGGCTGCACGACTGCCTCTGATCATCTATATCTCTTCCCCAATGGATCCAAATTGGATGATGAAATTCTGGCTGCCCGAGAAGTAGGCCTGCGGCTGCATGCATCACGCGGTTCAATGAGCCTGGGCGAGAGCAAAGGCGGGCTTCCCCCGGATAGCGTTGTGGAAGAAGAAGATCAAATTCTGCAAGATTTACAGCGTTTGATCGAAACCTACCATAATCCCAATCCAGGCTCAATGACTTAGGTCGTGCTGGCGCCCTGTTCTCCCTTCAGCGTCACGGGCGATCTGATGCGGCAGTCCGCATCGTTGGCGCGCGAGTATGGGGTTCATCTGCATACCCATCTGGCTGA
The DNA here is from genome assembly GCA_963788145.1 of uncultured Chloroflexia bacterium. Taxonomy (GTDB): domain Bacteria; phylum Chloroflexota; class Anaerolineae; order Anaerolineales; family UBA4823; genus UTCFX2. The sequence goes on along the minus strand of CAWBFQ010000003.1, from coordinate 307,071 downwards.
AACCCAGGATGAAGAAGCCTTCTGCCAGCAGAAATTTGGATTTCGTCCGGTCGGATATATGGAGGAGGTGAACTGGATTGGGCCGGATGTATGGTTTGCCCATTCAGTCCATGTGAGCAGCGCAGAAATCGAGTTATATCACGAAACATCTTGCGGCGTTGCCCATTGCCCAACCTCGAATATGCGACTGGCTTCGGGAATTGCGCCCATTATGGAGATGCTACATCACGGCGTGCATGTCGGCCTGGGCGTCGATGGGTCCGCAAGCAATGATGGCTCACACCTGCTGGAAGAAGTCCGCCAGGCGATGATGGTAGCCCGGCTGCGAGCCGGTCTGCAGGGCGCATCGCTTTCCGGAAATGCAGCCCCACCGCTGATGACTGCCCGCCAGGCGTTGGAAATCGCGACCCGTGGGGGCGCAGAAGTGCTGGGAAGAACTGATATTGGATCGCTCGAAGCAGGTAAATGCGCCGATTTCTTCGCTCTGCGCACCGATCAATTATCCTTTGCCGGCGGACTACATGACCCGGTTGCTGCAAGCGTTTTTTGCGCCCCGCAGCAAGCGAATTACACCGTGGTCGGTGGAAATTTGATTGTCAAAGAGGGTGAGATGGTCACGATCGACCTGCCGGTGGTTATCGAGCATCACAACCGAGCATCCATGCGGCTGCTGAACTAAATTATTTATTGAAAAAATTAACTCAGGAGACGAGCGGATGACTGAGACAATATCATCTTTTACCCGAAATCTGGTGGATGTCGCCATGGGGCGCCAACCAGCCGACCTGGTCATACGGAATGGTCGCTGGGTATGCGTACAATCAGGAGAGATCATCCCCAATATCGATATCGCTGTTTCTGGCGATCGTATTGCCTATGTTGGCCCGGATGCCTCTCATACCATCGGAATGGATACCCAGATACTGGATGCGGGCGGAAGATATCTCACGCCAGGGTTGCTGGATGCCCATATGCATATTGAATCAGGCATGCTGACCGTCACTGAATTTACAAGGGCAGTCATTCCGCACGGAACTACCGCGATGTTTGTCGACCCGCACGAAATTGCGAACATCTTCGGACTGGATGGCGTGCGCCTGATGGTGGATGAAGCGGCCCAACAACCGATCCATGTCTGGGTTCAAATTCCATCATGCGTCCCATCTGCTCCGGGGTTTGAAACTCCCGGCGCCAGCATCGGACCGGATGAAGTATCCGAAGCGATCCATTGGCCAGGTGTGATCGGGCTAGGCGAAGTGATGAATTTCCCTGCAGTCTTTCATAGCGACGAGAAGATACATGCGGCGATGGGCTCAACCCGCCAGGCAAACAAAGTCATCGGGGGTCATTATGCCTCCCCTGATCTAGGCTTGCCCTTTCATGGCTATGTTGCGGGAGGTCCTGAGGACGATCATGAAGGAACACGCATGGAGGATGCAGCCGTCCGCGTTCGGCAGGGAATGAAGGTGATGCTGCGCTTCGGTTCCGGTTGGCGCGATGTGGCTGAAGGCGTGCGGGCAATCACCGAAATGAAATTAGACCCGCGCCATTTTATCCTCTGCACCGATGATTCCCATTCCGAAACCCTGGTCTGCGAAGGTCATGTCGACCGGGCTGTGCGCCAGGCTATCTTGCATGGGATCGCGCCGATTACCGCAATTCAGATGGCTACCATCAACGCCGCTGAGCATTTCAACCTGGATCGTGAGATTGGGATGATCGCTCCCGGTCGTTTTGCTGATATATTATTTGTCTCCAACCTGGCAGAATTTCAGGTCGAGGAAGTAATTTGCCGCGGCAAAGTAATCGCCCGAAACCAGCAGCTTCTGATCGAAATGCCAGCTTTTCAATATCCGCAGTGGGCGATCCAATCAGTTCACCTGGGGAAAACCTTAATCGCAGATGATTTCAAACTACCCGCCCCGAACGCGGACAGGGTGGTTGCAAATGTGATCGGTGTGGTCGAGAACCAAGCGCCAACGCAGCACCTGCGCCTGGAAATGCCCGTAACGGCAGGATTTGTCCGGGCAGACCGAGAGCGTGACATCGCCAAGATCGCAGTGATTGATCGACACAAAGGAACTGGTCGGGTACAGATCGGTTTGGCACAAGGCTTCGGGCTCAATAAAGCTTGCGCGATCGCATCCACGGTAGCCCATGACTCCCATCATATGATCGTGGTGGGAACAGACGAAGCGAACATGGCCGTGGCAGCCAATCAATTAGCCCAGATCGGCGGTGGACAAATGGTGGTGTTAGAAGGAAAGGAGATCGGACAGGTTAGCCTACCGATCGCCGGCTTGATGTCCAATCGGAGAGCGGATCAGGTCGCCCAACAAGCCGAGACCGTGTTGGAGGGGTTTCGCCAATGCGGCTGTCAGATGCACAACCCCAACATGCAACTGAGCCTGATGGCCCTGGTTGTGATCCCCGAATTGCGTCTTTCCGATCTCGGGTTGGTGGACGTGACTCGGTTCGAATTTATTCCGGTAATCGAGAACATCCAGAACTGATCCAGGTATTAGAAATGCGATAAATCAATCAATGACCAATCCATCTGTTTCTCATCGACTACACGACCAACTCGGACAGATTATCGCCACAATCACGCCGGGAGGTCGATTACCATCCGAGCCGAACCTGGCTGAACAATTGTCTGTCTCAAGAGCCACTCTGCGCGAAGCCATGCGTACCTTTGAAACGCAAGGCATCATCCGGCGCAGACAGGGATCAGGCACGTATGTCAATCTGCCCCCACACGTGCTGGACAGTGGACTGGAAATACTAGAGAGTATCGAAAGAATCGCTTTGCGATCTGGGCTTTCTGTGACGATGGGCGATCTCAATATCGAACACAGAAGGGCAATTGAAGATGAAACAGAGATCTTATCACTGGATGAAAGTAAGGAGGTGATGCATATCTCGCGGTGATTATGGCTGAAAATCGACCGGTAGCCTATCTGATCGATATCCTACCGGTTAATATCCTGACGCCGAGAGAACTTGAAGATAGTTTCACGGGTTCTGTTTTGGATTTACTGATTCAACGATATGAATCCACTGTCTTATCATCCCGCACTGAAATCAACGCCGTCACTGCCAGCGCCCAGGTTGCGCGTGCATTAGGGATCCAACGCGGCGACGTATTGCTATGCTTCATTGCAGACTTGTTCACCAAGGATGGGCAGACGATCGACCATTCATTGAGCTATTTTCTACCCGGCTACTTCCGATTTCATGTAGTCCGTCGGATCGGTTAGCAAAATTTTTTCAACCATAGCAGCACGCTTCGGCTTAAACCCTAGCGGCGTCCGCTAAAATCAATACACAATTTTCGGAGGTTTTGAAATGCGCAGTTTTTCAGGTCGTGATATCCTTTCACTCAAGGATTTTGAAAGAAATGAGTTCTTTCGCGTCCTTGAGGTAGCTCAAGAGCTGGAGCCTATCGCTCGCAGCCGGCGGAATAGCACCATGTTGGCAGAAAAGACCCTGGTCACCGCCTTTTACCAACCCAGCACCCGCACCCGCCTGGCGCACGAGTCCGCTATGCACCGCCTGGGTGGTCATGTGACCGGTTTCTCAGACGCTAAGATGACCCGCGCTGGCGACTTCTACCAGGAGTTGATCAAAGACACAGTGAAGATGCTGGAGTTCTACGGTGATGTGATCGTGATGCGCCACTTCCAGCAAGGCGCCCCCCAGGAAGCCGCAAAATGGGCATCTATTCCGATCATCAATGGCGGCGACGGTTGGGGTGAACACCCTACTCAAATCCTGACCGATCTATACACTGTCTGGAAAGAAAAAGGGCGGATCGATGGTTTGAAATGGCTGGCCGTGGGCGATATGCGCATGCGCACCATGCACTCCCTAGCCTATGCCCTCACCCAGTTCGATTGCCCGATCACCTTTGTCTCTCCACCCGGAATGTCTCACACCGAGGAATTCAAGGCTGATTTGCAGCAATACAGCCTGAACTACAAAGAAGTTGAGCACGTTGAGCAGGCTATCGGCGATGCAGACGTAATCCTGGTAGAGCCAGTCGTTCAGCCCGATTATACAAAGTCGCGCGATGAGCGTTCTGGTGATGTTGGGATGACCCCGGCGAATTACAAGATCACCCGCGATTTGCTTTACAACAAGGCCAAATCGGATGCCATTTTGCTGCACTCGCTACCGCGCATGGATGAAATTCCTCCAGATGTCGATATCACCCATTGGTCACGCTACTGGCAAGAGGCTTTCTACGGCGTGGTGATGCGTATGGCTCTCTTGGCGCTCGTATTGGGCAAGATGGAATAGATTATTGTAGGGGCGCAATTCCTGCGCCTGAGTGAGAGGATAATATGCAAACAGATCTTCGCAACCGTGATTTAATCAGCGACCTGGATTTCAGCAAGGAAGAAGTTGAAACTGTTCTGGATGTCGCTTTCGACCTGAAGCGTAAGCGCGCTTTAGGCGAATCGCATGCCTACCTACGTGATAAAGTGCTGGCAATGCTGTTTTTCTTTTCCAGCACCCGCACACGCGGCTCTTTTGAGGCTGGCATGGCCCAATTGGGTGGGCATGGCGCTTTCATTGAAAGCAAATCCACCCAGATCTCACACGGCGATACCCCCAAAGAAATCGGCGAGATTTTTGGGCGATATTTCGACGGCATCGCCATCCGGCATGTGGATTGGGGCATCGGGAATCAGTACTTGAATGATGTCGCTAAAGCCTCGCGCGTGCCGATCCTGAACATGCAGTGCGACATCTACCACCCTTTCCAAATTCTGGCCGATCTGATGACGATCGTCGAGAAAAAAGGGCGCGACTTGCGTCGGAAGAAAATGGTGGTCTCCTGGGCATACGCTGCTTCGTATCAAAAGCCGATGTCTGTGCCACAATCGCTAATCTTGCAGATGCCCCGCTTTGGGCTGGATGTCGTGCTGGCACACCCGCCGGAGTTCAAGTTAATGCCCGCGATCATGGATCAAGCCCGCGAGCAGGCGCGCAAATTCGGCGCTGGCTTCGATGTAACCGACGATATGGAAGCCGCTTTTAAGGACGCCGATATTGTCTATGCGAAATCCTGGGGAGCAATGGTGCATACGCCTGACCCTGAGGAGGGCGCTAAAATTATTAAGAAATACGCCCACTGGATTACCGACGAGCACAAGATGGCTCTGGCAAAACCGGATGCCATTTACATGCACCCGCTGCCCGCGGACCGAAATGTTGAAGTCACGGATGGCGTGATGGATGGCCCGCATTCTGTCGTCTATGATGAAGCCGAAAACCGCATGCACGCCCAAAAAGCGGTGATGGCCCTCACAATGCGCTAAGAGGTGGATTATGAACGCTAACCCAGTTGCAGTCGTCGCCATCGGCGGCAATTCCCTCATCCTGGATAAACAGCATGAGGATGTCCCTTCTCAAGTCAGCGCAGTTGAAGAATCCTGCAAACATATCGCGGATATGATCGAACGCGGCTGGAATGTGATCGTTACCCACGGGAATGGTCCCCAGGTTGGTTTCATCTTGCGCCGCAATGAGCTGGCTTCCCCAGAAGTCCATTCCACACCATTGGATGTGATTGGAGCAGATACCCAAGGAGCGATCGGTTACATGATCGCCCGCGCATTGGATAATGAGTTCAAGCAACGCTCGATCCAGCGCTCAGTTGCAGCTGTCGTCACCCAGGTGTTGGTTGATCGTGATGATGCTGGTTTTAAGAACCCGACCAAAGGCATCGGCGGTTTCACTACAAAGGATAAAGCAGATGTCTTCGTACAGGAAGGCTGGGTGGTGAAAGAAGACGCCGGCCGAGGTTGGAGACGGATGATTGCATCTCCCATCCCACAGAAAATCGTCGAGCGCGAGGCGATTAAAACCCTGATTGACGCGGGTTTCATCGTAGTCGCGGTCGGCGGCGGCGGAATTCCGGTTGTCGAAGATGAGCAAGGAAAACTGCAGGGCGTGTACGCGGTCATCGATAAAGATCGCGCCAGCAGTCTGTTGGCGGCAGATCTGAAGGTAGATCTCTTCCTGATCTCCACTGCGGTGGATAAGGTCGCCATCAACTACAATAAACCGGATCAGAAATGGCTCGACCGGATGACCCTGAGCGAAGCAAAGAAACTGTATGCTGAAGGTCATTTCCTATCTGGCAGCATGGGACCAAAGATCGAAGCAGTCATCGCCTTCCTGGAAGCCAATCCGAACGGCAAAGCGCTGGTGACACGGCCTGAATCCATCGCGGAAGCGCTGGATGGAAAGAACGGGACCTGGATCGTGCAAGATTAATCTCGTCCAAAGGTGGTTGGTCTCTGATTTAGACCAACCACCTTTTCATAATTCTTGTTTATAATTGAGACTGGGAACAAACCGCACTCCTGGAGGCTATCTAGAAGATGCAAAAAAATGATGGTGCCAGCTCGGTGAAAATAAAACAGAAAGTGTCTCTCACCATCCAACTCAAAAACGGTCTGATCCGCTTGGCCTATGGGAGCGCATTGCCTATATTGGCTGTGATCCTAGCTTTATTAGCCGGAGCGGTTATGCTGCTCTTTTTGAACGCCAACCCGCTCGAAGCATACTCCGCGCTAATTGTCGGAGTTTTCGGCAGTGTTTCTGGTCTGACGCAGGCGTTGGTAAAAGCCACACCGCTCCTTCTGGTAGGCCTGGGAATATGCATCGCCTTTCGAGCCAGCGTAATCAATATTGGCGCTGAGGGACAAATCATCCTGGGAGCAGTGATGGGAACTTGGTTCGCATTGGTTTTTCGAACCTGGCCTGGCTGGTTGTTGATCCCGACAACTATCCTGGCTGGGTTTTTGGCCGGCGCGGCCTGGGGATTTGTACCCGGAATTTTAAAAGCTCGTTTTAACGTCAATGAAATCCTGAGCACCGTCATGATGAACGCAATCGCGCTGCAGTTAATGAACCTGCTGATCCGCGGTCCGCTGATTGATCCAGCTGGGGTGACCGCAGGGACCTATTTGGCGCAGAGCGAACGCCTGCCTGAGCAGGTATGGCTGGCCCGCCTTGTACCACAAACGCTGCTTCACAGCGGGCTCATCATTGCAATCGCACTGGCATTTGTGGTATACATCTTTTTGTGGCGTACGACCATCGGATACCGCATCCGCGCCGTCGGGCTGAACCCGGATGCTTCTCGATACGCCGGCATCAGCGTGCCTGTATTTCAAGCGCTTTCGCTCACCCTGGCAGGCGGCTTTGCCGGGTTGGCCGGGGTAATCGAGGTGATCGGCGTGCAGCACCGCTTATTAGAAGGAATTACCAGCGGTTATGGTTTTTCCGGGATCGTTGCTGCGCTGTTTGGGGGGCTACACCCGCTCGGGTTGATCCCTGCCTCGGTACTTTTCGGTGGGTTGTTGGTGGGCGCTGACAAAATGCAGCGGGCGGTGCAGGTTCCATCTGCCCTGGTGGACGCCATCCTTGGATTGATCGTGCTTTTCGTCGTCGGGTCAACCTACTTATCTCAACAATGGGCGGCTCGACGTAGGATGGCTGCAATAAAAAGGAGTGAATCAATCCAGGCGCACCAGGTGAATATATGAGCGAACTCTTATCCACCTCCATTTTCATCGGAATATTGGCGTCTGCAATCCGGCTTGCCACACCATATTTGTATGCCTCCATCGGCGAGGCTTTCGCCCAAACATCCGGTGTTGTAAACCTGGGCGTGGATGGTATTATGCTGGTGGGTGGCTTCAGCGGGTTCTACGTGGCAATGATTAGTGGCAACCTTTGGCTGGGGCTGCTAGCAGCCATGGTCGCTGGCTTATTGATGGGCTTGTTGATGTCCTTCATTAGCGTCACTCTGAAGGCGGAACAAGGCATCAGCGGGATTGGGCTCTATATGTTTGGCCTGGGTTTATCTTCATTGCTCTTCAAAACGATGATCGGAACAGTGAAGACGATCGATGGTTTTGCCCCTCTCCGAATTCCCGTACTTGGGAATATCCCAGTGGTTGGTGAAATTTTATTCAACCAAAGCTTACTGGTCTATGGAGCATTCTTATTAGTGCCGGTGGCGTGGTGGGTGATGGATAAAACCACCCTCGGGCTGAAAATAAAATCGGTCGGGCAAAACCCGGCAGCTGCGGATACTCTCGGCGTGAGCGTCGAAAAAATCCGCTATTTCAGTGTTTGCCTGGGTTCAGTGCTAGCTGGTTTAGCCGGCGCCTCGTTATCTCTATCGCTGGTCAATCTATTCCAGGAAAATCTGACCGCAGGGCAGGGCTTCATCGCTGTGGCGTTGGTCTATTTCGGCGGATGGAGACCTCTGGGCATCCTAGGTGGAGCTCTGTTATTCAGTACTGTTAATGCGCTTCAACTTTGGTTGCAGGTTTTGGGTGTGAACATCGAATCGGATGTGATGGTCATGCTCCCATACCTTCTGACAATAGCCGCTCTGGCAATTGCTGTCAATCGCACCCGCCAACCGGCTGCCTTAAATAAGCCTTTTGAACGAGGCGAAAATTAACACCATTCATGCTACAACCAAGAGGAGAAAGAAAGAGATGATTACCAAACGTAAGTTTTTCATTTTGTTGCAAGTAGCGCTGATCGTTATGCTATTGTTGAGCGCCTGCGCACCAGCCGCTGCTCCAAGCAGCAGCGAGGCAAAGAAAGTGCGAGTTGCAGTCGTCATGCCCAGTTCGATCACCGACATGGCCTTCAGCCAATCGATGTTCTCGGCATTGAAAGCTGTCCAGGCGGAGATGGGTGGCGAGACTGCGATGGAGATCGTCTATTCCGAGAATATGTTCAAAGTTCCGGATGCCGCGGCTGCTATTCGCGATTACGCCAGCCAAGGTTACGACATTGTGATCGCCCACGGATCGCAATACGGCTCCTCCGTTCAGGAAATCGCCCCCGATTTTCTGAAAACCACATTCGCTTGGGGCACCGATGTCAACACATTTGGTATGCCCAATATCTACGCCTACACTGCTGCGGCTGAGGAAGGCGGTTATGTCAATGGCGTGTTGGCTGCATTGCTAACAAAAAACAAATTGATCGGTGTGACCGGTCCAGTGGAAGTGGGCGATGCCAAGACCTACATCGATGGTTTCACCCAGGGCGTCGCCTCGGTCGATCCTGCCATTAAGGTCTCGAAGACTTGGACTGGCTCGTTCTCGGATGTGGCTCTGATGACCGAAGCCGCTAAGACCCACATCGCAGCAGGGGCAGATGTGCTGACTGGTTCATCCCAGTCCGTTGTCGGTTCGATTGGCGCGGCGAAAGAAGCCGGGAACGTGCTCTGGTTCGGCACACAAGCCGATCAAGCCTCATTGGCGCCCGCCCTGGTAGTCGCCAGCCAGGTTTATGACTGGAAAGGGATGATCAAAGAAATCATCAAGAACCGCGAGAGTGGAAAACTGGGTGGAGATGCATATAAACTCCAACTGAGCAACGGTGGCCTGATGATTGCCTACAATCCAGGCTACAGCCTGCCAGCCGACGTGAAAGCAGCCGGCGACAAAGCGATCGAGGGCATTAAGAGCGGCACGATCGAAGTAGAACCGTAAAATTTTTCGGCAATCATGGGCGCGGGCAAACCGCGCCCATGATCCTTTCTGCCCGCGGATCAATGTCGAATTCAAGTTTTGGACAGAGGATAAACCATGTTAGCGGAAACCAGTCTTAAAACATCTGGAAATCCATGGATCCAAAAAGTCGAAATGCGAAATATCGTGAAGAGATTTCCCGGCGTAATAGCTAACGATCGGGTGAGCTTTGATGTCAAAGCCGGTGAAGTCGTTACCTTGCTTGGCGAGAATGGAGCAGGGAAAAGCACATTGATGCGTCAGTTATACGGGCTATACCGACCTGATGAAGGCGAAATCCTGATTAATGAGCAGCCCCAGGCATTTCACTCGCCGGCAGACGCCATCCATGCCGGAATTGGGATGATCCACCAGCACTTTATGCTGGTGCAAACCCTGACCGTCGCCCAAAATGTGGCCTTGGGGATGCGCTCCAGCCACGAGCCAATGCTTGACCTGGAAAAAGTAGCCCCGCGTATCCAGCAGCTGAGCGAGACCTACGGTTTGAAAGTGGATCCGACCGCCTGCATCTGGCAGCTCTCAGTCGGGGAACAGCAGCGCGTCGAGATCATAAAAGCCCTCTATCGCGGCGCCAGTTTAATCATTTTAGATGAGCCAACCGCAGTACTTACACCGCAAGAAGTTGATGATTTATTCTCCACCCTGAGAAAGATGCTCGGAATTGGTCACGCCTTGATCTTCATCTCCCATAAGCTGCATGAAGTACTGGCGATCAGCGATCGGGTTACTGTGCTACGCGACGGCAAGGTAATTGGCACAAAAAAGACCAGTGAAGTGGATCGAAACGAATTGGTTCGTATGATGGTTGGAAGAGAAGTCAAACCGTTGACTCCACAGCCACATAAGGCCGGAGAAACGCTGTCTGAAGATTAAAACCTGCGCGCCATGGGAGATCGCGGGACGGAGGGCTTGCGCGGTGTGAATTTGGAAATCCGTTCTGGTGAAATCATCGGGCTTGCAGGGGTTTCTGGCAATGGGCAACGCGAACTAGCTCAGTGCTTGGCAGGATTGCGCAAAGTACTCTCCGGCGAGATGATTATTAATGGCCAGGATATGACTTAAGCCTCACTGAAAGCTCGCATCTCGGCCGGGTTAGCCTATATTCCCGAAGAAAGAATGCAAGACGGCGCTATTCGAGATTTTTCGGTCGAAGAGAATGTATTCCTACACGAGCACGCCGCGCCGGAATTCACAAATGGTATCTTTCTGAATTTAAAGAAAATGGCCGAACATGCCCAGACATTAATCGATCAATTCTCGGTAAAAACACCTGACCTGGATACTCCGATTAAGAACTTGTCTGGCGGTAATATCCAAAAACTGATCCTGGCGCGTGAGCTTTCGCGCCTGCCAAAAATCCTGATTGCAGCCCAACCTACCCGGGGAGTGGATATTGGAGCAACAGAATACATCCATAAGCGCCTTTTAGAAGAGCGTCAGAATGGTACCGCCATCTTGCTCATCTCAGAAGACCTGGATGAAATTCGCACATTATCCGATCGGGTTGCAGTGATTTTTGAAGGGAAGATCATGGGTATCCTCGATCGGCAGAACGCCAGTGTTGATCGAATAGGACTGATGATGGCTGGAGAACCTGCTGGAGAATCTTTTGAACAAACTGGAAGTGCCTGAGCGATCCGCTTTTTGTTCTGACCTGCAGCAGGCTAAGACATTTTTTCATGTCAAATAGCCTGAAATAATAGGGAAGAAAAACCATAGACGGATGAGCATTCTCGTTGTATGCTTAAAGGATGGTCTGGTATCGATATAAAGAACTGGAAATCTAGTGGTATGCGAATATTAGGTGATCCGATCTTCAAGCGGATCCGGCCGCCGGTGTCAATTGAATTGCTTCAATCACCAGCAGAAAGGAGGCGAAGCGACGACTATTAAACACCGCGATAGAATTTGATCCCATCCTTTTGTTATATGAAGGATAACCGTAAAAAAAAATTTCAGACAATTAGTAGATGGAGGAGTAGTATGCAAACAAAAACCCTTTGGCGACTGTTCAGCATTTTAGCGATCGTTGCATTGGCGATTTCCGCCTGCGGACAAGGCGCCAATCCCCCCCGGCTCAGCCAGTGCAAACCGAAGCCCCCAAGGTTGAACCAACTGCAGCACCGGCAGAAGTAGGCGGCTTCCAGATTCCTGATATTCAGGATGGTAAGTTTAATATCGCCATGGTACTGATCGGGCCGCATGATGACGGTGGCTGGTCGCAAGCGCACTACGAAGGTTTGGAATACGTTCAAAAGAACGTCCCAAACGTTCATACCGCTTACATCGAGAACGTGCCTGAAGGCGCCGACTCGGAACAAGTCTTCCGCAGCCTGGCCCGCAAGGGATTTACCTTGATCTTCGGCACATCCTTTGGTTTCATGGACCCGATGGAAATCGTGGCTAGCGAATTCCCTGAATCCTATTTCATCCATATCAGCGGCTACAAGTCGAACACTACTAACTTTGGCAACCTGTTTGGCGCAATGGAAAGCATGAAATACCTGGCCGGCATGCTTGCCGGCGCGCGCGCCAAGATGGATGGAAATCCAAAATTAGGCTATATGGCAACCTTCCCCATTCCTGAAGAAATCCGCCTCGGGAATGCGATCGCTCTCGGCATGAAGAAAACTTGCCCGGAATGCACTATGGACGTGCGCTGGATCAACACCTGGCACGACCCAGTCATAGAGAAGGAAGCAGCTGCTTCGTTGTTTGACGCTGGCGCGCAGGTGGTCTTCACCGGCGCAGACACACCCGCTGTGGCCGATGTCGCCCAGGAAAAAGGCAAATGGGGCATCACCTATGACTGGTCGGGTTCCTGCAAAGTCGAGCGCTGCCTGACAGCACCCTATTGGAATTGGGGTCCGGTCTATGCCAACGTAGCAAAAGGACTGATTGACAAAACCTACAAAGTAGGCTGGGATTACTTCGATGCGGACACCGGCGGTCTGGGTCTGTATGGCTTCATGGAAGGCCAGCAGTTGACCAAGGGCGTGCAAGAGCTTCCACCCGAAGTGGTTGCGATGGTGAAAGAAACCTTGGACAAAGATGATGAAAGGTGAATTCACCCGCTTCGACGTGTTCTCTGGCCCAATCAACGACAACCAAGGCAAGGTAATGATCCCGGCGGGCGAGAAGATGGTGCAGGCGGACCTGGATCAATTCCCACCCGGAGCGCCCGGTTTGGAATGCAAGTTCTGTATGTACTGGTGGGCTGAAGGCATTACCGCTGAGCTGCCCAAGCAGTAATATGTAACCGGATCACCAAAGCCTGATACCTGGTTTTTCAAACTGAGGTAATCTGCGATGCGAAATAAGACCTCCGAGGTCTTTGAGACCTCGGAGGTCTGAAACGGAAAGAATGAATGGGAGTATCATGGCCGCCCAAGCTGACGATCGTATGCAACCTTCCAACTCGACAACACCCGTAATCGAAATGCGGGCTATCGTAAAACGTTTCCCCGGGGTGCTGGCAAACGACCACGTTGATTTCAACTTGCAGCGCGGTGAGATCCACGCACTGTTAGGCGAGAACGGCGCCGGTAAGAGCACACTCATGAATATCCTGGCGGGGATGTATAAACCAGATGCGGGTACGATCCTGGTAAATGGACAGCATGTCAACCTGGCTTCCCCACGTCATGCGATCCAAGCCGGGATAGGGATGATCCACCAGCACTTCATGCTCGTCCCCACTCAAACAGTGACCGAAAACATCTTATTGGGTTTGGATGATCCACGCTTTATCATGAGCCTGCCGCGTTATGATGATATCATCGCGGATCTGGGCGAAAGATTTGGGTTGAAAGTCGATCCAACCGCCAAAATCTGGCAACTTTCGGTCGGCGAGCAGCAGCGCGTCGAAATCCTCAAGATGCTTTATCGTGGCGCAGAAGTGTTGATTATGGATGAGCCCACTGCAGTGCTCGCCCCACAGGAAATTGAAGGGCTGATCGCCACATTAAGGACTATGGTAACGGAAGGTAAATCTGTCATCTTCATCAGCCACAAACTGCAGGAAGTGATGACCATCGCAGACCGAGTGACCGTGCTGCGCAAGGGGCGCATGACAGCTGGAGGTTTGCCTGCGCGTGGTGTTACTAAGGATGAGCTTGCCCGCCAGATGGTGGGGCGTGAAGTGATCTTCCATCTCGATAAAAAAGAACAAAAACCGGGCGAAGTGATCCTGAGCATTCAAGACATCTTTGCCGAAAACGATAAAGGACTCCCGGCTTTACGAGGCGTCTCTTTGGACGTCCGAGCAGGGGAAATCGTTGGGTTGGCGGGCGTGGCTGGGAATGGTCAGAGCGAGTTGGCTCAAGTGGTGAGCGGGCTGCGTAAATGCTCCCAGGGTTGTGTGAAGCTGAATGGGGAGACGATTTGCAACCAATCTGCATTATTTGGCATCCAGAAAGGGCTTGGCTTACGTTCCAGAGGATCGCACCCATGTTGGCTCTTCTCCCAACTTGAGCGTCACTGATAATGTCATCATGAAGAAATATCGCCAGGCGCCGATCGGACGAGGTTGGATGATTGATATGCAAACTGCCACCCGATTTGCGAAAGAGTTAAAAGACGCTTACGATATCATCGTCCCCAATGTCGAAACACCGGTCCGGTTGCTTTCCGGTGGAAACCTTCAGCGTGTCATCCTGGCGCGGGAGATTTCTGGCAATCCTGCCTTTATGCTGGCGGTCCAACCGACGCGTGGACTGGATGTGGGTGCTATCGAAGGTGTTCAGAAGGTTGCTCTTAACCCAACGCGAAGCTGGCTCAGCTATCCTGCTGATCTCTGAAGAGCTGGAAGAATTGATGAGCTTAAGTGACCGGATTGTGGTTATCTATGAGGGTCGCATTATGGGCGAAATGTTAAACCGGATCTGAAACGCTTGGCCTGATGATGACTGGCACTCCCCTCGAACGAATAGAAAAACAAGGAGCAGCAGTCAATGGCTAACATGACATCCCCGCCTTCTAGAGCACGTCGTCTTACTCCCCTATCGAATCCGTATGGAACCCAGGCTGAATGAACCGCCGCGCTGGTATCCTTTTGCGGTTTCACTCGGCGCGATTGTCATAGCGTTATTCTTAGGGGGGATCGTCATTGCGCTGGCTGGAGGAGACCCATGGCGATCCTATGTTCACATCGCGAATGCCTCTTTCGGCGATCTGGGAGTGTTCTCCGACACGATTGTCAAAGCGACGCCGCTCATTCTGGTTGGTCTTGCCTGTTCGGTTGCATTCAGAATGCGCTTGTGGAATATTGGGGCGGAAGGTCAATTCTTCCTGGGTGCATTTGGAGCCAGCGCAGTGATATTGATCCCAATCCTGCCGCCCGAGGCGCCTGGCCTGGCTCTTCTTCCTGACTACAATGATAGCAGGCAGCTCTGGCTGGAGCCTTATGGGGGTTTATACCAGGGTATCTCAAGGCCAAATTAAATGTGAACGAAATCATCACAACCTTGATGATGAACTACATCGCCTTATCCTTGATCAATTATTTCATCTTTGCCGTTTGGACAGAAGGCGGTTTCCAAATGAGCCCAATGTTCCCCAAAAACGCCTGGCTGCCTCGCCTTACAGATTTCGGGAGCCAGATCCCGGCGCTGCGCGGATTGACAACCCACGCAGGTTTGATCGTCGGTTTGGTGATGTCTGTCGTGGTTTGGCTGATCATCTATCGCAGCCGCTGGGGTTATGAAATTCGATTAATCGGGGATAACCCACGTGCCGCCCGTTATGCCGGGATCAATATCACCCGAAATACCATCCTGGTCATGATGCTATCGGGCGCATTAGCCGGACTGGCAGGCGTGTCCGAGATCACCGGAGTTGTCCACCGGCTGCAATCCGCTATCTCGCCGGGATATGGCTTTACCGGGATCATCATTGCCTGGCTGGCCAAGCTGAATCCTTTTGCGGTGGTGGTGGTATCGATCCTATTTGGAGCTTTGATCCTGGCAGGGCGGGAAATCCAACCCTCCGGAGTGCCTAAAATGATCCAGGGGATCATTTTAGTATGCTTGATCGCAAGCGATTTCCTGTTGCGCTACCGGATCCGCATCGAGCGTATCCCCGAGGAGGCTTGAGCATGGATGCAATCATCATTATTTTGCAGGCCG
The DNA here is from genome assembly GCA_963788145.1 of uncultured Chloroflexia bacterium. Lineage (GTDB taxonomy): Bacteria > Chloroflexota > Anaerolineae > Anaerolineales > UBA4823 > UTCFX2. The sequence continues at coordinate 291,365 of CAWBFQ010000003.1, read as the reverse complement.
GGGTAGCCAGTGGGACAGTGCTGCTGTTTGCAACCATTGGCGAGTTATTTGCCGAGCGGTCTGGAGTTCTGAATCTCGGCGTGGAAGGGATGATGCTGATTGGCGCGATGAGCGCGTTCAGCGTCGCGATTGCGACCGGGAATCCCTGGTTGGGTGTGATCATCGCCATGCTCGTTGCCGGGTTGTTGAGCCAAATCCATGCCTTTATTACCATCACCTTGCATGCTGATCAAGTGGTCAGCGGTTTGGCGCTGACCTTCTTAGGTACCGGCATTAGCCTTGTGCTGGGTGAAGGTTTGAGCAGCGCTGGAACGGTTTCGCTGCTGCCAAAATTCACGATCCCTATCTTGAGTCTGATCCCATTTTTAGGTCCAGTTTTCTTTACCGATCACAGTGTCCTGGTTTACGTCGGCTATCTGCTGATTCCCCTCACCTGGTTTTACATTTATAAAACTCGTCCTGGGATGCACCTGCGCGCGGTGGGCGAATATCCAGCTGCCGCGGACGCCCTGGGGATCAATGTCTTCCGTTTGCGCTACTTTTATGTCTTTGTGGGAGGATTATTAGCAGGTCTTGGCGGAGCAACCATCAGCCTGGCAGTTGCGCCGGGCTGGTTCAGCGAGCTAACCACCGCCGGGCAGGGATGGATTGCAGTGGGCTTGGTGATCTTCGCTCAATGGGATCCTATCCGCGCAGCCATTGGTTCATACACATTTGGAGCGCTGCGGCGATTGATCCTGGATATTCAAGGACCTACCATGTTGTTTGGGTTTGCCAATCCGTTTTACTATAACCCCTATTGGGGATTCTTCTTGCAAATGCTCCCATATGCATTCACCATCATCGTGTTGGTGATCGGCTCACGGGAAGCGATTCGCAAACGCCTAGGAGCACCGGCTGCCCTGGGAACTCCATACGTTCGAGGAGAACGAGGCCTTTAAAATGGGACGCTTCATTGGTTATCAATGCTCCCTTTGTGGAGCGGAATATCAGCCCACACAAGTCACCTACACCTGCCCGAAAGACGGTGGGAAATCTCAACATCCAGATCGACATTCCCTATATCCGCAAAACACTGGGGCCAGCTGGTTTACCACTTGGCGGAGAAAGTTCGCTATGGCGCTACCTGCCGCTTTTACCCGTCACGGACCCGGGAGGCCTGGGCACACCGCTTAGACTGGCAGGATGGACACCCGTCCTTGCTCCGCCTCTCCTGGCGAGAGAACTTAAACTTGAAAAGCTATGGCTGAAGGATGAAAGCCGTAATCCGACTGCCTCGTTCAAGGATCGCGCCAGCGCGGTGGTGGTTGCTCGGGCATACGAAATCAAAGCAGAGGTTGTGGTCACTGCTTCCACCGGCAACGCCGGCGCAGCATTGGCTGGCATGTCCGCTGCGGTGGGCCAAAAAGCGGTCATTTTTGCGCCGCGCAGCGCCCCGCCAGCCAAGGTCGCCCAGCTTTTAGTCTTTGGGGCGAAAGTTATCCTGGTTGATGGAACTTATGACGACGCCTTCGATCTCACCATCCAGGCAGCGGAAGAATTTCATTGGTACTGCCGCAACACTGGCTTTAACCCCTTCACCGCCGAAGGGAAGAAAACTGCCGCGCTGGAAATCTGGGATTGGTATCGCAACACTCATCTCGATTTTCCGCTTGCCGCACTGAAACTATTTGTGTCTGTTGGCGATGGCAATATCATCTCTGGGATTCACAAGGGCTTCAAGGACCTGCTGGAACTTGGATGGATTGATGGGATCCCCCAGATTTTCGGGATCCAGGCGGAAGGATCGGCAGCGATTGCGAACGCTTTCTTCGCCGGGGTCGAGAAGATCACACCTGTGCAGGCGAAAACGATCGCGGATAGTATTTCGGTAGACCTCCCCAGGGATGGAGTGCGGGCAGTGCGAGCTGCAACCCAGACAAATGGGCGATATCTGTTGGTCAACGACGATCAAATTCTGGCCGCCATCGCAACGCTGGGCAAGGCTGGTATCTTCGCAGAACCAGCTGGAGCGACCGCTTATGCAGGACTGGTCTCAGCAGTTCAGCGTGGATTCGTGCTGTCATCCGATCCGGTGATGGTGTTGAACACAGGCAGTGGGTTAAAGGATGTAAAAGCAGCCATGCAAGCTGTGCAACCAGCCCCGATCATCGAACCCAAGCTAGATGCAGTTCGAAATTTGCTAAAGAGCTGAGGCACAGACATTACCATTTTTCTTGAGGATATATGACACCTACGATTTCCGTCGTTGCCCCTTTATTTAACGAAGAGGCCACCCTGCCCGAGTTTTACCGGCGAGTTAAAGAGAGCATGGCGCAGACAGGCGAAAGCTGGGAGCTTGTTCTGATAGATGACGGCTCGCAAGATCAGACTGCCCAAATTATGCAGCAGATCGGACAAGAAGATGATCACATCCGCCCGGTTATCTTTGCCCGTAATTTTGGCCATCAATTGGCAGTCACAGCCGGGTTAGATTACAGCCGTGGTGAAGCAGTCGTGATCATTGACTCCGATTTGCAGGACCCTCCCGAAGTGATCATTGATATGATCGCGAAATGGCGAGAGGGCTATGAAGTGGTTTATGCCGTCCGAACGGAACGCGAAGGAGAAACCTGGTTCAAGCTTTTCACTGCATCCCTTTTTTACCGCTTGATTTACCGCATCACCGATGTGGATATCCCGTTAGATACCGGCGATTTTCGATTAATGGATCGCAAGGTGGTAAATGTCATCAACCAAATGCGCGAACGGCATCGCTTTTTGCGAGGTATGTCAGTATGGGTGGGTTTCCGTCAAACAGGGGTGCCGTACAGGCGTCGTGCTCGTTTCGCCGGAGCGACCAAATACCCTTTACGCAAAATGATCAAGTTCGCTAGCGATGCAATTACCGGCTTTTCCTATTTGCCGCTGCAAATCGCAACCTATATCGGTTTCTTTTCAGCGGGGATCAGCATCTTGGCGATCCCGGTTGTGATCGCTTTACGACTGGCCGGAGAACAGGCATTCTTTGGTCAAGCAACCACCCTGATCGCTGTGCTGTTTCTCGGAGGCGTGCAATTGATCTCGCTCGGCATCCTGGGCGAATATCTTGGTCGATTATATGATGAAGTCCGAGGCCGGCCCTTGTATATCGTACGAGACGATCCAGAGTCATTACGATTGAATCATCCATAATCTAACTGATTGGTGCATTACCGGAAGGTTAGAGAACATTTTTCGAAATCAGGAGAGAGTATTTTGGCTACTATAGATCTTACGATTGATAAAGCACGGCGAGAGCGCGCTATTCAGCGCGTGCGTGAGCGAAACATTATCATCCCGACATTCGCGCAGATGAAAAAACCCGATCTGATCCCAGCAGAAATCAAACAAAAACTGGCTGCTGTCGGATTATGGGATGTCAATCCGCTGAACTTATTCCGGATTACATGGAAAAATGAACCGATAGCCCAGGGAGGTGGATTCGGGAAAGTCAACTATATGGAACTTCCTTCCAGCCTTACCGGGACGCCAGCCCGAATCATTGTGCTGGTGGGCAAGTGGTTTCCAACCGGCGCTCATAAAGTGGGGGCTGCATTCGGCTGCCTGGTCCCGCGCCTGGTCACCGGCCAATTCGATCCGACAACCCAAAAAGCTGTCTGGCCTTCCACTGGCAACTACTGCCGCGGCGGCGCTTATGATTCCTCCCTGTTGGCATGTGAATCGATCGCGATCCTGCCCGAAGGAATGAGCCGAGAACGTTTTGAGTGGCTGTCGAAAATCGCCGGAGAAGTGATCGCCACACCCGGATCAGAATCAAACGTCAAAGAGATCTTCGATAAGTGCTGGGAATTGCGCAAGTCGGGTCAAGACCTGATGATCTTTAATCAATTTGATGAGTTGGGCAACGCTCTGTGGCACTACGAGATCACGGGTCACGCGATGGAAGAAGTCTTAAAGATGACAATGGGACCGAAAGACGAATATCGCGGCATGGCATCTGCAACCGGTTCAGCCGGTACGATTGCCAGCGGCGATTACATGAAAGAATTGTTCCCATCTAGCAAAATCATTGCCAGTGAAGCCTTACAATGCCCCACATTGCTCGAAAATGGTTATGGCGCCCACCGCATCGAAGGTATCGGCGACAAGCATGTACCCTGGATCCATAATGCAAAGAATACCGATATCGTCGTCGCGATCGACGACAACGCTGTCGTCAACCTCTCGCGTTTATTCAATGAACCGGCTGGCCGTGCATATTTGAATAAGAAAGGCGTGCCGGACGCCATGATCAACAACCTGGATCTGCTGGGTTTTTCAGGCATCTCCAACATGCTGTCGGCGATCAAGTTTGCCAAGTATTATGAACTAGGCGAAAATGATATTGTCCTAACCGTGTTAACGGATTCTATGGAGCTTTACGGCAGCCGCCTGAAGGAGATGCATGCTGAATTCGGTGAATATAGCGAGTTGGACGCAGCAGCCGACTTCGCCCGTTATCTACATGGCCAATCAACTGACAATCTGGTTGAGCTGAATTATCAGGATCGACGGCGAGTGCACAACCTGAAGTATTTTACCTGGGTTGAGCAGCAGGGTAAGACCTATGAGGAGATCCTGGCTCAATGGTATGATCGGACCTATTGGAGTGAATACCAATCACAGGTTGATCAGATTGATGAACTGATCACCGAATTCAATCATGACGTCGGCCTGCTTCGCTGATAGAAATAAGCGAGTTGCAATAGCACATTTCGAATAATGATTTCCAGAGGGAGCTGGAAAAGTTTTCCGGCTCCCTCTGGAGGTTCACCTACCTGACTAATGCATAAAATCGACCTGGAGACACTCAGCGAAGAACGATTAATCCAATCGGTCAACTCTGAAATATTACAACTGGGTTCAGAGCTTTTCCAAAAAGGTCTGGCTCGAGTCATTGAGCTTTCCGATCTTAGCGCAAAATGTACGGTCCATGATAAGCGTCACTATCACGTTCAATTCAAAATTGAAAAGAACTACTCCGGTCTGATTCGAACCAGTTTCCGCAATAACTCAAACGCCGACCCGGGTAATTACCATCTTTTTTTGAAATGTAGCTGCAGCCATGCTTCGCGTGGGTTGATTTGTGAACACGACGTAGCAGCCTGGCTGGCTATCCGGGAGAAATTAATCGAGAATATCCCACCCATTTGGCAAAAACAAATCGAACAGATCGTACTTTCTACCAATGGCAGGAACCCCAAAACTCAGCAACCTGGATATTCCCTTTTTTTTAGTCTGCAAAAAGACCCTGCTACCGGCTCGCTAACATGGCGGATCGTCCCATTAATCCTGCCGATTAATGCGGCGCTCAAGGGAACTCCGCAAGAAGCAGGTGTCCCTAACCAATGGCAGTCCTTTTTTCAGTCCCATCCAGAAACAATCCCCCGGTTGCGATTCCCATACCAACCTCTCGATGCGGAGGCTTGTCAGAATAGCAGCCCGGAAGCCGTCCGGCTTGCGAATCTCATGCAGGAAAGGCGGCGCATTTCTGGATCGTCTTCTGGTTATCCTCTGGATGATATCCTGCCACTGATCCGAAACGCAAAGGGAATGGTCTTTTTAGGCTCAAGCGATTTTCCCATTCTCAGATCGGTCGAGCTCGCTCCCGATGCAGCAGAAATCCAATTGACCATCGACAGGGACGATTCCGGTTTGCAGATATACCCTCTGCTGACCATTCAGCATCAGGTCAGAGAGATCGATATTACAGATATCCAGGTGATCCTTGCTGACCCAACCTGGATAATGAGCAAGGATTTGTTATTTGAACTGAACCATCCCTCCAGCCTAGACATCTTCAAGAATTTTCACCAATCGAAAAAGTTGATTATCCCGGCCGAGCAGGCAACCGATTTTTCCGATCAATATCTGCTTGATTTAGCCCGTCAGATTCCCCTGGGCGGAAATGCAATATCCTGGGAAGAAATAGACGCCGATCCCATCCCCCGGCTTTATTTGAATGAGCTGAATGGCGAATTATTGTTCCAGCTACGCTTTTTATATCAGGATATCGAAGCCCCATACCGCTCAGACCTACCAGCCCAAAGCCTGCGTCAAAAACCGGGGACGTTCACCTTGGCGAGGATCAAAAGAAAACCGGATAAGGAACAGGGATTTCACGATCTGTTGTCATCGAGTGGTTTTGGCCTGAAACGAGCGCCTTTGCCAGCAAAATCCGGGCATTTCCGCCTGCGTGCTCGAACACACCCGATTGATTTTCTCTTGAACGTCCTGCCGCGCCTTGCAAAAGAGGGGTTTGAAATCTACGGTGAGGAAAAACTGAAAACCGCACGTGTCAATCGCAATACCCCTTCGATCTCCTTCCGAGTTTCCTCGGGAATAGACTGGTTTGATGTGCAAACGGTGATCAGTTTCGGCGATCTTGAAGTGCCGATGGAAGAGATGCGTCGGTTGGTTCGCAAACACGAACGCTACGTCAAACTATCGGATGGATCGATTGGTGAAATACCCGAAGAATGGCTGGATCGATACCGGCATTTATTCGCAGTGGGCAACCTGCAAGAAGATAGACTGCGCTTCTCGAAACACCATCTCACATTGATTGATCAGGCTATAGCAGACGCAGATCGGACAGAACTTGATCTGGAGTTCGAAAACCGCAGGAATCATATGCGTAATATGCTGAACAGCCAATTCAAAGGAATTGCACCGATCAATATTCCAGATAGTTTTATCGGCGAGCTTCGCCCGTATCAAAAAGCGGGGTTCGACTGGCTGCACTTCCTGCATGAATATGAATTCGGTGGCTGTCTAGCGGATGATATGGGTCTGGGTAAGACCATTCAAACGCTTGTGTTCCTGCAATCCCTATATCATCAAGAAACAGATCCAGCTCCGATGCTTCCGGCAAGTTTGTTGGTTGTGCCGCGCTCGCTATTGGTCAACTGGCAGCGAGAATTCTGCTCGTTTCACGCCGGAACTAAAGATTTTTGAGTTTTTCGAATCTGACCGGGTTAAGGATTTAGAGACTTTCAACAGCAAAGATCTGGTGATCACCACTTATGGTGTGATGCTGCGTGATATTCAGTTGCTGCACGGCTATGAGTTTTATTACGCGATCCTGGACGAGTCGCAGTCGATTAAAAATCCACTCTCTCAGACAGCCCGTGCTGCTCATTTACTGCAATCCAGACATCGATTGGTGCTGACCGGCACACCCATTGAAAATTCCATATCCGAGCTCTGGTCGCAGTTCAACTTCTTAAACCCTGGATTATTGGGAAATCTCAAATACTTCCGCAATGAATTCGGATTACCGATTGAAAAAAAGCGAGACGAACAGTCAGCCCAGAAATTGAGAAGAATCGTATTCCCATTCATCATGCGGCGCACAAAAGACCAGGTCGCTCCAGAGCTTCCACCAAGAACTGAACGTATCTTATATTGTGATATGGAGCCTTCGCAACGCAAGCAGTATAACAAAACACGTGATCTTTACCGCAGCATATTAATGGGTATGGTGGATACACAGGGATTAAACGAGAGCCGGATGAAGATTTTCTGAAGGGCTGCTGCGGCTGCGTCAAATCTCGAACCATCCTAAGCTGGTGGATGAAAAATACAGCGGGACCTCCGGAAAATTTGAGTTCTTAATTGAAACATTAGAGACGCTCAAAGCCGAAGACCATAAGGTTTTGATATTTTCTCAATTTGTACAGATGCTCAACCTGGTCCGAGGTGCAGTCGACGAGAAGGGTTATCCATACAGCTACCTGGACGGGCAAACTCAGGCTCGCCAGGATCAAGTAGACGCGTTCCAAAGCGACCTGAGCATTCCGTTCTTCTTAATCAGCTTGAAAGCGGGCGGTCTGGGGCTTAACCTGACTGCAGCCGATTATGTCATTCATATTGACCCCTGGTGGAACCCGGCAGTTGAAATGCAGGCTTCGGATCGCACTCATCGGATTGGACAAGAAAAGCCAGTTTTTGTGTTTAAATTGATCACGCGCGATTCGGTGGAAGAAAAGATCCTCTTACTGCAAGAACGCAAACGCAATCTGGTCGATCAGATCATTACTACAGAAAGCTCCTTCTTAAGGAGTTGACGATCGAAGATATAAAAATCCTGTTCAGTTAGTATAATGCCCCACATAATGGACGATCCATATCCCAATTCTTCATCCCTGATCCTGGTTGCAGTCATCAACGACCCACGCGATCTGGAAATTGCGCGCTTGCTGGGCTGGTATCGAATTCCCTTTCGATCAGCTCCGAAAGTGGTTGCGGTGGATTTCCTGGCTTTTTATCAAACCGCTGCTTTTGGCGAGCAGAAACAGCGGATCGAATACCTGGCTCCAGTAATGGGGCATGAATTAACCACCCGGCTGGAATTGCTTCACGACGAGCCAGACCATCCGCACGCGCAGCGGGAATATTATAAAATCCAAATTGGGCCGCTCATCCGATTGGTAAAACCTATCCCGGCTGGCTCCTGGCGCAGAATTACATTTTTTTATACAACCGGAGAATATTTGCTGGAAGCCCGGTCAATTAATGATCTGATCGTCCCAGCGGAGGAACGCCAGGTGTTGTGGAAAGCCTTGCGAGAGCGGACCGATCAGGACCAGCAATATCAAGTCCAGGAAATTCCAGAGTTGGATATTGACCCGGTTTTATTGGCAACGCTGTTGGGCATTATAGACATCTGACGATTGATGAGTTGATTAGTTACTTAATGAATATTTCTTTAATTATCACATTAGGCATTCTGATCGTTTCAATTATTTTATTCCTCAGCGATCGTATCAGGCCCGATCTGATCGCTATCAGCGTTGCTCTCTCTCTGGGGATTGCACAAATCTTGACCCCTCAGGAGACATTCTCCGGCTTCAGTCGGTCGGCTATATTTACACTAATCGGCATTTTTATCATGGCTGAGGGGCTGCGGCGGACTGGGGTTACCGAAAAAATTGGCTGGTTCCTGATCCGGATTGCAGGCTCAACAGAAAAACGCCTTACGACTGTGGTGATCCTCTCAGGTGCTCTTCTGTCTTTATTCATGAATAATATCGCAGCCGCTTCCGTGTTACTTCCGGCAGTGATGGGGGCTTCTGAGAAGTCGAAAGTCAAGCCATCCAAGCTGCTCATCCCGCTTGCATTCGGGACAATTCTTGGCGGCACGGCGACTCTGTTGACGACCATGAATATTATCGTGAACAGTCTGTTGAGAGATCGCGGACTGCAGGGTTTTGGACTTTTGGATTTTGCTCCATTGGGGATCCCCATCGTCATAGCCGGCACACTGTATATCGTGATCTTCGGGAGAAAAACTCTACCAGCCAATTCTATCGGTCAATATTTCGAAGGCATTCAGTTGCCAGAATCAGGACTACCTGGGGTATATCGATTAGGAGAGCGGCTTACTCTGGCGATTGTCAATCCGATGTCTCCCCTGGTCGGAGTACCATTGGATAAAAGCCAGCTCCGCGAGAGCTTTCATTTGAATCTGATCGCAGTCAAGCGTCGATCAAAGATTATGATGCCGCCCTCGCCAATTCACGTTTTTCAATCGTCGGATGTTTTATTGCTTGAAGGACGCCCGGAAGACTTTTCTAATCCATCACTCCAGAAGATATTACAAATATTAACAGATAGCTCTGAGACTGCTCAAATCCCTGAATCGAGTGGTAGCATCCTGTTTGAAGCGGTGTTAGCGCCTCGCTCACAAATGATAGGAAAAAACTTAAAAAGCATTATGTTCCGCGAGAAATTCAATACGAATGTACTCGCGATCTGGCGTGCAGGAACACCAATCCGAACACGATTAACAGACCTAATCCTACAATTTGGGGATACTCTCCTAATCCAAGGGGCGCCCAGTCAATTGCGCCTGCTCCAATCCGATCCCGACCTGATCGTCCTGGCAAATAAACAACTTGAACGAATTAAAGATCCACTGAAAGCCAACTTGGCTATCCTCATCCTTCTGGCAAGCCTGATCATGGGGATAACCGAGTTTGGGTCGGTTGGCGAAGTCATGTTCGCGGGTGCTATTCTCATGGTGTTGTTCGGAATCATCACCATGGATCAGGCATACCAAGCAATTGATTGGAGGAGTATTTTCCTGGTTGCAGGCATGCTCCCGATGGGGGTTGCATTAACTAAAACCGGGGCTGCATCTCTACTGGCAGACCAACTTTATTTGCTGCTGGGAAATGCGCTACCTATTGTCACGCTGGCTACCTTGTTCATTATCGTCACTTTATTTACCCAGGCAATGAGTGGCGCAGCGGTTGCAGCGATTATGGCCCCGATTGCAATCGAAATCACGACCCTCACACGTGTCGATCCGAGATCATTTGCTATGGGAGTAGCCATCGCGACATCAATGGCGTTCATGACTCCATTAGGTCATCCGGTGAATATCCTGGTGATGGGTCCAGGGGGATACAAGTTCCGAGATTATTTGAAGATCGGTGTGCCGTTGAGTCTGCTGCTTTTCATTGTCGTTATCTCCTTATTGCCAGTCTTCTGGCCATTCTATTAAGCCAGAGTGAAGACAACAAACCGAATGATCGTTGGTTGTGGTAGACTTGATTTATCAAACTGCATTCGGAACCTGCATGAATACCCAATCAGATCATCCATCCCCTTTCAAATCGACTAAAAACCCTGGCGCACCACCTCCAGAAGGTGATATCCCTGATTCGGATAGTGAGTTTGTCTGGTCCTTTCGAGGGTATCGATTAAAAGCCAGCGAATTTACCACTGCAATGGTACATTTCTTTCGGGCTGAGGTGACGCGAGCAAACGTCTGGCGGACGCGTTTGGATGCCACAACGAATTGGGCAGTAATTACAACTGGAGCAGCCATATCGTATGCATTCACTCAAACCGGCAGCCATTTTGTCATCTTGCTCAATATCTTACTGGTCACCATCTTTCTGGCTATCGAAACGCGCCGCTATCGCTATTATGAATTATGGAGTTATCGCGTTCGCTTGATGGAAACGGATTTTTTTGCACCTATGCTGGTGCCACCCTTCCACCCATCCCCAGATTGGGCTGAGACTCTATCAGAAAGTCTGTTGCACCCGAGTTTTCCGATCTCGCATCTGGAGGCAGCTGGACGTCGTTTGCGACGCAACTATCTCTATATTTATGGGATTGTAGGCGCAGCCTGGCTGGCAAAGCTGTGGTTATTGCCCGCGCCTGCGAATTCGTTTGATGCGCTGATCGAGCGAGCTGCAATCGGCAACATCAGCGGAGTTGTAATCCTTTCGATGGCAGTCTTTTTTTGCGTAGTAATCCTCTTTAATCAGCATCCTGTCGGTTCGATTACAAGATTCTTCTGGCGAAGTTCTACCCAGATTTGGGGCAGATATGGGCAACGCCATTGCTGATGCCATCAGTGGAAAACGCAAGAAAACCGCCTGGTTCCGCCCAAGCCACCGTCGTCCGCAATTGCTCACAATGATCATCACAGATTTGCAAGATGCAGTCTCCAATCGGATTATCAAAGATATGGGGCGCGGCGTGACCGCCCTGACAGGAAAGGGTATGTTCACTGGAGCAAATCATCCGATCTTGCTCTGTGCACTCACGCTGACTGAGATTCCTCACCTCAAATCGCTTGTGGCTGAAGTTGACCCAAAGGCTTTTGTGATCGTGATGCCTGCGACTGAGGTGTTAGGGTATGGCTTTCAACCTCTGGAAGACAAGGGATAAGATACCATGTTCACTCTGATTAAGAATGGCATGCTGATCACTGCAGCAGAAACTTATGAAGCAGATATCCTGATCGATGGAGAGAAGATCTCCGCGATAGGACATAATCTACATTTATCCGAATTGCACGAAAGAAGTGAGCTGCATCAGATAGACGCCTCCGGCAAACTCATTCTCCCGGGTGGGGTCGACCCGCATACCCACTTCGATTTGCCTATGTTTGGGACAGTTTCATCTGACGACCATTACACCGGTCACAAAGCAGCTGCCTTTGGTGGGACGACTACCGTGATTGACTTTGTGCCTCAAGATACACCAACCTTGAAAGAATCGATTGAGCTGTGGCATACAAAGGCAGATCCCAAAGCCGCGGTTGATTTTGGTTTTCATATGAATTTGACCCACTGGGATGAAAATGTGGAGGCAGAGATTTCACACCTTCCCGAATGGGGCATCACAACCATCAAGGTTTTCACTGCCTATAACAATCGTTTGCGCCTGTCTGATGGAGAGATTTTCCGGGCTATGCGGATTGCGCGCAACCAGGGTTTACTAACCATGGTTCACGCCGAAAACGGCGATGTGATCGATATCCTGACAGCAGAAGCGATATCGTCGGGATATAAGACCCCGGAGTGGCATGCATACACTCGCCCGGCCTGGGGAGCAGTCGAAGCCACACTACGAGCCGCCGCCATCGCTGCCCAGGCGCACGCACCGCTTTATGTCGTTCACATGAACGTCGCTGGTGAGGTGGATCAATTAAGCTACGCCCGCCAACATGGTCTGCCGGTGATGGGAGAGACCTGTCCGCAGTATCTATTTTTTTCTATCGAAAACCTCAAACGACAGGATGGGGCAAAATGGATATGTTCTCCACCGATGCGGACCAGCGCCGATAACGAGCGTTTATGGCATGGACTTGAAGAAGGCATCTTACAGGTGATCGCAACCGACCATTGCCCATTTTTCTTTAATGGGTCTCAACCGATACGCTACGAAGGCAAGATGATCGCCATCCCTGGGAAAGAACTGGGGAGGGATGACTTTACAAAAATCCCGAATGGTCTTCCCGGTATTGGCGACCGGCTGCCTGTATTGTGGACATATGGTGTGCGCGCTGGACGAATCAGCGCCAATCAATTTGTAGCTCTCACAAGCACCAACCCAGCTAAGATCTTCGGCCTTTATCCGCGCAAGGGCAGTTTGCTCCCCGGCGCGGATGCTGACCTGGTGATTTGGGATCCCAATCGGCGCCTGACATACGGCGTCTCTCACGCCCAACATCGCACGGATTACAACTTGTTTGAAGGCTGGGAATTAACCGGCTACCCGGAGAAAGTTTTCCTCCGCGGTCAACTCATTGTTGATGGGGAGCAATGGCTGGGAAAACCTGGCATGGGCCGTTATCTCAGTCGTGATCCCGGCGCTGCCGTGATTTGATATATGCTAAATCATTGGGCATCTGGATCATTACATATTCAGGAAGAATCTTTGTTGCATACAATAAATAAACGCTCGATCGGGTGTTTTTTATCCGCTGGATGTGTGCTATCCGTTGGATGGTTACATTCCATCAAATGGTTGATATCCACCCTTGTTCAACCTCGCCATTACCATCGCAGCCCGCTGATAACGGGCTGCTGCTTTGCTCTTGTCTTGACCTTGGGCTTATCTGCTTGCGGGTTTGCAATCGAGCCTATCCACAATGGCTCCACCGAACTACAGGTTCAAACGGGAATTGCCATCTCATCTCCACTTCCATCGCAGAAAATGGCAACCCCAGGAATGACCTCGGGGCCTCAAGAAGAGCGAATCGATCCACCAGAACCACGCACCCCCGGTTTGCTGTCGCTTGCAGCAACTCCGATCGCAACGATCTCTCCCATCCCTACAAGTCACGCGATGGCTCGTAAACCATCGCACGCTCTATCCAGTGATTTGCTGTTTCTATCAGGTCAAAGACTGATTCGCTGGGACCATTTGACCCATTTTGGCGTCGCTTTAGCGGAATACGTCATCGAGTTTTCGCCCAATGCTGTTGGAGACCAAATCGCACTACTTCGTAATCGTGGGGGAACCGCGCATGGGGCAAAATTGTACGATTTAGATCTGCTGAACCTCGAAACCATGCAAATTGCTCATTTGCTCGAAGATGCTTCCAATATCGGAAATATCGCCCTCTCCCCCGATGGAAAATGGCTTGCATATTCTCAACCGCTTGAAGAAGAAAATGTGCTGGCTTTTCCGATCGCGCATCCAGAACAAATCACAGAATTTGGATCCTGTCTGGAACACAAGAACCTAAGCTGTTCTGTATTAAACTGGTCGCCAGACAGTAAAAGCCTCCTCTGGACCGATCAACGCGGGATATGGATGGTTGATCTTTCTGGCGATGGCGATACCCGTTTCGGCGCGGATCAAATTAACCCCGGCATTGTGCCCATCCTGGATCCCGCAGGAAAGCCAAGCGAGATCGAGGCCTGGCTATCCTCACCGCTTTGGTCTCCAAAAGGCCGCTTTGTTCTGGTGGAAGTCTCTCCAAAACAATCCAATGTACGCTGGCAGGCTGTCCTGGATGTATCGACCAGGCGGATCATTCAGGTGATGGACACTTATCAGATCCTGGAAACCGACGCAAGCTTGAGCTGGTTGGAGGATGGTACCCTTGCTGTTGCTCGCGCCAGCAACCCCGACCAAAATCAACAGCCGATTGGTGTTTCAGAGCCTGCTATTCAGTTATGGCAAGTCGTTCCTACCCATACATCTTTGTTAATCCCTGGCAAACCATTTCGGATTAAATCAGAAATGCTGCTCAACCAGATGAGCGAGGTTCTCAGTGAGAAGGAACTCTCTCCGGGATCGAATCCGGTGTTTTACTTTGAATGGCTGCAACCAATGGAACCTGGGAAACTCATGCTCAGCGCCAGGATCTTGAACTCAGATCGCCAGCCTGTTCTATTCAGGTTCGACCTGAGAAATGGTTCTCTAACGCCTTTTGCTAAATTGATCTGGGATATGCAAGATATCCTGTGGGCGCCGGATCACAGCGGATTTCTCGCAATTGGAACGGATGAAGCAATGTCTTATTTCTCGATCGAAGACGGTAAGTGGTTCGATCTTGCGGATTATGGCGATACCGATCCGAACAGCGCACGCTGGCTTCCACCTGCGCTGCGCTGAGGATTGCCGGCGATTTCAAACTCGGATCGGATTGGCGCCTGGATGAGTGAACTCGTGATCGCAATGCTACCGATGGCCATCCTTCTCTTGACAGCGCTTAGTCTGTTAGTGATCCGGCTGTTCCTGCCGGGATTTCGTTATTACTGGTTGGTGATGGTGGTCGGCGCAGCATCTGCATGGGTGGTACAGTTATGGACGGGGTCGCTCTTACCTATTGTAGTTAAGAGTATTCAATGGGAACCGGCTGTTTTTCTCCCCATCCAATTAACCTGGGTATTTGACCAAATCGCCTGGAGCTTTTCCGTTACCACCATTACTATTTGGCTGGCATCCTTACTGACCGGCGTTGTCCGAATCGGACGCACTAGCCAATCCAATCTGTCCCCTGGGAAACTAGCTAGCGGCGCCATTTTGACCTCGTTCCTGTTGTTGGCGGTTGCCAGGCGCTCACCTGATCAGCCTGCTGATCACCTGGGCAATTGTCGATCTATGTGAATTAATCATATACACTGCCAGTGTGCAATCCGATCTTAATGACAAAAACCTGTCAGGTTGGTTCATCACTCGCCTCACCAGTCTGAGTTTGATCACCTGGGCTGCCATCCTGTCCAACGGTTTATCCCCACCCACTGCCACACCAGATTCTATACAAATCACAAACGGTTGGTTCCTGACCACACTAAGCCCTCAGGTGACGCTATTCCTGATCCTGGCAGCCATGCTGCGGATCGGCCTATATCCTCCATTCCAAGCTCACACCAGGCAAATTGATACTACAGAGCCGCTGGAATCCATCCTTAAAATCGCCACCAACGCTCCAGCATTAGCGCTGCTCGTCAGGGTTAGCCAAACAGGAGTGCTCACATCCAGCCCAGGCTTACTGCTGGCGGCTGCGATCTTGGCATTGTTTTTTGCTGGTCTTGGCCTGGTTGCAAATCGAGACGATCCACTAGAAGGAACGATCTATTGGGTCATCGGAGGCGGTGCGCTTGCGACAGCCGCAGCTATCAGACAGCAACCCGGCGCAGCGCAAGTGATCGGGATTTCGATGCTGCTGGCTGGAAGTATGCTGCAGCAATATTCCGTCAAACCTCACTTTTAACCCGTTTTTTCTGGATCGTAGCCATATGCCTGACAGGCCTGGCTTTCACGCCCACATGGCAGTTCTCCGCGCTGTACTCTCCCATTTCCATTGGAGCGATCCTGCTCCTGTTTGGGCATGGTCTAATGGTAGCGGGATTCCTGCAACAAGCCTACAAGCCTGCTTCAGCTACTTCGGAGCCTGAACGATGGCTGTTGTTGCTTTATATCAGCGGATTGATATTGTTGTTTGCGGCGCTGATCGGGCTTCCTTGGGCTAGCGCCAAACTGGATCCTGCTTTCTATAAGCTGACAAAGAATTTTACCGGGTTGATGACCGGCGTTGTGACCTTATTCATCGCCATCGGATTGAATACGCTTCTCAACCTCAAACTTTCCTTCATCCAGAAATGGATTCCCGCTCTGGTTGATTTCCTGCAACTAAGATGGTTATTTAGGCTAATGGGGTTGTTATTAAGGGGAGTTGGAAGACTGATCCGTCTGCCCAATCAATTATTAGAAGGTCAGGCGGGGCTGATCTGGGCATTCCTGCTTCTGGTTTTACTGCTCACTTTATTTACCCAAAGCGGCGTTCCATCCCGTATTGGATCAGGAGGCTGAGTTTTGAGCCAGTTAATTGTAGAATGGGTAATTGTCAGTTTAACTTCTGTCATATCCCTCGCAATGCTCTCGATATTGAACCAACGCCTGAGCATCGGCTTGTTAGCTGGTCAATATCTTGGAGTTTTCTTTCTCATCTCGCTTGAATGGGCGCTGCCTTTGGCGCTCACTTTCTTGTTGGCGGGATGGGTGGCCGGTGTCGTTCTTGCGTTGGCTCTTAGTAATCAGCCCTTGCTATCTGAATCGTATGATGCAAGAAACCCAACCCAGCCCTTCAAGGAGAAGCCGCGCCTGACCAGTTCGTTTTTTAATCTGCTAATCTCAGCCATCATCATCCTGGCAGCTTTATCCTTCGCCCCACAAGTCAACCTATGGATCCCAACCTTAGATCCTCTGCAGGGCTGGGTGGCTTTGCTTTTATCCGGCCTGGGATTGATCCATCTGGCTATCAACCCGCATCCCATCGCCACAACCATCGCTGTGCTGACGATATTTTCGGGGTTTGAAATCTTATATTCGGGGTTAACCTCAACCCGGCTTGCGGTGGGGTTGCTGGCATGCGTGACACTGTTCATCGCCCTTGCCGGTTCTTATCTTTTCTTGGCGCCATTTATGAAGGAAACCGAATGAGCGCCGCGTTCATCTGGATTTTCTTCCCTTTAATCGCAAGCGGTGGGCTCTATCTGCTTCGGAGATGGGAAAAAACAACCCACTTGGTAGGTCTGCTGATTGCAATTCTATTGACGATCCTTGCCCTAGCGCTGCCGATCGGGCAAGCGATTCCTATTCGGATTTGGAGCCAAATACCTCCCGTCTTTATAAAAGGTTCCATTCCTTGGCTTGGCGCTCGTCTGACGATCGAGGAGCATACCCGACCCATGCTGGTCCTGCTTTATCTGGCATCTGTTGCCTGGTTCGGTGGAGCTTATGTTTCGCGCCTCAATCGTTTGCTGATCCCGCTTGGATTGGGAGTCGCTGGGATTCTGAGCGCAGCATTTTCGATCACCCCCAACATTTATGCCAATTTATTGATCCTTCTGGCTGCGATTGTTTGCATCCCGATCTTTTCGCCTCCTGGGCGACCTTTACAGCGTGGTGTTCGTCGATTTCTCACCTTTCAAACCCTGGGGATGGGATTAATTTTTTTAGCCAATTTGTCAATCCTTTTAGCGACAATCCAATCGGAGCTGCAAATCGATTTGACCGTGCCTGCGTTTGTGCTTGGATTAGGATATGGGTTGGTACTGCCCATTTTTCCATTCCACACATGGGTATCGTTGATATCCGAAAAATCAGAACCGTACAGCTCGACATATGTATTGTTTTTGCTCCCTGCCGCCAACGCCTACCTAATCCTGACAACCATGCTGCGCCTGGACATCCGCACGATTTTTCCGACTTTCTTTAACATCCTGCAGATCACCGCCGTAATGATGATTTTTTTGGGCGGTGTATGGGCCGCGCTTGAAAACCATCTGGGAAAAATGATCGGTTTTGTAATCATGCACCAGATTGGATTTGCTCTGTTAGCGCTGAGCGCTGAGACAGGTGACAGCCTGGCCTTCGTTGAGGCGCAGAGCCTGCATACCATCCAAGATGCGTCTGCGAATTCGCCTTTTGCGGGATTATTTTTCGCCCATTTCTTACCTGCGGGGGTAAGTCTGGCCGTGCTGGCGTTATCGCTCAGCGTGCTCCAAAAACAACTACCCAGGCCAAATCAAGACACAGACCTTCAAATCCAGGATATTCGCGGGATCATCCGTCAATACCCATTCGCCTCGACTGGCATGCTGGTCAGCCTGTTATCGCTGGGGGGGCTACCAGTTCTAGCAAGCTTCCCTATATATCTGCCATTGTGGTCCAACCTGGTGAGAGCATCCATCCTGTTGGCTGCATTCAGCCTATTGGGGAGCGGCTTTTTGTTCTTGAGCGGGGCGCGCATTTTCAATGCATTGATCGAGAAGAGTGAAACAGAGACCTGGAAAATCTCGGAAACCGGGCTGCAGGCGCTTCTGCTCGGTGTGGGCATCCTTGCGATCCTGATCTTAGGCCTGATACCAAATCTCTATCTTCCTTATCTTACCAAAATCGCACTTTCGGTGACAAATCCAATCCCCTAATCAGGTTGGGCTGCATGCTATAATCTATCATCTGCTCCGAAATTAATCTCGGACCGTATCACCGCCTGCAACCAGGAGAAATTTCGATGGAATTCGAACAAATCAGTAAACAAGTGAATTGGTTGGATGAAGAGCGCCGTAAAGATAAGTTACAAATCAGCTCGATGGAAGAACATCTCAAAGAGCTGGAGGGGAAAATCCTGCCATTAGAAAAACGCAATATTGAAATAGAAGGTCAGATTGCCAGGTTCGGCGCGATCCTGACCCGGTTTGATGAGATGGATGAGGCGCTTTTACAGATCCGAGTCGAAACCAAGCAACAATTTGAGTCGTTGGAGAAATTCAGCAAAAAACGTGAAGATGAGACAGAAAAGCTCCGCCGGGCGGATCAGCGCTCTCTGGAAACCAGCATCGCAGATATTCGTAAAGAAGTTGATCAGTTCCCCGAAGTAAAACGCAATATTAAGAACCGGGTTGAAGAAGAATTGCGCCTGGGTCGTTTGATTGATGAGGTCCGCAATCGAGTGGAAAGCATGCGCCGCAGCGATGAAGAATATGTGCGATCCATCCGGGTGCTGGAAGATGGACGCCGTCAGGATTCTGAGCGAATCACCGACCTGGCTGGAGAAGCCTCCGCCACTCGAAAAAAAGCCGACGAACAAGGTGGACGGTTGGAACTGGTTATCGTTGCAAATAAGAAACTGGAAACTCGCTTGAACGAACTGAACGCTGTCGAGACCGAGCGGCGTGAAGCGATCTCGAATTTCTTGAACAGCCAGGAACTTCGGGAAGTAGATCGCGAGCGGCTCTGGAAGGAATGGCAAACCCGCTTTGAGCAGGTGGAAAGCCAGGCCACCGAGATCGAATCCTCATTACAGACTTTGGATACCACTCATCGAACAGTGAAGCGCTTCGTGCAAACCATCGAAGAGCTGACCCAAAAAGTGGAGCGCAGAATTAACGAAATCTCTGAGATCCAACGCCTAGCAGAAGAACGGTTTCGTCAGGAATGGACTACCTTTAAAGCCGACGATCAAAAGCGTTGGACCAATTACATTTTAACCATGGACGAACAACGTAATGAAGCCCAACGTCAACATGAAAAACTGGCAGATAAAGTTGTCAACATCGAAGACGAGATCCAAGAAATCCAGGATATGTTGCAGCAGGTCAATGAGCACACCGAGAAACGATTGCAATCCCTGCTCGCGATGACGCATGAATGGGTATCCTCTTACGAGCGGACGGTAGGACGAGCTCGCTGAAAGCGCCGGAGGAGGAAATAACATGCACGTCATTGGAACAGCCGGTCATGTGGATCATGGCAAATCGACGCTGATTGAGGCGCTCAGCGGCACTCATCCAGATCGGTTGAAAGAAGAACGCGAGCGCGAGATGACGATTGAATTGGGCTTTGCCTGGATGACCTTACCCGGGATTGCTTCGTCCCTCGCAATGACATCCGGCGGATACAATCCATCCGGGGTTGCCTCGTCCCTCGCAATGACATCCGGCGGAGAATCCGAGGAGATCGGGATTGTGGACGTGCCCGGGCATCGCGATTTTATCGAGAATATGCTCGCCGGGGTTGGCGGGATTGACGCGGCTCTATTTGTGGTCGCAGCTGACGAGGGCGTGATGCCTCAAACCCGCGAGCATCTCGCGATCTTGAATATCCTCCAAATCCAGGGCGGTGTGGTCGCCCTGACCAAAGTCGACATGATCGACGACCCGGACTGGCTCGATCTGGTTGAGTTGGATGTCCAACAGGCGCTGCAGGGCAGCGTGCTGGAAGATGCCCCGATTGTGCGCGTCTCTGCCCGCAGCGGTTTCGGCCTGGACGAACTGAAATTGCGCCTGCGGGATGTTTTGGCAGAACGGCCTCCACGCCTGGATTTGAACAAACCGCGCCTGCCGGTTGATCGGGTCTTTACCATGGCCGGGTTTGGCACAGTGGTGACCGGCACACTCACAGATGGTCAATTACACGTGGGCGATGAAATCGAGGTCCTCCCCGGCGGCCTGCGTGGACGTGTGCGCGGTTTGCAAACTCATAAGCAAAAAGAACAGGTCGCAGTCCCCGGCAGCCGGACGGCAGTTAATATCTCTGGGATCGCACTTGAAGAAATTCGCAGAGGCGACCTGCTCGCCCATCCAGGTGATTACCACGCCACCGGCAGGATGGACGTGACCTTTAAACTGTTGGATGACCTTGAGCCATTGAAACACAACACCGAAGTAAAATTATTCATCGGGACAGCAGAAGTGGTTGCCAGGGTCCGACTGCTGGGGATGGACGAACTGCTGCCGGGCCAGCAGGGTTGGCTGCAGCTCGAGCTGCAGCATCCGGTGGTCGTGGCGCGCGGCGATCGCTACATCTTGCGCCGACCATCCCCGGGCGAGACGCTGGGTGGCGGCAGTGTTGTGGACCCACAGCCCAAAGGCCGCCACAAACGTTTTGCCGCAGCCACGCTGGACAGCCTGGAAGCGGTTTCGACTGGAACACCCGCGGATATTTTGTTCCAGGCGCTATTATCCACCGGCGCAGCCCCGTTGAAAGAAGTGTTTTCCCGTGCGAACCTGGAAAAAGGCGTGGCTTCTGCAGCGCTTGAGGCGCTGAGGCAGCGCGAGCCGGATGGTTTGCATCCACAGATCATCAACCTTGAGGGCAAAGAGACTTTCTCCCCAGAGGATCTGGTGATCGCATACCCGCAATGGCAGTCATTGGTCGAGCGAATGCTGAAAGAGACAGAAAAGTATCATCGCAATTTCCCGCTGCGACGCGGACTGGCCCGCGAAGAATTGAAGAGCCGCATCAAGGATAGCACGCGCGGCTCGACGCGCCTGTTCAACCTGGCTATGCGCAAAATGCTGGCGGAGGGTCTTATACACGAAGCCGGACCGGTGGTCTTCCTACCGACTCACACCATCCAGTTCACAACCGTACAGCAGAAAAGTATCGACAGCATTTTAAAGCGCTTCACCGCTGACCCGTATTCTCCCCCCTCGGTCAAAGAATGTCAGGCTGAGCTGGGAGAAGAACTCTTCGACGGGTTGCTCGAAACCGGGCGCCTGGTCCTGGTTGCCGCAGACGTGGTCTTCAGTAAAGAAATTTACGAGAAAATGGTGGAGGATGTGCGCCGACTGATCCAACAGAACGGCGCATTGACCGTCGCTCAGGTGCGCGATCACTTCAACACCTCCCGCCGCTATGTGTTGGCCCTGCTCGAACACCTGGACGCCATCGGCGTGACCGTCCGCTCCGGCGATGAGCGCCGCTTGAAGCGCTGATGTCTGAGACGAAGTGTTATAATCAATTCAACCGCCAATCAAACGCAACCGTTTGCGGTTATTGGAGAGATGCGGATGGACACTCACAACCCTGGTATAAATTCCTGGCGCAGATACCTGCCGCCGCTTGTGGCGCTGATCTTCAGCGGGTTGTTCTTGACGACCTGGCTGACAGCCGTATCAGCCCAATATATTGAACAGGAAAAAGTAGGGTTATCTTCAGGATCAGCAGCGGGGATAATCCCTGCCAACGGACCCGCTGACGATCAAGGGAGCATTCAAGAAGATCGAGTATCCGTGCCGCTGGCTCTATTCGAATTAGGAATTTCCAAATCCAAATCCCCTCAGACCTTCACAGTCGGTACAAACAATTACTACATCATCAGCATCCAACGCCTGAATACAGAAACCGTGAATTCCACTTTTGGCATCCAGGACAATTTACCCAGCGGGATGACCTGGACGCCTCAAACCATAGTGGGAAAATGGAATTGCAGTGCAAGCACCACCACAGTCGTGAGCTGTTTTTATACCGAGAATATTCCTCAGGGGACTGCTACGATCGAACCCATCCAGATCAATGTTAATGTTGCCTCGAATATTGCCAGTGATCTCGTCACTAATACCGCCTATTTATTTGTAGGGGATGAAAGCACGCCAACAGCGGAAAGCTCCGTTGTGACCCCAATTCGCAGCGCAGACCTGGCTATCAAGAAACGCCAGGCGCCTATCCCAGTCTCTTCCACAAATACCCCGATCACTTATACACTGGTGATTACCAATAACGGCCCAACGCTGGCCCGAAGTGTACTGATTACAGAAACCCTTCCCGCCGAATTAGATGGGATCACCGTCACAAGAATTACTTTGAACGGAAATCCTCAGCCGATCCCCGATCCCCACGCAATATCATTCTCGTTCGCCAGTATGCAGCGTGGAGACATAATCGCCATTACGCTGACATCCCGCCCGAAGAGCGACGCCAGCGGCAAGCAGGTGATCAACACCGCCCGGGTCTCCAGCGCCACCCACGACTGGAACATGGCAAACAATGTTTCCGGCACATCCTTTGTGGTTGGAGGTTTGGAGATTCTCAAATCGGTATCCGATGATAATGTATTGGCTGGCGAGACATTCTATTACACGCTCACGATCACCAACACCAGCCAGTTAGCCAATTCGATCGGAGCGTTGGTTAGAGACACGCTCACCGATACGCTGGATTCGACCTCTTGCACAATCCGTTATAAAAGCACCCTCTCGAACCAATACGTCGGGAGTAGTTCCACCTGTTTTATCTCCAGTCAACAGTTGAACTCTTACGTTTCGATCCCGCGCGATCAAAAAGCATTGATCATCCTTGGCGTGCGCGGCAACCAGGGTATTGGCGAGCAGCCGCGCGTCATCACCAACACCGCCTCTGTGACCTGGGGCACACCCAGCTTTACGCTGGAATCGAATGAGGTCGAGACGGTTATTTCACCAGCAGGATTTATTCAAGTGACAAAGACGGATGGGCTGAGTACGGTATTTCCCGGCGAATCCGTCTCTTATACCATCAGCATCACGAATGTTGGCAGCCTTGCGCTCGCACCCGGGTCAATAAGAGTCACCGACACGCTTTACAGCAATCTCACCTTTGTCTCAATTAATAAAAACGGCCATACGATGAACGCCCTGGTTCAATCCGGGAATGTCTACGCCTGGGTATTCCCAACCCGATCTCTCGGCGCAGGAGAGAAGATCTCCTTCTCGATCGGCGCAAAGGTGGTCAGCAGTCCGGTTGGAGTTGAAACAATCAACCTCGTAGAAGCCAGCGGCACTGATTTACCAGGACGCCCCAGCAGATCTAACGCCGAGGACCGTACTACCATAACCACCTCGCCTAACTCCCTGCTCTCCATGGTCAAAACGGTTTCACCGATCCAGGCTCAGGTAGGAGAGACTTTCACTTTTCAAATCGTACTAAGAAATATCGGAACGGATACAGCCAGCAGTATTATCGTCAATGACTATTTCCCGGTTGCAGTCGATCTAACCAGCGCGAGCACCAGCCGCGGCACCGCCCAGCTCAACACCACCACACGCGAGGTGGAGATCAGAATCCCCACTATGTACCCGAGCGAAAAAACCACCATTGTAATCACCGCCCGGGTGAACTCTTCCGTCACCGTTGCAAAAACCTACCGCAACCGTGCTTATGTTAAATGGACAGGGTCAGGCCCCGAAATTGAAACCAGCCCGGTATCC
This sequence comes from uncultured Chloroflexia bacterium, assembly GCA_963788145.1. Lineage (GTDB taxonomy): Bacteria > Chloroflexota > Anaerolineae > Anaerolineales > UBA4823 > UTCFX2. Next base: position 267,108 of record CAWBFQ010000003.1, on the reverse strand, counting down.
TACCGCGTGCTGCCATCGGGAACGCTGCCCGGAACAGGCGGGGGCGTATCCAGCGCAGCTATCTCTGGCAGCGCGTTGATTGGAATGGGATTGGGCGGGTTGTTCCTGCTGCTTGGGCTGGCGCTGCTTGTTTATAGTTTGTGGGCTGCACGCAACAAACCGCTCTCTGCTGGCCGATATGCCCGCATTGGAGCGATTTTTTGCGGTCTTGCGCTGCTTTTCGCAATTGCGACTTTCTTGCTCTTCCCCGCAAATGAAAAAACCGCTGAATTGTCCATGCTCGCGGGTGATAAGCCGCCGATCGCGACATCGCTGCCAATTCTACCCGCCTCCACCATCCCCCCAACAAAGACCGCCGTAAAGGCGCCGACGGAAACAGCCTTCGAGGATGGCGAAGAAACGGTGGAATTATTGCCGCTCCGCCCGACACCAGACGCCAACCAACCGGCGGTTGATCCGGCGCTGCCCACACCAACCCTCACCAACGGTGAAATCGATATCAGCCACCTGCTGCCCACTGCAACCCCATCCAACCTGCCGGACTTCACAATTCCCACCCCAACCGCGCTGCCTTCGGTGGGACCGGATGGCGGCGAGCCGGATAGCTCCGCTGTCAAGCGGCTGGTCATCCCGGCGATGGCGCTGGATACTGTAGTGAAATATGTTCCTTTCAGCGGCAGCACCTGGCTGATCAGCGGTCTGAAACAGGAGATCGCCTGGATGGGCGATACCTCCTGGCCGGGGCTGGGCAGCAACACTGGGCTGGCCGGTCATGTGGACTTAGTCACTGGCGAGAGGGGACCGTTCTGGAACCTCAAGGATCTGAAAACCGGCGACCTGATCCATGTCTATACCGAAAAGAAGATCTACACCTACCGGGTGAAGGATCAAAACACCGTGAATGACACCGATATCGGCGTCATTCAGCCCAGCGACAATCCGCAGTTGACCTTAATCACCTGCACCGGCTGGGATCCCAATTTGCAAACCTATCTCAAACGGTTGGTAGTGTTTGCTGAACTGGTTCAGGTGAAAGCGATCACAGCGTCCTTAAACTAAATACCTTATTTCTGAAAAACCCATTCACCACCCACCATGGTTGCCTCAGGCGAGAGGGCGCCCAGTTCCTGTGGTGGAAGCTCAAAAGGATCTCGATCCAACAGGATCAAATCAGCCAGGTAACCCGGCTTCAATTGTCCCAACCGATCTTCCCAGCCGGCTGCATAGGCCGCTCCGGTAGTATAGGCCTGAATAGCCTGCTCCAGGGCGATCCTCTGCTCCGGGATCCATCCGTCCACAGAAGGGCTGCCATCCAGCCGCTGGCGCGTTACCGCGGCGTGCAGCCCCAGGAACGGATTGGGCGATTCCACTGGCGCGTCCGATCCAAACGCCAGCGCTGCGCCATGATCCAGTTGCAATTTCCAGGCATAGGAAGTTTTTGCCCGCTCTCCCCAATAGCGATCGGCCATCTCCATATCTGAAGTGGCGTGGAGGGGCTGCATTGAAGCGATGATCCCCAATTTCGCCAGCCTGCCTGCGTCGTCGGGATGGATTAGTTGAACATGCTCGATCCGGTGGCGCAATTCTGTCTTGGAATTCCCTGCAGAGGCGCCTGTGATCTCACGCTCAAATTGGCGTAGGCGGCTGATCGCCTGCAGCACCTCATGATTGGCGCGGTCTCCGATGGCATGCACAGCCAATGACAGACCGTTCTCGACCGCCAGCTTGCCATGCTCGACGATCTCTTCAGCATCCAGGAACAACGAGCCACGCTCATCCAGACTGCCTTCATAGGGTTGGAGCATTGCCGCAGTCTGCGGTCCCAGAGCGCCATCGGCAAAGAGCTTGACGCTGCCAATCTTCAACCAATCGTCGCCAAACCCACTGCGCAAACCCAACCCAACCGCAAGAGGCAGGTCTTCCAGCGGAATGCTCTTCAGAACGCGCAAATGCAACTCATCCTGCTGATGCAGAATCTGCAGCGCCTGGAAACAGCGCCGGCGGTCGAAATCATGCACGCCTGTCAGGCCCATTTGCCAGAGGTTCGATTGGGCATCCCGCAGCGCCTGAGCTAACTCTGCGGGAGTGGGGACGGGTGTGACTTGCGAAACCAGACCCATCGCCCCCTCGAAGAGAATCCCATTCAGGCGACCATCGGCTGCGCGCCCCAACTTCCCATCCGGCGGGTCTGCGGATTGTTCGTCAAGCCCGGCCAGATGCAGTGCGGCGGTATTGGCCCAGGCGGCATGCAGTGATTTGGCCGTCAGATAAACCGGATGACCGAAAGCTACCTCCTCCAACTCAACGGCGCTGCCAAAACCCTCCGGCCAGCTATTCTGGTTCCAGCCGTGACCAAGAATCCACTCCCCTTCTGGCGCTTTGGCGGCCCGTTCCGCCACCCGCCGCAAACACTCGGCTTTCGTCGCTGTTTCACAGTCTATTTTCTTCAAACCGAGGGAATAGTATTCCAAGTGCAGGTGAGCATCGGTCAATCCTGGTAAAATGGTCTGTCCATGCAAGTCTTGCCCCGCCATCTGTCCTGAGAATTCCATCAAAATCTGCGAGTCATTTCCTGCAGCAACCACTTTTCCATCGCGGATAGCCAGCGCCGAAACCATCGGCTGGGCCAGATCCATGGTGTAAATGCGGGCGTTGTAGATATACATCGTTTAATTATCCCAGGTTGGCCCCAGCAGTCGATCCACCAGGGCGTTTAATTCTTCTTCAGAATAATAAAAAATGGTAATCTTTCCTTTTTTTTCCCGCCCAGAAAGGCTCACCCGAGTACCCAGAAAAGCTTGTAACCGATCTGCCAGGTCATTGATTTCTGGGGAGGGGGCGGTTTTCTCAGTCGGTTTGGGTCGTTCACCGCTCAGGCGCCGCACCAGAGCTTCGGTCTGGCGGACATTCAATTCCTGGGTCAGGATGGTCTGTAGCGCAGCCGCTTGAGCCTGGGGCGTGGCCAGCCCCAACAATGCCCTGGCATGGCCTTCGCTGATCTCGCCCTGCGCCAAAGCAACCTGGACGCTTTCGGGGAGCTTGAGCAGCCGCAGTGTATTCGTCACCGTCACCCGGCTTTTCGCTACTCGGTGGGAGATTTCCTCATGAGACAACCCAAAATCTTCTGAGAGCTGGCGATACGCTTCGGCGGCTTCGAGTGGACCGAGGTTGGATCGCTGGATGTTCTCGATTAAAGCCAGTTCAAGCCGTTCCAGATCACTGGCCGTTCGAATCATCGCTGGTACGCGCTCCAGCCCGGCCTGGCGAGCTGCCAATAATCTCCTCTCGCCCGCAACCAGCACATATTGGCCTAGCTCATCACTCTCAGTGACAATCAACGGCTGCAAGATGCCATGCTCACGGATTGAATCTGCTAATTCGCTCAGTTCATCCGGGTCAAAATGCGAGCGGGGCTGGCGCGGGTTCGGGATGATCTGTTCCACCGGCAGCGTGAGCACACCTGAAGTCTGCGGGTGATCGCTGCCAGGGATTAAGGCGTCTAAACCTCTTCCAAGTCCAGTTTTACGAACCATGTTCACATTTCCGGCAAAGGGATACGGATTCCATCTTCCTCCAGTACTTCATGCGCCAGGGCTGCATAAGCCTGAGCGCCGTTGGACCCTGGGGCATAAATTGAGATCGGCTGACCATAGGATGGAGCTTCAGCCAGGCGAATGCTGCGCGGGACAATGGCCTTGAATACGCGATCCCCGAAGAAACGGCGGACTTCCTGAACCACATCATTGGCTAAAATGGTGCGGCTATCGAACATAGTCAACACCACTCCACGCACCGCCAGTTCAGGGCTAATGGCTTCGTGTACCCGCTCCAGAGTTTGAGTAAGCTGGCTGAGCCCTTCTAGCGCCAGGTATTCACATTGCACCGGGATAATCACGCCATCTTTCGCTGCTACCAGGCCATTGAGCGTCAATAGTCCTAACGATGGCGGGCAATCGATAATGATGTAATCATAGCGATCGATGATGTGTTCTAACCCCTTCTTCAAGCGGGTTTCGCGAGCCAACTCGTTGACCAGTTCCACCTCACCACCTGCTAGAGACGGCGAAGCCGGGAGAAGCGAGAGCTTCAAACGTGGGTTATGTAAGATGAAATTCGCCGCGGGCGCTGCGCCGATCAACACTTCATAAGTGCCGCCTTTAACTCCGTACTTATCAATCTTCAAGCAAGAGGTCGCGTTGGACTGAGGGTCCAGATCGACCAACAGCACTTTTTGTCCATAATAAGCCAGATAAGCTCCCAGGTTGATCGCGGTAGTGGTCTTTCCAACCCCGCCTTTTTGGTTGGCAATAGTGTAGATGCGTCCCATTGGTAATCCTCAGAAAACCTCTACCAGACAGGCATTAATTTCATCCTGAGTAGGGATACCCTCCAGCCCAGGTCGGGTGACCGAGATGGCGCTCAGATGCGTGGCGTACCTTCCTGCCTCCCATGGATCACGCGTGGCAAAGAGGCGCACAAAGAAAGCGGCTGCAAAGATATCCCCGGCGCCGGTTGGGTCAACTTCTTCTACGTTGGGAGGATGGAACCGGCGGACATCTCCATTCCAATAGACACGCGCGCCTAAACGGCTTTCGGTTACAGCCAGCACTCGGCAAAAAGCTGCCATTTCATCGATGCGGTCTTCATTCTCATCGACATCATCCACACTGATCACAGCTGCACCGGCTTGTTCCAAAACATAACCAGCCTCTGGCCATTCAACCGGGCTGACTTTCCCATCCGCATCCCATTGACGCAGCCAGCCTTGCGGCGTAACCCCAATCCAGGCATTGGGAAAATTTCGGCTGAAACCAGGTCCAATCTCCTGGGCAACTGGTCCAAGATGAACAATTCTGGCAGAGCGCCACGGTTCAGGTACATGATAATATTCAATATCATCTGCGCGTTGGATCAGATATTGTGTGCGCGCCACATCCGCGTAGCGGTTCTCAAAGATGGTGCTTTGATCGGATGGGAAGCTTACCACCGGAATATCCCCCATAGCTCCGAGAGGAATTTCCGCGCCCCAAACAGTGACAACCCCAACCTTTAATCCAAGGGCGCGGGCAGTCAGAGCGGAATAAGCAGCAGTGCCGCCCAGTCGTTTTCCCTGCGGGGTGAGATCGACTGTCAGGTGACCAATCACCAAATAATCTACAGGCTCCAGGATAATCATCTTGTTCATAGCAAACCATTATACCTGATGGACAACCATCACTGGAAGAATTGGAGAATTGGTTTGTTCATTTTCTTGCAAATCATGCACAAAGTGGTATAATACTTGACCGCGCCGCCTGTGGCGGCTTTGTGTTGTGTAATGGAATAATCCAATGGATTAATCATAATCATCGGTTAAGGATGAAAGACGATGGAAGAACTGCTGAAATCTTTAGAAGCCCCTGTTAACCCCAATATCCCTGATCTCCGCCCTGGCGACATGGTAAAAGTTTTCCTGCGCATTAAAGAGGGCAATAATCGAGCGCGTGCAAGAATTTCGCGGCACTATCATTCGCCTGCGAGGCGGCGGAAATGAAGGCAATTTCACCGTGCGGCGTTTAGCCAGCAATGGAATCGGCGTCGAGCGAACCTTCCTGATCCGTTCCCCGCGGATTGAAAAAGTTGTGGTCGAGCGACACTCTGCCGTCCGCCAAGCTCAGCTTTATTTCCTGCGTGAACGCACCGGCAAGCGCGCCCGGCTTAAACAAAAATTCAACTAATTGCAATCAACCCTATTCAGGGCGCAGACTTCATCAGTGCTGCGCCCTTTTCGAATCAGGCTGAAAGCAAAAAGGCATGCGCGATGAATACTCCGCTAATAGGAATTACGACTTATCGCACCCAAAACCGATCCGGATATGCCCAGCTCTGCATTAACGAAGCCTACGTATCATCTATTGCAGAATCAGGGGGGATTCCTGTTCTGGTCCCGCTGGGTCTGTCACCCATGCAAATGGATGACTTGCTTAACCGACTGGATGGCTTGTTGTTCTCCGGCGGCGGAGATATTTTACCAGAAACATACGGAAGCCAGTCTCACTCGCGAGTGGATAATATTGATCCAGACCGCGATCGGGTTGAGATCTATCTGCTTGAACGGATCATGGAACTGAAACGTCCATTCTTCGGGATATGCCGGGGATTGCAGTTAATCAATGTCGCCCTGGGTGGAACATTATATGAAGACCTGCTGGACCAATATCCCGGATCACTAAGCCACCAAACCCCAGAGACATTGCCTCGCGATCACCTTTGGCACTCCGTCATAATTGATCCAAACAGCCAGATCCACCAGATCATGCAGCAGACCGAAGCCCAGGTCAACAGCCAACATCACCAGGGTATCCGCCAACTGGCGGCCAGTCTTAAGCCCAGCGCCTATTCCCCCGATGGCGTGATCGAAGCCTTTGAACTGCCTGAATACCCGTTTGGGGTTGCTGTGCAATGGCATCCTGAATGGTTGAAAAAGGATCCCGCGATGCAAGCTCTCTTCAACTCCTTTATTCACAGCGCGACCAACCATATATAACGTGTCTTTCCCACAAGATATCTCTCCCATCGGGATATTTGATTCGGGCGTCGGGGGGCTATCGGTCCTGCGGGCGATTCGTCAAGAATTGCCCTCTGAAGATCTGTTCTTCCTGGCCGATCAGGCGAATGTTCCTTATGGGCCGCGCCCGCTGCTGCAAGTGCGCCAATTTGCAGAAAGAATCAGCCGACATCTATTAGAAAATGGAGCAAAGATCATCGTTGTAGCTTGCAACGCCGCTTCCGCCGCCGCGCTGCAATCCCTACGCCAGACCTTCCCAGAAACCCCCTTTGTTGGAATGGAGCCAGCAGTCAAGCCTGCCGCCGAGCACACGGAAAGCAAAACTGTTGCAGTGCTTGCCACAACCGCCACATTTCAGGGAGCGTTATACGCCTCGGTGATTGAGCGCTTTGCGAAGGGCGTCACTGTGCTGCAGCACACTTGCCCTGGGTTAGTGACCCAAATTGAAAAAGGTGATCTGGATGGTCCAGTCACGCGCTCGATTCTCGCAGATGCACTCCAACCCATGCTTGCCCAGGGCGCAGACACGGTAGTGCTGGGCTGCACCCATTATCCCTTCGTGATCCCATTGATCCAGCAGATCGCTGGAACACATGTGCGCGTGATTGATCCTGCGCCAGCCGTTGCCCGTCAGGTGCGGCACGTTTTAGACGCGAATGGATTACTGCAGCCAACAAAACCCGCCCGGGTTGGGAGCGTCACCTATCAAACCACCGACGATCCTGCCCGGCTGCAGGGTGCACTGTTGCAAATGCTTGGGGTTCGCGCAGCGGTCCAACAGGTTCAGTTGGCTGCCTCCCTTTAGCTCTATTCAGGCGACCATCTGATCTTCGTATCATCCGCCCGAACCACGCCCAAGTCGTCCGGATTGATGGTGAGCGTCTCAAAATTCTCAAAAGTCAGATCACGGAAAGACAATTTCATCTTTTGGCGAATGATCTCGAAAAGCATGGTATAGCTTGCAGGCGCGCCAGCAGCCCAATTCAAGCCCAGTTTTTCATTTACCGATTTTAACGTTGGGACATCCGGTCCTTCCAGCTCCACAAATTCCCCGTAAGGCATTTCATCGAGAGTGACATGCACCAGGTCCAGGTCATACACTGTGCGGAATTTCTCGTAGATCATGATCGTCTGGTAGCCCAATGCGGTGAGAAAGAGGTTAGCTTTCTCAAAGTCATCCACCACAAATTCGATCTCCTGGCGCACGCGCACACCCTGGCTCATTTGAGCCGGACCCTTGAAAGTCAATCTCGATTCGGTGTCGCGGCGCAAGCGCAGCACTTGAAAATTCTTAGCCAGAAGGCCATCTGTGGTGTCATAGCGCAGGTTGATTTCCAATACGCGCGGTTGGACCAACTTACCGCCGAGCGCCTCAACGCGCGTTTTTATTCGGTTGAGGTCCTGTACATAGAATTTGATCTCGATTTCCTGATTTTCCAACGGATCACCTATCCTTAGTTATACCAGGGTTAACAAAATTTGGCGCTGTTCGACCCCATCTCCAGGTTTAACGCGCATTTGCGTTACCATGCCGGCACGCGGAGCTTTTAACTCATTTTGCATCTTCATCGACTCCAGTACGATCAACACATCGCCCTTCTGAACCTGATCCCCGTCCGAGATAAACACCATGGCTACCAACCCAGGCATCGGGGCTTTCAGGTGATACTCAGCAGCCTCGCTTATAGAACCGCTTGAAGCCATGCGGAGTTGTTTTTCCATCTCCTCCTCAACCAGAGCTTCATATGAGATACCTTGAAAAAGCACCTGCCAGGCTTTGCCTGCTGGATAGATGAATGCTTCATACGAAAGACCATCCAGCAACAAGGAATATACCGGTTGATCCCCAACTGAAACAAAATCCACCTCATAAGTCTTGCCATCCAGGATGATATGTTTTTCATCCAGCACTTCAACCAGGAATTCATGATTGCCAATCGTTGTAATATAGCGCATTTCAGCACTCCGTTATCGCTGTAAACGTTCCCACCGCCCAAGCCATTTCCAATTGCTAGTATCCCGTTCATTACGCTGGACAATATTGGCAGCCCGCTTGGTCTCACGGTGAGCCACCAAAGTGGCCAGGATGGCTGCGATTTCCGATCGGTCCCCCTTTTCTGAATCTGCAGAGCCAATTGTGAATCGCTCTTCCACAAAACGTGTGTCAAATTGTCCGGCCATGAAGCGAGTAGAATCCATCAAGTTTTGATGAAACGGGATATTGGTACGCACACCGATAATAATATATTCCTCCAGTGCTCTGCGCATCCGTAAAATCGCCTCTGCGCGCGTCTCTCCCACCACAATCAATTTCGAGATCAGAGAGTCGTAATAAGGAGACACCTCAGAACCAGGATAAACCCCAGTATCTACACGCACACCTGGGCCGGTCGGCTGAAAGATTTGGGTGATCTGTCCGATAGAGGGTAAAAAACCATTATACGGGTCTTCCGCATTAATCCGACATTCGATTGCCCAGCCTTTCAATTGCACATCTTCTTGAGAATAGCGTAGAGGACGCCCGCGCGCAATTCGCAATTGTTCTTTGACGATATCGATCCCGGTCGCCATTTCCGTAACTGGATGCTCCACTTGCAATCGTGTGTTCATCTCCAGAAAATAGAAGTTCTTTTCTTTATCCACCAGAAATTCAATCGTCCCCGCGTTATGATACCCCACCGCCTCGGCTGCACGGACCGCAACTGAACCCATCTGCTTGCGCAAATCCTCATCATCGGCGACAAATGGGGAAGGCGATTCTTCAAGTAATTTTTGATGCCTGCGTTGAATAGAGCATTCGCGCTCTCCGAGATAGATCGTGTTACCGATATGATCTGCCAAAATCTGGATTTCGATATGGCGTGCACCCTCGACCAGACTCTCTAGATATACATTTCCATCTCCAAAGGCCGCTTCAGCTTCGCGGCGGGCGGCGTGCAACAAACCTGGCATTTCAACAATGTCATGAACCTCTCGCATGCCTTTGCCACCGCCGCCAGCGGTCGCTTTGATCAACAATGGAAAACCGATTTGAGGTGCTAATTGAAGTAGATCCTCGTCCAACAACGCCCCTTCGCCCTCGGTGCCAGGCACAACCGGGACACCAGCTGCCGAGACGGTTGCCCTCGCAACCGCTTTATCTCCCATAGCAGCAATGGAGGACGGCTTCGGACCAATAAAAGCCAAACCAGAATCCAGGCAAGCCTGAGCAAAATCGGCTCTTTCAGCCAGGAAACCATAACCTGGATGGATAGCATTTGCCCCACTGCGTTTGGCGACCTCAATGATTCGATCCATTCTGAGGTAAGAATTGCGCGCCGCAGCAGGACCAATCAAATATGCCTCGTCGGCATGGCGGACATGCAAAGCCTGGCGATCTGCTTCAGAGAATATCGCCACAGATTGCACGCCAATCTCGCGACATGCTCGTACAATCCGGACAGCAATCTCACCACGGTTGGCAATCAAAACTTTGTTAAACATCACTCGGATGTCCTTAATCTGCAATCTTAGAGAGGAATGCAGCTATGTTTTTTGGCCGGGTTTAAATCGCGCTTATTTGCCAGCATCTCCAACCCGTTGATTAAACGCGGCGAGTCTCGTGCGGCTCAATCACATCATCGACGTAGCCGCGCGAAGCCGCCACATAGGGATTGGCGAATTTGGCGCGATATTCGCTCACCAACTCCGCCTTTCTCTTGACCGGATCATTCGCATTGGCCAGTTCTTTGCGAAAGATGATATTGACCGCTCCATCAGGACCCATTACTGCAATTTCAGCAGTTGGCCAAGCAAAGTTGATATCGCCGCGAATATGTTTGCTGCTCATCACATCATATGCTCCGCCATATGCTTTGCGGGTAATGACTGTCAGTTTGGGCACTGTGGTCTCGCAATAAGCGAATAATAGCTTCGCTCCTGAACGAATAATGCCTCCATGCTCTTGAACCGTACCAGGAAGAAAGCCGGGCACATCCACAAAAGTAACTACCGGAAGATTGAACGCATCACAGAAACGAATAAAACGAGCCGCTTTCTCTGAGGCGTTGATATCCAGTACGCCCGCCAATGAAGCCGGTTGGTTCGCCACGATCCCGATGCTGTGTCCACCAAGACGGGCAAATCCAACCACGATGTTGGTGGCGTAGTTTGCATGGATCTCGAAGAAGTCGCTTTGATCGACAATTAGACAGATCACTTCCTTTATATCATAAGGCTTGCTTGGATCATCCGGGATAATCTGATCTAATGCCGCTTCCATCCTGAGGGGTTCATCGCCGGAATTGATTTCTGGGGGGTCTTCCATATTGTTCTGCGGGAGGTAGGTCATTAGCTTCCGGATTAAATAGAGCGTTTCGGCTTCCGTCTCTGTCGCTACATGACACACGCCAGAAACCTCTGCATGGACGGCAGCCCCGCCTAATTCCTCAAAGGTGACATTTTCATGGGTGACCGTACGGACCACATCCGGGCCGGTGACGAACATATAGGATGAATTGCGCACCATGAAGATAAAATCAGTCAGAGCAGGCGAATAGACAGCTCCACCCGCACAAGGTCCCATGATCGCACTGATCTGCGGCACTACGCCAGAAGAGAGGGTGTTACGCAAGAAAATATCGGCATATCCACCTAGCGAAACCACTCCCTCTTGGATGCGGGCGCCACCCAAATCATTCAAACCAATCACCGGCGCACCGTTCTTGAGGGCCATATCCATAATCTTGCAAATTTTTTCAGCATGAACCTCGCCCAGGCTTCCGCCAAAAACGGTAAAATCCTGGGAAAAAACATAAACCAGGCGACCATTGATCGTCCCCCAACCGGTCACTACGCTATCACCGAGGTATTGCTGTTTTTCTAATCCAAAATCGACTGTTCGATGCTGAACGAAAGCATCCATCTCACGAAAAGAGCCGCGATCCAGGAGCAAATCCAACCTTTCACGAGCTGTCAACCGCCCACGTTGGTGCTGAGCCTCGATCCGATCTTGCCCTCCACCGATTAGAACTCTTCGCTTTGAGTTCATGCAGTTGTGCTTTCTTCTGGTCTTTGCTCATCAGTTCCCTCGAAATACATTTTTACTTTGGGTCGTGTGCAAACCCAAATCACCCAACCAAGTATAAAAAGGTTACAAACAACTATATATAACCAATTCATGTTGCGAACCAGATATCCCGGCATTAAAATCCGATCCAACCAATAGAACAAGGAATACAAGCCAATATTGGCTATCAACAACCAACGACCGGCCCGCACCCCCTTCCAAAAACACCAGGCGATGACTAAACTCGTCAATCCCCAGAATAATCCGGTAGCCACAACATATATAGGAGAAAATGGAAGCAGGCTTTGCAGAAAAGAATAATCTGCCAGCGCCTGGCCAGCCCTCACCAGATTGAACACTGCAAGAATTAACACCAAATCACTCAACAGAGATACGCTTAATGGTCGCCTGAGGTCCTTAGGCATCATTTATGGAGCCTCTTCCAGGATTACCTCATAAGATCGATAGACGACACCCTGAGCAGGGTATCTCCGCTGAACTTCCCGCAGCGTCCCGCCCGGATATTTCTTCAGGATGAATCTTAAATCAACTTCATGTGGGTTGAGAAATACCAGAATCAAATGATCGCCAATCACTCTTAAGTCCGGCGGTAATTCCGAAACTGAGCTAAAATCTATCCCCTGGATGTGGGGCGCCAAGTAAGGCAAACTCATTATCGAATGGTAGCCCATCTCGGGAAAACCAAAGAAGAGGACTTTCCATTCGCTCCCACGCTGCTGCAGCAAATCAGCCAGATCCTGGGCTATCAAGGTGTGATCCCCACCAAATTGGCTGGTGGGCGCGTATTCAAAGAAATAAAAACGAAACTCATCCAGGCTGATAGCCAACACCGCCAATAGACTGACGAACATGAGCAGCCTGGATATACGCGGCCAGATTTTTCCGACCTGTGAGAAGAATTCTGTGATCCCAACTCCCACCAAAATCGCAGCAGCCGGGGCAACGCTCACAAATCTTTGGGCGGCAGGCGCACTCTCGCTGAAGCTGATGGAAAGGCCACCGGCAATCAGCCAAATTGCCAGTAAAAGGGAGCGATCATCTTTTGGTTTGACCGCGAGGGAGATCAATCCCATGAAGAAAGCGATCGCGGCATAGGGTCGCAGAAGCGGCGTCCCAGGTTCATACCAGACGCGCAACGGGATATGGGTAAACCCTTGAAAACCAGCGCTGATCTGCTCAAAAATTAGCTCCCAGAAAGGTTTCCCGGTAATGCGAATAGTATCTTCCATCCATCGCCCAAAGATCGAAACCCGGTTCAATGGCGATAAAAACTCATTGGGATAATTTAAGAAAAAAGAGACCTAATGGTAAATAAACGATCAGTGCGATAAAGAATGTGAATCCAAAATTCACCCAAACTCGCTTAAAATGGTCAAAATCAAGTATGCTGACGATCGTTATCCAGACAATGGCAATGATCGGGATCATACGGGCGCTCACATAGAAATATTGAGAGAATCCCAACGCCAAACCCGTCCACAAAAAATAACTGCGTTTCTCGCTTCTCCAACTCTGCCAGAAAAGCCCTAAGGTGAGCGTGAACCAAAGACCATCCCAGATGTTGTTCAGCCCAATTCGGCTGAAATTGATATGGAAGTGAAACGCAGTCATAAAGATCGCAGCAGCCAATCCAGCCCACTCGTCGAACATCACCCGCACCAATAAATAAATCACTCCGATGGTCAATGCACCGGATAAGGCTGAAAATAAGCGCAAAGCTTCGGTGTTTTGGCCGATCAAACGAATCGATAAAGACTGCAAGAAATAGAACAGGGCTGGGAATGAATACCACCCTATTGAGAAAATGTTATTTATTTTGCCTTTAATGAAATCCACCGAGCCTAATCCAGAATCAGCCTCGTCTCCGGACAATACATGCGGTATTTCAGCCGTATTAATCCCCCGAACAAGAAAGGCAATCATCACAAAAAGAGAAAAAAGAAGGATCGGCTTCCAATTAATCTTATGCTTACCTGTTTCTTCATCGGTGTCCCAACTACCAAAATCGCCAAAAAAATTCCCACAAACCAGGAAGTGACTGCAAGCGATGGAGCGCGCATGAGCGGACCAAATCCGGCGGCTTGAGTAGTAATGATCACAGCTACAATGCTGACGATAAGATAGAGCGACTGCCGCGACTGTATCCCCAACTGGCTTTTAATCCTGCGAGCTTGTCGCTCCAACCAATCCATCCATTTTGGCAGTCTAATCGCCAGGCTGCCCACTGCGAATAACGCTAACCCACCGATAAAAAGGATCCAATAAAAAAGGTGAGAAGCCGTTCTCTCAATCGATTGAAAGAAAAATAACCCCACCCCCATCAAGATCATGCCGCAAAAAAGTAACCCCGAAACAAGCCATCTAGCCGACCTGCTGCGCTCGCTGATATTCAGCACATCAGCGGTGCCGGTGGGCATTGTCTGTTCCTTGGCTGCAATCCGTTCAGATCGACGAATCTCGAAATCGCTGCAAACTCTTCATCATCGCCTGGATATCCCTCAGTAAGTAGATCTGATTTAGCAGATCAGATTCATTTTAGCCCGGTGACGCTGCGGGCGATGACCAAACGTTGAATTTCGCTGGTCCCCTCATAAATCTCAGTAATGCGAGCGTCACGAAAATAGCGTTCAACCGGCAATTCTTTACTGTATCCCATCCCACCATGAATTTGAACGGCTTCATCGGAGACGAAATTTGCGGTTTCTGAAGCAAACAGCTTTGCCATCGAGGCTTGCAGGGTGAACCTTTCGCCAGTAATCTTCGAGCGCTCCTTCGCTATCGCCGCGTTATAGATCAGCAAGCGGCTGGCTTCGATCCGCACCTTCATATCTGCCAGTTTAAAACCAATTCCTTGGAACTGGCCGATTTTTTGACCAAACGCTTCACGCTCCCTGGCATATTCGACGCTGGCTTCAAATGCCGCTTCAGCAATCCCGAGCGCCTGGGATGCAATTCCAATTCGCCCGGCGTCCAGCACGGTCATCGCAATCTTGAAACCATCCCCCTCTTTTCCAAGCATATTTTCAGCCGAGACAGTGTAATCTTCAAAAGCGATTTCACTGGTGGCTGAAGCACGAATGCCCAGTTTTGGCTCTTTCTTGCCGCGCACAAAACCGGGCTGATCGCTATCGACAAGAAATGCGCTGATTCCTTGATGGCCTTTAGCCGGGTCGGTCAACATGAACACAACAAGAAACTTAGCAACCGGTCCGCTGGTTACCCAGGATTTGCGTCCGTTCAGGACATAATGGTCGCCATCTCGGACGGCGCGGCTGCGCATGGTCCCGGCATCGGATCCAGACATCGGCTCGGTGAGCGAATACGCCCCAACCACCTCGCCGGAAGCCACCGGGCGCAGAAATTTCTGCTTTTGCGCCTCGGTCCCAAATTTGAGCAGACCGTGCCCGTAAAGCGAGTTATTCACCGACATGATCACGCCATGCGCACCGTCTGCTTTGCTGATTTCTTCCAGCGCCAATACATAGGCCAGAGTATCCATGCCGGCGCCGCCATATTCCTCTGGCGCTTCAATTCCCATAAATCCCATTTCCCCCATCTTCTGAACGGTTTTCAAGGGAAAATCGCCGCTCTCATCAAATTCGGCTGCGATGGGGACAATTTCTTTTTGGGCAAAATCTCGGGCTGCCTGGCGGATCATTTCATGCTCGCCTGTGAAGGGAAATAATTCAGCTTGGGACATTGTTTCCTCCTGCCGGATTTCTATTTTCTGCAATGATCTTCCGTCACAAATATCGTTGTACTAAAATTGGGAAAAATCCATCTGAGCTTTATTTGGCATTGATTATAGCATGGCTGGGTGGCTTAGTTCCGGCTTTCACTCATATCTGATTGATGTATAATCATTGTACCAAACACAGTCTGTGAGTGAATCTCGACGCGCAGACTAAAACTCGCTCAGGAGTAAATCAGATGACTGAGAATATTTCACCCGAATTGTTCATCCACCTGGTTCATCTCGCCTCGTTGGAATTAGATCCAGAGGAATCGGATTACTTGCGCGACCAACTCAATAAGCAGATGAAAGCCATCGAAGAATTGGAAGCTATCCCGCTTGACCCCGCAACCCCACTGGCCGCCCACGGGGTTCCGTACACCGCCCTAATTAGTCAGAAGTTTCGGGGAGATAGCTGAATTCCCTACCCCGACCCGGAGACCATTCTGGAGCAAGCCCCTGAAATCCAAGACGGCTATATTATTGTGCCAGAAATCCCTCATACAGAAATATAAATAGTATTCATAATCATCGACATCAAGGCATATCGGGAAATGTAAACTTATGGATTTATGTGATCATCCCGCTCATCAATTGGTAAGAATGGTTCACCAGAAAGAAATTTCGGCGGAAGAAATCCTCGATTCAACTCTGAAGCGCATCCGGGATGTCGACGGTCTACCGGGGTCTATTTCTCCCAAATCTTCCAACACAATAGAGCCTGAAAAAGTGCATGCATTCATTTCATTGACTGACGAGCAGGCTCGCCAACAAGCCAGGGCTGTTGATCAAAGAATCGCTGCGGGGGAGGAGCCGGGTTTGCTTGCCGGAGTGCCCTTCACAGTGAAAGATATCTTTACCGTAAAAGGGACGTATTCCACCGCCGGCTCGCGCATCCTGGCAAATTTCAAGGCGCCATACACCGCCACACCGGTGCAGCGCATGATTGATGAAGGAGCGGTCATACTGGGAAAAGTGAATTTGGATGAATTCACCTACGGCTCCTCCAGCGAATCGTCAGCTTTTCAACCCAGCCCGCGCAACCCGTGGGATCTCAGCCGGGTTCCGGGTGGATCTTCAGGAGGCTGCGCGTCAGCAGTAGCAGCCGGAGAAGGCCAGCTTTCCTTGGGCACTGACACAGCTGGATCGGTCCGCCAGCCAGCCGCTTTTTGCGGTGTGGTGGGTGTGAAACCCACCTACGGGCGCGTTTCCAGATACGGACTGATCGCCTTTGGCTCTTCTCTCGATTGCCCCGGACCGGTTGCGCAAAATATAACCGACGCTGCCATGATGCTACAAGTCATTGCGGGGGTCGATACACACGATGCCACCTCCACAACTGTACCCGTCCCCAATTATCTGGCTGCATTGGAGGCCGACTTGCGCGGCCTGCGGATAGGGCTCTCGCCGAATTACTTCAGGATCACCTTCCCTGATCCCCAAACAGGCGAGATCCAGGAATCTCCGATTGGCGCAGAAATCGAACAGGCAGTGCTGCGGGCGGCGGGCAGACTGGCTGAAATGGGAGCAGATATTGTTGAAGACATCCCCTTGCCGCATACACGCTTCGGCATCCCGGCGTATTTTGTGGTCTCCAGGGTCGAGGCGGCTTCTAACCTGCATCGCTACGACGGGGTGAAGTACGGATATCGCACGCCTGAGGCAGTTGAAGATTTACAGCAGATGTATCGCCAATCGCACGCCCAGGGATTTGGTTTGCAGCCAAAACTACGAATATTAATGGGCATGTACGTCAGCGCAGCCCAATACAGCGAACAATATTACAACCGGGCATTACGTGTCCGAACCCTGATCCGCACCGATTTTGAGCAGGCTTTTAATCCAGGCGGGCGCTATCGCCTGCACGCACTCTTGACCCCAACAACGCCGACTACCGCTTTTCCAATGGCGAATGTTTATGGCGATTCGGTCCTGATGCAATACGCCGATCAGCTGACTGTCCCAGCGAATCACGCCGGCATCCCCGGCATCTCACTGCCAGCCGGATTGGATCAGGATGGGCTGCCAATTGGCATCCAGCTACTTGGGCCGGATTACTCGGAAGCGACCCTTTTTAAGATCGGTTATGCCTATGAAACAGCTACAACCAGTGATAGCTGGCGATCCAGAAAGCCATCCATCCTAGCATAACAAGGAAATCAAACAGTAAATGCCTACCTGGATCTGGCTCCTTGTCATTTTAATAGCTGTATTCATAGATTTTATTCTGATGGGTTATCTAAAAAGACGTGGGCGCGGCCAAACCCATGAGAACGGGAATATCCAGGTGCTGGGTGTTTACTCACCAATTCTCACCTGGTTAAGAAGCATCCTGCAGAAGAAACCTGAAGGCAAGGATCAAATTCAAATGAACAACATTCAATCGCGGATATCCTGGCTTGGTAAAAAAAGGTTTCCCACAGGATCGAATGCCCACTTAGCATTGCTCTATACTACCGCTGAGATTCTAATTGTGATCTTATGGGGATTGCTGATCGCCAAACCATACCTCAATTTTGATGAAGACATCATCCCAACCGGGAACGAGTATCCTTCTGCGATCCAAACCCATCACCTTTGGACGCGCCTGAGCGAATGCGGCTTATGCGCAATGTGGAACGGCTCAACGCGCGGCGGCGCGCCATATTTCGTCGATCCCCATGGGAGCATGCTTCACCCGCTCGTGATTTTCACCACGCTGGGATGGGGTGTTCAGAATGGGGCAAAATTAGCCCTGGCGGGGGCATTCATCCTGGCTGGATTAGCTCAATGGTGGCTGGCTTTCATCCTTGGTCTGGGTCGACCCGCCCGACTGTGGAGCAGCCTGATGGCTGCCGCCGGCGGTCACCTGGCTGTACGAATGGAGTTGGGCGCTTTCGGAGTGGTGTTATCGTTGGTGATGTGCGCACTGGTCCTGCCGCCTTTGATTCTGCTTCTTCGCACAACCAGCCGACGCTCGGCAGTACTCCTGGGGATTTTCCTGGCGCTTGCTATTTTGGCAGGTCAGGGTTATATGCAGATTGGCCTGCTAATGTCAACAATTCCAGCAGCAGTATTCCTCGTACCCGTCTGGGACAGGGAATATCTCAAGAGGCTTTTCAGTCGCATCTTATTAGCCGGGTTGATTGCCATTCTGCTCTCTGCACCGTTCCTGGTCCCGATGCTGCACTTCATGCCCCAATTCGACAAAGAGATGGATAGAGACTTTGGCAGCGCGCAGTCATTCGAGTATATCCCACTAAACCTGGTCATTCGCGATCCGGATTTCCTAAGGAATGACAGCCTGGCTAAACTCCCCTATCCGCATTTGAATGGGAATTATATTGGATGGTTGACAGTGTTGCTAGCTCTTTACACTTTTTCTACCAAACTCAACTCTGAACATCGCCGGACGGCATACTTTCTCCTCATCAGTGCTGTACTTGCCTTATGGGTCGCCAGCGCCGTGCCTTTAATATGGATCATCCAGATCAGCCCATTCCAGGCTATTGATGATTTCATTGCGGGCATCCGTAACCCAGCTCAGATTGCAGGTCTGGCGGGTGTATCCTTAATTGGGTTAGCCGGAATGGGTCTCGACCATCTCTTGAAAAGCTCCTGGTTACAATTCCAATTTGGTTGGGTACAAGGCCAGTCCCCTAGTCGGCTATTAAAGATAGATGCCCGCTGGCTGCTCATTATCCCGCTGACAACCAACCTGCTCGACGTTCAGGGATTTGGGAGAGGATGGATTGGCGTCACTAGGATTGACCCGACAGTCCTGGCCGTTAACCTTGGGCTGCGCACACCAACCCTTGAGTGGGTTAACCCGCCTTTCGGCGAGCATATGTATATCGAATCGGCGGTTGGAATGGGCTTGAAAACAGCTACCGGCATCCGTACCTGGTATTGGAGAGGTCGTAATTTCCCCAAGCCGTTCCTGGAAGCCAATCACGCCGGTCAACCACCTGATATGCAATATTACCAGGAGGCGTATGGGATGCCGATTTATATCGGATCTTCCGACCGTGAATACGCCAAGGTAATTCACAATTCAGACTCTACCACCACCATCTGCCAGGCTACCGGTAACAGTGGCGATATCGATGTTAGTTGTTCGCTATCGAAACCTGGTATGCTGGTCGTCAAAGAGAATAGCTGGAGCGGCTGGCACGTCAAAGTAGACGGAATCTCTGCTAAACTGAAGTCGGATATCTGGCTTTCGGTCGAATTATTGCCCGGTGATCACAAAGTTGAATTCCGCTACCGGCCCTGGGATGTGCCGCTCGGGGTTTTGCTCTCCATCCTGGGGTTGTTAATAGCCGCTGCAATTTTGCTGAGTGATCGGTCCGCGCAGATAAATGTTCCAAAAGAAAAGTCTGGCGATGATCCTAGCTTACAAACCAATCCCGATTCTTCGGAACCATAATTGAATGATGCGAGTATGACCATGCCCGAATATGAAGCCGTTATCGGTCTTGAGACCCATATCCAGCTCAACACTACAACCAAGATTTTCTGTTCCTGCAAAGCGGATTCATGGAACAGCCCACCGAATACGAACATCTGCCCGGTATGCACCGGACTACCAGGCGTTCTGCCTGTGCTAAATGAGGCTGTGATTGAGAAAGGTGTGTTGCTGGCGGCGGCTATGCACGCTGACATTCTTCCGATTTCATTCTTTGACCGTAAGAACTATTTCTACCCCGATTTGCCAAAAGGTTATCAGATTTCACAATATGACCAACCCTTGGCTGTCGGTGGTTACCTGGATGTACCCATGCAGATCGGCGCACACAACTACTCCCGCCGCGTTCACATTCACAAACTTCACATTGAGGAAGATGCCGGTAAAACGAAGAACGAATTAGGTCAGCGCTTGATCGATTTCAACCGCTGCGGCGTGCCATTAGTAGAAATGGTCACCGCCCCAGATATCCATTCAGCCGATGAAGCAGCTCAATACCTGACCCGGCTGCGCCAACTACTGCGTTGGATTGGCATTTCAGAAGCAGATATGGAGAAGGCTCACTTGCGTTGTGACGCCAATGTGTCTATCCGCCCGGTCGGCGCGACCTATCTGAACCCGAAGACCGAGATCAAAAACGTCAATTCAATCAATGCTGTGCGTGAAGCGATTGAAACCGAAATCAAACGTCAGATCCGCGAAGTTGAAGCGGGGCATAAAATTGCCGCCTGGACGCTGGAGTGGGACGAAGACACAGGTGTATTGCGCAAAATGCGCTCAAAGGAAACCGAGGCAGATTACCGTTATTTCCGCGAACCCGACCTGCTGCCAATCCAGATCGATCAAGATTGGCTTACATCCGTGTTGACGGGTTTGCCAGAATTGCCTCTGGAGCGTCGCCAGCGGTTCATCGACCAGTACGGATTACCCGAATATGATGCAGACATCCTGACTTCTGAGAAGAACCTTTCGGATTATTTCGAAGCAGCTATCAAAGCTTATGAAGGCGATCCCAAGCGCGTCTCAAATTGGTTGATGAACGATGTATTGCGAAGTATTAACGAGCGTGGGTTGAACGCCTCTGATCTGAAACTCACACCGGTTTACCTGGCGTCCATCATTCGCCTGGTAGATGAGAACAAGATCAACATTTCTACCGGGAAATCTCTGCTTGAAAAGGTAGAGCAAAGCGGGCAATCACCAGAGGAAATCGTCCAATCCGAGGGGTTAGCCCAGGTGAGCGATATAGAGGCGATCCGAAAAGTATGCGCTCTAGTCC
Organism: uncultured Chloroflexia bacterium; assembly: GCA_963788145.1. GTDB lineage: Bacteria > Chloroflexota > Anaerolineae > Anaerolineales > UBA4823 > UTCFX2. The sequence continues at coordinate 246,034 of CAWBFQ010000003.1, read as the reverse complement.
TGGCTGAAAACCCAGAACCGGTTGAAAACTACCGTGAAGGTAAAACCAGCCTGATCGGCTGGTTCGTTGGCCAGGTGATGCGAAAATCAGGCGGTAAAGCAGATCCTCAAGTCGTGCGCGCCGTCTTAGAGCAGCTTCTCTGATGACGAGGTGTTTGACAAAACTAGCTGCTTGACCAGCGCCTCCGGTTTTGTTGGAATGCGACTCATAGCATATTCGGCCAGAGCTGTGATCGTCAGGCTTGGGTTCACGCCAGGGTTGGCCGGCATGATTGAGCCATCAACCACGAACAAGCCCGGGTAATTATGAATCTGGCAATCTAAATCGATCACGCCTTCTTGATCATTCCGCCCAAATGGGCAACCCCCCAGAATATGAGCGGTCATGGGAATATTCAATAGCCCCTCATTGATGCTTCCTGCTGGGATTCCATTGATTTTTTCGGCGAACCGCCGGGTCACTCGATGACCGATATCGATCTTGCTGGGAACTCGGTGTTGTGCACTAACGTCCGAAACCAATCCCTTTTGGAATAAAGTCCATATGTTGCGTCCCAGGTGCATTCGCATATGATTATCGACGGTTTGCATCACCAAAAGGATCGTCGAGTGCTCTGCCCATCCGGGCAAGAAATATGTATTTAAGAAATCAACCGGATGCATAATGATCTCTAAGAAAGTTCTGAGAAATCGTTTAACAACGCTGCCATCAGTCTCGAGCAGCGGACTGGAAAGAAAACGCATCAATGAAGAACCTGCCGGATAACGAACTGGCTCAACTGTAGTAACAGGGTCAGCATAAAAAATCGAGGTGATCGCAATTCCTTCAGAATAGTCAACTTGGTGATCACGAGCCACCACACCCAGCAATGCTTCACTATTCGTGCGCACCATGTGGCCCAATTTCGGCGAAACCCTGGGAAGTGAGCCGGTAATATCGCGGCAACGAAAGAGTAATTTTTGCGTTCCTAGCGATCCAGCAGAAAAGACAATATTCCGCCCGCGTACCCTGGACTGGGAAGTACGTAGCCAGCCGGTTGAATTGTGATATACAATTTCATATCGCGCCTCATCCGCTTCATTCGACGAGAGCGGAGTCACATCGCTGACTTCACATTCTGACCATATTTGAGCACCCCATTTTTCAGCAAAATAGAGATAATTCTTGACCAGCGTGTTTTTAGCGTTATTTCGGCAACCCACCATGCAGCCGCCGCATTGAGTGCAGCCATTCCGCGCAGGTCCTTCTCCGTTAAAATACGGATCTGGCGCTGGTTGACCTTCCTTGCCTGGTTCGCCAAAATAAGCTCCGACCAGAGTTGGGTGGAAAGTCTCTGCTGTTCCAAGTTCACTTGCTATTTCAATCATCACCTGATCAGAATGCCAAAGACAGGGGTTGCGAACCACACCAAGCATGGCTTCTGCAGTTTGATAATGCGGGATCAGTACTTCTTTCCAGTCCGCCAGGTGTTTCCACGAAGGGTTTCGAAATAACTCATCGCTCGGTCGCATCAAGACGTTCGCATATCCAAGGCTCCCCCCTCCCACACCTGCGCCGTGCAATACCAGCACATCTCTGAACAGGCTGATCTTCAATATCCCAAAACAGCGTAAAGCGGGCAGCCATAAGTACTTTGTCGCCTGCCAGTTAGATTTGGCAAAATCCTCATCCTCAAATCGTTTGCCCTGCTCCAGAACCAGAACAGAATACCCTTTTTCTGCCAGACGCATGGCCGAAACGCTACCCCCAAAACCAGAACCGATAATGATGTAATCAAATACCTGTTCAGCGTGAGTATTCTTCATCCGTTCACCTCCTATACGCTGTTATTAGAAGCCCTGGTTGCCTGAGGGTCAGTCACTCAGGAGCATTATTGCTGAACAAACAGGCGCCTGGCCTATAAAATGCCGATCTATCGGGAGAGATATCCCGTGAAATGTCTCACCAACTCCCAACTCAATCATTATACAAGATATTGACGCGATGCGTAATTTTCGGTATAATGAAAAAAGTACTGGTATGACCACTTACCAGAGCGAAGAATTATGGAATGGACTTCCCCACAAAAACCGGCTGAATTGACAGAAAACCGCCTGATTGATGCGATTTTGGATGGTGCATTTCCGATCGGTTCTTCCCTACCTGGCGAGCGCAAGCTTGCTTCACAACTCAAAGTCACCCGGCCCACCTTACGTGAAGCGCTGCAACGACTGGGGCGGGATGGCTGGCTGGAAATCCGCCATGGAAAACCCACCCGTGTACGGGATTTCTGGCGCGAAGGTAGCCTGGGAGTGCTAGGTGCGATCGCACGCCGATCCACACACCTTCCACCCGACTTTATCCCCAACCTGCTCGCTGTACGCCTGGCGATTGCACCAGCATACACCGCATTGGCGGCGAACAATGACCACTCCTCTGTTTTGCACGTGCTCAAGGATCACCTGCTAATACCTGATCAGGCGGAAGCATTTGCCAACTTTGATTGGCGACTGCATTACCAACTCTCCATCTCATCCGGAAATCCAATCTTCACTTTAATTTTAAACGGATTTACGGAATTGTATATACCCATGGCCATTCTCTATTTTCAACTACCCAAATCTCGACATACATCCCGGCTTTTCTATGCAGAATTGGAGCAGGCTTTCAGCCTTCCTGATCCGATAGCAGCAGAGGCAGTTACACGTGAAGTGATGAAAGACAGCCTGCGTTTGTGGGAACAGCGATTGAAAATATCTGTTGAGTGATCAGCATTAACTAGCGGATCGGAGGTTGTTATGCGCCGTTGGAATGGATGGGGAGACGAGAAAACAGATTACCCGCTGCCTGCATCTGCCGCAGATTATCTGCAGGAACGGATTGGGCCAGGCGAGATCATCCCAGATGTCACCATCTCGCAGATGCTAGAGCAAATACCCCAGTCACAAATCCCACCTCATCCGTTAATTAAGACAAACTCGCTCGATCGGCTTTTTCATGCCCGCGGTCAAAGCTTACCGGATTGGGTTGCTCTGCGTTATGGTCAAATAGAGCGTTTCCCGGATGGTGTCATTTACCCGGAGAATGATCAGGAAGTGGCCTCGCTAATCGAATTCGCCCGTAAAAATGAGATCTGTATAATCCCTTATGGAGGCGGAACCAGCGTTGTAGGTCATATTAATCCATTGCCGATTGCAGCACCAATCCTTACTATCGATCTTTCGCATCTCAACAAGCTGGAAAACATCGACGAGGTCAGTCAATTAGCTACTTTTGGGGCTGGCGTGAGCGGTCCTGAGATCGAACAGCAACTCAACCTACGCGGTTTTACCCTGGGTCATTTTCCGCAGTCGTTCGAGCTTTCTACCCTGGGCGGCTGGATTGCCACAAGATCAAGCGGACAGCAATCGTATTATTACGGACGGATCGAGGATCTTTTTGCAGGCGGACACGTGGAAACCAGCCGTGGTCCGATCGACCTACCGGCTCTGCCTGCCAGCGCCGCCGGGCCGGATTTACGCCAGACTTACCTTGGATCGGAAGGCCGTTTTGGGATCATCACACGGGCACAGGTGCGAATTCGTTCAATCCCTGAAAGTGAAACCTTCTATGGCATTTTCTTTCACGATTGGGAAGGTGGTATAGAAGCCGTGCGCCAGATCGCCCAACAAAAAATCCCCATCTCGATGGCGCGCCTATCCAACCCTCTGGAGACAGAAACCACCTTACGGTTATCCGGAAAAGATGATCTAGTTGCCTGGGCAAAACGCGGGCTGGGATGGCTGAATTATGGCAATCAACGCTCGCTGCTGGTATTGGGAATTACAGGCGATGCGGATGCAACCAGATACGCACACCGGCGCGCTGTAAAGATCGCCCGCAAATATGGCGGTTTATACACAGGAGCAACAATCGGAAAATTGTGGCGCAAGTCACGTTTCCTTTCACCCTATTTACGGAATACTTTGTGGACTCAAGGGTATGCTATCGATACTCTTGAAACCGCGCTAAGCTGGTCGTCGATCCAGCCGGCAGCGGCAGCAATCCTACAGGCCATTCAGACTTCTCTTGTGAAATTCGAACAACAAGTGTTGGTCTTCGCCCATCTATCCCACATTTATCGAGACGGCGCCAGTTTGTATGTCACTTATTTATTCCGCAGAAGTAGCGATCCGGAAGAAACACTGCAGCGTTGGCAAGCAATGAAATCCGCCGCCAGCCAGCAAATTGTGGCTCATCACGGCACCATCAGCCATCAACACGGTGTAGGCATAGATCATTCGCCATATTTGGTGATGGAAAAAGGTCGGCTCGGGATCGACTTGATTCGCCAGACAGCAAATTTCCTTGATCCAAACCAGATATTTAATCCGGGAAAATTGATCCAGGTAAATGATAAAAATCCGACGGAAGAAACGAGAGGACGAAATGATGATTAAAAAACATCCGTGGGAAAAAGGATGGCGCAATCAAGCCTGGAGCGATCTCAACCAATATTGGGATTTAATTATTATTGGTGGGGGTATCACTGGAGCCGGAATTCTGCGCGAAGCAGCCCGGGCAGGGTTAAAGGCTTTATTGCTGGAAGCGCATGATTTCTCATCTGGCACTTCAAGCCGATCTTCAAAACTGGTACATGGCGGGTTTCGCTATCTGAAGAACCTGCAAATTCGGGTCACACTGGAATCAGTGCGTGAGCGCGAACGCTTGATCCATGAAGGCCGCGGCCTGGTAAATCCGCTCAGTTTCTTACTGGTCAATTATCAAGGCGACACCATTCCCGCCTGGGTTTTCGAGGCTGGGTTGATCGTCTATGATTTATTGGCGCTCAAATGGGGTCATCGCCGCTATGATCAGATCGATATCCACGATCTATGTCCGCCGCTTACAGAAGATGGATTAATGGGAGGATTTCGTTATTTTGACGCGCAGACGGATGACTCGCGCCTGGTATTGCGGGTGATTCAAGAAGCCGTGCTGGACGGTGCGTTGGCTTTGAATTACGCCAAAGTGACCGATTTGCTAAAAACCAGAAATGGGCGAATCTGTGGAGTGGTTGTAGAAAACCAATCCCCGGGAGAAGCATTAGCGACTCAAGAAATCCAATCAGCGGTTGTGATTAATGCTACCGGCGCATGGGCGGATGAATTGCGAATCCAAGTTGGAGGGCGCGCCCGGCTACGAAAGTTGCGCGGCAGTCACCTGATAATCTCATCGAAAAGGTTACCTCTCACCCGATCGGTCAGCTTTCTTCACCCGCAAGATCATCGACCGGTTTTCGCCATCCCATGGGAAGGGATCACCATTGTTGGCACGACGGATGTCGATCACTCTGATCCGCTGGAGCAAGATGTTGCTATTTCGGAAATGGAAGCAGCTTACTTACTTCAGGCTGCTCAATCTGCATTCTCCTGCCAGGAATTAACCCTCTCGGATATTCAAGGAGCTTATTCCGGCGTCCGGCCAGTTTTGGATACCGGAAAATCGGATCCATCTAAAGAATCACGCGAGCATATCGTGTGGGACGAAAGCAATCTGCTCACTGTAACCGGCGGGAAACTGACCACTTTTCGCTTGATGGCGCATGATGCGTTGGAAAGGGTTCACCCACGTTTGCCAGGAAAACCGGTATTTGATAACCAGGTGCGCGTGCTGGATTCTGTACCGGGAGAATTGCCCAACGCAGAAACCTTACATCCCGCACAACGCCTACGCTTATCAGGCAGATATGGGTCGACTGCTGCTGAATTAACCGCCAACGCTCAATCCGGCGACTTAACTTCGATTGGTGACTCGAGCGCGTTATGGGCTGAGCTTCGCTGGGCAGCCCGCTCTGAAGCCGTGGTTCATCTGGATGATTTACTGTTACGCAGGGTGCGACTGGGGTTGCTTCTACCACACGGTGGTCTGGATCACATTGATTCAATCCGGGCAGTCGCCCAGGTGGAACTGGGCTGGAATGATCAGCGATGGGACGAAGAGGCAACTTCCTATGCTCGCCTATGGAATAAGTGTTATCATCTAAATCAATAATCCAGCCAAAATTCTACCAAATAACGAGGTGAACCGTGACCAGCTCAATCACCGGTAAAAAGAATGTCGCACCAGAACGGGACCTCATCCTGGCTATCGATAACGGCACCCAAAGTGTGCGCGCTCTGCTATTTGATTTGAAAGGGACATTGTTAGCGAAATCACGCGTCCCTATAGAGCCATATTTTTCGACCACGCCCGGCCTAGCAGAACAACAGCCACAGGTTTTTTGGGATTCCCTCTGTGCGGCCTGCCAGGAATTATGGCCTAAACTGGGCGAGAGTTCAGACGAAGGTTTATCCAAAGACAGAATTGCCGGGGTCACATTAACCACTCAGCGCTCGACTTTAATTAACCTGGATAAAAATGGTCAGCCTCTTCGTCCGGCAATTGTCTGGCTGGACCAGCGCCGCACAGAAGGCTTGAAGCCCTTGGGAGGATTATGGGGGTTGGCGTTCCGCCTTGCGGGTATGTCTCGCACAGTGGCCTATCTACAGGCGGAGGCAGAAGCCAACTGGCTGTACACCTACCAACCTGAAATTTGGCAAGAAACCTATAAATATGTCTATCTCTCCGGTTATTTGATCTATCGTTTGACTGGAAACCTGGTTGATTCGATCGGCAGTCAGGTTGGTTATATGCCCTTCGATTATCAGAAATTGCGCTGGGCCTCCCGCTGGGATTGGAAATGGCAAATCCTGCCGATTGATCGCTCCATACTGGTGGATCTTCAGCCGCCTGCATCAATCCTGGGTGAGATCAGTTCCGAAGCCTCCGAGCAATCTGGCATTCCGGTCGGACTTCCGCTGGTCGCAGCCGCATCCGACAAAGCCTGCGAAGTCATTGGAGCCGGCTGCCTGGAGCCTGAAATCGGCTGTATCAGCTATGGCACGACGGCAACAATAAATACCACCCACCGCAAGTATATCGAGGTCATTCCTCTCGATTCCCCCCTACCCTGCAGCAGTACCGAATGCCTATAGCGTTGAATTCCAAATCTATCGCGGTTTCTGGATGGTGAGTTGGTTTAAACATGAATTCGGGCTGCATGAGCAGCGCTTGGCGGAGCAGCTTGGGGAAGAACCTGAAGCGCTTTTTGACCGGCTGGTAGCGCAAGTACCCGCTGGGTCGGATGGTTTGATTCTGCAACCTTACTGGTCTCCTGGCTTGAAGGTCCCCGGACCCGAAGCAAGAGGCGCGGTGATCGGGTTTGGCGATGTGCACACTCGCGCCCATTTATACCGGGCGATCCTGGAGGGGCTGGCTTATTCGCTACGAGAGGGAGCAGAACGGACCAAGAAACGGAGCGGTGTGGATATCACAGAATTAAGGATCGTCGGCGGCGGCAGCCAGAGCAATGCAGCCATGCAAATCAGCGCAGATATCTTTGGGCTGCCTACCTCCCGCCCACACGTCTATGAAGCTTCTGGACTAGGCGCAGCAATTGACGCATCTGTTGGGCTTAAGTTGCACCCTGATTTTCAGACAGCAGTCCGAGAGATGTCTCACATCGGCGAAATCTTCGAACCAAATTCTGCTACTACCAAGATTTATGATGAGTTCTACCATAGAGTCTACCTGAAGATGTATCATCAACTCCAGCCCCTCTACGAAGAGCTATATCAAATCGCGCGCCGTGCCTGATCGGTTTGATCCTCTGACGCAGATCTCTTGGCAATTGAGTTCTGGGTATTTCAATGTTTTAATCTTTGTAACAACACTTCATTTCCACCTTGTCTTGGGTTATACTCTTATTCGGACAGAGCAGGGTTCAATACGGATTCTTGAAACTAATTTTGCAGGAAATTCGTCTCTAGCGAATAGAGGATTACCTGGATGGAACAACTCATCGGTTATACCCTGAACCGCTATAAAATTATCAGCTTGCTCGGCGAGGGCGGCATGGGGGCAGTGTTCAAGGCGCATGATCTCACCTTGCAGCGCGATATTGCGATTAAGGTGATGCATGCCCACTTTGCGCACCAGTCCGATTTCCAGGAACGTTTTCTGCAAGAAGCGCGTACGACTGCCAAGTTGGATCATTCGAATATCGTCCAGGTATTCGATTTTGGCCAGGACCGCTCGTATCTTTACATTGTGATGAAATTTATCCCAGGCGACAACCTGGAAAAAATGCTGCGCGACCTGCGAGTGGAAGGCAAGTGGATCTTACTCAATGAAGCTGTCGGGGTTATCCAACAGGTGGCATCCGCACTGGATTACGCCCATCGCCAGGGAGTTTTACATCGAGATATTAAACCCGGGAATATCATGATCGAGCCAGAGCCTTCCAACGGACTGCCTTATCGGCCAATTGTAACGGATTTGGGCCTGGCAAAGCTGGCTGAAGGCGGCGTGCTCACTCAGGATGGCGCATCGATGGGCACTCCGGCGTATATGTCCCCCGAGCAGGCGCTCGGGCAGACTACGGATGCTCGCAGCGATGTCTACTCGTTAGGCGTTTTGTTATTCGAGCTTGCAACCGGAAAGCTGCCATTCCCAGCCCGTAACCTGCCAGAGGCGATCCAATACCACGTCCAAACACCACCTCCGCCGCCGCGCTCTCTGCGAGAGGATCTCCCGATTGAGTTGGAACGGATCATCCTGACCTGTATGGAAAAAGAGCCTAAGAATCGCTTTCCGACAGCCGCCGCATTGGCCGAGGCGTTAAAAAAGGTATCCCATTCCACCCAAACTGTACATTCAGCACCCAGCCCATTTCAGGGGGCGATCAGCCTGTTCACCCAATACCAGCAAAGCCTTGTCGTTCAACGTGGCATTTCGATCCTGGAGGAGTTTCAAATTCCGGTTGAGCTGCCGCAAGACCGCATTCAAGTGCTTGGCAGAGACAAAACCACCCGCTCCGTGCGGGTGAAACGGCCAACCATGATGATCGGGCGCGACCCAGATAACGACATTGTGCTCGATGACAATAAAACCTCCCGCCATCACACCCGAGTGGAATATTCCGGCGCCCACTATCATGTAGTAGACCTGAACAGCACAAACGGCACCTACCTGTCCAATAAACGTCTTCTACCCGGCATACCGGAGATCTGGCTGCCTGAGAAAGCGCTGCGGGTTGGTGAGACCTGGTTTCGTTTATTGCTCGTCAGCCCGGAGACAACGGAAACAACAATCCGAAATGGGGAGCAGGAACGGGGTTTCAGCGCTGGAGCAGACGAATCACATCTGTCCATCAATCTGGATGATACCCAGGTCAACCTGGATCCTGGACAGAGTTATACCCTGCAAATGACCATCCAGAATCTTGGGGCGAACGAAGACACTGTCAGCCTGGTCATCACAGGGCTGCCAGCGGCATGGGGGCATCTAGCGGTACATCCGATCTTATTGGTTCCAGGCGAACAAAAAACCATCGCCATCACGATCAAGCCGCCAGTCTCCCCACAAACCAGAGCCGGCCATTATCCAGTTTCGATTCTGGCTAGCAGCCAGAGAAACCCGACAAAAGGGATCGAAGCCGGTTTAAACCTCACAATCTCTGCATACAGTCAATTCAGCAGCGATCTTACACCTAATCATCTGCACTCCGCTCAAATCGGGCGGATTACAATCAAAAACCAGGGCAACGCGCCCGAAGATTTTTCGATACACTGGGGGGATCCGTCTGGAAAACTGGTTTTTACGCCTCCGCAGCTCCGTTTGAATATACCCAATGGCGAATTAAGCGTGGCTGAATTTCAAGTTAAGCTGCGTCAGACCGCTTTGCTAGGAGGTCAGAAGACTTATCCATTCACTGCCCAGGTCAAACCTGCTCTTGGTCGGCCGCAAAACCACCAGGCGGAGCTTAGTACGCGCGGCAGCATCCCCTTCTGGCTCATTTCCATCTTAATCATCACCTGTCTGGGATTGATCATCATGGGTCTCTTCTTGTCCACCCAATTGATTTGGCCAATCAGCGATGATGGGATCGGGGTTAAGACGCAAACTTCGGCAGCCATTCTGACCGAACTCGCCATGGTCATTCAAGAAACAAAAGACAGCAGCACGATGACCGCTTCAGCTTTGGAGAACGCTCAGCAATCTACAATGGATGCAGCAACCGCCACATCTGCTTGGCTTGAATCCGACGATGACAAAGACGGCCTATCGAATCGCGAAGAGATTTCTTAAACACACTGCCCGCCAAGCGAGACACAGACGAAGATGGTCTGGATGATGGCGAAGAAGTGAATTGTCGCAAAACAGATCCGCTCAATCCCGACTCAGATGCAGATGGGATCAAAGATGGGGAAGAGATTTCACGAGGGATGAATCCACTCAACCCGGATTCGGACGGTGATGGCATCCCTGATCCTCAGGATCCGGCCCCAATACTGACATCCACTGCGACTGCAGATCTGCAAGCGACCATTCAGGCAGCCAACCAGGCCACCCTGCAGGCTGCTGCGACCCAAACCGCCCTTGCGCAGCAGGCTACCGCCCAAATGGCTGCCCAATTGACCGCGGCTGCCGCCCAGACCGCCTCTGCCGCCCAGGCAGCCACGCTCACTGCCCAGGCAATCAAGCGAGTGGCATATATCTACAGCGTAGACCCTGGCGCAGCCAACGACTTTAGATCTTATCTACAGACGCAGGGTTACTTGGTGGATCTGATCTTGCAATCCGATATCTTTGCGACGGATTTCGGTCCATATAAAGTGATCCTCATCGGGCGAGACACCGGTAGTACCTCAACCTGGGCGGATGGCGCTGGCTCTACAGCCGCTCAAATTCAGGCGACCGGGAAACCGATCCTGGGATTAGGAGAAGGAGGCTATGCCTTTTTCGGAAAACTCACCCTGACGATCGGGTGGGGCAATGGCGCACATGGCGATCAAAAAGACATTCACATCCTAAATCCCGGTCAGAACTATTGGAATGACCCATATAACGTGGCAATTCCCGGAAGCCAGGATATCTCGCTCTATGATAGCAACAGCAATTACGTGGGCATCCATTATCCATCCCCGGTCGCGGGCGTGGAAATCGTTGCGAACATCCCGGGCAGCCCGGAATATTACCCTTTGATCCGCGAGGCTGAAAGATATTTCCTGTGGGGCTTCGATGGCCTCCCCTCTGCGATGACCGGAAAAGGGCAACGGATTCTTGTAAACGTGCTGGAGGCGCTCATCCCTTAGGAAGGAAGGTAATATGGTACATCCTACTTCCAAAGCGTCGCTCCCGGAGGAATTCCATGCAGAAGAATATCGGTCAGACAATCGATCGCTACAAAATCATTGCGCTTCTCGAAGAAGATGCGGCAGTTGCGGTATATCAAGCATTCGATCCAAAATTTGATCGCAATGTAACAATCTATCTGATCAAAGATGTATTGGTTGAAGGGGACGAGATCATCCAATCAGCGCGTGCTATAATTAGTTGGCGCCATGCTGGATTGGCCAGGTTGTTCGACTTGGGATTATATGTCAACGACCTGTCTTCAAATCAGAGCGGTGTTGGGCAAACCTTTTTTATACAGGAGTTTATCCCTCCGCCAAACCTTCTGCAAATCCAACAAGAAATGCACTTAGCCGATTGCTGGCTCAGATTACAAGAAGCGACCTTGCTGGTTATTGAACTATGCATGGCAATCGAATTCAGTCACCAACGCGGCATCTTTCATGGCGATTTGCATCCGGGCAATATTTTCTTTAAAACCGAATCAGTTGAAAACCTTCCATATCAGCCAGTCATTATTCGGACCGGGCTAATCAGATCGGGGGCGATGTCGTCTTCGCCCGCTTATCGTTCACCGGAGGCTATCCGGGGAATAAATATCACCGGCAGCGTGGATATATATTCGCTCGGGGCAATTCTGTATGAGTTATCCACCGGTCAACCGCCTGCACCGCAAACTCATTCATCCTCCGGCCCACCACAAGTCGTCCCGCCGCACCTGCTTCACCATGACCTGCATGAGGGGTTAGAGAAAATCATACTCAAAGCGCTTTCACCTAACCCGCTTGACCGGTTCGGTCGCGCGAACGAGATGGCAACCGCGTTAAACCATATCCAAACGCATGTTGCGACTGCAGAAAGCGCTCCATCTGGATTAGGACGAATCAGCCAGTTGTCCACCTTTCTTGAACGCGACCGGAAGGGTCAAAAACAACAGCAGACGGAGGTGGCAGCCCTGGCAGCAAATATGGGGTCAGCCGTCTCACCTACCAATAATGAGGCGGATACAGTTTACGTCTTAATGCCCGATAAAAGCGTGCGCGGCTACAAAATGAAGCCTAAAGGCTTGAGCATCGGGCGCGGAAAAGAGAATGATATTCCGCTTGACCTGGCAGGTATTTCACGCAACCATGCCCGGATCGATTCCGACGGACAGAATTATATCGTACGCGATCTCAACAGCCTGAACGGCACCTACATGGAACAAAATCGCTTGGTTCCAGACAAGCCTCAAATCTGGCTGCCTGGCGAGAATATGCGCATTGGCGAGGCATGGCTGCGGATTGAGCGCTTTTCGCAGAACAGGACAACCCAGGCAGTACTCCCGAACGAAATCTCCACGAAATTTGCTTCAGCGCACCTCAATCAGAATTTACCGGATACTGATGAGGTCTTCATTGGACCCGATGGCACGCCAATCAATTCCAGCCAGGTGATGCGCAGCCAGGGGTTGGGATGGGTTGGAGCTTTTTCTAAATCCTTGAGCGTCTCTGTTGCTCCAGGGGCAAGCGTAGAAATCCCAATTCTGATCTTTAATCGCGGCTTGGCGAGCGATTCTTTTCTGATCTCGATCCAGGGGATCCCACATGAATGGATGCCAAACCCACCCCAACCTGTGCGCATCCCTTCGAATAGCCAAAAGGAAGCGCGTGTGATTATCCGACCGCCGCGCTCACCCCTGGTGAAAGCTGGCCGATATGGGTTAGTCATTCGAATTGCCAGCCAGAATTCCACTAATCAACTGGTAGAGTTGCGCCCTACTCTCACAGTCACTGCCTTTTCACTCTTCGCGAGCGAATTGCGTCCAACCCAATTACGGGCGAACGACATCGGGCAGGTGTATGTGCACAACCGCGGCAATCTGCCGGATACATTCTCCATAATCTGGGAGGATCGATCGCACGGACTGGTTTTTGAGCCGCCGCAGATGAAAATCAATCTGCAGATCGGAAAATCAGCCGTGATCGAATACCGACCATCTCTATTACGACCTCGAAATCATAGGCAGTGATGCAACCCATCCATTCAAAGCACATGTCAGTTCACAGGGTGGCCAAACGGAAACCCACCAGGGCGAATATATTAGTAAGGGAATCGTGCAACCCTGGGCGCCGATCGCACTGGCGCTGCTGGCCATTCTTCTGGCGTGTGTGCTTTGTATTTTGATTAACCAGATCACATTCCCGGTTCGAAGGGCAGATCAGACCGCTCAGGCTGGCCGAACGGAGATAGCCGAATTCACCGAAACCGCAATATCTCTGCGGACTGCTACCTCCCAATCCCTGGATGGGGCAAACCTGGCCACATTACAGGCTGCCACAGCAACCTCTGTCTGGCTAGCCCAGGATGATGATCAGGATGGGCTGACGAATAACCTTGAATACCTCGCTGGAACTTACCCAAATATTCCCGATTCAGATCAAGATGGGCTGAATGATGGTGTAGAAGTACTGACATGGAAGACTAATCCGCTGTTAGTCGACACAGATGGTGATGGCCTACAAGATGGCGTTGAGGTGCAACGAGGGACCGACCCGCTTCAAAAAGACACTGATGGCGATGGTCTCAACGACGCCATCGACCCGAAATCCGCTCCAGGCGCCAACTCGCACCGCGATTATTTATCTCCCGACCGCCACACCCAGACCGCCGCAATCAGCGACCCCGACGCGGACAAGCACACCTACGCTGTCCCCAACCGCAAACAATATTGATCTGACGATCAGCATCAGCAATGGCCAGACGAATTCTACTCCAGGCACAACCACCATCTATTCAATCCTGGTCTCAAATAAGGGGCCGGGGGTCGCAGCGAACGCCCAGGTTGTGGACCAATTCCCATCCAATTTGACTAACGTCACATGGACTTGCACTGCCTCGCCTGGCTCACGCTGCCTGACGCCCAACGGAATCGGTAATATCAACGCCCTGGTGGATCTATCCGTGAACGGAACGGCGACCCTGACAGCTAATGGGAGCATCACGCCTAGCAGCACCGGTACGCTAGCAAACACCGCTCGAGTGGTTACACCGGCAAACCTGATTGAAATTAATCCAACCGATAACCAGGCGACTGATACAGATACCTTGATTCCACGTGCAGCACTCTCGCTCAGCAAGACAGATAATCATGAAACCGTCTTTCCCGGGCAGGTATTGGAATACGCGATCATCGTATTTAACAACGGCCCCAGCGCTGTAAGTAGTATCAGTGTACAAGATAATTTTCCCGCTCAATTGAAAAATATCGCCTGGACCTGCGCAGGGACGACCGGTTCGAGTTGCTCTGCCTCCGGGATTCAATCGGGGAATATTAACTCCCAAGTCAGCTTGAACCCAGGGGGGACCGCTACTTTCACAATCAATGCGACCGTCCGAGATAACGCCAGTGGCGTGATCAGTAATACCGTTTCGCTTATTTCTCCGGTTGATCCAGCTACAAACAATAAGAGCGCTGTAGATACCACGACAGTGATCCCAAGAGTTAATCTTGGACTGATAGCCTCTGCGCCGGTCTCGGTAACGATGGGCGAAACCTTGACTTATACATTGACCATCAGCAACAGCGGCCCATCCGCAGCCAGCGGAGTAACTCTAACCAGTACGTTGAGCGTCACAAGCACGTTTATCTCTTCGCTGCCAGGCTTTCCTATTTGCCAAGAGAGCGGCGGTGTAGTGGTTTGTGGTCTTGGGAATTTGGCGGCCAACAGTTCAGTCCAGGTACAGATCATCGTCAGCGCTTCGGCGTCGCCCGGGCAAATTACGAACGTGATCGATATCAAAGCAACAGAAATCGATCCTGACCCAACGGATAATTCCCTAACCATCAGCGTGCTGGTAAATTAATCCTGCCACAAATAGGACCGGTGATTACAGGTAAAGGTGATTATCCATATGGACAACGAATATACCCCCCGTTTGAAAGAATTGATCGAAGATTTTCAGTGGAGTGAAGGCCGAGAGAAGTTGGAGTTGTTACTTCAATATGCAGATCAGATGCCTGCGCCGCCGGAAGGGTTTAGTTGGACTCCTGCGGAAATGGAATCCGTCCCGGAATGCATGACTCCCATCCATATTCATGCTAGCTTTGAAGAAGGGCAGATGAGATTCTTTTTTGATGTTCCGTCCGAAATCGCCAACTGTGCGTGGTTTTGCCGGGCTGATGGCAGAGGGATTGAACGGCGCTTCACCAGAGCAAATCCTGAATACGCCGAATGATTTCTACGTTCAGATGGGCCTGGACCAAGTTCTGACCCATCAGCGATTAAATGGGATCAGTGCAATCCTGGCGCACATGAAGCGTTTGGCGATTGAGGCGTTATCCTAGAGCATGTCACTAACTGATTTATTAGAGCTTTGGCGCAGCGAGCCATCGATTGCCGCATCAATTCAGGTCTGGCATGAGATACCAGCCCGGCAAGCCCAAACAGTCCAATTCCCAAATGAACTCCAACCTGCCATCGCCGCCGCTCTGAAAGATGCAGGGATCGATGCGCTGTATTCGCATCAGGCTTTCAGTTTTGAAACCGCCCAGGCCGGGCAAAACCTGGTGGTCGTTACCGGCACAGCTAGTGGCAAAAGCCTGTGCTACAACCTACCAGTGCTGGACTGTCTGCTGAAAGATGATGAAGCCCGAGCCCTGTATCTTTTCCCTACCAAAGCGCTCGCTCAGGATCAGGCAGCCAGTTTAGCCAGTCTATTGAAAGCAATCGAAAAGCATCGAGACAAGCTCCCTGCTAGCGTCTCCCACGATCCGATACCTAAGCTTGCGATTTATGACGGGGATACACCCGCGAGCACTCGCAAGGCCATCCGTTCATCGGCAGCGCATACTGATGACCAATCCGGATATGCTTCATATCGGCATCCTTCCATACCATACCCGCTGGATGAATTTTCTCTCCCAATTACGTTATGTCATTATCGATGAAGCCCATGCTTACCGGGGAGTCTTTCGGGTCACATGTCGCGAATGTACTGCGTCGATTGATCCGAATTGCCCAATATTATGGGGTGCGACCTCAATTCATTCTGACCTCCGCTACCATCGCCAATCCGACGGAACTTGCTTCGAACCTGACCGAATTGGACATGATCCTGATTGATCAGGATGGATCCGGGCGTGGACCCAAGACTTTCATTCTGTATAACCCACCAGTCATCGAAAAAGAGCTTGGCTTGCGGCGCAGCGCTTTGCAAGAGAGCGTTCGTCTCGCTCAGGATCTGCTCACTTACCAGGTCCAAACCATTTTGTTTGCCCGCTCCCGCCGAACCGTGGAGATCATCCTTTCCTATCTGCGCCAGTCTGCCGGGACATATTTCAAAAATACGCGCCTTACGTTCGGACAGGAAAACCAGCAGCGTATTCGCGGCTATCGCAGTGGTTATCTACCCAAGAAACGGCGGGAAATCGGAACGCGGGTTGCGGGAAGGTTTTGTACGAGCAGTGGTTGCCACAAATGCGCTAGAGCTTGGGATCGATATCGGCGGGATGGGAGCGGCCTTGCTCGTTGGTTATCCCGGTACCATTGCAGCCACCTGGCAGCAAGCTGGGCGCGCCGGGCGCGGTTCAGAGCGCTCACTATCCGTGATGATTGCTGCCGCCGATCCGCTGGACCAGTTCCTGGCAGCCCATCCAGAATATTTCTTTGATCGCTCACCAGAGCAAGCTCTGATCAATCCAGACAATCCCTTAATCCTGCTTGATCATTTGCGCTGCGCTGCTTTTGAGTTACCTTTTCAGTCCGATGAAGCATTTGGGAGGCTCGAAACCAGGGTTGCTGGCAGAATACCTGACTTTCCTGACAGAAGAGGGAATTTTGCATTCATCCGGATCCAGGTTTTTCTGGATGGTGGATCAATACCCGGCTCAGACCATCTCTCTGCGCAGCGCGGACTCGAATCCGGTCTTGCTCAAGGTAATTGAAAATGACTCTCTGCACACACTGGGTCAAATTGATCATGCCTCCGCCCACTGGATGGTTCATCAGAATGCAATTTACCTGCACGAAGCTGAAAGCTATCTGGTGGAAGAATTGGATCTGGAACAGCAAGTGGCTCGCATGCGGCGGATGGACACCGATTATTACACCCTGCCCCGCCGGGAAACAACCGTACAATTGGTCGAATTGAACCAGAGCGAAGAGGCTCGCGGAGCAGAAAAATCGCAGGGAGAGATCTTGTCACCAGCCAGGTAACCGGATATAAGAAAATGCGCTGGTTGACGCAAGAATTCATCGGATTAGAAACTCTGGATATGCCGCCGGTTGAACTGCTTACAACCGGATATTGGCTGACGCTTTCTGAGCAAACCGTTGCCCGCTTGAAAGAAGACGGATTGTGGAATAATGATCCGAATGATTATGGCCCCAAATGGGAGAATCAGCGCAAGCGCGCCCGTCAACGAGATGGGTACCGCTGCCAAGTATGCGGCGCTCCCGAACAGGAGCGCGCCCATCACGTGCATCATAAGACCCCTTTCAAAATGTTTAGCTCCTTCACCCAGGCAAATGTACTCGAAAACCTGGTCACGCTCTGTCCAGATTGTCATCGCCGGGTCGAGGCAGTAGTGCGGGTACGGAGCGGCTTGGTCGGGCTGGCTTATGTGCTTGGAACTCTGGCGCCTCTATTCTTGATGTGCGATACAGCAGACCTGGGCGTCCATTCTGACCCGCAATCGCCTCTATCTTTGGGGCGCCCGGCAGTGGTTGTTTATGATCAAATCCCAGCCGGGATCGGGTTCAGCCAGCGCTTATATGAGATGCATTACGAGTTGATCCGATCTGCCTATGAATTGGTAGCTGCCTGCACATGCACAGATGGGTGTCCATCTTGTGTTGGGCCCGGAGGGAACTAGGGGCTGGCGGAAAACAGGCGACGCTGGCTATCCTGCGGTCACTCTAACAATTCAAGACTGCTCGTTTTCCGCAGCTGAATCGGCCTCTCCCGATTCGTTCCGCCGCCCAAACCACCAACCCAGACCGAACAGCAGAATGCCTATCCCGGCAAGGATCAACCCTCCCACCAACAGGCTGGTCTCGGAGAAATGAAACGGAGGCAAACTGCTAGAGCCGTTTGGAGCCGAACCGGGGTAGGCTGATCCAGACTGAGTGCCTTTATCGACCGGATGTGCGGTTTGGGTCGCCAAGGGGGGTTTCATTGACTTAGGCGAAGGAGCAACTGTAGCAGTCGGTATGGCAGATTTCGGCGGCTGTCCGGTAGTTTTTGGCTGGGGCGAAGCGCTACCCGGCGGCTGAGGAACAGCCATCGTCCCCGCCAGAGGCGTCCAGGTAGGCCCCGCCTCATTAATAATGAGCTTTTGACCTTCGTAGATGACAATCGTTGGGCCCATGTTATTTAGATATTGAATTTGAGTCACGAGCAGGTGATAAGCAACGGCAATCGTCCAAAGGGTTTCTCCGGCCTGGACGATATGGGTGATTGAGCCATCCACACCAGGTGTAACTGTTTTGACGATAGCGATCACATTAGCTGTAGAGTTTGGCGCGGAAGCGGTGCCTCCAATCTGGTCCGGCGTTTTTTTTGGATTGCCATTCCAATCAGCGGTCCAGAGAAAAGAGACCGTGATCCAATCGTTTTTCTTTGGCGGCAGTCCGATATCATCCCCCACTTTAAAAGCCAGATCGATTGCAAACGGCGCGCTCACTTTGCGCCCATATTGATCCAAACCGCCGTTATAACCGTTGAAATAAGCTGCCTGGGCTTCAGGCATCCCAAGCGGCAAATCAGCGAACATCCGACGAGGTTGGGGATCGGACCTCGTGGACCAGAAATTATCATCGATATTCCAGGGGCCAGCCTCCCCTACCAGGACGCCAATGCCCTTCTTATAGGAAATTGCAAGCGAATATCCAGCCCCGGCTAGATAGCCTTTGGCATCGCAGGTATGCAGACCACCGTTGGCAAACTTCAGGCATTGATCGGGTAATGCAACGGTATAGGCGCCACCTTTTGATTCATAACGTGTGGCGAAAATCTCATATGAACGGACTGCCTGCGAACCCCGCAGCAATTCTGCAACGTATGATTGGCCGTGCAGCGTCTGCTCCAAGGGCCAGCGCCGCTCGATCCACGCCACCAACCGGGAATATGGTGGCAATGGCAGCGCCTGTTTCAAGCGTAAATCCGTCAATCGAATGATTCCATCCACCTGGTAGTTATATCCCATCGCTGCAATCCAGCGCCGCTTCTCGATCAGTGAAAGGGTTGGGTTGGAGACGATCGATCGGGTGGAATTCGATCAGCGCACGCAGGCTCTCTGCCTCCTGCCAAGCGATGTTCTGAACTAGACTAAATTCCTCCGACGAAAGTCTGGCGCCCTGGTAAAGCCGCGTTTCCAGGCTGGCGGTCAAGGCGAAGTAGCTTAATAACGGGCGTGTCCCCCACACCTCAGTCGGCTGCGCCTTAACCGCAGGGGCGAATGATAAGAAAAAAGCCAGGAGCAACAGCCCCCGGCCAGTCATCATTCCGAACTTTGTCATTATCACATTATACCTTCCAATTCCATCCAAAGTTTATTACTCCTTTAAATCTAGCTACCTGACAGTTTGACAAAGAAATAGTTGATCGGTAGCGTTTCTCCAGTAAAATCGGTTTTGCCGAACCATTTTACGAGACGGAGTAAACGAATGCCGATCAACCACCTGTATGATACCTGGAAAAATCGAATTATGGAATTGCGTCCGGGACAACGAATTACGCAAATACGCACCTTTGTTTGGCTGTTGGTGGGAATTTACCTGAGCCGTTCGGTGTGTTTGAGCCGAGTGGCAGGCAAAGTTCCTGGCGCAGCGAAATTGACCAGCACCACCAGACGACTGAGCCGTTTGTTGGATAACCCGGCCATCCGAGTGCGAGATTGGTACGAACCGATTGCTCGGCAGTGGCTGGAGGCGCAGTTTCGGAATAAGGGCGAAATTCATCTGATCGTCGATGGAACCAAAATCGGTGGCGGTCATCAATTGCTGATGGTTGCGCTGGCTCATCGCAAACGAGCGATCCCGATTGCCTGGACATGGGTCAAACAGGCCCGTGGTCATAGTGGAGCGAGTAAACAGTTGGCCTTGCTGGCGTATGTGCGCAGGCTGTTGCCCCTGAAAGCCGCTGTTTTTCTGGTGGGAGACTGTGAATTTGGGGCTGTAGAAGTCTTGCAACAGTTGGATAAATGGCATTGGTTTTATGTCCTACGGCAGAAATCCGATACTTGTGTCTGGATCAATGCGCTCAACGAGTGGAAACCATTGGGCAGCTTCGTGGAAAAAGCTGGAAACAGCAAGTGGTTGGAGGCTGGATATCTGACGATCAAGGAGATTTATCCTACCAACACTCTGGTACATTGGAAAACGGGTGAAGATCAGCCCTGGTGTCTGGCTACAAACTTGCCGGATATCCATATGACTCTGTCCTTTTACGCTCGTCGAGCGTGGATCGAAGAAATGTTCGGCGATCTGAAAAAACATGGCTTTGACCTGGAAAGTACGATGCTGCGCCATTTCCTGCGTCTGTCCAGACTCACCCTTGCTGTTGCCTTGCTTTATGTATGGCTGATGTCTGTCGGCGTACAGACGATCCATGCAGGCCTTCGTCATCTGGTTGATCGCAAAGATCGTCGCGATTTGAGTATCTTCCAGATAGGTCTGCGTTTCCTGGAAAGGCGGTTCATCAATGGGCTTTCTCTTTCTATTCCCGTTTGTAAGTACATCTGATATCAAACTGTCAGGTGGCTAGCTTTAAATTTCTGGTATAAATAGTACTATGGAGGACATATGGAAAATAAGAATTCAATGGGTTTGTTAATCATCCGAGCTGAAGCTGGTGAGCGGCGCGCATTTCTTCCAAACTTCATCGGCAGCCTCGAGAAACTGGGGGCTAGCGTCGTTCTTGAGCAAGGGTATGGTTCAGGAATGGGGTATAGCGAACAAGATTATCGCAAACAAGCTCCTGATGTGATTTTTGCTCCAAGAGCAGAAGTGTACCGGCAGAATTACGTCATAGCCATCCGATATCCAGGGGACGATGAAATCGCTCAGATGAAACCGCTGGGATGCCTGGTGACGATGGTTCATTACCCTACTCGGCCTCAACGGGTGGATTTTTTACGCGCTATGGGGATCGAAGCGGTCTCGATGGATTCAGTGAAAGACGATACCGGGCGCAGGTTGATCGAAAACTTGCGCTCAGTCGCATGGAATGGAGTAGAAACAGCATTCCGCACGCTGCGCACGATCTATCCTTCTCCCGGATTTGAAAGCCCGCATCGTTCCCCCATTCATGTATTATTGATGGGCGCTGGTGCAGTCGGGAGTCATGTGCTGCAGGCCGCGATCCGTTATGGGGATATGGAACTCTGGCAGGAGATGATTCATCGCCAGCTCCCAGGAATCCAGGTAACGGCAGTCGATTATGATACTACCCGGTTTGAACCCATTATGTTAGATTTGCTCAAAAAGACTGATATCCTGGTGGATTCTACCCAACGGCCAGATCCGAGCCAACCGGTGATCCCCAATCGTTGGATTGCATGCATGCCAAAACATGCTGTACTGCTTGACTTATCGGTTGATCCATATGATAGCGCAGAACCTCCCCAATCCGTCAAAGGGATCGAGGGTATCCCGCAAGGAAATCTGGATCAGTACGTTTTTGCGCCGGATGACCCCGCCTTTGATTTCATCCCAAAATGTATTGATACTACCCACAGACGGTTCAGTGTCTCTTGCTATTCCTGGCCTGGAGTCTACCCGCGCGCTTGTATGGAAGTCTACGGCCATCAGCTTCTACCTATCTTGCGTGTACTGATCGAGAAAGAGAGTACCCTAAACATTCAACCACGTGGGCGATATTTTGAGAGAGCCGTCTGGCGGTCCATGCTATCCAATTGGCCATCCCGAGTCGAAAAATAATTATTCCTAAATAAGAGGTGAAAAATGAAGATCAAAAGTACCATCGGTTTTGTCCGTATGAGAAAAGAAATCGGAGAGCTGCGTGTTTACTTACCGGAATTTATTCAGAGCTTAACCCAAATCGGCGCGCATGTGTTTATTGAAGAAGGGTATGGATCCCGCTCTGGATTCACTTTTGATGATTACCATCAAGCGAACCCGCACGTGACACAATGCAGCCGGGAAGAGGCGTTCTCAAAAGATATCGTGATGGTCCTGCGTGCTCCGCAAATCGATGAATATCCATTAATCAAGCGTGGTGGAGTGCTGTTATCGATGTTGCATTATCCAACCCGCCCCAGGCGAGTAGAAATACTCAACGCATCCGGGATTAAAGCGATCTCCATGGACAGCATCGTGAATGACGTCGGCATCCGCTTAGTTGAAGATATGCGCGCGGTTGCTTGGAACGGCTTAGAAACAGCATTTGACCAATTAGATAAAAGCATCCCGGGTCTGACGCGTCCCGATCAAAAACCGATCACCGTGTTGATTTTGGGGACCGGTATGGTCGGAAAACATGCCGTCGACGCAGCCACTAAGCTGGGAAATATCGAAATGAACAATGATTATCTTAAGACTGGTTTCCCGGGTTCAATCGCGTGGGCGGTTGGGCGCAATTTAACCTCAAACGAAACCACTATGCGCATGCTATTTGAACAAACTGATATCCTGGTGGACGCATCCTACAGACGCAACCCATCCAAACCGATCGTTCCAAATGATTGGATCGCCTGGCTACCAGATCACGCAATTATCACCGACCTATCCGTTGACCCTTATACATTGGATACGACTCCGCCGGTTGTACGCGGCGTAGAAGGAATCCCACAGGGGAATCTAGATCAATATGTCTTTGAGCCGAACGACCCAAATTGGGAAAAAACAGTGCCTGAATCGATTCCTTCCACTCATCGTAGAAAATCCATCACCTGCTATTCCTGGCCTGGCATTCACCCGGAAGCATCAATGCGCCATTATTCCCAACAATTATCGCCGTTGATGTCCATCTTGCTGGGTAAAGGGTATGATGGATTATCGTTAAACGGCGATTATTTTGAGCGTGCGCTTTATCGGGCGAGCTTGAAGGCTTGGTTGGAAAAGAGAGTTGACCCTCTGGCTAAGATGTACAATCTACAGACGCGCCAACGTGATGATAAATAATCGCTAAAAAATTGAACTTGACGAAATGAAACATATGTTCTATAATTACCTTGAAATCTCTTCAGTTCAAAAATAATCCATTCTCTGGAGGGTAACCGATGAGCTACAAATGTGAGATCTATACGCAAGAAGCCCAGCCTACGCTGTCCATCCGCACGCATTCCCCGGTCGAAAAACTGCCTCAATTGATCGGCAAATCATATGGGGCGATCGCCCAATACCTGGGATCGCTCGGCGAAGCGCCCGGCGGCATTCCGTTTGTCGCTTATTTCAATTTGGATATGGCCAATCTGGATATCGAAATCGGGTTTCCCGTCGCTCATCCGCTACCAGGTCAGGGAAATATCCAGTCGGGCGAGATGCCCAAAGGCCAATACGCCTCGTGCATCCATCTCGGGCCTTACGACCAAATGGTCCCAGCCTATGAAGCCTTGACCGCGTTTGTTCAGGAGCGCGGCCTGCAGCCCACTGGCGTTTCATACGAATTCTATTTCAACAGCCCGGATGAAGTCTCAATGGAAGAATTAAAAACCCAAATCGTCTTCCCCATCGTACAACAGTAACGCGAGGGGTCTTGGAATGGAAAGCGATTCCCTCTCACCGTCACAGGGGTTGCTCGATAAGAACGATATCCTGATGGTGATCCGCCAAATGTAAGGGCGAAGCAGTGATCCTTGAATAATTTGTGGCTCTATGACACGCTTCGCCCCTCTTTTTGGACAGCCTCAACAGGGTGAACGCCTCAACGTCGGAAACGGTGACCGCAGCCCTGCGCGTCTGTCGCCTCACGCCTGCCGAGCCACATTTCCTTCAAAACCAGCACACCTTCTTCGTCGATCTCGAAAAAGCCGTCCAGATCCAAACTAGCCGGGATGACATTTCCATCCGTCACGGTCATGGATAAAGTGTGGTTGACCAGATCGATCTGATAAATCCCCCAGTAATCGTGATAAACCTCGAAAGGAGTAAACGTGGCCAGAAAAGAGCCGTCGGCTTTGAAAACCAGCTCGCGGATAGGATCCTCTGTCTCAGGCATCGATGCACTTGCGCAAGGGATCGCCTCGAGTTCGTGCCAGGTTCCGATCAAAGGGTTATCTTCCAAACGATAAATCGTCAGCGGAGCATTGATCTGTTTGCGTCCATTTTCCACATCCGCCGTAACCGTGAAACGCACCCCGCTCTTTACATCCTGGGCAATAGTCAAGACACCTGTTTCTGGATCGATCGCAGCGCCATTCGCAGGCTCAACCAACCAGCGCACATCCGCTTCAACCGGTTGAAATACGTAGCAGCATTCGTTCGTTCCAACCCGGATTTCGATGGTTTCTCCGGGTTTGGCCTGCCCACCTGGCGATATCGAGAGAGTCAATCGAGACAAAATATCTTCGTCTAACGCACCCAAAGGATCACCTCCGATCTCTTTTGTTTCAGGGAATATCCCAAAACCATTCTCGGCAACTCGACAGGCAAGAGATGGAAAGACCAACAACCACACTACAATGGTCAGGTTGATCAAATAATGATCATTTTTCTGAAAAGGAATTTGATTTTTCATCTGGGCTGCCCTCCAATCCAAATTATAAAGTAAATTCTCTTTTCAATTCGGACATCTTCAATACTGCGTTGTATTGAAGAGACTTTTTTTCAACCGTAATTCATTGACACTCGCACCGAATTCATGTAATATATTCTCAGATATGATCGTTTCGCTCACCCAACCAAGGAGACGGGCTTCCAGAATATGATCGATATTCAAACGTTCCTGTATTTCGAATGAATCAGGAACGTGTGTTTATTAATCCTGACAGCGATCAAATCTAAGAGCGGATAAAAAGCGTAGCCGGGGGAGGAATTTACAAACTAACTAATGGAGGAAACAAATGCGCCAGAGAGTTCGATTTGAGAATTTCTATCGGGTAATCATTTCAGCCAGTTTAATCCTGGTTTTTTCTGGCTGCGCCGCACCTGTTCCAACAAACCCGCTCGCGACGAACGCGGTAGAACAGCCTGCTTCTAGTGAAGTAGCACCCACAGAAGCAGCCGGTACCGAAGCAGCACCCGCGCAAACTGAGCTTGTGAGCGTCGAACCCAGTGAACCTACAGTCTCAGATCAACCATCCAGCATCACAATCTTAATCCCGGAAGATCCGCCCTCCTTCAATGCCGTAGTCGGCGATACCGGCTATGACGGATTGGTGATGAATCTGGTCATGCTTGGTCTTACCAGCGTTGACCCGGAGGGGTATATCTTGCCGGAATTGGCTGCTGAGCTGCCCACCCTGGAAAATGGCGGGGTGGTGCTGGACGAGGATGCTGGAACGATGGATGTGACCTGGAAGTTGAGGCAGGATATCCAATGGTCGGATGGCACGCCGGTAAGCGCAGACGATGTAGTCTTCACCTGGGAAGCTATCATGAACCCAGAAACAGGCATCTGGGTGCGTGGAAGCGATTATGTCGATGGCGTTGAGAAAATTGATGATCACTCATTCGTGTTCCACTACAACACCGTCTATCCCGGTTACTTGATCCAGCTCGGAGGAGAGCAACTGGTCGTTTGGCCAGCCCATTATTGCGATGCCGATCAAGGTTTTGTGGCCTGGGATTGCGCCCGCCAACCGTTGAGCAGTGGACCTTTCCAGTTGAAAGAATGGATCGTTGGCGATCACATGACTTTTGAGCGCAATCCTAACTATTTCGAGCCTGGGAAACCTGCTATTGATCAGATCATTGTGCGCATCATTCCCGAAGAATCGGTACGCAAACAGATGATGATCCAGGGGGATGGCGACTTGATTATGTGGGCTACCGAACCGGTCGTGAATGATTTAAAAGACCAGGCGAACATCTCGATCAGTATCAGTCCATATAATCGCTGGGTAATGCGTCTGTTCCCCAATCAAGCCGCCAAAGGCACAACCGATCCACAAGCCAGCCCACATCCGCTTTTCTCCGATGTGCGGGTACGACAGGCGATCCGAAACGCGATTGACGTGGATACTATCGTCGAAAAGATTTTCCTGGGCTTTGGTAAACCGGTCTGGACCGAGTTCTATCGCAATCCCTATATTTGCGAAGTCGCAAGACCGACCTATGACCCGGAGGCAGCAGCCCAAATGCTTGAAGAAGCCGGCTGGAAAGACACGGACGGAGATGGCATTCGGGAATGTCATGGATGCTCTGCGGCTGCAGAAGGCGAGCTTGCCCAGATTTCCTTCTATACATATGCTGAATATGGCGAACCGCTCGAACTAACCCACCAATACATAGCGGATAACCTGAAACAGATTGGCATTGATGCCCAACTCACGATTTTTGAAGGCAGCGTAATGTGGGCTGAATCCGATAGCGGGGGGATCGAACAACTCGGCGATTTCGACCTGGATCTATGGGACGATGGCTATTCAGGCACAGATCCAACCGATTTCCTTTGGGAACTCTATTCCACTGCCGCCGCAGAACCCGGGATGGGCTGGAACATCGTGCGCTGGAGCAACGAGGAGTTCGACGCCTTGCTCGATGAAGCATATTCACTGGATGAAACCCGCCGTCAGGAGATATTCTGCCGTATGGCAGAAATCCTGGATGCGGAAGCTCCGGTGATCTTGTTGTTCTCGGCGATCAATGCAGACGCCCATTCGACTCGCCTGCAAGGGATCCAATCGAACATTAACGACTTGGTTTCATGGAATGCGGCTGACTGGATAGTAACTCCCTGATACTTAAGCCGCTGGCGGCAGTGATTTCGCCAGCGGCAAACCCCTACTGGAGCATTGCGTGGGCCAATACATCGCCAGAAGATTGATCCAGGCCGTCTTCCTGCTTTTTCTCTTGAGTATGATCATGTTTGCATTGGTTAATCTCGCCCCTGGAGGTCCTCTAGCCGGGCACGGTCAATCGCGCCATATCCGCGCCGAGAAAGTGGAAATCCTTAAACGTCAGTTTGGACTGGACAAAGCGCTTCATACGCAGTATCTGATCTGGTTAGTGGGCAATGACTGGATGCGGGTCGATCTGGATGAGGACGGAATTCCAGACGAGAAAGGCGTTCGCAAAGGGATTCTGCGTGGAGATTTTGGTTTCTCTTTTCGTACTCGCCAACCGGTGTTGGATGAAATCATGCTGCGCTTGCCGAATACCATCTATCTAATGGGCGTGATGTTGATTGCATCCTTACTGGTTGCCGTTCCGGTTGGCGTTTTTTCAGCTGTCAAGCAGTATTCGAAATTTGATATCATCATGACCACCTTTTTCTTCGCCGGCCAGGCCATCCCCGAGTTTTGGTTAGGATTGATCCTGATTTTGATCTTTTATGTCTGGCTGAAAAACCCAATCACCGGGGGTCCCCTGCTCCCTTCTGGGGGAATGTATTCCATTGGAGACGCATTTTCAATCACCGATCGTTTATCTCATCTGATTTTACCGGTTACCACCGGAGCGTTGGGCTGGATTGCCTGGTATTCCCGGTTCTTGCGTTCCAATATGCTCGATGTGATCCATCAGGATTATATCCGCGCTGCCAGAGCGAAAGGTGTTCCAAACTGGCAGGTGATTTTTAAGCATGGCTTGCGCAATGCCTTGATCCCGCTGGTAACCATGATGGCTCTAGATTTACCATATGTAGTCACTGGAGCCGTATTCGTTGAAACGATCTTTTCCTGGCCTGGGATGGGGCGCTTGTTTTACCAATCTGCTCAACAACGAGATTATCCTATGTTAATGGCTATCCTGATCATCAGCGGAGCACTGATGGTGCTTTCCAACCTGGTCGCCGACATTCTGTATAGCTTTCTGGATCCACGCATCCACTACGAATAAACGGACGATGGCATCATAAAATTATGCAGAAAAATATGAACAATAACGACACACCTGCGAGAACCCCCCCTTCTTCAAAGGCGGGCGATATCAGCTACCGGGGGATGATCTGGGAGCGGTTTCTGAAGCATCCAGGGGCAGTAGCGGGTTTGATCGTTCTGGCGCTAGTTGTTTCGGGAATTCTGCTGGTTGGATTCTCTCCCTATGATCCCAACCAGCCAAATATGGAGGTCAGCTTGCAGCCGCCATCTTTGGCCCATCCGATGGGCACCGATGCACTGGGGCGAGATTATTTAACCAGAGTTTTATATGGCGGCAGAGTGTCTTTGCTGGTCGGAGTGATGGTTGTGGCAATCACTTTCAGCATCGGGGTGACGATCGGCTCACTGGCGGGTTATTTTGGCGGCTGGGTGGACGCCATCCTGATGCGCATCACTGACGGCGCATTATCTTTGCCAGCCTTCCTCATCTTAATTTTGTTGAGCACCATCATGCGCGAAATTCAACTGCCGGTTTTCCAACGGAACAATGTGGTCGCAATCGCATTGGTGATCGGTCTGCTTTCGTGGATGACGTTCGCCCGCCTGACGCGAGCTGCCATTTTGACTTTGCGTGAAATGGATTATGTCCTTGCTTCCACCAGCCTGGGCGCGTCGCATTTTCAGGTTATTCTACGCCATATCCTGCCCAATATGATTGGACTATTGGTGGTCGAGGCGACGCTGGAATTAAGTTATGCGATTATTGAAGAATCCGGGCTGAGTTATCTGGGGTTTGGTATCCAGCCACCGACAGCAAGTTGGGGCAACCTGCTTAGCAATGCCTCGGAGCATTTTATCAAACACCCATGGTTGGCAATCTTTCCTGGCTTGATGATTTTTCTCGCGATCATTTCTGTGAACTATATCGGAGACGGGTTGAGAGATGCTTTCGATCCACATAAAGTATTGCAAAAAGTTGGAGAGGTCTGAAATTTCTCGGAGCGCCAGAGAGCGCTGTATTCGCTATGACCGAACAAGAAATTAGGAGTATTGTATGTCGATGAACAGACTACCCTTGCAGCCTTTGAAGACGGATTACCAGTTAGAGTTGCTTGAACCAGTCCAACTGGAATTGATGAAGCAATCCACATTAGATGTGATCTCGCAGGTGGGCGTTCGTTTTCCGAGCCATAAAGCCCTGGCGATTTTCGCAGATCATAATGTCCCGGTGGATTGGAAGCAGCAGATCGTCAAAATTCCCCCCGATGTTGTCTTGAGCGCTTTGACCAATGCGCCACGCTACTTCACCCTCGGGGCGCGTGACCCAGATCTGGATCTACATTTGCAGCAGGGAACCTCCTACTTCACCACCGATGGATGTGGGGTGGAAACTATCGATATCACCACCGGAGAGCAGCGCCCATCGCGGAAAGCAGATGTCGCTATGATGGCGCGTGTTGCCGATTACCTGCCATCCATCGGCTTTCTACTGGCCGATGGTGAGCGCGCAAGATTTTGGGGTTGCTGCTCCGCTGCATGAGCTTGGGGTTTCCTGGGAAAACACGGTCAAACACGTGCAAAGCGAAACGATCATGGGGGAAATTCCAGCCCGTTATGCTGCTGAGATGGCCCTGGTGATTTCCGGCAGCTGGGAGGAAATACGCAAGCGGCCTCCGTTCTCTCTGGTAGTATGCACGATTGCCCCATTGACACAAGATCACGAGGGAATCGAGGGCGCTTTAGTCCTCGCTGAAGCGGGCATCCCAGTCGGTTTTCTGGCGATGCCGACTCTGGGCACCACGTCGCCAGCCACATTAGCCGGGGCTTTAACCGTCGGCGATGCAGAGATCATCAGCGCCTGCGTTCTGATGCAGCTTGCCTTCCCAGGTGCGCCGGTCTTTCACTCCATGATGCATGCTTGGGCGGACCCGCGCACGGGTGGTTATGTCAGTTATCCATTGGACAGCTCCGGTCGCTATGTTCCTATTCAAATGTCTCATCATTGGGGATTGCCCGCCCTGGGAGGCGCTTACGGAACCGATTCTAAGAAATCTGGGACCTGGCAATCTGCGGCGGAGGTCGCGTTGGATCCATATATGGTTGCATTGGCTGGGGCAGAGATCGTCACCGGTATCGGCTTGTCCCGAACCTATACCCTGCTCAACCCTGAACAAATCATTCTGGATGATGATATTTACCAGCGAGCGCGAGCGCATCTCCGCCGGATAGACATCAACCCTGAAACCCTCGCCCTGGATGTCATTTCTGCTGTGGGTCCTGGCGGACATTTCCTCGCTCAGAAACACACTCGCCAGCATATGCCCAATGCTCTAAAACGGGCGGTCACGCACCAATTGAACGATGCGAATGAGTATCAAGATCCTCACGAATACGCCCGTGAAAAATTGAAATGGATTCTGGAAAACCATCACCCCGAACCACTTGACCGACCTCAATCCAAAGAGCTGGCTGCATTACTCGCTAAAGCGGACCAGGAATTGAAACCAACTCGCTCATAGTCAAATGAAGAGGCAGCCAAAATGGAGACTCCAACTCCCCCACTGCAGCCCATCATCCCGGCCTATCATGTTGAAATTCTAAGCGAAGCTCAAAAACAGTTGCTGCGCGATTCGAGCCTGCAGATCCTGGAGCAAATCGGGGTTCATTGTCCATCCAAAAAAGCCCAAAGGATCTATGCGGAGAACGGCTGCTTGGTCGATTTTGATTCACAAATAGTGCGCATCCCGGCTGCAATCGTCTTAAAAGCGATGCAGAATGCACCGCGCTTTTATACCATGGGCTCCCGCCAGAGTGATTTTGACCTGGTCCTGGATGGCAAAGCCCTATATTGCGCCACCGATGGATGCGGCATTGAGACGATCGACCCGGTCAGCCGCCAGCGGCGGAAATCGTGCAAAGCAGATGTTGGACTAGGGGCGCGCCTCGCCGATGCGCTCCCCGAAATCGGATTTTACTGGCCCATCGTCAGCGCACAAGACCACCCAGCCAGCGCGCCATTGCATGAATTGGAAGCGTCCTTTAATAACACCGTCAAACATATTCAATCCGAAACGGTGATGGGAGCAATCACCGCAAAATACGCCATCGAGATGGCTCAAGTGATCGCCGATACCCCCGAAGCGTTGCGATCGCGCCCTCCACTCTCTTTGCTGGTCTGCTGCATCGCGCCCCTGGCGCAGGATCGGGAGGGGATGGAATCCGCCCTGGCCTTTGCGGAAGCCGGGCTGCCGGTGGGGTTTATGTCGATGGTAAACGCCGGATCGACCGCCCCGGCGTCGCCTGCCGGAGCGCTGGTGGCCGGCGACGCTGAGATCGTATCCGCCCTGACGTTGATCCAACTGGCCTACCCCGGCGCGCCATTATTTTACTCGCTCATGCCGGGGATCATGCAGCCGCGCAGCGGCGGCTTTCAGGCCACTGCCTGGGAAGGCACACTGCTGTATGCAATTGGAACCGAACTGGCCCATCAATGGGGCGTCCCGACGCTAGCCGGTGTCTTTGGCACGGATGCGCCTGCACCTGGCTGGCAATCAGCGGGCGACGCCGCTTCTTCGCTGCTCCTGTTGGCTTTAGCCGGAGCGGAGACCGGCGCAGGCTTAGGCTTGCTCGAATCCTGCACCCTGTTCTATCCCGAAGCTATGATCCTGGACGCTGACATTTACCAGCGCGTCCGCCACGAAGCGATGGGGGTCGATCTCAGCCCAGAGTCTCTGGCGCTGGATGTCATTCGGGAGGTTGGCCCGCGCGGTCATTACCTCAAACATGCGCACACACGCGCCCACCTGCGCCAGCGCAGATTTTCGCGCCTGACCGGGCAGACCACGCCGCAGGGCCAGGTAGAAGATCCCCTCTTCGCAGCCCGGCGTCAAGCCGAATGGATACTCAGAAACCATTTCCCAGCCGCACTGGAGAAGAAGAAAGCGGAAGAAATCCGGAAAATCGTGACTGCAGCTGATCAAGAATTGGGTCGATAAATAAAATGCGTATAAATATTGAAGTGTTAGATCAAGCCGAAATGGACCAGGTTCACGAACGCAGTCTGCGGATTCTACTCCACAGCGGTGTCAGGGTTGATTCGGCAAAAGCTCGGAAAATATTGGGGGATGCAGGGGCGCAAGTGAACGAGCATACCTCAATTGTGCGCTTTCCTCCTTCACTAGTAGAAGAAGCTCTACTGCGGTCGCCGAAAAAATTCACCCTGGGCGGAAGACGCTCCGGTTGGTATTGGCCGATGAACAATGATGAATGCACTTTGTTGGCCGACGGAGAAGCCCGATCAGTGGTGGATGCCGAGAGCGGCGCTCGCCGCCCAGGGACCGATGCAGACTGGCTGAAAGCCACCCAATTGATTGATGCGATCGACGAGATCGGCGTGTACTGGCGAATGGTGGGCAGTCTCTATCGCCAGGAGACGATTGCTCGCAAAGTGCATTATTGGCGCAATGTTTTTGCCCAGTTTAGCAAGCACGTACAGGATTCAACCGAGACTGCGATACAATCGCGCTGGTTGTTGGACGTGCTGCAAGTGATCTTTGGCGACCGGCAAGCCATTCGTGAGCGAAAACCCATCTCATTTTTACTCTGTCCGGTCTCGCCTCTCGTAATCGAACAAGGGTACACCGATGCCTATCTGGAAATTATCGATTATGGTTTACCGATTGCGATCATGCCCATGCCTATCATGGGATTAACCAGCCCGGCGCGTCTGATCGCCACAACCGTGCAGGGTAATTGCGAAGTTTTGGCGATGCTCTGTGTTGTCCAGGCTGCATCCGCCGGTACGCCAGTGATCTATGCCCCGGCTCTTGCTGCCGCCGAACCACGTTCTGGGCAATATACCGGCGGCGCGGTGGAACACGCACTGCTTTCGGTCAGCGCCACACAGATGGCGCACTATTATCACCTGCCGGTGGAAGCCTGTACTGGAGGCAGCCATGAATATCTTCCTGGGATTCAAGCAGGATACGAGAGAGCGATCAACTGGACGCTGCCGACGATGGCATGGCCGGATATTTTAGTCGGTCCGGGCCTGTTTGAAGGCTCAACCGTGCTGTGTTATGAACAACTGATCCTGGATATCGAGGTGTTCCGTCATTGTCGCCGGCTGCATATGGGCATCGGCACAGAATCCCATGAGTGGCTCGAAGAAGTGATTGCCCAAACGCCGCCGGGAGGGAACTTCCTGAAACATCCATCCACGCGGGATGCCGTTCGGTTGGGCGAATGGTATATACGCCATATTGGAGATATCGACGTCTACCCACAGAACTTGAGCCTGCTTGAAGAGGCGCGCGCAATGATCGAGACAATCTTATCCAAACGGCAGGAATTGCCTTTTGACGAAAATGTGGAAAAGGAATTGGACTTATTGGAGCAAAAAGCCCAATCCATTCAGGATGAACGAATTCCATAGGAGATCACCTGATGAGACTTAACCTTCAAGTGCTATCCACAGCCGAACGCGAAAAAGTGCACCAGGTCAGTCTGCGCATATTGCAAGAAACCGGTGTGCGTTTTAATGGCGAGCGGGCGCTGCCTCTGCTCAACCGCTTTGGCGCTAAAATCGATTGGGAGAAAAGAATCGCCCACATTCCCTCTGAGCTTGTCGAAGATTGCCTGCAGACGACACCCAAATCTTTCGTCCTTGGCGCACGCAACTCACAGTATGACCAGATTCTCCCTATTGGAGAAAGCCGCTACTGCATCGATGGGACAGCCGCCTTTACGTTGGATTTCGAGACGGGCAAGCGCCGTTATGGAACGCTGCTCGATATCGAGCGTTCACTGCGCATATTCCAGACCCTGGATCTGGGCTTGATGGCCTGGGCGCCCACCTGCGCCAGCGATACGCCAGCCTCATCGCGCCCATTACACGAGTTCTTCGCTATGTCTCGGGCATGTTCGAAGCATGGGCAGCATGAACTCCATTCTATTGCTCAGGTCCCCTACCTGGTGGAAGGCTTGCAAATGATCCTGGGGAGCGAGGATGCGTTAAAGAAGCGCAAAGCCTTCTCCTTGATTTACTGTCCGGTCGCCCCACTCTCTCATGATGGAGAAATGTTAGATGCCTATCTGGCGTTAGGTGAATTTGAGATGCCGGTGACCACCCTCCCCATGCCGATCTGTGGCACGACCGGGCCGGCAAGTCTGTTTGGCAATATCTGCCTGGCAAATGCAGAGAACCTATCTTCTTTGGTGGTCTATCAACTCGATCATCCTGGACGCCCGATTATCATGGGGAGCGCCACGGGAGTGGTTGATTTTCTGTCTGGCGCTTATCTGGGTGGCGTCCCAGAAATGGGACTGATGAGCGCGGCTATAACAGAGATGGCTCACTTTTACGGATTACCCAGCGCCTCCGCAGGTTGCACAGCAGATGCCAACGCCCCAGGCCCTGAAGCGGTGATGCAAAAGATGATCACCACATTTGCGCCAGCCGCCGCCGCTACAGACATCATCATTGGTTTTGGAGAAGTGGAAGGCGACCAGTTACTGGTATTGGAACAGTTAATCGTTGACAATGAAATTGCCCATTACTGCCAACGGACAGTTCAGGGAGTGGATAGTTACAAGGGCAAAGACCTGATCGAAGATATTCTGCAAGTGGGTCCAGGAGGTCATTTTTTGAAATCGAGGAATACCCGCAATGCCCCACGCAGCGGAGAATTCTATATCAATCGACTGATTCCACTTAATTCCTATGAGTCCTGGAAGAATCTTGGCTCGCCAACGATGTATCAGCGCGCCCGTGAACGTGTTATCACAATCCTGGATGGTCCAGCAATTGACCCCATTGCCGAGCCTATCCAGGCGCAGTTGGACGAGCTACTGACCCGAGCAGACAGAAACTTAGCCTAATCCCGGCTTTCCAACAGCCCAGGCGTTCAAACGGACCATCCCATCCCAGATATATGTTTCCTCGCATTCGACTACCGGGTTTTCCGCGCCAGCCTCGAGCGCCGCATGGGATACTTCCTCAATCAGCCGGTCTCGAGCGTTCTTCAGCGCGTCATCATAATGATCCAATTTCACCTGGGTATTGGCTGCTCGGGCAAAATAACCGACAATCGAACTTCCCTCCAGGCATGGAAAAACCTCCCCTTCCTGATGGATCATGATGTTTCCAACCACGGTCCCGACCGCGTTGGCCACATCAAAATGTTCCGGAAAGATGATCGCCGTACCCAGCTTTTGAGCAACATCCGGCAAAAGAATTTTTGCCGGCGCTCCAATCCCAATTACTGGGATCTTCAAGAAAATCCGGCAACCAAGTTGATCGCTGGTATGATGAAAACTCTGCTCAAACAACCATCGATCCATCGCCGCGCCTTTGATACCTTCGTATGACTCAGAGAATTTTCGCTCACTCAAGAATTGCACAATTTCTGCAACCAGAATTTTAGTGATCATCTCACGCACCCGGCTGATCAACACATCGGTTGACTCATGGAATAATTTAGCCGCGATGGTCACAATTTGGCGAGCGATCTCGCCATCCCAAAAAGACAACTCACCTGAAGCATGCAATAGATCGGTGGGAGTGAACCCCACACGGTCAATGATTTCTAAATCGATCAGTTCTCGCACCAAAACCGGCGCAATCGGCCCAACAATTTCACGTAATACCCTGAAAGGGTAGGGCCGGTCTTGTAAAAGACGGATGATCTGATTCGTTTTTTCATCATCGGAGGCATAACGCGGGAGACGGCGCAGCACCCAATATTCTAATTTCTCTGAATAATGCAATCCCTGGTTTTCGCCAATCCAGCGGTAAATTTCTGGGCTTGTCTGTGGGTTCATAGCACAGAAACGAGAGAAGGGGATAACCCGCTCCGGCCCTACAGACAAATTCCCCCAGTGGTCAAATATGATCCGGCTGTCACCTCCCAACCCCACTGAGTGGGCTTTGATGGTTCGAATGCAGGTGCGATACGATCCAATCGTAGCCGCCTGAAGATCTACCTGGATCGTTCCATTGGAGACCAGGGCGATATCGGTCGTGGTTCCACCCATATCAATCACCAACCCATGATCGACTCCGGAGAGATATTGACCGCCGATTGCGCTGGTGGCCGGACCAGAGTGGATCATTTCCACCGGGCGATTGCGAGCATAATCCACCCGCATAATCGATCCTTCGCCGCGCACCATCATCAGCGGACATGTCACCCCATATTTTGCCAAGGTCAGCTCTACTGCATAGATGAAATCGGTCAAATTGGAAAGAAGGGAGGCGTTCAAACTGGCAGTAGTCGCCCGCCGGATCGAATCCAGCTCGTTGGAGAGATGATGGGCTTGCACTACCGGCAAGCCGCTCACATCCCTCAGTATGTCGCCAGCTCGTTCTTCGTGTTCCGCGTTTACCGGTCCATGATATGAAGAGACAGCAAATGCTTCGACTTTATCCTGATATCGCAGCCCAACCCGACGGACACTTTCTTCGTCAAGCGCATCCATCTCAACACCATTAAAATCATGCCGCCCTTGAATGAAGAAGTAAAAAGGGGTGCCGAACTGATTTTGAAATTGGAATTGATGCACCAGCTCCGGATCATAGCCCAGCAATAGAAGGGCAACCGGCTTACGTTTCCCCTCCGCAACTGCGTTGGTCGCAAGGGTGGTTGAAAGCGACACCAGTGAAATCCGGGCCGGATCATCAGGAATTAACTGTTCAAGCACTTCAAGCACGCATTCCTTAAGGTCGGAATGCGAAGTGAGCGCTTTCACCGCTTTGGTCACTTCACGAGTGGCTGGGTTAAATAAAACCCCGTCTGTGAATGTCCCGCCTGTATCAATGCCCAGGTAAAGTTGCGATGTATCCACTATGAATGCCATCCTGGCCAATTTACAATGCTGTCTAATTATTCAGCAATAAGAATTAAACATCAAAAGCCCATTCACCATCTCGCATGACCGGCTCACGGATGCCATTCTCCAAAATCCCGTCAATATCCATCTCGGCGCAGCCGATCATGAAATCAACATGAGCCAGGCTGTGATTGCCACCTGCCTTGCTGAAATCTTCATTAGACATGTCTTCGCCGCCCTCCATTGTAAAGGGATAAGCAGCACCAAAAGCCAGATGCGAGGCGGCATTTTCGTCTAATAGGGTGTGATGGAACATCAATTGGGATTTTGAGATCGGTGAACTGTGCGGCACTAACGCCACCTCGCCCAGGTGGCTAGCTCCTTCATCTGTTTGAAAAAGCTGCTTCAGGACGATCTCTCCCTTGCGAGCAGTGTAACCAGCCACTTTACCTTCAGTAAACTGGACCTCAAAATCCTCGATCACCTGCCCACTATAAGCGAGCGATTTGGTCGCTCTGACGTGACCGTCTACGCGCCTTTTATCTGCCAGGGTAAATACCTCTTCGGTGGGTAAATTCGGTACAAAAGCGATCCCGTGTTCGCTGGCGACCTGACCACCTTTCCAGCGATGCAAACCAGGCAGCCCGACGGTCAAATCTGTACCCGGAGCTAGATAATGGAAGGCAGTGTATCGCTTCTCATTCAGATAATCACACCTCTTTGCCAGATCCGAAAGATGCGAACGCCATGCAGCAATGGGATCTGGACGATCCAGACGGACGATATCGAATATGGTCTCCCAAAGCTCCGAGACCGCCTCATCTTCAGGGAGGTCAGGAAAAACTTTGGCCGCCCAACCCGGTACGGAGGCGGCAACCAGGCACCAATTGACCGTGTTGCGCTGAACATATTTCTGGGCTGGCTTGATATGAGTCAGCACCACTTTCTGCCATTTTCCCATCAGGTCCGGGTTCTGTCCTTTCAAAAGGTCCGGATTGAGGCCGGAGATATTCAATAGCGCATCACCTCGCTTCACCGCAGTCAGTAACGCATCTGCAAGCCACTGAGGAAAAATTTCAAATGATTCCGGTTGGGCGTGTTGAAAACGAATCAGCTTCAATTGGTCATCTGCCCAAATCACATCCACATATGGCGCTCCCGCTTGATAGGCTTTGATCGCAATCTGTCGCACAAGTGGGGCAATTGAAATCGGGATGCCGTGATTCCGGCTGACATCCACCATCAATAAGCGTTGTCCCGAGCGCAGATTCAGACCGACTTGCACAATCAATTCTGCATACTTTTCCAGCATGGTCTCAAATTGTTGATCTGTCATTTTGATCCTTTTCATGTATCTCATTCTGAAGAAACCGTATGATAATCCATTCTGTTCTGGTTGAATAGAGAATGAGTTAAAAAAAGACCAGTTACGAGAAAGACCGAATAGAATCCGCTTAAATTTCGTTAAGTATATTGGAAGGAACGTGAATGGGTTCACTGCAAAATGGAAAGATTTCCACAGAGGCGGATTGGGTTAGACGATCACAATCCGGCGAGATCGAAGCCTTCAACGAGCTTGTTCGCTGCTATCGGTTACCTGTCATTGATGTTGTCTATAGAATGTGCGGTGACGCTGCGTTAGCTGAAGATTCAGCCCAAGAAGCTTTCATTCGCGCCTGGCAGCATATCCCATGTCTGCGTCCAGGCTCTTCCTTCCGAAACTGGCTTTTCCGCATCGCCATCAATGTCGCTAAAGATGCGCTGCGCCAAGAGAAACCAACCCAGGATTACGATGATATGGAACAAATATCCGATGCTTACAACCCAGAAGCGGAACACATTCAGAATTCTCGTCTGAGGCAGGTGAGAGAGTCTGTCTTGAGTTTGCCCGAAGCCAGCCGGGCAGTAGTAATCTTGCGAGAATATCAGGGCTTATCCTATCAGGAAATTGCGGATGTGCTGGAAATCCCCAAAGGGACCGTGATGTCCCGGTTAAGCTATGCCCGTCAATTATTGGCAGTTCGACTTGCAAGTATCCAGGAGGCAGCATGAGTGATCAACCTGCGGATAGTATAACTAGTTTCGTAGAGCATCCCGAAGGATTATTCGAGGCGTATTTAGATGGCGAACTGGATGAGAATTTGACTCGCTTGGTGGAATCCCACATCTTTACCTGTACGAAGTGTCAACGTGAAATTGATGAAAAGCAGATGTTGTCATCTATGCTGAGCGAATGGCAGCCAGCACAGACCCGATTTACCGAAGAAGCTTTCCTGGAGCGCCTGGATGCCCGACTGACAGATTGCTCTCAGGAAAAAAGCTCAAGTATATCTTCTGGGATAAGATATGTGTGGCGATTGGTCCCGGTCATCCTGCTCTTTGGGCTGGTGTTTCTATTTACGGTGCAGATGGTGAGCGCCATTATCGGACTAATTCCAGGGGTTGATCAATTCCTGATTTCAGAACCTGGAATTGTCTCCGCATGGATTGATCTTCCCGGAATGGCGCTGGAATTCATCCGGTTTGGCTTAGATTTCAGCCTGATTGAATGGAGCTGGCTCAATGGAATCATAGCCATCTTTGCTTTGGGTCTGGCGTACCTGGGATGGCTTTCAGCCTGGTGGATATCCAACCGTCAAAACGTGTAGATAATATTGACAATTGAAAAGGAGAAAAAATGAACCACTCAGAAATATTGAAAAAATCATGGAAGATCTTATGGGATTACAAAACCCTATGGGTCTTTGGGATTATCCTGGCGATGACCAGCGGCGGAGGCGGCAGCGGTTATCAAGGAAACACCAGTAACATCCAAATGCCCAAGCAGCACAATCAGTCTTTCAACATCCCTGGTTTGAAAGAGCTTGAGCCACAAATGAAGGAATTTCAGCGTTTATTCGATACCGGCTTCAGTGCGGAGGCCTGGCAGACCATCAGCATCCTGATCTTATGCCTGTTGTGTGTTTTTCTTCTGCTAGGCCTGGTCTTTGCCGTACTGCGTTATGTCAGCCAGGTTGCACTGATCCGAATGGTGGACCAACATGAAGCCAGCGGGACGAAGGTCAGTTGGCGGACCGGGTTCAAACTGGGATGGTCGCGTAGTGCATTTCGCATATTCCTGATTGACTGGGTGATTGGAATCCCCGTAGTCCTCCTGTTCATCGCTTTATTTGGGTGCGCTGTGTTGCCGGTAATCCTAAGCGCAATTGCGAACAATGAGCCTTCGATTGCCGGGATTATTGCAACCATTGGTCTGGTGTTCATGGCGATTTTTCTGGCCATTCTGGTGGGGGCAGCACTGGCTCTGGTTATGGAAATCATCCGCAGGCAGTGTGTATTGGCAGAAAGAGGCGTTTTCGCTTCGATTGGCGAAGGCTGGCAACTCGTCAGGAAAAACTTCAAGGATATTTTCCTGCTGTGGTTGATCCTGATTGGGATCAACATAGCCTTCTTCATCATCATGATCCCGATCGTCCTGCTGCTGTTGGCTATTGGGATTTTGGTGGGCGGCGGCGCGGGTTTGGCAGTCTATCTGGCCAGCCAAGGCGTCTCTGGATCGGGCAGCCTGATCAGCGCCATTCTGCTGGGAGGGATACTCTTCGTCCTGATTTTGTCTCTCCCCAGTCTGTTTATCAACGGACTGAAGGAAACCTATATCTCATCAACCTGGACCCTGGCTTATCGCAGCATCAACCATCGCGATCTCAGTATAGATGAAACAGGTGACGAGCAGAAGTCTGACCCGGAAAGCGATAACGGCGAGTTGCCGCTCCCGGCTTGATAGCTTGAACGAATCAAGCGTAGCGACATGTCATTGCGAGGAGCCGCTTCTGCGACGAAGCCATCTTAATTGCCTACTAGGGGCTGCCCTGCTTCTTGGCGCCCTGGACTGGCCGTTCCTCGCAGTGACATTAATCGCGAATTTACGAAAGAAAGGATATGGATCATAAACAATATCGCTGGAAAAAGTCATCCAGGTTGTTCCATCTGCTTTACAAATTACTGTCCTGTTTTTCCCCCGTTGAGAAATCGCTCAAGTGTAGAATAAGCTAATCTCAC
Organism: uncultured Chloroflexia bacterium; assembly: GCA_963788145.1. Taxonomy (GTDB): domain Bacteria; phylum Chloroflexota; class Anaerolineae; order Anaerolineales; family UBA4823; genus UTCFX2. The sequence goes on along the minus strand of CAWBFQ010000003.1, from coordinate 205,026 downwards.
CGCCTCCGGTCGAGCAGCATAATGCTTGGTTTGGGCATTTTCTCCCAGGGTTAGATCTTACCAACCCGGCCAGTCGAAGCACTTTGAGGTGGTGAATTACGGTTGGAACGCGTAATCTCAATCGATTCGATAGTTGTGTCGGAGACATGGATTGCTCCGCGAGATATTGCAGGATTTGCAAACGGGTAGGATCCGAGAGAGCCTTCAATACCCTCAAAAGCCCATCCGGCACCTTTTCCCCAGGCACCAATGATGTATCTGAAGGGCGCGCGCCGAACAAATAGATGGTGGAGCCATTATCCAATTGACCAAAATAAACCAATGGCGTGCTCCAAAATGACGGCGCCAGCACAATTTGATCTTCAGATGGTAATTGCTCAAACCGGACACCCTGGGTTAGGTCTTCAAGAAGATCGATTAAGTTCTTCTGTTCAGCTTTTGCCCGGGCTATAGCAAGCTCTCGATCTAATATCGGCCTGATTCGGCGCTCTTCTTGATGATAGAAGACATCGTAGTACGCATTGAGCGCCTCGATATAGCGTTCACCAAATTCATCCAGGTGCGTCCACCAATCCAGAAACGATGCAATATCCTGCTGAGTGGGAGGTTTCTTTTCATGGATTTTGGATATGCGTCGATAGACGGAAGTCAGAGCTAGATGATCATCATCATCCCAACGCTTTTGGTTGGCCACTTTTCGGAGGATATCTTCGTATTCGCTTGGGTATTCCGCCGCCAGGGCTAACGCCGGTAATCGTTCTGCTGGTGGTATTTGGCGCAGCGACCAAAGAAAAGTGTTACCATCTTTTGGCTCTGGCAACCGATGGATATAGGCAAAAGGTACATGAAACAGCCTCAGGCATTGCTCGAGCAAATTGCGGTGACGCACTGGTAATCTGGCACGAACACCTGCAGCCCAAACCCCGCGAACATCAAAATCCGCTGGATGGTAAATCACCTCCAGGCTGACGAATAAATCGTATGCAGCGCCATTATCCCAGTTCAGTTGCGATCCGGGCATGATTTACTAATCTTGGAAGGCGGATGAACTCGCCTGCACCGACTTCTAATCAGAACAAGCTCAGTTTTGATCATATTGGCTTAATTTAAAACCTGTATCGATCAAGAAATTACCCACCGAAACGAATAGCCGTCGTCTTGCATGGTTGGGCTTCTGTAAACGCCCGCCCATGCGATGATTCTTATTAGAATCCTGGGGCAGATCGCTTGAATGGACTTGAGCTGCCCAGAAGGTCATAGTATTTACCATAATAATATCCAACCTTTCTTGAGAAAAACCGCTGCTATCGGATAAAGCTGCTTGCCTCGGATTCTTCTCTTCCTTACTAGTTCAATTTGGTAGACGCCCATCTTAATAGATACCTATATAAGTAGACGATCATCTAATAAGATTTTACTCCTAACGCCGTCAGTTGTCAAGCCAGGCACAGATAGGTTTTTGGTGGAAAATCAACGCTGGAACATGATAAAAAACCATGTTATGATTGGGGGTAATATCGAGGTGAACGAAACATGGAAACAAATCCTTTTAAAGATCCCACCGACAGAGAACAATCTCCTACTCCAATGGTCTATCTCAAAGAGAACCCGGCCTGGGAATACAAACTCTTTATCCGAGACCTGGAATTGGATATTGCACCCGACGAGGAGGAAATAAATCCTTTTGGAGCCGAGGGCTGGGAGCTGGTTGGCTTATTTGTTCACGCAAATATGCTTTATTGCTATTTTAAACGCATGAAATAATTTCCCCTAAATCCCTTACAGTATACCGGTTAACTGGGTTATCCTACCGAGGATGCCTAAGGCGACCCCCCTAATTTAAGCCAGGATAGGATCCATGCAAGGAAAATCCAACCCTTTTTTCACTTGCAAGACCATCAAGAAATTCTGGCTTTTTCTGATTGCGGTTCTGATCGGTTGGGCATGTAACCTGCCGGGATTGGAGGCGCCTAATCCTACTCCTCCAGCAGAGCCAACACCCTCGGTGGTTGCAACAGTAATCCGATCCACAGACCAGATCGTCCTTCCAATTAAACTGGAGACACATACTCCCGGACCTGTACCCACCCAATCCTTACATACGAACACTCGCTTGACCCAAAATCCACTCTACTGGTTCAGCCCACTGCCGCCTCTCCCTGCCTCAGCGGAGAAACCCGCTATCGGCTCGCAGGATTTTTATCAACTTTTTCGTGCAGGTGCTCCCTGGGACGCTAGTGCGGAGCACCTGCAAGTTTTCAAACTGGATGGGAAATGGGCGGCATATCAAGCCAGCGATCAGGAATTAATCCAGGTGGTCGAAAGCCTTCGCCAAAAGGGGTTAGCCTTGGCTGTGGAAGTTGACCCTTTAACCTCAGCAGATGCATGCGGTCAAAACCTGCACGGATTTGGTGGGGTTTCTGAGGGGCTTGAAATTGCCCGGCGGATCAAAAATGCGGGGGGGGTCATTAGCTTGATTGCTATGGATGCGCCTTATTTCTATGGGCATTTCTTTGAGGGGCCGAACGCCTGCGGATGGACCGATGAGAAAATCGGGCGCGATGCCGGCCAATTCATCCTAGCAATGCGCAGCGTTTACCCAGATTTGCTGGCAGGGGATATTGAACCGATCACCGGCAGCGCCGGGGCAAGCGAATATCAAGCCTGGATGGTGGCTTTTAAAGCCATCAATCAATATAACCTCTCATTTTTACATCTCGATATTGATTGGAGTCGCCCATCCTGGCCGCAGGAGATGATCGAAATCGAGAATTTCGGCCGCTATCGCGGCATACCGATCGGCGTCATCTATAGCGGTAACGATTTGGATATAAACGACCAGGCCTGGATATCTATCGCGGGTGAGCGGATTAAGCAATATGAAATTGAAACCGGAGGGCGACCCGATCATGTAGTTTTTCAATCCCGGCATGACAAACCGGATCATACTCTGCCTGAAAGCGATCCCTTCACATTCACTGGATGGATTAAAACTTATTTTGAGGACAGGTCCAACCTGGGTTTTCGGCCTGGCGGAGCTGGAACAAACCTGGCTTATCAAAAACCCGTGCGATATTCGCAAGCCCTACCCAACACACCGGGCGAATTGGCTGTGGATGGCAACCCCGCTACATTTTGGAGCGCAGGGGAAAACCCTTTGCAGTGGATTGAGATCAATCTGGGTACCCCACACACGATCCAGGCAATTCGCTTGATCTTAAGCCAGTCATCTGCCGGGATGTCTGTTCAACGAGTGCGCGGCCGAAGTTCAGCAGAGGGAGCGCAGTACATCACCTTGCATACATTCGCTGGCGTGACGAATGACTTCGAGCAGCTCTTTTATTCCCCTGAAGAAGCATGGGAAGATATCCAATATGTCCGGATTGAAACCTTGCAAAGCCCATGCTGGGTTGCCTGGCGTGAAATCGAAATTTTCAACAGCGGATTAGAAAACGACCTTCAGTAAATCCTGGCTAGGGTACAATCGTCTTGCATGTTCGATTCAATCAAGAGAACAATATTAAGGTTTCAAGTCTCGCTCGTTAACCTGCCTTAGTGATGACATCAATGAACGGATTCAGCAGATGTTTAATTTGAGCACTGAGTCTATCCGATTCCAGAACTCGAATGTCTAGTTTAGGCGTTCGCAGGAACTGACAAAAGCGCGCCAACCCTCCAGCAAGCGCTGCTACAAATGATCGATCCTGTCCTAGTGCCGGGTCTTCAAGCCAAAAGCCATTGATGAACAGAGTTTCAGATTTTCGTTCCAGGCGCGGATCGATCCTGCCAACCAGCCGATCACAATACAAGATTGGTAGAGTGTAATACCCCCAACGGCGCTGGTCAGGTGGCTTGTAAACTTCCCACACATACTCGAAATCGAACATTTTTTTGGAACGCCCACGCGCGCTAACGATATCCAGCGGCGCCAGGAATACGACTTCATCCTGTGTGGATGGACCGATCGGCTTCCATAGATCGGGCAGTTCACCTCTGCTGAGCTGGGCCAAAACCTCTAAATCGCTGCTCAATACATACCATATCTCGCTCGAGCCTTCCATTCGGATTTTACTGAATGACCCTTGATCCAGTAAGCGAGTTAAGTGATGTTTAGCCTCATCTCGATCGATTGGACGATAAATATTATCCGCCAGACTTAACCGCCAGGGATTCTCGCGCACCAGTCCCGAAAAGGCGACAATCTTATGGGCGAAATAGTACAAAGCTTCATCTTCCGAGACTGCTCGATTGAGTTCTGGTGGGACGATTTCATCTCGGAAGAAATACACGCGCTCGAAGCGGTTGCGATGATGAATCAACAACTCGCCTGAGATCCATAAACAAAAGAGCGCCAGCGCGGTATCCTTGCGGCCACGATAACTGAGCACTCGTTCAAAACCATCCAAATCGCGGTTTCCCAGTGGCCCACGCTTATGCAGTTCTATTCGCACGTATTCGATTAGAGCTTCATTCTGCCTGGCGAAATCTGACCAGCGCCCGTTCTGCAACCGCCGCTGCATGTGAAGGCGCCAATAGGGCAACTCGCTCATCGGATAGATGAAGAGGTTAGCGCCATAGTCAAAAAAATGGCGGTCATGGTACATCAGGTCGGATAACATTTCAGGTTGATAATCCATTACCCGCGACCAAAGGGTGATATCGTGGCTTCTGGCAACCACATTCAGCGGATCCATCTGGACAGCTTCAACCGCATGAATGGCCTTTACAACACCAGCTTTGCCCATCCATCGTCGCCCCGGCCAGAGACCCTGACGGCCAAGCACAAATCGACGAATCGTGGTTTTAGAATATTCCATTGCGATCCTTGAGGGCTTCTTCTTATAAATTGGCAGGATCCGAGGTGTACTAGCCTTCAACAACCGTAAGCGTATTCAGGTCAATTTCATTCCCTGGTGCGACCGTATGGTAATAACATTGACCGGTCTCAGCCAGACACCAGATATTCCAGCCGTCATATAATTTGAGCGTATTTCCATTTAAATCATCGACATAGATTTGGAGATTATCCCCTGGTTTGTTGGCGAGACCAATTTTGTCGCCATTTGGATTCCAAAATACCCCTTCTACCGGACCTGTCCAATCAGCAGGGTTGAGGCCGATATCAGTAAAGCGATAATCACCCCAACTGCGCGGCCATCTTCCATTTTCAGCCCGGTAATCCAGGATACGACTTAAGAAATCCTGTGTCAGACTGACAACAGGTGAAGGTTCATCATCATCTTCGATGGACATGAATTGCGAGGCGACGGATTGATAGAGATCGGATAACTGCGGGCCTAGCAATGCCAATACCACAATGGCGGCCAGGGCGACGAGCACTATCAACAAAGCATACTCAATTTTCGCTTGACCATTTTGGCGAGGGCAATTTCTATTCAACATATTATCCTTGTTATGGCACGGTGATAGTCCCAAATGAGACCGCTTCTGCCGAGATAATCGTAATCATGATGATGAAAGGTTCACCCTTGCTGGGCATTATTTCAACCGTCTGAGGACCTGGGGACAGTTCCGGGAGAAAAAAGCAGCCATCTGAGCTGGAGGTGGTTGTGATATTACCCACTTTGATTGTCGCCTGAACTGGCGATTGATCTAAACCGACCAAACATCCATCTACCCCACCGGGAGGTTCTTTCAACACCCCCGTCAGATAGAAATAAGCAGCGACCAGCACTTCCGCTAGCAAGAAAAGAGCGGCTAAGACGAGCAGCAGGCGGGCGTGACGGGCAATCCAACCGCGCACCGCCCGATTTGACTTACGCTCACTTCCATCTAACTGGGGACTTTCTTCGAAAGCCAAGGCGTGCTCCTTGATTTGAATTATACCTGTAGATCAGCTACAAAATAGCCAAAATCATCTATAATAAGTCTAATGTGAAAATTTTTAGTTTTGCTCCCATCGTCCCGAATTTTGCTCGCGTCTTGATTTTAGGCTCGATGCCAGGGATTCGCTCGCTCCAAATGAATGAATATTACGCCCATCCACGCAACCTTTTCTGGAGGATCATGGGGCAACTGATCGGATTGGATTCGGCTGCGCCTTATCCTGAACGTATTCATCAACTCATGAAGAATAGAATCGCTCTTTGGGATGTGCTCTATGCCTGTGAGCGCGCTGGCAGCCTGGATCAGCACATCATTCAGGAAACTGAAACCCCCAATAAACTACCTGAACTGCTGTCGGATCATCCTGAAATCGATGCTATCGCATTTAATGGCGCGAAATCCTGGCAAGCCTTTAAGCGTCACCTGCTGCCAAGGTTTTCAGATGAATGGATGTCGCAAATAAGTCTGCTTATTCTTCCATCCACAAGCCCGGCGAATGCTGGGATAACCTTTCAAGACAAACTCATCCAATGGCAAAAGTTGCTCCCTTACCTGGATCAATCCACATTGCAATTCGCCGACGCCAGTTCTGTTGAGGAGGAGAGATGAACGATACCACACTGAAAGACCGAACCATCTTCATCATACTAATTGCGTTCATTGTGATGACAGCCTGCGCCATCTTCATCGTCATCTTTTATATGTTCTTCAGCGGAAACCTCCCCTGGAATAAAACACCCACAGCGCAAACCCCGGATCAGGTCTGGCTTCGCATTCAGAACCAGCGAAAAATGATTGTTGGCGTCTCGGCGGATTATCCGCCTTTTGCTTTTGTCGGCCAGGATTTCACATTGCAGGGATATGATCTGGCGTTAATCCAGGAGATCGGCAAGAGGCTGGACATCCCGATCGAGCCTCATAATATGGCCTTCGACGGGCTTTTTAATTCCTTAACGCTTGGTCAGATCGATGTTGCGATCGCTGCAATTTCTGTCACTCCGGAACGCGAGGCGTTGATTGATTTCAGCAATGTATATTATGTCGGCGAGGATGCCTTGTTGTCTAGGTCAGATGCCAATATCCGGGTGAACAGCCCGAACGACCTGGTCAACTATCGGGTTGGAGTGCAAAAAGGCTCGGTTTATGAAGAATGGATGCGCGATACACTGATCACGCCCGGATTAATGAGGCCGCAAAACTTGGTCACATATGACTCAGCGGATCAATCCCTACAAGCCCTGATGAATCCCAATGCTGAAATTGACCTTTATATGCTGGACTTTCAGCCTGCCCAAGCTGCAATCCTACAACAACCCGTCGTGGTTGTGGCACATGGCTTGAATCCGCAAAGGTATGCCATCGTCATCCCGCAAAGCGCCTTTACACTGCAAGAGATGATCAATCAGACTCTGACGAACATGCAAAATGATGGTACGCTGGCTGCGCTGGCAAAACAGTATCTGAACGTGCAAAACCCGCCTCCATTACCAACACCTGCCCCAACGCCTGCGCCCACCCAACTACCACCAACCCCAGTCGGATGTTTGGATGGAATGAAATTTGTCCAGGACTTGACCTTCCCAGATAGTAATATGATTTCACCTCCCCAGGTTCAGCCTGGCAGCCCCATCCAAAAGGGCTGGCGTATCTTGAACACCGGAACCTGTATCTGGGACAGCACTTATCTACTGACGTACGTAGGAAGCGCGCCGCCCAACGCCCCGATTGGAGGCAATCCGGTAGCAGTCCAAGGACAGGTTGCGCCCGGGCAAACCTACGATATCTATGCCACCATCATTGCGCCCGCTCAACCAGGTCGATATCAAAGCTTCTGGAATCTTGCGCAATGGCAGAGGCGTCCAGTTTGGCGACCGGATTTGGGCAGGGTTTGAGGTGGCGGCACAGGCAACCCCTACCCCGGGTCCCCAGGCGCCAACGATTTACTCCTTCCGGGTGGATCGAACTCAGATTATCGAAGGTCAATGTATTTCGTTCAATTGGCAATATGGCGGACAGGGGATTACCTACTCGCGGATCTTTCGTAATGGCGGCGTATTACTGTTTGATTTACCCTTGACCGGCAGCGCAACCGATTGCCCACCCGGCACCGGACAAGTGGAATACCGGCTGAGTTCTCGATTCCTATCTGGCGGGATCAACGTTTGCTTCACAATTTGTGACCATTTCTCCGTCCACACAACCCACGGTACCTCCTCCACCCACGCCTGAACAACCACCGGTGATCTATTTCTTTTATTCTGATTCGAATGAAGTCCTGGCGGGCGAGTGTGTCAATCTCTCCTGGTCATTTGGCGGGAGCGGCGCCCTGGGCGCTGAAATCTTCCGCAATGGCAACTCGATTGCTAGCAATCTCGACGCGAGTGGTTCCATTCAAGATTGCCCAACAGAACCGGGTCAGACGGAATATTTGCTGAGAATCACATCGATAGCCTCGGGTTCAGCCCAATCCTCCGTTTATATCCAAGTTCTGATCCCAGTTGAGCCACCCATCCAGCCGCGAGATGAGGATATGCCTACACAATAGTCACACCAACCGATAACCTACTCCTGGAAGATGGGAACACCGATTAGTCCGTCCAAAAAACCAGACCGGATCGCCATCTATCACGATCCGGTCTTGCAAAGGTGCAATTTGAAGCAACTCGACCCAACCCCAGCCGGGAAAGTTATTATGAAATATGGCGGCTGCGCTTCAGACCCACCAGCCCGATCAAGATCAACATCAACGCCATCAATCCACTTACACTCATAATCGCAACCGCCCGCCAGTCCCAAGTCTGCCACCAGGCAGAAGTTGAAGCTTGCCAGGGAGGCGTTCCGCCCCCTGCATGTCCATCCAGTCCGGTATTCGCTGCTGTCGGATCGGAATTGCCTTGGAGTTGGCCTCCTTGATCGGGTTGCTGTGTGACATTCGGGAGTGGAGTAACCAAGGTATTTTGATTGCCTTGATCCTGCCCCGGATTATTTTGTCGACCTTTCCCCTGGCCTTGACCTTTTCCTTGCCCGTTCGGCTGCACTCCGCCGCTGGGTAGGTTGGGCGCCGTCCCACTAGAACCCCACGGTCCACGTATTCGCACAGGGGTAGCAACTTCAGGCGCATTCGGTTCCCATGAGCGGATAAATCCGACAACCGCCTGGATCTCCGATTCCACCATCCGATCTCCCCAGGCTGGCATTGCCGTTTCAGGTACACCTAGAGTGACGATCTGCTGAATCGCCTGGTCGCTTGTTTCAGATAAGAAAGACTTCACATTTAACGATGGGGCCCGCTGGCTGCCCTGTCCTTCAGGACCATGACAATTGGAGCAATTTGAGGTGTACAGTTGCTCACCCAACGCAAGCGACTCTGCCGTCACAGGGATAGGCTGATCCGGAGCAGGAACCGCGCCAGCCGGGATTTCATCCCAGCGGTTGATCAAGGTTACCAGAGCACGCACATTCTCAATGTCGAGAGACTTCTCCCAACCAGCCATCAATGTGCCGGGGACCCCATTCAGAATAGTTCTTTCCAATTCGTCGGCGCTTTTTTCCCGCACAATAGGATCATTGAGCGCCGGAGCCAGTCCGGTCCCCAAGCCGTCCGCTCCGTGACAAGCTACGCATTGGTTCGAATATAGGGTCAACCCTTGCGCCAAGGTCTCGCCTCCCACCAGGTTTTTCACTGTCTCAAGAACGGCTGGATCGGCCTCAGCGGTAAATGGAACAAGCGGAGCCAGACCTAGATTGACCACACGGTCCTGAGTTTCCTGCCAATCACCAGCCTGGACCAGAATCACCAGTTGATCCATTTGGAATTCACTTAATGGACCTCCATCTTCCAGACCCCAGGCTGGCATTGCAGTATTGTACAAACCACGCGAGATTATTTTATACAGCGACTGTGGATCACTCTCTCGCAGCGCAGGATTATTCAAAGGAGGCGTCGCTCCGATTCCTTCGCCGCTAAGACCATGACAGACCACACAATTTTGAGCATATAGGGTCATCGCCTCATCCAGATCATAGGAAATTTGAGCAGCCTGAGCAATCTCAAGCCGGGCAGGCTCGTTGAGAGCATACAGAAACAGCCCGGTAGCGATCATCAGCGTGGCAACCAACCCGACCAAAATTTCGATTCTTGCTGCTGAAAGGCGCGGATAAAGAACATCCGGTTGTAGATTATTCATGGATACACCACATGGGCGAGTTCGACCGATTGGCGAGTGATGGGGGTACTGGTGTCTACCATCACCATCCCATCCTCAACCTTGATTGAAAAAACATCCATTGCACGCGGCGCTGGGGGATTCAATACCTCGCCACGTTCATCAAATTGTGAGCTGTGACAGGGGCATACAAAACGTCCCTGCGTTTGGTCCCAGGGCACATTGCACCCTAGATGGGTGCAGCGCTGGTAGAGCGCCAGGAATCCACCATCGCTGAGCCGGGAAAGATAAAACCGGCCGTTGGCGATATGAGTTACAGACCCAACTGGAAAATCATCCACTTTTCCAGCCGTGATCCAACTGCCAAATTCACCCTCAGCCAAGCGTGGCTGTAAATACGCCAACGTAAGGCCTCCAAATTCTAGGGCTGCAATACCCCCAATCAGCCCCCAGGCAACTTTTAAGAAATCCCGCCGATTGGGATTCGACTTTTCCCTGTCAGCGACAGGATTTGCTTCTTGCTCTCGCATCATTTCACCACCTCAGAATAAATGGATCGCATCATTTCTAACCATTATATTGAATGGATTGTCATATCCCACGGCCAAACCAACATCATCCCCTCACCTCGGAAGAAAATCCCGATGACGGTCAGTATAAGGAATGAGACCATCAAAAAAACAAATAATGCCAGTATTCGCTCTTCGCGATCCGCTTTAAATACATATCGAAAAATCCGTTCGAATATAAACAAACCCAGTAAGACAAAAACCAGAGGTATCAAGCCATTGGAAATCAGGGTCGGCAGGCTCGGAAGCCAGTCCGCCCAATTGAGGACATATTCATCGATCAGAACCCAGGTTGGCGCGGCTAATAATGCCAAACCGGTCGATAGGATAGCTAGCGCTCGCCCGCGTCTGGACCGAAAATATACGCCCACATGGTCTACAGGCGTATCATAAAACGGCAACATCGCCAGTCCTGCCAAGGCAATCCCCGGAAGAACGATCGCCCCCACTAGAGGGTGAAAATGGAGCAATAACTCCTGGATGCCGAGAAAATACCAGGGGGCTTTTGCCGGGTTTGGGCTGACTTGCGGATTGGCAATCCCCTCCAGCGGCGCTGGGACGACCATCGACCAGATTAATAGAATCCCAATCCAGCCCACCGCCCAAACCAATTCACGCCGGACCAGATTCGGGATGGTGGTTACACGCTCCATTTTGGGTGCTATACCACCATCCACAGAACGTGGGAGGGTCAAACCACCATCTTTACGCACTCGCCAAAAATGGTAGGACATCAGGGCCACAATCGAAAGGGGAATGAAGCTGATATGCAGCGAATAGAAATTCAGGAGAGTGGAAGCGCCAACCTCCGGCCCGCCCAGTAATAATCGACTGATTGTCCCACCTACCAATGGGATATAGTTCAGGATGCTTGTGCCTACGGTGATCGCCCAAAACGCCAGTTGATCCCAGGGCAGCAAATAGCCGGTGAAGTTCGCCCCTAAAATAAGCATCAACATCGCAACTCCCAAAAGCCAGTTCATCTCACGTGGAGGTCGATGCGCACCGGTGAAAAATACCCGCAACAAATGCAAAACGCTGACCAGGATCAACAGGTTTGCCGACCAATGATGGATATTGCGCAGCAACTCACCAAACCAGGTATCAGATCGCAACGCAAGAATATCCAGATAAGCCTGATTCGGACTTGGCGTGTAATTCATTTGTAAGAAAATACCGGTCAACGCCAGGATGGAAATCAGCAGCGCTGAAAGGCCTCCCAAACCCCAGGTGTATGTCCATTTCAGAGTGATGACAGGGACTTTCGCCGGGTGCAAATGCAGCACCAGGCTATCTACGACCATACGCATCCGACCGCGGTCATCTGTCGGCATTCCGGTTGGGATAAGAGTTTGGCGCATACGTTCAAACATTGATGGGGGTTGGTTTGGCTCAGGTAATTCGCTCATAATTTGCTCCTTGAAGAAGAAAACCTGGCAGGCATCTCATAAATACCTGCCAGGTGGATCAGTTTAGATCGAGATGTCGGGATAATCTCCTTGGACCCCATTGCCTCCTTGACCCTTACCTTGGCCGCCACCCTTACCCTGACCCTTACCACCGCCCTGACCTTGACCTCCACGGTTGCCGTTGCTTTCGCTCAGGATAGTCTGATAGGCTTCAGAAGTCAGATGTTGCGGCTGGTAGGTTTCACCAGTTTGATTCTGCAAAGTCTGGACAAAAGAACGCAGATGGTTATAGGATCCTTCCAGTAAGCTGTTATAAACCGCCTGGATCTGGGCATTGCTGGTCTGAGATATACGAGCCTGCAGGTCGAGGATATCAATCTCTTCAATCTCTGCACCCACCTTTAGCGCTTCAGCCAGGGATTGGCTGCCACGAGCAACCAGTTCGTCATAGAGCGCCTGCAGAGCGGGGTCGCTGAACACACCAGTCGAATTGCCAGCAGCCGGATCAGCAAGCCCATAGGCTTCCAGGATCGCCAGGACCGAGTCCATATGCATCGCTTCACTTTGAGCAATGTTCCCAAAGGTCTGCTGACCCCACAAATCGGAGAGAGCCAGATAAACATCCTGAGCCAGTTTCTCTTCTTCACGCATGAAATTTAGAGCCAAGATTTCAGCTTCGCTCAGTTCTCCGGTTGCGACGATATTTTCGGCCTGCCCGGTGCTTGCCTGGGCAGCCTGGTTCGAATTGCCATTCCCAGAATTCCCGCGCTGATTATCTAATCCATCTTTCAGTTGATTTTCGACGGTTTGGTTCGTGCGATTCTGAATTGCTGTATCTGGGGTTGCAACGAGAACGGATTGTGCATCCGAGCTGGGAGTTGAACAGGCGCTCAGCAAGAAAACTGCCATGATCGCCATTATAAGTGTGACTGTGATTTTCTTCATAGGGTTAGTCTCCATTATCATTGATAGATTGTTTTCTCTAAATACTGGACATCCAACGTCCATGTACAGGATAAATTATATAGAACTGGTTTGAAGAAGGTATGTCCTCCATGTGAAGAAGTGATGAATGTTTGTTCAGAAAAAACCATTCTCGGATCGCATTTTGAGAGAGCGTGAAGTATACTCAATGAGAATTTCATCCCGACGAGAAATCAAGTGCTTAATAATATATTGGAATTTTGGCATCAAATTAGTAAAAGCCTTCACCTCTACGACGACGAGCCGAAAGCCAGCATGTCAGCCGGCGAAATCACTCGGCTTTCGTGGGCGCGGCAGGTCAGATCTTATGGAGAACTCCCATCTCATTTTCTGAACCATTTCTCCAGAATGTGTTCAGATCCATCAGCGTTTCCATATTCAGTTATTTCTCCCACTTATGAGGGTTTTCTCCGGCGCGAGAAGGAAAAGCTGATCTATCTTCAGAATGGGAGTATAACCATCCTGGAGAAATCACGCCACCAATCATTGGAAACAACGTACCGACTGGAGGATCTCAATCAAATCGAAGTTGGTCAGGTGCTGCTTAAAGCGTGGTTCCGTCTGGAAGGCGTCGACTCAACTGGACAGCTTGCCCACACCAGCCTGCGCTACAATACTGTGACCCAGGCGCTTTTCCAACCCTTTATCGCTCACCTGCGCTGTCCAACCACACCAACGGAACCTGCCGATCTGGAATTTGAGCGCTCCAAGTTTAAGATCCTGCAGAATATCAACTTCAAATTTATGAATTTTGGTCGCCGGAGTATTCTTCCAGGGGAACAAGTAAAATCATTTATCTTCCAACCCGAAATACGCAATTCCCGTTTGAAAATTGCAAATCGAAGCTGGCTTTCGAAGAGCCTCATATTAGCCCATCTGATCATCCTGACCGAGAGCGAATTAATCCTGGTGCGCGATGATCCTGAAAGCCAGCGGATCCACGAATCCTTCCATTACGGTGGTATCTGGAATTACATTCCTCTCCGCCAAGTGGAACGGACTTCGGTGGTTTTAGAACAAAACGGATTGGTTACACTCAAGGTACACCTGCCGGCAGAAAGTAAAATCGAAAGAAATTTTTCGATGAGCCGAGTTGAGGAAGTAAAGGAGTTTTCAACCAGCGTGTCCGCAATGTGCTCGGTGCGGCAGGCTTCTAGCCCGCCCAGCCAATCGAATCCATGATATATTGTTTCTTATGCGATCCTCCCCCATTCTTTCCTTTTCTTTGATTAGCATCGGGATTTCTTTCGCAATCACCCTGGTATTTTGGTTACGCTTTGGTTTGGAACCATTTACAGCCTGGTTGGTCGCGATTAATTTGACGGCTTTCATGGTCTATGGAGCAGACAAAACCCTTGCCCAAGGCCGTCGGGTGCGCGTTCCTGAAAAAGTCCTCTTGCTCCTGGCGCTGCTGTTTGGCAGCCTGGGGGCTTGGTTGGGAATGCAATTCTTCCATCATAAAACTGCAAAACAGAGCTTTAAAATACAATTTTGGTTAGTAGTACTATTGCAGGCAGCGCTTATCGTCGTGTATTATTTGGTCATCCGACCGATATTGTGACATTTTCTATCTTTTCACGAAAATGGATCTGTGCTCCTGACGGGTGCGGTACAATTATTATATTCGCCTGACGGCTTTATGAACACAAAACAGCCACCCGGAATTTACAGCGAAAAATGTCTCGCACTATGCTGATGAAGGGAAAATTTCCCAGATTGCTGGTATTACTCTTTGCAGCCTGCTCAGTGATGGCTTGCGGTATGTACGCAGCTGCCAGCACATTGCCAGCGCTGCAATCTCCAAATGCGGTCTTCTCTCCAACCCAATCATCGACCTGGATCTTGATATCCCCTTCCCAAACGGCGACTCCTTCATTGTCTCCTACATCCCCGTTCTTAACAGAGGCTCCTCCCATCCAAACAGCAACAGCTACCATCCAGCCATTAGCCTGCTTACCGGATACTGCCAATGAGAGCTACGGTTTGGTCAAATGGGTCAGCAGCGGCAGCTCAATCGTTGTGGACATCCAGGGGAAAATCCGCAGTGTCAGTTATCTTGGCGTCCAAGAAGAAACCAACTTCGGATATGCGCAAATATACGGGCCGCCTGCCGCAACTCAAAACGCAATTCTGGTGGATGGCAAAGTCATTCGGATGATCCCGGACGGTCCAGATAAAGATTCATATGGACGATTGCTGCGCTACGTGGTCGTTTATGGGTCAGATACCTTTGCAAACTTTGAGTTGCTGAGGGCTGGGCTGGCCCAACACTCACCCGATTCCGGATCTCTGGCATGCAGTAAGCTATTCGTCTTAGCTGAACAGACCGCCCAGGATGCACAAGTGGGGATGTGGGCGCCGACAACCACCGCGCTGACGACTATCTTGGCTCCTCCAACGCGCACCCCGAATTTAACCCCCAGCGTGACCCTTACACCATCCCAGACAGTAACTGCGCTGCCCGCCAGCGCCACAAGCAGCCTTACATCTTCCCCTACCCCAACCATTACCGGCACACCCCCTACCGCGACCCCAAGCCTGACCGCCAGCATCACACCAACATTTTCGCCATCTCCTATTCCCGCAACCGCTACAGACATCCCCACCGCAACCACCCATTGCGACAATTCCTACTTGCCGCTGTGTATTCCTCCGCCTCCACCCGATCTCAATTGCAGCGATATCCCTTATACCAACTTCAATGTTGAATTCCCTGACCCACATAACTTCGACTCGGATGGCAATGGGATTGGCTGCGAACCAGGCGACCCATAAGCCCGAAACATAGCCTGATGACGAACAACGCTTCAATTCCGACGCGCTCGCTGCGCCAACTCGTGCTGGATTCCCTCCATTTCCAGGAAACCGCGCCTCTCCCCTACACCTTGCCTGTAGAACAAGAAGTGGCAGAGCAGTTAGACAGACATTTTCAATCGCAACAATGGCGCAACCAGATTCACGACCATCTTGCGCTGGTACGCTTACCAACGCTGAGTGTTAACGACAAAGTCACGCCAAAATATCTGGACTGTTTTGGTAGCCTTTGGCGCACAGACCGGCGACCCTATCACCTCGAGCGACCAGTTTTAGCTGAACCAGATTTATCGAAATATCGTTGGCCAATAATTGAAGAATTATGGGACGAGGAAGCGCTCATGATCCAGATTGAGGCTGCCAGGAAGAAGGGCCAACTGATAGTGGCTACCACCGGTTTCGGGATTTTTGAGCGGTCGTGGACAATGCGCGGGTATGAAAACGCCCTTACAGACATGGTATTGAATCCATCTTTTTATCACCAGCTTTTGGACGGTATCCTTGAAATTTTGATCGGGCTGGTGGAGAGATTATCGGCCTTGCCGGTAGAAGGGATCATGCTATCGGACGATTGGGGTGGGCAGCGAGGTCTGATCATGGGGGCGAAACACTGGCGGCGTTTTATTCAACCACATGCCCAACAATTTTTTTCGGCTATCCACAATGCAGGCAAATGGACCTTTCAACACTGTTGCGGCAATATCATGGAGATCATTCCAGAGATGATCGAGAGCGGGCTGGATGTGCTTGAATCTCTCCAGCCCGAGGCCATGAATGTTTATGAGATCAAACGCCGCTTTGGGCGGGAGTTGTGCTTGTGGGGTGGGCTTGGCACCCAACGCCTGTTGCCTTTTGGAACCCCAATGGAGATCCATAAAGAAATCGCACACTTGCGCAGTGAGATGGGGCGCGGTGGCGGTTATATCCTGGCGCCTGCCAAACCGCTCATGTCTGAAATACCGACGGAGAATGCTGTTGCTGTTCTGGAAGCATTTACTGGCCAATGAATCGGACAGATTATACATCTGGTGGAACCTTATCGTTCCGGTTTTCGTCTTTGAGGTATGAAGAAAATACCTTTCCATGTCATTCTCATCAGCATTTTTTGGCTGACAGGCTGTGGTCTTGCTTCCAGCCAAATTAATGACAGCAATCCTACAGTCTCCCAACCACCTCTGCGAACCGGAACAACACCCTTCCAGAAGCCGCCTGTCAGTTCTGCAGTCTCAAACACCAGTGCGAACAGTCCCGGCACGCCTGAGCCTGTTTATCAAACCGACATTTCCTCGCCGAATGTGATTGATCCAAATAGCCAGAAATTGCTTGAAATGGCACGGAACGATCTGGCTCAACGCCTGAAAATCCCCCAGGATGCCATTCAACTGATCCAGATCGAGCAGGTGTCCTGGCCAGACGCCGGTCTAGGCTGTCCGGATCCAAAGGTATTTTATATCCAGATTCTCTCACCCGGATATCGGATTATCCTGGCGGTAGGGAATCAACAATATCGCTACCACACCGATCTGGAAGAGACATTGATCCTTTGCGATAAAGAGGCGGAGGTGCTCCCATTGATTCCTATAACGCCAGGGGAAATCAAAGATGGAAAACCCTGGATTCCGGTCAATTGAAAAGACCAGATCAGGATGTAATAAAAGGTCCACTCAGTTCTTGAGTGGACCTTTTTCTATTCAATTGTCAGACAAGAGTTAGTGTTTAACAATCGGAAGGAATACTACCCGACCTGCAAGCACCGCATCGGTCAGCTTCGCATCAGCGGCCGCCAACGACATGTCATGTGTGGACTCCATTGACAGTGTGTAATCCGCGTAAGACGTAAAGCCTTCAGGGGCATCGAACGTGATCAATACAGCCGCCCGATCGGCCCAATTCAAAATCGCCTGCAACTCCATCTTGCCTTCTTCGGTCAGATCATTCAACTTGACAGGCATAATCTTGTAAGGATTACCGTACCAGTTATCTCTAAAACCGACAAAAGTAACGGTGAAGTCGTTTTCGATTGGTAAAATTTCAGTGATACTCTTGAAGACTGAAGCATCCGTGCCGTCTGAGATCAGGGTATCATCGACAAAAACGTTATCAATGAACCAACCATCGAACGTGGTCGCCCAGTCGGTGACGTATCTGAAAGCAACCAAAATATCCTGGCCAGCGTAGGCGCTCAGGTCGAATGACATCGTCATCCAATCTTCGGCCTCGCCGGTCAGACCCGGCAAGTTCGCGATGATTTTCGGATGGGCGTTGGGATCAAAGTCTGAGACAGTGTATTCATTGGCCAGGCTGGTCCATGTATGACCACCATCGGTGGATACCTGGACAAATCCAAAGTCCCAGTAATCTTCGAAGGAATAGAAGGTATCGAATGACAATACACCACCTCCCACGGCTTCGAAGATCGCAAAGTTATCGATCAAATCACCATCGCCGCTCCACAACACTTCACTGTCCGAAGACCAGGCGGTTGGGAATGTGCTGAAATCAACCCCGTCGAAAGTAAATCTCTTCAGATGTTTTGGATTACCTTCAACCCATATATAATCCGTACCCCAAGGCGGAGCGCCTGGTTTATCAAAAGCCTCTGGGTTGGGCGCATCAGGTGTCCCGATATCCAGGTTAAAATCGAGATCATTAAACCCAAACATGCCAGAGTAAGGGATGTCCGAGTCGATTAACAATGCCACTGACCACAAGTGGAAAACTTTGGCAAAGTTGTAATATGGGAAACCCATGTTGATCAGGCTGGAATTGACACTACTGATCCCGTTGTCCTGGTTATGGAACAGATCCTGGATAAATGTCTGGCCGAATTTATCCATCAAATAATACTGGAACAGGAAGGCCATGCCATAATCAGTTAAAATTTCCAGATCACCCTGATCCTCCCAAACCACCAATGAATTCTCTGGATGGGTGGCGGTATCTTCCAGGTGACCAAGGACAGATTTGCCGTATCCGGTCAACACCATCGCCAAATCTGACATACCTTCGTTGATGAAAGTTTCTTCATCGCCGTCATAATCATCATGCAACAGGTGTTGGTATTCGTGGGCGAATATACCCTCATAAAGAGATGGACGGGCTGGATGCTCCGGATCATCGTCTGGCGGGTTCGGACCGGTTCGATGGAGCCAGTCATAAGCATCGATGCTCATCACGTTCCTGTCAAAATAGACCTCAAAGGAAGGTGAATAGAACCCTGCGATGTAAATCCGGTAGTCTGGATCATAGTAATTTTCATCACGGATGTTTGAAACCAAAACCACCTGCTTACCATCTGGATCCTCGAAGTAACCTGGATCCATGTACCCCCAATCTACCAACGCGGAGTAGGAGCCATCGTGGAAGTCGGGAACGCCGAAGAATGAAATCTCAGTGGGATAGATATTATTTTCAAACTCTCCCAACATGTATTCAGCCTGTTCGCAAGTCACCTCAGGGGTGAGCCGCGGATCCCCCTCAGGCCAGCTCAAATCTTGTTGAACCCAGATTTGCGCCAAAGGTCCAGCTGCGTACAGATCAAAGACATCGAATTCATAGTAGCCGGTATAGTCATTCAGGATCATGAAGTATTTGGTATCCAGGACACAATCATCCGTCGCAAGCGGCGCAGCAGTCATGGCAAGCGCATCTTGAGGCATATTGGCGATCAAATCACGGGTCGCAGGCATCTCCCGGATACGCCCCCCAGCATCGCCTGGTTCATAAACAACCGGTTCTGCCGAAGCGATAGCAGTCGCAGGTAACAAGCACACGCAAATCGAAAAGACGATGAAAATAGACAAAATTTTCTTCATGTTTTCCCTCTCCTCGGGATATTTTCAAGTAGTTATTTGAATGCAGAGTTGATGAGATGTTTTGACAAGCATAAATTCCCCAAAATGGGGTCTCTATCTGTTCGTCAAAGTAAATATATTATCCCTAACCCCTCCTTTCCCCTCGCTTGCCTTCAATCTTGATGAAATCTAATATAGATGCGCAATATTATTTGTGTAACTTTGCCCACAGAATCTAGAAATATAGCATTATTATAACCTTACAATATTGCAAGGTCAAATTAATAAAATAATTGTCCCTAAATTGGTTGGTAAGTTTCACAGCAGAGCGAGACGGCGCAATGGCTCCAAAGCCGAAAACGCACCTGCCTGACTTGTTCGGCGGTCCGGGATTTGCTTCCATAGCTCGAACAGGCGCCGCCAGCTTACGCTGTCGCTACAAAACCTAATTTTTGGGGAGCGGGGAGACTTGTGCACACCGTTTCAAAATATGGATCTCATTCCCCCCCTCGGGTAGGGCATGGTAGATCATTTGATCTGTTAGAACTCTCGCCATATAAATCCCTAACCCTCCAATCCGCCGCTCTTCCAGGGGTAGGTGAATATCGGGCGATTCCACCAGTGTTGGATCGAATGGTCTGGCAGAATCTATTAGAATGATCTGCAGATCCGGAGGTTCTGGTTTGGCAATGATAATAATCTCGCCCGGCTCTCCTTGATAGCCATGCACGATGATATTCGTGATGAGTTCATCTACTGCGAGCGAAAAATCATAACCGAAATAATCATTCTCACAAACCTGGCGCGCTATTTTCTGAATAAAATCACGGATGGTAGGTAAGTTCGACAATTCTGCTGAAACAGTAAGCCGATATTCCACTGGTGATGATCCATCCGTTCTTATGGCGTCGTGACTCCTGAGGAGTAACGGACATTCAACGGCATCCAATAATCGCAAACCGGAATGATCCAAGTGCCTGTGATGACTTGCGCATCGAGAATTTGTCCGTAGATCATGCCAATCCTGGAGTGATGGGTCATTTTCTCAGGCAATATTCCATGGAAGTCAATCATAAATTTCCCATCCTGAATCTGAATTCCTTTCGGGGATTTATCTCCAGAACACCCATCCGATGTGATTATTTCACCGAGATAATCGCATGAATAATTCACACAGGCTTCAAGCACGTCCAATTTTGATGCGCCTTGCTCGGAGTAGATTTCAAATTGGATCCAGGTGCGCGCCCCTTCTTTATCGTGACTGCTAATCCACAGACCGTTAGATGATGAAGCAGGTGTAGCGCTCGAATCCAATGGTGGAGGTTCAGTTGGAGCGATAGTATCCGCCACAGGAATTGTTGCTGAGGGTTTCTCTGTTATGACAATGGGAGAAGGTTCTGGCGTAATCTTTACGGAGGTTACCGAAGGCGCTGGCACGATTGAGGTCGCAACGGGCTGTTCCCCGGATTCCAAACTTGCATTCACAACCGGGATTTCCGTTGCAGGTTCCACAGTCGAAGTTGCTGCTTGATCCGCGCAAGCGCTGGTGATCACCAATATCAGGACAGCCAATAGCCGCCATCCACGAATAAAATTTGTACCTTTCATGGATTTTTCTCCTGGAATTTATTTCTGTCATTATATCCTCATTTGCACCGCCCTTCAACATCCATCGACCATTGAAGAATGTATAACTCAACAAAAATGCAAATTCCTATTTCCACACAATGCGAGACAGTAGGCATATAATAGGGTGGGTAATTCAATAGGATAATCGGTTAATGGTTGATCAGATATTTCGATTCTTTCAAGCGCCCACCATTCCAGGTGATTTAAATAAATCACGCCGGGCTATGTTGATCAATGATCTATTGAGCATTAATCTGATCGCAAGCATACTGGCATTCGTCATAACTTTCTGGATGGATTCAAGCCGGTCTTCCATCCGTTACGTACTGCTGGCTTATATTCCCTTCATCTTGTTTGCAAAATATTTTCTGAAGCGGGAGATGGTGGATCAAGCAGCATATATATTCGTGTTATCCTATTTATCCATCACAACTCTCATCCTGGCTGAAATCGGGACCATCCTGACCCCTATCACCTCAACTTACTTACTTGGAATTGTGCTGGCTGCGCTGATATTAGACTATCGCGGTATGTTTGCCACGGTCGGCATTACGATTATAGCAACAGGGGCGCTAGTAATTTCCGAACATATGCGATGGACGCCAGCCCCGATGACAGCAAATCCGGTCAACAACTGGGTTGCCATCGGGGCGATTTCAATTATTGCTGCGATCTCGATTCTCGTTCCGCGCCAGCATTATCTGGAAGAAATCAACTCGCATGTCAGCGCCGAGAATGCCGCCCAGAAAAGTGAAGAAGAACTCCGCAAGCTCTATTTTACCGCCCAACGCCAGGCTCAAGAACTCGCCCTGCTGGATCGGGTTCGATTAGCCCTTGCGCGCGAAATGGATTTAAAATCAATCATCCGAACCGTGGTAGAAAGCGTCGCCGAGACTTTTGGTTACACCCTGGTTAGCCTCTACCTTCTTGAAAATAAGCAACTTTACCTGCAACATCAGGTGGGTTACATTAACACCATCAATGTCATTCCACTAAACGTTGGAATCGTTGGACGCGTTACCCAATCCCAAACCCCTGTTTTGGTGGAAGACGTTCAAAACGATCCGGATTTCTTGGAGGCGATAGAGGGGATCGTCTCTGAGGTTTGCGTTCCATTATTTGACCAAGGTCAGGTTGCCGGTATTCTCAATGTCGAAAGCACCTTTGGCGTCAAACTGACACTAGCGGACTTGCAGCTTATGGCTGCCATCAGCGAGCATGTCAGCATCGCGATCGAACGTGCCCGGCTTTATCAAGATGCACGCAACAGTGAAGAACGTTACCGGACCCTGGCAGATGCTGCACCGGATTTGATTTACATCTTATCTCGCGAAAGCAAGCTAATGTACATCAACCAATCTGGCGCCCGTCAATTTGAGATGGTTCCTGAACAACTCATAGGTCGCAATTACGACAGCTTAATCTTCCAAACGATGTCCAACGAGCGGAACTTCGAAATTCAGAAAGTCTTTGATACCAAACAACCATTTCAAACAGAGGATTATTTAGTTTTTCCAGATCACGCCTCCTGGTTCGACACAAAACTTGTTCCGATCTGCGATACATCCGGCGCCGCAACGGGAATCCTCGGCATCGGGCGCGACATTACAGAAAGAAAGGAAAATGAGGCTGCACTGAAACAGCGTGCTCAGGAACTAGCCGCATTAAACGCCCTTGGTCGGCGAATGAGCGCCAGTTTATCGATGGATGATGTAATCACGGCGACCATTGATGAAACTGTGCCGATTGTGATGCCCGACCTGACTTTGCTCTTCCTGACCGAAGGGGACCGACTGATATTACGCGGTCAAGGCCCACAAAACTCTCCTTATTGTTTCAGAGCACAACCTATCCAAATTTCGAGCAAATGTCTGTGCGGTCTATCCATAATAAACCGGAGGTCCATTTATTCATTGGATATGTTATCGGATCCACGTTGCAATCAGGAGAACTGCACATCCACTGGGATCTGCTCTTTCGCTGCCTTGCCATTGTTCGCCGAAAATGAAATAATTGGTGTATTGGGATTTGCTTCTGCGACGCCGAGGGATTTCAGCAATGACGCTGAATTTCTGGAGACGATCTCCAACCAGGTAGCAACGGGGCTGCAGAATGCGTTGCTTCATGAGCAAATGCAAACCTATACCCAGGAGTTAGAGCGGCGCGTCCTTCAAAGGACTGCAGAATTGGAGGCAAAAAACCGGGAATTAGAGACTTTCTCTTATTCTGTATCACATGACCTTAAAGCGCCTTTGCGCGGCGTCGATGGATACAGCCTCTTACTGGCTGAAGATTATTCAGAATTGCTAGACGCACAAGGTCGGTTGTTCCTGGAAAATATCCGGTTTGGAATTATCAGAATGAATCAACTGATTGATGACCTGCTGGCTTATTCACGCCTGGAACGCCGGGCAGTCACCAACAAAACGATTTATCTGGAACAGTTTGTCCAGAATATCGCCTCTGAATGGTTGAATGATCCCGAAAACCGGGCAAAATTCAGTTTCGATATCCATTGTCCGTTTGTCATGACTGATTCCGAGAGCCTTACCCAGGCGCTACGTAATCTGATTGATAATGCAGTCAAATTCACACGCGACGTCCCGGAACCATGCATCGAAGTCGGCGGCGCAGAAAACGATGATGGTTGTGTTTTATGGGTGCAAGATAATGGGATTGGATTTGATATGCAATACGCCGATCGCATTTTTGAGATCTTTCAACGTCTCAACCGTGATGAAGAATACCCCGGGACGGGGATCGGCCTAGCATTGGTTCGCAAAGCGATGGATCGCATTGGTGGACGAACCTGGACAGAAAGCACTCCTGGCCTGGGTGCAACGTTCTATCTAGAGATTCCCAAAAAAGAACTCTCTCATCATATTGGGTGATGGTTCCATTGATGGTGTTTTGCTATGCGGCATGATCCATGTCCAATGGCAACATAATTGGAATCCCAATAATATCTCAATCGGTTCTTCATAGTTTCCTAACAATTATGTTATATACTCCCCTCAACAGGCAGAAGCCCTGTTCTAAGGCGCCAAATTGAAACAACCGACGATATTAATTGCTGATTCTGATCCAATCCTTCAAACCACGCTCCGGACACCGCTTGAAGCCCAAAATTTCCTGGTACTGGCGGCTCAGGACAGCAACGAAGCGCGTTTTTACCTGAACCAATCCGAGATTGATCTAGCGTTGATCGATTGTAATCTGCCAGATGGAGGCGGTCTTGAATTGCTGCGTTCGGAACGCCAAAGAGGTGATGACCACCCGCTGCTGATGATGGCTTATGCCGAAGATCAAGCCATCATTCTAAGTTGTTTCGAGAACCAGGCAGATGATTTCATCATCAAACCAGTCAACCCGATTTTAATCGTTCCGCTCGTCCGGGCGCATTTGCGGCGCTCAAACCCGAGCTTGCTCCGTGTTGTCGAACAATCTGCGCATCCCTGTGCGGAAACAACGAGAAGCCCTCGTCCGCAGAGACAAATAAGACTGGTACCTTTCTTGAGGAGATACAAATGCTGAAGAAAAAGAGTTTTTGGATTGTAATCAGTCTGGCGGTTCTAGCCCTGGCAGCAGGCGGCTATTACGTGTACACCACCCGGCTTGCTGCCGCGGCGGAGACCACTGAAATAGATAGTTTACAGACTGCTGTGGCCAGCCAGGGCGACCTGGTGATCCTTGCCAGTGGCACAGGTTCGATTACGCCGGCGAAACAAATCAGCCTGGGGTTTGATGAAAGCGGGACATTAATCGAGCTTTCGGTCCAGGATGGCGATAATGTAAGCGCCGGACAGGTACTTGCGCGCCTGCAAACCAGCGAGAGCGAAGAGACGATCGCTCAAAAGATTGCTGAAGCGGAGCTCTCTGTTATCCAGGCTCAAAACGCGGTTGATAATCTCTACGATAACGCGGATGTTGCTCGTACTGAAGCGCTCAATAATATCGCTACCTATTCTGAAGAAGTCCGTGACGCACAATACGCTATGGCCAATTACACCATGCCGACGTTTCTAAAAGGTTTGGACACAGTCAAAGCAATCGAAGAGACAAAAGCGGCGTTGGATGCAGCCACCCTGGCATTCGAGCCTTACAAATACCTCTCGGAATATAATGACCAGCGCGAAGCGGCCCTGGAAGTATTGAATTTAGCCCAGTCTCGTTATGACGCCGCGGTGGATCGTCTGAATATCGAATATGTTCTGCAGGTGGCGCAAGCCAATTTATCCAAGGCGCAAAAGGATTATGAAAAATATAAAGATGGGCCTGCCGGCGACGAACTGGCCGAGGCTCAGGGGACTTTGGAAAATGCAAAGGCAAATCTTGCCCTGGCGCAAGCAGAAAAATCGATCCTGGATTTGGTTGCTCCCTTTGACGGGACCGTACTCTCGGCCGAAGCGACCGTTGGCGGGACGGTGGATGCGGCAGTGATCACGCTTGCCGATCTTGAACCCCCGACCCTGGAAGCTTATTTTGACGAATCGGACCTGGATAAAGTGGTGGTCGGCTATCCTGTGAATGTAGTATTCGATGCATATCCCGATTCAACCTTCTCCGGGAAAGTCGTTCTGGTCAGTAAAAGCCTGTCATCCGTCTCAGATGTATCTGCGGTCAAAGCCATTGTTGAGTTGGATACAGAAGGGGTAAATCCTTCAGTTTCTTTACCGGTGGGTTTGAGCGGCGCAGTGGATGTGATTGCCGGGGAAGCAAAGAATGCTGTTTTAGTTCCCGTCGAAGCGCTGCGTGATCTGGGAGATGGCGAATATGCAGTTTTTGTGATCGAAAATGGCGAGCCAAAGTTGCGCCTGGTTGAAGTAGGCTTAATGGATTTGAACAACTGCCGAGATCAAATCTGGTCTGGCGGTCGGCGAGATCGTCTCTACAGGTGTCTACCCAAGATTCAATAAGGATGAACTGAATGAGTGATCAATTCGATAAAATTCATATGAAGATGGATCACGCGCCTCCGCTGATTAAAACCATCAACCTGACGAAAATCTACGGGATGGGAGACATTCAAGTCAACGCATTAGATAATGTCAGCCTGGAGATCGACAATAACGAATTCGTCGCCGTCATGGGTCCTTCTGGGTCGGGGAAAAGCACTTTGATGAACTTGCTGGGCTGCCTGGACCGCCCAACTTCCGGACAATATCTGCTGGCAGGAGAAGATGTCAGCCAGTTAAGTAAAGCCCAACTGGCTCTGGTGCGCAGCCGACGGATCGGTTTTGTCTTTCAGGGTTTTAACCTGCTGGCTCGCACCACCGCGCTGGAGAACGTGCTGCTGCCGATGCTTTATAAACGCAATGGCAAGATGAGCGAAGCCGAGAAGATAGATAAAGGGGTAAAAGTCTTAGAATCTGTTGGCTTGGCAAACCGGGCGCACCATCAGCCGCACGAGCTATCCGGCGGCCAAATGCAACGGGTAGCGATCGCTCGCGCCCTGATCAACGACCCGATCTTGATCCTGGCGGATGAGCCAACCGGCAACCTGGATTCCCATTCCGGTCACGAAATTATGGCGGTGCTAACCGAACTCCACAAAAACGGGCGGACAATTGTGATGGTTACGCACGAAGAAGATATCGCCACATTCGCTCAACGGGTGATCCGTTTTCACGACGGACGGATCGAAAAAGATGAGCAAAACGGTTACCACAAGCCAGCAGCGACCGTCCTGGAGCAATGAGATGGATATTAAGAATGTGATCAGCATCGCCTGGAAGGGCCTTAATCGGAATAAGCTTCGCTCGCTGCTCACCATGCTGGGTGTAATCATCGGCGTCGCGGCTGTGATCATCATGATCGCCATCAGCGCCGGCACTGAAGCCACCATCGCCGACCAAATCACCAGCCTCGGCACCAATTTAATCTATATTCAGGGGAATTTTGGGCGAGGCGGACCTGGCGAGTCCAATCGTTCAGGCAGCGGATTGGTTTATGAAGATGCAACCGCCATCTCCGAAAAAATCAACGGAGTGGCGGGTGTGGTGGTTGACCAGAACAGCTCACAAACCATCAAGGCTGGAGATATCATTTTGGATGATGTCTCCATCATAGGCACCTCAAAGGATTTCCCTGCTGTGCGTGAAATGAAGCTTGCAACCGGTCGATATTTCAATGACAAAGAAATTGAACGAACACAGAAAGTGGCCGTGCTGGGCTCCAGTTTGGCCGCAGAGCTTTTTGGAGACCAAACTGCAGTCGGACAGATGATTTCGGTCGGAACGACAAAACTCACTGTGATCGGTGTGTTCAAAGAGCGAGGGTTGGTGGGAAACGAGGATTATGACGCCCGAGTCTACGTGCCAATCACGGTGGTATTTCAGAAATTTTTACCGTCCATGTTTGCGCGTGTTGTAGGTGACCGGGTCAGGATGATCACCGTACAGATGAAAGAGGGCACTGATCAGGACACGATGATTTATCAGATTGAGTTGTTACTTTCGAAGCGGCATGGAGTGAGCATCGACAATCTGGATTTCACGGTTCGCACACAGCAAGAACTGATTGACACCCGCGCAGCCACCACAGAGGCCTTCCGCAACTTGCTCACCTGGGTTGCAGCAGTCTCGCTGATCGTCGGCGGGATCGGGATCATGAACATCATGATGGTCAGCGTCACAGAACGAACCCGCGAGATCGGCATCCGCCAGTCGGTTGGGGCAACCCCCAATGATATCCGCCTGCAATTTTTGACGGAAGCCTTGTTGTTGAGCCTGGTGGGAGGATTGATCGGGGTAGTTGTTGGAGTAGGAGGGTCAATTCTGTTTGGGCTTGTCGGCGGCATGCGCACGGTTGTGGTCCCCAGTTCAATCCTTCTGGCGTTCGGATCTGCGGCAGCGGTGGGCATCTTCTTCGGCTATTATCCGGCCAACCAGGCCGCTCAATTGGACCCGATTGAGGCTCTTCGCCATGAATAGCAAACAAAATATTAGTAGGAGAACACAGAGAATGAAAAGAGTATTATTAGCTGCCGGTTTATGCTTCTCCATTGGCCTTATGGCTGCCTGCAGTGGTAGTAACATAAATACCATTAAGTCAACCAGCGGTACGGCGCAGACAACAAGCCAAGGTACAGGCGCGCCGCGTTTCAACAGCCCGCTGAAGACAGATTATGAGAATGCGCTTCCAATTGCCACCCAGCTAGCATTAGGCCTTTTCAAGCTGGAGGAAACCGATACCCCGTTAACTGCACAACAGGCAACTGAATTAATCCCGCTCTGGAAGGCCTACAAAAGCCTTTCGAACAGCGATACCAGTTCGCCGATGGAACTGGACGCCCTGATCACTCAAATTCAGGAGACCCTCAGCGCTGATCAACTCCAATCGATTATCAATATGAAATTGACCGGAGAAATGCTGGGACAACTTGCCCAGGAACGTAATCTTAACTTGGGTGGACCTGGAGAGGGAAGGGTCTCTGGGTTATCAGCCGAGGAGATGGCTACCCGCCAGGCGCAGCGCCAGAGCGGACAGGCGCCTGAAGGCGGAGGCGGCTTTGGTCCTCCCGGTGGATTTGAGCCAGGCGGCGGGGGCTTCGGCGCTGGAGCACAGACAACCCCTGGCGCTAGAACAACCCAGGGTGCAGCCCGATCTTTTATCGGCTCCGGTCGAGTGAGCACCGCATTGGTGGATGCCCTCATTACTTATCTGACAACACTCTCATAAATTAGATCCACCCTTCAGCCCCGGAAGTTCGTATTATTCTTCCGGGGCCAGATTGGATAAAAATAATGAAACGGAATTTTTGGACAATCCTTCTGCTTTCCGTTCTGCTCATCAGCGCCGCCAAAATTAAAACCGTGCGTTTGACGGTGATTAATAAATCCGGTCTGCCGGTTGAGATTGCTTTTACGGGCAAATATCTTGAGAACAGCTACTATCTCCGTGTTCCCGAAGGTGACAGAACGTCATCAACAATAAAACACATCGATCTGGTCCCCGACTTGTATTCCATGAATATTTATTATGTTGAACTGTGGGATCCGGTCTATGGTTATGATTGCACATCAGGCGGTAAATCGGTCAAGATCACCCATAATACCCGGCTAACCTTTCTTGGTTGCGCCTATCCTACCCCTAACAACGGCGAGCCGCCATCAATACTCAAGTATCCGAGCGGTGGAGGCAGAGGAAAAAGAGGTCGCTAGTTAAACAGGGAATTCAATGATGAAATGAGCGCCTTTTCCAGGCTCACTCTGTAATCTGATCAATCCACCCTGGGCCTCAACAAGCGATTTTGCAATGGCTAATCCCAAGCCGGTCTCCCCATTATGAGAACGGGAAGGATCGCTGCGATAAAAACGATGAAAGACATTTGCTTGTTCCTCGGGGGCGATCCCCGGACCACTATCATGAACATGCAACTCAATGTGTCCTTGGCCACTACTGGCTTTAAGTGAAATCTTCCCATCCGCTGGTGTATAACGCAGAGCGTTGCCAATTAGGTTCCCCAATATCTGCGCCATTCGCTCTGGATCGACATTAATCAGCGCAAGATCAGGCTGAATCTCAGTGGCTAATTCAATGGACTTTTGTTTGCAGAGCGGACGATAGGCGACTGCCGCGTGCTCGAGCAAATCAGCCGGTTTCACCCATTGCAGGTAAAATGGCAGTTCGCCAGCATCCACCAGCGACAGCGTTCGCAAATCTTCGATCAAATGATTTAAATGGCCTGCTTCTTTATACATTACTTCAAACACTTCTGGTGTCCCCTCTAACTTTCCATCGCTGAGCGCTTCGGTATATCCCAGAATCACACTCAACGGAGAGCGCAGGTCGTGGGCGATATCTGCTGTCATCTGACGCCTAGCCTGGGTCGCCCGCTCCAGGTCGGTGCTCATCTGGTTAAAGGCTTCGGCAAGGCGACCCAGCTCGTCTTTCGAACGAATAGTCACTTGAGTCCCCAGGTTACCCTGGGCTAGAGATTGTGTGGCGTTCGTCAATTCGCGAATCGGACGAGTAAGCCCCTGCGCCAAGGCAATCCCTAGCAATAGTGCGATCGCCATCGCCGCCAGCGAGCTCACAAGGATCACCTGGTTGATCCATTCAAGGAATTTCCGTTCCGGTGTACCGCTAACCCTGGCCAACGTACGAGGGTTAATCGTCAACCAACCGACGATCACACCGTCCACTTTCAACTGTGCCCCCTGGGCAATCTCTTCCTCAGTCGCGTAGCGCGCGATTCTCGGGTTTGGAAATCCTCGTAGATCACCAATCGGTTTTGGTTGACCAACGTGAGTGGAATATGACGTATTTCAGGGAGGGGCGGCTCATTTTCTAATCCGCGGTTGAAATCTGGACGGCGCATGGATCCATCCAGTTCTTGCATGAGCCCTTCCACCCCGCTCCAGCTTCCGTTCGTGCGGTAATACTGGATCAAAGAATCGATCATACTACTCTGGAATTGATCTGAAAGAAAGCGAGTAAATTCGCTGCGGGTGCGCTGTTGGAGATAGACTGCCGAGAGCACTGCACCCGTCAGGCTGACAATTAAAAAGGCTAAAATAAGTTTCAGCGTAAGCGATCGTATCATCATCCTCTCACTGGTCCAGTGTTATTCGCGTATCGGGGCAAAACGGTACCCGGTTCCATATACCGTTTCGATATATTTGGGGTTCGATGAATCTTCTTCGATTTTTGTGCGTAAATTACGGATATGAACATCGATCGTACGCTCATACCCCTCGTAAGCTGTCCCTTGCAAGCGGTCCAACAATTCCATCCGAGAATATGCCCGCCCCGGAGCGGACATCATGGTGGCAAGTAAATCGAATTCAGAAGGCGTCAGATCAATCAGTTGATCTCGAACAAACACAACCCTGCCCGCCCGGTCCAAGGTGACATCCGCCACACGTAAAGTATCGGCTATGGATTCTCTCTTCTCCGCCCTCCGGATCACGGCTCGCACCCGGGCAGTTAATTCGCGCATGCTGAACGGTTTTGTAATGTAATCATCCGCACCCAGCTCAAGCCCCAACACTTTATCGCCTTCATCTAGCTTTGCGGTCAAAATGATCGTAGGTGTATCAGCCTCTCGACCATAGACTTTCAAGAATTCGTATCCTCCCATTTCCGGCATCATCAAATCCAAGATTATCAGATCTGGCTTTCCCTGTCGGGCAGCGAAGAGCGCTTCCTTCCCATCCCCGGCTGTGATGATCTCGAAACCTTCCTGGGATAAATATTGCTTCAGTAAAGTGCGGATTTCTAATTTATCATCAACAACAAGGATTTTCTTCGGCATAATCTTGCGCTCTCTGGTTCAAAATTCTTTGGATGTAATTAATCAGCTTTTTCTTTCGTGTAATTCGTGATTTCGTGGTTTTAAGTATCGATAGCTGAGCAAATACCGTTGATTTATTATAAACCGGGTTAAGGTCTAAACCTCTCGCAGGTTTTTCTAACCTGCGAGAGGTTGATTGGGGATTCAGTAAAACCTACATACTGGTTCCCTGAGTTGTTGAGTCTGGTGTCACCTGCGGATTTTGAGTTCCATCCGGGGCGCAGTCCGGTCGCCCAAGTCCACCATCGCGGCTTGGTCGTTGACCGTCCATACCACCGGGGGGCATTCCATGTCGTCCACCATCCGGACCCATTCCCATTCCATCTGCAGAATTTGCCAGCAGCAGGTCTGCTTGGGCTTGGGTGATCACGCCATCCTGCACTGCATTTGCGAGAGCAGCCTCGTAGGCAGCCGTGCGGGCAGCACTGAATTCTTCTTCAGTCATACCCAACTCTTCAAGGATAGCGTTCATCGACATGCGCTGCTCACGGTAACCCTGAAGCTGGTCGGAGTTGATTCCCAGGGCTTCGGCCATCAAGGCATTGGGATCGATCGTGTCTTTGAGGGCACGCTGGGCTTTGATCATCTCAGCCTGATCTTCTGTGATCCTGCCATCTTCGATTTGCTGATCCAGACCAGCCTGGAAAGCTGATTCTCTCGCAGATGTCAATTTGTCCGTACTGATTCCAAGTGCATCCGCCAGCAGAGCGTCCATATCGATCGCATTTTCAGGAACAAAGGGGATAAACCCTCGGCCGCCGTGCGGATGTCCATCCTGCGCTAATAACTGATCGGCTTGCGCCTGGGTGACATATCCTTCATCCACTGCCTGCTGAATAGCGGCTTTGTTTGCCTCCTGCTTGGCTTGCTGGAGTTCCTCAACTGTGATCCCAAGCGCCTGCGCCAGCAGTTCGTCCCCGCCATCCTGACTTCCTCTTTCTCCCCGCATTTCCGGTCCTTTGTCCAGCATTCCAGAAAGTATGGGGGAATAAGATGATTTTGCGCTGGCCTGTGAGACCAATCCAAAGGTAGCCAATCCAGCCACCAACGCGATCAATGCCAACCCCCCGGCGCCAATCATAATCCATTTCATATTCTTCATTCAAAATCTCCTTTCAAAGATAGAACCATCTTGTTTGTTAATTCGGATCATAACTTTGATCATTTGATCCATATATAGGATAACAGGAGGGTGTTCAGAAAATATGAAGAAGCGATTTGGAAAATATTCAGGTTCCAGGTATTCTATTGATTAGGAAGGTTGAGAAGAATTCGATCCTACCAGAATAGGATAAACTGGTAATATATTGGCGTATATATGATCTGGGTCAACCTTTTGATCCACGAAATAAACCATTCCAATCTAACCAAGGAGGTCTTGTGTGAGAGAATTCTTTTATCCTACCAGCGTAGCTGTGATCGGAGTGTCTGCAAAACCTACTAACCTTGGACGGAACATCGTAGCCAATCTGGTTGAATATGGTTATGATGGTATGGTCTATGCCGTTGGGCCAAGCGGTGGAATAATCGAGACGCGGCGGATCTACCGTTCCGTTGTAGATATCCCCGATCATGTGGATCTCGCCGTCATTCTCACACCTGCGCTCACCGTTCCGGATATTCTAGAGGAATGCGGACAGAAAGGGATCCGCTGGGCGATTATTGAGACTGCCGGTTTTCGGGAATTTACGGAAGAAGGTAAAAAGCTTGAAGAAATGATCAGCGAAGTGGCCAACAAATACGATATTCAATTCATAGGTCCGAACTGCATCGGAGCGATGAATATGGAAAACGGGTTTTGTGTGCCTTTCCCGCGCCTGAATAAATTTCTTAATCAAGGCGATGTATCGATGATCACTCAGAGCGGCGGCGTTGGATTGAGCGTTCTCAATCTGATGTCAAATGAAGGGCTTGGGTTAAATAAATTTGTCTCGGTTGGGAATATGCTCAATAAGACTGCCGAGGATATGCTGGAATATTTTATCAAGGACGAAAAAACCAGCCTGATTTTTCTGTACCTCGAAAGCATCGGCGATGGGCGGCGCTTGATGCAAGTTGCGCGCACATCAAACAAACCCATCCTGGCGTTCAAATCGAATATCGGCAAACTCGGCCAGAAAATTGCCCTGTCGCACACGGCTTCATTGACGAGTGACGATAAAGTGGTGGATGCTGCATTTCACCAATCCGGGATCGTGCGCGTGCGCGACGCTACCTCGTTAGGTAATAACTTAAAAATCCTTCGGCTCCCACCCATGAAAGGAAAAAAACTAGGCGTGATCTCGCGATCTGGAGGACACGCCGTGATCGCGGCAGACGCGTGTGAGCTATCCGGTTTTGAGCTAGCCCCTTTCCCCGAGAGTTTTCTGCGAGAGATCGAAAAGCATTTTCGTGCATCCGTCATCCGGCTGACCAATCCACTTGATCTAGGCGACCTGTTTGACCTGGATGTGTATGCTCAGATTATCGAACGAACGTTGCAACTACCCGATGTAGATGGAGTGGTTTTCCTACATACCTCCCTTTCTGAATCAGAAAACCGAACCAGCCGGAAATTGCTCGAGCGCATCATGAATCTGGTTCACCAATACGATAAGCCTGTCGCCTATTATATTTCCACTGCCACCCAGGAAGTGACGTTTCTCAAACAGAACTACCCATATCCTATCTTTACCCAGGTAGTTGAAACCGTTCGCGCCCTTGAGATGAGTCTATTATTATTTTAACCAATATCAGAATGTTCATGCTAGCGAGAAATTTCCAGAATTCCAGCCCGATCGTTCCTTAGTAACTACCCTGATAAAAAACGCTCAAGTCAATCGGCGGGATTTGCTTCTTTCGGAAGCGATGGATGTCCTCGATTCTTATCGGATTCCTGTCCTGCAAAGCGTCACAGTGCAAAGCAAGGAAGAAGCGATTGAAGCCGCTGAGAAACTAGGTTATCCGGTTGTGCTGAAGGTCATCGCCTCGCAGATCTCACATAAATCCGATGCAGGTGGAGTACGACTCAATTTGCTTGATGGTAAATCTTTGGTCAGAGCCTATAAAGAAATCATTACTCGGATCCAACAATTCGATCCAGATGCTCAAATCGATGGGATGATGGTACAACCGATGCTCTCACAAGGGCATGAATTGATTCTGGGTGGCAGACAAGATCCACAATTCGGCCCGGTTGTGATGATTGGCCTGGGTGGAATTTTCGTTGAAATATTCAATGAAGTTGTAGTGCGAGTAGCGCCGCTGTCTCATCGGACTGCGATTGAAATGCTCAAGAGCATGCGTGGCTACCCTGTATTGAAAGGGGTGCGTGGTCAGCAGCCAGCCGACATCGAAGCGATTGTGGATACCATCTTAAAATTATCTCAACTGCTATGCGAATTCCCCCAGATTCGTGAGTTAGACATCAACCCACTTAGTGCGCTCCCGAAGGGTCAAGGCGTATCCGCCCTGGATGCTCGCATCATTATCAAACGCTAAATCGAACTGCCTTGAAGAAAATCACCTGGAGCTAACAATGAACAAACCGATCTATCCCTCTACTTTGAATCCTTCCATTCAGATGCTGTCTGAGGATCAAGTCCTAGAAATCCACTATGCCACCCTGCAGATTCTCAGCCAGATCGGGGTCGATATGCAGGATCACCAGGGTCGGGAATTACTGCTGGATGCGGGCGCATGGGAACTCAACGGGCGTTTAAAGATTCCGGAGAACCTGATCACAGATGCGCTGGCAAAAGCCCCGACGCGCATACCCATGTACAATCGACTTGGCGAGTTGACCATGCCTTTAGAGATGGGAAAGGTTTTTTTTGGAACCGGCTCGGACACGATTTTTACGCATGATCTGAATACAGGTGAGCGCCGCATGGCGATTGCCCAGGATGTCGAAGATATCGCCCGGCTGGCAGATGGATTGGAGAACATCGATTTCGTCATGTCGATGGGGGTCCCCAGCGACGTACCGGTCAACGACGCATATCTACACGAATTCATCCGCCTGATCCAGGGATCAGTAAAACCGCTGGTCTATACTGCCCAAGATCGGCGCGATATGGAAGATATTTATCAGATTGCCTGCGCAGTGGCTGGCGGCGAGCAAGCCTTACGCGAAAAACCATTCTTACTGCATTATGCGGAGCCGATATCGCCGCTGCTCATACCCGAAATCTCCTTGCAGAAGCTGATCTTCTGCGCTGAGAAAGGCATTCCTGGAGCTTATATCCCCTCGCCAAACACCGGCGGAGGCGGTCCGATCACGTTGGCAGGAGCGATAGCAGTGGGCAACGCCGAGTGTTTGTTAGGTTTGGTCGTCAGCCAATTAATCCGCCCTGGAACACCCTTTCTCTATGGCATGAACACTGCAGCCCTGGATATGAAAACCGCCATCGTCAGCTACGGCAGCCCGGAATGGAGCATGGGGATGGCTGCCTGGGCTGAACTGGCTCGTTTTTATCATTTGCCATCCTGGGGTTACGCCGGCGCCTCAGATAGCAAATTGGTGGATGCTCAAGCCGGGATCGAAGCCACCTTTTCGATTATGAGCGCCTTTCTGGCGCGCAGCACCCTCAATCATGATGTCGCCTACATCGAGTACGGCTCCACTTCATCGATGGAAATGCTGGTGATCGCCGACGAGATCATCTCGATGACGCGGAGATTTATGAAGGGTGTGCCGATTAACGCAGAAACCCTGGCATTGGAAGCGATTGGGCGGACCCGACCTGGAAGCGGGTTCCTTGCGGACGAGAGCACCTTTCAGCATTTTCGCGAACACCAGTGGTCTCCTCGTTTAATTGACCGCCGACGTTACGACCTGTGGCAGTCTGGCGGTTCAAAGGACCTATCCCAACGCGCAAATGAGCGAGCCCGCAAAATCCTGGCAAGCCACAGCACCCCCGCTCTGCCGGACGCCGCAGTTCTCGCAATTCAAGAGATCCTTAGCCGCAGAAAATAAAGTATAAGAAATCCACCAGAATGTACCATGTTCAATAAAGTTAGATCAACCTATCAAGAATTTCCAACCAAATTCTGGGTCCTGGTTGCAGCCTCCTTCGTGGATCGGATTGGCGCAACTATGATCTTCCCATTCTTCGCCTTGTATATCACCCAAAAATTCCAGGTGGGGATGACCGAAGCGGGTGTTTTATTAGGCACGTTCCACCTGTCCGGTTTTATTGGGAATATCATCGGCGGGGCATTTGCCGATCGTTTTGGGCGGAAAGGCATGGTGCTGTTTGGACTTGTTTTCAGCGCCCTGAGCGCGATCTCGATGGGACTGG
This sequence comes from uncultured Chloroflexia bacterium, assembly GCA_963788145.1. Taxonomy (GTDB): domain Bacteria; phylum Chloroflexota; class Anaerolineae; order Anaerolineales; family UBA4823; genus UTCFX2. The sequence continues at coordinate 168,235 of CAWBFQ010000003.1, read as the reverse complement.
CGAACGAATTATGGGTGTTCTATGTTTTGGCGCTGGTGGTTGGCCTGCTTTCGGATGTCGCCGGGCCAGCCTGGCAGGCGATGATCGCCGACATCTTGCCGGAAAAACAGCGCACCGAGGGATTTGGCGTGATGCGGGTTGTCGGAAACCTGGCCTGGATCGTCGGACCCACCATTGGTGGACTGATGGCCTCGCGCTCATTTCTGTTCTTGTTTCTATTTGACGCAGTTTGCAGCCTGATTACCGCGGGGATCATATTCCGGATGATCCCCGAGACCAAGCCGCAACTGGTGGTAACAGAAACAACAAAACCGGAGAATACCTGGCAAACTATGCTCGGATATGGAAAAGTATTTGCCGATCGGTTATTCGTTGCCTATATCATCGCTTCTATGTTTATGACTGTGGTTTATATCCAAATGTACAGCACATTGTCAGTCTTTCTGCGAGATATACATGGGGTATCCACCCAGCTGTATGGCTTTCTACTGACCAGTTCTGCCATAACTGTTGTGATCTGCCAGTTTTGGGTCAGCCGACGGGTGAAAGATTATCCACCGATGCTGATGATGGCTCTTGGATCAGTCTTCTACGTGATCGGCTTCAGTATGTTTGGGTTCGTGAGTGCATACTGGCTTTTTATCAGTGCGATCGTACTGATTACGATCGGCGAGATGGTTGTGATGCCGGTCAGCCAGGCATTGGCAGCAAACTTCGCCCCAGAAGATATGCGCGGAAGGTATATGGCTATCTTCAGTATGGCTTGGGCAATTCCAGCGATGTTTGGGCCACCAGTAGCAGGGATGATATTAGATAATTACAACCCAAACTGGGTCTGGTATGCTAGCGGCATCATTTGCAGCCTGTCTGTCGTGAGTTTCCTTTTCCTGCACAAGAGCACTCGCGATCGATTTGCAAAGATCGCCCAAGAGCAGCCCGCTCCAGCGGATTAATCCTTATCGATCATCCATTGGTGCGCAAGGCATTGGTCAGTAAATGATCGATGACCATATGCAGGTCTTCGACATGCTCAATACTATTTGAAGGTGCAATCAAACAGACATCCACCAGATCTTTCAACTTACCACCGGCAAAACCAGTTAAACCTATGGTGGTAATGCCTTTCCGCCGGGCAGTTTGAACAGCCCGCAATACATTTGGTGAATTGCCGCTTCCGCTGATCGCAATCGCCAGGTCGCCAGCTTCTCCCAGCGATTCGAGCGGCTCAGCGAATACTTGGTCATATCCCTCGTCATTTGCATAAGCCGAGAAGGTGGGCATATTATCTGCCAGACCGATCACTTTTAACCGTGGTCGATCAGGCTGACGGGTGTTCTTAATCAAATCACAAACCATATGCGAAGCTGTAGCCGCACTGCCGCCATTCCCAAAAATGAAAATATTGTGTTTTTCCAGCCAGGCCTGGCGGACCAGCTTTAAGATCTCTACCAACGGCTGGCGCGGTAGGGCAATAATCACTTCATTAAGATGGTTTAAATATCCGTCAATCAGTTCCAAATCAGTTTGCATCAACTTTTCTCCATTCCAAAGAATAAGCTACCTGTTCCCCAGTGACCGGAATCCTTCTCCCAGGGCTTCATGGGCATGTCCAATGACCATGAACGCCTTCGGATCAGCCTGATTCACCAGTGTTTTTACTCGAGTGACTTCGGCGCGACTTACAACGCAATAAAGCACCGTCCGTTCTTCACCAGTATAACCGCCGCGCGCATTCATGATCGTCACACCGCGCAGCATTTCATGCAAAATCAGATCAGCCACTTTTTGCGGCTCGGAAGTGATCACCATCACCGTCCGCAAGACATAGGTCCCCTCCGTCACCGCTTCGGCTGCCAGACCAGTAACATACAACATCACCAACGCATAAAGCGCATTCTCCCAACTGAAGGCCAGCCCTGCAAAAAATATGATTAATGAATCGGTTAGGAAATAACTTTGTGAAAGAGAAATCCCGCGCCAATCATTCAGGATGCGCGCCAGGATATCGCTGCCACCGCTGGTGCCCTGTGCTCGATAGACCAGCCCATAACCTATCCCACCAATAATACCTCCATAAAGGCTGTTTAACACCAGATCATTGGTCACCCCTTGTGCTGGCAGATAGATGGTCAGGAAATCCGTCAGGAAAGCAACACAAATTACGGCAAAAGTGGTTCGGGTGGCAAAACGCGGCCCACCCAGGAATCGCCATCCCAGTACGAGCAAAGGTAAATTGCCGAAGAAAATCATCACACCTATAGGCCAGTTGGTGTAATAGTTGATGATCTGCGCCAACCCGCTGACCCCCCCACTCGCCAGGTTCGCCGGTATCAGAAACAAACGCAAAGCAAGCGCCTGGAGGAATGTTCCGATCAAGATCAAACCGAAATCCCTGGCATCCTTCCAGGTGAAACGCAGCAGCATTCTTGAGAAAATGACCGCTTTCGGATTTACCTGCTTAAACATAGCTGCCGGCCTGGTAGGAAAGCGACTTTTCTTTAGCAATAAAAATTGAAAGGCCTGCCATCCCAAACCCAACCAGTGCCAGCAACCCACCTACCAACGCGATTGGCATGGCAAATCGGAAGATCACTTCGCGCCCAATATCTTTGCCTAGCTCAACCACATCTGGCACAAAAACATCCACCAAGCTATCGAAAAGCTGGTTGGTTTGCCAGATCGAAACAGCTGTAAAAAGAATGGCTGCCACCAAAACCAAACAGCCAGTTATCAAGAGAGGCAAACCCCAATACCGCAACCAGCTTTTAAGCTGGCGCGCCCTAGGCGAAATCAGGGTCAGCATCAGAAAGAGGATCCCTACACCAATGAAAATAGCAGAAACCGTATGAGCCAAACGGATCGCTTTGAAAAGATCAGCGATTTCCTGTCTGGAAAGATCATCGAGCGAATCGGACAAGTCGATTTCATCCGGTAATGTCGCCGCCCAATCAGCCAGGATACGCGGCGCCACTTCCTGCGGGTCGGGAGTGGAAAAACCAAAAAGATTGGCATCTTCGGGAAGTTTGCAAATCGGGAGCATTTCAATTACCGGGGCAACCAGCCACTGAGCCAATTCCATCATATTACAGTCCGGCTTGGCATTTGTAATTTCCAGATAAGTGTCGTAACCAACCTGCCCGCCCAGGCGCTCTTTTACCTTTGTAAAGGAAATCTGCAAAGCTAAAGGGCTTTGATCCAAATGTGCATATTCAAAAACCTGATCAAGCATGGTTTCTGTTTGAGCCTGCACCCATTCTCCGGTAATCACACGCTTAGCGATCAGCTCCCAGTCGGATTGTTGGATATTCGGAAAGAAAAGTTCCATCAGAAAGACTTCGCTCTTCAACTCTTGAATCCAGAACGTCATCTGCTGGCCGAAAAAATTGGGGAAACGATCGTAAACATCTTGTGATTCCAGGGCGTGTTCATAAATCCCTGCATTGAGCACACTTCCGGTGAGGGAATAGATCGGGAACGCCACACTGAAGATCAATACAAACATCAGGGTCGCGATCACTGCAATCACTGATGATCCTAGCTCGAAAATACTGGGGGAATCAGGCAGCCGCCCGGCAGGTTCGGCCTGCCAGGGTGGAGAAATCCTTTCCGCACTCAATGGTTGACCGCAATGAGCGCAGAAATTTGCTTGGGCGCGGTTGTTGCTCCCGCAATATCGGCAAATCATCTGCTGGCTACCTTGACCCTCCATTATTATCAACCTCAACAGCCACTTCTATCTCCTCAATATCTTCATCTTCATCATCCAAACTTGAGGAAGGTTTCCAAAACCACATGCTTAACAAACCAATCGCGGCGGCTGCACCTCCCGCCTGGGAAAGGAGACTCCCAGGTGTGAGATATTGAACGATAATATAGAAACTGTCTGGGAATTCATTCACAAAGAGGATCGGACTGATAAATAACAGCAATAAACCAACAATGAGATAAATCCAACAAACCGAGCGGCTGTATCCACCCCCAGAAATCATCCACCAAACTAAACCAATCGCAGCTAAAGACCACAAGAATAGCATCAACGGAAATAACCAGACCAGCGTTGTGACCAGCATTCCAGTCTGTGCATTTTGATTGACCATGTTTTGGATGATAAGATCGAATGCAAATGCTAACAAAAGCATTCCCACCAAACCGCTGACAAGTAAAATGTTCTGAAGCGCACGTCCTTCTTTCATAAACTTACTCCTTATAGATTGAATTCCTTCTGGATGATATCACATCCTCAGCAGTCGGTCATCCGAAATCGCGGCTCGATGTTGGATCGCATCTATCGACACGTCAGCTGTCGGAAGAAACTCTGGTGGGCGGCGAATTCTAGCGGCTTGCTCAAAAGCATATGCCAGCCGTAGCAGCATACCCTCCGACCAGGCTGAAGCAAAGAAAGAGATCCCGACCGGCAATCCAAAGATATAACCAGCCGGGACGGTAATATGTGGGTATCCCGCAACCGCTGCCAGGGAAGAGAATCCACCTCCTGAAAAATGATCACCACTGATCGGATCGATCAACCAGGCTGGGCTGCCAGTTGGCGCGATGATCGCATCCAGTTGATACTCGCGGATCGCTTTATCGATACCCTCATCTCTCGATAGGCGTAAGTTCCTTGTAAGCGCGTTCAGGTATTTTTTCTGCGTTAACGAACCCTTCTTTTGAGCTTTTACCATTCGCTCTTGCTGAAAAAAGGGCATGACTTGAGCTTGATGCTCCAGGTTAAATTGGATGATCTCTTCCAAATTCTTTACCGGCGGATTTTCTCCCAGGCTCGCCAGGTAGGCATTGAGATCCGCCTTGAACTCAAATAACAGGACCTCGATCTCCGTCTTTGCCAGCTTGCTCTCATCTAATAAATCGAGCGGGTCGATCAAGTCGGCGCCCAGGTCTTTCATCAACCTGAGGCTGTCTTCCATGATCTGATCTACGCGCCAATCGAAACCAAAATAAGGCCGGGCTACACCAATCCTGCTTCCTTTGAGCCCATCCGAGTCCAGGAAGACGGAGTAATCGGGAACGGACGTTCCTTCAGCTAGAATAGATGAGTGCGGGTCAGCCGGATCAGAACCGGCTAAGACTCCCAGCAAGATCGCCGCGTCTTGCACCGAGCGCGCCATCGGACCAGCAGTATCCTGGCTATGCGCGATAGGGATAATCCCTGTACGGCTGATCAGGCCAAGCGTGGGTTTGATGCCGACGATCCCGTTTGTCTGAGAGGGGCAGACAATCGAGCCATCCGTTTCTGTCCCCACCGCCGCCGCACATAAGTTCGCCGCCACCGCAACAGCCGAACCAGAGCTGGAACCACACGGATTGCGATCCAGAGCGTACGGGTTGCGAGTTTGCCCACCGCGACTGCTCCAACCACTCACCGAATGCTCCGAGCGAAAATTAGCCCATTCGCTAAGATTGGTCTTACCCATCAAGATTGCCCCGGCAGATCGCAGCCGCGCGACCAGAAAAGCATCTGCCGGGGGATGCGACCCTTCCAGCGCAAGAGAGCCAGCGGTAGTGCTCATTCGGTCGTGCGTGTTGATATTGTCTTTGATCAAAATCGGAACACCGTGTAGTGGTCCACGCAGATGACCGGCTTTCCGTTCGATATCCAGCAAATCGGCTATTGCCAGCGCATCCGGGTTAAGCTCGATGATCGCGTTAAGCGCCGGGCCATCCCGATCGATTTCTTCAATGCGCCGCAGGTACATCTCTGTGAGCTGCCTGGAGCTTATTTCGCCGCTCTGCATAAGCGCCTGGAGTTGTTGAATTGAATATTCTTCCATCTTTCCTCCTGATCATAGACTTCCAAAATTCTACCATTCAAATTCGGAAAATGATTTTCCCAGAGGTCCATTCTGCGATTAAAATAGATGAGGTGGAGGTCAATGATGCAGATTATTAAAGCAGAAGTAACGCCAGTTGAACTGAAGCTAAAACAAGCTGTTCAGATCACGGGTCTTACCAGGGTGGAAAGTGTGACCGCCATCTTCGTCCGCCTGATCACTCGCCAGGGACAAAGCGGTTGGGGCTGCACCATCGCCCATCCATCCTTGACCGGAGAACTGCCATCTAAAGTTGTGGATATTTGTCGTGAATGCGCCGCAAAAACACCCGATCTAAATCCAATGAACATCGAGTATTCTCTGGCGGAGTTATCGGCACTTACCAGGGGTTTACCTTCAGTGCTGTGCGCCTTTGACCTGGCATTTCATGATCTGCTTTGCCAGGCAGCCTGCATGCCTCTCTATCGTCTGCTGGGTGGTTTTCGCAACCGGATCCTGACCTCAATCACAATCCCAATTTCAGCGCTCGAAGAGAGCGTCGAAATCGCCCGGGAATTCGCCAGCAAAGGTTTCCGCGTCTTTAATATCAAAGGCGGTCTTGATCCTGACCTGGATGTGCGCCGCGTCCAAGCTATCCATACCGCCCTGCCCGATCATACACTGCGGCTGGACGCAGACGGCGGCTACACCGTCCGTCAGGCGATTGATGTGGCGAAGGCTCTGAGCAGCCAGATCGAGATGTTAGAACAACCGACGCCCGCTGCAGACCTGGAGAGCCTGCGCCAGGTCAGCCGCCTCAGCCCGATTCCGATCCTGGCAGACCAGAGCGCCGACAGCCTGGCATCTGCTTTAAAGATTGCCGCCGGACACAACGCACACGGCTTGAGCGTCAAGCTGGTTTCTTGCGGAGGATTGCGCTGCGCCCGCCAGATTGACGCCATCGCTCGCGCCGCCCAGATCTCGACCATGGTCAGCTGCCTGATTGAACCGGCATTGCTGATCGCAGGCGGGTTAAGCCTATCCTTATCCAGTCCCAATGTGCGCTATGGCGATCTGGATGGTCATTTGTTTTTGATTGATGATCCTTCTCAACCAGGATTTCGGCTAGAAGATGGCTGGTTGGTGGCGTCGGATGTTCCCGGATTGGGCTATTCGGTCAATCTGGGTTAAGCAACAATTTCAAATTGGAGAAAACCGATGATCCTTTGCTGCGGTGAAGCGCTGATTGATTTTGTACCTCTGGAAAGTGGAACCGGATACCGCCCGTTCCCTGGCGGCTCGATCTTTAATATCGCCGTCGGATTGGGGCGGCTGCAAACTCCAGTGGGTATGTTTACAAAAATCTCAACCGATTTCTTTGGACAGATGCTGGTGGATTATCTGGTCGAGAATAACGTGGATACCAGCTACTTGCTGCGCGCAGATGGCCCTACCACGTTGGCATTCGTCAGCCTGCCGCGCGGCAGTAATTATGAGCCGCAATATCTGTTCTATGCAAACCAGGCGACCGACCGCAGCCTTGAGCAGGCCGACCTGCCAGTCAGGCTGCCGGATGAAATAACTGTTCTGCACTTTGGCTCGATCTCGCTTTTATTGGAACCCGGCGCTTCCAGCCTCGAGACTCTGATGCGGCGCGAGAGCGGCAGGCGCATCCTCTCGCTTGACCCAAACGTGCGCCCGAGCTTAATTCCAAACCAAGATTCCTATCGCAAGCGCTTTGAGAACTGGATTTCCATGGTCGATATCCTACGCCTGAGCCAGGCGGACCTGGAATGGCTCTATCCCGACGCCCAGCCCGATGATTTGATCCAGCAGTGGCTTTCCTCTGGACCGGCCATCTGCCTGCTGACGCGCGGCGCAGACGGCGCAGCCGGATATTCGGCCTCCGGGGTGACGGCCTTTGTCCCCACGCCACGCGTCCTCGTCGCCGATACAGTCGGCGCAGGCGATACCTTCCTGGCTGCCGGACTTTCTTTCCTATATAAAAACGCATTGCTGACAAATCGAGCTGCTTTGAGCGAGATGAACGAAACCACGCTGCGCGCCTGCCTGGAATACTCCACCCACGCCGCGGCGATCAACTGCTCACGACCAGGAGCGAACCCACCCTACCTGCACGAGATGGAATAACCCAATGACCTTCGAAATCCAATCCGGCGAACCTCCCCAAACCTATCAGATCGAATCGAAACGCTTGAAATTGCTCATCGACACACCCAAGATTCAAGAATGGGAGCGATTGCTGCCTAGTGGACTTTTTTACGGCGTCACCACCAACCCTAAATTGCTGGCCCAGGCGGAAGAACCCTGCACACTGGCGAACATCCAGCGCCTGGCGCAGGCAGCCTTCCAGATGGGGGTCGATGAAATCCATCTCCAAGTCTGGGGGATGGATGCGCAATCCATGATCAACATCGGGCGGCAATTGGCAGCGATCGATCCACGCGTGATGGTGAAAGTGCCGGCTACCCGTCCAGGCTATCAGGCTACACGGATCCTGGTAAGCGAAGGCGTTAATGTGACCCTGACTGCGATGCATTCGGCGGCGCAGGCGCTGGCGGCAATCGCTTTGGGCGCCCGCTATGCGGTTCCTTATTTGGGCCGTATGCTGGACGCTGACCCAAATGCTTTAAATGAGGTGATTGACATGCAAGAAATCCTCGATCACCATCCAGGTCGCACCCAAATCCTGCTGGCTAGCATCCGCCAGATTGAACACATTGTCGTGCTGGCGCGCCGAGGAGTCTCTGTTTTCACACTGCTCCCGCCGCTGGCAGACCAATTAATAGATAACTTCCTCAGCCAGAGGGCTGCCGAGGAATTTGAAGCTAGCGTGAAGCAAAGCCTGGGAGTCTGACTCGCTTGAATTAATATCCACAGCCTATGAAGCGATCGACCTCCAGCCCAGGGAAACTAGAAATCTCGGCGAGAGGTAAGCTAACCCGAGAATAATGCAGACGAATAGCCATTCACCACCTCCCCTCGCTATCGCACCATATCGTGAACTGCTCACTCGCTATTTGCGTCCTCTTTGGCGAAGTGTGATCCTCCTTGCTTTATTACTGCTCTCCGGTATCGCCTTGCAATTGGCTACGCCACTCCTCCTGGCAAATTTCATTGATGCTGCCAGGGCTGCTCAGCCTCTCGACAGCTTGCTTCGCATTGGATTTTCTTTCCTTCTGATCTCCTTTATACAACAAATCGTTGCTACTCTGGCTACGTATAGCGCTGAAAACGTGGGCTGGAGTGCAACCAACGCCCTTCGAGTTGACCTGGCTGAACATTGCTTAAACCTGGATTTATCCTTTCATAATGCACATACACCTGGAGAATTGATTGAGCGCATCGATGGAGATGTGACGACCTTATCCGAGTTCTTCGCTCGTTTTACAGTCCAAGTTCTGGGGAACGCTATCCTGGCAATCGGCATTCTTTTTTTTCTTTATCAGGTAGATCGGCATATCGGGTTAGCAATGAGCCTGTTCACGTTTATAACCGTACTTGTCTTGATCCGCTTCCGCAACATGGCAGTGCCTAATTTTTCCGTCGAGCGTCAGGCCAGCGCAGAGTTGTTTAGTTTCCTTGAAGAACGGCTATCTGGCGTGGAGGATATTCGCGCCAATGGCGCAAAAGCCTACGCTATGCGCACTTTCTACAGCATGATGCGCAATCTCTTTCAACGCGCCTTACGCTCCGGGCTGATAGTCAACGTTCTGCTCAACACCATGTTTCTGCTGTTTGCGGTCGGTAATGCGATCGCTTTTGCAATCAGCGCTTACTTCTTTGAAAAGCAGGTCATCACCTTGGGGGCGGTTTACTTGATTTTTCAATACACAACCATGCTCGAAAACCCTATTGACGATCTCACTCGCCGGATAGGAGATTTGCAAAAAGCCGGCGCCGGTATCTTACGTATTCAACAACTCTTCTCCGTACAAAGCCAAATCAAGAAATCCTCGCATGTTCGAATCAACTCAGAGACAGGCGTGCTCCCCTCAATTCCCCAGCGCTGTCATGAGTTAGGTTTGATCATTCAGAACGTCACGTTCGCCTATCATGATCTTTTGCCTCATGAGCACACTAAGCAGGATCCTGATGAACCTTTGGTGCAAACGGTCAAATCCGAAATTGGTTCTGATATCGATACCACAGAAATTGTGTTACATGACATCAACCTGTCTTTGGAGCCGGGTAAAGTCATCGGGTTATTAGGGCGCACCGGCAGCGGCAAGACAACCCTGACTCGTTTAATTTTTCGCTTCTATGATCCGGATGCTGGCGCTTTGCGATTGTGGTGGAATACTCCAGATCAGACCGGAAATGCGCTGTCGCTTAAGAGTAGAGAAGTAGATCTGCGCGAGCTGCCGCTTCCCATCTTACGCCGCATGATCGGTATGATTCCCCAAAATGTACAGCTATTCAATGCCAGCGTGCGTCACAATCTAACTTTTTTTGATCCATCCATCTCCGATGACAAGATTCTTTCAGCTATTCACGACCTGGGGCTTGGTGATTGGCTCCAATCTCTTCCAAAAGGTCTGGATACCGAACTCGAATTCGGGCGGTGGATTATCCGCTGGTCAAGCTCAACTCCTGGCTTTTACGCGCATCTTTCTAAAAGAGCCCGGGCTGGTGATCCTTGATGAAGCCTCTTCTCGCCTCGACCCGGTCACTGAAAATCTGATTGAGCGAGCAGTTGAGAATCTGGTAAAAAACCGCACAGCGATCATCATCGCCCACAGATTAGCCACTGTCCAGCGCGCCGATCAGATTCTGATATTGGAGAAGGGTAAGATACTAGAAACAGGCCCTCGTCTCGATCTAGCTCTTGATCCAGGATCTCAATTCCATCGCCTTATGCAAACTGGTCTGGAGGAAGTCCTGGTATGACCGAACAAACCAGCTATGCCAATGAGAGCGGTCCTACCGACCGATTACTCGCCAAGAAACCCGCCACATGGTGGTTTATCTGGCGGCTTTTTCTCTACCGACCAAGGCTTTACCTAACTTTCGGTTTCCTTGAAATCCTTTTCTTCATGGTTTTTCCCCAAATGACAGCCCAGGTGATCCGGTTATTCTTCGACCAACTCACCGGAGATTCAACAATTGGTTTGACTCCATATGCGTTAGCAGCTTTATTGGTCGCCATCGCCCTTGGACGCGCACTGGCGATCTTCCTGGATGTGATCGCCTATTTCAATTTTCGTTACTCTGTGGAAGCATTATTAAGGAAGAACCTGTTCGAACGCATTTTAGAGCGCCCCGGCGCTAACGCCGTTCTGAACTCGCCCGGCGAAGCGATCAGCCGGTTTCGCGAGGATGTTCAGGAAATCGCTTTCTACATGGCCGAATTATTTACTTTTTTTGCCTATGGATCCTTTTTTGTTATATCTGTGATCGATATGGTGCAGATCGATGTTCAAACGACTATTCTGGTTCTGCTGCCGCTGATCCTGATTATTCTCAGCGCTAACGTGGCGATGAAACAGATCGGTAAATATCGCCTGGCAAATCGCGAAGCCACTGGGCGAGTGACAGGTTTCGTTGGAGAAGTCTTTGGCGCAGTCACCAGCGTTCAATCCAATACAGCCGAAGGACATATGCTCCAGCACTTTCGCGAGATCAATGAACAGCGTCGCATTGCAGCAGTCAAAGATCGGTTTTTTAACCAAGTGCTTGATTCGCTATACCGCAATACCAGCAATATTGGGATTGGCATCACCCTGCTGGTTGTTGCCCAGGCCATGCTCAACGGCAAGTTTAGTGTGGGCGATCTAGCTATTTTCGCTTTCTACTTGCGGGTTAACACCGATTTCATGACAATCGTTGGAGAGAAAATCGCCTGGTATCGCCAGGTAAAGGTTTCCATTGATCGACTGATGGATCTAATGCAGGGGGCAGCGCCAGAGCTACTGGTTAAGCCAGGTCCGATCTTTGACCGTGGTCCGCTCCCAGAGATACCCATAATTCAGAAAAACCCGGGAGATCGACTCGAGCGGCTTGATGTACGATCCCTGACCTGTCTGTATCCGGGCACTCAAAACGGGATTAAAAAGATCAGCCTTTCGATCGAGCGCGGCGCTTTTGTCGTAATTACCGGTCGCGTTGGCTCGGGGAAAACTACTTTAGTGCGCGCCATTCTTGGATTGCTAGAATCGCAATCAGGTCAAATCCTCTGGAACGGCACCACAATCAACCACCCCGGAGAGTTTTTTATCCCACCCCGCTCCGCTTACGCTCCTCAATCACCCGTGTTATTTAGCGAATCGCTAGCCGATAATATCCGGATGGGGTTGCCAGTCAATGATATTGATCTGAGAAAAAGTGTCTATCAGGCAGTCATGGAGCGTGATATCGCCGATCTTCCACAGGGATTGAACACGATGCTTGGAGCCAAAGGAGTCAAGCTTTCCGGAGGACAACGGCAGCGAAGCGCCGCGGCGCGGATGTTCATACGCCAACCAGAACTGCTCGTCTTCGACGATATCTCCAGTGCTCTGGATGTTGATACCGAAAACCAGTTATGGGAACGTGTGAGCGAGATCAGCGATTCGACCATCCTGGCGGTATCCCATCGCCGACCAGCGCTGCGGCGGGCTGATAAAATTATTGTATTGTCGGATGGGAGAATCGAGTCGACCGGGAAATTATCCGATCTGCTCAAAACGAGCCAAGAAATGCGACGGTTATGGTATGGAGAAGCCTCGATTTTGAATGAACCACAAAGTCAGATTTAGCCCGGCTTAATATACAAATCCGGGATATAAGGCTTTACCTGCGGCCGCAAATTATCTTTGAGCAAGTTCCCCGAGGCGTGCATCAGCGTATCGTTATTGAAATCCGGTAGTTTGACCATGCTCGCCAGGCAGGGGTAGTGATGATGGATCAAGCCAGCCTTCTCCTCTACCTCTGCTGCGTTCATGCCTGCTAGCCGCTCTGCCGCATATCGAGCGCAACCGCAAACGGCATCTCGTTGAACTGTCGCTGAAACCACCAGACCGGTTTGCTCGTCCATTTCGAGATGGATATCGGGTTGACCGAAATAACGGGCAAATTCCGCAATCCAGGTTGAGCCGTGCTGCAAGCGTTGACTGCGGCTGACCCCAAAATCCGTCTCGGTCAGCGAGCAGAGCGGCTTCGGCGTGGCGCAGGCCACATCGATCCGGGCCAGCCACTCCCGCAACTGGCGCGCCAGACCGCTCGGCAGCCAGGCTTCGTTATCCACCGCGGCGATCACCGCATGTGCCCCGGACATTGCGGCGATCTCCGGGATTAATTCTGCCACCCCGCGATGTTCGGCAAATGAGAGGATCAAATCCACTTTAGGGAAACTGGCTGGCAGATAATCCTCCGGGTAGTCGATCACCGGAGGTAAAACCATGGGCGCCTGCCAGCTATCCACCTGCCAATTCTGAGGTCCATTAGCCCGGATATTGGAGATCATTCGGCGACCATATTCAGCGCTGATAACGGCTAATATTTTTATTTCCATAATGGATAATTTTACTCTATTTACTGCGTTCTGTATGTAACTTTGATTACAACAAGGTCAGTGGATCGATGGATTATGGGTCTATGACTGGTAAAATAACCCATCTGCAAGTACCACAGGAATCAAGAGTGAGGTAGTGATGCCGAGTGAACCATTCAATCCAGAATATACCAAGATCCGCCGGTCAAAAAAAGCGATCAACGATGAAGGCTGGATCAAAACTTTTCTCCACAAAGCCCCAGTTGGCATGCTGGCTACTGTGTACCAGGATCAGCCTTTTCTAAGCGCTAAACTGTTTGTTTATGATGAAGCCCGCCATGTGATCTGGCTGCATTCAGCCAATGAGGGGCGGGTAATGGAAAACATATTACTGAATCCGAAAGTTTGTTTCAGCGCCTATAAGATGGGGCGATTGCTGCCCGCGCCACAAGCACGCAGTTTTGGGGTCGAATATGAAAGCGTGGTCGTTTTCGGCCTAGTAGACATTGTCCGTGAAAGCAATGAGATTATTGCTGTGCTGTTGCAATTCATGCAAAAATACTCGCCCCAATTCGAACCAGGGCGTGATTATCCACTGATCCAAGAAAACGAGTTAGGTGGGTTAGCGATCTATAGAATAGAAATCCAGGGTTGGAGCGCAAAATCGGCTCAAGGCGACATGGATCACCCAGGCGCATACTTTTATGAAGACAATATTTAGGTGATTCATCTTTATTTGATAGCTTTTATTAAAATACAAAACTTATTCCGACCGGCTTTGCTCATCAAAGGGACCAGCGCGGTATAATCCAGACATAAATTTTATACAATTAATCAACAACTGCTAATGAAAAACTTCCGAAAGACTCACACCTTCCAGATTCACAGCCTGGCAATCTTGCTAATGGCGCTCTCTTCCGGCGGGATGTACCTAGCTGCCATTGATCACTCGACGGATTGGATCTGGGCTTTATTGTTCTGCTTCGTACTAGGCAACCTGCTTGAATTAGCAATTGAATGAACAAAAACAGGTTGAACACCCAATTTCAAGATGCGTTCAATCAAGCCCCGGCTTTGCTAGGTCGCGCCCCTGGCCGAGTGAATATTCTCGGCGAGCACGTGGATTACAATGATGGGCTGGTCCTGCCTGCTGCTATAGATCGAGCAGTTCATGTCCATGCCTCTCCAAGTAATGATGATTGCATCAGCCTGGTGGCAACCGATTTATCAGAGCAGGCGTCTTTTCGATTATCCGATCTGGATCGAAAAATTGACATTGATAACCAACCGCTTCCCGGCTGGGCATTGTATCCGGCTGGTGTTGCCTGGTCCTTACGGCAGGCTGGCCTGGAAGTGCGGGGGTTGCGCGCCGCTTTTACTTCAGATGTGCCGATCGGGGCAGGATTGAGTTCTTCCGCTGCGGTCGAGGTTGCATTTGGTGTAATCTGGCAGGCGCTCGGAGGCTGGCAGATCGAACCACTCGATCTGGCTTTAGTGTGTCAACGCGCCGAAAATGGCTATGTGGGCGTCTCATGCGGTTTGATGGACCAATTCGCAAGCGCTTGCGGTGTGGAGGGTCATGCCTTATGTCTGGATACGCGCAGCCTGGACTGGGAGCCTTTTCCTCTTCCAGAAGGCGTTGATTTAATCATTGCTGATTCAGGGGTAAGACGCAGCCTGACACATTCCGGGTATAACGAACGGCGTGCGGATTGCGAGCAAGCCGTCGAAAGTTTACGAAAATACAAACCGGGGATTCTATCCCTGCGGGACATCTCAACGACTGAGTTTGCTGCTTATGCGCCATTTTTAGACGAAATACCGCGCAAACGCGCAGAGCATGTAGTAAAGGAAATCCAGCGAGTCCACTCCGCCCTGAGTGCCATGCAACGGAAAGACCGGCAAGCGTTAGGCGCATTGATGTATGCTGGGCACAATAGCTTACGAAACCTGTACGAAGTCAGTACACCCGAGTTGGACACACTGGTGGCATTAACCCGCTCCATTCCTGGCTGTATCGGCGCCCGCCTGACCGGGGCAGGTTTTGGCGGATGTACGATTAACCTGGTGGAACACAAACAGGCGGATTCCTTCATTGAAGCGCTACAAGCAGGATATTTGCGAGAAACCGGACGCGTAGCGACCGTTTATTGCTGCCACGCCAGCGCTGGGGCTTCAGTTATCTAAATATACCTCCAACTCAGGCTTCTAAATAATACGTATGGTATTGATTTTCGCATGGGTTTCCCCAAGCGATATGCATCGCCCGCGATGTCAGGTCAATGATTAAGGCGTTGATGGTCTTTTCTCTGTCGAGCGGACCAATGCCATCTATCGAATGATTGCAGATCGAATTTGGAAAGTTAAGGTGATCGCGCTGGATAGCCTGGAGCGTCTTGATTGTGTGGGCTGGAGTTCTGCGCAGCAAACGCATCGCCCGAAAATATCGCAGCCGGGTGTCAACCAACTCATCCGGTTCATCTTCGATCGCCTGCATCTTGGGATCGAGGTAATGATTTGTATGGGCAATGATCCCTTCTTCACCATACAGAATCCCGAAGCGGCGAGAAGAGACTTCGACCGAATACAGCTCGCCCGCCTCATGGACCAACAGATGATTATAGCCAGCAGCCCGGTGCGGGATCAAAGTGCAGCGGATGGCGTCAGTCAGTGTTTTGGCTGCTAACACCGCCCGCGAAACCATAACGCGCGGGATGCCAATGCGCGAGTCAGTCGGATAAACCGAGTCGCAACATTGAGCAATCCCATACGCGTTGAAACCGATATTCGGCAACAGGCCGCCATAGGTCATTGCCAAAAATGGCGGCTCATCATCCGGTTCAGCATGGATAACAAAAACATCTCGCTCATCTTCCGGCAGCCAATCCTCGTTGTGCGCTACCAGGACATGCCCATCGGCGGTACGGTCTTCATTGACAGCCATACTGGTGCATTTGGCCAGGTGCAAGGCATCCATCGTTACAGCTTCCATTGCATTCACGACGGTCAAATCATCAAAAGACACACCCGCTCCTTCAGCAATCCCGGCAAGCTCGTCTACATATTTTGGAAAGCGCTCCTGAACAAACGGTAAATATTTACGCGCCTGGGTCAAGGCGCCTTCCCAATTCAACTCGAGGGTGGGATAGGTTTGGGCAATAAGGTTTTGAGCGTTGTTAATGCTACGCAGAATAGATTCCTTGACTTGCTCCCCAATCTGCTGACCGATATGGCGATGAGTGCCTTTGACAAACACCAGCGGGATCGGACAAGCTTCGCTTGTCCCGGAACAATCTCTATCTTTGGAAGATTCAGATTCTAGCATTTGTACTTCTTTCTACTAGTTTATTCGATTAACTGCATGTACGATCTCGTATCAGATTATAATCTCAAATCCCTGCTCTCATACCTGACCTGAACTGAAAAAGCTTATTGTTCAGAAGATCCAGTGAAGAAGGCGCCTATCCATTGTAACGCCTCGGGATATTCCTGGCTATTGAGTATAAATTCCTGGCCTCTGGAAACCGCCTTTAACCTACTAACTCGTGCGCTTCTCTCCCAGCGCTCTAGATTAGTGTGATAAGTGAGAGGTGATTTTCCCTCATCTGGAAAAAACCAGGTCGGCAACTCCCAAAGACATGCTGAGGCGGCATCGCACGCACTTAATTGACGCAGCTTCGAGAAATGCGAAAATACACCCGCACCAACACACTCATCGTCATCAACACCGGGCAGGTTGAGTTGTCGGCGGGCAATATAGAGCGTATTATTCGCCTCCAAATCTCGGTAGAAATGAGGGTGATATCTGGCCCAACCAAAATGCACCGGGTCGCAAGTATCCACCTTTAGAATTTCCCCCACCTGGAGCCAACCCCAGATGACATGCCGTGGCCGAGATGCTTTATCCCATGCGAGGTTTCCTGAAATGAAATAGACCTGACGAAAGAGGCCAAAAAACAAGAATAGATCGCCCACCTGGACACCATTCTTGCGCAGATGTCCCTGAGCGGCACCGGTTTGACCAAAGATCGGCCTCCAATCGGGTGAGCGCGCCAGACTCCCCGAGTTCAAGTCCGGATCGAGATGAGCGCAGGCCGAGGCTGGGATACGCCCACCAGTTAAATCAGCAACCAAAAAGCCAAGATCCCCTGTCCCCCAGCAAATATCCTGGTAACGAAACGGTGAGCGTTTATCAGGGATCGGCAACGAGACCATCCGTCCGTCCGGGAAAATTGGACTGGGATCGCCGCCGGAAGATGAGTCGAAACCCTTTCTGCTGAATATGATTTTCATCTATATCCTATTGAAATAATGAGATCGATACTTCTGGATTCGATGAAATAGTGAAAAATGATTAAATGCTAGGTATTGGACTGTTTTTCTCTCTAATATCTCCAACCCATTCTAACACAACCGACAGCGCTGGTTCCTCTCTGGATACTTTTTGCATTCATGCCAATTCACTTGGGTTGCTCAACCAGGCTGGTATAATCAAGTTGTGCAAAGCCCCTCCAATTCACCCATTCTGCTGGCGTTTGTAGCCGACTTGTCTGCATCAACCAGGATTGACAATGCCTGTCAAGCGCTTGGCTATGAAGTGCAAGTGATCGAAAGTATGAACGGTCAACCAGACTTGCAGAGCACACTCAAGGAGCGCGTGACCCGGCTGCGCCCGGCTCTGATCATTTTTGATATGAATAACGAACAAATTCCCTGGAAGGCGGCGATATCACTTCTGCAATCCGACCCTGCCATCCGGCGCATCCCGCTGATCTGTTATGGATCGCACATCGCAGAAAGTCAAATCCAGACTGCCCAGGATACCGGTGTGCAGGCAGTTTATGAGCAGGCATACTTTTTTTCCAGCCTGCCCAAATTGGTCCAGAAACATGCCCGGCGAGTGGATCAAGCTGCCCTGGCCGAAGCCTGCCTGACACCGCTTGCCCTTGAAGCCATCCAAGGGCTGGAATTATTCAATCGAGGTGAATATTTCGAGGCGCACGAACTGCTCGAAGAGGCTTGGAAGCAGGATCAAGGCCCGGCGCGAGAGTTATACCGGGCGATCCTGCAGGCGGCGGTGGCGTATTTGCAGATCGAGCGGGGGAATTACAACGGGGCTGTCAAGATGTTCCTACGACTGCGCCAGTGGATCGACCCCCTGCCGGAGCGCTGCCGGGGAGTAGATGTCGCCTCCCTGCGCCGGGACACCATGTCCGCCTATACACGTCTTCTAATTTTAGGGCCGGATAACATCCATTCTTTTGACCGTAGTTTATTTAAATCTGTGATTTACCAGAACTCCCTCATCAACAAAAGGATAAACTGAAATGGATTTCTTTGATTTGATCCAAACCCGCTACAGTGTGCGCGCCTACCGATCTGACCCTGTCCCGGACGAGATGCTCGCACAAATATTAGAAGCCGGTCGGTTAGCCCCGACTGCGCACAACAACCAACCCTTCCAGATCATGGTAATCCACACCACCGGACGGCAGGAGGAATTGCGCAAAATCTATGGGCGGGATTGGTTTTCACAGCAGCCTCCGTTGGTTCTATGCGTGTGCGGCTTGCACCAGCAGGGTTGGGTGCGGGGTTACGACAAACGCAGTTATATCGAAGTGGACGCGGCGATCGTGATGGACCACATGATCCTTGCGGCGACTGCTCTGGGTCTTGGGACATGTTGGATTGGGGCTTTTAACGCCCGAACTGCGCGCCAGGTTCTGGGACTTCCACCCGAGGTCGAGCCGTTAATTTTCACCCCGCTTGGCTATCCGAATGACACACCCAAGCCGCGTGATCGCAAACCGCTGGCAGACTTGGTACGATACGAAAGATGGTAAACGGATCGATACCTTATCCAAACCAGGTCGCAATTCAATTGAAAATCCGTCCGGAGCAAGCCGCGGCGGCAATTGAATTATTTGATAGCGGGAACACCATCCCATTCGTCGCCCGTTATCGCAAGGAAGCCACTCAAGGGTTGGATGAAGAGAAATTGCGCCAGATAAACGATCTGGTTGAGAAACTGCGCCAGCTAGACGATCGCCGCCAGACGGTGTTGAAATCGATCCAGGAGCAGAACAAACTAACCAATGAGTTGCGCACTCAGATCGCAGGCGCCGCCAACTTGACCGAGTTGGAGGACCTGTACGCGCCTTATAAACCCAAACGGCGGACAAGGGCGAGTACTGCCAGAGAACGCGGCTTGCAACCTCTGGCTGATTGGGTTTTAAAACAGCCTACCCAATCGATCGATCTGGACAAACTTGCACAGGAATACCTGGGTGAGCATGTCCCAACGATTGCTGATGCCTGGGCTGGAGGGCGTGACATCGTAGCCGAATGGATCAGCGAGCACGCCGAAATCCGCCATAACACCCGCGCCAAAGCTCTGCAATGGGGCGAATTGATCAGCGAGCAGATCGAAGAGGCACCAGACGAGAAGCAAGTCTATAATCTGTATTACGACTTCCGCATCCGGGTGGACCGACTGCGCCCGCACCAGGTGCTGGCTCTCAACCGCGGAGAAGAATTTAAAATCCTACGGATAAAAATTGTCATCCCCGAAAGAGATTGGCGTGGCGCAGTGGAATCGGTTTTGCGTCCTGAGCGACGTTCCCCACTGGCCGAACAACTCGCGCTGGCCATTGATGACGCGGCCGAACGCTTGCTTTTACCGGCTATCGTACGGGATGTGCGCCGGATGTTGACCGAGCAGGGCGAAGCGCATGCGATGGCGGTTTTTGCCGAAAACTTACGCATGCTGCTTAATCAACCGCCGCTAATCGGGTATGTGGTGCTAGGGATTGATCCGGGATTCCGCACAGGCAGCAAAGTAGCGGTAGTAGACCAGACTGGACGATTGTTGGAGACAACCACCATTTATCCGCACCCGCCGCAAAAAGATTGGCAGAAAGCGCTTGAGACACTGACCCGTCTGATCCAGCGTCACAAGGTAAGCTTGATCGCGATTGGCAACGGCACCGCCTCGCGCGAGACCGAGCAACTGGCTGCCGAATGGATCGCAGCCAACCCGCAGGCAGGTGTACATTATGTGATCGTCAACGAAGCCGGGGCGAGCGTATATAGCGCCAGCCCGCTGGCGCGCAAAGAAATGCCCGATCTCGATGTCAGCCTGCGCGGGGCAGTTTCGATCGCCCGCCGATTGCAAGACCCGCTGGCCGAGTTGGTCAAGATCGATCCGAAATCCATCGGGGTCGGGATGTATCAGCACGATGTGGATCAGAAGCAGCTCGGCAATACATTGAGCGGGGTTGTGGAGAGCGTGGTCAATACGGTTGGCGTGGATGTCAATACCGCCTCGCCTGCCTTGCTGACATATGTCGCTGGTGTTGGCCCCAAATTAGCCGAGAAGATTGTCGCTGAGCGAGACAAACAGGGCGAGTTCACCAGCCGCGCAGCGCTGCGTAAGGTGGGCGGTTTCGGTCCGAAAGCCTTTGAGCAGGCTGCCGGGTTCCTGCGCGTGCGCGCTGGCGAAAACCCACTGGATGCCAGTGCAATCCACCCGGAGAGCTATCCAGTCGCGGAAAAAGTGCTCCAGAAAGCTGGACTTGAGATCAAATCGGTCCCGGCAGAGCGCAAACCCGCCCTGGAAACCCTGCTGAGCCGCCAACCCTCCCCACAACTGGCCGCAGAGTTGGCCGTTGGCCTGCCCACTCTGACCGATATTCTCGAGCAACTCGTTCGCCCGGGGCGCGATCCGCGCCATGACCTGCCCGCTCCGCTTTTGCGCAGCGATGTGCTCAAAATGGAGGACCTGACAACCGGTATGCGATTGAAGGGTACGGTGCGTAACGTGATTGACTTCGGAGCGTTTGTCGATATCGGCGTCAAGCAAGACGGCCTGCTCCATCGCACTCAAATTCCATCCGGCGCCGCTTTGAAAGTAGGGGATATCATCGATGTAGAGGTACTGAAGGTGGAAAGCGAGCGCGGCAGGATCAGCCTGGGATGGCCAGGCAAAAGCTAAGCGTGAAACACTGTAGATGAGAGGAACAAAACATGAAAATCGAAGTAGCTTCTGGAAATATCATTAGAACCGAAGCCGATACCCTGATCGTGAACCTGTTCGAAGGCGTGACCCACCCTGGCGGGGCGACCGGAGCAGTGGATCAAGCCCTGGACGGGGCCATTACTGAATTGATTGCGAACGGAGACCTGAGCGGCAAACTGGGCGAAGTTGCTGTGCTTTACCCGCGCCAGGCCATCCCGGCAAAACGAGTGCTGGTGGTTGGCCTGGGGGGCGCCAAGGTATTCGACCTGGAGGCTGTTCGGGTGGCCTCCGCCCATGCAATCAAGAAAGCCCACGATTTAAAAGCCCGCCAGGTCGCCAGCATTGTGCATGGCGCAGGGATTGGCGGTTTGGACCCGGCGCTGGCAGCCCAGGCAGTTGCCGAAGGATCGCTGCTGGCGTTGTACCAGGCCCCCAAGAAGAATCAGCAGCCCTGGGATGTCATCGAAAGCCTGACGCTGGTTGAAATCGATCCGGCCAAGCTTCAGGCAGTGAAAGACGGCGCCCGGATCGCCCGATCGACCAGCCCGGCGACCACGCTGGTTCGTGACCTGGTCAGCCTGGGACCAAACCTGGCCACACCCAGCTACCTGGCTGAGACTGCCAGGGGCATCGCCGCTGAATATGGAATGCGCCTGACCGTCGGCGACCGCGAGTGGGCGGCCGAGCGCAAGATGGGCGCGTTCCTCGGTGTGGCCAAAGGCGCGCAAGAACCGCCGCGCTTCATCGTAATGGAACACAACCCGGATCGACCCGACCTGGAAACTATCGTGCTGGTGGGCAAAGGGATCACCTTCGATAGCGGCGGGATTTCACTCAAGCCAGCCGAGAAGATGGAAGATATGAAGTCGGATATGGCTGGCGCAGCGGTCGTGATCGCAGCGATGCAAGTCGTCGGGCAGCTCAACCTTCCCTTGCATGTGGTTGCAATTGCCCCATGCACCGAGAACATGCCCGCCGGCGATGCGATCCACCCGGCGGACATCTTGACTGCCAGCAACGGTAAGACGATCGAGATTATCAGCACCGACGCGGAAGGCCGCCTGATCCTGGCGGATGCGCTGGTTTATGCCCAACAATTCAAACCTGCTGCGGTGATCGATCTGGCCACACTGACCGGGGCCTGCGTGATCGCGTTGGGACAGTGGGTCTCGGCAGGTTTGTTCTGCACCGATGACCGGCTGCGTGAACAGTTGGTGCAAAGCGGGAACCGAACGCACGAGCGGGTCTGGCCAATGCCTCTCTTTGAGGACTACAAGAAGAAGATCAAATCGATTGTAGCGGATATGACCAACAGCGGCGGGCGCTACGGCGGCGTGGGCGCTTCGGCGATCTTCCTGAAGGAATTCATCGATTACCCCTGGGCGCACATTGATATCGCCGGGATGGCTCTGATCGAGAAGAAACATGAAACCCCCTACACGCCCTTTGGCGCAACCGGATACGGGTTGCGGCTGGTAGCCGATTTCCTGTTAGCCAGATCAAAAATGTGACGTTCATCACCTGACAATTTTGATCTCTTCTGGAATAATATAGGATACAACAGGCCTGAGGTGCTCGGATGCTTTCGTAAATGAAACGGACTATGTCCCGGTCGTCTATGACGAAAATAACTTCGAGAAATTTACGTATCGGTATTTTACTGGTAACTTTGCTCCTGATTGTGTTAGCGGCGAATTCCAGCGCGCTTGCCTTTGGCCCGGAAGACCCCGAAGAGCCGACCTGGCCAGAGATCACCCCGACTCCTTTGCTCTCGCCGCGCCAGCTTCAACCGATCCTGCCTGAGAACCCTACGATGGCCGACCTGGGTCACCAGAAATGGTGGAGTGTATGCATGGCCTGCCACGGCGACGCCGGTCAGGGTTTGACCGATGAATGGCGCGAGACCGCCTTTGGCGAGGACAAGAATTGTTGGACTGCCAAATGCCACGGAACCAGCCATCCACCAGAAGGGTTCATCTTCCCACGCATCGTCCCACCTGCCTGGGGGCCTGGAACGTTGAAACGTTTCATCACAGCAGATCAGCTTCAGGTTTATCTTTATGATCAGATGCCCTGGTGGAATCCTGGCTCGCTCACGCAGGTCGAAGCCTGGAATCTAACTGCCTTTGTGCTGCGCGAGAACGGTTCCCTCCCGGCGGATCTTGAACTGGATGTAGCCAACGCCAGCCTAGTCCCGGTCCACCTGCCAATCCAGCCGGTCGGCGACGAGCGCGGTTGGCAGATTGTATTAATTGGCACGCTTGGACTGGCGGCGGTTGGGTTGATTGCCTGGCGCAGTCTTCCTGTTGCCCCGACGCGCCCAGGTACGTCCTTCCTTCTTCCATCACCTGCACCCGCCAACCATCCCGGCGGCCCAAGCCCGCTGGCGTTACACTCTCGGCGCAGGCGGACTGGCCGTTTTTCTCTCGTTAGTACTTCTTGTAACAGGTATTCTAGAGATGTATTTCTATGTTCCCACCCCGGAGGAAGCAGCTAAGTCCATTCAGACGATCACCTACCTGGTTCCATTTGGTGGATTGATCCGCGGAATCCACTTTTGGGCTGCGCAGGCTTTGGTAGTAGTGGCAGTGATCCACTTGCTGCGAGTGGTGTTCACCGGGGCATACCTGCCGCCCAGGCGCTTCAATTACTTGATAGGGATCGCTTTGTTGGTGGTGGTGCTGTTGATGGATTTTACCGGCTATGTGTTGCGCTGGGATGAGGGCATCCGCTGGGCGTTGATGGTTGGGACGAATTTGTTGAAGACCATCCCGCTGATCGGTAATGGTATTTACCACTTTGTGATCGGCGGAGATTCACCTGGCGCGCCAGCCTTAATCCGCTTCTATGCCTGGCATATATTTGGGCTGACTCTGATCCTGGTAACCGGGGTGAGTTGGCATATCTTCCGTATTCGCCGGGATGGTGGAATTGCTGCCCCAAAACGCGCCCGCAAGACGGCGGTCACCGAACAGACTTCTGAGGCCAACATGGCAACCATCGCGCCAGTTCGAATCAACCGCAATGAATTAGTGCAGCGCGAAGTGCTGGCGATGTTGATTGCTGGCGCCCTGTTGACTTTATTCGCCGCATTGAACCCGCCGCCGATAGCCCCGCCAATTCAGGACTCGCCCACCGCTTTAGTAGCGGATGCGCGCGCACCGTGGTTCTTTTTGTGGGTGCAGCAATTATTGCGCTTTGGGGATGCCTTCTGGATGGGGGTAGCAGCCCCTATGGCAGCGCTGGCTATTTTAATTGGATTGCCATATCTCTTCAGACGTGACAAGACCTCCACTACCCCACAGACATCGGAAGACTTTCTGGGAAAATGGTTTCCACGACATGGGCGAGCCGCCCAGGTGATTCTCAGTTTGATTCTACTAGGTTGGGTCATCCTATCCGTGCTAGAATATTATCTACCATGATCTCACGTGAAGATTTTCTTAAGATCAGCACCCGATCTCTGTTATGGCTGAGCGGGCTGTTGGGGTTAGGCGGTGTGGCGCGATTTCTTAGTTATCAACCAGCCCCGCCGCCTCCGAAACGTTTCGATGTCGGCCCGGAAATCCAGTATCCACTTGGAACACGAACAGTATTGCCGGACATCCCGGCATTGCTGATCCGCGAGCGAGACGGATTTATCGCCATCAGTATGGTCTGCACTCATCTGGGCTGTACAGTGGAATATCAATCGAAAGCATTTGTTTGCCAGTGCCACGGCTCGCGTTATGATGGCGACGGGAATGTGACCAAAGGCCCAGCTCTGGCTGCATTAACCCGACTGAAAGTAGAACAAAGCCCAGATGGTCATGTGATCATCGTAGCTACTCAAGCTTAGCATAGAAAGTCGCCGCATAACAGTAATTAATGAGTGAAATAATCGATCCCGGGACCTATTTCTGGAAATCCTATCAGTACAGTCTACCATCAAACCATCCGGCTCAGTGTCGCGTGACACCCGAAGCCTGGAGCTTTGGCGATTCGCCTGAGATGGCTGATCGACTGGGGGAGTTAGTTTTTAAGGGAATTAAAAGCGCTACCACCTCGCTTTTATGGGAATATGAATACCTGCGAGAGCAGCCTCCCAGGTCAGGCAACCTGAGCATTATCCTGGATGGTCAAGGCAGCCCCTTGTGCATCATCGAGACGGTGGAAGTTGAAATAAAGCCGTTTGACCAGGTAGACGAGCGCTTTGCCTACGACGAAGGCGAAGGCGACCGCTCATTGAATTATTGGCGCACCATGCATACGCATTTCTTCACCCGAACCTGCCAACAGATCGGACGCACCTTTTGTGAGAGTATGCCAGTCGTTTGTGAGCGATTTCGAGTGATCTATCAATAATGGGGATGGAACATACCTAAGATTACTCCGAGTGAAGCGAAGCATATCTTCATTGATGAACAAAGCGCCTCGTTACACCCAGTACGACAAAACTGGACTTTCTAGCCAGTTCCAAAGATCAGGACTAGCAATCCGGCGGGATCTACAGGCTGCGTCGATAAACCCGATGATTCTTATAAGCTTTACCACCCAGGTTGATCAAATCGCTGCGCATCTGGACTGCAGTCTCGGCTACCTGGGTTAAGTCAGCATGCTTAAAAGTGTAATCGCGGACGGTTTTTTCGATCTCAGAATAAAGTAAGGCATTCCCGCCGCGCCCCTGGAATTCTTCCAGTATGCCTTCGCCATTTAGGGCGATCCAATTCGTGCGGCGCATCTCGAGCAGCAGGTCGAAAATCCCGAATGGGAACAGGCGACCCTTATTACGCTGCAAAGCAGCAGAGACATCCGGGAAGGCGAACAGAAAGCCAACCACATCTTCACCATGAGTGATGATTTTGATTAATCGAGGGTCGGCCACAGTCATGATGTTATCAACCACAAAGTCAATCTCAGCCTGAGTGAGGGGCACGTATTCCCAGTTACGGACAAAAGCCTGATTGTAAGCCTTGCCAATCCGAGGAGCCCAGGCGATTAATTCGCGTTTACTCTTAAAGCGTTTAACCGCCAGCGTACCGCGCTGGACCACCCGATCGGCAATCTTATGTACTCGCTCGGGCAGGTGGAAATCATTAGAACTCAAGTAGCAGGAGACAAAATCTACCTCCTTCTCAAAGCCCAGGTTTTCAACCAGAACCTGGATGTAGGGGTGGTTGTAATTCATCATGGTCATCATCTGGCGATGCTCATAACCCTCCACTAGAATGCCATAGCCATCCAATGGGCCAAGCCCTTTTGGGCCAATCATGGTATCCAGGCCACGCTGGCGAGCCCAATCGAAGGCGCGCTCGAAAAGTGCGTTGGCGGTTTCCTGGTTATTTTCACACTCAAAGAAGTAAAACTGGGCTTTTTTTGTGTTGTGGGTTTTGTTAAAATTGACGTTTTCGAGGGCAGCAATCCGGCCTACATCCCTGCCATCTCGCACGGCAATGAAAAACTCGCCTTCGGAATGCTGGTAGAAGGGGTGTTTGTCCTTATTCAGCATGGTCTCGATATCTATTCGGATTGGCGGGACCCATTGGGGTGTTGTCTGGTAGAACTGAAAAGGGATTTCAACGAACCGGCGAACCTGTTTCTTGGAGCGGGTATCTATTTGTTCGATTGTTAACATCGTTACCTCGATCTGGTGAATGAGAATAATGGGAAGATAAAAACAACTGGTCTTCTATCTTAACACGGATTTCCGCTTCAAGTTGCTCGCTTTCCATTTCCGTTCCACGCAGATGAAGCTTTACTTCATGATGAGATTAGGAAGAACCTTTTTTTACATCAGGTCTGGCGAAAGGCAGCCAGAAAGCGTTGGCGGATGTAATTATGATCTACAATTGGGTCAGGATAATTCATCCCAATCAACACCCTGTGTTCGCGTTGAAGATCGGGAGGCATCTCCCACGGCTTGTGGATATAGTCATCTGGGATGTCGACCAACTCGGGCACCCAACGCCGAATATAGCGACCATGTGGGTCATGCTTCTGGCTTTGCAAGATAGGGTTGAAAACCCGGAAATATGGGGCTGCATCCACGCCGGTCCCGGCAGTCCACTGCCATCCGCCATTGTTAGAAGCCGGATCGCCATCCAACAAGTGCTGCATGAACCATTTCTCACCCATACGCCAATCGACCAGCAGGTCTTTGGTGAGAAATGAAGCCGCAATCATGCGAGCCCGGTTGGGCATCCACCCGGTCTGATATAACTGGCGCATGGCGGCATCAACCAACGGGTAGCCTGTTTGACCATTCGCCCAGGCTTGGAAATCGGCTGGATCATTTCGCCATTTCACATTTTTTTGGCCGAAATTGCGCTGGCGGACGTGCGGGAAATGTGCCAGGATGTGAATGTAAAAATCGCGCCAGATCAATTCGTTCAACCAGGTCTCTGCGCTGCGGCGGGCGGGTGGATCAGGAGCAGCCTGGATGGCAGCGTTAGCAGCAGTAACCACCCGGCGAATGGAGAGCATCCCAAAGCGAATGTAGGGAGAGAGCGTGGAGGTGCCATCGAGTGCGAGTATATCCCTGTTCTGCCCATAGGAGTAAATTGGGGCATCCGGATCTCCCGGAGAAGTGAACTGCTCCATTCGGCGCGTAGCCTCGGCCTCGCCAGGCTGGTATGAATAAGGGAGTGGCAAATGCGGAAGGCCAAATGATTGCATTTGAAGGATTTGCTGGCTTGATCCCAATGAATGGGTTGAGGCGGAATCCTTCTGCTCAGACCGAGGCGAAGATACAAGGTAAATCTCCTTCCAGGCTCTGCTGAAAGGAGTGAAGATGGTATAAGGATCGCCGCCTGGCTTGTGTACAAACCCGGGTGGTAATGCTGCCGGGCTACCCACCCACTGAAGAGGCAACACCTGATCAACTGATCGATCTCGTCTGGCTGCATAGGGAGAGTAGTCTGGCTCGGCAAAAATCCTGGAGGAGCCGGTCTCAGCAACCAGGGCAGTCAATACCTGGAGTGGATCTCCCTGGCGCAGTATTAATATGCTATCATGGCGGCGCAGGTCGTTATCTAGAGCGCTCAATCCACCATACAAGAATGCCAATCTCTTTTCGCCAACGAAGCGAGAGCGCAGCAAATGTTCGTCAAGGATAAAGAGCGGAATGACCGAGGCGCCCGTTTCCAGGGCAGCCTGGAGGACTGGATTATGCCCCAGGCGTAGATCACGTCGAATCCACCATATCACCGAGTTGGCCATTTATACCAGTTATGAGCGAGTAGGATAGACCAGATCGCGCGAAAGCCAGCTCGATATGCGGGAAGCTGAAGCGAAAACCCTCTTTCTCCAGCCGGGTAGGCATGACCCGTTGACCACCCAGCACAGTAACGGCCATCTCGCCGAACAATAGGCGAATCAAGAAAGCGGGAACCGGGAAGAAATCCGGGCGGCGCATCACCTTGCCAATCGCTCTGGCCAGGCTTCGGTTCTGGATGGGGTTGGGGGCTGTCAGGTTATATACGCCTGAGGCGTTCGGATTTTCAATAAAGAAGCGCATACCAGCAATCTGATCGCGGAGATGAATCCAGGAGAACCACTGCTGTCCTCCGCCAAGCGGACCGCCAACAAAGTAACGAAATGGCATCAAGATGCGAGGCAACGCCCCGCCTTGCATTGCCAGAACAACTGCGCCGCGGTAAACCACCCGCCGGACGCGGTATTTTTCCACCGGTAGTGTGGAATTTTCCCAGACCAGGCAGGTTTCGCTTAAAAAGCCGCTTCCAGCCTGCTGGTCTTCGGTCAGAGTTTCTGCGCCATGCACACCATAGTAATCTACCCCTGAAGATTGGATCACCAGCTTTGGTTTATAGCGAGCCTGTGCAATTGCCTCAACAACAGCCGCACCGGCTTGCGCCCGGCTTGATACGATTCTCTGTTTGCGGTCGGCTGTCCAGCGACCAGCGCCTATATTCTCCCCTGCCAGGTTAACAATCGCATCCGCCCCATCAACCAGACGGCCCCAACCCTGGGCAGTGCGTCCATCCCACTTTTCCAAGCGGATGCCGGCGGGCAAAAGCTCCGATGAATGAGCCGGATCACGGCTGAGGGTGATCACTTCGTGCCCATCCCTGACTAAATCAGCAGCAAGCGCTGTCCCGATCAATCCAGTACCACCTGTAATGATGATCTTCATATTTGACCTCCTTGTTGTTTCCTGCAAACAAGCAACTCTATCTAAATCATTCCGTGTGAATCGAGCATCGCCCACTTGTGATAAGGAGATTATAGCCGCCAAAGATTAAATTGTCAATATATTGTATAGTATTAGTGTACATATCTTGACAATACCAGGCTTTCAAGATAGAATTTACTCATCTACATTTTCTGAACAACAGATGGATGACAATGATCAGTATGACTCCTTTACCTGATGTGACGCTTGGTAGTGAAGAACCATTATACAATATCGGCGTGGTAGCCCGGATGACCGGCGTGACGATGGCCACATTGCGCGCTTGGGAACGCCGTTACGATTTCCCTGATTCTGAACGAACGGCTGGTGGGCACCGCCTTTTTTCTGAGAAAGATGTGATGCGCCTACGTTGGGTGAAGGGACGTATCGACGAAGGCATGCAAACCGCTCAGGCTATCAATGCGCTGCGCCATCAGGAGCATACCGGCAAACTGACCACCATGGAATACGTCCCAGCTCAGCCTCCAGATGTGAATGGTGAAAAAGCGCATGGCCATCTACCCGTCTACCAGCAGCAACTAATTAACGTATTACTGGATCGCAACCTGACCAAAGCAGATGCTATTCTGGGAGAAGCTCTTGCCATCTCGCCGCCGGAGGATTTGATCCTGGATGTGATTGGCCCTGCACTTGCAGATATTGGCGAAGCCTGGGAGGTCGGTAAGATCAACATTGCAACTGAGCACCTGGCAACCAACTATCTGCGCCAAAGACTGTTGATGTGGATGGTAAGTGGACCACCTCCCAAATCAATCAATCCGGTCGTGTTAGCCTGCGCGCCAAACGAATGGCACGAAGGCAGCCTGCTGATGTTTGGCGCGCTGCTGCGACGCAGACGCTGGCCGGTAGCGTACCTAGGGCAGGCAGTTCCACTGCCAGACCTGGCCAGCTTTGTGCATGAGTTGCGCCCATCCGCCATCGTAGCTATTGCTATGACTGAAACCAGCGCCGCAGAACTGGTTGACTGGCCGCACTGGCTGCCAGAAGCAGCTCAAATAGGCCAACCAGTATTCGCCTACGGAGGGCGAATTTTTACCCAGCAGCCGGAATTTCGACTGCGGATGGTTGGAACATATTTGGGAGATAATTTCCAGACTGGCCTGAATAATTTGGAGCGTTTGCTGGTACAAACCTCATAACCAAACTCACCATGGGGCCGTGTCGCCACTCAAGCGAACACATTATCCAATACCCGATATCATCCAACAGGCACTTCCAGAACGCGGGTGGGTCGAGCGGTATGAAAGTCGACCGGAATACCAGCAGAACAATGATATTGGCTGCATCACCCGCACAAAACGAGTCAAGACCCAACAGAAGCGCCTTGCGCAGATGCCGGAGAAACTCGAGGGCGGTGAACTCTATATGAAGATGGTGTATCAAACCCGGAACGACAAATCCTGATCAGATGAAATTTGGGTCGAAAGCAGCCTGGAATGAGGATTATTCAATCGCCTGGGCAAAAGCTGGCGGGTATAATTGGCTTATATCTGGGAGCATCGCTCCAATCTCAAACCTGCGAGGTAACTCCATGTCGTCTTATCGATCGGATCGCGCCCGTCGGCGGGCGAATAAGCTGCGCACCACCCGTATTGTGATCTTTATCGTATTACTGCTGGTAATTGCATTAGGTGGTTATTTCACTTATGGAAAACTGGTCCAACCAGCAGCAACTAATAACGCGGCCAGTCTAGACAAAGGAGAAAACATGATCATTACTGCATCCGGATTGAAATATGAAGACCTGACGGTCGGAAGCGGCGCCGAAGCGGTCGCGGGGAAAACGGTCAGCGTGCATTACACCGGCTGGCTGGAGGATGGCACGAAATTCGACTCTTCGCTCGACCGAGGCGAACCGTTTAATTTTCAGCTTGGGACTGGCCAAGTAATCTCCGGATGGGATGAAGGCGTCGCGGGGATGAAGGTAGGCGGCAAACGCCGGCTGATAATCCCATCCGATCTGGGATACGGCGCGGCGCGGGCGGTTTGATTCCTCCGAACGCAACCCTGATCTTCGAAGTGGAATTGTTGGGCGTTCAATAGCGCTGACAGACAACCGATTCAATCTTCATTCAGCATGCAGCAGCCAATCCGTAACTGCTACTGGGTTATCCCAGGGAAATTCCTGGCCGGAGAGTATCCACGCAACCTGGATGAAACTTCATCGCTGGAGAAGATCGCCAGATTAATCCAGGTCGGAGTCAGCGCATTTATCGATCTGACCGAAGAGGATGAAGGACTGCTGCCTTACCAGCCTCTGCTGCAGCGATATAGGATAGAAAGCATTAGCCACCAACGCTTCGCAATCCGGGATGTGTCCGTTCCAGAATCAAGAGATACAACCATCGCGATCCTGGATGCGATTGATCTGCATTTGAGCCAGGGCAATCTGGTGTATTTGCACTGCTTTGGCGGGATCGGCCGAACTGGGATGATCGTTGGGTGCTGGCTTGCCCGACATGGATTCCCTGGCGAAGCCGCTCTCCAGCGGTTACACCAGCTTTGGGAGCAATGTCCGAAATCGGTCTGGACAAAATCGCCAGAAACCCGCCAACAAGAGGCTTATCTCCTGCATTGGGAAGAATAACAAAAATAGCGCCGCACAAGCACGCGGCGCTATTTTTGTTAATGACGGATGACTACTTGCCAGCCCGTATTTTCTTCCCACTCAACGGATTGCCGAACAAGGGGGCAAAGGCGCAAAAATCAAACAAACCAGCCAGCAATGGTAGCGCGCCGATGATAGCGACAATGATACCGGTAGTTCCGTGAAGTCCTAGCAAGCCCCAGGCGATCAACGCCAGACCAGCCAGGATTCGAATGATACGACCAGTAGTGGACGCCATGAACGAAATAAATGGATTCATTAGATTATCTCCTTTGGGTAGATACTCACCATTCTATCACCATTATCGGAGAACCTATCATAATTTACGTCAACCAATTTTGTTGTACAGCACTTTGCCCATGCGGGCAATGCCTTCCTGGATTTTCTCGGGGGAGGCGTTGGAGAAGTTGAGCCGCATAGTATTATGGCCGCCGCCAATGGGGAAGAAAGGCGCGCCTGGCACAAAGGCTACTTTTTGTTCGATGGCATCCTTCAATACTTCAGCCGCGTTCAGGTTTTCGGGCAGCACGCCCCATAAGAACAACCCGCCTTCTGGATGGGTCCATTCGACGCCCGGGGGGAAGTACGCGTCCATCGCTCCCAGCATGACATTGCGACGATGGCTGTAAATTTCTCGGATGGTAAGAATATGACGATCGAGGAAACCGCCCCGAGCCACTTCAAATGCCACTAACTGGTTGAATGTGGCTGTATGCAGGTCCGCACCCTGCTTGGCATGCACCAGCTTACGGATCACATCCGGTGGGGCTACGACCCAGGCCATGCGCAGACCAGGGGCGAGGGTTTTCGAAAATGTGCTGAGATAGATCACGTTGCCGTGATA
Organism: uncultured Chloroflexia bacterium; assembly: GCA_963788145.1. GTDB lineage: Bacteria > Chloroflexota > Anaerolineae > Anaerolineales > UBA4823 > UTCFX2. The sequence continues at coordinate 135,315 of CAWBFQ010000003.1, read as the reverse complement.
GCACTTATCTCCGGAAGCGCGCACCTGTCCGTCCAACTCAACCACAGATGGGATATGCTCACCATCATAGCGCAGTTGGCAATAGGGATCATCCTCTACAATCGGAACGCCGTAACGATCTGCCAGTTCGATCAATCTTTTACGCCGCTCCAAGGACAAAGTGACGCCGGTCGGGTTTTGGAAATTCGGCAAGACATAGATGAACTTCGGACCGCTGCGAAGGGCTTCTTCGAGATGCTCGGTCATCATCCCCTGCTCATCCATTGGGACGGTGACATATTCGGCTCCGTAGGCTGCCCAAGCCTGCAATGCGCCCAGATAGGTAGGCGACTCAACCAGGATACGATCGCCAGGATTAATCAGGATTTTACCCAGTAAATCCAGGGCCTGCTGCGAACCCGAGGTGATCAGGATATTTTCCGGGGTGATCTCAATCCCAAAGCGAGTGGAGTAACGGACAATCATCTCCCGCAGGGGCAGATAGCCCTCGGTAGCGCCATACTGGAGCGCCTGAGGACCTTTTTCAGTTAAAACACGGTCGCAGGCTGACCGAAATTCTTCAATCGGGAAGACCTCTGGAGCGGGCATCCCGCCGCCAAATGAGATAATATCGGGTTGTTCGGTCAACTTGAGCAGTTCACGAATGGCGGAACTGCCCATTCGTTGGGTTCGCTGTGCGAAGCGATGATCCCAAGGTGTCTGCATTTTCATCTCCTTGCGAAAGCTGGTTTCGCTGCTGAAACGAGTTTCGGACTTGATTTCTATTTCGGGAACCGGCTAAGGATGGTCGCCTGACCAGCCAGGACCGACTTATCACCCAGATGCAAAGCCGCCGGTGGTTTTCCGACGATCTCAGAGGCGCTCTGGTAAATCGAGATAATCTGTCCTTCAGTTGCGTTTTTGAGATCTACAAAAGCCTGGCCTGTCAAGAAGCCAGTGCTATCGACAGCGCAACTGGTGACCCAGCCGATCACTCGCCCGCGCCCATCCATCACCGGGTCGCCCGGATGAGCCATCCGGACGCCTTTTTCGTTGAAGCGAAAGCGAACCACCTCACCCTGGCGAGTCTTTTCGCGTTCCATGAAGGCTTCTCGACCGACGAACCAGGGTTTATAAGTCTTGACGTACATCCCAAAACCGGCTTCGGCTACACCCAAATCAGCCGCTCCCATTTTACCAGAGCCAGCGCCCATCTCGTGCCCATACAGTGGCAGGCCTGCTTCGGTGCGGAGCGAATCGCGTGCCCCCAAACCGACCGGCTTTAGACCAAAGGGCGCGCCAACCGCCAGCAGCGCCTGGAAGAAGGCTGCCGCTCGATCTGGATGGACAAATAACTCAAAGGCCATCTTTTCACCGGTGTAACCGGTGCGCGAAATCACCAGGTCGATATCTCCCAGGGTGGCTTCGCACAATTCTGTCCGTTTCAAACGCAAAATGCGCTTGCGGGTTTGTGCGTCAGCGCCAAGGGCGAGCAAGATTTCGCGCGAGCGCGGACCTTGAAGAGCAAGGTCAACAAGCATGTCCTGGCCTGCTTTTGGATCACGCAAATTGCGCAGCGTTGCCCGGCGGCCAAAGGCCAGGATGAATGGTCTCTTATGGCTGAGGCGCACCTGACCAGAATGGACAGCGCTCAGCCAAGCCCAATCTTTATCATCATTGGAGGCATTCACCACCATAAGGTATTTTTCTGCTGCCCGGCGGTAGATAATCAGGTCATCGATCACATTGGCGTCCGGGTCAAGAAAGTGGGTGTAGCAAGACTCGCCCACTTTCAGACCGCCGATGTCATTCCCAACCACGCTGTCCAGAAAGACAGCCGCGTCCGGCCCTTCCACTTGATATACGCCCATATGGGCGACATCAAATAATCCTGCTGCCTGGCGCACAGCCAGATGCTCTTCCAGCACCGAAGAATACCAGACGGGCATTTCCCAACCAGCGAAGGGGATCATCTTAGCGCCAAGCTGCTTATGAGTTTCATAGAGCGGGGTGCGGCGGACTTCCACAGCCTGTCTCGGCGAAACATCGGCTTCTTTCCAGGTGAAGGCAGGAAGATCAGCAAAACGAGCATTGAAATCCGTCTTGTCTGTTTGAGTATTCGACAGATATTCCCCTTCGAAGGGTGTAACTCCGATGAAATAGGGCTTGCGCCCGGCAATGGGTTGGTCGTCATTCAAAATAATCGGACTTAAGTCAAAATCGGCTACCCAAACCGGCCCAGGCAGCTTGCGATTGAGATCTTCGTCAAAAAAAACATAGCCATCAGACAGATCCCGCAGCCAGCTGGCAGTGACACCGGCGCTTTCCGCTGCAACAGTTAACTGGAAGTGGTAAGAACCAAGGCATGTGAGGACTGCCGCGATCACACCCTGGGGGGTGTGGAGCAAGGTGGACTGGCTCTGACCCTCAATGAGAGTCTCGACATCTGAGGCGAGGCCAAAATTAAGGAATTGGCGCACCCGCTCACCGCCCAACTCAAACACACCCAACTTACCCTTCGGTCGGTCATCCATAAAACTGAAGTGCGGATAAGCATGCGCACCCAATTCAGATCCCAGGGTAGTCTGCCCCTTTGTTTCGGCATCATTTCCGGCTCGCTGGGCGAGCGAACGAACAGCGATTTTTGCGTTTTCCAGGGCGGTGAAATCGACCCTGGCGCGTCGTTCAGGTCCTTTGCGCCCTTCCTGGACGAATGGTGTGGTGGCTTTGAGCAAATCCGAGATGATATCGGCCAACTCAATCATCTCCTTTTCCTTAAACCCGCGCTGAGTAACCCAGGGGGAGCCCATCCGCACGCCGGAGGGATCAAACGCGGATCTATCCCCGGGGATGGTATTGCGGTTGACCACGATCCCGGCGATATCGAGAATGCGCGCGGCCTGGTCGCCAGACAGAGATACACCATCCGTGCCATGGATCGCGCTGCAATCCAGGTTCATCAGGTGGGTGTTGGTGCCTCCGTAAGGAATGCGGAAGCCATGTTCTTTCAACCGTTCGGTGAAGACGGCGCAGTTTTTGACGATCTGTGTCTGGAGCTGGCGGAACTCTTCGGTCTGAGCCAGTTTGAAAGTCAGGGCAATTGCGGCAAACACATTGACGTGCGGACCACCCTGCTCGCCAGGGAAGACCGCCCGGTCAATCTTGCGCGCCAGGGCGGGGTTGGTGGTCAGGATGCAGGCGCCACGCGGGCCGCACAGCGATTTGTGGGTGGTGAAGGTGATCACATCGGCGATCCCAATCGGAGATGGATACACCCCACCCGCCACCAACCCGGCAACATGAGCAATATCGGCAAACAGCAGCGCCCCAGCTGCATCAGCAATCTGGCGGAAACGCAGCCAATCCACAGCCCAGGGATAAGAAGAATAGCCAGCAATGATGAATTTCGGTTTGTGCTGCAGAGCCAGCGCTTCGATCTGGTCGTAATTGATTTGTTCTGTTTCCGGATCGATGGTGTAATGAATAGCATGATAATATTTGCCCGAACGATTGACCGAAGAACCATGCGAAAGGTGACCGCCGTGCAGCAGGTTCATCCCCATGATCGTATCGCCAGGGTTCACCAGGGCATGGTAAACCGCGTTGTTGGCCGGCCCACCCGAGAGAGCCTGCACGTTGACGAAGATTTCGTCTGGAGCAATCCCATTGGTCGCGAAAGTCTCGGCACAGCGCCGGCGGGCGAGCGCTTCGACCAGGTCGGCGTATTCCACGCCTTTATAATAACGAGGGTCGGAATAGCGGCGGAAATGCCCTAAGCGGGCTTTATAATCCAGGATTTCGTCTTCATCCATTATACGGGTATCTTCATCCGGGTAGCCTTCGGCGTAGATATTTTGGAAGGCCGAAGAGAGCGCCTCACGCACTGCCAGGGGCGCCTGGCTTTCGCTCGGGATCAGGATCAACTTGCGCACCTGGCGTTCTGCTTCCAGCAGTGTCAGATCAGATACGGCGGGGTCCAAGTCGGCTAGCGTACCACGAAAAAGAAAATCATTCATTGTGTGCTCCTTAAAAATCAGGCCAGATCGGCCGCTGATATGCACCGAAACGAAACATCGGCTCAAGTTCGAAGGGAAGAAAGCGCGCGCCAGATAAAAAAAGTTCCTGGTGCGCGTCTGCCTCTGTTATAAATCGGTCATGTCAACCTGATTCTAGTCCTTTGAAAGGGGAGGGTCAAGTGATGAAAGACATCTATGGTACTATGTAAGTACTCCGCGAAAATGAAGCGAGATGCATTATTAAGCACAGACCTCCGAGTTCTGGCAGAAATCGGAGGTCTCGGCAAAAACCGGGTGTGATGATGCCCGCATTCAAGGCTCAAATATCAAGGCGTAGCTGGTTCCAGCCTGGGTGGAAATGGTTAATTTCCCATTCAACTGTTGACTCAAACGGTTGACCAGGCGCATTCCTAGAGTTCTGGTCCCCTGCCAATCCATATCAGCTGGCAGGCCTACCCCATTATCGCTTACTTTCAGGATCAGTTTTTCCTGATCGGGTTCCAGACTGATTGATATTCTGGCATGAGAATTCTCAGCGGAGGAAATCATGAGATCCGGTCTACCCGACCGATATTGAATATCTCTAAAAGCGTGCTTGAAGGCATTGCTGACCATCTCGTTCACGATCAACCCAAGCGGGATCGCTTTATCAATTTCCAGTTGAATATAGTTAGCGTCGATGGAAATCTGGATGTCAGAATCGCCAGACCCTTGGTGCAATTCCAGGATCAATTTCTCCAGAAAACCCTGGGCATCCACGCAGGATAAGACTTCGGACTGGTACAATTGCTCATGCACCAAAGCGATCGTATGGATGCGCTGCTCCAGATCTTGCAACCCGGCTTGAATCACCGGGTCGGGGGTGCGCTTGATTTGCAGATAGGTCAGCGATGCGATCACTTCCAGGTTATTCTTCACCCGATGATGGACCTCGCGCATCAACCATTCTTTCTCTGTCAACGCCGAACGGAGCTGCTCTTCCATCCGTTTCCTCTCAGTGATATCCTGGATCGAACCGAATATTTCTACCAACCTTCTCCGACCATCCATTTTGCATTCGCCCAGCATTTCAACTTTCCGAACGTCGCCATCCGGACGCAGAATGCCCAACTCTAATTGAAAACCCGCTCCTTGATGAATGGCATGCTGGAAGGCACGATCGAATGTTTCCCAATCCTCAGACAGGATCAGATCGTTGCAATCTGTCAAAGCCGGCGGACCCAGGCTGGGGTCGCGCTCGCAAATCCGATATACCTCGGCGGACCAGGCGAACCGTTGGGTCATCGGGTCGAACTGCCAGCTTCCAATATGCGCAATGTGCTGAGCATTAGATAGATTCGCCTCGCTTGCGATCAATTCAGCTTCAGCCAGTTTGATTGCAGTGATGTTTTCGAACGCCAGGCGGCATTTATTTCCTCCGGGCATGCTGGTAGCAGTCAAGCGCAAATCCACCGCCGGTTGATTCTGGATTGGAATCTGGATTTCACAATGCTGAGAGGGCAAGTCCTGAAAAACACGCTCCAGGTATTCCCGAAAAACCGGACGAGAATCTGGGCTGATTAACCCATCCAATCTAAGCCCTATCAATGCAGATCGTTCGATTTGGAAGATATCCGCCGCGGTCAGATTCATCTGTAGAATGTACCCATTACGATCCAGGGTGCAATAACCCACCGGCGCGAATTCGTACAGATCGGTGTACTTCTCCAGGCTGGCTTCCAGCTCGGCCCCCGCCTGGATCAATTCCTCATTCTGGAGTTCCAGCTCGATCTGATGAACCTGCAATTCATGCATCAACTTCAGCGCATCCAGCGGAGAGCTAGGGGTGTTGGCAGCCCAATTTGCCCTATCAAGCGCATCTTCGGCGCGCTGGCGGAGCGTCTTTTCCGGGTTATGATCCGCTGGATTATCGGGATTTGTTGTCATTTTCTACCATACATTTCGATTATTCAGGAGGAATCAGTGGAGTCAGGATTACCAACAGTTCTGCTGCGCCGGCAACTCCAGCATAGACGCTTGCCCAAACCCAGACCGGATCGCCGCTTTCGGAAAGCCAGCCCATCTTCTCAGCCTGACTATAGGTTTCACCATCCTTCACCCGCATCCAGGGAAGCTCAGCGATGGGCAAGGAGGTATGATCGGGGCGCAGAAATTTGATTTGGCGGTAGCGCGCCCCCAACCAATGTTCGTGTCCAAGCCCGCTGATTTTTTCAAAAGCCTGGTTAATCCGAGTCGCCTCTCCGGCTCCATCCAGCAGCATAACTCCGACTGGCAACAGATCCAGGAGCTTATCTTGGCTGGTTACAACCAGCTGCAATTCCTGCTCTAATTTCTTCAAGGCGCTGATATCCATGAAGGTCATCACCAATCCGTCTATGCGATTCTCCAGAGTGCGGTACGGCATGATCCGCGCCCGGAACCAGCGCCTATCTTTGGTGGAAACTACTCTCTCTTTGAAAACCAGGGTGCGCAACACCTGCTCAGCATCAGCCATGATGGTAGGGTAATCCAGATCCGAGACGATATCCGTAAATAAGCGCCCGATATCAGTTGCGATTAGTTTGAAGATTTGGGTGGATTGGTTGGTAAAGCGACGGATATGCAGCGCTTCATCCAAAAAGATGGTCGCGATCTCGGTGCTTTCCAGCAAGTTCCTCATGTCATCGTTGGCTTTGGCGAAGTCATCAACCTTCGTCTGCAACTCAGCATTAACGGAGTGCAGCTCTTCGTTCAACGATTGCATCTCCTCTTTGGAGGTGGTTAACTCCTCATTCGTCGATTGAAGCTCTTCATTTGTGGACTGAAGCTCTTCGTTGATCGAATTCAATTCCTCCTGAGAGGTTTGCATCTCTTCACGCAACGATTGCGCATCTTCACGGGCGTACTGGAGCTCTTGTTCAAGCTGATGGATGCGCTCATTGCTACCCGCGCCAGCCCGACCGCGCGGCTTTAAAACCTTCTGGTCCGGCAACGCAGGCGCGTCTTCGAACAGGATTAAAACCAACCCATGTAATGCTTCCGGCTTTCCGGTCATCGGTAGAACAGTCACATTCACAACCCGGGGGGTTCCATCCAAATCGTACTGCACATTTCGGCGGGTGGTCTCGCTCTTCGAACGGAGCGCGCTCTGGAATAATTCTATCAGTCCATAACGCAGTCCAGGCCGAGCCATAGCGAAAATATTCCAGTTCGCCTTACCAGCGGCTGGTTCCAGATATTTTCCGGTGCGGCCATTGATATAGAGGATATCTCCCTGGTCATTGACCAACGCCGCTGGCGGGGAATAATGCTGCAAAATGAGCTGATCGGTCAGGGACTGGATATTCGGGGATGGTTTCATGCCAGACAACTCCTGCTGAGGGGAATTGGGAGCGGGTGCAATGCCAGATGGGAAATCAAGAATTTCATTTTTAATTATTGGCGCAACCGAGCGATAGATTCTTGCGGGTTTATCCAACGGTACGAACAGATCGGAAGACAAGCCAATCGTCTCGGAATTTCCCAGGAAAAGGATGCCGCCTGGCTTCAGACTATAGTTGAACAATGCGAGCAGTTTTTTCTGCAGATAGGATTCTAGATAAATCAACAGATTGCGACACACCAGAAAATCCAGGCGGGTGAAGGGCGGATCCAGAATCACATTTTGGGGAGCAAAGATGACCATCTCGCGGATGCTCTTTCGAACCCGGTAGGCATTTTCCTCGTGGATAAAATATCTTGCCAGTCGTTCTGAGGTCAATTCCGCGGCGATATTCTCGGGGTAGATTCCCCTGCGTGCTTTGGCGATGGCGTCCTGATCCAGATCGGTGGCGAAAATCTGGATCGAAAGTTGGTTTAAAAGCCCCTTCTCCTCCAGCACTTCGTCTAAAAGGATGGCCAGGGAATAGGCTTCTTCCCCGGTCGAGACGCCGGGCGTCCAGGCGCGCAAAACCAAGCCTGGATGAGCGTCGGCCAGATATAGCCTGACCACTTCCTTTAGAAAATCCCATATTTGTGGATCCCTGAAGAAGTGGGTTACGCCGATCAACAGCTCTTTGAAGAGCAGATCCAATTCTTGCGGGTTGGTTCGCAGGTAGTGAACATACACTGCGATTTTATCAATCTGATGCAGACCCATGCGCCGTTCGATCCGGCGGTAAAGGGTGTTTTTCTTGTAACCAGAAAAATCTTGCCCGGTGTGGATGCGCAACAGCAGAATTACTTTCTCCAAGGCGCTCTGAGTTTTCGGTTCTATTTCCAATCTGGACAGTACAGGGATGAGATGATGCAGATAAGCCAGGATTTTTTGGGGGAGTTCTTCTACTGGAGCAACGATATCCGCCAGGCCAGCCTCAATCACGCTGCGCGGCATGCTGTCAAATTTAGCGTCGAGCGGGTCCTGGACGAGCGCAATCCCTGCTTTCTCCTTAATCCAACGCAATCCATGGGTTCCATCTGTGCCCATCCCCGAAAGGATCACGCCAATCGCGCGGTCTTTCTGATCCTCAGCCAACGAGTGGAAGAAGAAATCGATCGGCAAGCGCAGGACGCGCGGCTTCGCCAGGTCCATCAGATACAAAGCGCCGTTCATGATCGAGAGGTCTTTATTCGGAGGGATAATATAGACACAATCCGGCTGGATCTTCAGCCTATCCTTAGCCTGAACCACCTTCATCGGGGTAACACGTTGGAGCAGTTCAGTCAAAATCCCCTTATAATCCGGGTCGAGGTGTTGCACAACAACAAAGGCCATCCCACTCTTATCCGGGACGTTGCTCAGAAATTTCTCCAGGGCTTCCAATCCCCCTGCTGAAGCGCCTATTCCAACAACCGGTAAGCGCTGGCTAGAGGCAGTCGCAGCTTCCGATTGGGACGGTTTTGGTTTGGAATTCATCGGACTCCTCTCGCTGGTCCAATTCGCAATCATTAGTATAACTTATATCGAGAAAAAAAAAAAATAACTCTTTTTTCGGATTTCACGGACAATTCCGTATTTTTAAGGGACGTCTATCCTGGTAAAGATATGAAACCATCCACGAATAGAACACGAATACGCGAATGGACGGCAAGCATTCGAGTATTCGTGCATCATTCGTGGACGGTGTATTCGTGGATGGTTCGCTCAATCGCTCAATCAGGCGCTTATCAGGCAGTCTGACTGGTACAATTAAGTTTCAGTTTGCCACACAAGACCTGTTTCGACCTCATTCCAGGAGCAAATAATGATCCAACCCGAACCACCAGCCAATACCCCCGCCACAGCCCCGCCAGGAGGTCCTTCGGCGCCGGTGATCGGAGGCAGCGCCATCCGGATCGACTCGCACGGTAAAGTCACCGGCCAGACCCGTTACGTAGGCGATATCCAGATGGAGGGGATGCTGCACGCGGCGGTGCTGCGCAGCCCGCACCATCACGCCCGGCTGATAGGGCTGGATGTCCAAAAAGCGGCCGAGATGCCCGGGATATTGCGCATCTTGACCGCAGCAGATATCCCCGGGTTGAATGGGCTGGATGGTTACAGCCGGGACGAACCGGTTTTGACCCCGATAGGTGAGACCCTGCGCCAAAAAGGCGCCCCGATCGCCCTGGTGATCGCCGCAAGCCAGGCTCAGGCCCGCCAGGCGGCTCAAGCCATCCAGGCCGAATACGAGGTCTTGGTGCACTTTTTCGACTCCGCAACAGCTTTGGAGGAGGACGCGCCGCAGCTTTACCCGGCTGGCAATGTGCTCAGCCGTTTCAGCGTGGCGCACGGCGATCTGAAAGCCGCTTTTTCCTCCTCTGATTTGCTCCTTGAAACCGAATACCAGACCGCTTTGCAAGAGCATGCCGCTCTTGAACCCGAATCTGCATTGGGTTATATCGACGAAGCCGGGCGGGTGACGGTGGTGGCCGGCACGCACGAGCCGCACTGGCAAATGGATTATATTGCCCAGACGCTGGCGATCTCGCCTGCCCAGACCCGCGTGATCATGCCGCCGACCGGTGGATCATTCGGCAGCCGCCAGGATCCCTGGCCGCTGGTGGCAGCCGGGTTGATGGCTTTCATCTTGCGCCAACCGGTCAGCCTGGTTTATAACCGCCAGGAGGTGTTCGAAGCAACCCCTAAACGTCACCCTTATCACGGGCGTTTCAAGATCGGTGCAAAAGCCGATGGCCGCCTGACCGGCATCCAGGCCAGGATCGAAACCAATACCGGCGGGTATGACAGCGCCGGTTACTGGATTTCGAATTATGCCGTGACCGCCAGCGGCGGCGCTTATTTCTGGCAAGCCGTGGATGTAGCTGCCCAGACGGTGTATACCAACGCCCCTAAATGCGGCCAATTTCGCGGCTTCGGCTCGCCGCAAAGCGCCTTCCTTGTCGAGTGCAGCCTGGATGAGGTGGCCGAGCAGTTACAGATCGACCCGCTCGAATTGCGCCTGAAAAATTGCCTGAAGCAAGACCAGATTTCTTTCCTCGGCTACCCACTGGGTGAATTGCTGGCCTATCGGGAAGTTCTGGAGGCCATCCGGCCCGGTTATCATGAGCTATTGACCGAGATGCAGACATTCAACGGCAAGGCGGGAAAATCGGGGTGGGAAAACCGATCTCAAAGAATGGGAGTGGGATTTTCCGGGATGTGGTACCGCTTCGGCAAATCGGGCTCATTGCGGGTAGAGACCTGGGCTGAACTGGCTCAGGATGGTCATTTTATCCTCTATTGCTCCGCGCCGGATTATGGTCAGGGCAGCAAAACGGCCATGGTGCAGATCGCCGCGCAGGTCCTGGGCGTAGACCGCATTCAGGTAGAACTGGTGAACGCCGACACCGCCTTGACGCCGGATAGCGGCATCCAGGGCGCATCGCGGGCGACCTATTTCATTGGCGGCTCGGTGAGGCAGGCGATGGAGAATTTGAAGAGCGAAATCCTGGCAGTGGGAGCAGAGTTGTTGGACAACGATCCAGCCGATCTGCTGTTGGAAGATGACCGACTGAGCGCTCTCAGCGATCCGCAGCGCCAGGTGGGATTGGAGGAAGTGGCGCAGGAATTCGAGCGGCTGGGAAAATCTCGCCGGATGATGGGAGTGTTCGATCTCAGCCCGCAATTTCCACAGGAGAGCCGCCCAGAGTACCTACCTTTGTTCGTCACCGGCGCCCAGGCAGCCCAGGTGATCGTCGACATGGAAACCGGAGCGACGCGGGTAACCCGCGTGATTGCTGTCCACGATGTCGGCAAGGCGATTAACCCGATCGATGCGGTTGGGCAAATCCAGGGCGCTATTCTGATGGGGATTGGCACCGCGCTGATCGAAGAGATCACGCCGGGGCTCTCGACCGGTTTCTCGACCTATATCCTCCCGATGGTGGATTCGCTCCCCAGGCTGGAGGTGATTCTGGTGGAAGCGCCCAGCTATCACGGACCTTTCGGCGCCAAAGGGCTGGGAGAAGCCGCCATTATGCCAACTGCGCCGGCGGTCTTGAATGCGGTTGGGCGAGCAATTGGGACACGAGTGCGCAGGCTGCCAGCTTCACCGGAGCGGGTATTAGGGGCGATCAGTGCGAGCTTGAGCCAGACTTGAAAACGTGTGACCAACCACTCCCGCTGCATACTTTACAGCGATCTTCGAATTCTCCTGCCACCATCACTCCGCTGCCAGCGCAATGCGGGCACTTACGGGCAGGTTGAGCCACCATCACGCTACCCTGTCCACCGCAAACCAGGCACATGTCGTGGTATTCGCCGAACTTACCCTCCCCCTTACACCAGGCGCATTCTTCGGGGGCGTATTGGATCACGGGCATGACCATGGGCGTTTCTCCTCATCTTGATAAAAGGTTGAATTGCCGCTCAACGAGCCGTTACCTAATAAGTATACATCTATTTCTATCCACAGGAATAGAATTTTTTGCATATCAATTCGCAGACGCAGATTTGAATTAGGGTTGTTAATCTACTCTACTAGTCATGATTGATCGCGTCTAGATGCAGCCTATCCAGAACCAGGCGACGGAAAACTGTCGGGATTGCTTCGCACAACAGGCTGTTAAGAAAAGAGAATGGCCAATTATAATTCCACCCAATGCTGACCGGTTTCTGCAAGCAGTGACATGTGTCCATGATCCAATGCATACCGCAATGACATCCATTAATTTTAGATTGTCTTATCGATTTAAGTTGTAGTGAACCTGTTCAATTTGATTAATGTTAGAATAGGAAGTCAGCCAAACCAGATTAAGGCGCATTTATTCCGGAAATCCACCGATGACCTCAAACGAGACGCTAGTAATTGGAATGGTGATAATGATCTGCGCAATGATGATTTGCGCGCTGATTGCTGCGTTTGCCTGGCGGCAGCGTTCGACCACCAGCGGTTACTACTTTATGCTCTTAATGACTGCTGTGGCTTTCTACGCCCTGGCGGCTGCTTTTGAGTTGGGCTCAACCACCCTGGTAGAAAAAATTACCTGGTCAAAAATCTCTTACATCGGGATCGTCAGCCTGGGGCCATTATGGTTACTCTTCGCCTTGTGTTACAGTCAAAGGGAGAGCTGGATCACGCGATCCCGGTTGATCGGGTTATGGACGATCCCACTGGCGGCCCTAATTTTCACCGCCAGCAATGACTGGCATTTTCTAGTTTGGAATTCCTTTACGCCGGTTTCAACTGCTCCTGGCGCACCCATCCTATATGGTCACGGTCCAGTTTTCTGGATCCACACAGCCTATGTCTATCTTTTAATGCTGAGCGGATCGGTTTTGTTGATCCAGTTTGCTATCGGATCGCACGGGTTGTATCGGCGCCAGGTTAGCGCGCTGGTTGCTGCCGCAACTCTGCCCTGGTTTGGAAACGTTCTATATATCTTCAACCGGGACCCCTGGCCAGGGCTGGACCTGACGCCGATTGGATTTACATTGAGCGGCGTTTTGATCTGGTGGGGTATCTTTCGCTTCCACATCCTGGACTTGTCTCCATTGGCGCGGGATGTGTTATTCAATCATATCGGAGCCGGAATCCTGGTTCTGGACATGCAGAACCGATTGATTGATCTCAATCCGCTGGCGAAGCGCTGGTTCCAACAAGGCCAGGAAATCATCGGGCAGAATATTTTTGACCTGCTGAACATTGAGGAAACCAGACGCCCATTTGAACAAACGCTGGAGACACATAGTCAAATCGAATTGGGCGAAGGCGATGAAGGGCGGATCTACGACCTGAGCATTTCTCCCCTGCGAGATAGTCTGGGGTTGCTGCAAGGCCGAGTGGTTCTGCTCTACGACATCACTCATGAGCGCAAATTGCTGGACGCAGAATATCAGCACCGTCGCCATATGGAACTGTTGCTGGAGATCACTACCGCCGCCCTGTCCGCGTCCAATCTGGAACAGCTGCTGCAGATGTTGGCGGATAAATTGGGGGAACTGTTCGGAGCAGAAGGAGCGTACCTGACCTTATGGGACGAAGAACACCAACGAGCCATCCCCAGCACTGCATCCGGAAGCATGCGTCCCGTCTATCTATCGCTGCTTCCAGAGCCTGGCGAGCAGACGCTGACAAAATCTGTGCTGGAGACAAGACAAGCACTGGCAGTAGAAGATGTCATCAACTCGCCTTATATAAGCCAAAGGATCGCTGCTCTTCTCCCAACCCGCTCGATGCTGGCGATCCCATTAATCACCAGCGGGCGCAAACTTGGCGCTGCGCTGATCTCTTTCAGCGAGCATCATCGATTTAACGAGGACGATATGGCGCTTGCCCAACTGGCTGCCGGGCAGATTGCGCTGGCGCTGGCCAGAATGCAGTTATTCGAGACGGAAAACCAACGGGCAGACCAATTGAGCGCGCTGCAGTCGGTGTCTCAAGCCGTTTTATCAACGTTAGATCTGAACCAGATCTTCCAAACCGTGGTCGCTGTGCTCCACCATACATTTGGATATCAACTGGTGAGCATCTACCTACTACATGGAGATCAATTATTTTTGGGCGCGCAGATAGCCTATCCACAAGAAAGGGTCTATTCATCCGTCCCGATCGCTACAGGGATATCGGGGCGCGCCGTCCGAACCCGCCAGACCCAATTTGTTCAGGATGTAAGTAAAGACTCAGATTTTCTTTGCGCCGCCGACGGGATCGAAAGTGAGATTTGTGTGCCGCTGCTCAAAGGCGAACAGGTCTTAGGCACGCTGAACGTTGAATCCTCTTCACAGCGCCCGTTGACAGAGATGGATAAGTCACTGTTAATCACATTTGCGAACCAGATCGTAGTGGCAATTGAAAACGCTCGCATTTTCGAGGAGTTGCAACGCAGAGTTGAAATCGAGCGGTTGCTGCTGTCGGCTGCAAGCGATTTCGCGTCCGGGCTTAATCTCGAAGCCATTTACCAAGCCATTGTTCACCATATGATCCACGCGCTGGTATTAAACCGATGCATGGTGATGCAGTGGCATCCCGCCAGCGACCAAGTGGCGACCTGCTTCGGTCAGCGGAACGAAACCTCCCATTCCCCAACCGATACTTTCGCAGAGATTCTTCTCCTGAGCGACTATCCGACTCTCGAAAATGTGCTCATAAACCGGGCGCCGCTGGTTTTATCCAGTGAAGCGCCAGCAATCACTCCTGAAGAGAAAAAATTGCTGGAGCAATGCCAGGCTGCAGCGCTGTTGGTCCTCCCATTAGCTGGCAGCCGTGCAGGAAAGGCGTTTGGGATTGTGATGTTGTGCCGAGATGTCGGTCGGCAATTCTTTAATAAAGAGGAACTGAAACTGGCCCATAGTTTGGCGACCCAGGCAAGTGTGGCAATTGAAAACGCCTTGCTGTACAGCGAGACTCAGCAATTGGCGATTGTGGATGAACTGACTGGTTTATATAATCGGCGCGGATTCTTTGAAATGGGTCGGCATGAATGGGAGCGGGCAAACCGCTCGAATCGTGCGCTGACCGCGTTCTTTATCGATATCGATCACTTCAAACGTTTTAACGATCTCTACAGCTATCGGGTTGGAGACGCGGTCCTGCGGCTGGTGGCGGATTGTATGCGCTCGAAATCACGCCTGATGGATCTGGTTGGGCGTTATGGAGGGGAGGAATTTGTGATCCTGCTGCCGGAAACCGAGCTTTTCGAGGCCGCTGAAGTGGCCGAGCGCCTGCGCAGCGGGATCGAAATGATCCAAGTGACCACCGAGTATGGAAAAGCCGGCATCACTGTGAGCATTGGTGTGGCTCAGAAAACAGCGGATTTGAGCGATCTGGAAAGCTTGCTGGACCGGGCAGGGAGATCGTTGCACGAATTGAAGAAACTAGGCCGAAACCGGATTTCGATCGCTTGATGGCGGCAGCAATGCGCCGGTCGGTTATGAGTAAAAGAGGTTTGATAGAATTGCCAGGAAATTGGTAGAAGAATGATGTTCTCCTGACAGGTTGTTCTTCTGTTTGCTTGATAGAATCACTTAAACAGAAACATCTACTTCGAGCACATTTGGCTCAGAAGGAGCACATATGTTCAAGAAGGATCGCTGGCCGTTCATCCCTTCCCGGATCAGTGACATTATCGATCCTGAGACACTGGCTGTTATCCAATCTGGGTGCAGTGAACGCCTCAAACGACCATTGACGGTGATGGATTATGATCCTGCTACCAATAATTTCAAGCGCATCGAGTCATTCAACGAAAAAGAGCGCTATGAAGAATTCTGTCGCCGTTATCGCGCGGATAGACGCCGAGATGAATTATGCAAAGATTGCGATATTCGAGAGGCGTCTAGATCAATAGACCAATATTACCAGACCGGAGAAGTATTTCGAGAATTTTATTGCCATCGGGGGTTAATTGACATGACCCATCTCATCTGCATCCATGACCA
Source organism: uncultured Chloroflexia bacterium (assembly GCA_963788145.1). Classification (GTDB taxonomy): domain Bacteria; phylum Chloroflexota; class Anaerolineae; order Anaerolineales; family UBA4823; genus UTCFX2. The sequence goes on along the minus strand of CAWBFQ010000003.1, from coordinate 119,502 downwards.
TCCTTTGGCGGTCGCCTATTCTGGCCAATACCAGCCGGAAAATGGTAAGGAGGCAATTATCCAGGCGCTCCAGCAAACAGGTTCGGACCCTGAAGAAAAATTTCCAGATTCTTTCGCCGACGAACTGTTACAACTGGCAGATCAACTACCGGTTCTGCCCGCCGATGCAGCAAAGCGTTTGGCGCGCGAAGCAAAACACGTCCAGAGGATAGCTGAAGCAGAGTACGAAAGGAAGAAAAGAGAATGGGAGGAGCAATTTCTGGATGAGTTGCGACAAATAACACTCGAGGCAAACCCGTTAAGCCGGGAATCATTGCAGCATTCATTACAATCTATCTTGGAAAAAATTCGCAGTTTTTGCCGTTGCGAGTTTATGGCATTCTTTGGCAACGACCAGGAACACGATTTGGTTCTGCGTCTGCAGGCCAAGGCGGGGATCGCGCTCCCATTAACGGATAAAACACCCCATTTCAACTGGAAAAAAGCCGGGTTTCCTACATTTACGTCCGCGCTGCACCAGGCGAACATGGAAGAATTGCTCCATTCTGCCAAGGAACGAGGCATCCGAGGCGATCAAAGCAGCGTCTTCATGCGCGCCGCCTGTATCGTTCCCAGCAGCCTGGGCGACCGCTACCGGGGTGTATTGGTATTTGGACCTTTTGCAGAAAAGCTTGATCTGCAAGCTGAACGGCGTTTCCTGATTGAATTGGGTAATACCATCGGTCTTTATGCTTTGAATGGCCTAGAAGTACTCTACCTGGAGGACGAACGAAAGCGCTGGAAGAGCACTGCTCAACTGCTCACTCATCAGTTCAAAACAGCCCTCACGCCAATCAATAACCAGATTGGCCGGGCGATGATGTTATTGGTTCATAAATCGGGGGGATTAGATGTTCTAAGTACCGAGAAGTATCTCAGGCAGGCTGAAGATATGGTCATTAATTTATCAAACAGCGCTCAAGAAACGCTGGCCGGTCATGTCCTTTCTGTTCAACCAGGAGACTGCCATTTCCAAAGCTATCCGCTCTCCGTATTGGTTCAAAACTGCGCAACGGGATTTGCGGACAGCGCCAGGGACATCGGCAAAGATGTGATCATAGACAACAGCATCGAGATGCTGCCAGAAGCGAACGTCGACATTGCCCGTCTTACGATTGCGCTGGCGAATCTGATCGATAATGCTCTTAAGTACTCATACACGAACACAAAAATCTATATCCGGTCACGAATCAACCTGCATGGCAACATCGATCAGTCTACTGTTACAATCGAGGTAGATGATATTGGTACGGAAATTCGCCAGGATGAAATCCAAGAAGTCTTTAAGCTAGGAACACGCGGGACATCCGTATTGCGCGCTGGACGAGTGCGCGGCTCAGGCCTCGGGTTGTGGGAAGCCCAGGCGATCGTGCGAGCGCATGGGGGCGAAATCCAAGTAAGCTCAGAGCCGACGAATATCACCCGCCGCGAGGGAAGAGCTTACCGGGTGATCTTCAGCGTTACCATCCCAGTTCGCCAAAAATAATTCTCCAGTCGCCCTTCAAAACCTCTCTTTACTGGAGAGATTGTAATTCCGTTGGAGGAAAAATGGAAACAAAAAAATGGAAGCTTCTTTTATTCGATGACGATATTGAGACCATGCAGTTGTTGCAGCAATATCTGGTTGAAGACCTGGGCTGGCATGTGGAGCTGAGCGCAGCGGTGAATCTGCCAGAAATATTGATGGTTGAACGCTTTGATTTGATCCTGGTAGATTTGATGATTAAACCAAAATCCTACTCGAATGACGGCAACGAGATTGAAAACATTCAGTACCCTGGCGTGAACTGGAAAATGACCGGGGTGGAATTCATCAAGAGATTGCGAGCCGGTATGTATAGCAGCAAAATAGGGACGCAAGCCGACGTACCAGTCATTTTGCTATCAGCCATACAGGAAAACGCGATCGAAGAAATCCCACCCGAAATCGCAAAAACTATAGAGAAAGCAGATAAGCCCTACCGATTGGAAAACTTGCTCAACCAAATCCTGAATCTGCTGCCAGCGGAGAGATAATCGATGAATGAGGAATTCTTCGGACCTGCCTCTGATCTATGGAGAGATGCGAACCGCTACCAAAAACTTCTCCTGGCGCTGGATCTTGCCCGCCAGGAAATGCGGGCGATGGAAAAAAGTGGTTTTGAGAATATTGAGCCTGCGATTGTGCGTTTGTTGCCGCACCTGACAGAAGCCCTGGGAGGCGCTTTTACCTTTCTGGGAGCGCCCGGAGCAAGCGGGAACTCCTTCCAAATCCTGGCGGTTCACCCGGCGAATGATCTGGTTGGACAGTCCATTCAGGTATCACCCCAGTTGTTAACAGTGCTTCAAAACAATCGAACTCGCATCTTCCAGGTAATGGAAGATGAAAAAGGGCAGTATATTGCAGGTTTGGAATCGTGGAAGGTCTCATCAGCGATTTTAGCGCCAATTCATACTGCCTATCGCTTATTAATCCTGGGTATTTGCAATCGAATAGATCCGTCCTGGGGTCCGTATGTCTCAAGCGACCGGATGGCGCTAGATAGCATTCTGGAATTAGTTCTGCTCGGGATGCGAATTGGAGAGAAACGCCGACATGAGTTGCAGCATATCCAGGAAATCTCAGCTGAAATCAACGCCGAGCAGGATCTGGAACCGCTGCTGGAATTGGTGACTTAACGGGCAGCGCAGGTTTTCGAGGCCGATGCAACCAGCTTGATGCTATGGGACGAAAGCCACGAGAACCTGGTCATTCGAGCCAGTTGCGGATTAGGACAGGATTATGTCGCATCGCTGAAAATCCCTGCGAAAATTATTGAGGGGATTTTATTAAGGTTGGGAGATAAACCATCATTTGTTACTTCAGACTTGAAGACCGCTGGTTATGGGGAGCGGGATCTAATCGAGAAGGAACAGCTCTTTTCTGCTTTAACGGTGGCCTTGCGCTCCAGCAGCCATCTGATTGGCGCTCTCAACATATACAGCAAAAAGCGGATAAGACAATTCGGGGCTGACGAAGAAGAGCTTGCAGGGATTTTTGGCAACCAAGCTGCCATCGCTATCCGTAATGCGGAACTGCGCGCCTCTTGAGCTGGCTGGATTGCTGGATACTTCGGCGGTGCTACGCGCCTCGCTGGACCAACAAGCCATATTAGACCATATCGTCAAGAAAGCAAGAGAGGTTTTCCAAGTCGACGCCGTCAGTCTAATGCTATGGAATGAGCAAAAGAAGAAGATGGTCATTAAGGCAAACCAGGGGTTAAGCCAGGCATATGCGGATCAGCAGAGAATCACCCGCCCAAATGCACTGCAAGCCGTCACCGTGGATGGTAAATTTCTCCCCAAACTCAATACCAACTTACATGGATTTCCATATGGGAATCTGCTGCTATACCAATCCGAGGATCTTCTTTCGGTGTTAAACGCCCCATTGTTAGAGGAAAACCAATTAGTGGGAATCCTCAACCTGTATCTTAAAAACCAGGAACGAGTGTTTAATAAGCAGGAATTGGATCTGGCTCAAATCTTTGCCAATCAAAGCGCTTCCGCCATTGCTCTGACACATCATTATCACGAGAGCCACCAGCGCGAAGAACAACTGGCTGCCCTGGACCAGATTGCTATCGATATCGCCAGCCGCCTGGATCGGGGTGAATTATTCAATACGTTGGTCAAGCACGCCTGCAGGCTGTTAAACACACAGGGAGGCGGCCTGTATCTCTGGGATTCGATCAGAGAGGTTTTTATTTTGGAGTCCAGTGTTGGTCTGCCTTCTGAGAAAGAAGGGGAAGAATACCCCAAAGACATCGGGATCATCGGCGAAGTCTATCGGACAAAAAAACCTAAGTCTGTGGATCGATATCTTGAATGGGAGCAGCGCAGAAGGGATCTGGATTCAGAGAGGTTATCAGCAGCAATGGGGGTACCCGTTTATTCAAAATCCAGTTTCCTGGGCGTTCTGGTTGTGCATGATGTGAAAGATGGGCGCACTTATTCAATAAACGAAATCAACCTGTTAGAACGATTTGCCAACCATGCCGCAGCAGCTCTGGAAAATGCAAATGCCTATCAGCGAGAACAGCAGGCTCGCCGCGAACTGGAAATCATTATGGAGGCGATCCAGAACATCGCTCAGGCAGATGACCTGGCAATTGGGTTAAAGAGGCTGGCAGATTTGATCGTCAGTGGATTAAACGTCTCCTTTGCTCATATCATCCTATCGGATGGCGAGACCCTCGAGGTTGCGGCTGCAAGTGTATGCCTCTCCGAACCGAAGTTCGAATGGCAGCCCAGAATTAACGAGAAACTCCCCGCTGAGGCTATCCAACCAATGCTGGCTCTGACCAGGCTTCCAGAACCGATGGTATTCCAGCCAGACACAAGACTCGGCAATGCGTATGTCCTTCATCACGTTCAGGAAATCCTTGAAATCAAAGAGCCATTCGCATCGATACTCATCCTGCCCATGCGGGTGGGTGATAAAACCCTCGGATTCTGTACATTGGGAGAACGACGTCATTGGGATCGCAGACCGTTCAACAGGACCAGAATCAACCTGGCAAAATCGATTACCGACCAGGCTGTTGTGCTGATCGACCGCTTTCGCACGCACGAAATTACCAGCCGGCGATTTATCCTGCTGGATAGCCTGCGAAAAGTCGGCGAGCGGATGTCACGCCTGGCGAGTGGAAACGCACGTCCATTGTTGGATTACATTGCCGAATTGGCCTGCCAGGTGACCGGCGCCGATTCGGCTGTGATTTATCCCCTCGATCCAGATCTGAATGTATACGATGTCGCCAATATTGGCGCCTATAATTTATCCGAGCCATACAAAACCGCACGTCCGAAATGGCGCGACGCTAAAAACAGCATGAGCGCACGGGTGCTCCAAAAAGGCGGCGTGGTCATTCTGGATGATATTTCCTCGGGTTGGGACCGGGAGAAACAGATTGAAATCGGCCGGATCGAGAAAGGTAAATTCTTAGATCGAGAAGAGGTACAATCATTCCTGGCTGTTGAATTGAAAGTGGGTGAGCAGGTAGGTGTGCTGTTCTTAAATAACCGGAGAACTCATTTCTTTACGGAAGAGGAGATCGATACTGCTCGCTTATTTGCAAACCAGGCTGCAGTCACAATCCAACAGGCTCGACTTCTAAGAAGGGGTGAGAAAGAACATGGCGCCATGCAAGCGATGAGTGAGATCACCGGCTTGATCGGGCGGAGACGAAGCAGCAAAACCTTCTGGCGACCCATTTTACTCCAGGCGATGAAAATTACAAAAGCTCAACGCGGTCGAGTGCTGCTCTGGGATCCCGCACGCCAGATTTTTTCCCCCATTGCTGAAGCAGGCTTTGAAAAGAAATCTAGGACTAAAGGTGTCCGTTTTGAGCTTTCCTTCAGTGGATTGTTCGATAAGGTCGCAGCAGAAAAAAAGCCCTACATGACCCTGGATTCCGAGAAAAGCGAATATCGCGAAAGCCTGCTGAAAGCACATCCTGCGATTGGGTCGCTGATCATCGCTCCAATCATCCCCGGCGCCTTGAAGGACCAGGAGACGATCGGTATGTTGGCGCTTGAGAGCAGCAGTTTCGCCTCTTTCGATCCGGATGATTTGCGCATTTCGGAATTCCTGGCCCAGTTCGCCGGGATTGCGCTGCAAGTGAACCTGGGGTACAACGAAGCGGAAGAAAACGTCCGTCTACAAAAAGGGTTATGGCAGGCAGGACAGGAAATCCTGACCAGAGTTGAAGATTTCAGCCGCAACCCTGCGTTCGATTGTGGAGAACATGCAGCGGGCGTTAGGCTGCGACCTCAGCATCTTATTCCCAATTGACCCGCTAAAAGATCAATTGCAAGCGCCGGTTGTTGCAGGTACATTAAATGACTCGGTTGTAATTCAAAAATGCGGTTCAGTGGTTCACTCACCCATACTTACCAGCCTGCTGGAAGCTGGAGTACCCGTTTTTGCAGACAACGCGATGACACATCCAGAGTTTGGCGAGAGCGGTTTTATCGTCAGAGAACATATTCGATCTTCTGCGGGAATCCCTTTGTTGATTGGAAAACAGCGGGTGGGCGTATTATTCATCAATTATCGCAATGATCACCCATTCCCCCTGGCAGAGCAAAGCGCCTTTCTTTTGTTCGCTACTCAGGCCGCCCTGGCGATCCATAACGCTCATTTATTTGAAGCGGTCGAAAAAAAGCGCAAACACCAGGAGGCGGTTTACAAAGCTGGCAAAGTCATCACCGCCAGCATCGATTTACAGCGTAAAGCAGTGCTGGATAATCTGCTTGAAGAAGCGGTCGAGGCAGTGACCGCAGCGGTTGGGCGCAAAGCCACGATCGCAACCTATCATGGCCTATATGAAGATGACCTGGTTTTTGAGGGTATTTATCCAAAAGAAGCTCTTGTTAATTTGAAAGTCGCTTTGGAAGACCGCCGCTCGATTGATCCACAAAAAACAGCGGATGGGAAAATCGGGATTGTGGGCTTGGCTGCAACCAAGAAAACGCCCATTTTAGTGAAGGATGTTAGGGAAAAACGTGACGAGTATATCCCTTATCGGGATGACTCGTTATCCGAGCTATCAATCCCTTTAATTAGAGGAAATTTAGTGATCGGGGTGTTGGATGTAGAGACCGACCAGACGGACGGTTTTAACGAAGATGACAAATATGCATTGATGATGTTGGCAGACCTGGCAGTAATCGCACTGGAGAATATCGAAAGGGCAGACAAACTCAGGCGCTCAAACACCATCGCTGTGATGGGCGCCTGGGGAGCAGAGGTGATGCACGATCTCAAAGATATCACCGGGCACATTCGATTACCCTTATATGTGCTACGCCAACGGTCAGATTTGCCCATCGCGGTCAAAGAGAAACTCGATAGCATCGATCAATACGCCGGACAACTCTTTCAACCGGTGCTCCCAAAATCACCACCCCGTCCGGGAGAGCCTGCGAATATTCAAAATCCCTGTCTGCTTGATCAAACCATTCGGAGCGAACTGGGAAATGAGAAAACCGCACGTTTGCGGGCCCAATATCAGGTTGTCTTTTTGGATGATTTGAAGTGCGGGCAGATCAGGGCAGCGATCGATGAACCCTGGTTGCGGCGCCTGCTGCGGCATTTGCTGACCAATGCATCCAAAGCCTTCCCAATTGAGCAAACCGACAGGGAAGTTTGGGTTCGCAGCCGGGTAGATAACCTGTCCGTAATCATCGAAGTGTCAGATAACGGCCCTGGGATCAATCCGAATATAGCGCCTTATCTCTTCAAACAACCGATCATAGGACCTGATGGCAGAGAAGGGGTCGGATTGCTGCTGGTAGATTTCTTGATCCAGCTTTATGGCGGCACAGCATCCTTATCTTTAAATTGCCCAGGCAAAGGCGCCTGTTTCGCTTTGAAGATACCGATTACCTCTGCGAAAGCCGCTTAATGACATGGTATCCAAACAGGAGATGAACAAATGACCCTCAAATCCGCCCCGCGCATTCTTATTGTCGATGACGATAGAGATAAATGTCAGGAGCTAAAGGATTTAATTGGGACAATGGGGATAGGAGACTGTCAAATCGAAGCGCCAGTAGGACTAGGAACAAAACTGATCGAAGAGGCTATTCGAATTGCTCGTTTTCTTCGTCCCCATGTCGCAATCATCGACCTGCGCCTGCTGGGTGATGATAGTCGGGATGAGCTTGGACTCACGTTGATGGAAGATCTGGGTGATGCTCAATGTATCCTATATTCTGCTTATCTAAAGACAGATATCACAGATCAGGCTTTTCTTAAAATATGGGGCGTTTGGCGCAGCAGATAAGGACGGGGATCCGGCAAAACTGGTAGAGAAGATTAGAGATGCGCTCTCAAAAACCTGCGCATCTATGCGTCAGATAAATCTCGAATATTCTGCAGAGATCGGCGGCGCTCAAGCGATCGCAACGAAACTATCCAGTAAGGATATGACGATAATTCCAGAAGTTGTGGAAGATTTAATTTGTGGTATGTTCCCACACAGTCCATCCATCCGAATTGCGCCTCTAGACACTTACGGAAGGAGCTCGGTAAGTCCCAGACCGGTCAGTCGTGGAAGGTCGATGGTTTTTAAGGTAACCTATGAGAGAATTCAACCCACCGTTATAAAATTAGCTCCCATAGACAATATTGTTGAAGAATATAAAAACTACACTCAGTATGTAAATCACAATCTTAAAGGTTCTTTCTATGCACAAATTGATGATGAATTTTCGATTTTTAAGAAAGAAAATCGTCCACCTTCATTTTGGGAATTAGGAGCAGTTCGCTATCGATTCCTGAGCGAAAGGCACCATAAAACCTTTACTGAAGCTTACAGACGTGTTTCCGATCTTCAATGCCTCGACGACGAATTAATCAAACCTTTGAATCATTACTTCACAGAGGTGTGGGGCGATCTTTATAAGGAGCGAACTGAATTAGAAGATAATAACCTCTACCAAGCATACAATAAAATTTTTAAATTGGATGAGCGCATCACGAGGTTTCCTAATCATGAAGCAGTGATCCGTTTCCCTGGATTGTTAATGGCGCTACCGAACCCTATCACGTGGGTTTCTAATAATTGGCAGCGCAGCGAAGTTTTCGACGCTAAACAAGCGGTCACCCATGGCGACTTACACGGCGATAATCTATTCGTTGGAGAGGGGTATAGTTGGCCTATTGATTTCGAGCGAACGAAACCAGGTCATATTTTGCGTGATCCTACCGAACTTGAAGTGGATATTATCACCCGAATGTTCAAATGTTCGCGTTCAGACTTTTCCTTATTATATGAACTCGCGATTATCGCCACCATGCCCGAGGATGCAAAAGCATATTTACTGTTGACCACTAGGATAAAAAATAATCCGTCAGTTTACAAAGCATTCCTCACTGTACAGGGATTAAGAAAAATCGCTACAGACCAGATGGACTTCAATGATATGAATGAGTATCTTTGGGGGCTTCTGCTCAATTCCATCTTTGTCGCCTGCCTTTCCAAGCCGGATAGTTACCAACACGATCAGGCGCTCTTGTTAGGCTCTGTAATCTGTGGACGTCTCGAAGTCGGTCCTTACCCATGGCCGCCAAGAAATTGGGATCCAATCAGCGAGCAACCCCCAAATACCTCACCTCCACATAAGAAAAAACCTAAGACACCACAGGAGATCATAGCATGACTACTTCACCCAATGCCGACAACGATGATGAAGAAGAGAGTTATTGGTACAAAGTGCAGCGCGAGGCGCCAGTCAAAGCGATAGAAAAATGCGAAGAAGCTGCTAAACAGTTGATCACCCTTAACACATTATTATTGACCCTTTTATGGGGTATAGTTTCCTTCAATCAAGCATTCATTAATGCTTTTGCTGGATCAACTATGCTTATCCTTGGCGTACCTGTAATATTCTCACTATTGAGCCTTATCCTTGCAACCCAAGTATTCATTCCACGCATATATAATACTAGAAGCCCCAATATTATAGACGCGAGCGGACAATCAGCAAATAAGGTGGAAACAGAAACATCCACCTATGACCAAAGCGATACCATCGCAGCACAATTCAGCAAAATTAGCAGAAAAAAGCTGGAATGGCTCCTCTGGAGTTATCGCGCTTTAATTGCTTGTATGATATCCATTCCTCTGATCATTATGATTTATTACATACGTGTCGGATCTTTTACTCCCTGCCCATAATGAGGACTCACATGGCTCAGACTGCCCCTCCATCCTCTTTTCGCTCTAAGGAAAAAGACACTATCACTCAAACATTGCACGCCGGCAATTCCTGCATCGTCATTGGAATTGGCAGCGTCGGAAAATCTAACTTGCTACGCTACTTACATACCCAGGCCGCAAAGGACTGGGAGAATTCGCTTTTTGCTTATATCGATGCCAACAAGCTGATCGAACGAACCCCGTGGGGTTTATACGAATTGATTCTGCACCAATTAGTGATCGAATTGGAGAAGCGCTCGGTCGATGCTGAGGTCCGGCAGGAAGTGGCATTGCTGCACCAGAGCGCATCCACCCCGGCGATGATGAATATGGCTATGCGCTATTTGGATCGGGCGATTACCATCCTCTGCAGCCGATCAGGACTGACCCTGGTGCTGCTCATGGATGATTTCGATGAACTGGCCGCATCGCTGCCAGCCCAAACCTTTGCCGCCCTGCGAGCGATCCGTGATGAAAATAAAACCCGGCTGATGTATGTGGTTGCTACTCGCCGGCCGCTGAATATGCTCCGAGAGAACCAAAACGAAATCGAATCCTTCGAAGAACTTCTGAGCGATAATACCCTGTGGCTAGGAGCGTACAACCTGGCAGATGGACGGGAGATGCTGGTAAGAATCGCCGCCCGTTATGATCTCACGCTGGATGATGCCACCATCCAAAAAATCCTGACCTTAACGGGGGGCCATCCTGGATTAATCCGGGCTGTGTTCCACCTGTATCAGGAGTTTCCGCATGAATGGGAGTCCCAAATTTCGATGGATCTTCGGGTTCAAGATGAGTGCAACCGTATCTGGATGAGCATACCCGCTGAAGATCAAGCAGCCTTGATCGTTCTCGCTCAACAGGGAGTCAACCATATCAAGAATGAGGCCCAAATCTCGCTGCGGAATAAGAAGCTGGTCGGCGGAGATTGGGCAACAAAAGAGAAGATTTTTTCGCAGTTGTTCCTGTCCTATTTATTGCAGAAATCCCCGCCGGTCGGCGCTCAATTATCGATCGACCGCCAACGCCGAGTAGTAAATGTAGCAGGGCGCGAAATCAGTGGGTTAACCCGCCTGGAGTACAAGTTTGTTGAATTCCTCGATGCAAATCGCGCTCGGGTTTGCACACGTGATGAACTGAGTCGCTATCTTTACCCGGAGGAGACGAAATTAGAAGGCGAGGGAGTGAGTGAAACGCGTCTGGATTCACTGGTCCAACGCGTCCGGAGGGGTATCGAACCTTACCCGGATGATCCACGTTATATCCAGACCGTACGCGGGGTAGGTTTCAAACTGGAGGACGGCAACCAGGGTTGATATCCGATCCAACTCGCTTCAGAATAAAAAGGTCGGTGAAACCCCATGGGGTTTCACCGACCTCAATCTAATCGATTTCCGACGCCTCACAAAGCGCCGACAGCTAGAACGAAGAAGAAACCTGCCAAGATGATGATCCCGGAAACGATGATCTTTCCTAAGCAACCTTCCAGCTCACCACCGCCATATTTAGCCCCGAGGGCGAACAAGAAGCCCAAGATCAGCGCAGCGCCAAGACAGAGAGCGCCTGCTCCATAAGCCAATACTCCAAGTATTTCTTCCATGGTCTTCTCCTTTCTTGAAGGTGGTTTATCCTATTTATAGATTACACCTAAGATGAAAATGTCGCTTGGTAAAAATCTCGCAATTTCCAGTTATTTTCCAGTTCTTTTGATCAATTTCAATAAGCTTTGCGAAAACTAGACCTGGATGGAATCCAACCATTCAATCATCCTGAAAGAGATGATCACAGATTTTCTTATACTCACTCAAAGGGTATAATTTTCCGCAGTTGTCTTTTATAATTGGATGGTCCATCCATTTCTCTTGCTTTTCTGGAGATATTATGGCATCAAGGTTTAAGCCAAGAGTCTTCCAAGATTCTGTTTCCTCAAAAAAGGTTAAACATCAGCGAAACTGATCCAGAGCATATTTCAATTTATCCACCACCAGGAGAATTAACATGGCGAATAAGGGAAAAGTAAAAGTTGGGATCATCGGCTCGCAATTTGAAGCAACGATCCATGCGGAATCTTTCAAAATTTTGCCGGATGAGGCAGAGGTTGTAGCGATTGCCTCGCCCACACCCGACCACGCAGCCGACCTTGCCAAGAAATTTGGGATTCCAAATGTATACACCGATTATCGAGAAATGTTAAAACAGACGGATATCGAGATGGTGACCATTACCGCTCCAAATCGGCTGCACTGCCAGATGACCGTCGATATTGCCAATGCCGGGAAGCACGTAGTCTGCGAAAAACCGCTCTGCATGACATTGGAAGAAGCCGATCTGATGATCGAGACCTGCCGCAAACAGGGAGTTTTGTTGATGTATGCCGAAGAACTGTTCTTCGCTCCAAAATATGTCAAGGCGAAGGAAATGGCAGATCAAGGCGCATTCGGCAATGTGTACCTGGTAAAACAAAGCGAGAAGCATTTTGGCCCGCATGCTTCCTGGTTTTGGGATGTCAACCAATCTGGAGGCGGGGTGTTTATGGATATGGGCTGCCACGGGATCGCTTTTGTATACTGGTTCCTGGATCGGCCAAGGCTGAAAAAAGTCACTGCCCACATGGGGACACTGGTTCACGCGGATAAGACGAAAGGCGACGATAACAGCATCTGCATCCTGGAATTTGAAAATGGGGCGATGGGACTGGTTGAAGATAGCTGGGCAAAACGGGGCGGGATGGATGATCGCATCGAGGTTTACGGCAGCGAAGGCGTAACCTATGCGAACCTGCTGATGGGGAATGCGCTCCAAACCTTTAGTGAAAAAGGGTATGGCTACGCCGTTGAAAAAGCGCCTTCCACCCAGGGATGGACCTACCCGGTCTTTGATGAACTTTATAATTATGGATTCCCCCAGGAAATGGTCCATTTTGCTCGCTGTGTGCGCGGTAAGGAAACCTGTCTAGTCACGGGTGAGGATGGCCGGTTTGTCCAGGAAGTGCTCTATGCCGGTTATCAATCTGCTGGCCTCGGTCAGACAGTGCAGATGCCTTTCCAACCCAAAGGGGTTGCCCACCCAATTGACTTATGGTTTGCCCCCTTGAAATAAAGCGACTACTCAACAACATTCGATGGAGGTCGAAGGTAATCATTATGACAAAGCAATTGAGCAGTAAAACAATCACCTATGAAGAATTGGCCAAAGTAATCGATCACTCCTTATTAAAACCCGAAATGAGCGAAGAAGAAGTGATCGCTGGTTGTGAAATCGCAAAGAAATATCATGTGGCTTCGGTATGCGTTAAGCCTGCAGATGTGCCACTCTGTGTTCGCACGCTTCAAGGGACGGATGTGGCCGTCGGTACGGTTGTGGGTTTCCCACACGGCGGCGCCACTACCGCCGTCAAGGTCTTTGAAGCCAAAGACGCAATCGCCAATGGCGCGACTGAGTTGGATATGGTGCTGAATATCGGAGCGCTACGCTCCGGGAACTTCGATTTTGTTCGCGCCGATATCCAGGCGGTAGTCGAAGCAGCTAAAGGCAAGGGCGTGTTGGTCAAGGTGATTCTGGAAAACGTCTACCTGACGGATGCGCAAAAGGTCAGAGCGTGTCAGCTTGCCGAAGAAGCAGGGGCCGATTTTGTAAAAACATCTACCGGCTATGCCCCTTCGGGAGCGACGATCGAGGATGTCAAATTGATGCGCGCAACCGTTAGCCCGCGCGTTCAGGTGAAATGCGCTGGCGGCGTGCGCACCCTTCCTGCGTTGTTGGATATGATCGATGCTGGCGTCACTCGCTCTGGAGCGACCACCACCGCAACCATGCTGGATGATTTCAAGAAATTAAAACAATCATAAGAACGACTGCTCAGGTTGATCCTGAACAGTCCCATCAATCCGAGGTGAAATATGGAAACCCAAACCGAAAATCAAGAACTGCGCGTTGGCATCGCCGGTACAGGCTTTATCGGACCGGCTCACCTGGAAGGGCTAAGGCGGAATAATATCCAGGTAATCGGCCTGGCTGAAGCGACCTATGAAATTGCTCAAAAGAAAGCAGCCGAATTGGGAATCGAAAAGGCCTATCCATCTTTTGAAGCTATGATCGCCGATCCATCGATCAAAGCTGTCCACCTGGCCACTCCGAATCTGCTTCACTTTGCGCATGCAAAAGCGGCGTTATTAGCCGGTAAACATGTGATCTGCGAAAAACCGCTTTCAATGAGCAGCGCAGAATCGGCAGAGCTGGTCAAACTGGCAGCCGAGACCGGGCTTGTCAATGCCATCAACTTTAACCTTCGCTTTTATCCGCTGGTACAACAAGCCCGGTCGATGGTGCAGAGCGGCGAATTAGGCGATCTTTATATTCTGCAAGGTTCATATCTACAAGACTGGCTGTTATTTGAAACGGATTGGAACTGGCGACTGGAGCCAGACCAAGGTGGCTCGCTACGCGTGGTCGCGGACATTGGCTCCCACTGGCTCGACCTGATGACTTTCATCAGCGGCTTACGGATCGAGTCGGTTTTCGCGGAGTTCAAGACTTTCCTGCCGACGCGCAAGAAACCCGCCAAGCCGGTGGACACTTTCTCTGGAAAGATCCTTAAGCCGGAGGACTACATCGATCAACCCATCTATACAGAAGATTACGCCTCGATCCTGTTGCACTATGAAAACGGGGCACGCGGGATTGTCACTGTTTCTCAGATCTGCGCTGGCCGCAAGAACCGCCTGTTTTTCGAGATTGATGGGGCGAAATCCTCCATTTCTTGGGATTCGGAACACCCCAACGATCTCTGGTTGGGGCATCGTGACCAGCCCAACAGCATCCTGATGAAAGATCCATCCCTGGTCGCCCCTGATGTCCGCCTGATCATAGGCTACCCTGGAGGACACCAGGAGGGATTCCCGGACACGTTCAAACAACTGATCGGGAGGGTCTACCAACACATTCGCGCCGGTAATCACGCGTCGACCAAACCCGACTTCCCCACCTTTGAAGATGGTCACTACGAGATGTTGCTCTGTGAAGCGATTGAAAAGTCGGCCAAAGAAAGTCGCTGGTGTGAGGTCGGCGAATAAGATTCGATTCAATTAACCTGTACTGGAGGATGAAATGAAACTCGGTTTATTTACCGCTGCTTTTTCGCAATGGTCGCTGGAACAGACCGCCGAATGGTCAGCAGCTAACGGATTCGAGACCCTTGAAATTGCCTGCTGGCCATTTGAGAAAGCCAACCGGCGCTATGCCGGTGTGAACCACATCGATGTTGTTAACCTGGATAAACCTCAGGCGGATGCGATCCGCGCCATGCTGGGGGAAAAGGGGTTGGGGATTTCTTCATTAGGTTATTATCCCAATCCACTTCATCCAGACCTGGAGTATCGCAACCGCGTTATTGATCACCTAAAGAAAGTGATTCTGGCGGCAGAATTATTGGAAGTACCGGTTGTTGGGACGTTTATTGGCAAAGATAAAGACAAAACCGTCCCAGCCAATTTCGAAGAGTTCGCCAGCGTATGGCCACCGATCGTTAAATTTGCCGCCAATCATGGTGTAAAAATCGGGATCGAAAACTGCCCCATGATCTTCTCTTATGACGAATGGCCGGGCGGCAATAACCTCGCCAGCACACCCGCCATTTGGAAAAAGATGTGGGAAATTATACCTGATAGCAATTTTGGTCTTAACCTGGATCCTTCTCATCTGGTTCTGCAAATGATCGATTATGAACGGGTTGTATCTGAGTTTGGCAACCGTATTTTCCACGTTCATGCTAAGGACCTGGAGATAGACCACGAGGGCTTATATCAGAATGGAGCGCTTTCACAAGGGATGGGCTGGCAAATCCCCCGTCTGCCTGGTTTGGGTGAGATCAAATGGGATCGTTTTATCAGCGCCCTGTACAAAGCTGGCTACGATTATGTAATCAGTATAGAACATGAAGATCGGGCTTTCGAGAAAACCGAGGATCTGGTGAAACGCGGATTTCTGCTTTCGCGCGATGTACTACGGCCTTATATAAAATAACTAATTAAGACGTCTGGGGTCCCTAAGACCCCAGACGTCTTTGGGTTTCAAAATGACCTATTACATTGGAATCGACATGGGCGGCACCAACATCAAGACTGGTATCGTCAACCTGGAAGATGGGAGTGTGATCTATTCAAGCACGATCCCCACACTCGGGCGCGCCGGTCACAAGGTCGTAATGACCAGAATAGCCGATCAAATCCTGGAGACCATCCGCACTGGCGGCTTTTCAGTAAGGGATATCGGCGGCGTGGGTATTGGCGTCCCCGGCGTGCTGGACCTGGATCAAGGTGTGACTCTCTTCTTGCCCAACCTGCCAGGCAACTGGCGAAACGTCGCGATGAGCGCTTTCATCGAGGGGAAGACCGGTTTGCCGGTTTCTATTCTAAACGACGCACGTGCGATTACTTATGGCGAATGGAAGTTCGGCGCGGGTAGAGGCGTGGAGACGATGGCCTGCTTCACACTGGGGACAGGGATAGGTGGAGGCCTGGTTATTAACAACAAGCTGCACCTGGGCATCGGCGGCACTGGCGGTGAGTTGGGTCATCAATGTGTGGATATGAACGGACCGATCTGCGGCTGCGGGGGCGCGGTTGTTTGGAAGCTTATGCCACTGGCCCAGCCATCGCAGCGCTGGGTGTACGAGCTGTACTGCAAGGCCGCACCACTGTCCTGGGAGAACTGGCAGAATCCGACCTGAATAAAATTACCCCCGAGCTGATCTGCAAAGCTGCTCAACAGGGGGATTCAGTCGCCAATGAAATTTACCAGACGGTTGGTGAACTGATTGGAATTGCCATCAGCAATATCTTGGTGACCATCGGCCCACGCAAGGTGGTTTTAGCCGGGGGCGTAGCCGGCGCGGGCGACCTATTGCTAAATCCGATCCGGCGCAAGATCCGTGAGCAGGTGTTTATGATGCCAGCTGAACAAGTGGAAATTACCATCGCCAACCTGGGTTTGAATGCCGGTATCCTGGGCGTTGCAGCCTGGTCTGCTGAAATGATCTGAAAGTATAGAAATAGCGTTTTGCAAGGAAAAACAATGACCCGACCGATAATTCTTACCACTGGCCAATGGGCGGACCTGCCATTGGAAACATTGGCGCGCAAACTCCAGGAATGGGGTTATCAAGGGGTAGAGCTGGGTTGCGGCGGCGACCATTTTGATATCGAGGCCTGCCTTTCCAGCGACCGTTACGCTAAGGATAAAAAAGATTTGCTGGCAAAATATGGTTTGCAGTGTTATGCCATCTCAAATCACAGCGTTGGTCAATGCATCTGTGACGATATTCAGGATGAGCGCTACAAAGCGCTCATTCCTGCGAGTGTGTGGGGCAACGGAGTGACAGATGGCGTACAACAGCGCGCTGCGGAGCACATGAAGAATGCCGCCCGCGCTGCCCGACTGATGGATGTTAATGTGATCACCGCCTTCACTGGCAGCAGCATCTGGCGCAAATTCTATTTTTGGCCGCCGACCACAAATGAAACCATCGAGGCTGGATTCTGGGATTTTGCAGAGCGCTTCATCCCGATCTTCGATGCATTTGCAAGCCTGGAGGTCAAATTTGCGTTAGAAGTCCATCCGACCGAAATTGCCTATGATATCCACACGATGCACAAAGCGCTACGGGCAGTCAAGGATCATCCCGCTTTTGGGATCAATTTCGATCCAAGCCATCTGGTTCACCAGTTTGTGGACCCGGTAAAATTCCTGGAAAACTTCCCAGATCGTATTTTTCATATGCACGTGAAAGATACTCACCTGAACCTGGATGGCCAGAATTCGATCCTGGCCTCGCACTTGAATTTTGGCGACCCAAGACGGGGGTGGGATTTTGTCTCTCCCGGACATGGAGATATTGATTGGGATCAAATCATCAGAGCGTTGAACCGGATTGGCTATCAGGGACCGCTCACCATCGAGTGGGAGGACAGCGGAATGGATCGTGAATGGGGCGCGCAAGATGCATTGGCGATGATAAAACGCTACAGCTTCCTACCCTCTGCGCAAGCCTTCGATTCTGCTTTCTCGAAACGCGGCTGATCAATAATAAGCCTGATAGCGCTCCATCACCTGCTGCGGAGTTGCCTTTCCGGTCACTCCGATCTGCTGTATGACGATTGAAGCGACAAGATTACCCAGGAAACCAGCTTCCTCCAGACTTGCGCCAGCGCATAATGCCGCTCCAACAGCGGCATTGACACTATCTCCGGCTCCAACAATGTCAAGAGGCCCATCTACCGGGATGGCAGGAATCACGATTTCGGCCTGCTCGGCGCCTTGATACAGGTAGATCCCCTGGTCGCCAAGTGTGATCACTACCGGACGATGGGTATGGGCGGAGAGGATCCGCCCACAACGTTGGGCGCACTGCATCGCGCCCTCATCAGCTGACATGGTGACCTGCGCAGAGCGCATGGCTTCGCTCAGATTGGCCTTAAGGATAACCGACCTGAAGCGATCCAGAAAATCGCGCAAATCAGCCATAATGATGGGATGATTTTCAACGCCCTTATCCAGATTTTCGAGGGCGATCTTTTCAAGCTCTGCCCGCGCCCGGTCTGTGACCACGCCGCAATTTAGACTGCGAGCCTGATCCACCACCAGCATACCATTTGCAGTGGGTAGAAACCGGCGAATCTGATACACCATTTGCTCCTCCAGGGCAGCCGCCAGCGGAGACCGTGGTTTCACATCCATCCGATTCAACTCATGTTCCTCACCATCCAGTTCGCGCATCATGGGTTTGTGATATGTAGGAGTAGCGTATCCAGGGGCTTCCAACAGCCCGCTGACATCTATCCCATCTTCAACCAGTCTCTTGCGCAGGTCATAACCGTTGCCATCGTCCCCTACTAATCCCAGAGCGAGCACATTGACACCCAGAGAACGCAGGTTCGCCGCGACTACGCCAGCTACACCTGGATATTGACGCGTCTCAATCACCTGGTAGGCTTCCAGCCCGGTTTCTAGCGAGGGTTCACTTAGCGAGCGATCGAGGGTCAGGTAATAGTCGAGGAAATAATCCCCGTATACTATGATCTGAAGATCAGGCAGCTTTGAGAGGATTTCTTCCAACCGCTGTTTATTCATGGACGCTTCCCACTCCTAACCAATTTGCTCAATAATCCGGTGATATAAATTTGGTACGGTCAAGCTGTGATCCCCCTGGATATAAAAACTCTCGCCGCCATCCTGCACAGTGCGCACCAGGATGGTCTTATACGGACGGTAATAATAGGCTGCGCTTCCTTTCGGCGCTTCCACATGAAAATCCGGCCCCAGATCATGCAGATCGAAAACAGCCGTGCTGAAATGTGCAATGGTTTTACCTTCCTGGTAAGCAACATTTCGAGCCATGGATAGCGCTTTTAGATACACCTCTGGGCCCATCACCGCAGTACCGATATTGAGAAGCACGCCATTTTCTAAATGGCGGATGGTCTCGGCAAACACCAGAAAATCGGTGTACGAACTGGCGCCTAGCGCTGCCCCATCCAGGTTGGGATGTTCATGAATAATATCCTGACCAATACAGGCATGTATCGTAATCGGGACCTGAAGCTGGTATCCTCGCGCCAGGATGGAGATATCCCGATATGGAAAATCACCTTCGGAGATCATTTGCCCAATCGCCTCTCCCATCCCAATCTGCTCACGGGCAGCAGTCAGCATTGCCTTATTAATACCTCCGGTTTCAGTCCATAAACCAAATTGACCTGTCTGAGATGTACCTCGCCACACTCTCTGTTGTTTCGCCAATCAGGGCAAATTCAAAATCATGTATGGCGACTGCCCCATTCATGGCAATATGAGTGATCAGGTTGCGTTTCATCAGATCGATCAAGAGAGGTGAATTGCCTCGGCGCAGCACGTGCGCGCCCATCATTACCACCACCGGCGCACCCTGCTGGCGGGCTACTACAATCCGCCTAGCGAGGGTGTCCAGGTCTGGTTGAGCTACCCTTTGATATGGCGAATCCGGGTGGATCAAAACATCTAAATTCAGGTCGTTTTGGCGCTCACGCAGCGGTTTCATACTTAATTTCAAGCGATCAAATTGTGGATAGGGCATTTCACACCTTATGGTTGCGGATAAAAGCCATCCGTGAGAAAAGGTACTCTTCTAGCCGTTCCGCTTCCCGAAAATCGGGGATGATGATATCGGCGCCGGCAGAAATTAAGCGACTGCGCTTCCATCCATCAATACCGAGCCGATTCTTCTCATCCGAAGCAACCCCGACAGCAATTCCACCAACCGATTTTGAGTCCTCGATCTCCACAAACCCGTCCCCAAAAGCAATGAAATCACTGCCGTGCAAGTTGTGCGTTTGGATGATGCGATCGATCACCATTTTTTTGGAAAAATTGATGTAGTCTTCTTGAGCGCCATAAATCCCGTCGAAATATTCAGTCAATCCGAGTAACTCAACTTCATCCAGTACATACGGATGATCCGTGCCAGATGCAAGGTAGCAAATCACTTGGTGTTTTTTCATGATATTCAGCCAGTATAAAGCACCCGGCACAGTCATCTCCTCCGGACTTGCCCGGCCAGATTTCAAGTCGGCGATCCGATTCTGAATGTGATCTGACAGACGCTGATTGAATATTTTCTTATAATGAGTTGGTTCCAGCGGTTCACTCACCGCGGGCGGAGATTTCCTCACACAGTTGGATCATTTGGTAAATGGTTTGTTTTCCAGTCAGACGAGTGACAAACTCTGTCACCACTCTTTGAATCTGTGGCTGCTCCTCGTGCTGTGGGGTCTCCATCAAGATTTCGGTCATCATCGCGATCATAATCCCCTGCCAGCCTTCACGGATCAATGACACCGTGCCATCGAAATCGAACAGGGCATAGCGGATTTTACCGCGCTGGATATCTGGATGAATAATCTCGATCTGTGAATCGGGCAAAAAATTGTACGGGCTTTCCATGATGAATTGACTGCTCTCCAATTTGCGGGATGATTGATACATTGCAAACAACCCAGAGTGGGCTTTCGTCTCGGTCTGCTTGCTTCATTATAAAGCTACTTGTTTGGCAAGTAAAACCGCCCCTACCAAGACGATAAATTCCTTCAACTCACACGGAACAATATCATAATGCCCCATGCTGCTGATGAATTCATGCTCCCTGACAGATAGGCGGATGTGTTCTAATAATAGCTCGCCCATGTTGGAAACGCCTCCGCCGATTGCGATCCGCTCCGGGTTGACCAGGCTCAACATGTTCGAAAGAGCGATTCCAATCGTCCAGCCCACCTGTTGAATTTCTGCGCGGGAATAATCATCCCCCAGGCTGGCAGCCCGATAGAGCAATTCGCAATCGATACAGCTCCTATTCCCCTCACATAGTTCCAATAATATGGATGACGATGGGATGTCTTGCGCCGAGCGAAGCCTTTTCTCAATCGCCCACCCGGAACACAGATTTTCTAATTTTTCTTCGCCGCCCCCGCGGGAGGAAGTCCAATCTGGGACAAAAGTCTGGCCAAGCTCGCCAGCTCCGAGCCCCTGTCCATCATACAGGCTGCCGTCGATAATGATGCCGCCTCCGATCCCGCTGCCGATATTGGTGTAAAAAAAGTGGCGTGTCCCACGGCCCGAACCGCGGCAATATTCACCCCAGGCAGCGGCATTGGTGTCATTCGCCATAATCGTTGAAAGCCCGGATTGATCTTCAAGCCATTGTCTGAGCGGAAAATCATCCCAACCCTGGATCTGGTTCGATTTCAGAATGCGTCCGTTGGGGGTATCGATCGGACCGCCAAAACCGCAACCAAGCGCGGCAGGAACATAACCCATATCCCCAGCATGGTCAGCGATCATGGGAATATTCTTTCGCAGCCACTCTAAAATGCCTTGAGCGCCATTTTCTGCCGCGACGCGCCCCTGGCGAATCTCTAGAAGATTACCCTGCGGGGTTGCGATCGCCAACTGGAGTTTTGTACCACCAATTTCAACTCCAATCATACAAGACTTTATCAACACACATCACTCCTTCGTGAGATCCGCATCGCCAAATTTATGAATACTTTCCAATAAAGGGCTTAATTCTAACCACCAAACCGTTCCCTGGCGTCTTCAATAATTTTGCGGGTTCCCTTTGTGCCAATCCGAGTCACTCCCAACGCTTTGACTTTCAAGATCGCATCCAGATTACCAACGCCGCCGGCCGCTTTGACCTGGATCTGCGGCGCAGAATGCTCCCGCATCAGCTTGAGGTCGTGTTCTGTTGCACCCTGATAAGAATATTGATTATCGAGCCCCTTGACATAATTATAGCCGGTGGATGTCTTGACAAAATCCACTGGATACTTGCTGCAAATCTCGCATAATCTTATCTTAAAATGATCATCTGGCAGCAGATCATTCTCAAAAATGACTTTCAAGATAACCTGGTGGTCTTTTACAATCTTAGCAATTGTGCGGATTTCTTTCTCGATATAGTCCCAGTCCTCGCTCAGCACCTTGCCGATATTTACGACCATATCCACTTCAACCGCCCCATCCCGCAAGATCTGTTCCGTTTCAAGGGCTTTGATCTCGATTGCGCTGTTCCCATGCGGGAAGCCGACTACCCCACAAACTGCTACATCGGATCCTTGCAGATAAACCGCAGCTTGTGCGACATCGCATGGCTTCACGCAAGCGGTGGCGACGTGATAGGTCATAGCCTCTTCGCAACCATCTCGTAATTCCTGATCGGTTAACGCCGGGTGAAGCAAGGAGTGATCGATCATCTTTGCAATTTCAGCTACTTTATCCATGACGTCTTGTCTCCATAATCTCTTGTGTTGGTTCGATGGTACTTAATTGACAACATAACGATTTTATCAAATATGGACTACTTTCTTGGTCTCCATAGCCTTAAAACAAGCCAACACCGTCTGCAGAGCTTTATAACCTTCTTCTCCAGATATTTCCGGTTTTCGATTCGTGACCAGGCTGTCCACAAAACAATCTATAATCCCGGATTTCACCTGTTTGACGTTGGTCGGTATTTCACCCACTTTGTGGAATTCCCCTTCCGTGTTGGAATAATCCACGATCAGTTGATACTCTGGATGGGCGTAGATTCGCAATACCCCTTTTTCACAATAAATGATCGTACTATTATCCTCTTTCTGATATGTCCAGCTCACCGTCACTGTACCCAACACACCCAGGTCAGTTTTTAACAGGCACATCGCGTTGTCTTCTACATCGATCATCTCGCCTTTGGCGTTGCGTTTGTTCAACGTTCCGGCTATTGCAACTGCTTCAGTAAACTCTTGATCCAACAGCCAGTGAACCAGATCAATTTTATGTATACCCAAATCACCCATCACCCCAAGACCGGTGATACTCTTGTCGAAAAACCAGGTATTACCAGCATCAATCGCCCAATACTCGCAACCAGGATGTCCGAAGACGGTTTGGAATGTCAGCACTTTGCCCAGATTTCCGGATTGCAGAATCTGTTTGGCTTTGATGCAGGCTGGCGCCAGCCTCTGATTGTGGGCAATCATCAGGAATTTTCCGCTCTGTTCCGCCGCATCAATCATCGCCTGCGCCTCTTCGAGCGTAGTCGCCATTGGCTTTTCGCACATCACATGCTTTCCAGCTTGCAAGGCTGCAATGGTCATTTCAGAATGGGTGGTATTGGTGGCGCATACAATGACAGCATCTAGATTTTTCATGGCAATCAAGGCACGGTAATCTTTGAAAGCCTTCCCGCCATACAAATCGGTCATTTCCTTAGCCCGTTCCAGGGTGGTATCACAAACGGCTGCAATCTCAGCATACGGATTGTCCTGCAATTCAGGTAAATGCCGCTTCCTGGCAATCGAACCTGCTCCAATCACGCCAAATTTGAATTTCATGATTTCACTTCTCCTCAAGAATGGCTCACTAATCCGGGGTAGCAGTTTATACCCACCACATCCCTTGCGTTTGTTCAAAGATCATGATCCCCTTCAGAAAGTCAATCGCTTTGGTCAATCCCTCATCTGTTGACATCAGGGGATCTTCGTGTTCGATGCTGATCACATCATCATATCCCACCATCCGCAGGGTTCGGATGATATCCTTCCATACCAGACGCGTCATGCCCGTATCCGACGGTACAATGATTCCAGGAGCGGTTGAGGCCTTCTTTGAAATGCTTGGGATCCAACACCCCATTCCTGGCGGCGTTGAACGGCTCTACACGCGTATCTTTGGCATGAAAGTGAAAGATCGCTGGACCCAGAGCGCGGATCACTTCAGTCGGGTCTGCGCCTTGCCAGAAAAGGTGGCTCAAATCCAGGTTAGCCCCCAGGCTATCCCCCACCGCAGACCGTAATTTCAACAGCGTTTCAGGGTTATAGACACAGAACCCCACGATCAATTCGATGCATACTTTTACGCCATGGTCTTCTGCAAACTTGATCGCTTTTTGCCAGTATGGAATCAAGACCTCATTCCACTGATAATCCAGGATTTTGCCCCACACTTCGGGAGGCCAAAAACAGGTCACCCAGTTTTGGAGCTGTGAGCCAGGAGAATCACCCGGACAGCCAGAAAACGTAATAATTTTCTTCACCCCCAGTTTCTCTGCCAGCAGGATGGTTTTCTCGTAATCCTGGTGAGCTTTCAGGGCAATCTGCTTCTGTGGATGAACGGGATTCCCCGAACAGTTCAACGCACTGATCTCTGTATCATATTTCTTCAATAGATCACGCATTGCGCTCAATTTCTGCTGATCATGCAATAATTCATCTGGATTTGCGTGCGCAGTCCCAGAGTATCCTCCAGATCCCAATTCGACCGCGTAAATTCCTTTCGCAGTCAGGTACTGCAGAGTGTCCTCCAGGCTGCGATCAGCCACCAAGACAGTATAAACACCCAGTTTCATCTTTTTTCTCCCTTCAAGGTTTAATCATCCACTGACCGAATTGAAAAACTTTTTCTCCCCTGACCGTCGTCGAAGTATTTATGGGTGGTAGAAAAGCAGTATTTATCCGCCCGATAATAGCTGATAGATGCTTCGATCGGTTCGCTGTCATCCAGATACGCTGCTGTACGGACATGTAGCAGGGCTGCGCCTGGTAGGATATTTTAACAAGGAGCAATGCCAATCATCTGCATTGACCGCACTTATGATCTGTTCAATGCGCTTAATAGGCAGTTGATATTCCATCCAGAGAATGTTGTATAGAGACTCCTGATTAAAGTCGTGGTTTTCCAGACCGAGACATCGGTTGGTGATAACCGTCGTATACTGGATACCAATGGGCGTTTGGTCGCCAAATCGCAATCGGACAAGCACCAGACTGTTTGCACCTATTCGAACATGCAACGGCTCTGGTGAGGTTGCATCAATGACTCCAGTGGTCACCTTTAAAACCTCTGAATGCGGCGACATGCCCATCTCGATGATTTGCTGGGCAAAGCTGCGATCCAAATAGAATTTTAGACGATTTTCCTGCCATACGACAAAAGTTCCGCGACCAGCCTTTCGCTCGAGGATATTTTCATCTACAAGCCGCAAGATCGCCTGGCGCATGGTTTGACGGCTGACTCCATAAGCCTTGCTCAACTCCACCTCGGGAGGCAGCATAGCTCCTGGCTGTAACATGCCTGATTGGATCATCTCTTTCAAATGACCGATGATCTGGATATATAGGGGCAACGGTTTGCTCGTGTCCACCGCCGATATATTAAGCATGTGGATATCGGGCTTTACAAGTGACATGCCATCTCCATCCTGAATTGGAATGCTTTAGATATCGAAATAAAAACAGCTCCAGATTAGAGTTTTTCTTGTATAATTGTAGACAGGAAATTTTTCATCCCGTATGGGATAATACACGAATGCAATTATTGTACGGACATTTAAATTATATCGAGTTTATTTTTGTCTGTCAATCCTGCTTATTGACAACATGCAACGAATTTTATATAATTTGAGCCAGTAATGTTCGTACATTATCGAGATCATATGTACAACATTTCCTGGCAAGATCCTAAAACGGTTCCAGTCGCCCGAATTGGAAAACCGGTTGATATTGACCGCTTCGGCGGCAAATATACCATTCATAAGAAAAGGAAAATCTGATGAGACGCATCACCATGTTAGGCGCTGGTTTTATTGGAAATTTCTATACCTCCACATTGTTGAGTATGCGCAGCCGGGATGAAATCCGGGTCATCTGCGGCTCAAAGATGGAAGAAGCCAGGGATTTTGCTGAACGCCATGGAATCCCAAAATGGACAGATAGCATCGAAGAAGCGGTGAATGACCCTGAAACCGATCTTGTCGTCGTAGCATTGCCGAATTATCTGCACAAAGAAGGCGTGCTAGCCGCCGTAAAAGCCGGAAAAGCGGTCCTTTGCACCAAACCTTTAGGTCGCAACGCCGCTGAAGCCAGGGAAATGCTGGAAGCGGTTGAGAAAGCCGGGGTGTTTGGCGGCTATCTGGAAGACCTGGTCTACACTCCCAAAACCCTAAAGGCGATCGAATCGGTTAAGAATGGCGCCTTAGGCAGAATTCTGTGGACCCGTTCGCGAGAAGCCCATCCTGGACCGCATTCCGACTGGTTCTTGCGAAAAGAGCTATCGGGCGGCGGTGCTATCGTGGATATGGGCTGTCACTGCATCGAGATCGGGCGCAACTTCATCGGTAAAGAGGTCCGCCCTGTGGAAGTCGTCTGTTGGATGGATACCCAGGTCCACCCCATCGAAGCGGAAGACCATGCTGTTGGGTTAGTGAAGTATTCAACCGGCGCGATCAGCCAGTTCGAAGTGAGCTGGACATTTCGAGGCGGCATGGATTTGCGGGATGAAGTCTCAGGTTCCGAAGGCACAATTTGGCTGAATCACTGGCTGCGGACAGGAATCGAGATGTTCACTTCCGTTGGCGAACACGGGTATGTAGCCGAAAAAGCAGAGAGCGAGAAAGGCTGGTTGTTCCCCGTCGGAGATGAAGCGAATGCCCTTGGCTATGTGCATATGTTCCTTGACCAGTTAAACGCCCTCGATCAAGGGGTGCAGCCTATGGAAACCTTCTATGACGGATATATTGTTAACGCCATCATGGATGCCTGCTATCTTTCAGCAGAGACAAAGAAGTGGGAACCAGTCCAGTTGGATGTCTGGCGCGGTGAAGAAAAAGCAGCCGATCAAAAACGCTATGTCGATTATGATGACGATCATTATCTGATCAAAGAAGAGAAAATGCCCGACGGAAAAACCAAGCTCATTCTGAAAGATAAGAAAACGGGCGAGATGATTCAGCGAGTGCGAGACACAGCGCATTCATAAAAATATTTACCAATTCTATGCCAGTTTTAAAAAGGAGGTGTACAATTAGGCCCAATCTATATACCGATACATTTCATGTCAAAAGTCGGATGTTTTAGATTAATAACCCACATTCACGTATTTTGGAGGAGAAAGAAATGTCACAAAAACATCGTTTGAGCAAATGGATCATGACTTTTATGACCATGATCATGCTCGTAGCGCTCGTTGTTAGCTGCGCCCCGGCGCCAGCCACCGAAGCGCCTAAACCTGAGGCAACTGAAGCCCCCGCGGTCGAAGAGCCTGCTGCGCCTGCCGCAACTGAAGCTCCCGCTGCACCCGCCGCAACCGAAGCTCCCGCTGCACCCGCTGGCGACGGAAAATTCACCATTGGTATCTCCAATCCGTTCATCAGCAGCGAATATCGCACGCAGATGATCCAGGAGCTCAAGGATGTCAATGCTGAATACATGGCAGCCGGCGTCACCAATGAGCTGGTTATCGAAAGCGCCGACACCGATGTCGCCGGCCAGATCCAGCAACTGCAGAACCTGATGAGCAAAAATGTCGATGCCATCCTGGTCAACCCCGGCGACGCCCAGGGTTTGAACGCCACCCTTTCAGAAGCTATTAAGGCTGGCATCCTGGTCATGGCTATCGATCAGGAACTGGATGTCGATGGCATCTACAACGTCGGTCACAACCAGAAAGAATGGGCAATGACCTCGGCCAAATGGCTGGCAGAAAAACTCCAGGAAGGCAACGTCGTCGAGATCGAAGGCTTCCCTGGCCACCCGGCCAATGAATACCGCATGAGCGGCGTGGACGAAGTCTTCGCCGATTTCCCGGGCATCAAAGTCCTCGCTCGTGAGACCGGCAAGTGGGATGAAGCCACCGGTCAGCAGGTAATGTCGAACTTCCTCGCCGGCTTCCCAGGTCAGATCGACGGCGTTTGGACCCAGGACGGTATGGCCATCGGCGCACTCCAGGCTGTCATGGCTGCCAATCCGCCCGAATGGCCGATCATGGTCGGCGAAGGCCGCTGCCAGTACCTCAAGCTGTGGGAAGAAGTCAAGCAGACCCAGCCCGATTTCGAATCGATCGGCGTCGCTAACGCCCCTGGCGTCAATGCCACCGGTTTGCGCATCGCCATCAATATCCTGCAGGGCAAAGAAGTTGATAAGACCAAGCTGAGCGGTCAATTTGGCACCTCCTTCATCATCCCTGTTCCAGTCGTCGTTACCGGCGAGAACTTCCAGGAATGGCTCGATTTCTGCGCTGACAAGCCAGATCAATTCCTGCTCGACGGTATCATGACCGAAGAAGAAGTCCTCAAAGAATTCTTTGTGCAGCCCGAAGGCGCTGTAAAGACATTCACCATCGGTATCTCGAATCCCTTCATCAGCAGCGAATATCGCACGCAGATGATCCAGGAGCTCAAAGATATCAATGCGGAATACATGGCAGCCGGCGTCACCAATGAGCTGGTTATCGAAAGCGCCGACACCGATGTCGCTGGGCAGATCCAGCAACTCCAGAACCTGATGAGCAAGAAAGTTGACGCCATTCTGGTCAACCCCGGCGACGCCCAGGGTCTGAATGCCACTCTCGAAGAAGCAATCAAATCGGGCATCCTGGTCATGGCTATCGATCAGGAACTGGATGTCGATGGCATCTACAACGTCGGTCACAACCAGAAAGAATGGGCAATGACCTCAGCCAAATGGCTGGCAGAAAAACTCCAGGAAGGCAACGTCGTCGAGATCGAAGGCTTCCCTGGCCACCCGGCCAATGAATACCGCATGAGCGGCGTGGACGAAGTCTTCGCTGGCTTCCCAGGCATCAATGTCCTCGCTCGTGAGACCGGCAAGTGGGATGAAGCCACCGGTCAGCAGGTAATGTCGAACTTCCTCGCCGGCTTCCCAGGTCAGATCGACGGCGTTTGGACCCAGGACGGTATGGCCATCGGCGCACTCCAGGCTGTCATGGCTGCCAATCCGCCCGAATGGCCGATCATGGTCGGCGAAGGCCGCTGCCAGTACCTCAAGCTGTGGGAAGAAGTCAAGCAGACCCAGCCCGATTTCGAAATCGATCGGCGTCGCTAACGCCCCTGGCGTCAATGCCACCGGTTTGCGCATCGCCATCAATATCCTGCAGGGCAAAGAAGTTGATAAGACCAAGCTGAGCGGTCAATTTGGCACCTCCTTCATCATCCCTGTTCCAGTCGTCGTTACCGGCGAGAACTTCCAGGAATGGCTCGATTTCTGCGCTGACAAGCCAGATCAATTCCTGCTCGACGGTATCATGACCGAAGAAGAAGTCCTAAGCACCTTCTTTATGAAATAAGAATAAAATATGAGCATATCGCTTTCTGCCCAAAACATCGTCAAGCGTTACGGGGGCGTCCTCGCCCTCTCAGATGGGAATCTGGATGTTCACACCGGCGAGGTCGTTGCGCTGATTGGGGCAAATGGAAGCGGTAAGAGCACGCTAACCAAGGTTATCAATGGGGTAGTTGTCCTCGATGGAGGGCAACTACTCCTTGATAATAAACCTATCCATTTCGCATCCCCGCAGGCAGCTAAAAGATTAGGAATTGCTACTGTTTTTCAAGAACTCAGCCTTGTTCCTCAGATGACCGTTGCTGAGAATATTTGGCTGGCTCGCGAACCCCTTCGGATAGGTGGATTCGTTGATGCAAAAGAAATCAAAACCCGCACCGAAAATCTCTTAAAACTCTTTGAAGGCACCTACCGGGCTGCTATGCGCTCGGATGTTCCGGTTGCATCTCTGCCTCCTGACGAAATGCAGATTGTGGAAATTCTGAAAGCGATCAGCTTCGACCCCACTCTGATTATCCTGGATGAAGCGACTGCCAGCCTGGATAGTCGCCAGGTCCAGCGGCTGTTCGATTTGGTTCGGCAATGGAAGGCCCAAGGCAAAGCAATTATCTTCGTCTCGCATCGGATGGAAGAGATCTTTCAGATCGCAGATCGATACTCCGTGTTGCGGAATGGCAAAACCGTCGATGCGGGGATGATTAAAGAGGTCAGCGAAAAAGAGTTGGTCAATCGCATGGTTGGCAAAGAGTCTGCCTATGGTTTTTCTCGATCCGAAGTGCCAAAAAAAACAGAGGAAGAGAAACCTATCCGGCTGGTTGTTGAAAGCTTGCAAACCAAAGTGTTAAGGGGCATCAATCTGACTCTGCATGAAGGCGAATTACTAGGATTGGGAGGGTTAAAAGGACAGGGTCAACGCGACTTACTGCTCTCTCTGTTTGGCGATATTCCTCATGACGGCAGGATTGTGATTGAAAACAAAGAAGTGAATTTCTCTCACCCTCGCCACACGATCAAGGATGGCATCGCTCTGGTCCCAGGCGACCGTTCAAGAGAGGGATTATTACCGATCCGCTCCATTCTGGAAAACCTGATGCTGCCCTCCTGGATGAATTATAGGTTTCCGCTGCAGATGCGCAGATCTTATGAAGATGGCAATCAGGTGGCCTCCAGCCTGAACCTGGTCATGAATAATCTGGATGATCCGGTCAATAGCCTATCCGGTGGAAACGCCCAAAAAGTGATCATCGGAAAATGGCTGAATAGAAAACCAAAAATCCTGCTGTTAGATGACCCCACCAAGGGCGTCGATGTAGGCACCAAAGGTGAATTTTACCGCCTGCTCAAACAGTTATGCAGCGAAGGCGCCTCAATCCTATTCTACAGCAGCGATGATGAAGAACTGATCGGCTTGTGTGATCGAATCCTGGTAATGTTCGAAGGTAAAATCCGGGCAGAGCTGGCAGGATCCACACTGACAAAATCAAACCTGGTAGCCGCCAGTATGGGCGTTGCTGAGGGGAATATCGAATGAAACTCACCCGCTTTCAACACCTATCTCTTCGATATCCATATCTCCTAGCAGCAGTCATTTTTATTCTTGCGTTGCTAGTCAATTTTTACTTCCAAAAATCCATTCTGGAACCTAATACCATCAATAATAACCTGCGGGTCTTTTTGCCCCTGGTATTGCTTACCGCTGGCCAATCCATCGTAATTCTCACCGGCGGGATTGATATCTCGGTAGGCGCCATCGTCTCCATTGTGAGTGCGTTGTTAGCCACCCGCGTGGGTCTGGAAGGTACCGTCGAGCAGACGCTCCTCTGGTTTGGGATTGTATTGCTGGTAGGTATAATCGCAGGCAGTATCAATGGCTTCTTCATCGCTTATCTGCGCTTGCAACCGATCATTACAACCTACGCTACCAGTTTCTTCTTTGGCGGTTTGGCTTTATTTATTCTGCCGCAACCTGGCGGTGGCATTCCGAAAGAAGTCGCTGAAGTCTACCGCACCAGCAATCCATTTGGATTGCATTGGGCATTTTATGTCATTCCACTCCTGGTCTTTTTCTGGATACTGGTGCGCCAAACCCGCTACGGTCGCTACCTGTTTGCAGTCGGAGGCAAAGCTCAGGCTGCATATGAAACGGCTGTCCCGGTTAACCAAGTGATCTTCAGCACCTACGTGATTTCCGGATTTATGGCTGCACTGGCTGGCATTTGCATCACTCTGCTGACCGGATCTGGAAACCCGCAGATTGGAGACCCAATGACCCTGCAGGCAATCACTGCTGTTGTGATCGGCGGCACAGCCATGAGCGGAGGAGTAGGGGGTGTGGCGGGTCCCATCATGGGTGCTATTACCTTGGGAGTGATCAAGAACATCATCTCGTTCGCTAATATCGATACCTGGTGGCAGACCTTTGTCAACGCGATGATCATCGTCACAGCCCTGGCTGCTCCAGGTGTGATCTCGCTATTTCGGAGAAATAAGCCATGAGGAAATTCACTATCTCGCCACCCATAGCGGCAGTATTATTAGCCGTGATTTTGTTTGTGCTCAGCGGCTTTCTCCCGAATAGCTTCGGAACCGATATGGCGGCAGCCAGCAATCAAGCCGTCAATATAATCCGTCTGTCGGTCTTCCTTGGAATCATTGCAGCCGGACAGACCCTGGTGATTATCAGTGGGAGCGAGGGGATTGATCTTTCAGCTGGCTCGGTGGTCACCCTTTCAGCCATTTTGACCTGGACAATCGTATCGGGTAAAGACACTCATGTCATCCCTGCCTTGATCGCGGTCTTATTTGTGGGGGCGTTCATCGGATTGCTCAATGGGATCGGGATCACCTTTTAAAGATCTCCCCCTTCGTGATGACGCTGGGTATGTCTGGCGTGATTACCGGCCTGGTAATCGTCGCCAACCACGGAAACGCCCAGGGCCGACTGGCGCCTATTATGACCAAGGTGATCGGCCGCCCCTTGATCTTTGGCATTCCAGGAGCGATCATTATCTATGTGTTTTTTGCAATCATCATGTGGCTGATCCTGGAACGCAGCACCTTTGGCAAAAACCTTTTTGCAATTGGTGTCAATAGGATAACTTCCAAACTCTCCGGTGTCAATGTGACGGGTATGGTCCTGGCAACTTATGCCCTGGCTGGCGCGCTGGCTGCCTTTGGCGGCTTTATGGTAGTCGGCAATACCGGCGTGGTCTTCCTGAGCCTGGGCGCGCCATTCCTCTTTCCTTCGATTGCGGCGGTTGCAGTTGGAGGAACACTACTTTCGGGCGGAAAAGGTAGCTACTTTGGCTCAATGGCCGGAGCGCTGGTATTGATCCTAATCAGCAGCCTGCTCACAACCATGCAGATGATTGACGCGGTCCGCCAAATGGTACTCGGCGCCACCCTGCTCCTGCTTATCTCGATCTATGGCCGTCAGCGGGGGTTCCGTCAGTAATCAAGCCTCAACAATGAGACGCAAGATGAAATCCATTGGTTTCTGCTTCATTCTGCAGAAATATATCTTATTGATCCATCTGCCGATCATTCTATCCTTACTGTCAAGCGGATGTAGACCGAACACGATCCAGGAATCCAGCCAGGACCCGGACCCTATCTACCAGACAGCTTTCCCATCCACAACTGCAACACAGACCGAAACGCCCCCTATCCCCCCCGGTGATGAACCAGCAACTTCTCCTATTTCACCGGCCTCCCCAACAACCCAAAGTCTTCAATCCGCTCAATCTGCAGAACAAATTCAGAAAACACTCTCCTCGTTGAAAAAGATCAACGACTTTCCATTCTATACGCTTAATTTTGAGGGTGATTATGGCTTTGAAAACTACCTGCAGAACCTCCAGGCGCAGGCATTCCCATTGAAGGCTATGATAGCAAATGAGTTGGGTTTTACCGTCCTCAACCAGTCGTTCATGCACGTTTTTTCTGCGCCATTCGCATGCACAGTCTTCTCAGCCCGCACCCCACAAAACGAATTCCTACTGGCGCGCAATTTCGACTGGTATCTGCACCCGATCCTGCTGCTCTTTACCGATCCTCCGAACGGCTATGCTTCGGCTTCCATGGTAGATCTATCCTACCTGGGCATTGATCGCGAAACTGATTTACTGACCGCCGCTAACAGCGAAGCTTTACTGCGAGCGCCTTTTCTGCCATTCGACGGGATGAATGAACACGGGCTGGCTATAGGGATGATGGCTGTCGCGCATTCCGATGGATTCATTAATGCCGAAAAGGGCACGCTGAACTCGCTAGAAATCATCCGTTTGCTGTTGGATTATGCCGGCACGGTAGATGAAGCCATTACATTGATGGGTCAATATAACCTCGATTTTGGCCAAGGTCCAGCCGTGCATTACTTGATTTCCGAACTCCGAAGGCGATTCGGTTATAGCCGAATATATCGGCGGAAAGCTGCACCTGACTCGCAGCCGCAAATCATGGCAAATCTCGACGAATTTCCTCTTCTCTGAAACCCCGCTGGAACAAGCTAAGGAGGTCTGCTGGCGATACAAAACCGCCGACCTGGCCTTAGCCTCTTCTTCAGGAGTGGTCACACCATTTGATGCTTTAGCAATCTTGGAAAGAGTCTCGCAGGAGGGAACGATCTGGTCCATGATCTACAACCAGACCAGCGCCCAAATCCTGGTCGCCATCGGGCGAGATTTCAAGCAGGTATATCCTTTCGAACTGAAACGGTAATTTTCCAATATTGGATATAATTGATGGTATAATTCCAAGTTATAGATGGGAATCACTAACCTACAAATCAACTCTACCACGAAAAGGAATAGTACCATGTTACGATCCAATCAATACTTGAGCCTCTCACGTTTGAGGGTCTGGAGCGGGGTGTTGCTCATCATCATGATCCTGGTTTCAGCCTGCCAACCTGCCACGACCCCAACCGAAATCCCCACGGCTATCCCCACCCAGCCGCCCGCACCCACCGTCGCTGAGCCAGCTTCCACCCAGCCGCCAACGGAAGCAGTTGTAGCAATTGATCTGGTACCTCAGTTGGTGGATAAACTCTGGATGTTAGTCGGTTATGGCGATGCAACCAATCCAACCGTGGTTGAGGAAGGTACGGTTGTCACCGCCTTGTTTGGCGCAGACGGTAACTTGAGCGGCAGCGGCGGTTGTAACAATTTCTCCACCTCCTATAAGCTAGACGGCGACTTACTCACAGTGGATGGTCCGATTGCCAGCACGATGATGGCTTGTGAGCGAGGAATGAACCAGGAAGCGATCGTGCTGGCTGCGCTGCAAGGCGCACAGCGTGTTGCTATCACAGCCGAGGGCCGGCTGGAGATCTACTATGCATCAAGTTCAAGCGTCGAACAGAAGCTGATTTACACGCCTGGGGAGACGCCCTTGGTGGACACCATTTGGGTGCTGCTTTCTTCAGGAGATCCTGCAAATCCTACCAGCGTTGAGAGTGGAACCATCATTACAGCGCTTTTCACAGAGGATGGCCGTGTGAGTGGGTCATCCGGTTGTAACAACTTCTCCGCCGGTTATACCGCTGAAAATGGCAAAATCGAAATCAAACAGCCCATTTCAACTCTGATGGCCTGTTCGCAAGGTATGGAACAAGAGGCGGCTTTTACTGCTGCCCTAATGGCTGCAGAAACCTACCAGATCATCGGCTCTCGTTTGGAGATCAGCTACGA
This sequence comes from uncultured Chloroflexia bacterium, assembly GCA_963788145.1. GTDB lineage: Bacteria > Chloroflexota > Anaerolineae > Anaerolineales > UBA4823 > UTCFX2. The sequence goes on along the minus strand of CAWBFQ010000003.1, from coordinate 84,396 downwards.
AGCAGGCAAAGGTGTGCTGGTGTTCACTTCCCGCAACCTGAGCCTCGAGAACACTTTATGGACCCTGGCAATGATGAACGGAGAACCAATCAATCTGGGTCTGGTTGCTACAACCGCCCTGTTTGATCCCGGAACCGAGCCACAAAATGGCATTCTCGGCGGTGTGGCAATGTGTAATAATTATCGCGGCAGCTATACCGTTGAAGAAGATGCCCTATCGATTGGTCCCTTCGCGACAACTCGCATCCTTTGTCCCGAGGCAGTAGCGCAAGCTGAGGCAACCTATCTGGAGTTGTTAGAGACCGCTCAAACCTATCAAGTGCTTGGCCAGACCCTGATCATCACCTCAGAAACAGGTAACCTGACCTACGTTGCCAACCGTGCCCCGCTGGAAGGCACAATGTGGCGGCTGACAGCCCTAGGCGCAGTGAACAATCCCCAGGCGCCTGTTGAAGGAGCTGATTTCATCGCTCAGTTCATGCGCCAGCCGGGCGTTCCATCCGGGTTGATCGCTGGGACCACCGGCTGCAACGATTTCAACGCCGTTTATACTGCTAACTTGAATGAAATCAAAATCAATTTACCAGCGAGATCAGACAACCCCGGCTGCGCTCCAGGCTTGCCCGAGCAAGAACTGGTATTCTTCCTGGCGTTGAATGATGCGACCAGTTTCCGTATTCTGGGCAACAACCTGCAAATCCCTTATGGCGACGGACAAATGTTAAGCTTCACCGCATTCGTGCCAGAACTGGGGCCACAGACCAGCGGTGGGCCGCTTACGCCGCTAAATGGCACACGCTGGTGGATGATCTCTATGGGAAATCAAGTACTGACGCCGGGAAGCGAAGTGACAGCTGAGTTTGCAATCAACCCGGATGGCGCGACCGGCGTGATCAGCGGCGCATCTGGATGTAATACATACAATGCTCCGATCCTGAGCGCTCTCCAGATTGGGCCAGTAGCGACGACAAAAATGTTATGCGCCGAACCAGCGGGCGTGATGGAGCAAGAGACCAGATACCTGGCAATGCTGGCATCAGCCAACAGCTTCTCGATGGCTTCCAACCAGTTGGTCATTGGCACTCCAAATGGGATGCTCGTTTACTACAATTCTCCCGCGCCGGTCATCCCGGTTGAGCCGCCTCCTGGGGTCACTCCTGAGCTTCCGGCCACCGTAACCCCAGAATTGCCTGCTGAGCCAACAGCAGAGCCGCCCGCAGAAACAGAACAAATTGCAAAACCGCCAACGGCTGTGATCACTGCTCCGGTTGAAGGCGTTTCGGGACAGGAAATTAGCTTCGATGCCAGCGCCTCGATCTCCGAAGCCGGAATTAACAGCTACAAGTGGGATTTCGGCGATGGCAAGACTGGAGAAGGCGCAACGATCCAGCATACTTTTACTGCGCCGGGGAGCTATGTTGTCACCCTGACCGTGGTGGATGTCAATGGTCAGACCGGGACGGCTTCACTGACCGTCATAATTTCTTGATCCTTCACTGAAGAGCATGTTTGGTCCAGGAAGGAGTAGTTGGCATCTGTATTCGTAAAGATACGGCAACTGCTCCTTCCATATCATTTATACTATTTGATAGGTTTTTAAATTGCTTTTGCGAGTGTTTGTAAATCTCAATCGATGAATTAAAGACGAAGAGGGAAGAATGGACGATTTTGATCAAGAAAAGATCAAGCTGACAACCCAAACGGACCAATATTCGATCGCCCCAGGCGGCATCCTTGAAATACCTCTGATGCTGACCAATCTGAGCGGAGTGACCGACCAGGTGCGAATCACTATCGAAGGAATCCCGATGGTGTGGGTCTCGACCGAGCAACCCGTCTTGGTTTTACAGCCTGGCGAAGAACGCCAAATCACGCTGACCATCCAACCACCTGCGCCCCCGGATGCCCACGCCGGTCGGTATAACCTGCGGCTGAGCGTCGCCAGCACCCTCCTTCCAGACCGCATCGTCCAGACATCTATCACACTTACAGTGGCTGGTTACGAAGTAAAGGGGCGAGTGGGAATACTGCTGGATGGTTTACAATATCCAGTCGTTCCGGGCGATCCACTAGCGATCCCCGTGGTGCTGATCAACCAGGGCCTGGGCGTGGACACCTTCCGATTAGCTACCGCAGACCTGCCGGAAGACTGGGTGACGACGCCAGTTCAGGATGTGCGCCTGGAGCCGGGCGAAGTTCAGGGAGCTTTCATAGTTGTGCAACCTCCACGCGCCCCGGGCTCTCGCGCCGGCAGGCGTCCGTTCCGCATTCTAATAAACAGCTTGCAAGCCCCTGATCAAGGCGTCAGTATCGACTGTATTCTGACCGTGGCGGCGTTTTTCCAATTTAGAAGCCTGTTGAAACCAGCAGAGCCGCCTCAGAATCTGCCAGCTCAAGTTCTCATTCATAACCTTTCCAATGTTCCGGCCACATTCCAGACGACCTGGGAAAGCCCTGAAGACTCCCTGGCTTTTGAGCCGCCAGAGCCACAACAGATAAGCATACCCAGCGACGAAGAAGCCAGCCTAAACTTCGAGGCAAAGCCTGCCCGGCGCGTTTGGGTGGGTAATGAAACGAGCTATGACTATACTGTGACAGTGCAGGCCGCAGACGAGCAACATCAGGTCCTGAAAGGCGTCTGGGTCGGCAAAGGTGTGCTGCCAGTTTGGGCTGCGGTCGTCAGCGCTGGCAGCGCTCTTGCTATTATGTCTTTGTTTGATCTCGGCGCTGCTTCTTCCTGCGATCTGGCAGAGGCGATCCACCTCCACCCCATCGATGACGCCCACCGAGACCGTTCTGGTCCCCACTGCAACCCAATCACAAGATGACCAGCGGCCGCTACTTGTTGGGCGCAACTGGTTCCTGGTAGCTTTCAACGATGCGCGCAGTCGCGCCAGCGAGCGGGAGGCATTCATCCTGTTCAATCCAGATGGCACGCTGATTGGATTTACCGGTTGCAAAGACCTGAGCGGATCCTACCAAACCAACTTCAATCAGATCAGTATCTCGAACATTAACCTCGGCCGCGGGACATGCCCCAACTCTCCACTACAGCAGCAGGAAGACGCGCTGGTAGCGATCCTGCGCTCTGCCCGCAGCTATTTTGTTGCGGATACCGCTTTGCAGGTGGCTGGCGATGCCGGGTTCTTGAATTTCTCGCTCTCACCGATCAATCGTCCGGAGGAAATCTCTCCACCCCAGGCGAATATTCAGGCTGCCCCTCAAGCCCAAACCGGACAGGTGGTGGTATTTGATGGATCTGCCTCGACCGGTCAATTTCCGCTGGTCTCATGGTCTTGGGACTTCGGCGACGGCGGCAGAGCCAGCGGCGTTGTCGTCCAGCATATCTACGGCAATCCAGGCACATTCACTGTGAACCTGACTGTGTCCGACCAGCGTGGTCAAGATGCTTCGATCACTCAGCCTATCCATATCCTGGCTTTACCAACCGCGACAGCTCAACCGATCCCCCCAACCGCGACCGCTGCGCCGCCCACCCTGCCGACGCAGACAAAATCACCTGCGCCCACTCCTGAACCCCCGCCCGAACTAAATCCACCTCAGGCGAATATCAGCGGTCCGCGCAGCGGCTACCTGGGCGAACCGGTTGAGTTTGACGCTTCATCTTCTCGGCCTGGCAGCGGCGCGATTGTCCAATATAGCTGGAGCTTTGGCAACGGCCAGGATGGACCTGCCTCGCCAGATCCGAGAGTATCGACCATCTACAATCGCACAGGCGATTTTGAAGTGACTGTATTTATTTTGGATGAAAATGGATTAAGCAGCAATGCTACGACCCGCATCTCGATCGACGCCCGCCTGGATACAGCGGTATGGACTCTCTCCGCCATAAACGGGCAGCCGCTGTTACCCGGAACAGCGATCACCCTGCAGTTCTTGCAGGGCGAGATAGTCGGATTCGCTGGCTGTAATACCTACAGTGGCAGCTATACGGCTACCGATAACGGCGATGGGAGTTTCAACGTGTCCGTCGACCGAATCAGAGGCGGTCGCCGTTCCTGTGAGCAAGATATGATGATCCAGGAGACCCGTTTTCTGGAAGCGCTGGAAAAGGTCATGGCTGCATCCATCCAGGAGAACATGCTTGCATTAACCTATCCAGAAGGTACGTTGGTCTTCTACCTGATCAGCCCTCCATGAGTGGATTTCTGAGCAATCAGAAAATCCCTAATTTTTACGAGACTCCCGCAGCCAAGATCGTTTTCCAGCCGCGGGAGTCTATTTTGATTCATGTCAGGTTGACATACCGTCCACGCACCCGGCGTATCTCAAGCTGCGCCAATGCGCCAATGGCAAAGAAAATGAGAAAGACCAACATTGCTGGTCCGGTGAACGGGATTTGGGCCGAAAAATAGTCCGGGCCTACTCCCATAGCATTTGGGAATACCCGGACCATACCCAAGATAATCGCATATGCGCCTGCCAGCGTCGTCGCCAGGATGATCACCCAGTCGCCGAGGCGGCTGCCAAAGAAACCGACCACGCCAGCGCCAGCAATCAGCAAGATCAAGACGAGAAAGGGGGGTAAAGTAAGTGGCAGCAGCGACAGAATCAGCAGCGCCGCCACGACACCCAGAAGACCACCTGCTACATGCAGTACCATTTTCACCAGCAGATAGCCAACAAGAGCGAGCACGCCACCGGTAACGAAGCTGACCAGCAGGCGCACCGAGTTAGGCTGCGAAGATAGCAGCCACATTGCCACACTGAAGCCCAGAACGAAGAAGCCAACAGCCAGGGCAAAGCGGAACAACTTTCCACCGTACACCAGAAGAAATATTCCCGAAGCAATCAGTAGTAACCCGATCCAGAACATGATGATCTCCTTTTGGATGTTTAATCAATATCGCAATACCAATGCAATGTGCTGATACATTTCTAACTGACCAGTTACGGTTCTATCCACCCAACGGGATCGCGATCAGCACCAAAACTACGCCAATAACGAACATCAGCAGACCGGTCTTGAACGGGTCTGAGCCGCTGTGCTTGCCCCATTGGTAGCCTGAGTAGAATAGCACGCCGAAAGACACCAAATTTGAGGTGCGGATGGCCAATTCATAGTGATTTCTAAGGAGCACAAAAGGGGTCAGCGATGGCAGCACAGCAATGACCGCGACCAGTACGCATCCCAGCGCGCCAGCCAGGTCAGCGCGGTTAAAGTTCCACCGCTTGTGGATGGCTATCATGCAGGTGTTCCAATATATCGGTGTAGAGCAGTTGTCGTCTTTCTAGGTTCGTAATCGGTTCCAGAATATGATCCAGTTCATCCGCAATCGCATCAATAAACTCTTCCTCAGTCGTCGCAGTTTGGATTCGCGTTAATAGGCGGTGCTTCTCGCCGCGCTCGAATACTGAAAAAAGGGCATACATCACGCCATCGATCAGACCCCAGGCAAAAGTGGCGCTCAAGGCGGCGATCAGCAACTCTTTCGAGTAATCGGCGGAGGCCATTTGTTTCGGATCGCCGCCTAACTTTAATATCCCAAACGCCATCGTGAACGTCAGCATGATGAGGATGCTGAAAATGGTTTCAGATAGCCGGTCAATTGGATCCAGCCAATCGTCCGATGAAGCTCTCTCTGGGCGTCGGGCGAGGCTGGATCCGGTGAGAAGGCGGCCGCCTTACAGTCATTCGATCTCGTTTAACCAGCCATCAATTTGGATTTGAGCGCAGCAAATTCTTCATCGCTCAACACGCCAGACTGGTGCAGTTCGGCCAGCTTTTGGAGCTGGGCAATTTTCTCATCCATGGAGATGGCAGCTGGCGCAGAAGCAGCAGCCTGGGCAGGTTGCTGCACAGGCTGCTGAGCAGCCATAGCTTGTTGGACGGCTGCATCCACCTGCGCTTGCTGCGCAGCGGCTTGATGCTGGGCAGCCTGGTGTTTGGAGCTGACTACTGAGGTTGACACAGCAGTTGCAGTACCGGCAATGACAGCAGTGCGTGCTGCAGTTCCGATTAAACCGGGTCGTCGAGACCGTCTTCTTATCATGATTATGCTCCTCTTCGATCGAGATTGTTCTATTCTAATTCGGTGAGCGATTGGCGTACAGCCTCAATCACATCGCTCGGAATGCGCACATTCAGCAACATCTGCCCATTGGCGTCGCGAACAGCCTGGGCAAAACGCCCTGCCCATACATTTTCGAACAACATGGCCGCCGCGGTGGTATTATTCTCCAGATCCTCGGCTACCATTATCAAATCCTCTTCCGACAACATACCGGGGAGTTCGCAGTCAAATTGAGCCAGCGCTTCGGCGATTTCGGGGGTCAATTCTGTCATTTCTAATGTGACTACGTTACCAGCCAGGTCTTTGCTCACCACTGCCAGGTCAATGATGCAAATCAACCCCTGGGCAAGCAGGTCGGTTAACGCTGGTATGATCTCGCCTTTGAATTGGTTTCCCTCAAATGCAACTACCAGATACTCCACAGGTCCTAGTGTGTCTTCCATTTTAAGTTACCTCCTTAGGTTAATGCCGTAGCTGCAAGAACAAGAGATACTACAGCGAATTTCAGCTATTATAACACGAAGAAATCGCGTTCGAGCATATCGCACATGCAGTGATAGAGCAGGATGTGATTCTCCTGAATGCGATCTGTTTGTTCCCCAGGCGCATGGATAACAATATCCACTTCCTGAGATAAAATACTCTGATTGGGCCCAGTGAAAAGGATGGTGATCAATCCTTTCGCCCGGGCTGCTTCAACAGCCAGTAAAATATTACGTGCTTTTCCACTGGTCGAGATCCCCAAGAAGACATCTCCAGCGCGACCAAGCGCATTCAATTCTTGAGCGACATCCAGGCCGCGTTCTCTAAAATCATTATTTACGGCGGTACTGATCACCGGGTTCAGACCTAACACGACTGCACGCAGACCTCTTTCGAGAACATGCGCAAGCATATCTCCCTCTGCAAGCGGTTTTAGCCGCTCACGTTCAAAATCTGCCAGCGGGCGGGGGCTTCCGTATGATTTTAACAGCTCGCCTGAGATATGCATTGCATCCGACATGCTTCCGCCGTTTCCAGCCAAGAATAGAATTCCGCCGCGTTCAAGCGACCGGGCAATAGCTAGATACGTTCTACCTAATGCCACCCCTGCATCTTTTAGATGCGGCTGCCGACGGATCAGGTCGCTAATCAACTCGCACGCAGATTGGGAGCGTTCAGAAATTCGCACGGATACTTCGTCCAGTGGTTCTTGAGTCGCCTCGATGCGTTCCTTCAAAAAGTTTCTTCCTTTGAGCTGTGCACATACTTTGCGATGCAACGCAGGAATGGTTTGAAGGTGATTGCCCTGGATGTGAAAACCACGCCCACCCATCGAAACCGGACGATTGACAATATTTTTCCGTGGGCGGTAATAATACTCTGGCTGATCTTTACTCAAATCTGAATGGTAATCGCCAGCCAGTGGAACGATATCAAAATTCGCGGTTGTAAATTTTGTGACAGGGTAATTTGAAATTCCGCGCGATTGAGACCGCTTTTAGGAAAACTTCCGCACCGGTGACCGCGGTTCCAAAGTTGAGAAACACACCTCGGTCGAGGTCAGCCACAGAGTGACAGAATATCAAAAAATCTCGCCCGGTCGCTTCACCCGTGATCCCAAAATCGCAGTCGGGATGCTGATGGATGATATCTGCGCCAATGGTGACATGGATCGTCATTGGAATATGTAAACGGTACGCATGGTAGGTGATTGAAATATCACGGTGAGGCAATTTCTTTTCCGCAATCCTTTTCCCCAATGCTTCGCCATAACCCAGACCATCCAGGCAGCCGAGACGGAGCGCCTGGTGTATCAAAGCGCCGGTTTCATCCGCCATTCCAAAACTACCATCTTCAATGCTCATGGCAACATCTTCTGAGGTTTCCCCGATCATAGCAAGTTCAGCGTCGTGAATCGAAACTGCGCCATTGCCTGCAATGTGAGTGATGATCCCTTTTTCCATCAAATCGATCAGCAATGGCCCCAATCCGCATTTGATCACGTGAGCGCCCATCATCCAGATCACAGGACGTTCAGCCTGGCGTGCTTTGATGATGGCATCGACCACTTGATCCAGATCTGGGTTTTCAAAGGGGGTGATGGAATTATTTGGATAGATTAAATCGATCCAGTTTCACCAGATTATAACGCCGGGCGATAGGATAGGTTTTCACCTTTTTTAAGTCTATTTTTTTATAGGACATAGGCGGTCTCATTGATTTTACAAATCAATACAGAATCCCCGATGGTCAGAAGCTTCGAAAGGTTATCCTTTCAGCGAACCAGCCATTAACCCTCTGATGAAGTATTGGCTTAAAAAGATATAAACGAGAAGCGTGGGCAGTGAAGCGAGCAAGGATCCAGCCATTTGAACATTCCATTCAACAATATATGAGCCGGCAAGGTTATTCAGCGCTACGGTGATTGGCTGCACCTGCGGGTTAGGTGTAATAATAATACCGAATAGAAAGTCATTCCAGATTGAAGTGAACTGCCAAATCAACACGACGACAAAGGCGGGCATCGAAATTGGGAAAAGAATATGGCGAAAAATGCCAAGCAATAAGTCGCCATCAATCAAACCGGCTTCAATCAGTTCGGTCGAAATTCCGGCATAGTAGTTTCTGAAGGTAAGGGTGGCAATGGGTATCCCATAGATCACGTGCACCATGATTAAACCGCCAATCGTGCCATACGCCGGAATAAGCTCGCTGATCCAATAGGTCAGCCATCCAAGCGATTGCGGCACAGCCAGACCCTGAATACCAGTTAATCAGTGGGAGAGTAAAATAAGTGATCCACTGCAATGAACGCACAAGCGGGATCAAAATACTTTGGTAAGGGATAAACATCCCAAACAACATCAGCGTGAAAATCAGGTTCGATCCCTTAAATTTCCATTTCGCCAGGACATATCCGTTGATCGAGCCGATAAAAGCGGAGGTAAGGGCTGCCGGGATAACCAACATCAAACTGTTCAGAAAATTGCCAGAAAGACCCCGATACCCTTCTTCCGCTGAACCAATCCAGGCGTTTGAGAATGAATCCAGGCTAAAAGATTTCGGTAATTCCCACATATGCGCCATGCTGACTTCTTGATAATTCTTAAACCCGGTGACGATGAGAATGTATATTGGGGTAATAAAGAAAAGCACAGCAATCAGCAGGGAAAGGTTCAGGAAAAGGCACGACCAATGAAATGGGCTATGTTTGCGGGAGAGTGGCTGTGTTCTCATCGTTCAACCTCCGTTCTGGAGTTATTGATGAGATACGGGACGACAAGAAGAGCCACAAAAATGAGCAGCACAACCGCGATCGCAGAATCCCTCTGAGAAGCGATTGCCACGGAAGGTGGTATCGTACATAAATAACGCCGGGACATCGGTGCTAAATCCCGTGCCAGGCCCAGTCATCGAAACAACCAGGTCAAAGATCTTCAGCGAAATATGACCTAAAATAATCATTGCGGAAAGCGTGATCGGACGGACCATCGGAAGGACTATGTAGCGGTAAACGTTAAATTCAGTTGCTCCATCCACACGGGCTGCTTCAGTAATCTCAACTGGGATACCGCGGATGCCCGCCAAATAGAGCGCCATGACATAGCCAGCATACTGCCAAACAGCAGCAATCACCACAGCTTTGATCCCGATATTTGGATCGGTATACCAGCCGTTTTTTCAGAAATCCCAAACCCACTTTTTCCAAAATAAGGTTGACCCCCAACGCACCCGTATCGGCATTCCCGGGAGCGAGCAGCCAGCGCCATACCACTCCGGTGACTATGAAAGAAAGCGCCATCGGGAAAAGATAGATATTTCGATAAAAGGATTCGCCTTTCAAGTTCTGATCGAGCGCAACCGCGAGTAAAAAACCGACCACGATTGTGGAAATCAAGAAAAGGACCGTAAAGGTGAGCGTGTTTTTCAGATCAATGATAAAACGCTCGTTGTGAAACAAGCGGATGTAATTATCAAAACCAACAAAAGTATAATCAATTTTGAGTTTCTTCCAGTTAATGAAAGACGCCATGACCGTAAAAGCGATAAAGCCATACACGAAAACAAATATCGCCAGAGCCGATGGCAGAATGAGCAATATGGAGAGTAACCGGAATTTCTTATAATGCCGCACAGAAACACTCCCCGATATAATAAGGCAGTCCCTCAAGGGGACTGCCTTATGGGTCTGGATCTAATGGATTACTTGCAGATTCCTGCCTCAACGCACAGGCCGCCAAGCGACGTTTGGGTCTTGGCAACATCGCCAGATGAAACAAACAGCGCGATCACATCTTTGAATGAGGTTGCCCAGCTCTCATAGGTGGCAGCGCCATGTACGATGGAAGGAACGATCCTGTCGGTCTTCCATGCTTCAGCGGCGGCTGTCAGATAGTCGTATGTTTCAGGAACGACTTTGAAAGCGGCGTTATCGCAGTCTGTCCGGGCGCAGATGGAGCCTTTCTTGGGGTTGAAGGCTTCCTGGCCTGCTTTTGAACCGCATACTTCCAACCAGGTTCTGGCATTTGCTTCGTCCGGAGCGCCCTTGGGCAGGCTGAAGGAATCAGACAGCCCAACGAAGATGCCATTGCTGCCAGGAGTGGCGGAAAAGCCATAATCCATGAACGATTTGCTTGCGAACCATCCGGCAGTCCAGTCGCCCATGATCATCATACCGGCTTTGTTGGTGATAAAATACTCACCCGAGCCGTCCCAGGTCATCGCGGCGTTGTCCGTGTTGACATAGGTCATCATCTTCTGGAAATTTTCCAGGGCTTTTGTGACGCGAGCATCGGTCCAGGGAGTGGTTCCTTTCCATAAGCCGATGTAACCATCCGCCCCAAGTTCGGCTGCCAGGAAACCCTCGAATACGTGAGCGGCTTCCCAACCTTCTTTCGTACCCATAGCGACGGGGATATAGCCTTTGGCCTTAAGCGCCTCGCAAGCGGCGAAGAACTCATCCATCGACTTAGGAACTTCGATACCAGCGGCGGTGAAGACGGTCTTGTTATACCAGAGGACATTGGAGCGGTGGATATTCACCGGAATGCTCCAGTAATGACCCTCATATTTCAGCATATTCAACAAGTCAGCCGGGTAGACAGAGGGATCGAGCAAATCATCTAAAGGCTGCAGGTATTCAGTCGGGCTGTATTTTTCTACTTCGAGACCGGCGTGAACCTGGAAGGAATCCGGCGGATTTCCGCCTTGCAAACGGGTAGCTAAGACAGCTTTCGCGTTCGTGCCAGCGCCGCCGGCGACCGTAGCATTGATGATTTCCACATCAGGGTACATGCCTTTGTAGACCTCGAACATTGCGTTCAAGCCCTCGGCTTCGCCGCCAGCGGTCCACCAGGAGAAGATCTCCAGTTTACCGGCTGACGCTGCAGGAGCCTCCGGCGCTGGCGGCTGAGTTTCAACCGGCGCCGGGGGCGGAGTTGCAGTTGGCGCGGGCGCACATGCTGCCAGCAAAGTTAAGGATATGACGACCAAAGCCAGGATAATGTAGCGGAATTTCTTGACCATAATTCGTTCTCCTCTTCTATATAGGTTTTTTCTTGACTCAGGCAGAATTCAGGGCGAGATAGTCTTTCTCAAAACCCGAACTCTTGGCCTGGTTCAAGTTTTGGATAGATTTAGTCTATCACAAACAGAATCCAGATACAAGAGCAAAAACCAATCCAGTATGATTATTTCCCTGTCCTCGCCAGTCGATGATCAAGTTCAGACCAAACTGCGTAGTGTCGACCACAAAACAGATCCCTGCAGCCAACCTGGCTCGTCATCCCGGTTCGCTTCAGAGATCATGCCCTGGGTAATTAAATCTTTCTGCGGCAGGCGCTCCGAGGTATGTCAGGAGCGCCGCCACGAAAGCAATGATCCTTACCAGGACGAACTCATTCACAACCCGTACCAATACTTCAGGACTACCAATACCGGTGACTTTTCATTCATCGCGCCTGTTAGATGCTTACCGGATATCCTGGTCCGAGCGGGATGCCAAGCACAAACCACAGAATAAGAAAGATCAGCCAGGTGACCAGAACAATGGCAGCCACAGGCAACATCAGCGCCACCAGCGACCCGACGCCCGCTTTCTTTTGATAGCGTTGGGCGAAGGAAACGATCACCGGGAAGTAGACCATCAGCGGCGTGAGCGTGTTGATCGGCGAGTCGCCAACTCGGTAGGCGGCAAATACCGTCTGCGCCGGCACGCCCAGCCGGATGAAGAGCGGGACGAAGATGGGCGCGAAGATCGCCCACTTGGCTAGCGAGCCCGGCATGATAAAGTCGAGCACGACGATCACCAGGACGAAGCCAATCAGCAGTGGGACGGAGGGAATGCCGGCCTGACTCAGCCAGTCGGCCAGCGCGGTGGCGATGACGCTCGGCATGTTGGAGTAGTTGAAGTAGGCGATAAATTGGCTGATCATCATCAGCATGAAGATCAGTCCACCCAGGCCGGCGAAGGTCTTGACCACCGCGGCGATCACGTCGTTGGGCCCCTTGTATTTGCCGATTGCTGCGCCATAGGCTACGCCGGGAATGAAGAAGCACAGCATCACGATAAACAGCAAGCTGCCCATGAAGGGCGTCTGGCCGATGATCGAGCCCGTTTCGGGATCGCGCAGCGGCGCGCCCGGCGGCAGAGTGGCGAGCAGGACGACGCCCAGAACGATCAGGAAGGCTATCCCAGCCCGGCGCAGCCCGCGCGCTTCGAGCGCCGGATCGATCTCGTCAGCAGCGGCGGCCTGCTCGGGATCGCCCGCTTCCGCCGGGTTATACTTGCCCAGGCGCGGCTCGACCATGCGCTCAATGACGAACCCGACGACCACTGTCATCAGCACGGCCGAAACTGCCTGGAAGAAGTAGTCGGCTGTGATGGAGATCGGCGCGCCGCCGGTCAAGGCGATGGATTCATTGGTAATCTCGAACAGCATGGCATCGTTAGGCGTCGGGATCAGGTTGGCCATGAAGACGGCGGCGACGCTGCCAAAGCCAGCCGCCAGGCCGGCAATCGGGTGCCGCCCGACGGCCAGGAAGGCCGTCGCGGCCAGCGGAATCAGGATCAAATAGCCCGCGTCCGAGGCGACGCTGGACAGCACGCCGACGAAGACGATCAGGTAGGCAATCAGCGAGCGCGGGGCAACCTTGACCAGCTTGCGGATCAGGGCGGCCATCAGCCCGGCGACTTCGGCCGCGCCCGCGCCCATCATAGCAATGAGCGTGACGGCCAGCGCGCCGAAGCCCTGGAAGTTCGGGACGAAGGACGTAAACAGGAAGCGGATGCCATCGATGCTCAGCAGGCTCTCGATGGCGATGGTCTGTTCCTTGATTTCGTATTCGACATCTTCGCTCCCCACTCCTGACAGCGTATATTCGCTGACATCCTCGTAGAAGTCCGGCGTCACCTCAACCGGGACCGGCACAGCGATGAGTTCGGTGACGCTGACGCCCATCAACGACAAAACGGCGGAAAGGACGATAACACCAATGATGAGATACGAAAACATCAGCACCGGATGGGGCACCTTATTGCCTACCCGCTCTACAGTGTTCAACATTTTATCCATGAATGATAGTTTCCCTGGCATCGGCTTTAGGCTTCGCGGTCATTGTAACCTCCAATATTTAATGAAGAATCTGGTAGTCAATGATTAGTTATATTCCCTGAGAAATTCAGCAAGCAGGCGTACTCCTACACCGGTCCCGCCGAACGTGTCGTAAGGCTTGGCTGGTCGGTCTACCCAGGCTGTACCAGCGATGTCGAGATGTGCGAAGGGATAATCGCCCACGAAAGCCGCCAGGAAAGCCCCGGCAGTGATCGAACCAGCCGCGCGCCCGGCCAGGTTCTTCAAATCCGCGATTTGGCTCTGGACCATCGCATGGTATTCATCCCAGAGAGGTAATTGCCAGACCCTCTCGGCGCTGATTTCACCTGCCCGGATGAGCTTATCAGCCAGCTTCTGGTCTGTGGCCATCAGGCCGGTGGCGTGCGGGCCGAGGGCGATGATGATCGCCCCGGTGAGGGTCGAAATCTCGATGATCGCATCCGGGTGATAGCGCTGGGCATAGAACAACCCATCGGAGAGGATCACCCGGCCTTCGGCATCGGTGTTGAGAATCTCGATCGTCTTGCCGCTCAAAGTCGTGACAATGTCGCCCGGCCGGTAGGCGTTCGAGCTGGGCATGTTCTCGGCAGATGAAACGATCCCAACCACGTGCAGCGGCAGCTTAAGCTCGGCGACGGCTTGCATCGCGCCAAATACTGAGGCTGAACCGCCCATATCGGACTTCATGGTCTCCATCGCCTCAGCGGGTTTAAGCGATAGACCGCCAGAGTCAAAGGTCAATCCTTTACCGACCAGGCAGATGGTGGGCGTGCCCTCTTTTGCCTGGCCATATTCCATCACAATGAAGCGGGGATCGTTCGCCGAGCCTTTGCCGACCGCCAAAATCCCGCCAAAACCCTGTTCGGTCAGTTGCGCTTTGTCGAGCACTGTGACCGCCAGACCCAGGCGCTTGCAAAGAGCAATAGCTTCATTCCCGAGATCTTCAGGAGTTTTAGCGTAGCCAGGCGTATTGACTAGATCGCGAGCGAAGACCACGCCTCGGGCAATTTTCTGGCCTACTGCAATCCCGGCTCGGGTCCGATCCTCGGTTGGGCTGAACACGGTCGCATGCTCAACCAGGAAGGTTTCCTCGGTTGGCAACCCGGTGCGATAGTGCCAGTAGCGATATGCGCCCAGCTCAATCCCTTCTGCAAATGCCTGGGCAGTCTCTTCAGGCTCCAATGGCACATCGCCATTGACTGCGATGGTAACCGCAGGGATGAGCAGTTTGCGCGCCTGATGAATGGCAGTGGCGCTTGCTCTTCGTATTCCCTCTGTGCTCACCGCGGCGCGCTTACCCAAGCCGACCAGCAACAGCCGGCGTGGGGCAACAGAGCCGCGCGGGTAGAGCAGCAGAGTCTGATTGGCTTTGCCGAGAAAATCTTCAAGTTCGAGCAGACTGGCCACTTCAGACGGCAATGGTACATCCTCGAAGCAGGCTAGCATCGCGAGATCAGATGGTTCCCGCAATAAACTACCAGTTTTGACAATAATTTCCATTTACTCCTCCTAGTCCTTAGAATAATCGCTATTGGATATTCGCATTGATACAATAATCAGCTAATCACGCTCCATTTGAGCCAATTCATCGAGGTAGACAATCGCGGTTTCGATGCCGCGCTGGAACATCTCGATGCTGTAATGCTCATTGGGGGAATGCAAGCCGTCGCTATCCAGCCCGTAACCCATCATGACAACCGGGATTTTCAGCAAATTCGCAATGTCAGCCACAACCGGTATGCTGCCGCCGCCACGGGTGAAAACCGGCGCGTGACCCCAGGCTTTTTCATAGGCGCGAGAAGCAGCCTGCATTTCGGGTAAATCGAATGGGATGAGGGCGGGCATGCCTTTCGTCAACAAGCTGACACGAACTTTCACCGTCTTCGGCGCGATGGATTCAATAAAATTCTTCAGCAGGGCATATATTTTGTCAGGATCCTGGTTGCCGACCAGGCGAGAGCTGAGCTTCGCGCCTGCTTTCTGGGGGATAATCGTCTTAGGACCAGGACCGGTCCAACCACTCCAAATACCGTTGATATCCAGCGTCGGGCGGGCAGAGATACGCTCGCGGATGGTGTACCTGGCATCGCCCCAGGTTGCCGGGACGCCCGTCGTCGCTTGATACTGCTCCTCGCTCAATGCAGTTTTGGCGATCATTTCTCGCTCCGCCTCGGTCAGCGAGACGACATCGTCATAGAATCCCGGTACGGCGATGGTGTTGTCGGGATTGTAGAGCTTGCCGAGCATTTCAACTAACGCCAGGGCGGGATTATGCGCTGCTCCGCCCCATAGCCCGCTGTGCAGATCTTCCTTCGGCCCTTCGACTTCGATCTCAATATAAGTCATGCCCCGCAGGCTGTGGGTGATGGCCGGCTCTTCAATTGCGCGCATGGAGGTGTCGCTGATCACGCATACGTCGGCCTTTAGCAGGTCAAGGTGTTCCTTGATAAAGGGCGTCAGGTTAGGCGATGAGATCTCTTCCTCCCCCTCGAACAGGATCTTGAGATTGACCGGCGCGCTGCCGTTGGTTTTCAAATACGACTCCAGCGCTTTGATGTGGATGAATAATTGTCCTTTATTATCGGTAGCGCCGCGGGCGTAGATCTTCCCGTCCTTCTCGACCGGCTCAAATGGCGGCGTGTCCCAGCCATCTTCCAGGGCAGCGGGGACAACATCGTAATGACCGTAGACGAGCACGGTAGGTTTGTCTGGGCCGGCGCCCAGCCACTCGCCATAGACGACCGGGGGGCCGGCAGTGGGCATGGTCTGGGCGTTTTCGATACCCAGACTGCGCATATGGTCTGCCAGCCATTCAGCCATGCGTTTTTGTTCGCTGGCGTAAGCCGGGTCGGCGCTGAGGCTGGGGATGCGCAGCATTTCGAATAATTCCTGCTGAAATCGTTCCGCCTGAGCGCGTGAATATTGACGGGCCGAATTGCTGATTGATGTCATGAGATCCATCCTTCCTTTTGTCTGTTATCCTGCTTTTTCTCTATCCAACAGAAAGGGTCCGATATTTCTACCCGACCCTGACGACGATATTTATCTGTTTGGTATTTCAGTGGGAATATAGTCCGGCAATTTTCCGGCTGGAATAATCGCCAGCACCGCGATACAGGCTAATAACAAGAATGAGATCTTTAGCGCCCGAACGCGCGCCTCGATATTGATCTCAACAGCCTGAGCCTCTTGCTGCGGAGTGAGATCGGTCTCTTCCAGCACCTCATCTAACTGATCGTTGCTGACAAAATCGATATTATCTAGATTGACTTGTTCCTCAATCACTTCATACGGGATGGTCGGGTTATTGATCAGGCTGTTCATCACAATCGTGCTGAGCAAGCTGACCGAAATGACGGCGGCAATCGCTGTGCCCAACCCTGTAGCAAGATTGTTCGTCGTGCCGCGCAATGCGCCGACGTCGCCAGCCAACTCCTTCGGCGAAGCTGAAACCAGGACATTGAAGACTAGGGTCAACAACGAGCCTTCCCCCAACCCAACCACAATCAGGCTGAAGATCACAAGAGGTGTTCCCCAGTCGTTTCGGATGGTGAAAGCCAGAAACACCAAACCAACAGCTACAATGACGAAGCCAATCCGGCCAATCTGGCGCGGGTTCGCCCGATCGAACAACCTTACTATCAGCGCGGCGCCAGCGAAGATGGCGAGCGAATAAGGGATGACCGCCACCGAAGTTTGCAGGCTGGTGCGCCCCTGGACGATCTGAATATAGAGCGGGATCAAAAAATTGATCGCCGGGCCAAGCGCGGCAATGATAAATAATGAATATGTGGCTGCCTTTTCCTCCGCCGTATCCAGCACCTCGAGTGCAATCAATGCTTTCTTCTTATTCTCTTCTCGCCTCCTGGACCAGGCGAAAAAGCCCTGACCCAAAACGATACCAGCCACGATCATGATCGGGGATAGCGACATGCCCAGAACGTTCACTGGCGCATCCGGCGTAGCCATCAACAAGCCCCAGGCGGTGATGTTATTGAAGCCCAGACTGATCAGGATGATGGCCAGGGCGGCGAGCAGAGCGCCAATCCAGTCAATTCTTACCGCTTTGTCGGGTTTAACCGTCTTCAGGCGGAAGCTGAGTAGAAGTACGATCGCGGCGATGATGACGATCAGACCAAAGGCAGGACGCCAGCCGACCAGAGTTCCGACCACGCCAACCACCATAAAAGCCAGCACGCCGGCGATGGCTTGAGCGGCGCCCAATAAGCCTAAAGCTTGAGATTGTTGGCGCCCTCTATAATGGGTAGCGATCATGACAACCAAAGAAGGCACCAACGCGGCGGCAGCCAGTCCCGAAAGGGCTTGCATCTGCAACATCATCGGCACGCCCGTGCTGAGAGCCATTCCAGCCATCGACAGCCCATGCAGGACCACGCCCACCTGGAAGGCGTTCCTGGAGCCGATCAACTTGCCAATCTTTGCACCGAGCATGACGAAACCGGCGACGGCGAGCGAGTATACGACGAGGGCGGTTCCCACGCTGCTAGGCGAAGTGTCAAATTCCTCTACGATTCCCCCGATGGATACCGGCAGCGCGCTGACGTTGAATGCCATCTGGATCTGGGCTAATGCAATGATCATCATTGGCAGCCAGGGCGCTCGGATTGAATCCTTCGCGCTTCCGGCAGTGTTGGAATTATCAGCCATAATGGTTTGTTCTCCCAGTTTATTTAAAGTTGATCTTCAATCAAGACAAGAAGTTTAAAATTCATTCATCCTGATCTTAAGGCAAGCAGGTTATCTCGGTGGCGTTGGATAATATTTTCCTTTCCTTCTCATCTACCCAATCCAGCAAGTAATAAACCCTTAATTTGATGTTAATCGAGCCTCAGCGATCCCTTTCTACCCTACTTCACACCCTGACATGTACATAACGGATTGGTCGCTAGGCATTATTGAACTGTTATTTCGTGGTATTAGGATTTATCGGATACATCTTATCATAAACTAACATTTTATGTATAATTTTATCGATTATTAACCCACCACATGCATTAGAAATCGAGCTCAACCAGCGGGCTTCGATGCAAACAGATTCAACCCCAATCCCTGGGATAAGATCCTGGTGGCGAGTTGACCTCGAACGCTGTTACCGGCTGAATCCAGGGGTGGAGAGAAAACCGCCAAGCCGCCTTTTCCAGGGGCGACTGTGATGATCCCACCGCCGACGCCGCTCTTACCTGGCAGCCCGATATCGTACAGCCAGTCGCCGGAAGTCTCATATAGGCCGGCGGTGGCCATCACCGCCAGCACGCGTGGACAGTGGATCGCGTCAATCACTTGCTCCTGGGTAATTGGGTTCACCCCGCCGTCGGCCAGGGTGGCGGCCATCACTGCCAAATCTCTGGCGGTCACATCCAGTGAACTCTGGCGGGTGTACACATCAACCGTCGCGGCCGGGTCGAAGTAGATCCGTCCGAAACCTTCGAGCAGTTGGGCAATGGCCTGATTGCGGTGGTTTGAGACCGAGGCTGAGGCGTAGATCTCTTCGTTCAGCGAAAGCTCACGACCGGCGAAACGGGATAAGCCTTCATGAATGAATTGCCATTTTGCCTGCGCTGTCTTTCCTGGAGCCAGGCTGGCTGCGGCGATTGCGCCAGAGTTGACCATCGGGTTGGTCAGCCGATCGGCATTCAATTCAATCGCCATGACTGAGTTGAAGGGCAAGCCGGTGCCATTGACGCCCAGCTTCTGGCGCGCTTCCTCCGTGCCGATGGCCTGACAGATCATGGCAAACACGAACGGCTTGGCTACGCTCATTATCGTGAAAGGAACCTCTGCGTCGCCCGCAGAATAGACTGCGCCTTCAGTCGAGACCATGCATATACCGAACAACTCTCGGGGTACCCTGGCAAGAGCCGGATAATAGCTGGCATTTTGACCCTCATCGTTGGATTTCAACTGGTCATAAGCGGAATCCAATAATGCCTGGACGCAATCGGCGGGCGGCAAATGGCCGGTTGAGATCGGAATTTGTTTGATTGACTGATCAGTCTGGTTTTGCTCTTTCATTTTGCGGCTCCTGACCCACTATTGAGAGTAATCTCAATTTTACCATTCTTGTAATTTTTAAAGAAATTGGGGAAGTTTTCACTCCGGTGTGGGCTGCAGCGATCCAAATCTATGCGCATACACCCGAATAAATACTGCGCCAAAAAGGAAAATTTGAGCGCAGTAATAAATTCCTATAAGGAGGATTGCAAAAGCCCCCGCAGCCTCAAACGCCGACCCGATCCTGCCAATCCTGAGGAAAAATCCGAGGATGAAAGCGGCTATCATCAACAAAGCAGCGGTGATGAATGATCCCAACCAGACATCTTTCCAGGCAATCTGTATGTCCGGCATGATCTTATAAATGAGCGCAAAGGCGAGCGTGAAGAGACCCAGGGTTGCGGCCAGAGACAGCGTCGGCGGTAGGATCCCAAGTCCGAAGAATTCATCCAGGATTTGCCCAAAAAAAGATGTGACTAGGTTCAAGAATGTTGCCAGGATCAAAACCAGCCCAAGCCCAACGACCATCAAGAACGAAAAAAGGCGCTGCCTGATCACGGCCAGTGTTTGGCTTTTTTGAGGTGCAGGCGCCTGCCAGATTTTGTTCAGCGCGAATTGGAGCTGGTAGAACAATCCGGAGGCAGCTAAGAGCAGCGCCAACAGACTGACTAGGGAAATCAGGAAAGACCCGTCGCGTGTGGTGTGCGATAGTGCAGAAACAGAATCTTCGATTAAGGTGGTTACTTCTGCGCCCAGGATACTCTCAAGACGCACATACATCCGGTTGGCAGCCGAGATTTGATCGATAAAGATGCCTGCGATGCTATAAGCCATAAATATTACCGGCGCAAATGAAAACATGCTGTAATAGGCAAGCGCCGCAGCCAGTTGGTTCGGTCGCTCTGTAATCCAGATATGGTAAAGCTCGGTCATAAAATCTCGGATAACTTGTTGACTACCCATTGCTTCTGCTCCATATTTTGTTGCGATCCTAATGATCTGTTGGGGCAACCTCGCTGTCTTTGGCTGTCTCCTGATTATTCAATTTACCATTAATTGACCCATAAAACCGGGCTGTGATTCCTCTAATACAATCTATTCTACGGCTAAGTTCCCCTGCAATATTCTTCCGACGATCTTCCTCACAACGGTTGTCAATCTGCTCAGAATCAGCACGACCAGAAAGTCTGCCAGGTATTGCCCATCACGACCCCTGCCAGCACGCTGATGAATACCATCACAACGGGCAGGCGAACGGCTCATCCGATGATTGGCAAGCCGCAGATACCTCTTTTGAAGACTGGCAGGAAATCTTGGCCAAATTGCTGATATGAAAATTGGGCGAATACAACATAGCTATTATCTGTGTGATGCGGCTATTTGCTTGACTTTGCCTGTGAACTGATGCGATCGCTTCTAGAAAAAATTGAAGCTTATTCAATAGAACAGACTTGGTCAATCCAATCACACCAAGCCTGGATGATTGCTTCGTGTTCCTCCTGAACCCGGGCAGTTTTACCGGATGGGACCGACAGCATTCGTTTTCACGACCTAAGACATACACCCGCTTCAATGATGCTCTTTCATTGCGTCACAGTGATTACCCCTTCTCGTCGTTTGGAGCACACCAAACCCTCCACCCCGCTGGACATTGATGTTCACCATATCCATGGTTGCAAAACGAGGCGGTCCAAATAATAATAGACCCATTTAGAAAAAACCCCCACAGGTGGGGGTAAAAAGGTGGGCGGAATAGGGCTCGAACCTACGACCTCCTCTGTGTAAGAGACAAGGAACGTTTGTCCAAGTTTTCCAAGCCCTACATATGGCGGTATAGATCTTATCGAGTCCAACATATGGCGGTAAAACTATCCAAGCTCTCCAAGTTTTACAGGCTTTTATTTGGGATCTGCACACGATCTGCACACGACATACAACAAATAATACCGGAGTAAAGGCAATCTGCAACCCTGTTCATTTGAGTAAACTAAACGCGAATAGCTCATCCGGGAAGAGCACACCCCGATGTCACGACGACAGTCAGTCGCTTTTTCCTTGACTTCAGCCAATGTGTTGTTCTTCGGAGTTCGGAATAAGGTCAAGATAGACCGGTAGGCATGAGGGTATTATGAATAGTGCGATCATCAAATCTCTTCCTGTAGGAACTATTTCAATTCAAGTGATCATCGTTGGAGGATGAGATTGCTATACCCCCGTATAACCCCCTGAGCCCTTCTCCAATCATTCCTGTCTAACCCTGTACAACTTCTCCCAAATAAAAAGCATTCTCTTTGTAGCTGTTCTTGGTTCGGACCACTTGTTCTCTAAACCCATATCTTGAACCATCAGGCGTATTAGCGCAAAGCAGAACGGTAGTTGCTTAGTCAGCTCTCTTCCCATGAAGCCGTTGGAAGATATCCTCAAGGTCTTCTTCGTTGGCGACTGTAGCAGGTGAGATGTTCATATTCAGTATTTTCGAGACGCTTCTCAGATAGGATATGTAGGCGTCAATTGATGATGCAACCTTATCGTGTCCACCTACACCAACTTTATGAAGATGTCTGATGTATTCCTGTAACGCATCGTATCATCATGCCGCTCCCTTAAGGGAGAAAAATAGTCGTTTACAAGTAGGGGATTATTTGAGAGCAGAGAGAATGTGTAAGCGCCGGGGATCTCTTTCTCCTTTCAGGGAGAACGTTTCTAACGGCTAGATGCAGCGCTTTCCGAAGACGAAAATCTCGATTGTCCCAGAACAAGTTTCGGACCAGACAAGATATCCTCAATATCTTTAGGATCGCTCTGGCGAACAAGCTCCAGTTTTTCGATCAACTCATCATTGCGATCCGTTATGTATTTAATGATCGCCAATCTTTGTCGAGGGGTAGTCTTTTCCGAAAGGGCATCCTGAATGACCTGCTTTGTTATCTGCAGTTTGTTTTCAAGGATGATAGATAGCTCCTCCAGTCTTGAAAGCCATCTCCATTTCCTGATAAGACGCAATAGCATCCGGGTGGGTCGCGACGAAGTAGTAGAAGGTGCTGCGTGCAATACCGACATCCGGCAAGCTTCTACAATGCTCGATCCATCGGTTGAGCGCTGTAGGACCTGGAGAGCCTGGTTCGTGCGGATTTTGTGCTTGATAGATGCCATGCCTTAATTCTGCATATGGCGAATCAAATTGTCTAGTCTCATTCGACGATGAATTATTCTTGTTTTGCACCAATCTAATTCTTGGATTATGCAACCCTTTTTCTGTAAAATCGGTCTGGTGACCTTCTGGTGTTTGTAAAGAACCTGGTTGTGGAAAAGTGGACAAATCTCCGATTTGCCCCACTTTTCCACAACCACTACGATTACGACGACGGCGAACGATTCTCGTCTGGAAAGGTGAGGTAAATCCGATCCACTTGCCATTCATCATGAAATTCCATCAAGATAGCACTAATAAGGCGTAGGCAGGAAGCTTCGTTGGGGAAGATCCCGACCACCCGAGTTCGCCGGCGGATCTCACGGTTGAGCCGCTCTAAACCGTTGGTGGTGCGTAGCTTGCGCTGGTGGGTGACTGGAAAGGAAAACACCGTTAGACCTTCGGGGATGTTGCGCTCGATCCAGTCGGCCAACTTGGAAGCCGTTTTGGCGTACTTCTGGACGATTTGGGCCAGATAAGCTTCAGCGGCGCTCCGATTGGGCGCATTAAAGATCATGCGCAGATCGGCAGCCACCTCAGCCTTCATACTCTGCCTAGGCACATAAGCGCTGGCATTCTGCTGGAGGTGAAACTGACAGCGCTGCCATGGCGTCCCGCCAAAAACTGCGATCCGGGCAGCTTTCAGACCAGCGTGATCATCACTAATCACGAACTGCACACCCTGAAGTCCACGTTTGACCAGGTTTTGCAGAAAAGCACGCCAATGAACTTCTTGCTCGCCGAGCGAAACGGAGACGCCCAGGATCTGCCGCCTGCCATCTGCAGTCACGCCGACAGCCATGAGAACAGCTGCATCCCGGATCTGGCCTTCCTGACGCACTTTTTCGTAGCGAGCATCTAGAAACAGGTAGCGAATTTCACCCAGAGATCGGTTGCGCCAGGCTTTCAGGGTTTCATCCAGCGAAGCAGTGGCTCGACTGACTTGGGAAGAAGAGACGGATGCGCCGCACAACTGCTCGACAATCGTCGTGACTTTGCGAGTGCTTACGCCTTGAACATACATCTCGGCCAGTGTGAGGGTCAAGGCTCGCTCGCTGCGCAACCCTTTCTCGAGTGCACTGGGATAGAAACCACCATCTCGCACCTGCGGTACGTCAAAGGTGATTTCTCCCAGCCGGGTTTTGACCGTCTTCGGTTTGAAGCCATTGGCATAGCCTTGCCGTTCGGCCGTTCGTTGGTAAGGTGCTGCACCCAAATATTGCTGGCGCTGGATTTCCATCGCTTCGTTGACCACAATCCGGATCAACTCCGGAATGAATTCGAAGCCTTGGAGGGCAATCTGCTCCAGCAGCTCGGGCGGTAAGGTAAAATCTCCTTGGTAGGTCATGGTGTCTCTCCTTTGTTGAAGTGTCGCAACTTCGAAGGATACACCAGACCTACCATTTTGGCTCGATTAGATTTTACAGAAAGAACTATACACTAACCAAGCAAAGAGGGTAAGTCAGGCGTATCCTACTGGTAACCGTACCGGAAGGGAGAGATGCATTGCATTAGTTCAACCCGGAGGCTTATTAATAAAGTATCCACATATGACATTTATCACTGCTCCACAATGACAAATCTCACTTGTAAAATAACCATAAATCCTATAAATTTGTTATTAACTTGTTAATACATCTAGCCATTATTGCATCTATACATTCAGCTATATAGTCATCTTTTCAACCATTCTTTCATACCGGAAGTTGGAGAGTACTTTGAATAAAGATTTTCCTCGAGATATCCAGAGAACGCGTAGAAGAGGCGATAATTAATGGAGTATATCCATCTGGAACTCAAATCACGACGGATGAAATGCTCATCCGATTTCGTTGTACTAAAGATGAGATCCGGTCGGTGATGAAAGCGGGATTCCGCAAGGGACTTATTCGTGAAATTGATAGTGACAATTTTGCGGTTTTAGGTTTCCGATTTGTTGGAATCCCGAGTGTATTTGTCCACGCAGAAAAAGCAGGTCATAAACCAGTGTCAAGAGTACGCTCGTTAATCATCGAACCTGCGAACATAATAGTAGCCAAAAAACTCGGTTTATCAATTGGGGAA
This sequence comes from uncultured Chloroflexia bacterium, assembly GCA_963788145.1. Lineage (GTDB taxonomy): Bacteria > Chloroflexota > Anaerolineae > Anaerolineales > UBA4823 > UTCFX2. Next base: position 59,500 of record CAWBFQ010000003.1, on the reverse strand, counting down.
CCGGTCTATCGATTTGTTCGCACAAGAATCATTGATGATAAAGTGATCGCAAATCAAACAAATTTCATCCCACTTGAAATTTGTCCAGGTTTAGAAGAGAATGATTTTTCGAACAATTCATTCCAAATACTTCTCGAACAAAAATATCACACCATGACCGTGGAAGGAAATGAAACTTTTCGACTTGATCAGGTTACTGATGAAGACATTGAAGTAATGGGGATGAAACCAGGAGATAATGTGATTGAAGTTCAAAGAATCGCAACGAGTACAACTGAAATGCCCATTGTTTGGGCAATTATTCGAATTAACCCGAAACATTATCATTATGTTCAATCCTTATGGCCCCAGGCAGTCGAACTAGTTGGAGGGGAGTTGTTGTTATGAGTGAAATTCAGTCCACTCTTCATAGTACGTTAGGAAATATTAGCCGTAACAATGACGCACCTCTCTATGCCCAAATACAGAGAGGAATTGAAATTGGTATTGCTACAAATCAAATTCGACCTGGCGATATGATCGCTGGCGAGATGGAATTGGCAAATACTTACGGTGTAAGTCGGGTAACCGTGCGAAGTGCGCTTCGTGAACTGGTAACCGAAGGATTACTGTATAGAATACAAGGAAAAGGCACATTTGTATCTCAACCAATCATCCAACGGGATGAACCACATGTGACCAGCTTTTATTACGAAATGGTTGAGAGTGGGAGAAAACCTACTGCTATATTTACAACGGATGTTATTTCTCCTTCGGTTGAAATTTGCCGCCTGTTACAAATCGATTACTCTGAAAAAGTAATCATCACTAAACGGACTCGGTTTGTTGACCAAGAGCCAATTGTCTATCAAGTCAATACAACTAGGTATTCTCTTGTTCCTGGCTTGGCTTTAGAAGATTTGAGCAATCAATCTTTTCAATACACATTGGAAATGAAATATGGTCTACGGATTGTCGAAGTGCGAGAAGAGCTTTCAAGCGAAATTCCAGACGAAGAAATCGCTAAAGCCCTAGAATTGTCGAAGGGGACTCCCATCTTACGGGATACACGAATCTTGTATGGATTCAATCAATTGATTATTGGGGTATCACAGGCCTTTTTCCGTGGAGACCGGTACACCTTCAAAGTCACTCGTAGAATAGACCCCTGTAATGATTAGGGGTCCGCTCTGTACATAATTACTTGATCCAATTAAAGAGAGGATTTTTACATGACAGTTGCAGATACTATTATTCGTCCAATCAATACAGGTTGGTGCAAAGCAGATTTGGGTATGTATATGTTTTTCAAGGGTGAGGGAGGCAAGAAGATAGATATTCCAGTTATTTGCTATTACGTGGACACTGGTGAATATAAGATCATGGTGGATACAGGTATCCCGGATGCTGAGAGGGCAACAAAATATCACCACGACTGCCAAAAAGGAGATTGCTTGGACAGTCCGGATGCGCTTAGACAAATAGATGTGGATCCGGACGAAATTGACCTGTGCATTTTTACCCATCTCCATTGGGATCATACCCATAACATGAAGAAATTTCACAATGCGCGCTTTATTTGTACAGCCGAGGAGATCAAGTGGGCTTATAACCCTCTTCCTCTCTGGTACAGGTCATACGAATCTGCAATTCTTGGTATCGAAGCCCCATTCATCGGGTGTCATTTTGAAGTTGTCGAAGGTGAAAAAGTGATTGTTCCGGGCGTGTCCGTCTTTCCGACCCCGGGCCATACACCAGGCCACCAGGCCGTTTCAGTAGAGACTACTGCTGGAACAATCGTCCTAGTTGGCGATGCTATCTTTCGCTATCGCAATTTTGAACCGAGAGAGGAGGAACATTGGCGATATTGGGTTCAACAACGCTATGTGAATATGATTGATGGCTGGAGGAGTGTCGAAGAAATCGACCGGCGTGCAGATTTCATCCTGCCGTTCCACGATGAAAAAGTTCTTGAACACACCGAATATCCGCATCCCCAAATGGAGCTGCGTGAGCGGCGAAAACCAATTCCAGGAGTCCCCTTTTATTTCGGAGGTCTATAAACAGAGATTTTCAGACGATAACGATCAAATATTAGTCATCGTGGTGCGAAAAACCTCGCAGTTGAATAACGACCTTTGTATTGAATAGAAAGAGGAGATTGAACGAAATGAAGAATCTAAAGGGTTATATCTGTTTGTTGGTGGTGTTTATCTCAATGATCGTGATCGCGAGTTGCACCACGCCAACTACCGCACCCCTGCCCTCGTCGGAACCTGTACAAGAAACCGAGGCCCCAGCGCAGGCTAGTGGGGCACCCGGTAGCGAAATGGTCGGCAAAATTCAGGCTAACTATAATTTTGTTGAGGGAACTGTCCTCCTCACACCACAGCCAGATATGGTTTCAAAATTAGTACTAAAACCAGATTACAAGGCGAGCAAAGATCTGAAGATCGTTTATATCACTAAGCACCTACTGAATCCATATTTTGTCGCGGGAGCTAAAGGGGTCGAAGCCCGCTGCAAGGAGCTTGGAATTACATGTGAGGTCCTCGCCCCCGAGAAACCAGATAATCCCGAAGAACAAATCCGCATGATTGAAGACGCAGTAAACAAAAAAGCAGACGGGATCCTGGTTTATGCAGTAGAATTCTAAAGCTGTCAGTCCTGCTCTGCAAAAAGCTAATCAGGCCGGAATACCGATCGTTGGTATTGGAACCGTACCATTTGGTGTTGATATGGTTTCATTCATTTCTGCAGACTATTACGGGCGCTCATTTGAGATGGGCAAAATCCTTGCCGATGCATTAAAAGGCACGGGCAAAGTGGTCACAATTGACGGAGTCCCTGGAGCACAAAATGCAAAAGACATGAAATCCGGCTATCTGGATGCATTGGCTGAGTACAAGGGTATCGAAGTCATCGCTTCGCAGACAGGGTACTGGAAGCGTCTAGAAGGTCTGGCGACCATGGAAAATCTGCTACAAAGATTTCCGGAAATGCAGGGCGTCGTTGGGGCAGATGATGAATTGGCATTAGGCGCCGTCCAAGCATTGGAAGCGGCAGGACTTCAACCAGGGAAAGATGTTTTGGTAGTCGGTTTCAACGCGACACATGATGCAGTTTGTGCGGTCAAAGAAGGAAGACTATATGCTACTGACGATTTAGATCCCGAGCATCTGACCGGCACAGGGATCGAATTTCTGGTGCGCCATATTCTGGATGGTGAGGATTTCCCACCAGAGATACCGTGGCCGTTGCCGAAAAACCGCTTCTACGTCACCCCGGAAAACATCAATCAGTTCTGGCCCATCGCGTGGAGCCTTTCTGATGAGGAAAAAGCCTCCGGCAAGTGCATAACTAATCAATAAGTGCATTACTCTCCTTTCGGCAAGTGGGGGACACTAGTCCCCCACTTGCCAACATAAAATCGCTTTGTTTAATAAAGTTGGAGCTAGTTTTTTGGTTTGATCCATCAAGACAAACAAGTCCAGGTTTAATATGGGAGTAAAGAGCTTGAAGGATAATATTCTTTTTCGGGCTGAAGGAATTGTAAAGTCTTTCCCTGGGGTCACAGCCGTCGATAATGTGGATTTTGATCTAGAGAGGGGCGAGGTCCATATACTCATCGGTGAGAACGGGGCCGGCAAAAGCACCTTTATCAAAACTATTTTAGGTGTTCATCGTCCGGACGGGGGTCATATGTACCTTGATGGAAAAGAAATCCTATTTAACAGTACTCGAGATGCATACACAGCAGGTATCGCCGCCGTCTTTCAGGAATTTAGCTTGATCCCGGTTCTGAATGTTGCCCAAAACATCTTCCTTGGACGCGAACCAATGCGTTCAAACAGCCCATTTATCAATGAGAAGGAAATGCATCTGGTAGCAAGGGACTTGCTAGATACGCTAAACTTGGACATTGATACCCACACATTAATTGAAAACCTTGGGGTTGCTCAACAACAAATGGTTGAAATCGCCAGAGTGTTTTCAATGAATGCGCGGCGTGATCATCTTTGACGAGCCAACCGCTGCATTGACCAGACAAGAAATAGAACAGCTATTTATTCAAATCGAAAGATTGAAATCTCATGGCGTGGGTATAATCTATATCTCTCACCGATTGGAAGAGATCTTTCAATTAGGCGACAGGGTTACTGTCTTAAGAGACGGTTGTCAAATGGGGACTTGGAAGCTCACCGATGTTGATATGGATTTTTTAATTAAATCGATGGTGGGGCGCGATGTGCACCAGTTATTTCCACGCGAATTTGGTGAACCCAAAGAAATCATCCTAAAAGTTTCAAATCTATCAAGAGGTAAGTCACTAAGAAACATAAATTTGACAGTCCGTGCTGGTGAGATCGTCGGAATAGCAGGACTAGTTGGGGCAGGCCGAACGGAATTAATGCGGGCGATCTTTGGTGCGGATCCGATTTATGAAGGAGAAATTGAAGTTCTTGGTCGATGCATCGATAGCCGAAGACAAAGCCCATCTAAAGCGGTCAATATGGGGATTGGCATGTTGCCGGAATCGCGCAAGGAAGATGGCTTAGCTATCTCAATGACCCTCAGCGAGAACATTGTGATGTCCAGCTTGAAAAAACTTTTCCCAAAATACACGATTTCGAGCAAGAAACAAGTTAATTTGGCAGAGAAATATGTTAAAAAATTAAACATTAACTGTCGCTCCGTTGAACAAATCACCTCTTCTTTGAGTGGTGGAACGCAACAAAAAGTGGTGATCGGCAAATGGCTGGCGAGCGGAGCGAACTTACTTCTCTTTGATGAACCAACACGCGGAATTGATGTTGGAAGCAAGGCAGAAATTCATTCTCTGATGAATGAGTTGGTAAAAACGGGCAATGGAATATTGATGGTCTCTTCAGAACTTCCAGAACTTATCTCGATGAGTGACAGGATTTATGTGATGCGTGAAGGCCAATTTGTAGCAGAAGTATCCCGTGATGAGGCTAATCAAGAACTAATCCTCGCTTATATGATGGGAGTATAAACGCATGGAATCCGGTTATCCGAAATACTTTCTAGGCGAAAATTCTCGCAGATATTTCAATCGTTTTTTGAGAGTTCCTGCTGTTATTTGGGTCGTTGTAGCCGAATTGATCTTTTTTGCCATATTCGGCCCGGATTTTGCCAGCCCCGCTAACCTGGTTTCGATAGCTGTGCAAGCCTCACCATTAATAGTACTCTCGATCGGTGCTGCAATCGTGCTGATCAGCAATGGATTGGATCTTTCTTCTGGAATGGTGTTTACTCTGTCGATGAGCGTTGCCGCTATCCTGCTAAATGCAAATCTATTCTGGCCGATCGCGTTACTGGTGGGTATTGGTATTGGCACAGTGATGGGGTTGTTGAATGGGCTTCTGGTCACAAAAGGTAATCTTCCGTCCTTCCTGGCTACATTGGGCACAATGGGGATTGCCTGGGGTATTGGTTTGGGGATCACTGAACTTAGCTCGGTCGCCATTCCGCCCGGGCCAACCTATTTCATTGGTGAAGGTGACATACTCTTCATCCCTATGCCTATTATCATCACAGCATTAGTTTTTGTCGCCAGCCACGTCATAGTGTACAAGACTCCATTTGGTTGTTATCTTTATTCGATTGGCAGCAACGAGACCGCAGCTGCGCTGTCAGGAGTTAATATCACCAAATGGAAAAATCTAATATATATGTTTGCGGGTACTTTGGCAGGGATCACTGGCCTCATGCTGCTGGGGAGAATGCACGCTTCACATCCCAATGTGGGCTTCGGCTGGGAATTTGATGCGGTTGCAGCGGCTGTGATCGGAGGCGTGTCGATCGGCGGTGGGCGCGGTAAACTTTTCCCGGTCATCTTTGGTGCACTTTTTATTGCCATCTTGCGCAATGGCATGAATTTTATGGGTGTAAGCATCTATTGGCAGGCTTTCATAAAGGGATTTGTTATTGTAGGCGCGATCGTACTAGATCTCGTGATGGATAAAGAGCGTCGAGCTATTGATTGAAGCGGAGTGAATCACAATGCAATTTTCGCGAAATACCCTCTTCCTTTTTGCACAATTTGGTATCCTACTCGTATTGGTGATCATTGCATCAATCATCACCCCATATTTCTTGTCATTGCGTAACATCACAAACATTCTGAGACAGGCAAGTCTAATCATCATCCCGGCAATCGGTCAGGCAGTTGTGATTATTAGCGGCGGATTTGATCTTTCGGTTGGCGCTAACCTCGCGTTAGGAGCAGTGCTGACTGCCTTACTTTGGAAACTTGGCATGCCCATTTGGCTTGCAGCCATGGCTGGTTTGTTAGCAGGCACGTTGGTGGGTTTTATAAATGGTTTCTTGGTGTCGCGTATCAAACTGCCCCCCTTTATCGCTACCTATGGGATGATGTTTGTCTTGATGGGGGTTTCCATGGTGCTGATGCATGGGGATTATGTCGTCGGATTTCCTCCAGGTTTCACAACTATGGGCACCGGTTACCTAGGCGGCGGAGACACCCGTTTGCCGATACCTTTCTTCATTGCGATTTTCATCGCCTTAGTCATCGATTTCTTCATGACCCGCACAATCCTTGGGCGACAGATTTATGCTACGGGCTCGAAATTCGGCGCGCTGCCAGACTATCCGGGATCAATGTCAATAACGTTACATTATTAGCTTTTACATTATGTGGAACGATTGCGGCTCTGGGCGGTCTGGTTGTCATGGCTCGAATGAATGCGGCAGAAATGCGTATGGGAGATGATTTTCTTCTCCCAGTTGTCGCCGCTGTTATCCTAGGCGGCTGTTCGCTAGCAGGTGGAGAAGGGAGCGTCTTGGGTACTTTCGTAGGGGGTATTATCCTCACAATGGTAACCAACGTAATGACTTTAACGGGAGTACCGGATTTCTGGCATCGGGCAATCAGTGGTTTGGTGATTATCTTCGCGGTTTTGTTAGATCAGCAGCTTCGACGTTTGATCACAGGGAGATTGAATCAGACCCCGCTTGAAACAGAGAAATCGGCCCAAGCGACCCATTAGAAGGTGTGAATTAATCATGACAATTAAAGATAGACCAACAGTAGCCATTATAGCGACCCTGGATACAAAGGGCTTTGAAGCGGCTTTTGTAAGAGATCGGATTGCTGAGTGGGAGCTAAACACTATCTTAATTGATACGGGCATCCTAGGTTCCCCCTCAGTGCAAGCAGATATCACCCGCAATGAGGTCGCACAGGCCGCCAATGTTACTTTAGAATTCCTTCAAGTTCAAGGCAAAAAGGGGGTAGCAATTGCCACACAAACTGAAGGGTTATGCAATATCGTTCTCAAACTATATGAAAATCAACAATTGCATGGCATCATCGGCCTCGGAGGTGGACAAGGCACATCCATAGGGACTGCCGCAATGAGATTTCTTCCCTTCGGTGTTCCCAAATTGATGCTCTCCCCGATAGCAAGTGGGTCATTTCAATTTGGACCATATGTTGGGAATCGAGATATCTGCATGATGCATTCCGTAACTGACATCCTTGGGATAAATTCTGTAAGTCGACCAATTCTCGCCAATGCGGCCAACGTGATTGCCGGAATGGTGCTACGTAGAGAGCCTGAGGAGAAATCGTCAAAACCCACAGTCGCAATTACTATGCTAGGCGTCACTACCCCGTGTGTCATGCGAATTAAAACGCTTTTGGAAGAAAAGGAATATGAAGTCGTGCCTTTCCATGCCAATGGTACGGGAGGCCCAGCTATGGAGGAAATGATTAAGGCTGGTAAGTTCATCGGCTCGTGAAGGCGCCGCGACCGACTACGCTCCGGTCCGCACGATCGTTCCGAGCGGCGGGCGCTACAGCGTGACGCTGACACCTGCCCGGAACACCGTCTATCGCGTGAGCTACGCGGGCTCCGCGACCACGCAGGCCGCGTCCGCGTCCGTCCAGGTGCTGGTGCGGCGAAAGGTCGCGCTCCTGGGCCCGGGATCCTCGACCACGCGGACGGCCGTCGCCGGCAAGCCTGTAACCCTGATCGCCCAGGTGGGTCCGGCTGGGGTGGCCCCGGTCTCGTTCCGGCTCTATCGCTACGACGCGGCACGCAGGGCGTATGTCTACGCGCGGAGCTTCGGCCGTTCGACCGACGCGCTCGGTCGCGCCCGCCTGACGTGGACGCCGACCGCCGGCCGCTTCGCCTGGCGGGTCTCGGTGTCGTCGACCGCGGACTACGCGAACAACCTGTCGCCGCTCTACCGCTGGTCCGTCCGTCCCTGAGAGAGCGTGCGGCCGCACGTCGCTCGGCTCATCGTGAGGCGGCCGTGGTCGCCTCCATGATCGCCTCGACGGTCGCCGAGCCTGGAGAGCACCGTGTCGTGGTTCGCCCCCTCCTCGATCGTGACGGCGATGTCGTAGCCGGCGGCCGCCAGGGCGGCTGACACTTCGGCGGCCTGGCCGGCGGGGAGACGGAGTCGTTCGTCCCTGCGACGAGACGGATCGGCGGCGTCCGGCGGTTCTTCCGCGCCACGAGAACCCCGAAGTCCCCGGCGCCCCATGCCGCTGGGGCCGTGGCCCTGTCGCCCCCGAAGAAGCCGACCAGGAACTCGGGGCCGATGTGGTCGAGCGTGTAGACACCGGCGATCCCTACGAACGCGTCCGGACGCCCGTCTCCGGCGGTCGCCAGGCAGCCTTCGCCATTCGTCGCGTAGTCGGTCGCGGAGAGGGCCAGGACGGCGCCCGGGAATCCGCCGTACGAGTGGGCGACGAGGGTCACCCGGCTCGGATCGCCGCCGAGCCTCGGGGCCCGCTGACGGGCGACGCGAATCGCGCAGGCGACGTCCGCGAACGTGGCGGGTATCCGCCGCCATACGCCGGTGAGGAGCGGTAGTCCGCCGTGAAGACGACGGCGCCGCGGCCGGCCACGATCCTGGCGAGGCTCCACAGGTAGTCGCGGTTGCCGATGGGAAGTGGTCCGCCCGGGATCATCACGACGACGGGGCGTCGGGTGCCCGGCGTCGTGTTCGGATCGGCAGGAAGCGCGAATGAGTCCACCTTCAGGAGGCAGGCGGCGTCGCCGCCGCAGGGCACCGGCGTCGTGACGTCGATGTCGCGGGTCATGACCACGCCCGCCGACAGGCAGTCCGGGTCGGCCTCGCCGCACGGTGGAGAGAGGTGGCGGCGCGGGTGGTGGCTCGGGCGTCGGCGGGACGGTCGCCGCGGGCGTCGTCGCCGGGGGCTCGGGCTCCCCGCTGCCGTCGGCGTGGTCGTCGGCGCTGCGGTCGGCGGGGGACTCGTGGGCTCGACGCTCGTGCATGCGGCGCCCACCAGCGCGAGCGCCAGCAGAGGAGCGAGCGGGCGTATGGAGCGGCTGATGGGAGCACCTTCGCAAGCTGGCCTGGCGGCACCTTGTGGGTCGCGCGGCTCCGCAACCGTAGCCGAGACCCGCGCAGCGTGCCCGTGCGGGCTCCCCCGGCGGAACCGGCCGCGCTTCCGAGGCGCTCGGGCCCGTGGCGGCGCGCCATCCGCGCGCGCCCCGTAAGTGGCGGTGAAGCCGCCCGTGCGAGGATGGACAGATGCCGGACACTGGGCGCACACTCGCCATGACGATGGTCGTATCGAAGGGGAGGATCGATGAACCTTCAGTTGCCAGGTAGCGTCCGCATCGGACGTCTCGCGGCATCCCTCGCGACAGGGATCCTGATCGGAGCCCTCCTCCTGCCGTCGGCAGCCATTGCGGCGAACGGTGGGGCCACCAAGCTTGCGATCTCGGCCTCCAGCCTGGTCGGGAATGCAACCGCGGGTGTGTCGTTCACGCTGACGGTCCAGGCTCGCGACAACTCGGACGCAGTCACGACCGGGTTCACGGACGCGGTCGCCTTCTCCTCGAGCGACACGCAGGCGATCGTCGCCCCAGGGAGCCCGTATACGTATCTCGCCGGCGACAACGGCAGCAGGGTCTTCACCGTGACGCTGAAGACCGCTGGATCGCGAACGGTCACGTTCTCGTCGGCCGGGCTCGCCTCCGCGGTCGCCACGATCACCGTCGATCCGGGCGCAGCCAGCACCCTCGCGTTCACGCAGCAGCCCAGCACCTCGCCGAGCGGCGTTGCGTTCCTCACTCAGCCCAGGGTTGCCGTCCAGGACGCATTCGGCAACACGATCGTCGCCGACGCCACGACGAAGGTGACCCTGACGCTCGTGGCGCCGACACGCGGTGGGCCCGGCACCCTCGCTGGCTGCACTGCCGCTGCGACCGTGAGTGCGGGCGTGGCCAGCTTCGGCGCGTGCTCGGTCACCGGGACCGGAATCGGCTACAAGCTGACGGCGACCGATACGACGGGCGCCGGCGGAGGCCATCCCTACACTTCGGCGACGAGCGCCTTCTTCGACGTTCCTGACAACCTCGGATGGGAGACGCAGCCGAGCGCCTCGTCGCAGGGCGGGATCGCCTTTGCCAGCCAGCCCAAGGTGACCGTGCGCGTCGGCACCTCCAACTTCACCACCAACAAGGCCGACAACGACGGGACCACGACGGTCACGCTCGCGATCCGCAGCGGCACGGGCGCGGCAGGTGCCGTCCTCACGTGCGATCAGGCTTCGAACACGATGAAGACGACTGCCGGCTCCGCCCAGTTTACGGGCTGCCGGATCGACAAGGCGGGGACGGGCTACCAGCTGGTCGCGACTTCCGTGCCCGCGTACGGCGGGAACGCCTGGTACAGCAATACCTTCAACGTCGTTGCCGGGCCGCCGACGAAGCTGATGTTCGTGACCCAGCCGGCAGGCGCCTCGGCCGGGCTCGCCTTCACGACGCAGCCCGTCGTGGCCATCACCGATGCCGGCGGCAACGTCGCGACGTCGGGTGTCAGCGCGAACGTCACGCTGAGCATCGGCACCAACCCCGGGGTCCCGGCGGGCGTCTTGACCTGCTCTGCGATCACGGTCCCAACGGCGACCAGCGGCGCGAATGCCGGCAAGGCCGTCTTCAGCGGCTGCAAGATCACCAACAGCGGGGTCGGCTACACGCTCGTGGCGTCGGCATCGAGCATCCTCCCGAACACGACGACGCTCGCGCCGGGGACCTCGGCCGCCTTTACGGTGGGGGCGCCGACGGCCTCCATCACGCTGACCACGTCGGCGCCGATGTCACCCGGTGGCTGGCCGACGATCACCTGGGGCGGCGGGATCATCCTGACGACCCAGTTCGGCACGAACGGGGGGAACAAGACGTTCAAGCTCCAGGCGACGCGCGACAACGTCACTTGGTTCGACATCGGGCCACTCCTGACGACCAACGCGTCCGGCCGCAACCAGTTTGCCTTCCGGCCGTCGACGAACTTCTTCTACCGGGCGGTCTTCGCTGGGACGCCCGATCTCGCCGCCGGGACGAGCGCGCCTGTGCGCACCGTTGTCCGCCAGATCGCCCTGCTGCGACCGACGAACGGCGGCGCCGTGAGGTCGATCAGCCGGAACACCTCGATCACGTTCTTCACGGTGGTTCGGCCGTCTCGACCTGAGCTGACGCCGGCGAAGGTGACGTTCTCCTTCTACCGGCTGAGCGGCTCGACCTGGGTCCTCTCGACCCAGCGCACCGTCACTGCGGCCGCCGATGGGCGAGCAGCCACCACGTTCAAGTTCTCGACCAGCGGACAGTGGTACGTGAGGTCCATGGCGAACCCCACGACGTACAACGCGAACAGCGTCATGAGCACGATCGAGCGGTACAGGGTCAACTGACGCCTGCGCTACTCGACTGACGGTTTGAACGGCCGTCGCTGAGATCGACAGGGCCCGCCCGGGCACACCGGGCGGGCCCTGTCATGTCAGGGTTCACCTCCGCCCGCCGAACCGTGCGGTCGAGACACGCGAGACACGCGAGACACGTAAGGGCTCGATAAGCGACCGCACGTACACTCCGGATCACGCCGGTCAACGCGAGTGATATCACGAGTGAGCGATGTGGTATCGTTCAGCCGTGCGTCGAATTCCGATCGGTTTGAGCGACTCTCAGCATGCGCGGCTCGGCCGTGAGGCCGCGCGCCGGCATGTGAGCGTGGGCGCGCTGGTGCGCGAGGCGGTCGACGCCACGTTCCCGGAGGAGCTCGAAGCCCGCCGCGCGGCTCGTCATCGGTCGCTCCCGGTGCTCGGTGCCTTCGACTCCGGCCGCAGCGACATCTCCGAGCGCCACGACGAGCTGCTGGGCGAGGCTCCCTGGTGAGCGTTGTCGTGGATACCAGCGCCCTCTTTGCGCTGCTCGACCGGCACGACGCCCACCACGCCTGGGCGGTCGCCTTCTGGACCGATCCCGACGACGAGGACCTCGTGACCCACGCCTACGTCGTGATCGAGTCGGTCGCGCTCATCCGAGCGCGCCTGGGCGGCCGCGGTCGTGGCGCTCGTCGACGACATCCTGCCGGCGATCCGCGTCGAGATGGTCGATCGGCCGCTTCACGAGGCCTCACTGGCCGACCTCCGCCGGATCGGCGGCGGGACGAGCCTGGTCGATCGCGTGACCCTCGCGTTCGCGGCCCGCCACGGGATCGGGCGGGCACTCGCGTTCGACGCGGACCTCGATCTCCGAGCGCCTCGCGTCGGTGACGCCCGTGTCCTGAGCGCTGAGGTCGGTCGGGCGGGGCCCTCCGCCCCGACGCGTGCCGCCCACACTCTTCCGCCAATGTCACGCTGGGCAGCACTACAGAGACTCCGGCCGGATCGGGGACGCTGCCGGGGCGTCTGGCAAGGGTCGCTTCGGGACCCGCGTACTCCCACCGCTGCACGCTCGGGGACGCATGGTGCGTGGATCAGGGCCTCGAGCCAGGTCTGACCGGGGCTGGACAGGGCATGAGGCGCGCCCTTCTTCGGCAGTGCCGCTGGGGCGCGCATCAGCGGAAGAACTTGGCCAGGCGCCGGCTCGCGAGGGGTACCGACAGCCCTCCCGCGCGGTACTTCCGCCCCGGCGCGGCGCCGCACCGCCGATGGGACGATCCGGCCATGGCCGAAGCCACGGACTCGACGCGCCCAGGGCCGCCTGTGCGGACAGACACGACCGGCCCTGCCGCGCCCGTCGGCCCCGCCCTGCCGCCGCGCCCGGCCCCGTTGCCACGGCACGTCGTGGAGCCCCCGCGCCCGGCCCCGCCCGTGCGGGTTGGGGCGCTGCTGCGCGAGGCGATCACCGGGGAGCTGGACGGCGGCCTGCTGGGGCCCCGTGGGCCGCACCTCGCGGTCGCCGTCATGGTCGCCTACGTCGTCGCAGCCGCCGCGTTCGTCGAGCTCGACGTCGCCGTCTCGTTCGCCATCGTGCCTCTCGTCCTGGCCGCTCTCACGATGCCGGCCCTCCAGGGACTCGCCGTCGCGCTGGTGACCGGAGCCACCGTCCTGGTGTCCCACACCGTCGTCGGCGCCCACGTGCTCGGCGTGCTCGAGGTCGTCGAGCTCCTCGCCTTCGCCGTCGTCAGCCTTGCCCTTCGCCTCGTCGTCGTGCGCCTCAGCCACGGACGCGCCGAGATCGATCGCGTGGCCGCCGACCTCGGCGAGATGGGCGCGCAGGTCGACGAGGCCCGCGAATCGACCGAGCGCTGGGTCGCCCAGCTCGAGGTGGCCCAGCGCGCCGCCGCCCGGATGGCCGGCCGCGCCTCCGTGGGAGACGTCGCCGCGACGGTGGTGGACGAGGTCCGGGCGATCGTGGACTACCACGCCTGCCGGGTCTACCTGGTCCAGGAACCCGACGATCTCGTCCCGATCGTGGCCGCCGGCGACAACGGCTACGAGACGATCGGCCTCGAGGATCTCCGTCTCAAGGTGGGCGAGGGCTTCTCCGGCTGGGTCGCCGCCAACGGGCGGCCGCTCCTGGTACCCGACGCCAACGCGGACCCGCGCGGGGTCACGATCCCGGGCACCGACGACTCCGAGGAGTCGATGCTCGTGGTCCCGATGCGCTACGACGAGCGGGTCACCGGCGTGATCACGCTGTCCAAGCTGGGCCTCCACCAGTTCGACCTGGCAGACGTGCGCATCCTCTCGATCCTGGCCGACCAGGCCGCCACGGCGATCGAATCTGCGCGGGCGATCAGCGCCTCGGCCGACCTCGCCGAGGACCTGCGCCGGATCGCGGACATGAGCAGCGCCCTCTCGCGCAGCCTGGACCCCCGGCAGGTGGCGGACCTGATCGCCCAGCACGTCGCACACGCGTTCGAGGCCGACGAGTGCGGGGTCTCCTCCTGGGACCGGCCGGGCGATCGCCTGCTGACGCGCGGGTACTGGCCGGCGCACCGGATCGACGAGCACGAGCCATCCTTCGACCTCGCCGGGTATCCCGAGACGCGCAGGGTCCTCGAGACGCAGGCGATCGCGACGATCGACGCCCTCGACCCTGCCGCCGACGCGGCCGAGGCCGCGCTCCTGCGCCGCGATGGCCAGCGGTCACTGGTGATGATCCCGCTCGTGGCCAAGGGGGAGACCGTCGGGCTCGTCGAGCTCTGCTTCGTCGGGTCCCTCCACCTGGAGGACCGCCGCCTGGACCTGGTCCGGGCGATGGCGAACGAGGCGGCGATGGCCCTCGGCAACGCCCAGCTCTACGAGACGACCCGGGCGCTCGCCGACCGCGACCCGTTGACCGGCTTCTTCAATCACCGCTACCTGCACGAACGCCTGGGCGAGGAGATCCTGCGGGCCCAGCGGTCGGGTACCCCGCTCGCGCTCCTGATGATCGACCTCGACGACTTCAAGCTCGTCAACGACACGCTCGGCCACCTCTTCGGCGACGAGGTCCTGCGCTGGTCGGCCGAGCAGATCCGGGGCGCCCTCCGGGGCTCGGACGTGGCCGCGCGCTACGGCGGCGACGAGTTCGCGGTGATCCTGCCGGACACGCCGGCCGACGGCGCCCGCGAGGTCGGCGAGCGGATCGTGGCCGCCCTGCAGGCCCACCCGTACCAGGCCGAGGGCCGCGGCCCCGTGCCGGTGGGCGCGTCCGTCGGAGTGGCCGCGTTCCCGGTCGACGGGCGGAGCGCGCAGGCGCTCATCGCCGGCGCCGACGCCGCCCTCTACCGCGTCAAGGGGTCTGGCGGGCGTGGCGTCCAGGGCCGCGTCCAGCGCCGCCTCGTCCCACCGGCCCGCCGCGCGGGGTAGGCGCTCGGCAGGCCCAGGCGGGCCGCGGCGGCGGCGCGTCAGCTCCACGCAAGGATTTCGGCTCGACCACGCTGCGTTCGGCGCGCAGCAGGCCCTCGGAACCGGATCCTGCATCAAGCGCAGCGTGGTGACGGCCCGAACCTTGCATGGACAGCCCGGGTCGTGCCCCCAGAGTTGGTGTAACAGCGCCAGCTGACAGACGAGGCGCGAGGACGACGCGCTGTTACACCACGTCCTGGGACTTGACCACAGCCCGCCCGGGGCAACCTTCGCCTCGGGGGGCAGGGCACAGACCGCGCCGGCAGCTGCAGAACGGCCGGTGCCCCGCCGTGCGCTCACGAAGGGACCGCCCCGGGACGGAGCCCTTCCCAGAGCCGTTCGGAATCGTCCCATGCAAGTGGGCGATGAGTCGGCCGCGGCATGCTGCGCTGATGGGCCGTCACGTTGGCACGACAGGGGACCTGGAGCGGCGTCTCGCCGACGCGGTCGCCGCTGCGGTGATCCGTGCCCGAACCGCGCTCGGCTTGTCGAAGGCAGAGCTCGCCCGGCGCGCGGGCGTGTCGGCCTCGGCCATGACGCGAATCGAACGCGGATCGGCGAGACACGTCGGGTTCGGGGCTGTCTGCACCGTCCTCGAAGCCACGGGCATCGATGCCCGTCTTCTGCTCGAGGGACCCATCGTGCTCGCGGAGCGTTCGCAGCGCGACGCGGCTCATGCCCGACTCTGCGGATACCTTGCGGGACGGTTGGCTGCCCTCGGCTGGGAGACCGCGGTCGAGGTCGAGGTGACAGAAGGGCGGATCCACGGCTTCATCGACGTGATGGGCTTTCGGCCGGCTGACCGGGCCCTGCTCTGTGATGAGACCAAGTCGGAGATTCATGATGCCGGGGCGATCATCCGCACCATGCGCTGGTATGCCAACCACGCATGGAAGCCCGCGCGAGCGCTCGGCTGGAGGCCGGCGCGCGTCGTCCCCATCCTGACGGTGCTCGATTCCGACGACGTCGCCTCGCGTCTTCGCGACAACCGGGGAATCATGGAGGCGGCGTTCCCCCTGCGGGCCGCTGGCCTGCAGGCGTGGATCGAGGACCCCCGGGCGCCCCTTGGCACAGGCTTCGGTCTTGCGGCGATCGACCCGGCCAGCCGACGAAGGGCGTGGCTGAGGGCGACCGCCATCGACGCCCGGCGCGTGGTTCCGCCGTACGGCAACTACGCGGAGTTCGTCAGCCGTGAGCGGCGCTGACGTCCCGATCGGCATCGAGGCGTGCCCGAGCCGTTGACTCTGTGGTCCGGATGACAGCGATCTTGATGCAAGGAATCAGGCCCGACCACGCACCATTCGGTGCTTACGAGGCCAGCGGAGCCCTGATCCTGCACCAAGCGCAGCGTGGTGGCGGCCCGAACCTTGCATGGCGCGAGCTCGGCCGCTGAGCCGGGCCGGCGAGGGTGGCCCCACCCGAATCCGCTGGCCGGCGAGGGCGGCCCCGCGCCGTGTCCGCCAGGCGGGCCGCGGCGGCGGTGCGTCGGTGCGCCGCCGGGTGGACGCGCGCCGACGGCGCACCGCATCCTGTGCGGTGACCGTGAACGACCCCCTGCCCGCCGCGCCCCCGGCCGACCCGACGCCGGCTCCACCGCCGCCCCCCGACCCGCTGGAGGCGCGCGTCCGGCTCGCGTGGGCCGGTCTGGCCGTGGCGATCGGTGCCCTTGTCGTCCTCGTCGTCGCCTGGATCGTCCTGCCGGCGCTCCCGCTGGGCCTCCCCCTCGTTCTGGCAGTGGTGGCCGTCGCGGGGGCCGCGGCGTGGGCTCGCCGCTCCGTGGAGCAGCACGAGGCGGGGACACACGAGGAGGTGGAGAACTTCGCCCGGATCCTCCAGGGCTTCTCGCGGGCCGTCTCGCCGGACGCGATCGTCGATGCGATCCTCGGCGAGCTGGGCCCGGGGACCGAGGCCGATCACCTGGTCGTGGTGCGTCGCCGGCCCGGCGCGCCGATCCTGGACGCCACGCTGATCCCGACTCGGCCGGGGGCGCCGAGGGCGGAGACGGTCCTGCCGGCGGTGGACCTCGACGACCCGGGCGGCGCCCCCTTGGAGCGGATCGCCGGTCGCGTCCGGCGCGCCTTCGGGCTGACCAACGTTCTCGGGGCGCCGCTCACTGCCCACGGGGAGCTGCTCGGCGCGATCCTGGTCTCGCAGCGTCGCGCCGGCCCGTGGTCGGAGGCCTCGCGCCGGCTCCTGGACGCCGCTGCCACGGAGGCCTCGGCGGCTCTCGCGAGAACCGAGACGCACCGTGCGGCGGAGGCGGCCGCCACGACCGACGCCCTGACCGGCCTGCCGAACCGCCGCTACTTCGAGGAGTACGTGGAGCTGCTGGGCCGCGGCCGGCGGGCCGACGACGCCGTGGGGATCCTCATGGTCGACGTGGACCGTTTCAAGCTCCTCAATGACCGCCATGGGCACGCCACGGGCGACGTCGTGCTGCGCGCCGTGGCGCGCACGATCGGGGCGGCCGTCCGGGACGAGGACCTGCCGGCGCGCTACGGCGGCGAGGAGTTCGTCGTCCTCCTGCGGAATCCGAGCCGCGCGGTCACCCTCGAGGTGGGGGAGCGGATCCGGGAGGCAGTCGAGCGGATCGACCTGCACTCGGTGGGCGTGGACAGAGTGACGGTCTCGGTGGGCGCCGCGGTTGGTGACGGGGGCGCCGAGCGCGTTCCCGAGCTGGTGGAGGCTGCTGATCGTGCCCTCTACCGGGCCAAGCGCTTCGGCCGCAACAGGGTCGAGGCCGGCTGACCCGACGCCGCGTGCGATACTCGGCCCGATGGCCGAGCAGCCCCCGGGAGCCGCCCCGCTCCTCGCCAACACCGTGTCGGCTCCCGCCGATCCCGTTCCGCTCCTCGCCAACACCCAGCTGGCAGCGATCTTCCACGAGATCGGCAGCCTCCTCGAGATCAAGGGCGAGCTGGTCTTCAAGACGGTCGCCTATCACCGGGCCGCCGACGCGATCGCCCACAGCCCGCACGAGATCGCCCGCGCCTACCGCGAGGGCCACCCGCCCGCGATCCCCGGCGTCGGCTCGGCGATCTCCGACAAGATCGCGGAGCTCGCGTCCACCGGACACCTCCGCTTCCTCGACCGGCTCCATGGCGAGGTGCCGCCCACCCTCGTGGAGCTCTTGGCGGTCCCGGGCGTCGGGCCCAAGACCGTGCGCCTGCTCTGGGAGCGCCTGGGCATCGAATCGCTCGACGACCTGCGAACGGGTCTCCGGGCAGGCACGATCCGGGGGGTGCCAGGGCTCTCCGAGAAGGGGCTCGCGGCACTTGCGGCAGGAGTCGATGCGGTCGATCGCCGGTCGACGCGGATGACGCTGGGGACCGCGGAGCGGATCGTCGAAGGCGTGGCGACGCTGCTCGTCGACGTCCCGGGGGTGCTGCGCGTGGAGCCGGCGGGCTCCTTCCGGCGCCGGCGCGAGACGATCGGCGACCTTGACCTCCTCGTCGAGACGGGTGACCCGCAGGCAGTCATCGAGCGCTTCACGACGCTGCCGGCGGTCGAGTCGGTCGTGAA
The DNA here is from genome assembly GCA_963788145.1 of uncultured Chloroflexia bacterium. Taxonomy (GTDB): domain Bacteria; phylum Chloroflexota; class Anaerolineae; order Anaerolineales; family UBA4823; genus UTCFX2. The sequence continues at coordinate 40,854 of CAWBFQ010000003.1, read as the reverse complement.
CGCCGGCCCGCACAAGGCCGCCGTCCGGCTGGCCGGCGGTCCCCAGGTGGACCTGATGACGATGCCGCCCGGGGCGTGCGGGACCTACCTCGTGCACTTCACGGGCAGCAAGGAGCACAACGTCCGGTTGCGGGGGATCGCCCGTGACCGGGGCTGGAGCCTGTCCGAGAAGGGCTTCGCGCGGCTGGGCGACGAAGGCGAGATCGCGTCCGGTCCGGACGCGGAGCTGCGGACGTTCGCCAGCGAGGCCGAGGTCTACGCGTTCCTGGGGCTGGCCGAGATCCCGCCGGAGCTGCGCGAGGACGCCGGGGAGGTCGAGGCGGCTCTCGCCGACGGCCTGCCGCGGCTGGTGGAGCTGGCCGACCTGCGCGGCGACTGCCACGCCCACTCCGACTGGTCCGACGGGATCCACACCGTCGAGCAGATGGCCGAGGCTGCGCGCGCGCGAGGTTACAGTTATCTGGTGCTTACGGATCATACGCACGGCCTCGCCATCGCGCGGGGACTCACGCCGGAGCGGGTCGCGGCCCAGCGTGGCATCATCGCCGAGCTCAATGCGCGCTTCGCTCGCGAGGAGGAAGCCGGGACCGCCCCGTCGTCGACGCCGCCGGGCGGCTTCCGGCTCCTGCACGGCTGCGAGCTGGAGATCCGCGGCGACGGTTCGCTCGACTTCGACGACGACCTCCTCGCCTCGTTCGACCTCGTCGTGGCCGCGCTCCACCAGGGGCGGCGCCAGCCGCGCGCCCAGCTGACGCAGCGGGTGCTCGGCGCCATTGCGAGCCCTCACGTGGACGTCATCGCGCACCCGGCGGGTCGCATGCTCGGGGAGCGGTCGCGCGACGACCTCGACCTCGCGTGGGGCGAGGTCTTCGCGGCGGCTGCGGCCACGGGGACGCTCCTCGAGATCGACGGCTCGGACCATCGGCTCGACCTGGCCCCGGAACGCGCGCGACTGGCGGTGGCCGCCGGCTGCCTGCTCACGATCGACTCGGACGCGCACCGGACCGAGGAGCTGGCCGGGATCGGCTGGGGGGTTGCGCAGGCACGGCGGGCCTGGGTGGAGCCGTCGGTCGTTGCGAACACGTGGTCCCGGGAGGATCTCCTCGCCTGGGTCGCCGCCAAGCCGGCGCGGATCGCGGCGGCGGCCGACCGGGGCGCGACGTGAGCCGCGTGCCGCGCCTGCGCAATCCGCTCCACCGTGCCCCGCCCCCGCTCGCGGCCGGGGCACCCGGGCACCCGCTGCCCCCGGTCCCCCGGCGCACGGGCCGAACGCCGGTTCCCGGGCCGGCGCTCCACGGGGCGCCCGGCCGGCCCCTGGGGTCGCCCACGGCGGGCGCGGGCTCCGACGGGCGAGCGACCGGCCGTGCCGGGAGCCTTGGCCGGTTCGGGTCGACGCGCATGTCGACCGGCGACCCCGCCTGGGAGCTCATCATCGTCGGAGTCACCCTCGCCGCCATCGGCCGTCTTGCGGAGGGCCCTGCGCTCTGGGTCGCCGCGTTCGTGGCAGGCCTGGCGCTGGGACTCGCCGCCCTCGAGATCCTGGGCAATGCCGACCCACCGCCGGGCGTCGCCGACCTCGGCGTCCCGGTGGAGGCGCTGCTCGTCCCGGCGGCGACGGGGATCGCATCGGTCGTCGGCATCCACGTCGTCCCCGTGGGGCTCCTGCTCGTGCCCGCCCTCGTCGCCGTGGGATCTCTCGTCGCCTCGTCGATCGCGATCGAGCGGCGGATCCTCGCCCGCCCCAGCGGGCCGACCGCGGCGGACCGGACGGCCCTGCTCGGCCTCGTCTTGCTCGTCGCCTTCGTGGCCTTCACCGGGATCGCCGCCGCCATCCCAGGCGCCCTCGTGGAGCCGCTGCCCACCGGCGTGGAGGCGCCTGAGACCGGCCTCCCGCTCGAGGGCCTGGCCCTGCTCGCCGCGCTCGACGGCCTGGTGGCGGGGATCCTGGGCTACCGACTGGCCGCTCTCCAGGGTCCCACGCTCCGCGGCGCGCTCGGGGTCGCCCTGTCGTACGCGGCGGTGATCGCCATCGCGGCCGCGGCCCTGCGCGCCATGGCCCTGCCGCGGCTGGTGGGTCCCGCGCTCCTGACACTCGTGTTCTACCTGTGGAGTGCCTACCGCGGCGTACCGCGCGGCACGAGGCGCGACCCGCGCTGGATCTGGGAGGTCCTCCTGCTCGTGGCGCTGGGGCTGGTCGTCGTGCTCTGGAACCTGCTGGCGCAGGGCTGACGGGGCGCGCGCTGGCGACCGCGTCGTGGGCGTTTGACGGCGGCGCGCCTCGGGGTGTACAAACGGCAGTCGCGCACCTCGTCCGCAGACTGATCCGGCGCGCCCCGCGCCGACCCGAAAGGACTCGTCCTCCCGTGACCTTCCCCGAGCTCGAGCAGACGGCGCCGAGCGCCCCCAGCCTCTCCCGGATCAAGCGGACGCTGACCGAGCAGGCGATCGCTGCCGCGACCGCCGCCGACTGGGCGGAGGCGGCCGAGATCAACCGCAAGCTCATCGAGCACGGCCCGGAGGCCGAGGCCGAGAACCGGCTCGCCAAGGCGCTCTGGGAGCTGGGCGACCTTGCCGGCGCCCGCGAGCACTACCAGAAGGCGCTCGCGCTCGATCCGACCAGCCGCATCGCCGAGCGCAACATCGACCGCCTCAAGCTGCTCATGGTCGAGGCCGGCGATCACACGGTGGCGGCGGATCCGACGAGCAAGGCGCCTGTCTCCATCTTCGTCGAAGAGACCGGCAAGACCGGCTTCGCGCACCTCATGGAGCTCGCCCGCCCGAAGGTCCTGGCCCAGGTGAACCCCGGCGACGCCGTCGAGCTCGTGGCCGAGGGCAAGCACCTCATCGCGTTCTCGAACGGGATCCGGGTCGGCGTGGTGGAGCCCAGGGTCGCCGCGCGCCTCCTGAAGCTCGTGGCCAACGGCAACAAGTACGCGGCCGGCGTGACCTCGCTCGGGGCGCAGGACGTCCGGATCATCATCCGCGAGATCTACCAGGATCCGCGCAACTACGGCAAGGTGAGCTTCCCGACGGCCGCCCGGTCCGGCGACCTCCGACCCTACACGAAGGGCACCCTCCTGCGCGAGGACGAGGACCTGGAGGACGATCTCGAGGACGACATCGAGGACGAGGAGATCGAGGATCTCGATCGCGTGATCCCCGCCGAGGTCACCCCCGACGAGGCCTTCGAGGAGGAGACGGACGAGCTCGACGAGCCGTAGTCCGAACGGCCGGCGCCCGCCCCTCTGCCGGCCGGAGCGGAGCCGCGGGCCTGTGCGCCGTGCGTATCCTCTCCCATGACCCCCCGGGACATCGCGGGTCGACCCGCCGATCCTCTCTCGCTCCCGATCTTCTCGCGGCTCGCCCCCGCCCTGCCCGCGGAGCTGATCGCGGCCCGGATCGAGGCTGCCACCGTTCCTGACGATGTCGTCATCGACCTCTTCGGGCGCGGCGGCTGGGTGGCCCGCACCGCGCTCGCCCTCGGCCGCCGGGCCATCTCGCTCGAGACGTCGCCGCTCAGCCGCCTCCTCGCCGACGTGGTCGTCCGGGCCCCGGACCTGCGCCATCTCGACGCTGCGTTCCAGGCCGTGGCCGCCGCGCCCCTCGGGACGTCGAGCCTCCGGGCGTGGATCGACGAACGGTTCGCCACCGCCTGCCCGACGTGTGGACGGACCCTCGCCCTCGAGGACCTGGTCTGGGAGCCGGCCGACGGCCGGGCCGGCAGGTCGCCCGCACGCAGGGACTCCAGCGGGGTCGTGGTTGCCGCCGCCGGGGTCGGGGCCACGGCCGCGGCCGGTGCCACGGCCAGGCCGGCGGCGCGAACCGCCTGGGGCGCGCTGCGGCCGACCCGGCGCTCCTTTCGCTGCCCTGCCTGCCTCGACCGGCGCGGTCGGGGCGGGGAGCTGCGCCACGCGCCGCCGGAGGAGGCCGACCTCGCCCTCGCGATGGCGCCGGACGACGATCCTGTGGCGCGCGAGGAGATCGCCCGCCGCTTCCCGCTTCCGGACGAGCCCGGCGGCCTGCTCGAGCAGCTGCTCGACCTGCACTCACCTCGCCAGCTCGCCGCCCTTCAGGCGATCCTCGCCCGGATCGAGGGCGAGCTGCGGGCGTCCCAGGTGACCTCCGCCCTCCGCCTCGCCCTGATCCATGCCATCCTCCCGTCGAGCCGCCTCACCGGGTACCCCGGCCGGGCCAGCGCGCTCCGCATCGCCGACGGCCGAGTCCGCCCTTCGGGGGCGCCCGGATGGCGCGAACGCAACCCGTGGCGCGCCTTCGAGGAGGGCTACCAGCTGGTGCGGGCCTTCGTGCAGGCGCTCGACGACGGCCCGTACGGGGCCGTGCAGGCCCGCCTCACCGAGCCCCTCGAGGGCGTGCTCGACGGCCCGCCGATGATCGCCCTGCGGATCGGAGGAGGCGATGCCCTGGAGCGGCTCGGTGTCGAGGCCGAGGCGCTGACGGCCGCCCAGCGCGCGCGGGTTCGCCTCGTGCTGTCGCAGCCGCTCCCCGAGTGGACGCCGGGCCGGCTCGCCGAGGCCTTCGTCGTCACCGCCTGGGGGCTCGGCAGCGAGGCGGCGCGCCTCGTGCCCCATGCGTCGCTCCTGGACCGAGAGGCCCGGCCCCCGAGCCGCGCGGTTGCGTTGCGAGCCGCCCTCCACGCGGTGGCCCCGGCGATGGGACCGGACGGCAGGGGCGTGCTGCTCCTGGACGCCGACGGGGCACCCGGCCTGGTGGCCACGAGCCTGGCGGGAGCGACGGCCGGCTGGCGCGTGGCGGGCGCCCGGCTGGCGGAGCCCGGCCGGCTGCCGGGCGGCCTGGTGGAGATGGTCCCTCCCGGCGGCCGCCTGGGCGCGGCGCCCCGGACCCGGGCCAACCGCATCCTGGCCCCGGCTCCGGGCGGGGCCGGGGATCCGGCGACTGTCACGACGCGCGGCGTCTTCGGCGGTCCGGTCCCGATCGACGGGCGCTTCTCTCTCTCTGAGGCGAGCAAGGTGGTCACCGAGACGGCAGTGGCCGCGCTCCAGGCCCGAGGCGAGCCCGCCGACGCCCAGCATCTCGTCGGCGAGCTGCTCGTGGCGCTCGATCGGAGCGGGCAGCTGCGGCGCTATGCCGTCGCGGCGGCCCGCCAGGCGGAGAGCGCCGCGGAGGAGCATGCCCCGGCCGAGAGCGCCCCGGGGTCACCGGGCGACGCGCTCGCGCTCGGCGACGTGTTGTCCCGCGCGCCCGACGCCCCCGCGAACGGCACGAGCACCCCCGCGAGCGGCGCGAGCAGCCCTCCGAGCCGCGCCGCGACCGAGCTCCTGGCGCTCATCGAGGGCGAGCTCGGGCGGCCCGACCAGCGCAGGATCGCCCCGTCCGAGGGCGGTCGCTACTGGCTGCGCGACCCGCGCGACGAGGCCGAGGCGGCCGTGCCGCTCTCCGACCGGCTGGAGTGGGCCGTCTACAGCCTGCTCGGGACCGGGGCATCGGTCCCGGAAGCGGCCGTGCGTGCACGCGTCGAGGAGATGTTCGTGGGAGCCGACGCGCCCGACCCGTGGCTCGTGGACGCCTGCCTGGCCAGCTACGGCGTGGCGGCCCCGGGCGATGGGCGGCTCGTCGCCCGCGACGACCTCCAGGCCCGGACCCACGAGCACGCGGCGACGATCGGCCTCCTTGCCGACCTGGGGCACCGCCTTGGGGTTCACGTGTACATCTCCCCGCGCGAGCAGGGCCGGCGGGCCGGTGCCGGGCCGCTGGGCGCCAGGCTCCTTCCCGACGAGCGCGACCCGGTGCTCGGCTTCCTCGGCCGTTCGGGCGCGGACGCGCTGGAACAGGTGGACTGCTGCTGGTACGTGCGGCCCCGGTTCGCCTTCCTGTTCGAGGTGGAATGGACCGCGATGCTGGGCGAGCCCGTCCTGCGCCGCGGGCGCGGGATCCCGGCGGACGAGCGGATCGTCCGGTTCCTCGTGCTCCCCGCGGAGCGCGTGGAGCTGCTGCGGCAGAAGCTCGAGCATTCGCCGGTCCTCCGCGCGGCCATGGCCGACGCCAACTGGCATGTTCTGCGGATGGACGCGCTGGATCAATTCGCGGCGCGTCCGAGCCCCGTCCTCGGCGAGCTGGAGCCCTATCTCGGCCTGGACCCGGTGGCGGATCGCCCCGACCAGCTGCCCCTGTTCCAGGCCTGACCGGCGGGCGGCCCTCCGCCGGCGCCGGTACGCTACCCACATGAGCACCTCGACGACGCTTGCCGATCTCTGCGCCCGCACCTGGGAGCGGACCCTCGAGCTCAACCCCACGCTGGCCACCATCTGCGGGGACGAGCGCTTCGACGATCGCCTGGATGACCCGGGGCCCGCCGGACGGGCCGCCCGCCGCGCGCTCGCGGAGGAGGCACGGGCGGGTGCGCTGGCCATCGATCCGACCGGGCTGGACGAGGAGGAGCGGATCTCGCGCGACCTCCTGGCCCTCATCGCCGGCCAGCAGATCGCCGACGACGACCTCCGCGACGACCTCGTCGGCGCCGTCGAGCAGCAGGGCCACCAGTCGCTCCTGCCGCACCTCGTGCAGATCCAGAGGGCGGACACGCCGGAACGGCTCGAGCGGCTCCTGGCGCGCATCGAGGCCTACCCGGCCCTGACCGACACCGTCATCGACCTCCTCGCAGAGGGCCGCTCGGCCGGCCTGACGGCCGCGCGGGTGGTGGCGGACCGGGCCGTCGACCAGGTGGAGCGGCTGCTGGCCGGCCCCGCGGCCGCCTCGCCGATCGTCACCGTGCCGGCGCTGGTGGACGAGGCCGACCGGGCACGCCTCCTCGACGCGGTCGAACGCTGCGTCCGCCCGGCCGATGCCCGCTATCTCGAGGCCCTGCGGGCGTATCTTCCGGCCACGCGCGAGGAGCCCGGCCTCTGTGCGCTGCCCGACGGCGAGGCCCGTTACGCGGCCAAGGTGCGTGCCCAGACGAGCCTCGACGTGAGCCCGGCCCAGCTCCACCAGGTTGGCCTCGAGGAGCTGGAGGCGATCGAGGCGGAGCGGCGCGCGATTGCCGGCGCGGCCGGCTTCGGCGACGACACCGCGGCCTATCGCCGCGCCCTCAACGCCGATCCCGAGGAGATCCCGCCCACGCCGGAGGCACTCGTCGCGCGGTGCCAGGAGGACGTCGAGCGGGCGCTCGCCGCGGCGCCCCGCTGGTTCTCCCGCGTGCCGAAGTCGCGCTGCGTGGTCCGCCGCGTCGAACCCCTCCTCGAGAAGGACGCCCCCGGCGCCTACTACTACCCGCCGACGATCGACGGCTCGCGACCCGGGATCTACTTCGTGAACGCCTACGACCTCCCCAGCCGGACCTACTGGACGGCGGCCTCGACCACCTACCACGAGGCTATTCCCGGCCATCACTTCCAGCTGGCCCTCGAGATGGAGCTCGAGGGGCTGCCCGCCTTCCGGACCCTGGGCTACTGGCCCCAGGGCACTGCCTACGTGGAGGGCTGGGCCCTCTACACCGAGCGGGTCGCCGACGAGGCGGGCCTCTTCCGCAGCGAGGCCGAGCGGTTCGGGATGCTCGACAGCCAGGCGCTCCGGGCCGTCCGGCTCGTCGTCGACACCGGGCTCCACGCGTTCGGGTGGAGCCGCACGAAGGCCTTCGAGACGATGGTTGCGGCGGGGATCCACCCGACCGACGCCGGGATCGAGACCGACCGCTACATCGCCTGGCCCGGCCAGGCGCTGGCCTACATGACCGGGCGCCGCGAGATCGAGCGCCTCCGCGCCGAGCGCGCACGCCGCGAGGGCGACGCCTTCGACATCCGCCGTTTCCACGACGACGTCCTGCGCCACGGCAAGCTGCCCCTGCGCATCCTCGCCGACGCCGTGCTCGGGTCGGCCTGAGGCCGCCGAGCTCGCGCCGCCGCACCCGCCCACCGCCCCATCGCCGCCGGAGGACCCCGATGACCGCCACGCCCACCGATCCCGCCGCCCCGACCGGCGCTGCCGCCGTCGACGCCCTCGCCGATCGCTTCTGGGAGTCGTACCTCGAGCAGCACCCGACGACGGCGACCGTGTACGGAGACGAGCGCTGGGACGATCGGCTCGACGACCCCTCGGCCGCCGGACGGGCCGCCGGGCGGGCCCTCCGCGATGCGACGCTCGCCGAGCTGGCGGCGATTCCGATCGAGGACCTGCCCGTCGAGCAGCGGATCACGCACGACATGCTGCGCGTGGTCGGCGAGCTCGGGAACGAGGCCGACGACCTCCGGATGGATCTCGTCGGGCTCGTCGACCACATCGACGGGCCGCAGTCGCTGCTGCCTCAGCTCGTCCGCTTCCAGGCGGCCGACACGCCCGAGCGCCTCGAGCGCCTGCTGGCCCGCCTCGCCGCGTTCGGCCCGCTCATCGACGCCCACCTCGTCCTCCTCGACGAGGCCCGGGCGAGCGGGATGACGGCGCCGCGGATCGTCGCCGAGCGGGCGATCGCCCAGGCGGAGCGGCTCCTGGCCGTGCCCGCCGAGTCGTCGCCGATCGTCGCCGGGGCGCGCCTCGCGGACGGCGACGCGACCGGCCGGGAGCGGGTGATCGGCGCGGTGCGGGACGTCGTCGACCCGGCCCTGGCGCGGTACGTCGACGCCCTCCGGGGTGGCTATCTCGAGGCCACGCGCGACGCGCCCGGCCTCTGGTCCGCGCCCGGCGGCGCCGAGCGGTACCGCGTCGCGATCCGGGCCTGGACGAGCCTCGACCTCGACCCGGCGGAGCTGCACCAGGTGGGCCTCGACGAGCTGGCCGAGATCGACGTGGAGCGGCAGGCGATCGCCGCCGCAGCCGGCTTCGACACCGTCGCGGCCTACCGGGCCCATCTCGTGGCGGATCCCGCGAACCACGTCGAGCGGCCCGACGAGCTCGTGGCCCGGGCAACCGAGGACATCGAGCGCGCGATGGCGGTGGCGCCGCGGTGGTTCGGGCGCCTGCCGGTGGCACCGTGCGAAGTCCACCCCGTCGAGCCGTTCATGGAGCGCGACGCGCCGCCGGCGTTCTACTACCCGCCGACGCTCGACGGCTCGCGCCCCGGGATCTATTTCATCAACACGTACGACCTGCCGACGCGCCTCCTGCCGAAGCTCGCCGAGATCACGTACCACGAGGCCGTGCCGGGCCACCATTTCCAGATCGCCCTCGAGATGGAGCACCCGTCGCTGAACGCCTTCCGGCGCCTCGGGAGCCGCCTCCTCGGGTCGGCCTACGCCGAGGGCTGGGGCCTCTACTCCGAGCGCCTCGCCGACGAGATGGGGCTCTACCGCAGCGACGCGGAGCGCTTCGGCATGCTCGAGGCACAGGCCTGGCGCGCCGTCCGCCTCATCGTGGACACCGGCATGCACGCTCTGCGGAAGGACAGGGCCTGGGCGATCGCGCTCCTTGTCGCCGAGGCCGGCCTGTCCGACACCGACGCGACGATCGAGACCGACCGCTACATCGCCTGGCCCGGCCAGGCGCTCTCCTACAAGGTCGGCCAGCGTGAGATCGAGCGTCTGCGGCGCGAGCTGACGGCGCGGGACGGCGCCGCCTTCGACCTGCGGGCCTTCCACGACGCACTGATCGGCCACGGCTCCCTGCCGCTCGCGACGCTTGCCCGCGAGCTGCCGAGCTGGGTCGCGCCGAAGGCGGGGTAGGGGAGGGCTCGTCGGTCGCGGACCGGGTGCCTGCCGACAGCCCGTCGAGCTACCCGCGGCGCTCCATCACCCGCCAGGCGACGAGGAAGCTGCCGACCGCCCAGGTGCCGAGGAGCGCGAACGAACCCGCCGCGAGCGGGAACGTCGCCGGGGCCATGGTCCCCCGGATCAGCTCGCCCATCGCCTGGATCGGCAGGACCGCGTGGATCGCCGCCAGCCAGTCCGGCAGGCGCTCGGCCGGGAAGTTGAGAGGGCTGAACATCAGGGTGAAGACGACGAGGACCTGCGAGAGGAGCTGGGCCACCAGCGGCGGCAGGACCGACGCCAGCGCGTAGCCGATGCTGGCCGCCGTCAGGGTCGTCAGGGCGAGCGCGGGAACGAGCAGCAGGCTCACGTCGAGGTCGAGCGAGAAGCGCCAGGCCCCGAGCACGATCGCGAACGCCACGCCGGGAAGGACGATCACCAGCCAGACCGACAAGTCGGCGAGCAGGTGCACGTAGCGGGCGACGGGCAGGGACCGCATGTACTCGTAGGTGCCCTCGGTCCGGGCCTGGGCGACCATCTGGGGCGCCGCGACGAGGCCCATCGTGATCAGGGTGATCGCCGGCGCGCCGGTGGCCAGGTAGAGGGTGGTCAGCGGGTCGATCTCGGGGAAGAGAAGTGGGTAGCCGATGACGATCCCGAGGGCGAACAGGGCCTGGACCACGATCGCGAGGGGGAGGAACTCCTTGAGCCGCAGGCTGTTCCAGCGGACCAGGAGGACGTAGCTACGCAGCGTGGACATCGCGGGACTCCATGATCGTGGTCGGGCGGGCCGGCACGGCCGGCGCGGCCGGGCTGGTGCCGTTGCCGTCGGCCAGGGCGTCGGCGTGGCCGACGAGCTCGACGTAGACGTCCTCGAGGGTCGCCGGGCCGAGGCGATACTCCTCGACACGGCCGCCGCGCTGGAGCGACTCCGCCCAGGCGACCGCCGGGCCGGCGGCCGCGGCCGGCAGGGTGGCCACGTGGCGCTGGCCGGCCCCCACTTCGTGGAGGACGAACGCCGGCACGTCGCCGAGGGCGGCGCCGGGCTCCAGGACGAGCTCGAGGTGCAGGTCGTCGGCGACCCGCTCCTTGAGCGACGCCGGCGTCCCCTCGACGACGACACGGCCGTGGTCGAGGATCGCCAGGCGGTCCACCGCTCGCTCCGCCTCGACGACGTTGTGGGTCACGAGCAGCACCGCGGCACCCTCGTCGCCGAGGGCCCGGACCTGCCCCCACAGCAGGCGACGGCGGACCGGGTCTACGTCGTTCGTCGGCTCGTCGAGGATGACCAGGCGGCCGGGAACGACTGCCGCCATCGCGAAGCCAACGAGCCGCTTCACGCCCCCGGACAGCTTCGCCCCGTCGGCGCGGGCCCACTCGCCGATGTCGAGCGCGGTGAAGAGGGCGTCGCGCCTCGCCCGCACGTCGCTCGCGCGGCCTCCGCGGAGGCGGCCCAGCAGCTCCACGGCCTGGTTCGGCGTGAGCCCGTTGATCGGCAGCGTCGCCTGCGGCTGGATGGAGCACGCCAGGCGGGCGAACGCGGGGTCCGCGACGACGTCCCGGCCGTCGAGGGCGATCGTCCCGGCGTCCGGCCGCAGGAGGCCGATGACCTGGTTGACGAGGGTCGTCTTGCCGGCGCCGTTGTGGCCGAGGAGGCCGTACACCTCGCCGGCGTCCACGGCGAGGTCGACCCCGTCATTCGCGCGGGCGCCTCGCCGGTAGGTCTTTGTCAGGCCTGAGACCTCGAGGAGCATCGGTGCGGTCCCCCTGCTGATCTGTGAGCGGTGATACCGAACAGTATGCATATACCCGACAGTATGTCAAGACGCATCGGCATCTTGATACCGAGTGGTATGCTGCGTCCGTGGAGACCGCAGAACGACTTCCCCGCCTCACGCGTGACGAGCGCCGCGCCCAGACACGAGAGCGCCTCATCGACGCCGCGGCCGATGTCTTCAACCGGCTTGGCTATCACGGCGCCTCTCTCGAGGCCGTCGCCGATGCGGCGGGGTACACGAAGGGCGCGGTCTACTCGAACTTCGCGTCCAAGGCGGATCTCTTCGTGGCCCTGGCCGAGCGGCGGAGCGTCGCCGCGAACGTCGACGCGACGCGCGAGCAGCTCGCGGCGATTCCCCTGGGCGAGTTCGTCGACGGAATGGGGGAGATGCTTCGGGCCCAGGCGGCCAACGAGGAGGCGTGGGACGTGCTGACGATCGAGGTCTGGCTGGCCGCCATGCGCGACCCGTCCCTCCGCACGATCGTTGCCCACGACTACCGCCAGATGCGAGCGGAGTTCGGGCCCCTCATCGCCGCCAAGCTCGACGAGGCGGGGATCAAGACGCCGTTCACCGGGGAGGAGCTCGGCTGCCTCGTCTCCGCGATCGGGTCAGGGCTCATTCTCCAGCACTACCTCGAGCCCGGCGCGGTCGACGCCGAGATCCTCCCGCGAGCCCTGCGCCAGCTGCTCGGCCTGCCCCAGCACTGACACCCGGATTGACACGCTGATCCGGACGCCGGACAATCGCAAGATGCGGACGAAGCGGACCTACAACCTGCCGGAGCGAACGGTGGTCGCCGTGCGGGAGATGGCGGCAACGTACGGCGTTGCGACCACCCAGGACGGGGTCATCGAGCTTGCGGTTGACGAGCTGGCCCGTCGGCTGAGGGATGACGCGGAGGCTGAACGCTGGGCGCAGGCGGCAGTCGACCCGGCGTTTCGCGCGGAGTCGGCTGACCTTGCTGCCTCCTACGAGACCGCAGACACCGAGACGTGGCCGCGCGCATGACGGGCGACCCACCCCTCCGCTGGGCTGTGATCCGCGTCGGGCTGGACCCCGCCCGGGGACACGAGCAGGGCGGAACCCGTCGCGCCCTCGTGGTCAGCTACGAGCCGTTTCATCGATCGGGCCTCGCGACCGTGTGCCCGATCAGCACGGCGCGAGATGAGGTCCGGTACCCCGGCGAGGTCGCGCTGCCTGTGGGCGTCGCGGGCCAGACGCGTGCCGGCGTGATCCTGTGCCAGCAGCTCCGGACGATCGCGCTGGAGCGCGTCATCGGGTCGCCGGAGGGCCGGATCAGCGACGCAGGGATCCGACGGGCCGTGCGAGTTGCGCTGGCCCACCACCTGGGCCTCGACATCCCCGCCGTGGGCGACGGCGCGATCGCGCGCGCCTGACGTGGCGCAGTCCTGACGTCGCGCGCGCCCGGCGAGCGGCCGGCCGTGCCCCCGAGCGATACCCGAGACCCGGGTGTTTCGCGGGCAGGAAGCAACGGAATTCGCACGTGCACGTCGATTGCAGCGCGAAGATCGTTGACTGGCGGTGCCGAGCCGTGGCACCATCCCCAGCGTCACCTGTTCCGCCTTGCGGGACAGCCCAGCTGCCTGTCCCTGGGCCGGACGTGCGTCGACCGCGCCCCGCGCCCTCGACGCCGGCCCGTCGAGGATCGAGCCTCGGAGGAGCCATGACACCGGGATTCGCCACCACCACCTCCCTCGAGCACGAGCCGCACGACTCGTTCCATGCCGCCCTCGAGGCGCGGGCCCAGGGCGCAGGCGCCTGAGATGGCCCTCGAGGTCGCCCCGCGGGCCCGACCGACCCTGGGCGTCCCGCTCCCGGGCTCGCCGTCGATCGCGCCGCCTGCCGCCGGCGGCATCCCAGCGGCGCACGTCGTGCCAGCCGTCCGTCGGCGGGCAGCTCCCGCGACCAGCCCGGGCTCCTCCGGGCGGGACGTCGAGCTGCTCGACGGCCATGGCGTCCGGTCGGTCGACCGGGCGGCGGCGCTCCTCCTCGCGCTGGGCCAGTGCCCGGCCGAGGCGGGCGTCTCGGAGCTTGCCCGTCGCCTGGGCTTGCACAAGAGCACTGCCTCGCGCCTCCTCGCCACCCTCGAGCGGCGAGGGCTCGTCGAGCAGGACGAAGGCTCCGGCAAGTACCGCCTCGGCCTCGTGGTCATCCGGCTCGCCGAGCATGCCGAGCGGACCCTTGATCTCCGCACGATCGCGCTCCCGGAGCTGGAGCACCTCGCGCGGGTCACCCGGGAGACCGTGACCCTGGGCGTCGCGGAGGCGGATGCCTGCCTCACGGTCGTCCAGGTCGCAGGTCCGAACATGGTCGCCTGTCCCGACTGGACCGGCCGGACGACCCCCCTCCACTGCGTGGCCCCGGGCAAGGTCCTCCTGGCCGCGATGGCCGAGAGGGAGGTCCTGCGGATCGCCCGCCCCGGGCTGCCCGCCCGGACGGACCGGACGATCACGGGCCTGGAGCCTCTGCTCGAGGAGCTGGCCCGGATCCGGCGGCGCGGCTTCGCCACCGCGTTCTCCGAGTGGATCGAAGGGACGAACGGCATGGCGGTGCCCGTCGCGGACGCGCACGGGCGGGTGATTGCCTCGATCGGCGTCTGGGGCCCGGCCTTCCGGGTGACGCCGGGGCGCGTCGCCGAGATCGTCACGAGCATGCGCGAGGCCGCCGTAGCGGTCACCACCCGCCTCGGAGGCGCCGCAGCCTGACGTCCCGGGCGCCCGGCTCCGCGGCCTGATGGTCGTCTCGCGCGCTGTCGGTCCCGTCCAGCTCCGGTCCGCCCGTCCACCGCTCGACCGCTAGGATTGGCGACATGGAGGAGATCCTCGGTACCCTGGAACGGTTCCTGGTCGAGATGGCGGGTCGCGTACTCGTCGTGGGCCTGGTGACGCTCGCCCTGATCGGCATCTACCTCGTCGTGGTGTGGATCATCGGACACCTCGCCCGGCGAGCCGCCACGGTTCCGCTGTCCGGCGGGCGCGACGAATCGTCCGAGGACACCGCGATCCGGGACGCCGTCCGTCGCCGTCGGCTGGACACGCTCGTGCTCGTCGCCACGCGCCTGGCCAAGGCGACGCTGGTGGCCCTGATCGCGCTCACGGCCGTCACGACGCTCGCCCCCGAGGTGATCAGCGGCCTCGGAGCGCTCGGCGTGGCGCTGGGCGCGGCCGTCGGCGCCGCCCTGGGTTTCGGCGCCCAGCAGCTGGTCCGCGACTACCTGAACGGCATCCTCATCCTCGGCGAGAACCCCTTCAGCGTGGGCGACGTCGTCGCCATCGCCGGGATCCGCGGGACGATCGAGGAGGTCGGGCTGCGCCGCACGATCGTCCGCGACGCCGATGGCGTCGTCCACTCGGTGCCGAACGGCGAGATCCTCGTCGCCTCGAACTTCACCCGCACCTACGCTCGCCTGAACGAGCGGTTTGCCGTGGCCGCCGGCACCGACATCACGCGTGCCACGGCAGCCCTGGGCGAGGCCTGCGCCGCGTTCGCGACAGCGGACGAGTGGAGCGACCGGTTCATCGAGCCGCCCCGTGTCGTCCGGGTCGACGCCGCGGCCGCCGGGGAGGCCGGCATCCCGATCCTCGTCTCCGCGACCGTCCGACCCGGCGATCGACTGGAGATGGCCGGCGAGCTCCGCCGCCGAGCGCTCGACGCCCTCATGGCCAGCGGGATCGACCTGGCGACCGGCCGCACGTTCGTGATGTCGCGCCAACCCCGCCCCGACGCTGGTCCCGCGGCCGACGCGGAGGGTGGCGCCGACTACACCTGAGCCTGCGTGACGTCCGGCCCGGCGGCCGTCGTGCCCGGCGGCAGCGGCCTCGAGGCCTGCGTATGATGCGGCCATCCCGCTGAGCAACGGAGGCGCCCGGCGTGCAGCCCGACCCCACGACGCCCCAGCAGTCCACGATCGCGGTGGTGTCCGCCCTCGTGGCCCACTCGTCCCCGGGCGACACGACCGCCCTCGCCGACGCCTCGGTGGTCGAGACGATCCGGGACAACGCCGGCACGGCGGAGGAATAGGGACATGCCCTTCGGCCTTCCGCGTCGCGGCGCCCCGAGAGCCCGCCCCCGCCCCAGCCCCCGCCCGCCCCGGTTCGGGGAGGCGCGGAATCCCGTTCGACGGCCTGACCGAGGACTGGCGGCTGGTCGGCCGCATGGAGGTCGAGGGACGGCTATCGGACGCCCTGAACCGGCGCGAGTCCATCGCGCTCAGCGAGATGCACTGGGGGCCGCTCGATGGCTCAGAGGAGATGACGCCCGCACCCGGCCTGGAGCGAGTCGATCCGTTCGACCTCATCGCCGTGTTCGCCGGCGCAGGCTCGCTGCCCTCGTTCACGGAGGCCGAGCGCGCGGCCCACAAGCTGCACAAGGTGCCCTACGACGTCGCCCTGGAGGTGACGCCCATCCACGTCGTCGGGACGGTCTACCTGTTCCCGGGCTCGGAGCCGGAGCGACTCCTCGACCGCAGCACCGATCTGTTCGTGCCCGTCACCGACGCGGTGGCGCTGCTGGGGAACAAGCCGCTC
Source organism: uncultured Chloroflexia bacterium (assembly GCA_963788145.1). Classification (GTDB taxonomy): domain Bacteria; phylum Chloroflexota; class Anaerolineae; order Anaerolineales; family UBA4823; genus UTCFX2. The sequence continues at coordinate 24,876 of CAWBFQ010000003.1, read as the reverse complement.
AACGGCCCGGAGGTGGACGTGGTCCTCGTCAACCGGTCCTACCTGCGCGGCATCGACCAGGTCGACCGGCGAGCGGTGGATGCGGCCCGGGCGTTGCTCGGGATCCCGTCCAGGGAGGCGGACTGACCGTCAGGTCCGCGCCGATTCCCGGAGGCGGCCGAAGAGGGACGCGAGCGTGACGCGCGGCGCGCTGGACTCCGTGGCGGCGGGCGCACCGACCACCCGCTCGGCGAGAACCCGGAAGTCCTCACTTACCTTTTCCCTCGGGAACATGTCGATGACCGTGCGTCCCTCGTTGGCGGCCTTGACGAGCTGGAGCCCCGCAGAGCGGATCAGGGCGAGCGACGACATCCCGATGGTGCGCTCCATGTCGGCGACGGAGACGCCGCTGTTGGCGCGATTGATCACCATCGAGAGCTTCTCTCCGAAGCCCAGCTCGGCCGCGACGTCGCGGAGCTGGACGGCGGCCCGAAGGGCGGGCACGTCCGGGGTGACCGGGACGAGGATCTTGTCGGCGCGCTCGAAGATGGCGCGGTTGAGCGGCTCGTAGTCGGGGTGCAGGTCCACCACGACGACGTCGTGCGTGCGCCGTCCGGCGTCGATGGCTGCCGCGACGTGGCCCGGGTCGAGGAGGGACGTCCGGAGCGGGCTCGAGGCCAGGACCATGACGTGCATCCCGGAGGGATGCGCCGAGAGGAGGTCTTCGAGCGTGCCGGGAGGCGGAGCGCCCGCGTCCTGGGCGTCGACGACCTCGTCGACGAGGGTGCGCACGTGCTCCAGGCCGAGAGAGCTGGCGATGTGCCCGGTCACGGTGTCGGCGTCCACGAGGAGGACGCGACGGCCCATGGCCGTGAGGGACGCGGCCAGGTTGACCGCGACCGTCGTCTTGCCGACGCCGCCCTTGGGGTTGAAGACGGCGATGAGGGTTCCGTTGCGATGCCAGTCGTCCAGGCTCACGGGCCCGCTCTGGAGGACGGCCCCGCTGCCGTCGTCCACGGCCAGGCGCCGGATCATCATCGCCTCGACCCGCCAGCGGAGAGACTCCGGTGAGTAGGGTCGAGTGAAGTACTCGTCGCGCACGCCGGCCAGGCTGCCGTTGACGCGCTCGAGCGTGCGGGCGGAGAGGACCATGAGGGCGGGAATGTCGCGCCCGCCGTCCCGAAGGAGGTCGTAGTACTCGAGCGAGGTGTCGAAGTCGGTCTCGCCGTCGAGGATGGCTAGGGCGATGTGGCGGCCGGCCGCGAGCTGAGCCGCAAGATCGTCCGGCCGCTGGACCACGATCGGATCGAGGTCCGCCTCGCGCAGGGCGTCGGCAACCGGGCCGCGCTCGTCGCGGGGCAGCGCGATCGCGATCGTGGGACGAGCCATCGTGGTTCCTTCCTGGCGCTGGGCCGGAGCTCTGTCAGTCCTGGGGATCCTGGGCGCTGACCTGGATCACGCCGTCGCCGCTGCCGGTGATGCGGGCCGCGAAGCCGGGGATGGTCGGGATGAGGTCCCGCAGCGCGGTGGCGGGCTCGTGGGTCACGGCGAAGACGAACTCGGCGTCGGGGCCGGACGAGACGCCGACGTGGCTCACGCCGGGGAGGCGGCCCATGTGGCGCTTGAAGCTGGCGATGCTGGCCACGCTCACGAGGCCGGTCACGATGACCTGGGTGGTCACGGCAGCCGCTGCCGCGCCATCGGGCTCGGGCGGCACGAGGCCGGAGAGGCGGGCCTCCAGGGCGTCGCCACCGATCTCGGGCACGTCCTCGATCTCGGCCGCGGCCATCTCGACGGCTTCGACCTCGGCCGCGGCGAAGTCGGGGACCAGCCCGAGCATCGCGAGCCGCGGGTCGACCTGGTCGTCATGCCGCTCCGCCGCCGGGGCGTCGGCCGCTCCAGCATCGGTCGTCTCGACCTCGGCCAGGGCGTCCGTCGTCGCCTCGGCTTCGTCCTCGGAGGCGGGCTCGGCCGGCAGGTCGGTCACCTCGAGCGCGGCGGCGGCCTCTGCCGCTGCCTGGATCGCGGCCATGGCGGCTTCGTCATCCACCGGCGCCTCGTCCGCGGCCAGAGTTGGCTCGATCTGCGTGGCTTCGGCGTTCGCGACCTGTTCCAGCTCGGTGGTGGTCTCGGGCGCCGCGGCGATGGCCGCGACCGGTCCCCACAACCACGTCCGGCACGCCGAGGCCCGGCTCGCTCAGGAGCGCGGTCATCGCATCCTCGTCGAGATCGTCGAAGGAGGGCGGCTCCGGGAGGTTCGCGGCGCGGGCCGCGAAGACCGCCGGGTCGTCCTCGCGGGCGAGGTCGTCGAAGAACTGCCCCATCTCGGTCTCGAAGGCGGCCAGGCGGCCGCGGACCTTCTCGACCTCGTGCTCGACCAGGGCGGCGTGCCGCTCGAGCTGACCCTCGAGCTGCTCGCGCCGCATCCCCACCCGCCGTTCGGTCTCCTCGCGGATGCGGGCGATCTCGGACTTGGACCACTCCTTGACCGTCGCGACGTCGTCGTCGGCGTGGTGGCGGAGCTCGGTCGCGCCTGTTGTCGACCGGGCGCGGATCTGTTCGATGACAGCGGTGCCCTCGCCCCGGAACTGCTCGAGCGTCGCGGCGCGCGCCTGCTCGGCGGCCGCCTGCATCGCTCGCGTCAGGTCGGCGAGGAACTTCGTGGGCCGGCGCTGTGCGGCACCGGAGGGGGTCACGGGGTCGGGGATTCGGCGTGCTCGTCGGCCGGCGCCGGGGGATCGATCATTTATTATTTCTGGATCACTTATTTTTTCTGTTAACTCTTTATATTTATCTTCTAGTACTTCTAACTTCTTTAGCATATTTTCACCTCTTTATTTGTCAATATCAATTCTTTGATTATATCATAGTTTAAAACCTATAACAACTCTATCAATGCCTTGTATATCCTTCTTTTTATATATTTTAGTATATCCATAAGACTTCATTATTTCTGATACATCTTCAGCTTGATCATGTCCAACCTCATATGCCAATATACCACCTTGCTTTAAATAGTCTATTGATTCTTTAGTTATTTGTCTATAAAAATCAAGTCCATCTTCTCCACCTTCAAGAGCATTATACGGCTCATAATCCTTCACTTGTGTATGAAGAGTTTCTATATCCTTTTTAGGTATATATGGTGGATTAGATACTATTACATCAAATTGCTTTTCTGTATCTTTTATAGCACTAAACACATCTGATTTAACAAATTCAATCTTATTATCTACTTCATTATTTATAGCATTTATTTTACCTACTTCTAGTGGTATATCTGATATATCAAAAGACATTACTTTTGAGTTTTCTATATATTTAGCTAAACTTACAGTAATAGACCCAGATCCAGTTCCAATATCAAGTATATTAATTTGTTCACTTTTGTTTTTGCAAAGTTCTATTATTTCCTCAACTAATGTTTCAGTATCTGGTCTGGGAATTAGGACACCTTCTTTAACAAAAAAGTCTAGTCCCATAAATTCTCTATTACCTACTATGTATGCAACTGGCCTTCCATTAATTCTATCATTTATATATTTTATAAATTCATCATATTGTTCTGTTGTAAGCTCTTTATTTAAGTTTAAATGTATGTAAATTCTATCAACTCCACCAAGAGCTTTTTGTAAAAATAATTCTACATCCAGTCTTGGAGTATCACTTATTTTTTCTAGCTCTTGAGAGTATTTAATGATTATATCTCTTATTGTCATATTGTCTCCTTTATTTTTCATTTATTACAGCTTTTAAAGCAGTCAATGCAACCTCTAGTTGTTCATCATCTGGCTCTTTTGTTGTAAATTTTTGTAACATCATACCTGGGTATGCGACAATTTTAGTAAATTTATTATTATATTTCCCAAGAAATTTTATTATTTCATAAGATATACCTGCAACTATTGGAATAAATAGTATCCTCATGACAACCCTAACTAATGGATTAGGCCACCCAAAGAAAGAAAATAATATTATTGATGTAAACATAACTATAAATAAAAAATTCGTTCCACATCTAGGATGAAGTGTTGTAAATTTTTTAGCATTTTCTACTGTTAATTCTAATCCACTTTCATAACAGTGTATTGATTTATGTTCAGCTCCATGGTATTGGAAAACTCTTTTAATATCACTATTTTGGGATATTATAACTATGTATGCAAATAATATACTTATTCTAATTATTCCCTCTATTAGATTAAGTATTAACTTATTATCAATTATTTTTGAAAATATACCCCCAACCGTTGTTGGTATAAGTATAAAAATACCTACTGAAAATAATAAAGATAGTACTAAAGATATACCTATTATTGCATCATTAGCTTTATCCTTAAATATCTTTTTTATAAATCTGTCAAAAGCATCTTCTTCTCCATCTTCAATAAAAAATTCAGATGAAAAATTCAAACTTTTTATTCCTTCTATCATTGTTTCTAATAATATAAATGACCCTCTTAAAAAAGGTATTTTATTTATATTTGTTTCATTTATCCAACTTTTAATATTATTCTTTTTTAACACTATTTTTCCATTGCTTTTTCTTACGGCAATAGCTCTTTTGTCTTTAGATTGCATCATTACGCCTTCTATAACCGCTTGGCCTCCCACAGATATATTGCTCATTTACCCACCTCTTTAAATCAAAATTTAATTTATATATCTATACTTTATTATAATACAAAAAATCCTTTTAAAGTGAAACTTTAAAAGGATATATTAATAAACTTATTTATCTTCACGATATACTACATGACACTTTCTGCATCTAGCTTCGTAACTTTCTACTGCTCCTACCTGTATTATAGGATCATTGTATCTCGCAGGTTTCCCATTTATTAACCTTTGAGATCTTGTAGCAGGTTGTCCACAAACCGAGCATATAGCCTGTATCTTATCAACAAATTCAGATACCGCTAAAAGTCTTGGTGTAGGTCCAAATGCTTCACCTTTAAAATCCATATCAAGTCCAGCTGCAATAACTCTTATTCCCTGATCTGCTAAATCTATAGCTACATCAACTATGTTATCATCAAAAAATTGAACTTCATCAATACCCACTACTTGAGTTTTTTCATCTATATGATCATATATTTGATTAGAATCACTTATAGGTATAGCTTTTATACTATCTCCACTATGAGAAACAACATCTTCCTTACTATATCTATCATCTATTTGAGGTTTAAATACAACTATATTTTGTTTTGCTATTTTAGCTCTTTTCAATCTTCTTATAAGTTCTTCACTCTTACCACTGTACATAGGACCTATTACAGTTTCTATATATCCGTGATTTACTGGTCTATACATGCCTAGTACCCCCTATGAATTGATTGTCATATATTTGTGATGTATTACTACATATAAATTCAGTAATTAAACAAAAGAAGAGTTGGTTTCCCAACTCCTCTTTTTAAGAAGACTAGTCCATTTTGAATCTCTTCTTGAACTTGTCTATTCTTCCACCAGCTTCTATATTCTTTTGCTTTCCAGTATAGAAAGGATGGCATTCAGAACATATTTCAACTTTTATTTCGTCCTTAACAGAACCAGCTTTGAATGTGTTTCCACAAGCACAACGTACTTCTATAGCTTCGTATTTTGGTTGTATATCTTTTTGCATTCTATTCACCTCTTTCGTTATTCTATAAATTAAATATATTAATTTTTCGTTTTGCAATATCAACTACACCATTATAGCATAAGTTTTTTATCCATTCAAGGAGTTTTTCTATTACTTAAAGACCTTTTATTGATTTTATAAATTCATCATTATTTTTAGTTCTCTTAAGTAACTCAATAACTTTATCAGTAACTTCTAAAACTGAATTATTACTCATTTCTCTTCTTAATTTCCATAAAGCAGTTTTTTCTTCTTCAGTAAGTAATAAATCTTCTCTTCTTGTTCCTGATTTGTATATATCTACAGCAGGGAATATTCTCTTTTCAGCTAATTTTCTATCTAGATGTAATTCCATATTACCAGTACCTTTGAATTCTTCGAATATTACATCATCCATTCTTGATCCTGTTTCAACTAATGCAGTTGCAAGTATTGTAAGAGACCCACCTGTCTTATATTTCTTGCTGCACCAAAGAATTTCTTAGGTCCATGTAAAGCTCCTGGATCTAAACCTCCAGATAAAGTTCTACCTGTTGGAGATATTGTAAGGTTATAAGCTCTTGCAAGTCTTGTAATACTATCTAAAAGTATTACAACATCTTTTCCATGCTCAACTAATCTTTGAGCTCTATTTAAAACCATTTCAGCAACCTTAACATGGTGACTTGATACTTCGTCAAAAGTAGAGTATATAACATCCCCATTTATAGATTCTCTGCATGTCAGTAACCTCTTCAGGTCTTTCATCAATAAGAAGAACTATTAATTCAACATTTGGATGATTCTTGGCAATACTATTTGCCACATTTTTTAGTAAAATTGTCTTACCTGCTTTAGGAGGTGCAACTATCAATCCTCTTTGTCCCTTACCAATAGGGGATATTAAGTCTATAAGTCTTGTAGCTATATCACTTTGACTTCTTTCTAAAGTTAATCTTTCTTCTGGATATATTGGAGTTAAAAATTCGAATGCTTTTCTTTGTATTGCAGTTTCTGGATTCTCATCATTTATTTTTTGAACATATAAAAGAGCTCTAAATTTCTCCCCTCTTTTAGGATGTCTACTTATCCCCTTTACTTTATCCCCAGTCTTCATATTAAATCTTCTTATCTGAGATGGCGATACATATACATCCCCTTCTGTTGATAAATAATTCGTCCTCTTAAAAATCCAAATCCATCTGGTAATACTTCTAAAACACCCATTACTTCATCATCTTTTGACGTATTGAATTCATCTACTATTTTAGATTCTTCAACAACCTTAGGTGTATAGTATCCTTTATTATTTCTTGTATTTACATACTCTGTATTCGATGATTTATTTTCATTTCTTTGATATCTATTATCCGTATTTTTCTTTTCGTAAGGCTTTACATAGCTTTTATTTTCCACGTTCTCATCTTTCTTATTTTCTTGTGCTATATTTGTTTTTACCTCTACAGGCTCTTGCTTTTTTATATTTTCATTTATAAGTTCAATTAATTCATTTTTTTTATATTTACTTACAGATTTTATACCTATTTCTTTTGCTATATCTCTAAGTTGAGTTAATGTTTTACTACCTAATTCATTTGATGTTACTTGATCTAAATTCAAAAAATCCTCCTCATCTATCATATAAATATGTATCTTTATCTCTTTTGGAAATCAAAGGTGTGAAAAAGAAAAGTTTAATCAATAATTAATTTTAATAATATCACCATTAATATGTATGGTCAATAAATAAACTAAATATATAACCTAATTATCTATTATATATTTTATACTATTTAAAAAAATTTAAACTATCGTATAAAAATTTTAAAAATATCTAAGAAGTACATAAACTATTATATATATGTTCTAATAATAATTCTACATTATAAAATACTTTTATTATCTATGGTACTTTTAAATAATACAACGTAATAATTTTGATTAATGAAGTATTTTAATTAAAACTTATATATTAACCTCATAAATAAATTTATGCTTTTTATAATTAATATAGGAGCTAGATCCTAATCAGAAATAGCTCCTTATTTTAGTTCTATTCTATATTATATTTTTTCATTAAATCAACTAATATCTCATTTTTATCTAAACTATGAATAGCATCAACAAATCTTATAGTTCCTGTCTTCGCTCTCATTACTACTGATTGAGTTTTAGCTCTATTACTTCCAATATGTTTTACTCCACTTAATAAATCTCCCTCTGTTATACCAGTTGCAGCAAAGAATAAATTATCTCCCTTAGCTAAATCATCAATAGTTAATACTTTTTCTAATTCTTCATCTGTAAACCCTAATTCATAACATCTATTTACTTCTTGTTCACTTAATGGATATATTTGGGCCTGCATATCCCCACCCATACATTTTATAGCAGCTGCCGTTATTACACCTTCTGGTCCTCCACCGATACCCATCATCATGTCTATTCCTGTATCATCAAAGCAAGTTGCTATTGCAGTTGCTACATCTCCATCTCCAAACATTTGGATTCTTGTACCTAATTTTCTAGCTGCTTCAACTATATAATTATGTCTTTCTCTATCTTGAACAGCTATTGTCATTTGCGTCGTCTTTTTTCCTAATGCTTTAGATACAGATATTATATTTTCTTCAGCTGTTTTATTTAAGTCAATAGCACCTTTAGCTTTTGGTCCTACTACTATTTTTTTCATATATGTGTCTGGGGCATTTAATAAACTCCCCTTAGATCCTATTGCTATTACAGATATAACATTTGGAAGACCTTTCGCTATTAAAGTTGTCCCATCTAATGGATCAACAGCTATGTCAACCTCCATACTATCACTAGCGCTCTTCCCTACTTTTTCACCAATATATAACATTGGAGCTTCGTCAAGTTCTCCCTCTCCTATAACTACTTCTCCACTTATATTTACTGATTCAAAAGCTTTCCTCATTGCTTCTACTGCAGCTCCATCAGCTCCATTTTTATCGCCTCTTCCCATAAATTTTGACGATACTAAAGCTGCGGCTTCAGTTACCCTAACAAGTTCTAGTGCTAAATTTCTATCCATAATATTCATCTCCTCCGTTAGTGTTATTAATGAAATTATATATTATATATGTTAATTAGTAAATATTTATATACTTTTTTGTTAATTAGTGTACTATATTTTGAGTTATCAGACATATTGTTTATAATTTAACCATAATACTGTAAAAAATTCATTTTAACCTAGCCTCTACTAAAATATAGTAATACTTTATCAAAATCAAATATGTTTTTTAATATATAAAAAGACTATATCCATATGGATATAGTCCTGAATTTCTATAACATAGATGCTATGACACTTAATAAAGCTGTCATACTAGAAACTACTAAAGTTAATACTATAAATAGTGCTATTATTTTATTTCTTTTCTTCTGTTTTTGACTCTTACTACTCATATTATCACTCCATTATTGTTCATTTTCAGTTGTTTTCTTATCAAATTTGTCACATACTTCTCTTAAATATTGTATAAAGTCATCTTTTAAGTTATCTCTCTTTAGAGCAAAATCTATAGTTGCTTCTAAGAATCCTAACTTATCTCCAACATCATATCTTCTACCTTCAAAGTTATATGCATATATTGCTTCGTTATTTCCAAGAGTTTTAAGTGCATCTGTTAATTGGATTTCTCCACCTTTTCCAGGTGCTTGGTTTTCTAATATATCAAATATAGCAGGTGTTATTATATATCTACCTAATATAGCTACATTTGATGGTGCTTCTTCTATTGCAGGCTTTTCTACCATGTCTTTTACTTTGTATACTCTATCTTCTATATGTTTAACGTCTAATATTCCATATTTGTTAGTATCTTCTTTAGCTACTTCTTGTACACCTAATATACTTGTTTTATACTCATCATATGCAGTTATTAATTGCTTTAAACAAGGTTTTTCACAATCAACTATATCATCACCTAATAAAACTGCAAAAGGCTCATTCCCTATAAAGCTCTTTGCACAGTGTATAGCATGTCCAAGTCCTTTTGGCTCTTTTTGTCTTATATAATGTATGTTTACCATGTTAGATATATCTCTTACCATTTCTAACATTTCTGTTTTCCCTTTTTGCTCTAATTCTAACTCTAATTCAACAGATTTATCAAAATGATCTTCTATAGATTTTTTGTTTCTTCCTGTTATTATTAGTATCTCTTCTATTCCTGAATTTATCGCTTCTTCTATTATATATTGTAATGTTGGTTTATCTACGATTGGAAGCATTTCCTTAGGTTGTGACTTTGTTGCAGGTAAAAATCTAGTACCTAGTCCTGCTGCTGGTATTATAGCTTTTCTTACTTTTTTTTGCATTGTTAACCTCCTCATAATTTTATTTATTTTTATTAAAATATTTTACATGTATATTCATTTTATTTCTCAATAAATAAAGCCCTAACGCTAGAACTTTATTTATATTTTAGCATTAAGACTTTGTATTGTCATTTAAATTATTTTGAAACTAGTTTCTCTAATTCTTTAACTAAGGAATCAAATTTATTTATAGTATCCTCTATAGGCTTTGTACTTGTTAAATTAACACCCGCATCTTTTAGAACATTAATCGGATAATCAGACCCTCCTTTTTTAAGAAAGTTTATATAATTATCAGATCCATTTTTTAATATGTCTTGAGCAAAACTTACTCCTGCACTACATCCTGTAGCATATTTATAAACATAAAAACTATTATAGAAATGTGGTATTCTTGACCAACCAACTTTAGCTAATTGATCTAATTCATAATCTTTACCATAATATTTTGTTAGTAATTGTCCCCATATATCATCTAAAACTAATGCATTTATACTCTTGTTATTCTCAACTAGTTCATGTATTGTCTTCTCAAATTCAGCATACATAGTTTGAATATATAAAGTATCTTTTATTAAATCTAAATATTGAGTTATATAATATGCCTTTTGTTGATCATTTTCTGAATTTTTTATAAGCATTTCATATAATAATGCTTCATTAGTAGTTGATGCAACTTCATGAGTAAATATAGATGGATTTGAATTAAAATAACTTTGATTTTTAGAACTCATATACTCATATACTGCATGTCCCAATTCATGAGCTAATGTCGATACTGATCCCAATGAATTATTATAATTAAGCAATACATAAGGATGGTTACCATATATAGATAAACAGTACGCTCCACTCACTTTATTATCATTAGCAAAAGCATCTATCCATTTTTCATTAAATGCTTTATAAATTACATCTCCATATTCTTTCCCTAAAGGAGATAGTGCTGAATATATTATTCCTTGAGCCTTATCATAAGTTAGATTATCATCAACTGCTTCTACTATTGGTGTAAACATATCATAATAATGTACCTTATCTAAATTTAATACCTTTTTTCTTAAACTTACATATTTATGAAGACTTTCCATGTTATCATTTACAGTTTCAATTAGTTTATTATATACTTTTTCATCTATGTCATCACCTTTTAAATACATGTCTAAAGATGATTTATATCCTCTTTCAGAAGAATAAAATACATTTTTTTTAACTTGACCTATAAGTAAACCCGATAGCGTGTTTATATTATCATTATACGCTATAAACTCATTTTGATATGCACTTTTTCTTTCATTTCTATCTGAACTTTCTAAAGCTGTTTTATACTCTGCAGAATTAAAATTTGTTTTTTTATCCATGTTTTTAAATAATTCATAAACTTGCCCAGGCAAAGACGATATAGATGAAGTATTAGCAAGTAAACGTTCTGACTTTTCATCTAAATAATAGTCTTTAGATCGTCTAATTTCTTTTAAGTACATGCCATATTTTTTATTTAATTTTTTATCTTCCATAAACTTATTATATTCTTTATCTGATAACTTAAGTATTTCTAATTCCAAATCTGAACATATATTAGAGTACTCTCTATTTACCCTATTTATATTTTCTTTCATATCAATATACTTATATGAATTTTTATTAGTATCTTGGTTTAACTTTACGTATCCATAAAGTTTATTTAATCTTATATCTAATTTCTCTTTTATGTCTAATGCAAAAGATAAATGTGTTTTGGATTTAGTTACTTTTCCCACATAGTTTTTTAACTCTTTAGTATCTGAAGTAAACTTCTTTAATTCATTATTCCATTCATCTTCACTTTTATATAAATTTTGAAGACTCCAGCTAGTTTTGCTATAGTCAATTTTAGATTTATTTTCAGCTTTATCATTTTCTTCATTATTTTTTTCTTCATCATTAACCATAGCTTCAACCACTGCTGTATCATTATATCTATCATTAGCTTTTTGTAATGATGTTGTTATAAATAAAATAAATATACACAATGGTATAATGGATTTAACTAATTTTTTATTCATAAAAAGCCATCCTTTCAATAGAATATACTTATTTATTAGGATGGCTTTTTTAGGCAATAATATTCAATTTCTATCTTTGTAAAATTAATAATTATTATTAATTTATCCACATACTTATCAACATATTAACAGATGTGTTTTCTACAAAAATCTAGATTTTTCAATATATTTATTATAACAATTTTTATTATATATTTATTTTATTTATATATTATCAACAATAATTATGACTTATCAACATATTTAATAGCTTTTTAATAATTTTTTGTTGATAAGTCTATATTTATTTTAAAATTATATTTTTATATAAAAATTTTATACTTTGTGTATTTTTGTCAAACTTTGTAATTTCAATACTTACGCTTATTTTATATAAAAACCAAAAGTTATCCACATATTGTTAACAATTTATTCACATATTGTTGATAACATTAATTTAATTACTACATACTTTAGTAACTAGCACTGTCATATCATCTTCAACAACCCCATCTTGTATCTCAAGTGCCCTATCTAGTATTAGATTTGCTATCTCTTTAGGATTAGTCGTTTTAATTTTTTGTAAGAAGTATATAAGCCAGTTATCTCCTAAGTTATTATTTTTACCTGCATCAAGTATTCCATCTGATACCATTATTATATAGTCACCGTAATTAACTTTAGTTATCTTTCTATCTAGTTTTATATCTGAAAGTATTCCAACTGGAAGTGATGATGAAGATATTAAATCTATATCTTTATCATTTCTTTTTATATAAGTAGAACATGCTCCCATTTTTATAGTTTCCAAAGTTCCTTTTTTAAGATCTATTATTCCTAAATCTAAAGTTGAAAACATCTCTTCATCAGAAGACTTCAATAGCAACATATTATTTATAGTATTTATAACTATTTCATCGTCTATCTTTGCATCCATCATTTTTTCTAAAATATCTATAGTTATATAAGATTCTTCATAAGCTTTCTTACCTTTACCCATTCCATCACTTATAGCCACCATATACTTACCATCACTTATATCCATATATGTATAGTTATCACCACATAATATATGTCCATCTCTAGACATTCCTGCAACTTCTGTTATAGCTTTATATTTTTGGGCTTTAGTAAAGTTTATTTTACACTTTCCTCCTAGTGAATGACATCCAATCTTTTGTGCAGTAATATTTTCTTCTACTATATCTGAAAGTACTTTAGTTAATTTATTTTCACACATACATCCATCACTACATATGTTTTTATCTATAGTTATTTCAAAATCATCTAAACCTTTACTCATGTAACTAACTCTATTAACTGGTATTCCATATCTTTGTAACTGATCATAAATATTTTTTTCTTTTTCTAAATCTAAAACAATATTACCTTCTAAATCTTTTGATAGTGATTCTATTGATTTTGATATGCTTTTTATTTGATTAGCTATCAATTTTCTACTTTCTGAAAATCTTAAGCTCCAATTATAATCTACTAAAAATAATTTATAATAATAATTTGCTATCTTTACAATCTCTTCAGGTTTTAAGCATTCCTTTCTAAAATCCTCACTAATACTTTCAATAGTAACCTGTCCGTTATCTTCAAGTTCTTCTAAAACTTGGCTCATTAACATATATGTATGAGAAAAATTTAAATCCCAACATCGTCTTCTCATACTACAGTTTCTACATTCATCATTATGTATCATGTCAACAATATTTGCTATATCCCTCGTATCTATAACCTTATCTTTTTCTCTAATTTTATCAAATGTATCTGCTAACTCATCATAAGCTTTATACATATTAATCAATTTACTATTAGTCATATCTTTACTTCTTCTTATATAATCATAAACTACGTCATTTGATTCTATATTTAATTTTAATAATTTTTCTATTTTATTAAATATTTTATTAGGTAATATAACTACTATCAAACTAGCTATTAACATGTCTCTAATTTGATGTATATTAGACTCAATTCCTGATGTATAAGCATATACCATTGCCCAACTTAGTACATATCCTAATATAGAAAAATATTTACCTAGTTTATTTAATGTTCCACCAACCAATCCTGCAACAGAATATATTCCCATATAAATTGCTGAAGATATATTGTTAACTAAAAAGGCTATACCTACAACAACCCCAGAGCTAGCACCCATAGTTGCACCACCTATTATACATGTAATTAATATTAATACTGTCGCTAAAACTGTTTGTATAGATACACCTAATATTTCTATATTACCAATACCTATTATGCTAAATATAGCTATAAAGCTTAAAGCTATAGATTCTTCAACTCTTACAGATATTCTATTATTTATATTTGTTATGAGGTTTATTCCAAATGAAAATATATAAATAGAAATAAATGTAATAATTGCTTCCATTGAGCATAATAATATATCATATAAATATTTATTAGATAATATAACTTGTCCTAATGATATAGGGAAAATTATAAACGCTCCAATAAATGATAACTTCAAGTATGAATTAATATTCTTTATTTTGTTACTTATAATCATAAATATAAATAAACAAATAATATACTTTAATATATATGGAATAGAATTGCCAGATGATATTACTCCAATTATTGTAGATATGAATATCGGTATTCTATACCTTTCTACCTTACTTATACCTAAAAAAAATGCTATACCTAAAGGTGCTATAGAGCCTATTAAAATTGTTCTACTTAATAAAAAACCTATCAAACTGAATATTATTACATTAGAATCAATATAATTTAACAAATGTATATTTATTTTTTCTGAATTAATATTATTCCTTGATATACTCATTGAACTCTTGTCCATAAAAAAATCCTCCCTCTTTTGCTTTTTATAAGGAGATTGTAGCAAAGAGAGTAGGATTTATTTTGTCATAATCAGTTCTAATAATTTTAAAATATTAAGACATATTTTTTATATTTTGACACATTAAGCCTTCCAAATTATCATATTCACTTACTGTTATTTCTTTTATTTCTAGATTTTTCATTATTGTATGTAGTATTTCTACACCAGCAGTGATAATATCAGCCCTTTTAGGCTGTAGCCCTTTTAAGGATTTTTTATCATTTAGTGTCATCCTTTTTAAATTTTGTAGAATTAGTTCTATTTCACTCAAATTAATCTTACTATTATGTATTTTTTCCATAGAATATACTTCTAGTTCTTGATTCATTGCTGAAAGTGAAGTTATTGTTCCTCCAATACCTACAAGCTTTTTCACTTTATTATTTTTTATATATTCTAATGTATTTTTTACCTCTTCGTATATAAAATTACTCATACTTTCAAATTCATTATCATTTATAGGATCTTGATGTAAAAATTTTTCAGTCATTCTAAGTGCCCCTACATTTTCACTTTTAGAAAATTTTATTCCCTCTTTATCTCCTATAATAAACTCAGTAGAACCTCCACCTATATCTATTACTAATATGTCTTCTGCATTTTCTATTCCTTCTAATACACCCATAAATCCTAGATTTGATTCTTTTTCACCACTTATTATATCTACATCTATACCTGCTTTATCTTTAGCTAATTTAACGAATACATCTTTATTTTTACTATCTCTAAGTGCTGAAGTACCCATGCAGTATACTTTTTCACAGCTTTCCTCTTTACATATATTAGAAAATTCCACTAAAGCTTTTATATTTCTTTCGATTGCATCATCTGTTATATATCCTTGTTTATCAACACCTTGTCCTATTCTAGTTGTGTTCACATACTTTTTTCTATTTACTAATTTTCCATCTCTATACTCCGCTATTAAAAGTCTCATTGAATTCGTTCCTATATCTATAGTACCAATCTTCATAAATCCATCTCCTTCTATCTATTTTTAGTTAAACTCTTAATCTATCTAAATTAATAAATTTTATAATTCTAAATTTATTATATCAGTTAAATACTATTTAATAATCAATATTACACATTTATCGCTAAGAAATTAACTTTACTAAAAGTACACTCTAAACTCTATCATACTTCTAACCTATTTATTTATAAACAAAAAGAAGGTAAATTATTTACCTTCTTTTCCTATATCAATATATACTATTTCATTAGGTTTAACCATATTAAGTCGATTTCTTGCTATGGTTTCTAAATCTTCACTTGTATTACCATTTTCTATTTTTTTTAACTCTTCAATTTGTTTTTTAGTACTACTTATCTGTTTATTTAATGATGATATTTCAGCTTTGTACTCATTTAATTTCTTTACTTGAAATACAAAGTTACTTATTAATGTATATACTATAAACAAAATAAAAACTGTTACTAACATAAATTGGGCCGAAAACTTTTTTCTTATGTTCATATCAATTACACCTTACCTATGCTTTTTTGTTTACCTTTAATTTAATTCTATGCTTTCTTTTTATAACCTTCTTAGTAGCTGAAAATAAATTTGGTATAAAAAATATAGTATCTAGTAAAAGGTGTATAGTATAAACAACCATATAATATAAACTTTCAGAGACTACAGATATGTAAATTATAGTTTTCTTTATTAAAAATACTATAAATCCAATTATTTTATTGAGCATTTTTAGAACAAATTTACTTATTGTATTGTAATATAATAAAAAACCTATTAATAAAGCCACAAAATGATAGTATCTTAAATCAAAAGATTCTATAGCGTTTACTGTTATAAATATAATTACAGTTGCCATTATCCAAAATACTATATTAAAAACTATGGAGAAATATTTTAATATTTTAAAATTAGATTTCAAACTTCTATTTATATCAAACAATAAACCTATAAGTAAGCCACCATATATAGTGGCATAAAATGAGCTTAAATCTTCTGTAAATGGAATCATTTACTTAAATAACCTCTTTATAAAACTTTCTTGTGGCTTTCTTTCCTTAGAATAAACTATAGAGTTTATAGTTCCCTCAACCGTTATAATACTCTCATCTAAGCTTAATTTTCCCATATCTAAGTTTTCGCCTTCTATTACCATTTCACCTGCAGATGTTCTAAGTTCTACTTTTTTATCATTAAAAGAATAAATATGTTCTATGCCTGATATATCCAAACTAGATCTATCTTTTAATGTTATACTATGTTCCATATTATCCCCCCAGCAAAAATATTTTATTTTATACTAATATAAATATACTGAGGGATTGTTAATTTTATTCTATTATCTCATACATTTCTTTTGCATCATTTTTTAATACATGTTCCCTTATCTCATTTATCTTAAACTTCATCTTCTTTTCCCCAAATTGAATTTCTAATAAATCTCCTATATTAACCTCTGATGAAGACTTTGCTACTTTTCCATTTATAGTAACTATCCCCTTATCACAAGCTTCTTTTGCAACTGTTCTTCTCTTTATTATTCTTGATACTTTTAAAAATTTATCTAATCTCATAAATACGCCTCCCTTATATACAGAAAAAGTGTGGTATATACTCCCACACTTTTTCATTTTAATTATCCGTTTATTATATCTTTTAATCCTTTTCCAGCTTTGAAAACTGGAGCTTTAGAAGCTGGTATTTCTATAACTTCTTCAGGATTTCTAGGATTTCTTCCTTGTCTAGCAGCTCTTTCTCTAGTTTCGAATGTTCCAAATCCAACTAATTGAACTTTATCTCCTGCTACTAATGCTTCTTCAACAGATTTCATGAATGCATTTAATGCAGCCTCTGCTTCCTTCTTAGTTAATTCACTTTTTTCTGCCATCTTTGATACTAATTCTGCTTTATTCACGACGGTTATACCTCCTAAAATATTTATAATATAGAACTATAATTTTATAACTATAAATTCTAGATTTTTGACAAATTTCCTTTTAATTTTTACAATTTGTTTTTCTTAGCACTTTGCCAAAGTTCTTCCATTTGATCAAGCGTCAAATCTTCTAACTTTTTATGTAGTTTAGACGCATTTTCTTCCATAAATTCAAATCTATTTATGAACTTTTGATTTGTAAGGTTTAATGCCTCTTCTGAATCTATGTGTAAGAATCTAGCTAAATTTACTATTGAGAAAAGTAAATCTCCTAGTTCTTCCTTTATGTATTTTATATTTCCTTGTTTACATTCGTCAAGTAGTTCTTTGTATTCTTCCTCAATTTTTTCAAATACATCCTTTATATCGTCCCAATCAAAACCTATAAGTGCTGCTTTATGTTGAATTTTTTCAGCTTTTATAAGTGCAGGTAAATGATTTGGAATTCTTTTTAAACCAGAAGTTATACTAGTTTCACCCTTTTCATCTCTTTTTAATTCTTCCCAAGTTTTCTCAAATTGACTCATATCTAAATCGACATTATTGAAAACATGTGGGTGTCTATTAATAAGTTTTGTACAAATTCCATTTACTACTTCCTTTAAGTCAAAGTAACCTTCCTCTTTTCCTATTTGACAGTGGAATATAACCTGTAAAAGAATGTCTCCAAGTTCTTCTATCATTTCATCGATATCATCATTATCAATAGCCTGACAAAGCTCATATGCTTCTTCTATAACGTATTTCTTTAGAGATTCATGCGTCTGTTTTTTATCCCAATCGCATCCATTTTCGCCTCTTAAAGTATTCATTATAGCTTCTAAGTCATGTACTGTATTATACATCTTTTTAGAACTTTTTGGTATATATAAACTAGTTAAGTAATTAAATAAATTTTCACTTCTATCCAATTCATACAGAGGTACATATTTCTTACTTTCTAAATTCTTAACACCTGCGCCATTTACTATACATACTTCTTGATCATAATCATAATATTCCATAAGCTTTAACTTTATATTCGATGCTATAAAATGGTCATATATTTGAGTTATAATCATACTAGTATTTGTATCTATATATGAATTTTCTATTTCAAATGCATCTATTAATTTAAATCCATCCGCTGGGTCTACTGCTAAGTAGTTAAACATTGCATCCACAAAGCTCATAGAAGCTATTGTCTCAACTTCTATATTATTTTCTTTAGCCATAGATTCTATTATTCCTACTGTTTTTTCTGCTACCCTAGGATGACCTGGAACTGCATAAACTAAATCTCCTTCTTTAGCTAATTCTACAATATGTTTAGAAATTTTATAATAAACATCCTCAAAATTTTCTTCACTATCATAAAAATAATCTAGAGAAGTGTATTTTATAGTTTCTTTAAGCTTATTTACAATTGGGTGTTTTTCTGTTCTTAGATATATTCTACAACTTGAATGTAGAGCATCTAAAGCACCTTGGCTTATAAGAGAATATTCTCCTGGTCCAAGTCCTACAATACTTATTTTAGACATTTTGTCACTCCTCTTTTGTATTTCTTATTATAAATTTATTTTTATAAAATAAATAAAGGAAATTAACTATTTATAAGTATTTCCTTTATTTGTATATATATTCTATTTATTACTTCATAAGTTTCAGTTTTCTAAGTACTGTATATATCTTGTTTCCTTTAGGCATAGTAAGTATTTCTTCTTTCTTGATACCACCTATTCCTATTAAAACCAATCCATACACTACTCCACCTATAGCTATAGATATTAAAGTTGCTAGCTTTCCACCTATTAGACCTGCTATGAAAGCATAACTTAGTTTGACCGCTATAAACATAGTTATAACTGTTATTAATGGTCTTATAATAAATTCTTTAATTGGGAACTTTACTCCCATAGCTTTCTTTATACAAGCAAGCTCTATTAAAACCGCTATAAAATATGCAGATACTGTACCTATTGCAGAACCTAATACATTTATTGATGGTATTGCAGTTAATGTGTAACTTATAACTATTTTAGATATCATACCTACAACTAATGCAATAACTGGTATCATTGGTTTTCCCATACCTTGAAGTATACCATTCATAGATTGTATTAACCCTAATAATACTACACATGGTGTAAGGAATAAAAGTATAGTTCCTACAGTTGTTGGTTCTTTTGGATATAGTAATTGCATTATAGGTGTTGCAAGTGAAGCCATACCAAATGCACATGGTAAAACTATAAGTAATGTTACTTTTATTGCACTCTTTGTATCTTTTCTAGCTTTAACTTTATTTCCTAAAGCAAAAGCTTCTGATATAGCTGGAACTAAGCTCATACTCATTGCAACTGTTATAACAGATGGTAAGTTTACTATAGACATTGCCATACCTGTTAATTGACCAAACATTTTTAAAGCTTGTGTATGTGTATATCCTGCAACCATAAGTCTATCTATAACTATTACGTTATCTATCATATTTACTAATGGCATTACAGATGCACCTATTGTTATAGGTATTGCCACAACTAAAAGTTTTTTAAGCACAGTCATTACACTTTCATCTCTAAAGTGTTTACTATTTTTTATATCTATTTTACGTTGTTTACTTCCCTTAATATATGCAAATATTAAATATAATATAGATGCTACAGCACCTATAGTAGCCCCCATGATAGCTCCTGCTGCACCTAATTCTGGTCCATAACCTTCCATTAAGAAATATGCTAATCCAATACCTAAAATAACTCTGAAGAATTGTTCAGCTATTTGAGATATAGCAATCTTATTCATATCTCTATTTCCTTGGAAGTATCCTCTATATGAAGACATAAGTGGAACAAATATAAGAGCTGGTGCTATTGCTAGCATTGCACTTTTTGCACCTGGGTTGTTCATTATATTATTTACTATGTAATCTGCTCCAAAGAAGAATACTAAAAATGCTAATATTCCAGTCATAAATAATACTGTATATGATACTTTGAATATTTTATGAGCACCTTTATGGTCACCTATTGCATTCTTTTCTGAAACTAACTTAGCAAGCGCAGTTGGAAATCCTGCTGTAGCTAAAGTTAAAAATAGGGTATAAACTGGATATGCTGCTTGCAGCTTCTTCATGATCGTGGTCTGGGCCGCGCCACCGACGCGCGACACCGAGATGCCCGCGTTCACGGCCGGGCGGATGCCGGCGTTGAACAGGTCGGTTTCCAGGAAGATCTGGCCGTCGGTGATCGAGATCACGTTGGTCGGCACGAAGGCCGAGACGTCACCGGCCTGGGTTTCGATGATCGGCAGCGCGGTGAGCGAGCCGGTCTTGCCCTTGACGGCGCCGTTGGTGAACTTCTCGACGTACTCCTCGTTCACGCGGGCGGCGCGCTCGAGCAGGCGGGAATGGAGATCGAACACGTCGCCCGGGTAGGCTTCGCGACCCGGCGCGGCGCAGCAGCAGGAAGATATCGCGGTCGGCCACGGCCTGCTTGGACAGGTCGTCGTACACGATCAGCGCGTCTTCGCCGCGGTCGCGGAAGTACTCGCCCATGGTGCAGCCCGAGTACGGCGCGATGTACTGCATGGCGGCCGATTCGGAAGCGGTGGCGGCCACGACGATGGTCTCGGCCAGGGCGCCGTTCTCTTCCAGGCGGCGCACGATGTTCGCGACCGTCGAGGCCTTCTGGCCGATGGCGACGTACACGCACTTGATGCCGGTGTTCTTCTCGTTGATCACGGCGTCGATCGCGAGCGCGGTCTTGCCGGTCTGGCGGTCGCCGATGATCAGCTCGCGCTGGCCGCGGCCGATCGGGATCATGGCGTCGACGGTCTTGTAGCCCGTCTGCACCGGCTGCGACACCGACTTGCGGGCGATGACGCCGGGGCGACCTTTTCCACCGGCGCGGTCTGCGTGGCGGCGATCGGGCCCTTGCCGTCGATCGGCTCGCCGAGCGCGTTCACGACGCGGCCCAGCAGCTCCGGACCCACCGGCACTTCGAGGATGCGGCGCGGTCGTCTTGGCGACGTCGCCTTCGCGCAGGTGCTCGTAGTCACCCAGCACCACGGCGCCGACCGAGTCGCGCTCCAGGTTCAGCGCGAGGGCGTAGGTGGCGTTGGGCAGCTCGATCATTTCGCCCTGCATCACGTCGGCCAGGCCGTGGATGCGCACGATGCCGTCGGACACCGAGGTGACGGTGCCTTCGTTGCGGGCTTCGGCGGCCAGCTTGACGTTCTCGATGCGGCTCTTGATCAGTTCGCTGATTTCGGACGGGTTGAGCGTCTGCATGGGGATATCCCTGGGTCGTCCGGCGTGCGCCGGCGCTTGGTTCAAAGGAAAAACGGATTCAGTTCGCCAGCGCCGCCCCGAGGCGCGCCAGCTTCGTGCGGAGGGAGCCATCGATGACGATGTCGCCGGCGTCGATCACCGCGCCGCCGATCAGCGACGCGTCGACCGCCGTGGTGACGTCCACTTCGCGGCCGAAGCGCTTGCGAAGGGACTCGCTCAGCTTGGCCAGCGTGGCGGCGTCCAGCGGCTGGGCCGAGGTCACCGTGGCCTTGACCCGGCGCTCGGCGTCGGCGCGCAGCTGCTCGAACAGACCGGAGATTTCCGGCAGCAGCGGCAGGCGGCGGTTGCCGGCCAGCTCGACCAGGAACCAGCGGAAGGTCGGGTCGCTGTCGCCCGGGGGCAGCAGCAGGTCGACCAGCGCTTCGGCCTTGGCCAGCGGGTGGCGCAGGCGCGTCGTTGGCCTGCGGCACCGCGGACGCGGCGGCGGAGAAGCCGATCATCTGCGACCGCTGCGGCGAACGACCGCCTTCCTGCGGCCAGCGCGAACGCGGCGCGGGCGTAGGGACGGGCGAGGGTGAGGGCTTGGCTCATGTCAGGCTCGGTCTCAGATCTCGGCCGCCAGCTCGTCGAGCAGCGTCTTGTGGACGTTGCCGTCGATCTCGCGGCGGATCAGCTTTTCGGCACCGGCCACGGCGAGCACGGACGCCTGGCGACGCAGGTCTTCCTTGGCGCGGTTGGCGGCGGTCTCGATCTCGGCGACGGCGAGCGCCTTCTGGCGACCGGCTTCGACGATGGCCTCGACCTTGGCCTGTTCGACGATCTGGTTCGCCCGGACGCTGCGCCTGGTCGATGATCTCGTTGGCCTTGGTGCGGGCTTCGCGCAGGACCTCGTTGACCTTTTCTTCGGCCTGGGCGAGATCCTTCTTGGAGCGATCGGCGGCTTCGAGGCCTTCGGCGATCTTCTTCTGGCGCTCTTCGATGGCGCCCATCATCAGCGGCCGCACGAACTTGTACGAGAACCAGATCAGGATCGCGAAAGCGAGGGCCTGCCCGATGAAAGTGGCGTTGATATCCATGCGTTTACTCCGCGGTGACTGGTCGAGGGGCCGCGCCGGCGGCGCGACCCCATCCGAAGCGAGTCGGACCGCTTAGCCGCCCAGCGCCGACAGCAGCGGGTTGGCGAACGCGAAGAACAGCGCGATGGCCAGGCCGATGATGAACGCGGCGTCGATCAGGCCGGCGAGCAGGAACATGCGGCCCGACAGCATCGGGACCAGCTCCGGCTGGCGCGCGGCGCTCTCGAGGAACTTCGAGCCCATGATGCCGATGCCGATGCAGGCGCCGAGCGCGCCCAGGCCGATGATGATGCCGATGGCGAGCGCGGTGGAGCTCTGGATGGCGGCGACGAGGGTCATGTCCATGGTGCAGTCCTTTTTTACAGAGTCAGGTTAAGGGGAAAGCGATAAGGGTGGATCAGTGCGCTTCCGTGGACATCGAGAGATAGACCACGGTGAGAATCATGAAGATGAACGCCTGGAGGGTGATCACCAGGATATGGAAGATGGACCAGCCGGCGCCCGCGAGCACGGCGCCCAGGAAGGCCAGGATGCCGCCGGTGGTGCCGGCCAAGCCGCCCACTTCCATGATGAAGTGGCCGCCCGCGGCGCCCAGCAGCGCGATCAGCAGGAACACCAGCTCGCCGGCGTACATGTTGCCGAACAGACGCATCGCCAGGCTGACCGGCTTGGACAGGTATTCGATGACGTTCAGGCCGAAGTTCGCCGGGGCCAGCACGATCTTCATGCCGGTGCCGTGGGCGTGGAAGGGCGCGGTGAACAGCTCCTTGCCGAAGCCGAACGCGCCCTTGGCCTTGATGGCGAACGCGAACATCAGGAACAGCACCGTGGTGGACATCGCCAGGGTGATGTTGAGGTCGGTGGTGGGCACGGCGCGGAAGTAGCTCGCTGCCCGCGGCGTCGGCGATGCCCGGCGGCAGGTCCACCGGCAGCATCTTCATCGCGTTCATCAGGAAGATCCAGACGAAGATGGTCAGCGCCAGCGGGGCGACGAACTTGCGGTCGCCGTGGAAGACGTCGCGCACCTGGGTGTCGATGAACTCGACCGCCAGTCTCCAGGAAGGCCTGCAGCTTGCCGGGCACGCCCGACGTGGCGCGGCGGCCCATGAACCAGAACAGGCCCATGCCGAGCACGCCGATGCTGATGGACATCAGCAGGCTGTCGACGTTGAGCGTCCAGAACGCACCATCACCGATGGAAACGGTCCAGTGCTTGAGATGGTGGGTGACGTATTCGCTGGGACTGTCACCGGCGACTTGAAGGAGTCGATTCATCGAAGCAACCATGGCAAGCAGAGCAAGTAGGCGAGGAAGGCAAGCAGCGCGCCCCCCAGTACGTAGGTCGGGTTGAGCCCCTGTGTCATGGCGATGGCCAGTCCCGCGCCGATCACCAGCCACTTGAGCACCGTCCCGAGGATGAGCCGACCGAACATCCGGTGGGCCGTCGCGGAGTGCGACCTCAGGTCGGTTCGCCAGCTGAAGACGAGTTGTGCCGCTGCAATCACCGCCACGCCCGCCAACAAGGCCAGTGCGGCGCTACCACCCACGGTTGCCGACAAGATGACGGCGCCGACAGCACCCACGGCCAGTTGGCACAACGGCAGCAGCAGGGCTCGGGGGGTAACAGGGCGGGACGCGCGGCTCACTTCGTACTCAGTAGCGTTCCCTTAAGCGGCGGAATTATAGCAGCCGCGCGAGCGCCGCAACAAGGCAATTTGGGCTTTTTTTTGCAGCTGCGCGGGACCTTCGGAGCGATGCGCCCGGCCGTCTTCACGGCCG
>CAWBFQ010000002.1:0-386675 GCA_963788145.1 uncultured Chloroflexia bacterium | reverse complement strand
CCGATGTGATCCTTGGTCGACCGCCGTTAATCGATACATCATCAAAAGTGATATCGATGGATGTGCCCCAGTATGATGTAGAAGTGGTATGGACCATGAAATGCAGATGATTGCCAGAACTGACTCCGGTATCATCTGCAATGCCGATAAACTGGCCGCGGGCGGACGGGCGCCCCGATTACACGCAATTCAACAGGGATGCTATTTTGAGCCAGGTGCAGATAGAGTTGATAGGTAATGGGAGTGGTCGAAGTGTCTTCCAGGACGATATAATTTCCGTTGACTGGGTCGCCATTGGGGTTAGTCCAGATGGCGTGGTTGACTGGCTCCTCTGCCGCAAGCACATTGAATAAACCGCTCGGATAACCGGGTTTGGCAAAATCGAATGCAAAATGGGCGCTCCCGCTGGGTGTGTACCGGTCATGTCCAACGCTTTGGGTCAAGACATGGTGTCGCCGCCAGTCCAAGGGAGCAGGTAACCGCTGATTGGGGCTGCCATTGCCGCCGCCCTATAATCAGCGACCTTCATCCACTCGAGTTTCTGCTCCAAAGGAACCAATTCATCTGCATCTCGCGGATAACCAGCGGCCAGAGAGGGTCTGAGGGGATAAAGGCTTGCCATCCCTGATCTGTTTTGCGAACCAGGGCCAGACCAGGCTCAACCGGGACTACCTGTCCGGTTTCAGGATCGAGCGGAACCAACCAGCCAATGGCCCAATTCCCATCCGCCGAAACCTTGATCCCTTCAATTTGGGTGTCATAAAGCAATAATGCCAACGCTTCCGGCATCTCGGTATCGAGGGCGGTACGGATTGCCTGTTTGATGGCTTCTTCCTCAACGGATTGGGGGATCAGTGCTTCTGGGGTTGGTGGTGGAGCGAAGGCGGATTGGGCAAAATGCGAGATACCCCTATACTCCGATTGTAGTGATGACTGCAATCAGGATCAGAGAGAAGGCAAAAGTTTTTGTCAGCATGGTTCGCTTCAAATCGTCATCCTCATCTATTATCTACATTCACCATTAAACCTTGGGTTGGGAGAAAAGAGGGTAAGACGTCCGATGATTTAGTTGATAGCGTCTGATACTCTTTCTGTGATGACGAGCCGGTCGAGCGAACGAAATGAAAGCAGCAGTACTTTATACCGGGTCAGATTGGTATTGATGACGTTGATCTATGAAAAGATTATATCATGCGTTACTGATTGATATAATCTCTATCATATGCTTGAGCCAAGG
This sequence comes from uncultured Chloroflexia bacterium, assembly GCA_963788145.1. Lineage (GTDB taxonomy): Bacteria > Chloroflexota > Anaerolineae > Anaerolineales > UBA4823 > UTCFX2. The sequence continues at coordinate 385,438 of CAWBFQ010000002.1, read as the reverse complement.
TCACAGATCGAGAGTTTTCTAAATCTTTCGTGGAACAAAACGAAGCCGCTCTTCTTCGTGTTGCTTTTATTGTTCTTATTTGTTGTATGCATGAAATGTGCCAGGATTGGCAATTCCAATTTGCTCACCAGCGCTTCATTGGGCATTGGGGGATATCAAATCGCGCCGGAAATACTTCTCCAACAGGCTACCGGGACACATACTTCTTCTCCGACCTCCAGCGCAACCCAGACAACCACATTCACTGCGACTGCCAGCCTGACGATTACGCCGACTTTGGATACGCCGACCTTTACACCAACTGCAACATATATTTCTCCGACCATTCAGACTCCCCACACACCTTTGCCAACATTACTCCATCGGCCACATCTGTTCTTCCACCATCGGTTACTGAAACTGTGTTCGTTTTGGCGACTCGAAACGACTCGATCCCCCTCCATTACAACTACGCTGGACAGCTCAATCGCCTCAATCACTGCTACTGCCACTTTAATCCCTTTTCCAGCGATCCATCTCGATCTTCCTTCGCTGACCCCAACTCCTCATCTCAATTACCTCGAGCATCTGGATGGTTCGACGAAGATTACTAAAGGGAGAAGAACTTTCTTTGCCTGGATTAAACCGTATTGGCTTTTGATTCTGATATTTGTAATTTGGGGGGATCGTTGGAATTTGGTTTGTGATCGTGCAAGTCCTGGACCGGCGCGGACGATGAGTATTATCCTAAGTGGTGATTATGCCACAAGGTGAACTCCTGCAAAATTGAGCCTCCGATGAACTCGCGGAAGATCGAATTATCCGGGATCAAATCGCTATCCAAGGGGAGGAACCACTCCAGCAGCGCCAATAACCGTTTGGCCTCGATGTATTCGGGTGAGCCGACCTGCACCTGACGTAAAAGGGGCTCTGCGACGGTTCTAATACCGATAACTCGTAAACCAACGCCGAATTGAACATCACATCCGCGTTTTCCTGATAAGGAAAAATATAACGTTTCTCGCCGCGCCACTTACTCTCCATCGCTGAATTGTCTGCTGGGCTGAGTAGCCGCGTCGTGTGCATCCCGCACAATTCTGCGGATCAGGCGTGTGTCCGTGGTGGAAATGCGGTTATGACGGTCTAGATTAAGTTGGGTAAGCGCCGAAACGTAGATGCGGAAAGTCTGTGTGGCTGGGAGGTGAGTAAACAGTTCTGGATTAAGCCGATTGATCCCTTCCATGATTACAATCTCACCAGATCTTAGTTCAACAAGGTCGCCTTGCTCACTTTTTCCGCTTCTGAAGTTGTAGTGGGGCAACAAGACGGACTCCCCTGCGATCAAATGGCGCAGATCGCGATCTAATCGTTCGCGATCTAATGCCCGAATTGATTCAAAATTCGGGTTGACCTTCCTCATTTAGCGGTGTCAGTTCTCGATCAATAAAGTAATTATCCATCGCCAGCGGGAACGGCGCAATGCCGTATGCCAGCATCTGTACAGCCAGGCGCTTTGAGAAGGTAGTCTTCCCTGATGAGGATGGTCCAGCGATCAACACAACCCGGATTTCATCCTTCCGGTCGGCGACCTGTCTGGCCAGATCGGTGACATGTTGCTCGTGTAAAGCTTCCGAGACCAGGATCACTTCATTGCCGCGTTTAGATTGGATGGCATCGTCGAGCGCCTGCCGACACTGGAAATCCCCAGGCTGTCTAACCAGGCGCCATATAAACGGAACGCGTTAAGCAGTTGTGGATATTCAGGCATGGGTAACAGCTCGGTTGGGGCATGCCGGCGAGGAAAGCGGAGCGTGAATCCTTCACCCGTTTGGGATAATTCGAACCAACGTAAGTAGCCGGTTGAAGGAACCATATAACCATGATGATAATCGAGGTGCTGTTTGAGTTGATACACAGTTAGATAGTCTTTGGCGCGGTGCATCAGAAGGCGCACTTTTTCGGTCTCGCCTTCTAATCGAAAATGTTCGATCGCTTCCGCTAGCGGGATCTGACGGCGAATGAAGGCTTTATTCTCTTTTACCAGGAGTTGCATATTGGCTTCTAACCCATCCAATTCGGTCTGGGTCAGAGGAGATCGCTCGAAAACCTGGCAAAAATATCCTCCCGATGATACCGAATGATCTACCCGTAATTCGGCTTGAGGAAAAGTTCCTCGAATGCGGTCTCGAGCAGGAAGACCAGTGAACGTCGGTAGATCAACATCCCGTCTGGTTCTCCCATTGTGACAGCTCGCACTTTTGCATCCATCGTTATCGGGAATGTCAGTTCACGCAATTCCCCGTTGATAATTGCGCCGACGATCGGCGGATTTTCTCCTTCCGGGAGAATGCTTAGAAAACGTCCAACGGATGCATTCCTGGGACCGGATAGAACTCGTCCATCTGGAAGATAAATCTCAACCGTGGGGCGTGACGAGGTAAGAGTAATTTCAGGGTCTGGTTCTAAAAACATGGGCACCAACACTCATTTCAGGATAAAAGAGAGAGTATTTTATCACTTAAGTGTAACGCCTCTTTAAGCTTTTTGACCTTGCGACTTTGCAAAATAAGAAACAAGTCCCGGGTTAATTTTGATCCACCTGGGACTTGTTCAAGATATCCACTCAATCGTGGTGATCTATTCTTCCTGACTGTCAACCCCGCAACACAAAACCAGGTCTTTGGCAGCCTTGACTTCATCCAATCGTCCAACCGGCGTAATGTGCGGCGCTGACTTGAGCAATTCTGGTGATGTGTGGGCCTCTTCGGCGATTTTCAGCATGACGTCGACAAATTGGTCCAGAGTTTGTTTGCTTTCAGTTTCAGTTGGCTCGATCATTAACGCTTCGTGCACAATCAGTGGGAAATAATTTGTGGGTGGGTGCAGGCCGTAATCCATCATGCGTTTTGCGATGTCGAGAGCATGGATATCCGGGGCATCCTCCCAGCGGCCTTCCACAACGAATTCATGCATACAAATCCGGTGATAGGGCAGGTGATAAAAGTCTTGCATCTTGCTTAGTAGATAGTTTGCATTGAGTACTGCATATTCAGAAACCTGGCGCAATCCATCCGGCCCATACATACGAATATAAGTATAAGCCCGCACCATCATTCCAAACTGACCATGGAAGGCTTTTACCCGACCAATACTCTTTGCGGGTGTAATGAGACCATAGAGAGGTGGGATCTCGTCATCGCCCTCTTCGATGATGCCCACAACAGGCGCTGGCAAGAAATCGACCAGGTGTTTTGCGACTCCAACTGGGCCAGATCCTGGACCGCCTCCGCCGTGAGGGGTTGAGAAAGTCTTATGCAGGTTGAAGTGCATGACGTCGATCCCAAGATCACCTGGGCGGACAATGCCCAATAGAGCGTTCATATTGGCGCCATCACCATAAACCAGACCGCCGGCAGCATGCACTAACCGAATTACTTCAAGCACATTCTCATCGAATAAACCCAGTGTATTCGGATTGGTGAGCATTAGCCCGGCCAGGGTGTCGTCGCAGTGCGTCTTTAATGCTTCGAGATCCACATTGCCGCGCGAGTCGGATGAGATCTCCACAACCTGCATCCCGCTCATCGCGGAGGTAGCCGGGTTTGTGCCGTGGGCGGAGTCGGGGATCAGGATTTTGACGCGTTTTGTATCATGGCGCGATTCGTGGTAGGCGTGGATGATTAAACCCCGGTTAATTCTCCCTGCGCTCCGGCGGCAGGTTGCAGGGTTATCCCGGCGAATCCAGCGATCTCTTTCAGCCAATCCTGAAGTTCATACATCAGTAAGAGATTCCCTTGAACGGTTTCGATCGGCTGAAGCGGATGAGTGTAGGCGAATCCTGCCAACCGGGCTGTTTCCTCGTTGATCTTTGGATTGTATTTCATCGTGCATGAGCCAAGCGGGTACATACCTTCATCGATGCAGTAATTTAACTTGGACAGGCGGGTGAAATGGCGGACAACATCCACTTCTGCTAGCTCAGGGAGCGCCAATTCCTCTCGCAGTAATGTCGGCAATTTTGTAAGCGGGACATCCGGTTCGGGGAATCGAATGGCGAATCGTCCCTCGACAGATAATTCACATAACAGGGGTTCAGTCATTGGACACCTCCGCAAGGATATCCACCAGCAAATCAATGTCATCTCGTGAGTTCATTTCCGTGACAGCCAGAAGCATGTGGTTCGACAGTTGTGGGTAATCATTGGCCAGATTGTATCCGCCTATGATGCCTGCCTCCAACAATCGGGCGTTGATTTCCTCCACCGGTTTTGGGCATTTCGCAACAAATTCATTAAAGAATGGCGCTTCAGACCAGAGAGTATAGCCCGGTAATGCGCCGATACATTCAGCAGCATAATGCGCTTTATGGTAGCACAGCTCGGAGACCTGACGTAAGCCGTGCTTGCCAAGCATACTCATATAGACCGTTGCAGCCAGCGCCATTAATCCCTGGTTCGTACAAATATTCGAAGTAGCTTTTTCTCGGCGAATATGCTGCTCGCGGGCGGTCAGGGTAAGTACATAAGATCGCTGGCCGCGATTATCGACGGTTTCACCCACCAATCGACCGGCCATTTTACGCACATATTCGAGACGAGTGGCGAAGATTCCTAGATATGGGCCACCGAACGAGAGTGGTATTCCGAGTGATTGTCCTTCACCTGTGACGATGTCAGCGCCAAATTTACCGGGAGGCGTGAAAAGACCCAAAGCCATCGGATTTACAGAGATGGCTAGCATAGCGCCTTCGGCATGGGCTTTTTCTGCTAAGGCTGTAAAATCATAAATTCGTCCAAAGAAATCGGGATATTGAACGGCGACAAGGGCGGTGTTCTTATCGATATATTGCTCAAGTGTTTCGGGACCTGCAAGAGGGTGAACCTGATCCACATCCCCGACAAACTCGAGCGATGAACCATGATTATAGGTCCGAATGGTCTCACGATACTGGGGATGTAAGGCTGGTGAGAGAACGAATTTTGTCCGCTTTCCGCGGAAGTTCGCATAAGCCATGCTGACTGCCTCGGCCGCAGCCGTGGCTCCATCGTAATGGGATGCATTCGAAACTTCCATATCGGTGAGTGTGGCAATCAGGCTTTGATAATCGAAAATCGCCTGCAATGTCCCCTGTGAGACTTCAGGTTGATAAGGTGTATATGCGGTGTAGAACTCCCCTCGTCTCAGGATCGAGTCGACGACAGCTGGGATGTAATGATGATATGCTCCTGCGCCCAGAAAACTGACTAAGTCGTTGACGCCCTCGTTAGCAGCGGCAATGCTGCGTAACTCTGCCAGCGCTTCCATTTCGGTGAGGGCTGGTGGAAGGTTTAAATCAGGAAAACGATGCGCTGCTGGGACATCCTGAAAAAGCCCTTCGAGGCTGGATATCCCGATGGTTTGAAGCATCGCCTCACGGTCTTCTTTTGTATGGGGAATATACATATTCTCTCCTAAGTGTAGAATCTGGTGGAAAGGGTGGGATTATCCTTTTTCTTCAATGTGTTTCTCGTACGCGCTGGCGTCGAGCAGGCTATCTAGCTCAGCCAGGTCAGTGATTTCAACTTTTACCATCCAAGCCTCGCCAAATGGGTCGCTGTTCACCAGTTCGGGTTTATCAGCGAGGCCTTCATTGATTGCAACGATCTTTCCACTCACCGGAAGATACACGTCGGCGGCTGCTTTAACCGATTCCAGGGTTGTGCAGTTATCGCCTTTTTTGACTGCATCTCCTTCTGCCACAACAATCTCAACAAAAACGATATCGGAAAGCTGGTTCTGGGCGTAGTCGGTGATGCCCACTGTGCCAACTTTCCCTTCAACACGGATCCATTCGTCGTTCTTGGTATATTTCAAGTCAGTCGGGGTATTCATGGTTGGTCTCCTTCTTACGTGATTTATGAAAAATGAGCGAGCTTTTCGAGAGAATGCAAAAGGCGCACGCCAATACAGCGTGCGCCTCTGTCTAGGACCTGAGAGATTCACACCAGATGAACTGGTGTTTGCCCCGTCGGTGTCTCTCGTCGCGCGGATACCGCTTTTCTTTATTGCGACCTGAGACTTTCCAGAGACTTTCAGGATAAGAGTCCATTTTACCTGAGAGTTTCATCTGACCCTCACCATGTCAGATTTGCCCCTTCGGTGCCCGATGAGCTCATCGGGTCTCTCCTCTGCTCCTGCTACGGATAATCCTCTCCGGCAGAGCAACTATTGCCGGTAATTTAGAATTCTATGTGCGGAAGGATGAAAAGTCAAGGTATTGCTCAAACTGATGTCTGAGCGGTTATTTGCATGGCTTCTCAAATCCATCCTTGGTTCTTAATAAAATCGGTGATCACCGGGACAGAAAACTGCTCACCTTGATAGGCTTTGAACGCCCAATAGAACATAATCAGCCATAATAAAGCGCCGCAACCCAGGGTGAAAGCTGCAATAATGGGTACAACGACGATCAAAATAACACCAACAATCAGAGACTGTACACTGTGATATTTAATGAAAGGGCGGTTCTTTTTTTCTTCTATGAGTAGAAGGATAATTGGAACCAAGGGGGAAAATATATAGCTCAAAGCAGCCCATAATTTATCGTCGCTGCTGATCGTGTTGCCTTCGATTTGGTCCGACATAATTAAATGACCTCCGTTATGTTCCATCGTCTGTTGATATGGGGATGCTATTAATTTGATCGATCATTTATTTTACTTCATGATCCAGTTTGATGGAAGCATAACGACGATTTGAGAGTGGCTAAAAAATGGGCTAAAATAGGGGGATGAACAGATGCCCGAAATGCCAACGAACAGAACGACAAAACCGTGCTGGAAAAACAGGTGCAGGTAGTCAACGCTATCGATGCATGTATTGTCAGATCAAATACACGCCTGAACCGAAAGCATGGGTCTATGATGAGCAAACTCGCCAAAAAGCGATAGAAATGTATGTGGATGGGATGAATCTGCGTCGAATTCCGCGTCATCTGGGTACACACCATCGTACAATATCATTATGGGTCAAAGAGAAGGCGGCTAGCTTACCCGAAGCACCCGTTCCAGAAGAAGTCAAAGAGGCTGAAATGGACGAGCTTTTCACCTTCATAGGAGAGAAAAAAAGCGCATCTACATCATAACCCTTGTAGATCGAGCAACACGCTGTTTTCTGGGCTACAAAATCGTCTGGGATCGCACTCAAGTGGTGATCCAGGATATGGTAGATGAAGCTGTCAAAGCCAAACAGTATTACAGTGATGGGTTTGATGCCTATTACCGCCTTTGGTATCACTATGGTCATTATGAAGTATCGGAAGGCAAGACAGATACTTATTCGGTTGAAGGTGATAACGCTGAACTGCGTCACTATCTGGCTCGACTGGCACGCCGCTCGCGATGTTTTTCAAGAAGTCTCGAAGCTTTGGAGTGGGCTGTGCGAACTCTTTGTTTACTGCTTCAACCGTCGCCAGCTATTGAAGCAGCGTTTTCCCAGCTACCCGGCCCATGTTTTTCAGTTTGTTTAGCCCTTGATTTAGCCACTCCCGACGATTTCAATGATAAGACCAGGTGAGGATAAAAAGGATAGTGAAAATTGAGCTGACTATCAATTGACGGATACCAATGCTGGTAGGTTTAATTTTAATCGCCGGCTTAAAAATGCCGTGCAGAGTTTCCAGCCATTGCAGCAGATAAGGTAAAAACAGCCAGAAGGGAGTGATCTTTATAACTGCCAGCATTATGACGAGGATTAAGTTGAATGAGGTATATAGCAGGGCGCGCCTGCCGATCCTCAATAACTGAGCAGGTTCCGGTTTCTGAGCCAGGCCGCGTTGCTCCAGGCGCAGGTATGCATAAATGATCGAAGCAGCCGATTGCAGCCAGGCTAACCCAAACAGCAGCCATCCAATCGGATCCGGGTAACCGAGGCCCGTCCAATAAGCGCCTGTCGCAGCCAATGCGAATACGCCGCTCCCGACCAGCTCTACCCCAGCCTGGCGGCGCTCGAGACGCTTGCTGACCAAAAAAAGATGCCAGGTGAACACAGGAATACCCGGGATCGCCAGGTAAAGCAGGTACCCAAAACCCTGCCATATCAGCCCCAAAAGTGCAACCAGCCCCAGCAGGCCATAGATTATTATCCAGAACCAGGCAGCTTGCAGTTCTCTCCGTACTCTACGACCACTGTAGGCTTTGACTGCGATGGTTATTGGCTGGCGGATCATGAAAGCCGACAATGCGGCTAGAATTAACAAGATAGTGGTGAACGACCATTTGCCTGCCGCAAAAAGGCCGATCAACAATGGGCTTAGTAGAAATACCCAGGAGCCGTGATCTTGCGGTAAGGCAATATGCCGCACAAAAAAAAACGGTATTTTCTTCGGTGCAGATGCTTTATTCACAATATCATTATATATCAGCCTTGCATTGGTATGGGAGGGTTAATATAGATGCCGGGTCAGGGATTAAATGCCTGAGAGCGGCTTATGGAGCCGCTCTCAGGATCAAGAGATCGTTCCCCTGACTATGAAGAAAATCATCCCCGCAACCTTGAAATAGTCCCGAGCGATCGGGAGAAGGCGCTCAATGGTATTTGATGGGATGATTGTCTCTCATTCTTGCCAGAAAGACTATCCGTGAAAATACGTATTTTTAATCCAAAATTAATTCTGGATGGAAACAGGTATTCAGAAATCACGACCAGAATGATTCTGCCCTGTCAAATTATTCTTCACTCAGGGGAATAACCCCTTGCTGAATTGCATACCGGACAAGCTCTGATTGGTTGTGCAGGCTCAGTTTACTCATCATTTTTGACCGATGTACTTCAACGGTGCGTGGACTGATTGAAAGGTGCAGAGCGATTTCATTGTTGCTGTATCCACTTGCCACTAAATGCAGTATTTGCCGTTCGCGGTTGGTCAAAGTCTCAAAGAGATCCAGTTTTTGGTCCTTTGTTCGCCTAATATATTCCTGGAGAGCCTCTTCACTGAGAGGTGGGCTGAGATAGCGAATTCCGCGGATAGATAAGCGGATAGCTTCTGCAAGAGCGCTTGATTCAGAGCCTTTGAGCACATAACTGCTGGCGCCGTTATTGAATGCTTCTACGATATAAGCTTCTTTGGCGTGCATGGATAGAATGACAATCCGGATATTGGGTGCAAATTGGTGGATTTGGCGGATGACTTCCAGACCGTGAATGTCTGGCAACCCCAGATCTAGAATAACCACATCTGGATTGAGCAAGCGCGTCTGCTCCAACGTCTCCAGCCCATTTTGCGCCTCGCCCAAGACGACAAAATCCGGCTCACTTTCCAGTAGCACACGCAATCCTTGACGTAAGATGGTGTGATCGTCGGCTAAGAGGATGGATATGCTCACCGTGATATTCTCCATGGTTACAATGCAAATTCGGCAGATAGGCAAGTGCCTTGCCCAGGTTCTGATTCGATATCCAGTGAACCCCCGCAGGAGGCAGCTCGTTCAGCCATGTCTGAGAGTCCGCTTGTAAGACTCTGTTGCATGGCCAGTTGTGGGTCAAATCCGCCGCCATCATCTTCGACCTGCAACCGCAAATAGTTGGAATCGGCCCACAGTCTCACCGTAATTTTGGTACTTTGCGTGTGTCGGGCGACATTTGTCAAGGCTTCCTGGATGATGCGAAATGCTGCAGTTTCAATTTTGGGTGCAAATCTTCTTTCCACTCCATTATGTTTCAGAAGAACCCGGATCTGCGTTTGTGCGCTGAATCGTTCGAAGAGCGCCAATAAGGCTGGGATGAGCCCAAGGTCGTCCAGCATTGCCGGACGCAAATCGAGGGAAATCTCACGTACTCTCTCTAAAAGCCGTACGACGGTCTGGTTTGCGCGGTCTAGATGCTCCCGCAAGTCGTGCTGATTATTCCATGTCTCAGGTATCATGTGAGAAATGATACCCAGATTTAAATGCAATGAGGTCAGGGATTGACCAATTTCATCATGCAACTCGCTGGCCAGATTTCGTTTTTCTAGCTCCTGGACTTCAACCAGTTTTTCTGAAAGGATTTGTAAGCGTACGCGGCTCTCGGATATTTGCTCAAACAATTTAGCTTTTGTGAATCCGATTGTTGCCTGATCGGTGAGCGCCTTCAAAAGGTTAATCTCATTTGTATCTGGCAAACGAACTTCATTCATAGAAGCTACATTCAGAGTCCCGAAAATCTCTCCATTAGCGATCATCGGAAGAATAATTAATGTACGGATCCCAAAAAGAAGTAATAAATCCAACCCTTTGTAATCTGGTAAAGTGCGGATATCGGGGATGATTATTGTATGTCCGTAAGTCCGGATATATTTCTCTAACACCGTCCTGGAATAAATTGGATATTGGCGGGGCAGTTCGATTTGCGGCGAAAGCGCAGCCATATAAAAGGCATCGGTCTTTTCATCATAGCTAATGATACTGCTGAAGTTATAGTTTATGGCTTGCATGGTTTCGTCGCATACCATTTGTAAGAAGGCGGGTAGTTCACTCAGAACACTGGTATGAGCCGCCACTCGCGCCAATGTTTCTGCGTGCGACGCAGCACGCTGGCTTTCCAGGATCCGCTCTCTGAGTTCCTGGTTTGCCCGATTCAACTCAGTTGTGCGCTCGGTAATCTTTTGCTCCAATTCGGTTTGATGCGCTCTAATCTGCTCTTGGGCTTTTCTGGATTCTGTGATGTCTCGTGCAATCATGATCATCAACAGAGGATCGCCTTTCTCGTTGGGGACAGGAATAAACTGGGTATTAATTAATCTTTCTTCGGGATGGGTGGGGGTGCGCAGAAGGATTTCGTTCTCACCAGGTGTTTTCAGAAGAAAAAGCCGATCCAATATGGCTGAAAAATCGACTGGATTTCCGGATTCGTCGAGCACGCCAATTTGTTTTGTTTGTTGGTAATACTCGATTAGCTCGCTCTCGGAGGACGAATCGGCCATTTGAACCCCAGCGGGATTGACATAGATTAGCTCATACTCTCGGTTGAATACTCCGATTGCATCTTTGAGATGATCCAGCACTAACTCGAGTTCTTTCTTCGATTGGCGTAACTCATCCTCGATCCGCAGAAATTCACTGATATCCAACCCTATCCCGATCACCCCAACCACTTCGCCGTTTTGATGATGCACTGGGGTTAGTTGGATATTGTATGTCTGATCTCCGATCCTCATACGATCCGATGAATACATATCTCCAAGGACAGCTTGATAGAAGCCATTGATCAATTCGTTCGGGATAAAATCAAGCTCCTGAATATTTTTACCGAGGACAGAATTGACAGACGAAATGTTGGATTGATGGATATCTCCTTGAATAAAGGTGACATATCCGTGCATATTCATTACTGCAAGAATGACCGGGGCATTTTCGACCACAGTTCGCAGTAAGGCTTCTCTCTCGCGTAATAAGCCCTCTGCTCTGACCCGATCGGTAATATCCCGCGACAGGATCGCAACCTGGACGACCTCCCCTTGCTGATCAAAGATGGGCTGAATGACAGAATCGAAAATACCCAGTGGACTGTGATCTTCCACACGCTCAGTTTTTTTGGATATCCGAATTTGTTCGAATACGTTCTGGCGGAATTGAGTCCTTTCGGCCGGAAAGAGGTCCCAAATCCTAGTACCCATGAGATCTTCCGGCGTGGATTGATACATCCTGGCGTAGGTATCATTGATCAGACGGATGGTGCCATCCAGATCGATCACACAGGCGATGTCGGATGGGGCGCCCAATAGCGCTTTGATGGTCTGATAGCTTTTTAATAATTCATCTTCCGCTCGCTTACGATCCGAGATGTCCCGCCCGATCACCACTATCTGAAAGACCTTTCCTTCATCATCCAGAATGGGAAAGACAATGTTATCGATCACGCCGGAAACCCCACAATCCTCAAATCGGACAGGCTGGCCGGTTTTCAGCACCTGTTCCAGTTTTTTTTGCCGGTCGCGCGCTAACTCTGTGGGTAAGAAGGCGCTAATTGGTTGACCGATGATTTTTTCGGGTGGCAATTTCAGCTTATTGAACAGGTTTTGGTTCGCCAGAATCGCTTTGCCATCCAAATCGAGGAAAAGAATGACATCCGTTGGAGCATTCATCAAAGCGGAAATCATCTTATGGCTGGTGTGTAATTCCTGCTCACCTTTTATGCGCTCGGTGATATCGCGGGCGGTGATGGCTATTTGAAAGATGTTTCCTTTTTGGTCTGGGATAGGATAAATCGTGACATCTGCGAGCCCTATCATCCCTTTGCTTTCGTAACGGATCGGCGCGCCTGTTTCGATGACTTTTCGGACCATTTCTCGCTGAAATTCAGCTATCTCAGGTGGGGATATTTCATAGGTATTGTGGCCAATGAGCTGTTCTCCTGGCAATCCGAAGGCTCGCGCCATGACCGGATTGATCGTATGGATCATCCCATCTGGGGCGATCAGCATCATCCCATCCATTGGGTTACTCATTAATGCCTTGATCGTGTAATAGCTGGTTTGAAGCTCATCTTCCTGCTTTTTTTGGGCAGTGATGTCTCGTCTGGTGGAATGATGTCCGATCCATTTTCCGCCATTTAAGGTGGTGCGACAATGATGGTGTATCCAGCGTAATTCACCGCTGCGATGGATGATGCGATATTCAAATTCGCAGTCTCCGGCATTATGGCTCAATATTTCTTGGCGATGCTTGGCGACGATCTCCCGGTCATCTGGATGAGTGATCTCAATGATCAGGTCTGGTTTCTTGATGAAGTCCTCCGATGGATAGCCTGTGATCTGAAAAACCGCCGAGGAGACGAAATAATCGCGGTAATCAGCCCCTACCCATTCCAGCCAATCGGGCGAGGAATTCAGAATTGTCCGGTAGAGTTCTTCGGTAGTAGTTTCTTGCATGGCTGGTTGATTCATGACAACTCCAAAGGATCGTGATTCGAAGGAAGATAGAATTATACCCTGCGGCGCGTGGCTTGAATGATAATGCCCTCAAACTGTGTTTGTTGGGATCAGAATGGTATCCGGCTGATTTCTTCGCCTGAATTCGCCTAGTGTATTCATCAAAGATTGAGTGCAGAACTCAGAGTCGTGTTATATTTAATGCATGTCAGGCGATAGGTCAATATTGCGCAAGAAAGCCGGCGAAAGCGCGGTGGAATTTGTTAAGGACGGCATGGTCATTGGTGTTGGAACTGGACGGACCAATGGCCATTTCATTGACTGCCTTGGGCAAAGGTTTCAACGGGGTGAACTGAAGAATATATTTGCAGTGCCCACATCCGACTCGAGTTCTGCAAGACTACGGTCTTATGGCATCCCAATCATCAGGCTCGTAGATCATCCCATATTAGATCTGGCGGTGGATGGCGCAGATGAGGTCGATTTAGATCTAAACTTGATCAAGGGTCTTGGGCGGGCTTTATTACGCGAGAAGGTCGTAGAGATTCATGCGCTCAAATTTTTAATTGTGGTGGACGAATCTAAGCTGGTTCAGCGACTTGGGAGCGCCTGTCCACTGCCTGTGGAGATACTGCCTTTCCAGGCCGAGAGACATGTGCAATGGCTAGAACTCGATCTCTTCCAGGGCGGAATTGCTCATCGCGTTGAATGGCTCTCCGATCGTGACGGATAACGGCAATTATCTGGCCCATTGTTGGTTTGACGGAGGCATACCAAATCCTTATGATTTGGATCGCTTGCTGAATGAGCGTCCGGGCATTCTCGAACACGGCTTATTCTTAGATATGGCGACGCATGTTCTGGTCGCTGGCGAGAATGAGACCCGGATATTGGAGCGCCAAAATGCTCGTTAAGATCGCGCCATCTATCCTCTCGGCAGATTTTGCCCATTTAGGCCATCAGGTGCAAGAGGCGCTTGATGCTGGCGCGGAATATATCCATATGGATGTGATGGATGGTCATTTCGTTCCAAACATGACCATTGGTCCTTTAGTGGTATCGGCCTTGAAACCGCTCACCCGGGCTGCTGGCGCTGTTTTAGACGTTCATTTGATGATTGAGCAGCCTGAGCGTATGATTCCTGCTTTTGTGGAAGCAGGGGCAGATAACATCACTGTTCATGTCGAAACCTGTCCACACCTCCACCGCACTATCCAGCAAATAAAGTCTTATGGCATCCGCGCCGGGTAACTTTTAATCCGGCTACTTCACTCATTCTTCTGGAAGAGATTCTGCCGTACGTGGATCTGGCGCTGATCATGTCGGTTAATCCGGGTTTTGGAGGGCAGAATTACATCCCAGCCAGCAACACCCGTATCGCCAGACTGCGGAAGATGCTTGCTGAATGTGGATCAGGTGGGGTAGAAATCCAGGTGGATGGGGGGGTCGATGCGCAAAATGCAGGTATGATTTAACAGGCTGGCGCGACTATTCTGGTTGCTGGTTCAGCTATTTTTAACCACACCGCTAGCATTGCTGAAAATATTCAAGCCTTACGGGCTGCATGCATATCATTCTGATCCGCCCCTAAGTCAATTGACGCAGATATGAAAATGGATGCCGTTAGCCTTTTGACGGTATTTACTCGATAATGCAGGTTAATTGTTGCACATAAACACCAGATGCGTATAATTTATTCTTGTAGCGGATTAATTTTATTGCTCGTCCTGGAGCAACACAACAAGAAGAGGATTAATGATAAGACAAAATAAGAATACTCAAATGGCGCGGATTTTATTCGTGATCTGGTCAGCAGCCGGTTTGCTGAGCGCTTGTTCCGGAATTTCTGGTTCAGACATCGAATCTCAAAATATTGCAAAGGGGGAATTAGCCTCTTCGAGCCATACTTCATCTGGTCTATCCAAAGAAGCACAACCCTCCGGCGTTCAAACTGCACCCAAGGCGCTTGTCCAACCGGAAATCGAGGATGCCGCTGCTCTGGCTCCCCAAAATATCCCACTGGAACCAACCGAGATTGGGATTCCAGTTGCTCCTGTTGAATCTCAGCCGCTTGAGAACCTCCCGAATCCACCCGCTTCACCGACATTTGAATCTCAAATCGCTCCGCTGCCGGAGGTTGATCTTTCTCTGGCGATGGAGCCGCAGATTGGCTTCCGTGCTCCTGGCTTTACCCTGCAATCTTTAGATGGACAGTCGTTTGATCTCGAATCATTGCGCGGTAAACCACTATTGATCAATTATTGGGCTACCTGGTGTGTGCCATGCAAACAAGAATTACCCATCCTGGAAAAACTGTATCGCGAATACCAGCAAAAGGGTCTCGTGATCCTCTCGATAAACGCTCTGGATCAAGACAGCCTGGAGAATGTTCAAGCGATTGTTCGTGAGTACGGGATGACTTTTCCGGTTTTGTTGGATCAAAATCGCCAATTCGCGAATGCGTATCAGGCTATTTTCTTTCCAACAACCTTTATGGTCGATGCCAATGGGGTCATCCGCGAGATCAGCCTCGGTGATAATACCGAAGCGGAACTGCGTTCCAGCCTTGACATGCTGTTATCCGGTGGTATTTAGTTCTTAAAGAGCATGATTTTTCTGCTGGTACCTTAATATGGAAACCCAAAATCGTATCCTGATCTGCGCCAGGCCCGGACATTTCCGGGAAAGTCTGATCGCTATTCTAAAGACGTTACCCCGATCAGAAGTGTTCCTGAAGGATGGTTTGTATCAAGATTTCGATGAGAACATTCCTGATCGAGCACAAACGGTGCTGCTGGCCGATCTGGATACGATTGGGTTGAGAAAATCTGATTGCCTGAAATCAATTAGAGAAAAATATCCCAGTCTGCGTTGTGTGGCTTTGGTGGACAATCATCAACAAGCACGGGCTGCATATTTGCTTGGGGTGGATATTGTATTGCCGCGCGGTTCATCGGCTGGGGAACTACTTTCAACCTTTCAGCACCTGGAACTTGCTCGAAATTCCATTTATCGATTCGCTCAACCTCACTCATTCTGGAGTGCAATTTCTTTCGGATGATGATCTGTTCAAGATCATTCATTGACAATCTCTCACCCGGCGATCTATAATTAAAAAAATCAGTTAGGACATCACCATCTAAGGAGGCGCTATGGATTCTATTCGCGTCGGTATTGTTGGTTGTGGGCGGATAGCACATTTACACCAGATGGGTTATCGCGACCGCGTAGATGCCAGGATCATCGCGGTATGCGATTCAAAAGGCGGGCGCGCCCGTCAAGCTGCAAAGCTTTGGGGGGTTGAAAAAGTCTATACCGACTATGCCAGGCTGTTGTCCGACCCAGAGATCGATCTGGTTGAACTGTTGGTGCCCCATCATTTACATGCTGAAATGACTGTTCAGGCTTGCCAGGCTGGAAAACACGTCTCCGTTCAGAAACCTATGGCGATGAATGTGACCGAAGCAGACCGAATGATCCAAGCTGCTGAACAAGCCGGGGTTATGCTGCGTATATATGAAAACTTTGTGTTTTACCCGCCTCATGTGCAGGCTCGCCAGATGATCCAGGCTGGTGAGATTGGCGAACCACAAATGATCCGCATTCATGTTGGAACCGGCAAAAGCAAGAGCCAATGGAAAGTCCCCCTGGACGCCTGGCTCTGGCGTTTTCAAGACGAAAAAAGCAGCGGCGGTGTGCTGGTTTTCGATCACGGCTATCATTTGTTTTCTCTGGCATATAATTTAATGGGTCCAGTTGAGCGTGTGTATGCCTGGATTGACTATAGCGCGGCGAGTTTTGGTGTTCCGCAGAGCGTGGCTCGGGTGGATGCCCCAGCAACAATCATGTTCCAATTCAAATCGCCTCGCCGTTATGGTTTGCTGGATTTTACCCATACCCCAGAAATGATAATGGACTCGATCTATTATGCCGATGACGACCGCGTTGAGGTTATTGGCGAAAAAGGGATTCTGATGATCAATCGTTGCACCGCGCGCACGGTGGATTTGCCACCGTTGATGTTATTTCGCGATGGTGAAACTCATCCGGTGCCGGTGGATCGTTTCGAATGGCACGACAGCTTTATAGATTGCACCCAACACATGATTGATGCCTTGAAAAACGGGGGGCAACCTGTATTAGACGGGTTGACTGGGCGGGAGGTGCTAAAGTTTGCACTGGCGGCGCACCAATCCTCCAGCGAAGGAAGAGAAATCCGCCCAGATGATATCCATTGAAATGTACAGTCGGTTCTGTTTTTTAAGAAGGTAAAAAATCCTCCGTTTATCGTCGATAAGCTGGTGTATAGAACGGTCTTTTGACGATCTTTGCCTTGACGGGTTTATTACGAATAAGGATTTCGATTTCAGTGCCTAATTTCGCCAGGCTGGCAGGAACGATCGCCATGCCCAGGTAACGCTCTGTGGTGGGAGAGAACATACCGGAAGTGACATGTCCTACTTCCGATCCCGCAAATAGTACCGGGTAATGTTCTCGGGCGACGCCCCGCTCGATCATTTCGAAACCAACCAATGCTCGCTGCGGACCTTCCAGTTTTTGTTTAAGCAGCGCGTCACGACCGGTGAAGGATTTATCCAAGCTCAGGGCAAAACTCAGGCGTGCTTCAATCGGTGTAATTTCCGAGTTGATCTCGTGACCATAGAGCGGCATACATGCCTCAAATCGTAAGCTGTCGCGCGTGGCTAGCCCGATCGGTTTGACTCCATAGGGTTCCCCGATTTTAAGGATTCCTTCCCAAACTCGCACAGCCGATTCGGCCGGCAGGAAGATCTCATATCCATCTTCGCCGGTATAACCGGTGCGTCCTAGCAGCACTGGCACATCATCGAATAGTTTTGTTTGGACAGCAGAAAAACGAGGTACGCTAAGCAGATCGGCTTCAGAGACCTGATTCAGAATTTCGGGGGCCTTCGGTCCCTGAAAAGCCATCATATAGGTTTCGTCGGAGACATCTTTAACATCAGTGTCGTATTTCCCAGCATGTGCCTTCAGCCAGGCGACATCTTTTTCGCGATTAGAAGCATTAATCGCCAGGAAGAAGTAGGTTCCAAATTCCGGATCTGGCATCTTGTAAACGAACAGATCGTCTACACATGTACCGTCTTTATAACAAAAGATGGCATAGTGGGCGTCGTAGGTCTTCATTTTCTGAACATCATAAGAGACCATCTTGTTAACATAAGCCTCAGCTTCTGCGCCGCGCACGATGACCTGTCCCATATGGTCGATATCAAAGAGCCCAGCGCATTGGCGGGTGGCGAGGTGCTCCTGGATGGGTCCGGTTGGATATTGCACTGGCATTTCCCAACCAGCGAATGGCACCATCCGTCCACCGTATTCGACATGCCAGTTGTATAGATGAGTTTGTTTGAGTGACTCGGTCATTTCATTCTCCTTAAGCATGAGCAGTTTATTTTAGGGTGAAAAAGAATGTCGCGCCTTTCTCAATTTCGGCTTCAGCCCAAATCCGGCTGCCGTGTCGTTGGATGATTCTTTTTACAATTGCCAGTCCAAGACCAAGACCTTCGAATTCCTTTTGGTTGTGCAATCGCTGAAAAGGGATGAATAACTGGCTGCTATAAGCCGGGTTAAATCCAACCCCATCATCGCGCACCCAGAAAACCGTTTCCTGATCCTGGATGCAGGTATTGAACTCGATCTGAGATTTTGGATGGGGGGATGTGAATTTAATCGCGTTCTCAAACAGACATTTAATCAACAATCTGGTGAGTTCCGCATCCGAATTCGCTCCTATTCCTTCTGGGATGATAAAGTTGATCTCTCGATCTGGATATTTGGACAGAAAATCGCGAGCCAATTCATTGGCGATCTCGCTGAGATCCACTGCCGTTATTTTGAGTTCCTGTCGTTCGATTCTGGAAAGCTTGAGTAAACCTTCGATCGTCAGAGATAAATAAAGACTTGAATCGCGAATGTATTCCAGATAGGCCTTACCCATAGCATCTAATTGATGGCTGTATTCTTCTTGCAGAGCCCGGCTGTATCCATCGATGCCACGCAGTGGAGCGCGTAGATTATGAGATAGGTAATATAGCAGCGAATCGAGTTCTTGCTGATAGGCTGTGAGTTGGCGAGCGGCTAGCGCCATTTGCTCCTCGAGTTGGTTCACTCTATCTTGCATTTTGTTCAGATCTGATTCCGAGGGTGAGCCGGACATGTCATCGTTAGGGTTGGTTTGCGGTATGGCCATTTTTGTCACGAAATTGAATTGTGATTAAATTATGTTCAAATTCAGTATACAGACAATCGTATTAAGAAAACAATGGAAAGAAAGCATATATCTAATGAGATGATTATCCTCTCATTCTTCGATTAGAGGAAGGCTAGGTCTTCCGTACCGTTGATTGGACATTACCAGTGATTATTACGGAAATGCTAACAGGCATGCTATAATCGTATCCCAACCAGATTTCTTATTGTGGGCTGAAATCAACTGATGAATCAAAAATCTATTGTTTGATTGAGATGGTTGCTATTTTTTCGCCCCGCGCAATCTGCGTAGGGCGTTTTTTTAAATTATAGGAGGCATGAATGTATAAAACACATACTTGTGGTGAGTTGCGCAGCCAGGATGTAGGCCGACAAGTCCAATTGGCTGGATGGGTGCATCGCAGGAGAGATCATGGCGGAGTGACATTCGTCGATATGCGGGATCGATTCGGGCTCTGCCAGGTAGTTGCTGATCCGGTCCGGTCGCCATCCGCATATGAAAAAATCGAAGAAGTCCGCAATGAGTGGGTGATCCAGGTCACTGGAGTGGTTCGTAATCGACCAGCAGGCTCTGAAAATCCAAATCTGGCTACCGGTGAAATCGAGGTGGAAGTGCAAGATGTCCATATTCTAAACCCAGCCAAAACGCCTCCATTTTCAATCAACAAAGACGAAGAAATTGATGAGAATTCCCGCTTACGTTATCGCTATTTGGATTTGCGGCGTGAACGGATGAGCCATAACCTGATATTGCGTCATCGGGTGGTGAAATTCATTCGCGACTATCTGACCTCAAAAAATTTCATTGAGGTGGAAACGCCGATTCTATTCAAGACCACTCCGGAAGGCGCGCGTGACTACCTGGTGCCCTCTCGCGTCCACCCGGGTGAATTTTATGCGCTACCGCAATCACCTCAGCAATTGAAGCAGTTATTGATGGTCGCCGGAGTGGAGCGTTATTTCCAAATTGCACGTTGTTTTCGAGATGAAGACCAGCGAGGCGATCGGCAACCGGAATTTACGCAACTGGATTTGGAGATGTCATTCGTGGAGCGCGAGGACATCATGCGCCTGGCGGAAGACCTCTTCTCCAAATTGGTGACCGAGATCGTGCCTCATAAGCATATGCTTGCCAGTCCCTGGCCGCGCCTGACCTATCGAGAAGCGATGGAACGTTTTGGTAAAGACAACCCCGATCTTCGTTATGGTTTGGAGCTTAAAAACCTAAAAGATCTGGTTGACGGGAGCGGGTTTAAAGTATTCGAGACTGTGATTGCCCAGGGTGGGGATGTGCGTGGCATTAATGCCAAGGGCTGCTCCGAATATACCCGCAAGCAAATAGATGAGCTGACCGATTATGTTAAGAATTTTGGCGCAAAGGGTCTGGCTTATATCGCCATCCCAGAGAAAGGGGAATTACGTTCCACCTTCACAAAGTTCCTATCCCCGGATCTGATTCAGAAATTGATGGAGCGTATGGAAGCCGGCCCGGGCGATCTACTCCTGTTTGTGGCGGATCAACCGGCAGTGGTTTTTGAATCCCTGGCACGCTTGCGGGTTTTGCTCGCAGATCGGCTGCAATTAATGGACCCGAATGTGTTGGCGTTCTGTTGGGTCATCGATTTCCCATTCGTCAACTGGAGTGAGGATGAAAAACGTTGGGATCCAAGCCATCATTTGTTTACCTCACCGATGATGGAAGATATCCATTTCCTGGATGAAGACCCTGGTAAAGCGCGTGGCCAGCAGTATGATCTGGTTTTGAATAATTATGAAGTTGGGGGCGGTTCAATCCGAATCCATGATCGGCAACTTCAAGAAAAAGTGTTTGCTCTCATCGGGTTGGAACCGGATGTGGCTCGTGAACGATTTGGGCATATGTTGGAAGCCTTTGAATTTGGAACGCCGCCACACGGTGGTATTGCCCCAGGGATTGATCGAATTTGCATGATCCTGGCCGATGAACCGAATATTCGTGAGGTGATTGCATTCCCAAAAAACCAGGCTGCTAGAGATGTGATGGCAGATGCCCCTTCTCCAGTTGAGCCAAAACAGCTTAATGAGCTGCATATCCAGGTCAAATTGCCTCAGGCTTGATCGGGTATACAACCATTGGAGTGCTATCGAGTTGATTCATCCGAGAATCACCTACTCATGGATATCCTTTTATGGTATAAAATAGTTGCCCTGCTGTGCCCGTGATGCAGCACCACGGTTTTGAGCCAACAAATTCTTATAGGGCTTCAATCTTCAAAGGGTAACGCGATAGGCTTAGGCCAAGGCGGAGTCCTTGAGGCGAGGCCCAACCTGCGAAGGCAGGTTCAAAACTCAGCAGCACACGGCATGGTGGGGTTTCGCTAATCTGGTTTTTTACAAAAAAACACCTCTCGTTCTGAGGTGTTTTTTTTGTAAAACTATGTCATGGGAATAACCGTCTCGCTTTTACTTCTGCCACCGCGTCTGCCCGGTATCGGTATAGACGAGCTGGGCGACCATCGCCGGAGCGCAAGCGGTCCGTTGCTTCAATTACCCCGGCTTCAAGTATTCGTCGGCGGAAATTGCGTTTATCCAGCGTTTCGCCCAGAATCATCTCGTAAATCTGCTGTAGTTCGCTGAGGCTAAATTCTTCTGGCAGCAACTCAAAACCGACCGCAGAGTATTCCAGTTTGTATCTCAGTCGGCGGAGGGCATATTCGATAATTTCCAGGTGGTCGAATGCCAGCGCGGGCAGGGATTCAATTGAAAACCAATCGGTTTGGCGTGCATCGCTTCCGCCTTCGCTGCGGATCGGAGCGTCAGCCGGGATCAAGGCATAATAAGCTACGGTGATGATCCGTCCCCTTGGGTCGCGTTTCGGTTCGCCGTAAGTATAAAGTTGTTCCAGATAAGCCTGGTTCAGGCCGGTCTCTTCCTGCAATTCGCGCAGCGCTGCCTCTTCCAAACCTTCGGCGGCATTGACGAATCCTCCTGGCAGGGCCCACATTTCCTTAAATGGGGGCTCGCCGCGTTGGATGAGCAGCGCATTTAATCGCTTTTCACGCAATGTGAATATAACGATGTGAACTGTCAGGGATAGGCATGGGGTCATGCTAGAAAAGGACTGATGCAAGTTCTGCCCGGTATAGGCGAGTGATCGGATTTGCGTCGCCGAGCAACTCAAGCAATGCGACCATGATCGCGCGAGCTTTTCCATCTCGATAGCGCTTATCTTCTCGTAGAATATCCAGCAAACCATCCATAGCGGCTTCTATGTTTCCCCGTTCGATCAGTCGGATCGCCCGGTGAAATGCTGGATCAAGAGGTTCTCCGTCATTTGGTAAACGGTTTTGCTGGAGATCGTGCAGACTTTTAGCAAGCGGCAGTAGAGTTTGAGATGAGTTATATTCCCGGCTGGTAGGAAAGTGTTCCAGGATGGAATAACTCTCCTCGAATTTGCCTTGATAGAGCAGGCTTTTTGCTAACCCAAGTAAAGCAGTGGGGTTTTGGGGGGATTCTGCCAGGACTTCTCGGAAGGTTTTTTCCGCTTTTTGAGCTTGTTGCATGACTAAGAGGCTTTGCCCTTTTTCTAATGCCAGATCGTTTTTGCTGGGCGCGATTGAACGTAGGAATTCTCGCAAACGGGGTTCTGGTTGGATGCCCGCGAATTCGGAAACGATTTTCCCATCCCGAAAGGCTTTAACCGCTGGGATGCTGTGGACCCCATAACGTAGTGCAAGATTAGGGTTTTCGTCCACGTTGACTTTTGCCAGGCGGAAACTACCCTGGCCTTCCTGAGCAAGGCGTTCTAATAGCGGCCCCAACATTTTACAGGGAGCGCACCATTCAGCCCAAAAATCAACCACAACCGGAGCCTGCTGAGAATACGCCAGGACCTCAACTTCAAAATCCACTTCGGTTACATTAACGATGAAATCAGATGCCATCATGATATTTCTCCACTCTCAACAATCAGCCATCTGTCAACTCACGTTTCTCAATAAAATTTTGACAGATAGGTCTCTTTTGTTGGTGCAATTGTACTCATATTATATTAGATTCTCATATTATTTACGATAGCTTTGCATAAATGGTTGTTAGTGTATAGTTCTTTCTGTAAAATCTAATCGAGCCAAAATGGTAGGTCTGGTGTATCCTTCGAAGTTGCGACACTTCAACAAAGGAGAGACACCATGACCTACCAAGGAGATTTTACCTTACCGCCCGAGCTGCTGGAGCAGATTGCCCTCCAAGGCTTCGAATTCATTCCGGAGTTGATCCGGATTGTGGTCAACGAAGCGATGGAAATCCAGCGCCAGCAATATTTGGGTGCAGCACCTTACCAACGAACGGCCGAACGGCAAGGCTATGCCAATGGCTTCAAACCGAAGACGGTCAAAACCCGGCTGGGAGAAATCACCTTTGACGTACCGCAGGTGCGAGATGGTGGTTTCTATCCCAGTGCACTCGAGAAAGGGTTGCGCAGCGAGCGAGCCTTGACCCTCACACTGGCCGAGATGTATGTTCAAGGCGTAAGCACTCGCAAAGTCACGACGATTGTCGAGCAGTTGTGCGGCGCATCCGTCTCTTCTTCCCAAGTCAGTCGAGCCACTGCTTCGCTGGATGAAACCCTGAAAGCCTGGCGCAACCGATCTCTGGGTGAAATTCGCTACCTGTTTCTAGATGCTCGCTACGAAAAAGTGCGTCAGGAAGGCCAGATCCGGGATGCAGCTGTTCTCATGGCTGTCGGCGTGACTGCAGATGGCAGGCGGCAGATCCTGGGCGTCTCCGTTTCGCTCGGCGAGCAAGAAGTTCATTGGCGTGCTTTTCTGCAAAACCTGGTCAAACGTGGACTTCAGGGTGTGCAGTTCGTGATTAGTGATGATCACGCTGGTCTGAAAGCTGCCCGGATCGCAGTTTTTGGCGGGACGCCATGGCAGCGCTGTCAGTTTCACCTCCAGCAGAATGCCAGCGCTTATGTGCCTAGGCAGAGTATGAAGGCTGAGGTGGCTGCCGATCTGCGCATGATCTTTAATGCGCCCAATCGGAGCGCCGCTGAAGCTTATCTGGCCCAAATCGTCCAGAAGTACGCCAAAACGGCTTCCAAGTTGGCCGACTGGATCGAGCGCAACATCCCCGAAGGTCTAACGGTGTTTTCCTTTCCAGTCACCCACCAGCGCAAGCTACGCACCACCAACGGTTTAGAGCGGCTCAACCGTGAGATCCGCCGGCGAACTCGGGTGGTCGGGATCTTCCCCAACGAAGCTTCCTGCCTACGCCTTATTAGTGCTATCTTGATGGAATTTCATGATGAATGGCAAGTGGATCGGATTTACCTCACCTTTCCAGACGAGAATCGTTCGCCGTCGTCGTAATCGTAGTGGTTGTGGAAAAGTGGGGCAAATCGGAGATTTGTCCACTTTTCCACAACCAGGTTCTTTACAAACACCAGAAGGTCACCAGACCGATTTTACAGAAAAAGGGTTGCATAATCAAATGGTTGCGTGCTGCTGAAATTATGATGATATGTCGGGCGGTATCCAGCATTGCATGGGCATAAAACTTGCACCTGAATAGGCTATCCATGATGTAAGCATGAGAGGTGCCTGTGGGATCGACGCCGCCAAAAATATCCAATCAACGCCTGGGTTTTTACTATTTTCCGGATACTTTGCATTATCGGGTTCGAGATCTAGAAACCTGGCTTCCGGAAATTAATCGGCTGGGGACGGGATGGATCACTCTTCAGACCCCGTCTGAGCGCGCCATCCCGGAATACTTTATTACAGGGCTGCTGTCCGGTGGTGTTAAACCCATTTTGCATTTCCAACTCCCCACTCGCAACCCCATTCATCATGGGGAGTTGAGGTTACTTTTTCGCAGCTACGCTCGCTGGGGGGTGCAGTGGATCAGTTTGTTCGATCGCCCGAACTGCCGCTCGAGCTGGGATCCATCTGATTGGACTCAACCTGATCTGGTCGAGCGCTTTCTGGATATCTTCGTTGCAGTTGCTGAAATCGCAATTGAAGAAGGATTGGAACCGATCTTTCCTCCGCTGGAGCCAGGTGGTGATTATTGGGATCTCTCATTCTTGCAAACCGCATTTCAGGCATTACAACGGCGCACTTGCTCTCGTTTGTTGGATCATCTGGCTCTAGGCGCCTATGCCTGGACTGGTTCAAAACCATTAGACTGGGGTAGAGGCGGACCAGATTGCTGGTCAAACACTCGTCCTTATCTAACCGCAGATGATAGTGAAAATCAGATTGGTTTTCGGATTTTCGACTGGTACCTGGCCATTTCCCGGTTGGAACTGGGGCGCTCTTTGCCGCTTTTCTTATTGAAAGCAGGAAGCATTCCCTCCGATCAATTGGATCCACTGACCGGCACCCCAGACTTGATTGCCCATGCCCGTACGAATCTTGCTATTAGACATTTGCTGGAGCAGGATGCTGGCGAAGGAATCGCGTCTGCTGCGATCCCAGCAGAAGTGCAGGCTTGTTGTTTCTGGCTGCTGGCATCCGACCAGCGCAGCGTTTTCAAAGATCAGGCCTGGTTTGGCAGCGATGGTGAAAAACTACCTGTTGTGAATGAGTTCTACCGTTCGGAGGCGCTTCAGGATCGGCTGATACTCGATGTGGAAGATAATCCACCTGCTGATCCCGATCAACTCAAACCTGGTAATCGCTCAGCTGTTTCTGGTTTGAAACCAGACTTACCTGCTCAATCGTCTGAAATGAGACCGCTTCATAAAACGGAGCACACGATTTCACATTATATACTACTGCCGCTCTATGCGTGGGGCGTGGCAGAATGGGATCTTGAGGCGCTTCAACCGCTGTTACAGGATTCGCATCCCACAATTGGATTTTCTCTGACTGAAGCGCGTATGGCCAAGCGTGTGACGGTGATTGGAGGCGAAGGCTCGATATCACAGGAGTCGTTAAATATGTTGCGCGCCAATGGTTGTATTGTTGAAAGAATCCTTGAAGGTGGCATGCTTGTTGCATCATAGGCAGGTGGGGTCAAAATCCACCTTGGGAACCCGATTGAAAAAGAGAATGATTGGGCTTGAGAGATTGGGCGTGAGGAGAAAAGTTAAATGTTCGAATATTCGGTTAGTACATCAAACTCAAAAGACCGTGCTGATTTGGGCTATCCTCGGCCTGTCTTAAAAGTTATCGGGCTGGGCGGAGGCGGTTCGAACGCTGTGGAACGCATGATGGAGTTGAATTTGAAGGGGATTGAATTCATTGCTGCGAACACAGACTACCAAGCCTTAAAAGCGAACCCGGCGCCGACAAAAATTCTGCTTGGCTCTAATACCACCCGAGGATTGGGAGCCGGTGGCGATCCAACCAAAGGCCGTGATGCAGCCGAAGAAAGCCGTAAAGAACTGGCGGCAGCATTGTCTGGGGCAGATATGGTTTTCCTGACCGCCGGGATGGGTGGTGGAACCGGCACTGGATCGATTTCAGTGGCAGCAGAGATCGCTCGTTCGCAGGGCGCGGTTACGATAGCTATAGTGACCACGCCATTTTCTTTTGAGATGGGGCGCAGGCAAAAGAACGCCGCTGATGGTCTGGCAAAATTGCGAGAACATACCCATACCCTGGTAGCGATCCCGAATGACCGCCTGCTCTATGTGGCTCCGCGTAACCTGCCGATGGAAACTGCATTTCGACTGGCTGATGATGTTTTGCGCCAATCTGTCCAGGGGATCACTGAATTGGTTACCGAATCGGGGTTGGTCAATGTGGACTTTGCTCACATCCGGCGGTTGATCTTGCTCGGTGGTGGGGCGTTGATGTCAATTGGTCACGGACAGGGTGAAGATAAGGCAAAGCAGGCTCTGGAACAGGCTCTGCATCATCCATTGATGGATACCGTCTCACTTGCCAATGCTCGTGGCGTGATTGTTAATTTCACCGGCGGTTCCGATCTGTCCCTTTTCGAGGTTCAATCCTGTCTGACCAGCCTGCAGGAGCAAACAGGCTCTAACGCGGAGATTGTATTTGGTGTCATCACCGATGAACGGATGCGGGATCGTGTTCAGGTCATCTTGATGATCACCGGGTTGGGTTCGCCAACATTGGAAGAGGCGATGGGGCTGAAGGTCGCTGCGCCAGCAATCCAGCCCAAACTGCCTGAACCGGTATCTAGGGTGGTGAGTACAGCCGAGAGTTATCGATCTCGCGACCTGCCTCCTTTCTTTAGAAACCGCATGCGCTAACATGAATGAAAGGGTGATTAACAACGTTTGTAAGGAAGTATATCGTCGCTTCCCGGATATGGTTGGAATGCGACCGAGGATCCAACCGTTTGGATCTGCGAAGAATTTATCATCCAATCCTTCACCAAAATACCTGTTGATTTTTCATGGTCGAGGGGTAACTACAACGCAGAGGAATTTGTCTTACATGATAAGAGTCATCATCAATGCACAGGGAAAAATCCTGAAAATAAGTATGTCTCGTTGAGGAATTCGGATGACCTATTTATCAGCCCTGCAAAAATTAGAAATTTATTTTTGGACGACGTTAGTCAGGATGATGAAAAGCCACAACGCAGTTCGTTTAACCTGGGCTGTTCTGACTCTCGCCATATTGGGTGGAGCCATTGTGATTGGATCACGGGTGAAATATCCCCACTCAGCTGACCTTGCTGCTTCTGATGTACAGAAATTTGTTCCGCGTGATAACGAATCTCTCTCGGCTACGGCTCAACCTGTTGAATACATCCATCGCCAAGAAAATTACTTGATCATTTTTGTGGATTCGCTGATTGCTCAACAACCCGCCTTGGAAGGGGTTTGGCTGGCGGGTAGCGCCTCATCGGTGCCGCAAATCGTTCTTCTGCCTTTGTATCCGTCTTATCGCGATGCGGAAGCGGGAAAATACTCCAGCTTGTTCGAGATCGATTCCGACGGCAAGCCGGCGTCATTTTTTTTGGATTTTTTGCGCTCAAAAAATATCTGGTGGGATCATTACTTGATGGTTGATCGGGCTTCACTGGCTGATTTCATCGAAGTCGCTGGAATAGTAGGATTGGATGGCCGGGTGTGGAGTGGGGCCGAGTTGGTTGCCTCTCTTCCAAAAACCAACCAGGCGCCAGAAGCCGCGTTGAAAGTCCAGGCTCAGATCGCCAGCGAATTGTGCCAAAGCGTTTCGGGTTTGATCGAGGATTCATCCCCGGAGATTCTTTGGGGGTTGCTCACGCATGATATGCGCTCGGACTTAACGCTGGAAAAAGTGGCGTCGATCCAGGCTGTATTCCGATTATCCGGTGGAACTCCGGCTTGCGATTTTCCCACATTACAGGTGATGACGAGTTTGATCGGGACAGAATAGCTATTTCTTGACGGATCGTATTGAAAGTGAACTTCGCTGAGGAGGCAAATTGAAGGAATGATAACACCATTCAATCTCGTAGTCTTCGTTATCGGAGGCTTCTTTTTCTTAGGTATGCTCACATTCATTGGCGGGATTTTTATCCTGGCTTTTCGCACCTCTGGCACAGATATTCAGGCGCTGGCTGCTCAAACGGCTCGGTTAGCCCAGAAAGGATTGGCGGAAGAGGTGTCTGGATTGGTTGGGAATGCCTCCGATCTGGTAGATGCGATGAACCAGCTTGTGCGCACCACGCGCGGCATTGGTATTTTCTTAGTGGTAATAGGCATACTGATGATGGGAATTGCGTGTTGGTTGGCGATTCAAATATATCAAATTAACCCATGAACAAAATCAACTTTTCCCTTGAATTAAAGAAACGAATACCACCTGCGGATTGGGCATGGCTGTTGCTGTCTCTGCGTCAGGATGAGAGCGTCTGGACATCCTTAGAAGAAACTGAACTGGGGGCCCAGGCTCTGGATCAATTCACCGCCAGGGCAGAGGCCTGGTCTCCAGCTGCGTTGTCTTTGTTAGCTCTTGAAACCTTGCCGACTTTGGATGAGTTGCGGTCTACTCCGTTTGCCCCGTTGAATAAAGAACTGCTTTCTCATGCCAGCCAAGTCTATGAAGGCTGGGTAAAGAAGCCTCAAGCGCCGGTGGACTTGAGTTCAGCGGGTTTGTTGGCCTTGATATTCCGTGAACAATTCAGGTTGAATTCATCCTGGCAGGAGACTTTGAGTGCTGCGCCAGTTGAAATTGCTACCTCTCGGACAATGCTCTCCTGTTTATATGGAATGCTGCCGGAGCCGCGCGGGTTATTAGCAACCCTTTGCGGCTATGGCAAACCAGAGTGGGTTAGCCTGGCGGTGCACACGTTGCTCTCAAACCCTATACCTCCAGAATCGCAATGGATTGCATTTAGTGACTTAATGGCGGAAATGCCCCCGTCCACTTCTATCGCAATGATTCAGGCTTTGAATTCTCTCCGGCCTCAAATGGCAGCCCGGCTGGCGCGGCAAATACTCGGCAACCCATTGGTTGGTAGGGGTATGGTTGCTGTCGGACCTCAAGGCCACGCAGGCATAGAGCATCTGGAACAATTAATCTATACTTTGCAGGTCGCCCAAATGCATCAGATTGCTGGTCAGGCAGATTTGGCTGTGCCAGCCTTGTCGGATAGTCTGCGGATGATTCGCCGAATGCGAGGTCACCTTTCTGCACAGCTTGCAACATACGTTGTCCAAACAAAAGACCTGACCACTACAGGTCTTAGCGACGCTCCGCGCAACACGAGCGTGGAAGCTTGGAAACAAGCCGTGCATTTGACGCCAGATGAGCCGCGATATGCAGCTGGTTATGCCAAGGCTCTGATGAGCGGCGGGCGGCTTCAGGACGCTTTTGTTTTCTTGAAGAGTTATATTGAAGAAGAAACACATCCATCGCACCCGGAATTATTGTTGACCTATACCTCGGTTCTGGACCAACTGGATCAGCAGGAATCTGCCCAAAAAGCAACCTCCAATGCATTGAAGATGGTGTTGGCAGGAACGCGAGTATCTGAACATGACATGGTGTCACTGATATTACTTCTGATAAGGGGGGGCGATCTTTCTCAGTCGTTGGGCGCCGTCCAGGCAGGGTTGGCAGCTTATCCTTCGAATAGAGATCTGTTGGCGCTGTCTGCAAAAATATATTCGATGCTCGGAGACCCAGAGCGAGCGATTACCTCCGCTTATGCTACCCAGGCATCGGTTTTGTACCAGGCTGGATGTGGCGATCAGACGATCGTCGAGCCAGATCTTTTCGAAGAGGCGTCCTGCTCAACTGAAAGTGACCGCATCAGTTCGCTGGATTTACAGCGCTTGCTTGTCGAGAGCCTGGAGGCAACCAATGCCTGGGAGTCAGCCTACAATGAGCGACTGGTTCTTATGGAAGCTCAGGAGCATCCCTCCGCTGATGACCTGAAGGCATTGGCGACTGATGCTGTTGGCGCGCAAAAATATGCTGATGCGATTGATATCTGCCGGAAAATACTCCGGAAAAATCCAGTTGATCTTTGGGCTCATCGGCAATTGGCCGAAATCTGCGGAAGCCATCCATGATTATGAAACATCTATCGATCACTTTAACCAGGCAGTCCAGATTGACCCCGACCAAGGCGATTTATGGAAAGGTCTTGTAAGGGTGCAAATCAGCGCTGGACAAGGCAATGCTGCCGCGGAGACATTGCGAGCTGCCAGTCAAGCGTTGCCTCAGGATGGGGAGATCCAGTTTCAATTGGGGAAGCTGTACCTTTCCCAAGGGTCAACAACATTGGCGCTACCTTTCTTGCGCCGGGCGGCCGCGTCTTATCCAGGCGGAATACATTCTGAAGAAGTGGCTATTCGGCTTGGGGAAGCGCTCTATTTATTAGGTCGGTTGGACGAAGCTCGGGAAGTGCTTCTGCCAATCTTTACTCAGTTTAATGAATATCTTCATACGATTGCAGCCAGAGACGATACGCTGAATACACAATTCGGTCTTGAACTTGCTTATAATTTTGCCCGCTCTTTGTTGGGGCTTGCGGAACCGGAGAAAGCTATTTCGATCTTATCCCAGGTTGTGAAACTACGCCCCGATTATCCTGAGCCTTGTCTGGATTTGGCGCAGGCGCTGATGCAACTCGGCGATAAAGTTTCGGGCGCCCAACGGGCGTTGCCTTTTCTTCAGCGCATCCTTGGAGTTGGTCCGGATGGCCTGGTAAGTGGCTACAAAACAGAGATGGACAGTATGCCGGGGTTGCGGGGTAAGGCTCACTTATACCTTGCAGAAGCATATGCTTACACAGGTGAGTGGGAAAAGGCTATGGATGCTTATCGGATTGCAATAGAAGATCCGGCCAATCGCGATGCATCTATCCAGGCTCGCCTTTCGGTGGGGTTGGGATTGACTGCTTTGAAATTGGAACTTCCAGAAATGGCTGTTGCTGCGCTGCAGGAAGCCGCCCAATCCGAACCGCTGAATGAAAAAATTCAACGCAATCTTTGCGAGGCTTACCTCTCGAATGGTTTGGGGCAAGATGCATTTCTCGCCGCCAGGACTGCCCGTGATCTTTCGCCTGCTGATATCGATTCATTATCCTGGTTCATCGAACAGGGGATTCGCATTGCAGCTTTACCGGGTATGCCGGCGCATCAGGTTTTACAGGATGTGATCCAGTCATTGCGGTCTGCTCTGCAGCAAGCCCCAGAAAGAGCAGATTTACTTTTACAGCTAGGGTCTCTATTGATCCAGACTGAATCTCAATCCGAGGCCTTGGAGATTCTTCACAAACTGGCTTTATTGGATACAACAATGCAGCGGATTAATATCGAAGAATTGTATAAAGCCGGTTTGATGGTGTATGACCACGGGGATGTGCGTCTGGCGGCAGATCTATTGCGCAAGGCGATAGCTCAAATAGAACTTCACACAGTAGATTATGAATCATCTCCGGGGAATGTCTCCCTGGCTGAATTATACGAAGCTCTGTTAAAGGCCTTAATCCAGCAGAGTGATCTGGATAGCGCTCTGGAGGTTATTGAGCGCGCCCTGGATATTGAGAAGACGCGCCAATCGTTTCACCTCAGCAAAGCGGATATATTATTCCGGCTTGGAAGGTTCGAAGATACAAGGGAAAGCTTGGATATTTCTTTAAAGCAGTGGCCCGAGAATACTGCTTTACAGTACAGGATGGCGCGTACTTTACAATCATTGGGGGACTTCCCGGGCGCTTTGCAGCAAGCAGAGCGGGCTATTACGATGCTGGAGGATTCTACTTCGGCGCTCGAAGTGCGCGAATTTTATGAATTTGCTGCCAGGTTGGCATTCGCTTCTTTACGACCACGTCGGGCTTTTGCCTACTTTCAAAAAGCGATCCCGAAAAGTCACCCGGATTATAACAGGCTTGAAAATGCTATCCTGCGAGCTGAATTGGCGCTGGACGCCGGAGAAGAGCAAGCAGCGATTGAGGCTGCGGCAGTATTTGAGACAAAAGCGGACGAATCGCCCCGTTTATTGGCTATCAGCGGGCGCGTAGCGCATCGAGGCGGCGACCGCGATAAGGCTGACCGTAAATGTCGATCAGCCGTCCGCGCATGGACCCGCTTGCAAACGGGGCAACAAGGCCAGATACCTGCTACCAATAAAGAAGAGTTCCTCTTAGAGATCTCCACAATTGGTCAGGCGGCTATCGATAATCATCAATGGACCGACGCAATTGCAATGTTCAAACAAATGGCGGTGATCTTTCCGGAAGAACCGCGTGCCCACTTTCTTCTTGCCCAGGCGCTCATGCTAGGAGCCGAAGCTCAAGTCTTATGTGAGGATTTGGAAGTTGTCCAACATGCCCCCGGTCCCGATTCTCTTCTCAAGCAGGCCGGCCAAATTTTTGAAGATAGCTTGAAGATGGCTGCGCAATTGCTCGGTAGTATTGCAATTCTCAAGCAGGATGGGATCCTGCAGGACTGGGATGTGGAAATCAAACGCTCCATCGGGGTGTGTTCTCGGCGTGGATGGGCAGTATTTCGGGCGACTCTTGATAATGCGGCTGCATTGGAATATATCCTTCAAACGATCATGCCTGAGACTTCTGATGTGGCAGCGCTAATGATGGCTTATCGAAGGTGTGGCGCAAGTGACCGGGCTATAAAATCCGTTCAGGTAGGCTGGCACCCGGTCTTTGAGGGTCAGGATTGCAGATCAGATCCACAGGTGGTTGTTCAACTCGCACTGGCGGAGAGCGATTTGCACAAAGCGATCGATCTCGTGCTGGAGGCGAGCGCCAGACTTTCTAATGATATTTCTTGCTGGCCAGAGTTACCGATGCTGCATTTCCTTGTTGCTCGGCTTTGCTTGCAGGCGGGTGATTTGCCAAACGCCCGTCAGACAATTCAGCAGGCATTGGATGGATGGCCGGATGAACCACGCTGGCAGGCTAAGGCTGCCATGATTCAGCGGCAACAACCCGACAGTAATCAGTTACAGCAGTTGGCTGAGGCGATCACCTATCTGGAAAAAGCCGCTGCATTGGAACCTCAGTTTGGTCAACACCAACTATCTTTGGGCGAAATATATCTGGAAAGCGGGCAGATTGGTCGGGCTATCCCCGCTCTGGAACAGGCTACCCGGCTTGAGCCGCAGAATGCAGCCGCTTGGATTGCATTGGCGAAAGCCCAACAAATGACCGGTGAAATGGATCAGGCGGCCCTGAGCGCTGATCAGGCAGCGGAGTATTCTGAGGATCCAAACCAGGCTCTGCTCTTACGGGCTGAGATTGCCTTACAAACCAGCAATCATCGCGGCGCTCTCAGCCGGGCGCAAACCGTACTCCGCTCTCAGCCTGACCATCCGCAGGCGCTTTATCTGCTTGCCAGAGCTCTTGAAGGTCTTAACCGGCCGGAGGAAGCCCTGACTGCATTAGAACAGGCTCTTCCACGCTTTCATAACCCGTTAGCGATGCAAATCGAGCGATTGAATCTGATTAAGCGTTCGCAAAGCCTGGAGGCAGGCTTGCGGGCTCTCCAGGAACTGGTAGCCTTAAACCCGAAGAAAGCTCCTTTTCTGGCTTTGTTGGCCGATTGGCTTCAAGAAGCGGGGAAAAAGGATGCGGCTATACAAGCGGCCAGGCTGGCTTTACAAGATGAGCAGGAAGGATTGACGCGTGAACAACAGGCCGACTTAAATACGATGATCGGTCTCTATATGCGAACAACCGGCCAGTTGGATCAAGCCATCCATTACCTGAGCGAGGCAATTGCGCTTTCCTCCGATCACCTCGAGGCCTACCTGGAGCTTGGTCGGGTTTACCAAGAACGACGCGAATTTCAACAAGCTCTGAAAGTGTATCAAAAGGCCATTAATCTTTCGGGAGGGGATTACCGCCCATATTATCAGGCTGGGATGGTGCTTAAGGACAACAAGGATTATATGGCTGCTGAAGCTATGCTTCGCAGGGCTGCTCAACTGGCTCCTAACGAAGTGGCCGTGCATCGTTTGCTTGGAGCTATTGTAGCTCTCAATTTGGTTCACAGCCATCGGTTGGTTCCCAACGAGGGCCAGTGAAATGAATTCGCTTGAAAGTCAAAAACCATGACTATCAGGAATATGCATTTTCTTCAACGACCTCTCGCACGAAGCGAGTACTTCTTGATCATTCAATCTGGTTTTGCGACAAACCAGTATCCATTTGTTCGCCAGGCGATTTTAAGTTGGTTGGCAGCTTATCCTGGTGACTTAAAAGCCAGTTTGTTATATGCTCAGCTTTTGATGGGTGAGCGGCGTTTTTCCCAGGCTATTCGGGTTCTGCATGGGTTATGTACAGCTGATCCGGAATATATCGAAGCGGTTGATATTCTTCAAACAGTTATTGAGAGCGCCCAAAGAAGCCTGTACCATCCGTCCCCTTCGGATAAAACCTTGGTTTTGGAGATGGAAAAACTCGTTGCCCTGGAGTCTGTAACCCAGGCGCACCAATTCGCTTTGGATGGTCGTCAGCCATCAAGAGCCCAATCTGTGTCCTGGGGTGGGCCGATTGGGCTGGCAAGGCAGGCGATACATAGGAAAGATTGGGGATTGGCGGAGGCTTTGATCGATGAGGCGCTGAGCCAGAAGATGTCCCACCCGTTGGTTGGAGTGACTCATCTGCAATTTCTGGCTTCAAACCCTGGCATCGCTCCGGAATTTCGATATCAGATTACCCGCGATTATCATGAACGATGGCCAGAGACCTTACAGTTTATGCTTTATCTGGCTGATTGGACATTTGATGGCGGTCAATCTGGATCGGCAGTAGCGTTGCTCCACATGGCAGCCGCCAGGGATGTGGAAGGGCAGGTGGTTCAGCGTATGTGGGGCGCCAGACACCCCTATCGCTCTTTATGGTCGGATCGTTTGGAACTCAAGCTGGACGTAATGGTTCCTGCGAAGGTTATGGCGATGTTGGGTTGGAATCGTCTTTCAGCCTCACAGACGCCTCCGCCTCCATCTGTGGAAGAGATAACCAATCTATCTACCCAATCTGGGCCAGTAATTCCTGCCTCGCCGTCGATAGAAAGCCAGCCAATAACGAAGGAAGAAAATCGGTTTCCTCCGATCTCGGATTCAAAGGAGTCTGTTGGCTCGATTAACACACCAATCGAGATAAAACCGATTAAACCTTCCAGATCAAAGCGAAGCATCCGGTCTGATGAAAGCGAGTTACAGTCCGTTGAGCATGAGTTGGAAAAGCTTGCGCAGCGATTGAACCGGCCAGGTATTACCCGTCAGGATGGGCGTTTTCCCGTCTATGTGATTTTTTCGCTTCGATCCCGATTACAGGCTGTGTATGGAGATCGAATCTGTGAACTGCTCGAGAATGAAATGCATCTGCTTGGGCAGGCTATCCGGAATCGACCTGGATGGGGATCCAGGGTCTTTTTCCCGGATGATCCTGCAAGTTCGTTCCCACTTGGGATTAAGCCGGTTAAGCCTGATGATCCGTGGGGGTTGAAGCTGGCGTTAGCAGACCTGGATGAGTGGTTGGGCGAACGAGGTGAACGGATTGGCGCATTATTGATTGTTGGTGGCCCAGAGATTGTGCCCTTTCATCATTTGCCAAACCCACTAAACGATCCAGATAGCGATGTCCCCTCGGATAATCCCTACGCATCTCGTGACGAGAATTATTTCATCCCAGAGTGGCCGGTTGGACGTATTCCGGGTGGGAATGGTAACGATGCTCGATTGCTTTTAACTGCCTTGCGGCGTTTCCAGGTGAAGCACGCTTCTTATCGGGTGCGTTTGAAATGGACTGAGCGCCTGGTCGGTTGGTTCAGAAATCTGCTGAAAAATCTGAACCCTGGCAATCGCAGGAATGTTGGTTATACGGCCGAAATCTGGCGTAAGGCAGCCGGGATGGTATTTCGCCCGATCGGCAATCCAGACCGGATGGATTCATCTCCACCCTTTGGCGTGATCGATAAAAAAACAGGTCAACAACCCCGGGGTTCTGATGGCTTGGGCGGTATTCCGAATCTAAACGGCAAATTGGGTTATTTTAATTTGCATGGATTGATCGATGCGCCGGAATGGTTTGGTCATAGAGATTTGCTCCGGATTACGAGTGATCCGGATTATCCGGTGGCGTTACGTCCACAGGATATTCGTCCTGGAAAGGGATCTGAGCAGGTCCCTGCGGTCATTTTTAGCGAAGCCTGTTATGGCATGCATATTCATGGTCGTGGTTTAGACGAAGCTATTGCCCTGAAATTTCTTGAAGCGGGCAGCCTGGCGGTAATAGGATCAACCTGTATGGCTTATGGATCCGTTTGTGCGACGCCTATGGTTGCGGCTGACTTGTTGGGCCATACTTTTTGGCGGTTCTTAAAACAAGGTATGTCAGCTGGCGAGGCGTTACGCCAGGCCAAGATTTACCTGACAAGCGAAATGCACGCTCGTCAGGACTATCTAGATGGCGAGGATCAAAAAACGCTGATCTCTTTTGTTTTATACGGTGACCCACTTGCTGAACCGCTGAAGCGCAGCCGAGCGCCTAAGAGCGTTCGCTATCAGGCTAAACTGCTGGCTGAAATTCATACCATTAACGAGCGAGTGTCATCGCCTGGAGATGGTGGACCTGTTCCAGCAGAGGTGATGGATGGTGTACGCCAGGTTGTGGCGAAGTATTTGCCTGGAATGTCTGATGCTCGCATGGCTTTTGTTTATGAGGAAGCACAACAAGATCAACAATCCGCAGGCGGTCAACCAGTAGCGGATTCGATTTTTGATAAAGGATTTCAGGCTGATGTCACCCAGACAATGGGAACGCAAAGTCATTGGAAGGTGGATTATCGCAAACTGGTTACGCTTAGCAAACATGTCAAACGGTCGGGCGAGATACATCCTGAGATCGCCCGCCTGACATTGGATGATCAGGGTAATCTTGTGAAACTCGTGGTCTCGCGTTAATTGATGCCGGGATCTGATCGGTACCAGGTATTAAAAAACCCTAATCCCGACGCTAAAAGCCCATTTTGAAGTTGTGGTATGATAATTCGCTGAAGCGACCTAGAAGGTTGCTTTAAAGGAGTTGTGTTGTGAGAGCAAGCAGGTCATTTTCTGCTTTGCGTTTTATTTCTTTAGGCTTGTTACTGGGTGCAATCATTCTGACTGCGGTACAGTTGGTCCGATTCAGTCGTGTGCGGTCTTATCTGCCGGCCGGTTTGGATGTGGCTGGCGTTCCGGTTGGTGGGTTGGACCGCCAGCAAGCTGCAGAACGACTGATGGAGGTTTATTCTTTTCCAGTAGTGCTGCGCTACAATGATTCAACGATATTGCTGCAACCCTCTGTCGTTGAGTTCGCCTTGGACATTGAGAATATGCTTGCTCTGGCCAATCTTGAACGCACCCAAAAGGTGTTTTGGGAGGATTTTTGGGATTATCTGTGGGGGCGTACTGAATTCCCGACCCAGATTCCGCTGCGCGCCACGTTCTCTGAAGAGCGCTTGAGAGCATATCTGGTGGACATTGCCACGCGCTATGACCAACCGGCTCAACCCGCTATGCCAATTCCAGGGTTGGCCAGTTTTAATCCAGGGAAACCCGGGGAAGCCCTGGATATTGATCCGGCGATGCAGCGGATAGAAGCCGCCATATATACACTTGATGTCCGTCAGGTTGATCTGCCTCTTAAACGAGTCGATCCCACCCGTCCGGCTTTTCAAAATTTGGATGTTCTACTCAAACAAACTCTGCAGGTTGGCGAATTTGATGGGTTAGCTGGTATCTATCTCAAGGATTTAAGCACAGGGCAGGAGATGCATTTCGCGTATCAGAACGGAGAGGATTTTCCGGTAGAACCAGATATTGCCTTTACAGCCTCCAGTATCATCAAAATACCGATTATGCTTTCAGCTTTCCGCCGGATGGGTGACCAGGCTGATTCGGAAACGATGAAGTTATTGGAGGATATGATCGACAAATCTGGGAATGAAGCCGCGGATTGGTTGATGGATCGTGCGATTGCTCCGCAACGGGGGCCATTGGTGGTTACAGAGGATATGCAGGTTCTCGGATTAAAGAATACATTTCTGGCTGGTTATTTCACCTTTGGATCTCCATTGTTGGCTTTGATCGATACGCCAGCGAACTCCCGCCGTGATGTTTATACCGATCCCGATCCATACAGCCAAACCACGCCATCGGATATTGGGATGTTGTTAGATGACATTTATCAATGCGCACGCGATGGCGGCGGCACACTCCCGGCGGTGTTCCCCGGAGAAATTTCCCAGGTTGAGTGCCAGTCGATGAATAATTATCTGATCAAGAACCGGTTGCCGGTGCTGCTCACCGCTGGTCTTCCAGAAGCCACGCCGATCGCGCATAAACATGGGTGGGTAACGGTTGATGGCATAATTAACACCATAGGCGACGCAGGGATCATCTATTCTCCAGGTGGTGATTATATCCTTGTGGTTTTCTTGTATCACCCCCAGCAACTGATCTGGGATTCGGCTTCGACTTTAGTAGCCCAGCTTTCGCAAGCGGTCTACAACTTCTACAACCTGCCCGAAAGTTAAGGTATAATCCGACCGTCGCCCCCGTAGCTCAATGGACAGAGCGCCTGACTTCGGATCAGACGGTTGTGGGTTCGAATCCCGCCGGGGGCGCCTGGGTTGGGGGGACAGCTACAGCAAGGGTATCTTACTATCATATGTAGGCTGGGGACTCTCTGGACAACTCATCACACTTCGTTACTCAGAGGAAGTGATAGGATCGAGCCCTGTTCCGCCCACTTTTGTACCCCCAGCGATGGGGGTTTTGGTTTAAAGAGACCAGGTGTGGGAGGCTTAGATTTCGTTTCAGAAGCATTCCAAGCTCAATCATTATCGGGAGGTGCGATAAATACTATGGATGGTTTTTTCACTGCGCATAACTGATGGTGTTGCTTCTGGCTGGATGGGTCAAATCCGATAAGTTCAAGCATTTCTAGGTTAAAAATAGAGTTGCTAGAAAATCACCTGCCAACCAGACCTAAAAATCATCACAGTTGGGGTAAGCGATGTCCTACACCGTCGGCGACCTTTTGTTAGATAAATATCGGATTGAATCTCAGGTCGGGAGCGGCGCATTCGCCGAAGTGTATCTGGCCACCCACCTGGAACTGCATGCGCCGCGCGCCTTGAAAGTGCTGCGCAAAGACGCGCCCGGCTTGGGCAGCAGCGAGTTCAACCATATCACCGAGCGCTTCAAGCTGGAGGCGGCGCTGGGGGCAAAGCTGGATCATCCCAACCTGGTGCGGGTGTATGATTTCGAGCATGACGAGCAGACCCTGATCCTGGTGATGGAGTACTGCCCGGGCGGCAGTCTAGCAGATCGATTGCACAAAGCCCGCGACGAGGGCAAACAATTGCCGGTGGATGCGGTTGTCCAGATTGGCATAGACGTTGCCCAGGGGCTGGCCGAATTGCACAAGCTGGACGTGGTCCACC
This sequence comes from uncultured Chloroflexia bacterium, assembly GCA_963788145.1. Lineage (GTDB taxonomy): Bacteria > Chloroflexota > Anaerolineae > Anaerolineales > UBA4823 > UTCFX2. The sequence continues at coordinate 345,464 of CAWBFQ010000002.1, read as the reverse complement.
GCGATCTCAAGCCCTCGAATATTCTATTCGATCAGCAGGGAAGGGCGAAACTGGCTGATTACGGGCTGGCCCAAACATCGGGCGATTTGAGCATGCGTTCGCAGATGGGCAGTATGGCCAAGCCGCACCCCGGCACGCCCGGCTATATGAGTCCGGAGCAGGAAAACACGACCGCCTACCTCAAACCGCCCTCGGATGTGTACACCCTGGGCGTGGTGTTGTTTCTCTGCCTGACCGGGCGCAACCCGCAAAACCTGCGCCCGGGGACCACCCCAGCCAGCCTGCGACCGGAAGTACCCGGCTGGTTGGACGAACTGGTGATGAGGATGCTAGCGAAAGACCCTGAGCAGCGCCCGTGGGATGCGAACAAGGTGATCGAGTTGTTGCGAGCAGGGCAGCAGACCGAGAAAAAGAGGATCCCAAAACCTATACTGGGAGTTCTGATGGGGGTTACCGCTGCGCTGGTGTTGGTTGGGATCGGGGTGATCGTGGGGATAATTCCATTGCCGAACGAAAGTACATCCGAGCTTACTGCAACAGCCCTGGCCTGGCAGAGGACGCAGACCTCCGATGCCCAAACGGCGACTGCGGAGGCGGCTACATTGACTGCCACGCCAACCCCCACGTCAACCCCCACGTCAACCCCCACGTCAAGCTCCACGTCAACTTTAATTCCTCCGGCGAATGCAAAGGAAGGCGACACTTGGACCTCGCCGATGGATGGGATGGTAATGGCTTACATCCCGGCCGGCGAGTTCCAGATGGGGAGCGAAAATGGCGATGATGACAAAATACCGATCCATACCGTTTACCTGGACGGGTTCTGGATGGACACGACCGAGGTAACCAACGCCATGTTCGAGAAATTCGTGCAGGCGAGCGGATACCGGACCACAGCCGAAAAGGAGGGCAGCGCTTGGGCGTACGATCTGCAAGTAGATAAGTGGAAAGACACCAGCGGGGCGGATTGGCGTCACCCGAATGGTCCGGAAACCAGTATCAATTCATTGAAAGAACATCCGGTGGTGCAGTTGAGTTGGGCGGACGCCAATGCTTATTGCAGGTGGGCCGGCCGGCGGCTGCCGAGCGAGGCGGAATGGGAGAAAGCAGCGCGCGGGACGGATGGGCGGACCTACCCCTGGGGAGAGCAAGCTCCGGATGGCGAGCTGGCGAATTTTGCCGACCGCAACCTGGAAGTGTATTGGGCGAACAATAACGTGGATGATGGATACCAGCTTACTGCGCCGGTAGGGAGTTACCCGTTAGGGGTAAGCCCGTACGGGCTATTGGATATGGCTGGAAATGTGTGGGAGTGGATGGCGGATTGGTATAGCGAGACGTATTATCAAAGCTCGCCAGAAAGCAACCCGAGCGGACCAACAAACGGAGAATCCCGCGTCTTGCGGGGCGGCTCTTGGGGCCTTGGAGCGGTGTACTTGCAGGCTACCAATCGTAACGAAAACTTTCCTAACGTCCGGTTTGGCAACTATGGTGTTCGTTGCGCCCGTTCCCCTGGCGCATTATCTTCCGCAAGTTCTGATCCGCTAATTGTATCTCTAGAACCAACGGAGGAGCCAATTGTAACTTCAGAATCAGAGCCGCCGGCGAACGCCAAAAAGGGCGATAAATGGACTTCGCCAGTGGATGGGATGGTGATGGCTTTTATCCCGGCGGGGGAGTTCCAGATGGGGAGTGAAAGTGGCGATGACGATGAAAAGCCGGTCCATAGCGTGTATCTGGACGGCTTCTGGATGGACACGACCGAAGTGACGAACGCTTATTATAGATTGTGCGTAGATGATGGAATTTGTGCTCCGCTGAGCAATGTAAACTTCTATGACTCGTGATGATTATTACGGCAATCGCGAATTTGATCAATATCCAGTTATACGTGTTACCTGGAAGCAAGCACAACATTTTTGCGCATGGCGAGGCGCAAATCTTCCTACGGAAGCACAATGGGAGAAAGCAGCCCGTGGCGATCTTGGTGGTATGAAGTACCCATGGGGGAATGATAGCCCTGTCTGTCAGGTTAGCGCAGAAAATGGAGCACAGTTCAGTATCTGCAACCCATTTGATACGAACGAAGTAGGTTCGTTTTTTCCTAACGGATACGGTTTATTTGATATGGTGGGTAATGTCTGGGAATGGGTATACGATTGGTATTCACAAGATTATTATAAAGTGACCAAGTCTAAGAATCCTCAGGGACCAGAGCAGGGTATATATCATGTTGCACGAGGTGGAGCATTTGACGGAGGAAGTGGTGTTATACGAGTTGCAAACCGTAGTAGAGATGTTCCTGGAGATACACCATTGACAATTGGCTTTCGTTGCGCCCGCTAATTTTCTCCATGTTTGAACCACTGAGACGCTGAGAAAAGCTGAAAACACTGAGAAGAACCCCTCAGTGAGTTCAGTTCTTCTCAGTGCTTCAGTGGTTCAACGGGTGGCGGGTTAAGACGCCGAAGGCGGCCGCCTCACGGCTATGGTATTTCAAGTGGGGAATGTGGTTTAATTCCGCTACACCGAAGGTTCTCTAAACATCACGTGGAGGGGATGAATGCCCTATACAACCGGACAGATTCTGAAAGAACGTTATCGGATCGAAAAGCGGATCGGGAGCGGCGCGTTTGGCGAGGTGTACCTGGCCACGCACCTGGAGTTGCACGCGCCGCGCGCGTTGAAAGTGCTGCGCAAGGACGCACCCGGCCTGGGCAGCAGTGAGTTTCAGAATATCACCGAGCGCTTCCGGCTGGAGGCGGCGCTGGGGGCAAAGCTGGATCACCCCAACCTGGTGCGGGTCTACGATTTCGAACATGACGAGCAAACCTTGATCCTGGTGATGGAGTACTGCCCGGGCGGCAGCCTGGCTGACCGATTGAACAAAGCCCGCGACGAGGGCGAACTCTTGCCGGTGGATGTGGTTGTCCAGATTGGGCTGGATGTGGCGCGCGGGCTGGCCGAATTGCACAAGCTGGACGTGGTCCATCGCGACATCAAGCCCTCCAATATTCTATTCGATCAGCAGGGGCGACCCAAGCTGGCCGATTACGGGCTGGCGCAGACGCCGGGAGGATTGAGCATGCGCTCGCTGATGGGCAGCCTGGCCCAGCCGCACCCCGGCACGCCCGGTTATATGAGCCCAGAACAGCACGACGACCGCAATTATCTTTCCCCGCCTTCGGATGTGTACGCGCTCGGGCTGGTGTTGTTCGAAGCACTCAGCGGGAGAGCTTACCGCAACCTGCGTCCTGGGACGCGCCTGAAGGGTCTGCGACCGGATACACCGGAATGGCTGGATGAGCTGGTGATGAGCATGCTGGCGGAGGACACCAAAGCCCGCCCGTGGGACGCGAGCGAGGTGATCGAGCTGCTGCAGCAGGGGCGGGAGCAGGAGCAGCGCCTGCGCAGGGAAATCGAAGAGCAGGCTCAGCGGGAGGCGCAAGAGGAGCAGCGCCAGCGCGAGGCGGCTCAGGATCGACTGCAGGTGGATGCTGCCAGCGCGAGCGCAGGAGAAAGGGCGCTTCGAGGGAAGAACGGCGGCACAGAGAAGCCGCAGAACAGGCCCGTTTAGCAGAACAGAGGCGCAAACGGCAGCAGGCGGAAGAAAAAGCGGGCCAAAAAGGACCCGCAAAACCTGGGCTGGGAGTTCTGGCGGGGATTGCCGCTGTGCTGGTGTTGGTTGGGATCGGGGTGATCGTGGGGATATTTCTCTTGCTGAACGGCAGCGCCAGCTCGTCCGAGCGCACCGCGACGGCCCGGTCATTGGAGATGACCCAGACCTCGTTGGCTGCCCTGCTGGTGACTGAAGGGCCGGTTCCGACCCCCAGGATAATCACAGTCACCCAACCTGATCCAGAAATTACCGCAACGAAACCACCCTCTGTCGAACCAACGGAGGAGCCAATTGCAACTTCTGGATCAGAGCCGCCCGCGAATGCCAGGCTGGGCGACACCTGGACCTCGCCGGTGGATGGGATGGTGATGGCCTACATCCCGGCCGGCGAGTTCCAGATGGGCAGCGAGACTGGCGATGACGACGAGAAACCGATTCATACAGTATCCCTGGATGCCTTCTGGATGGATTTGACTGAGGTGACCAACGCGATGTTTGAGCAATTCGCCAATGCAAGCGGTTATCAAACCACTGCCGAAAAAGAGGGCAGCGCCTGGGTATTCGATCTGCAGTCAAAGGAGTGGAAAGACACCAGCGGGGCGGATTGGCGCCACCCGCAAGGCCCGGAAAGCAGCATCAGGTTCATTGAAAGATCATCCAGTGGTGCAGGTGAGCTGGGAGACGCCGCCGCCTATTGCGAGTGGGCGGGCAGGCGACTGCCGACCGAGGCGGAATGGGAGAAGGCAGCCCGGGGGACGGATGGGCGAACCTATCCGTGGGGGGAGGATGCGCCAAATGGCGAGCTGGCAAATTTCGCCGACCGCAGCCTGGAGGTGAATTGGGCGGATAAAAACGTGGACGATGGCTACCAGTTCACTGCGCCGGTGGGAAGCTACCCCAAAGGCGTTAGCCCATACGGGATATTCGACCTGGCGGGCAACGTCTGGGAATGGGTAGCAGATTGGTACAGCGAGACCTATTACCAAAGCGCGCCCAGAAACAACCCGGCTGGGCCTGCGAGCGGCGAGTATCGCGTGCTGCGGGGCGGCTCCTGGAGCGATGAAGCCAGGAACCTGCGTGCTGCCAATCGCAGCAGGTACAACCCGGGCAACCGGCTCAACAACATCGGTTTTCGTTGCGCCCGTTAATTTTCTCCATGTTTGAACTGGTTTCTGGTTTTCTGTTTTTCTGGAGGGGTCTGGGGGGCTTTGCCCCCCAGACGCGCGCAGCATGAGCCAGCTCTATGACCAGATTTGCAGCTTTGAAAACCTCTTCCAGGCTTTCAATCGCGCCCGGCGGGGCAAACGCCATCAGGAATCGGTAGCTCGTTTTGAAAGGAACCTGGAACTGGAACTCTTTCAGCTACAGGATGAGCTTGTGACATACGCTTATCAGCCTGGACCGTATCGGAGTTTTTACCGCACGGAAGCTAAACGCCGTTTGATAAGCGCGGCCCCTTTTCGGGATCGGGTAGTGCATCATGCTCTGGTAGGTGTGATGGAACCGATCTTTGAAAGGCGTTTTATCTTTGACTCGTATGCCAATCGCATCGGCAAAGGTACTCACAGGGCTTTGGATCGCTGCACGAAGTTCTTACGCAGCCATGAATATGTCTTGCCCTGCGATGTGCGTCAGTTTTTCCCCAGCATTGATCACCAGATTTTAAATGAGCAGTTGCGCCGGGTGATCCCTCAGACGGATGTACTTTGGTTAATGGATCGCATCCTGAAGAATGGAACCGGCGTGTTGGACGAAGAATATCAGATGCGCTGGTTCCCAGGCGACGATCTGTTTGCGCTGAACCGGCCACGTGGCCTGCCGCTGGGTAATTTAACCAGCCAGTTCTGGGCGAATGTATATCTAAACGATTTGGATCATTTCATTAAACGCCATTTAAAATGTCACAGCTATCTGCGCTATGTGGATGATTTTCTGCTGTTCAATTCTGATAAACATGAATTGCGCCGCTGGCGTACAGCGTTGATCGAGTTTCTGCAGGGTTTACGATTGACAATTCATGAAAACGCTGCCCAGATTCGCCCCTGCTTCCAGGGATTACCTTTCCTGGGATTTATCGTTTACCCGGATCATCGTCGCTTAAAAAGCGCCAGCGGTCACGCCTTCGAGCGCAGGATAAAAAAGCTCTTACGTGCATATCAAGATGGGGAGATCGAACAAGATAAAATATCCGCTTCGGCGCGTGGTTGGCTGGCTCATTGCGAACATGGCGATACCTGGGGCTTGAGGCGCGCCATCCTGAAAAAGATTGTGGTCTAAGGAGGATCAGTGGAGTCTTCGCCAATTTTTGTCAAAACCTATGATTTGATGGTTTGGTTGATGCCCGTATTGACCGGATTTCCGAAAGATCAACGTTTTCGTCTGGCTGCTCGTATCGAGCGCGCCACGTTTGATTTTTATGAGATCATTCAGCGGGCTGCTCGAACTCGCCAACCGAGACCCCTTCTATCCGAGGCTGATCTGGAATTGGAGAAACTGCGGGTTTACTTACGCCTGGCTCAAGATATCCATTGTCTTCCATTCAAGAAATATGAATACGCTTCCAGCGCTCTGGTTGAGATCGGAAAATTATTGGGCGGCTGGATCAAGAAAGTCCCGGCGGTTACGGCAGGATCTCCTGCCGAGCGTGGGGAAGGGCAATCTTTGGGGCGGCTCCTGGAACAATGAAGCCAGGAACCTGCGTGCTGCCAATCGCAACAGGAACAACCCGGACAACCGGAACAACAACAACGGTTTTCGTTGCGCCCGATAACTTTCAATCCCATGGCAGGATGCCGGAATTCCACGGAATCCGGCGCGCCAGAGAAAGTTAGCGCTGCCTTTTCCCGGCTGAAGGGCACCCTTCAGGCAAATATCCAAAAGTCTGGCTCCCTGTGTGGCGAATCGCCCCCTGGAGCCAGACAGCCTGGAGAATGGTCAGTGGGCTCAGTTCTTTTCAGCGCCTCAGTGATTCAATCGGTGGACTGAACCACTGAGACACTGAGAAAAGATGAAAACACTGAAAAGAACGCGCTCAGTGGCTTCAGTATTTTTCAGTGCTTCAGTGATTCGATCGATGGACTGAACCACTGAGACACTGAGAAAAGATGAAAGCACTGAAAAGAACGCGCTCAGTGGCTTCAGTATTTTTCAGTGCTTCAGTAATTCAATAATTGCCTGAACCACTGAGACGCTGAGAAAAGATGAAAGCACTGAAAAGAACGCTCTCAGTGGGCTCAGTTCTTCTCAGCGCTTCAGTGATTCAATCGGTATGGGGCGGTTGTGCTTTGGCAGGACGAATACAAGTGCGAATAGCGGTATAATTCAATTGCCATTCGAAAACTGGTAGGAAGGAATGCAGGCGATGGTGATGATATCTGTTGAAGCGCTGTTTGATGGCAAGAATGTACATTTACTGGCTGAACCGCCCGTGAATGGGCGATACCGGGTTTTGGTAACGTTCGTGAGCCCCGCTCAGGATCGAGAGCATGAACTTGTGGATATATTAGCTTCCTTTGGCGCCTGGCAAGACGACCGCCCTATTGAGAGCAGCCTGGCTGATATATACGGATCAAGAAAATCTCGCCAGGAACCACCTGACCTATGAAATATCTTCTGGATACTGATACCTGCGTTTATTGGCTGCGCGGCCGGACGGAAGTTCGCGATCAATTTCTTTTGAAAGGCGTCGACGAGTCTGCTCTTTCGGTAGTTACCGCCGCCGAGCTTTTCTATGGAGCAGCTTGTTCTGGCAATTCAGATGCAAACCGACAAGCGGCGACAAGTTTTATTGAGAGACTTGCAATCCTGCCAATCCAGTTGGGAACCGCAGTGATGTTTGGAAACATTAAAGCCGGTTTACGTAGGGAAGGAAAACTGATCGAAGATATGGACTTATTGATCGCCGCAACAAGCCTTACATATGATTTGATTTTGGTAACGAATAATACCCAACACTTTGAGCGCATACCGAATATTCGTTTGGAGAACTGGGCTGCCCGAGTTTGATAAGGGAGAGATGCACTGCGCGCCTTATCGAAGATTCAATTCATCTCTATCTCATCCAAACTCAGCGAAATGACCGACCCCTCCCCCCATCCCACCCTGTTCTGTCCCACCTGCCTGTCCTACCTCGGGCCGGTCGCGGCGGTCTGTCTGTGTGGCTGGGAGCGACCTGCCGCGCCGGCGCCGCCTGGAAAGGACCGGCCGCTTTGGAGGGCGAAGCTGGATGGCCCGGCGCGCGGGCGGCCGCTGGTGGTGGGCGACCTGCTGCTGTGCGCCTGGGGTCAGCGGCGCGGCCCGGGCGGAGTAAACGCATTGGACCTCCGCAGCGGGGAACGGCGCTGGGCAGCCCAGACCGCCCAAAGCGTACAGTGTGAGCCGGCTGAGGCCGAGGGTCGCGTCTTCTTCGCCAGTCTGAGCCAGATGGGATTGGGAGAGGGGGCGCAGGTTGTCTGCTGCGATTTGGAAGATGGCCGGGTGATTTGGGAGAAGCCGCTCTCCGGCGGGGCCTGGTCGCCGCCGCTGGTGATGGAGGCGCGCCTGTATATCGCCTGCGACGACGGCAAATTGCATTGTCTGGATACCCGCACCGGCAAGCCAATCCCGGGTTGGCCGCTTCAATTTGAGCGCGGGCGGCTGTGGCTGCTTCCGCATCAGCCCAACCCGCTGCTGCTCGACGAGAACGGAAAGCTCACATTTCTGCGGGTCGAATTTGGGCGCAGCGAGGTCTGTCAATCCCATGACCTGGGCATGCGACCAAGCAGCCCGCCGCTGGATGCTGGCGATTGGCTGCTCTTCGGAACGGAGAGCGGCCAACTGGCGGGTTGGGATCTCTCGGGCAGCCAGGCGCATTATTTTGAAGGCCAGCTAAAACGGATCCCCGCTCAACCGGCGTTTGATCAAGGGCGGGTCTATCTCGGTGGTCACGACCGCCAACTGCATTGCTGGGATATATCCAGCCGGAAAGAATGCTGGTCGGCCCGGACGGAGCGCTCGATCTCGTCTTCGCCCGTCCTGGGCGAGGGGCTGGTTGCGGTCGCCGATAACGGCGGCAAGGTATATGCCTTTGAGGCGCTGAGTGGCGAACTGGCCTGGGACTACACCCTGACGGGCGCGGCGCCGGTTTTCTCATCTCTGGGCTTTGATCGGGGCGTGGTTTACATTGGCGACGAATCCGGTCAGGTCACGGCCTTGCCCTGGCACCTCGGTCATTCGTATTGGGCGGGCAAGCGATTGTCAGCCCAAGGTCGTTATGCACAAGCGGGCGAATACTTTGCGCTGGCAGCGGACCTGGAATGCTTTGGCGAGGATCAGAAGGACTGCGCCGGGCAGGCTGCCCATTGTTGGGAGAAGGCGGGGGAATATGAGAAAGCCGCCGCTTTCTGCCAGGCCCAACACGCAGACCGCCAGGCCGCCGATGATTGGAGACGGGCCGGTCAGCGTTTTCTGAAGCGAGACCCTGACCGGGCAATCGCGGCATTGAAGAAGGCGGCCGGGCTGTATTTCCGCCTGCGCCTGCCAGACGAGCTTAATCAGGTGAACCGGATGCTAGCCATCAGCGCCCATTTGCCTTTCATCAAGCTGGAAGATTTCAATGTGCCGGATTTCATCCAGTGGGAAGCCGGTCAGTTTTGGCTGCGGATGTATAACGATGGACAGGTCGAGGCGCCCAGCCCGCTGCGCTTCTGGCTTGGTGGAGGATTGCAGAGCGCAGTCGAAGCAAAGATTGCGGAGCCATTCATGCAGGGCGCCTGTTGGACTATCCCGCTCAATCTGACTGCCACCCAGGAGATGAGCGAACTGCGGGTGGAGATCGAATACGACACCGGTCACTCCTACGTCCCCATTCTGCACGGGATGCTGGCAATCCCAATCCGGGCAGTTCCGCCGACGCATAAACCGCTCCAGATCGGGAATGTGGGCATGCTGAAAGTGAGCATCAGCGGAGAGACGCTCGAAGGATTGAAAATCGAGACCCGCAACGTTGGCGCTTTGCGCTCCGAGGCCGGCATCGACGACTTGCACATCCAGGGGGACGCCGGCTCAGTCAGCGCCCGCGGCGAGGTCGGCAATATCCAGGTAGATGGGGATGTCGGTCTGCTGAAAAACTGAATCGGACCCCAACTAATATTCAATCCAGGATCTGCGGTTTCGCTTTGCGAGCCGCAGGTCCTTTTTGATTAGATAAACCTTGTCTATTTGTACATCAATGTACACTGATGTCCATTTAACTCTTGACAAAAATGTACAATCGTGTACAATATGACTGAAATAATATTCCAAAAGATCACCAACAGAAAGAGAGGCATCCATGTTCGTCGGCATTTTCAACCATTTTCGTTTGACCTGGCGGCTGCTTTTTGACCGGCGCGTCAGTATCTGGCTCAAGCTCTTCTTGCTTGGTTTACCGGTCGGCTACGCCCTGATCCCGTCGCCGGCGGATATTTTGCCGGTGATCGGGCTGCTGGATGACCTGCTCTTCCTGGGCATCAGCACGCTGATCTTCAACGCCTTGTGTCCGCCCTCCCTGGTCGCCGAGCAGCGTCAAGCGATCGCAAAGCTGGCGCCGGGGCAATCGGCCATGCTTGATCTGTGCCGCCACCCGGACGAGGCCCGCCATCTGGCCAGCGGTTTTGCCATCATCTTCATCGGTCTGGCGCTGGTGGGCTGGCTGGGCGGTCTAATCGGGCTGGGTTTCTTCCTGCTCGGCTACTTCACCACCCGCATGACCCGCAGCGCTTATCTCTCAAATGCGCTCCAGGTGGGGCCGCGCCAGTTGTCCGATCTGTACGCGCTGCTCCAGGCGGCTCAACAGGAATTGCCGCCCGTCCAGGTCAATTTGTTCGTTGCCCAGAACCCAACTTTGAACGCCTTCACCTTTGGCTACCAGGAGCCGTATTCGGTCGTGCTGACCTCTGCCCTGGTGGAGAAAATGCAGCCGGGCGAAATCCAGGCTGTGATCGGGCACGAGCTGGGCCACATCCTGTTCGGGCATGTCCGTCTGGTCAACCTGATGGGCGGGATGGGCGGCCCGCTGCGCCTGTTCTTCATGCGTTGGAACCGGGCTTGTGAATATTCCGCCGACGCGGTTGCTTTGCGAGCCAGCGGCGGACAAAAAACGCCGGTAGTCTCTGCCCTGGTCAAACTGAGCAGCGGGTTGACCGGCGTCCCGGTCGATTTGGAGAGCTTTCTGGAGCAGGCCCAATCCGGCGAAAAGGAAGCCGGCGCCTGGGCCGAGCGCCTGAGCACCCATCCGTTCATCAGCAACCGCATCCGCCGACTGGTTTCTCTTCCGGCAGCCTGAATCCCTTGTCATCTCAGAACGAAAGGAGTGAATATGCAAATTATTCTGGCAACCTTAACCAAACCTGACCAAAGATCGACTGAGTTAATCAATTTTGTCCAAACCCCTCGACAGGTTCACGAAATTGGCGTAGAATCATTAAAAGGGGTTAATCTAAATCCCGGAGATATTCCATGCTGAACCATGCTACTCCTGAAATGCTGAATAGCCAGACTGCCCCTGCAATTCGCTGGAGCGGTCGCCGCCCGGCCTTAGCCGCCGCGTCCTGTTGGTGGCTGGTCTTCCTGGCGCTGGCTGTGGCGACCTTGTTCACCGGTTGGGCTTCGCGCCCGGTTACTCTGATATTGCAGCTGATTGCCAGCCTGGGCGCTGGCTTCCAGGCCGGCTGGCTCTACCAGCGCGACCGCCCGGATGGCAACCGCCTGGTCCGCCAGGGCGCGCTGGCCGGTTTTTACCTGCCGGTTGCCAGTGCAATGGTGATCCTGGTGATCGCCGTGCTGGTAGGGATCGGATCGTTGGGTCTGCTGATCCCACTGATGATTCCCTATTTCCTGTTTCTTCCGGTCGAGATCGGGGGGTGCAGCCTGTTGGGCGCTTTCGGCGCCTGGATCTACCGCAAATTCTTTGTTCGCTAAGGATAGAGCTATGAGCCCGCTGGATAATGCTGCCCAGTACCTGAAAATTGATGATGCTGCCCGTTTGTTGGGGGTCTCCCGCCGCTGGGTCTACCGGCGCATCTGGAGCGGCGATTTGCCCGCCTCGAAAGTTGGGGGACTGTACTTCATCCAGCGGACCGATCTGCAAGAACTGCTCGAACATCGTCGTGGTCAAGCATTGCCGGATACCGGCCCGCTGCCGGAGGTCGAGAAATGCGGCTATTGCTTCCGCCTGCTGACCAGCGACACGCTGGTCGGCGAGGTCTGTCAGACCCAGGGTTGCGATAAGCTGATCTGCACCGAATGCCTGGCCGAGGGTGTCCGTCATTGCGCCCAGCACACGCCTGCTAAAGCTGAAAAGCTGAACGAACTGCAGCGCCGGTTCGAGCGCGGCGAATTGCCCACTTTTGTAAAAGCCAGTGCTGCCCGCCTGCTCGAGATCAATTTTCTCAACCGGCTGCAAGCGCGCATCGGGCGCATCTCCAACCTGATCCATCCGCTCAGCAGTGAATTGCTGACCACCCAGGATTGGAACGAGCGGCTGGAGCAGGGTGACGAACGCGGACAGGTGATGCGTCTGCTGAACAAGGTGATGCTGGACAGCGACACATTAGCCCGCATTCCGCTGAACGCCTATATCCGCTATGCCCTCCCGCCCCAAAAGCGCCAGAAAGGCCCTGCCCTCGAGATCGATGTTCAGGTGATCAGCCGGCTGGAATCGATGCTGCGCGATGGTTTCGATGACCAACCGCTGAGCGCCGAGGAATTGACCACATGGCTGAGCCGCTTCTCTGATGAAGCGCAGCGCGATCAGGTTTTTCGGCTGGTGGTGCTGGCCAGCCCCACCGGCTGGGAGCGTCTCGCCCGCCAGGCCATCCAGGGTGAAACCCCCGGCAGCGCCTTCATGCACCGCATGCTGCTGGTCTACTTGTATGATCTCTCGACCGGAGAGCTGATTTACAACCTGCGCGATGAGCGCGCCCGGCCTTACGCAGAATTATTCACCCCACTGCTGCCTTCTGAGCAGCTTGAAGAAGTTGTCCAGGCGGTCGAGAATGAACTGGTGCTGCACCAGAGCCTGGCATTCAATTTTGCCGTCCAGATTTTTCCCTACCCGCCCGACCTGATCCGCCAGGCTTTTGACCAGCTGGCTTCGACCGGGCGTTTTTCGTTGATCCAGATGCCCGAATATGGGCAGGTGATCGTCAGGAAATAAAACAACCATTTTATGTGAATGAGGAGATGATGCAATGACCGAGAAAACGGATAAGAAACCCGGATTAATGGACTATGGTCTGCAGGTGCTGCGCATGCTGTTGGGCGACAAGCCTGCCAACGCGGACGTGAAGCCCGCCAAGACCACCATCGAAGATATCAAGCTGGACGACCTGAACAAAGAGCAGGTTCGCCTGGATCAGGAGAAGCGCAAATTATTGATGGAGCTGCGCCAGATCGAATCCGACAAACGCAAATTCTTCGAAGATGGCGTCAAGAACTCCAGCGAGCGTGAGCGGGCGGCCATCGCCCGCGAGATCAAGAGCCTGGACATGAAAGCCCAGAACAAAGACCGCATACTGCGCAGCATCGAGAAGCAGAAGCAGATCATCGATGGGCTGATCCTGATCAAGGAGCGCGCCCGCCTGATGAACGAATCCGGGCTGGCCAGCGTGATCGGCAACATGGATTTGGGCGACCTGATCCAATATGTCGACCGGGCCAGCGTGGATGGCGAGTTCCACATGCGCAAGTTTGACGAAGTTCTGCGCACCCTCGGCCAGGCCGATTCGCTCTCGCCCGAGATGAGCGAAGACGCAGACGTGCTCGACATCTTGAAGCAGATGGAAGAAGCCCGTATGGCGGCGGATAACCCGCAGGTGATTGAAGAACACTATCAGAAAATGAACCAGGAGATCACCCAGCGCAGTCTGGAGCGCGCCGAGGGCGAAGACGAGCTGTGATGGCCAGGATGATCAGACCTCCGAGGTCTCAAGAACCTCGGAGGTCTGAGTTTGATGAACGGAGGCAACCCCGATGCCGGTAGATTTGAGCGGCCCGATTTACGTGGAATACAAGCGCGCTCGCAAGCGCGGCCGAAGAGGCCGAGCGCCGCAGCGACCTGGGGGAAGCTGCGGCAGCCTATCACCAGGCAGCCGAGCTGATGCGCAAATATGCCCAGTATGGCCAGGAAGCCGGGATGCGCCGCCAGCGCATCGAACGGGCTGATGCTCTGGAGAAGATCGCCGATCGGATGGAGCAGATTTCCACCCGGGTAGGCCCGGCGGATAGGCGCTCGGTCCCGCAGCCGGACATTGCGGCAGGCGAGGACGACTATGAAGCCCAGGTGCTGGCTTTGATCCAGACCACCACGGTCAAATGGGAGGACATCGGCGGATTGGAAAGCACCAAAGCTGAAATCAAATCGGCTTACGGGCTGGCGCTGGCGCGCAAACCCAAGGGCGTGAAGATCGAAGCCGCTCGCAACCTGCTGCTCTATGGCCCGCCCGGAACCGGCAAGACCCTGCTGGCGGCCGCGGCCGCCGGCAGCCTGGAAGCGGTCTTTTTCAACATCAAAGTGAGCAGCCTGCTCTCCAAGTATTTCGGCGAGAGCACCCGCCTGATCTCGGCTCTCTACACCGTCGCCCGCCGCCTCAGTCCGGCTGTGATCTTCCTGGACGAATTCGAATTGCTCACCCCGCCGCGTGGCTCTGGCGAGAGCGGGGCTGAAAGGCGGATCGTCAGTACCTTATTGGCCGAGTTGGACGGTTTGGCGAGCAAGAACGACCCCAGCTTTGTGCTCACGATCGGGGCGACCAATACCCCCTGGCTGCTGGACAGCGCCATCCTGAGCCGTTTTCAGCGCCGGGTGTTGGTCCCGCTGCCAGATGAAGCCGCCCGCCTGGCGATCCTGAATATCCACCTGGCCCGCCGCGGCCACCAGAGCCAGATCCCACTGGAGGAGTTGGTGGGGCGCACGGCTGGCTTCTCCGGGCGTGAGATCGAGCAGCTTTGCCAGAGCGCAGTTGCCCGCATGACTGGACGCCTGAACCCGGGTCTGCTGGAGCTGGTGGACAAAGGTCAGGAAGCGGTGCGCGGCTACACCATTCAGGTCGAGCCGCTCGGCCGGGAAGATTTCCAGACCGCCTTCGAGCAGGTCCACCCGCAGACCGGCCCGGAGACGCTGCGCAAGTATACGGACTGGGCCAGGAAAGCGGAGGGGTAACCCAGCGATGACTTTCAAAAAAGACGACGCGATTTGCAACGGAAAATACCGGGTCGAAAAACTGATCGGAATGGGCGCTTTCGGCGAGGTGTATCTGGTCACACATTTGAGGATGGGCGTTGGCCGCGCGCGTTCAAGACCCTGCGGATGGATATGCCCGGCGTCGGCAGCAGCGATTTTCGGGCGGTGCGTGAGCGCTTCGAATTGGAAGCAGTGCTGGGGGCGCGTTTGAAGCACCCGAACCTGGTTGAGGTCTATGATTTCGAGGAATACCAGGACGAATTGTACCTGATGATGGAATATTGTCCGGGCGGCAGCCTGGCGGAGCGGCTTAACCGGTTGGACAGTCGTTGGCGATTGCTGAGGCTCTGCAGATCGGGCTGCAGGTCGCCCAGGGGCTGGCCGAGCTGCACAAGATCGACGTGATCCACCGCGATCTCAAGCCCTCGAATATCCTGTTTGATCAACAGGGTCTGGCGAAGCTGGCAGATTATGGGCTGGCGCAGGCGCCGGGTGGATTGAGCATGCGCTCGCTGATGGGCAGCCTGACCCCGGCGCACCCCGGCACGCCCGGCTATATGAGCCCGGAGCAGGAAAACACGACCGCCTACCTCAAACCGCCCTCGGATGTGTACGCCCTGGGCGTGGTGTTGTTTGTCTGCCTGACCGGGCGCAACCCGCACAACCTGCGCCCGGGGACCGCCCCGGCCAGCCTGCGCCCGCAGATCCCGGGTTGGCTGGACGGATTGATCGTGCGCATGCTGGCAGAAGACCCCCAACAGCGCCCGTGGGACGCCAGTGAGGTGATCGAACGGTTGGATGAGGGGCTGCAGGCAAAAGAGCGCCAAGTAGATGAAGCGCGCAAACGCGAAGCGGCCGAGGATCAGGCTCGCCTGGAACAGGAAGCGCGCAAACGCAAAGCGGTGGAGGAGCAGGCTCGCTTGGAAGAGGAAGAACGCCAGCGCAAAGCGGCAGAGGATCAAGTCCGCAGAGAAGCTGAGGAACGCCAGCGTAAAGCGGCGCTAGAGCAGGCCCGCCTGGAACAGGAAGCGCGCCAACGCAAAGCGGCCGAAGAGCAAGCCCGTAAGGAAGCCGAAGAGCAAGCCCTCAAAGAAATGACGATCACGCTGGCGGCGGGGGTGGAGATGGTCTTGATGCGTGTCCCGGCCGGGGAATTCATGATGGGATCGCAGGATACGGATAAAGGCGCGTATGATAACGAAAAACCGCTCCACCAAGTCCATCTGGACGAATACTGGATCGGCAAATACCCGGTCACCAACCGGCAATTCCAGGCTTATTTCCAGCAGAGCGGCCAGCCGAAAGGATGGAAATTTGAGCGCGGCCAGGAGCAGCACCCGGCTGTGTACGTGAGCTGGCAGGATGCGGCTGCGTTCTGCGCATGGGCGGGTAAAGTCAGCGGGCAGAAGCTGCGCCTGCCCAGCGAGGCCGAATGGGAGAAGGCGGCGCGGTGGACGGATCAGCGCATCTACCCGTGGGGCAACCAGCCGCCGGACAAGACTCTGGCAAATTATTTTGAGCAATTCAATGGTACCACGCCGGTTGGAAAATTCAGCCCGCACGGCGACAGCCCATATGGCTGCGCCGACATGGCTGGCAACGTGTGGGAGTGGGCGGCGGACTGGTATGATGAGAATTATTATAAAAAAACGCCAAAAAACAACCCGGCCGGACCGGCTAAAGGAGAGGCGCGCGTGTTGCGGGGCGGCTCGTTCCTCAACTATGATTGGGTCGTGCGCTGCGCCTCTCGCAGCTGGCTCGATCCTTACAACCGTCTCGGCTTCATCGGTTTTCGGGTGGTTGCGTCCCCCATCCAACTCTGAACTCTGGAACTCTGGAACTCTGGACTCTGACACTCTGACTCTGCGAGGGTCTGGGGGCAAAGTCCCTTAGAGGTGGAACCACTGAAAGAAGGAGAATCACTGAGGCGCTGAAGGAAGATGAAGACAGTGAAACACTGAGACACTGAAAAGACATGAAGTCACTGAAAAAAGATGAGAACCACTGAGAAACTGAAGGAAGATGAAGACAGTGAAAAAAGATGAAGACAGTGAAAAGAACATGGTCGCTGAGGCAAGGTTTTTTCAGTGGGTTCAGTTCTGTTCAGTGTCTCAGTGCTTCAACGATTAAGAGGTGAAAGATATGTCCGATAAGATGCAAACTCTTGGCAAATATCAACTGCTTGAAAAGATCGGCGAGGGCGGCTTTGGGGTGGTGTACCGCGCCCGTGACCCGCTGCTGGAGCGGGAAGTGGCGATCAAGGTGCTGCGCGCCGACCTGGCTTCCGCCCCGGATTTCGTTGAGCGCTTCCGGCGTGAGGCCCGCCTGGCAGCATCGCTGCGACATCCTAATATTGTCACCGTGATCGAGGTGGGCGAGCAGGACGGGCGCTATTACCTGGTGATGGACGACCTGCCGGGTGGGACATTGCAGAATGTCCTGGAACCGGGGAAACCACTCGCCATCAGCAGAGTGGTTGAGCTTCTCCAGCCGCTGGCTGAAGCCCTGGATTATGCCCACGTCCGCCATGTTGTCCACCGAGATATTAAACCGACAAACATACTATTTTCTTCCGATGGCGAACCGGTGATCACCGATTTTGGGCTGGTTAAATCCACCGCTCAAGATGGCCTGACAACGACCGGTACCGTGATGGGCACAGCCGATTACATGGCGCCAGAACAAATTCAGGGTATGGAGATCACCGCAGCGGTCGATCGTTATGCCTTTGGCGTGGTGGCCTACCAAATGCTTGCTGGTCAAGTCCCTTTTCGGGGAAATACGCCTTTTGAAATCCAAACCGGTCATGTCCAACGGGAACCACCGGATCCGCGCGAATTCAATCCAGGGTTACCCGAGGAAATTGTTTCGGCTTTGAAGAAAATCCTCTCGAAGAAACCTGAAGAACGGTTTGCGACACTCCGCCAATTTCTTAAGGAATTGGATAAGATTGCAAATCGCCTCACGCAGCAACAATTGCAGCAATGGGTTATGGAAGGAAAGAACTTCATGAAGCGGCGTGAATTCGATCAGGCAATTGAAAAATTCGAACAAGCTCAGACAATTCAATTGTCTGAAGAGATTGAGACTATGCTTGAAGAATGCCGAAGAAGGAAATCTGTCACTGAAGAATATCAGGGGATGAAATTGGAATATGAAACGATAGACAGGAGAATAAAGGCACTTCTAGAAGAAGAAAGCTGGTTGTCAGCCAACACCTTCTCGAATTCTTTTGAAAGACAGCCTCCATTGCATGCCTCCAATCAGCCATCTGAATCCAAAGCGACCCGGCCAGAATTTTTCGAGCCAGCCTTCTCCCGGGAAAGACCCATGGCTGAGCGATATCAATGGCAAACCAAAGAAGACAAAGGCTTACCGAAACAGCCGTATCGTTATCCTGCAGGAGACTCTCGGAGTGGTTTTTTCGCAACAATTAAGGAATGGATCCGTGATAACCAGGGCATTCTCTGGGTTGTCGGAATAGTTATTATCGATTATTATAATTATTGTCAGCGGGATGAATTCCAACTAAGGTAAATCAATATGGATCAGCAAATGGGTCATCTCCAACACCACCTTGGGCGCTACAAAATCGAATCGCTTCTTGGCGGCGGAGCCTACGCCGAGGTCTATCTGGCCACAGATGCCGTCCTTAACCGCAAGGTGGCGCTGAAGGTGCTCAAACCGGCGCTGCTGGCGGACGAGGAGGCCTTTGCCCGCTTTGTGCAGGAGGCTCAGAGCGCGGCCAGCCTGTTCCACCCCTCGATTGCGACCGTGCTGGACCTGGGCGAGGCGGATGGGCGCTATTTCATGGCGATGCGTTATGTGGACGGGGCCTCGTTGGATAAAGTAATCGCCCGGCAGGGAACGCTGCCCTGGGCGCAGATTGTGCGGATCGTCGAACAGATCGCCTCAGCGCTGGATTTCGCCCATGCCAGGGGGTTGGTGCACCGGGATGTCAAGCCGCAGAATATCCTGATTAGCCAGGAGGAGGGGGCGGTGCTGACCGATTTCGGGCTGGTGCGGGCGCTGGAGAGCAGCGGGGTTGGCACGCGCACCGGAGCGATCCTGGGCACGCCCCAGTATATCCCGCCGGAGGTGTGGAAGGGTAAGCCAGTCACGCCGTCGGCTGATCAGTACGCGTTGGCCTGTGTGCTGGTGGAGATGTTGAGCGGCAGGGCGCTCTTCGACGGCCCGACGCCCTGGGCGATCATGGCAGCCCACGCCAGCCCACCCGAATTGCCGCCGAGCTTCCTGGGAGGCGCGCCGGCGGGGCTGGAGGGCGCACTGAAGAAGGCGCTGGCGCAAGAGCCAGCAGAGCGTTTTGCGACTTGCGGCGAGTTGATCGCCGCGCTGCGCCCGGCGGCTCAGATCGAAGCGGTTGAACAGGCGGGAATCGCTGCGCCGGTGCAGGTCGAGAGCGCTCGGTCGCCAGTGGTTGAAATCCAAAAGAATGAAATGACGATCACGCTGGCGCCGGGGGTGGAGATGGTCTTCGTGCGCGTCCCGGCCGGCGAGTTCTGGATGGGGTCTGACGAAGAGGATGCCGAAGCATTTGATGATGAAAAACCGCTCCATCAAGTCTACCTGGACGAATATTGGATCGGCAAGTACCCGGTCACCAACCAGCAATTTCAGCTATTTGTCCAAAAGAGCGGCCAACCAAAAGGATGGAACTTTGAGCGCGGCCAAGAGCAGCACCCGGCGGTTAACCTGAACTGGCATGACGCCATTGCGTTTCTGTCAATGGGCGAGCCAGGTCAGCGGGCGGCCGTCCGGCTGCCGACGAAGGCCGAATGGGAGAAAGCTGCCCGTGGGACGGACAAGCGCAGCTACCCATGGGGCGACCAACCACCCGATAAAAACCTTGGCCAACACCAATAAATTCTTCCCGGGTGTCACCCCGGTGGGCCATTTCAGTCCCACGAGGCGATAGTTCGTATGGCTGCGCCGATATGTGCGGCAACGTTTGGGAGTGGGTCAGCAGCCTGTACGGTCCGTATCCGTACACGGCGGCGGATGGGAGGCAATTTGACCATGCCCGGCGAAAGGCGAGTACCGCGGGCGGCGGGTCGCTCCTTGAGAGCGGCGGCAACCAGGGATCCGTTTACCGCCAACCGGCTCGACCCGGTCATCCGCTACATCATCTACTACGGCTTTCCGCTGCGCCTTGATCGCCAGTTGAATCTCTAAAGCGCTGAAGGCAGATGAAAGCACGAAAGGTGAAGGACATGGAACAAAAGTAATCGCTAGTCATTTTTCCAGTGGGACGCTTGGCCGCTACCAGGGTTCGAATCGCGTTCTTGGCGGTGGAAGTCCGTACGCCGAGGCTCTATCGAAAGCGACGCTCGATAAGGTCTTGCGCCGAACGGCTGGCGGGTCTGAAGGTGCTCAAACCGGCGCTGCTGGCGGATGGCGATCAAGGTGTACGCGACCTCTTCGCCCGTTTCGTGCAGAGCGTTCCAGAGCACGAGCCAGCCTGGCGGTTCCATCCCCTCCCGATTGCGACCGTGATGGACCTGGGCGAGGCGGATGGGCGCTACTTCATGGCGATGCGTTATGTGGAGGGAGTATCGCTGGATCAACTGATCCTGAGCAGCGCGGGGGATTGCCCCGCGCGGAGGCGCTGAGCATCGTCCAGCCGATCGCCTCAGCGCTGGATTTCGCCCACGCCAGGGGGTCGGTGCACCAGGATATCAAGCCGCAAAACATCATGTTGATCAGGGATGAGCAGGGCTGGTGTCTGACCGATTTCGGACTGGTGCGGGCGCTGGACCGAGCAGCGGTTTTGCGACGCGCGCTGGCGCGATCCTGGGTACGCCGCAGTATATCCCGCCAGAAGTATTGAAGGGCAAGCCGTTCACGCCGGCGGCTGATCAGTACGCCTTGGCCTGTGTTGCTGGTCGAGATGCTGACCGGCAAGTCCCGTTTCAAGGGAAAACGCCCTTCGAAATCCAAACCGGGCACGTCCACCAACCGCCGCCGGATGTGCGCCAGCTCAACCCGGAATTGCCCGCATCGATCTGGCTGCTCTGCAAAAGGCTTTGACAAAAAAACCGGATGGTCGATATGGCAGCGCCCAGGAATTGATCGTAGCGATTGGCGGAACGTCTTCGCAATCAAAGGTTGATGTTGCAACTAAATCGGATCGAATCGCCCGCCGAAGAATGCGTTATGGCTGCTTTGGCGCAAGTACAGTAGTAGCTTTTGTGATTATCTGGTGATTGACCAATCCCGGCGAGGCGCAACCGACCGCTGACCAACCGGTTGCTATTGCCTCTCCTTCTTCAGTGGTCTCAACTACCGTTGTTGCCGCTGAAGCCGCACCAACGAAAACCTCCACCCAAACGCCAAAACCCCCACCAGCAATTACTATAACGCCAACGATGCCCCCGACGGATACGTCCACGCCAGCCCCTACCCTGGCTCCAATAAAAATCCAAAATGTTGGAAAGGTGGGGCTTTTGGCTCGCTGGGGCAAAGGTACGATCAACGCAATCGTCTGGTCATCGGATCGAAAGAGTCTGGCGGTCGCAGCAGACAATGGAGTCTATCTTTTTGATAACGAATTGGCGCGCCAGGTTTGGTATGCTGAGACCGGATCGAGGCATACCAGCATTGTTTTTAGTCCCGATGATCAATTGCTGGCATCATCCAGTGAAGATAATTTGGTCACAATTTGGAATCCTGAAATGGCGACAAGCTGGATTCGTAGGCGGCTCATGGATCTGCGTGCTGGCAGTAGCGTTTCATCCTGGCGGAAAATCTCTTGCGTCTGCTGGCGGCGATGGTAATGTGATTCTGTGGGGTCTGGCAACGCAAAGGTTTTATTCACCCTGAAGGTCATTGGAAGCAGCGAAGCCTGGCTTTTAGCCGGGATGGGCGAATGCTGGATCGGCAAGTACCCGGTCACCAACCAGCAATTTCAGCTATTTGTCAAAAAGAGCGGCTTGCTAAAAAAATGGAGCTTTGAGAAGGGTAAGGAGCAGCACCCGGCGGTGAATGTGAACTGGCAGGACGGGCTGGATTTTTGCAGATGGGTCAGTATCCACAGCAAGCAGAAGATCCGCCTGCCGACCGAGGCCGAATGGGAAAAGGCGGCGCGGCGGGACGGATCAGCGTAGCTACCCGTGGGGAGATGACCCGCCGGACGCCTTGCTCGCGAATTTCGATAAGCGTTATGAAGGGACCACGCCGGTCGGAAAATTCAGCCCGCACGGCGACAGCCCGTATGGCTGCGCGGACATGGCCGGCAACGTGTGGGAGTGGGTGGCGGATAGGTATGGTGAGAATTATTACCAAAGCTCGCTAAGAAACAACCCGGCCGGCCCTAAGAGTAGGCGAAAAACTCGGTGGTGCGGCAATGTGGAGGCTCCTTGGTCTAATTATGATGCCATTTGAAGGCATAACGCTGCGTTCTGCTTTCTCTCGCCCAACGGGAACCCAGGCACCCGCCTCTAGATCAGCATTATCATCTCGGTTTTCGTCTCCGCCCGTAAATTCAGACTCTGACCGGTCCATCCGGCCCTATCCGAGCGCTGGCTTTCAGCCCGGATGGAACTTATCTGGTTTCCGCTGGAGATGACCGCCGGATCTGGGTGTGGGCGGTGATTCCATGACTTACCCGAAGCTTCTGCCCATCCAATCACCTGGTGCTTTCTGCGGGGGTATGCCCGCAGTGCGGCTGGCGCGCAGGTGCGGGGCGGCTCATGGTCGCCTGATATTTTCTATCTTCGCATGGCTTATCGTGATTGGGATCCATCGGACGTTTGTGAAGATTATCTGGGATTTCAGTGCGTCATTCTGTTCTCTCAGTGGTTCAATGATATAGAGGTGAAAGCAATGTCCGATAAGATGCAAACTCTTGGCAAATATCAACTGCTCGAAAAAATCGGCGAGGGCGGCTTTGGTGTGGTCTACCGCGCCCGTGACCCGCTGCTGGAGCGGGATGTGGCGATCAAGGTGCTGCGCGCCGACCTGGCTTCCGCCCCGGATTTCGTCGAGCGATTCCGGCGGGAGGCGCGACTGGCGGCCTCGCTGCGCCATCCCAACATCGTCACCGTGATCGAGGTGGGCGAGCAGGATGGGCGCTACTACCTGGTGATGGACGACCTGCCGGGCGTATCGCTAAAGAACGATCCTTGAGCCGGGCAAACCGCTCCCGCTCTGCGCAGGTGGTGGAACTGCTCCAGCCGATTGCGGATGCGCTGGATTATGCCCATTCACGCCAGATGGTGCATCGGGATATCAAACCGTCCAACATCCTGTTCTCGGCGGAGGGCAAGCCGGTGATCACCGATTTTGGGCTGGTCAAATCCACCATTGAGCAGGGTACAACCACTACCGGCACGGTTCTGGGGACCGCGGAATACATGGCGCCAGAACAAATCCTGGGCCGACCAGCCAGCCCGGCAGTTGACCTATATTCATTCGGTGTGATCGCCTATCAGATGTGCACCGGCAGAGTGCCATTTCAGGCCAACACGCCGTATGAAGTCCAGAATGGGCATGTCAGCCAGCCGCCGCCCGACCCGCGCAGCCTGAACCCGGCTATCCCGGCGGATCTGGCAGCAGTCTTATTGAAAGCGCTGGCGAAATCCCCTGACCAACGTTACCCATCCGCCCAGGTGTTCATATCTGCGCTCAAACAGATCAGCGAGCAATTCTCCCAGGCTCAAGCTTCTGCGCTGCTATCGCAGGCTAGATCCCAGATGGATGCGCGGCGCTTTCCGGAGGCCATTCAGCTATTGGAGCAGGTCGCTTTGCAGGGCAAGACGGGTCAGTCTGAGGAGCTGCTGGCTGAGGCGCGCCGGCGCTCTGTGGTGTGGGATGAGTATGGGCGATTAGATCACCAACGCAGCATGGCGCAGGAAGAGCTTGGAAAACTGCGTGAGCAAGAAAGCTGGCTCCCGGCGGCTCAATCGGCAGGAGAGAAATCCGGTGCGCAGCCCGAAATGCCACCTTCTGCTGCGCGCCCGGCTCAAACTGGTTGTTTGTTGCCTGTGATGATTGGCGTCACCTTGGTATCTATGCTCCTCTCCCTGATTTTCTATCTACGGGCTCCCGAATGAGGCCTGGATTGAAAAATGGTGTGATTACAACTATGATTATTTGGATTGCCCCTGAATTCAGCGGCGTCTTTCTGTCTCCTTGGTTTTCCTTGCCTGGTTGATCGTGATCCCCATTGAGCTGCTAAACCGGCGAAAAAAGACGATTCCGTTTGACCTGAAAATGAAAGAAATACGATGACCTATGCGATCTTCTGTCCATCCAACCATCTGGTACTCTCCGCCAATGTTTGCCCGCAGTGCGGCTGGCAGCGCCCGCCCGAGCGCACGTTGGGCGAATTAGCCTGGGGGCCGCTCAACCTGGGGGCTGGTTTGGGCGGGCCAGGCCGGGGTGTTTTTGCCCGTCCGGCGATCGCCCAGGGGGTTGCAGTTTTTCCACTTAATAATGGCGAACTGATCGGTTTGAATCTCAGCGATGGGCGGGCGCGCTGGCGCGTGGCGCTGGATGCCGGGCAGGCGTTGCGGGCTTTGTTCGTCGAAAACACGCCGGGTTCAGAGTCCTCCCGCCGCCTGCTGGCTGCGATCTCGGATGAGCGCTCGATCGATCAGAACCCGGGCCCGGGCCGCCTGGTTAGGCTGGACCCGCTTTCTGGGGATCTCGAAACGCTCTGGCAGGCCGAGGGACATATGGTCAGCAGCCCGGCTTTGAGCGCAGAGCTCATCCTGCTGCGCGATTCGGGCGGAACTGTGATCGCGTTAACGCGGGCCGCTCCGAATACGGAAGTCTGGCGCTATCCGGTTCAGGCCTGGTGGTCGCAGGCGCCGCTGATTGCCGGACGGACGGTGATAATCAGTGATGGGCGTGCCATGCTTGGCCAGAGCGAACTGTTCGCACTTGACCTGGCGGATGGCGCGCTGCGCTGGCATACGCCCACAGCCGGGTTGTTGGCTGCGCCGCCAGCCTGGGTGGAGGATAGCGTGCTGATCTATGACGGCCGCTCGCAGGTGGTAGGGCTGGATTTGGCCAGCGGGGAGCGTTTATGGAAGAATGAATACCCCCGCCTGTACGCGGCGCCGATCGGCGGTCTGGGGCGCTTTTTCATCACCGTCCGCGGTCCAGGCGGCGACGACCAACCCGGGCATTACTTACTGCTTGCCCTGCAGCCCGAGACGGGTGAAGAGATCTGGCGCTGCGAATTACCTGCCGATGCCCGCCCGCGTCTGACCCCGCTGCTGACGGAGGGGATTCTCTTACTCGGCTGTGACGATGGCAGCCTGTTAGCCTGCGACCCGCAGGATGGCCGTCTGCACTGGCAGTCCATGATTGGCGGTGAGGAAGAGCCGCCCCGGATGGAGTTGACCCCGGCGAATGGTATGCTGCTGGTGGGAACCTGGAGCGGGCGAGTCTCGGCGATCCAGATCGCCGAAGCGCCAGAGCAGATCTGCGACCCGACAATATACCTGGAGCGCGGCGATTACGAATTGGCTGCCGCCTCTCTGGCGTTGTGCGGCGATTTTCAGCAGGCGGCAATGATTTATCGCGAGCGCCTGCAGCAGCCGCTAAAAGCGCTGATCCTGCTCGATCACGCTCACCTGTACGCCGAGGCTGGTGAATTGGGGCGCGCCGTCGGCCTGCATTCGCAGGCGCTGAAATATTTCGAATTGGCCAGCGACCTTCCAAACCAGGCCTTAACTCTGATTGAGCTGGGCGATCATCTGGAAGCAGCCCGACGCTTTGAAGCGGCTGGCGATCTCACCAGGGCAGCCTATTATTATGAGATTTCCGGCTCGTTCCTGGAAGCGATCAATGTCTATCGCCGCCTGGACGACCCAGTAGCCATCCAGCGCTTGATCGAAGGGATGCCGGATGACTTGAAGAAAATCGAGACTTTGCGCGAGCTAGGTCAGTCGGTCTCGGCAGGTCGGTTGGCGCTCGAGGAGGGCGAGGTTCGCCTGGCGGTTGACTTATTTCAGCAGGCTGGTGAAAAAGAGCTGGAGCTTGAAGCGCTGATTCATCTGAACGCGGCCTCCATCGAAACCTGGAGCCTGCCGCGTCTGGCCGAATTGGCTCGCGGTCTGGGGCGCTTCCAGCAAGAGGCGGAAGCCCAGGCGCAATTGGGGCAAGCGTTGAAAGCAGCCGAGGCCTATCAACGGGCGGCGATGCAGGCTGAGCAGCGAAACCCGCATGACGAGCCGGCAATTGCCCGACTGTATCAACTGGCCGCCAATCAATATTACCAGCATGGGCTTGAAGATCAATATGACTACTGCCGTTATCAAGCCATTCGATACAACCATCAGCCGCTCATTTTGCTGGAAGGAGGATCTTCATCCACCTTTCGTGAGATGGAGTTTAACATGTTCACCTTGATGGTGAAGAATGTTGGCTATGGTGTTGCCCATGATGTTCGCATCCAGCCGGCTGCCGGGCGATTTGAGGTTGAAGAGACGAATACCCTGGTGCGTGTCCCACACCTGGCGCCGAACAGTGTCAGGGAGATCAAGCTCTTTCTACGCCCTAAGAAGGACAGTGTCGGGGAAGCGGTGGCGCTGGTGCTTGAATGGTTCTGGCAGGATAACAAGGGGCAGAGTTTTAGCGATAAATTGAGCCAACCGGTCGAAGTGCGGCGGCAGGGAGAATCGCCCAGCAGCGGCTCGCCGGTGGTGATCCACGCCCAAACCTATGTGCAGGGCACATATGTTGGCGGGGATAATATCGAGAGCGGCGCTCAAAAAGGCGGACGGGTCGAAATCCAGCGTGGCAGCGTGAGCTTGCAACCGCCTGATGTTCAGGGCGGCGCGGCCAGGCAATGCCCAAATTGCAGCCTGCCGGTGGAAGCTGGTTTGAAGTTCTGCCAGGCTTGCGGGAATGAGCTTCCGGTGGAAAACCACCGGCGCAAATCCAGTTGAAGATCTGATAGAGGTGAAAGGATGAGCCCAATTGATGATATCCGTGCCGGATTTGAAAAGAAGCTGGACCAATCGATTGAACAACACCAGCGCCAAATGGAGGAGGATTTGCGGCGCATGCGCCAGCAGACCCTGCAGGAGAGCCAAATGCGCTCCCGCAGCAGCCCGGCCGCGGAATTGACCCTCCCGAAGCCGGGCGCCTATCTGCGCGAGCTCGCGCCCACTCAACCAGCCCGCCTCACTGTGGGTGGTTCGGAGTTGTTTCGAAAAATCCAAGAATTCTTTGACCGGATTTTCGGTCTGGTTTCTTTTTCATCGCTCCATATCGCTGAACAGGTGGTTTTCTGTTTCACCCTCGAACAATATTTAGATGCCATCCTGAAAGATAATGACCTCTCTGAAATCGAGCGAAATCGGATTCGAGACGCCATGCTTCAAAGCGGAGATACCCACTCGCAGGGCGTGTTCTTGCCTGATCAGGGCTGCTTCATCAATGGTTGGTCGTTTGAACGATCTCGATACAGTAAACCTGCGGCTGAAATATATCAAGATTTGTGGCAATATCCAGAGGTGGTCAAGACCATCCTGCACGAGTGGCTGGGGCATGGATTTCTGGCCTCCCATTCCCGCCTGGGACAGGTAGAGGGTCGCTTGGGACGGAGCAAACTGCAATTTGCCCGCGACTTCCACCTACGCACATCCCAAGACCCGGCGATAAATTTGCAATATGAGCTTTCGGATACACTCCTGCGCTATTCGCTGATCACGGAGGAGGGCTGGTCCACCTGGATTGCTAATCTGTTGGCAGCGTTGCTTTTTGAGAGCAAATTAGGTGAAATCTTCGATCCGGATGATCTGCTGAAAGTGATCCAGGATTTACCTTTTGTATTGGAGTTTGGAGAATCAGCCAGCAACTTGTTGATTGACGTATTAACCATCTTGTTCGATGGTCAGGCGCATGCCAAGACCGATATCCAGCAAGCCATGTTGGTTCTGCAATCTCCGCAGAGCTATCTGAACAATCTGGATCCAGCCCGTTTTGATGCCTATATCCATCAGAAATGCGGCCTGCCGTTGCGTTATGTACTAGGAAACTGTCTGCTGAACCAGGCCGAGCAAAACCTGGGGCCGGTGTGCGTGCCTTACGCCGCGCTGATTGCCCTCAACATCGATCTCGTCCCTGGTCAAGTCGGGCTGACCGACCTGAATTACCTGATCCAGAAAGACCCGGCCTTGAACCCGGATACCCGTCTGGCAATCTTGAGCAAACTCCCGCTCGGCGCCGATCGCAATAACCCGCGTGCTTTAGCCCAGCGGACGGAGCAAGAATTGAGCTTAATCGCGCCATCAGAACTCAAATCAGCATGAACTGTTGGATCACAACGCTTGCGCTTATCCGATTAGACGGAATTATTGGAAGGAGTGTGAAAAAATGAACTCAAAAACAATCCAAATTACGCCGCTTGGCAGGATCCATCGGCTGGAAGACCTTCCCGGGGCGGTCGGAAAATGGCTGATCATTCCCCCAAATCGCCTGGGTGTGGTGATCTATCCGGATCAGACAAGCCGCACTTTTCCGGAGGGGAAACGCCTGATCTTACCAGCTTTCAAGCGCCTGACGGGTGGAGGGCGCGGGAATGAAGGCCGGGTATGTGCCGGCGCAGCCTTTCTCGGGCTGGCTGCTCTCCGGTCATCTGCTCAGCGGCGATGGGCAATTGCTAGATGTTAGTCTGAGCGGGCAGTTTCAAGTCGTCGACCCGCGGCGCTTCTTCGAGACCGTGGTCATCATGACCGGTACGATCGCAGGTCCGGTGCTCGATCTGAGTGGATTGCCGCTCAGCGAAGCCCTCGGTCCACTCGTCAAGCAATACGCCGCCGATGACCTGGCGCGCGGGCTGCCCACCTCCCGGCTGGCCTCTGAAGCCCTGCAAAGCCTGCAGCCACATCTGACCCGTTCTGGTCTGCAGGCTCTTTCAATGGAGGTGCTCTCCTTCCGCTTGAGCAGCGACAAGGCAGAGATCGCCGAGAAGGTTCAGATGCTGCGCGAGCGCTTGCAGCAGGTGGAATTGGATCAAAAGATGGCCGAGATCGAAAACCAGGCCCAATTACAGGATTTCATCCGCCAGGTAGACCCGGGTCTGTTGGAACAAGCCGGGCTGCGTCTGGTCCAGACTTCCGAGATATCAAAGACATCGGAAGTCTCTACGAGCCCGTTTCCGAGCCGTCCGCTCAGCCTGCGCCTATGGGCTAACAGCGAGGCGGCCGGCGCAGCCGTAAGGCGCGCCTGGTTGATCGAGCGGCTGTTGGACCTCGCCTCGGGCAAGGATCGAGAGGACGAATTACCGGACGAGGCAACTGCGCCCCGCTTGTGGTGGTTGCGACGGGCCTTGTGGATGGCGTTCACGTTGCTGGTGGCATATCTACTGACCCAACTGGTGCTCTCTTTTTCGCATCAGTATGGCTGGGATCGCCCTTGGGAAGTGCTGACTGCCCTGTGGGTGGCGGCGATCGGGATATTGTTCGAGAGCCTGCGCGCCCTGATCCTCAAGCAAGAACGCTACCGCCAGGAAGAATGGGTCTCGCAAGGTGTGACATTGATGGATCGGCCTACCGGCGGAAAACGCGAGCGGATCGACGCCCTGGTGCGCCAGCAGTGCAGCCAGGATCTGAATCACGCTCGCAGCATGCTATACGATTGGCGGGCCAAGGTTTACCAGTCTGGCCGGGAAGACCTGGCTCTGAAAATCCGCCGACTGGAAGGCCGCTTTGAGCAGGTCTCGTTGGCGGTGCAGGATATGCAGATCGGCTCAGCGCCTTACCTTTCGGATTTGAAAATTGGCAGCCAGGCCTGGCAGGAATATTTGGATTATGATGAGCATCTGCTGGTGCGCACCATGGCGCTGGTCGAGGACGTCCGCCAGGTGGTCAAGGATGATACTCAGACCCCCGCGATCTCCCCGGCGGTCTTGGATCAGATCGAGAGTCGGCTGGAAGGTTATCTCAACCGGTTTGAGAACCGTAGCCAGACGCTCAAATCGAGTCTGGAACAGCAGCAACCCTATCGAGTCACTGCATAGCGTTGGTTGCAACATTGGTTATGATCGATTCGGAATCAATTTGGATAATCCGTGCTGAAGAAAACAGGAGGATGTCATGATCTTTAAAAATGTACGTACTTGCCCTAATTGCGGCGCAGAGGTGGCGAAAGACGTCAATTTTTGCGGCGAATGCGGGGAGCGCATGGCGGGTGGTATCCGTCGCTGCGGGAATTGCGGGTTCGAGAACCGCGGCGACGCGGCTTTCTGCGGCAACTGCGGTCGCAGCCTGGAAGAGAGCGCGGTCGCGGACGTGCAGCGCAACCGCTGGGCGCGCAGGCCGGATGAATTTGCTGTGCGGGTGGTGGTGGATGACCTGCAAGGTCTGCTGCGGCGCGGTCTGAACGTGGAGATGGGCACCAATGCGATGATCCTGGAGCACGGCGCAACCCACGGGATCATGCCGCCGGGTCTTTATACCATGGATAATATCCTTCTGCGGGCGCGTGATTGGATCACCGGGGCAATCCCGGCCCATGTCACCGCCTTGCTGGTGGATGTCACTCCGGCTGACCTGGAGTTTCACCTGGGCGGGCGCTTCACCAGCGACCCGCTGCCAATTGGCTTGACGTTGCGCCTGCAGGTGGATATCGGCGACCCTGGCAAGTTCGTGGTCAACATGCTCTCCAGCCGCGAGCGCCTGAGCAAAGAGGATGTGCGCCAGTACCTCTATCCGGAAATCATCGCGGTCGCCGACCGCTGGCTGCGCCAGCACAGCTTGCAAGAATTGGCTGACGACCCATCCCAACTGGCGCGCCTCGAGATCGCGCTGGAAGAAGCGCTGCGCACCACCTTCGCCCAAAGCGGGCTGCATTTCATCCAGGTACGCACGGCAGAATTGAACCTGGAGCCGTTCGAGGCCATCCAGGGAAAATACGCTGACGCCAACCTGCTCGACAAAGATATGGCTGCCGATAAGATCATGGCAGAGGTCAAGCTGCGCAAAGCCGAGCAAGAAACCGGTTTGGATCTGGAATCCCAGGCCAGGCTGGAGGACCTGCGCAAGGAATACGACCTGCGCCGGGCAGAGACCAACCTGGACTTTCAGCGCCGCTATCAGGAGGTGCAGAAAAACACCGACCTGCTCACCCTGGCGGATGAAACCCGCAAGGTGGAGTTGGAAGAGCGCCGGGTGGAACTGTATCAGCGTATGCGCCAGGCGGTGTTGAGCGACCGGATGAACGATGTGCGCTCCACGGCTGATTTCGAGCGATTCATGGACGAGATCGACCGCGAGAAGTTGCTGCGTGAGCATGAGCGCCAAGAATTGCTGCGCACCTGGGACGAGGAAAAGCAGGATCACGAGCGGGCGCGTACGCATCTATTGGCTCGGCTGGACCTGGAGCAGGGCTATGAATTGCGCATAGCTGAATTGAAGCTGCGCCAAGACCTGAGCGAGCAGGATTTCGAGTTCAACGCCCGCCTGGAGCGCCGCCGGGTGGAAGAATCGTTCTATATCCAGTTGCAGCGAGCCGAATTGCAAATCAAGGTCGACCGGATGCAGAACGACTTCCGCCGCGAGCAGCAGAAGATGGACGAGCTGGACGCCCGTATCCGCTGGGTCGAAGACGCCAAAGCTCAGGCTCAGACCCGCCGCGAAGAGCTCGAAGCCGACCGGCTGGAAGCCGAATTTGGCCTGCTGATGCTCGAGAAGATGGATGCCCAGGAATTGCGCAAGGAGCACCAACGCGCGCTGAACCAGCTCGAGATCGAAAACCGACAGTTGGAAATGCGCCTGCGCACCCAGCAGCAGGAGGTTGATCTGCGCCTGCGCGAGATGCGTGAGAAGCATGTGCAGGATTTGGAAAGAAAGAAAGCTGAGCAAGATTTTGAGCTTTCTCGGATCGAGTTGCTGAAAGCCTTCGGACAGGCCGGGGCGATGGTGCTGGCCAATCCAGAAAACGCCCGCATGATTAAAGAGTTGAGCGAGACCGAGGCGATGAAGGAGATGAGCCCGGAGGCGATCCTGGCGCGGGTTTCCGAGCGCTCGCCGGAGGCGGCCAAAGCGCTGGCTGAACTGCTAGCCAGCAAAAACAGCGCCAGCCGGGAAGAGATGAAAGCGCTCTATGACCAGATGTACACCCAACTGCAAGACCAGTTGGAGAAGCAGCGCGAAACCGCTCGCGAGCAAGGCCAGCTGCAAAAGGACATGTACGAGACCGGTTTGCAGACTGCCGCCCAGATCGCCCGCGACGTCGCCCAGGCCTCCAACAAGGGCAACCCCCAGGTGATCATCACTTCGCCGGGAGGTGGGACGGTGAGCTATCCACCTGCCGGTCAGGATTCCGGGCCGGTCGAGACCCGGACCTGCATGCAATGCGGTCGGCAGGTGGAAGTAACCAAACGCTTCTGCCCGTTCTGCGGCAAGAAATTTGAAGGCGAGCTTTGATTTATAAAATAGCCCCGCAGGGTTCTCTAAACCCTGCGGGGCTGGATAACCAGGATCAAGAATTCAAGAGGTTGACATGGATGCAAAAACTCTCGGCAAATACCAACTGATCTCACTACTTGGCTCGGGCGCGACCGCGGACGTGTACCGCGCCCGTGATGAGGTGCTGGGGCGCGAAGTCGCGCTCAAGGTGCTCAAGCCCTCGCTGGTGGTGGACGCGGCGGCCTTCGAGCGTTTCATCCACGAGGCGCGCTCGGCGGCCGGGTTGTTTCAACCGAACATCGCCACCGTGCTGGATATGGGCGAGGCCGAGGGGCGCTACTTTATCGCGATGCGCTTCTATCCCGGCCAGTCGCTGGATAAAATCCTGAAGGAGAATGGCCCGCTTTCGTGGGAAGATACCTTGAAGATGACCGAGCAGATCGGCGCGGCGCTGGATTACGCCCACGGGCAGGGCTTTTTGCATCGAGA
Source organism: uncultured Chloroflexia bacterium (assembly GCA_963788145.1). GTDB lineage: Bacteria > Chloroflexota > Anaerolineae > Anaerolineales > UBA4823 > UTCFX2. The sequence continues at coordinate 312,772 of CAWBFQ010000002.1, read as the reverse complement.
TGTCAAGCCGAGCAATATCCTGCGCACACCGGAGGGCGACTTCATCCTGACCGATTTTGGCCTGACCCGGGCGATGATGAGCACCGGGCTGACCAGCCACACCGGAGCGGTGCTTGGCACGCCATCCTATATCGCCCCGGAGATCTGGGAGGGCAAGCCAGCCACACCCGCGACGGATCAATATGCCCTGGCTTGTGTGGTCTATGAAGCCCTGACCGGGCAGGTGCTGTTCGCGGGTGAAACGCCGCCGGTGATCATGACCCGCCATGTGTTGAAGGGAGCCGAGTTGCCGGAAGCGTGGCCGGAGGGGACGCCGGTCGGCGTTACGAATGTTATACGGAATGCGCTCGATAAAGATTCAGCCAGACGGTACCCGAATTCCTTGGAATTTGTGTTAAAGCTTAAGGAGTTTAATACAGCGACATATTTGGGAGTCGCTCTGCCAGCAAGCGATGGGATTAAAATCGATGAATTTAAACAACCTTCTCGAGAAGAAGCTGAGATTGAAAGGGCAAAACCAACAGCCGCTCCTTCTGAACAAGGAATTGGCATACGTGGGCTGAAGAATCTGCGAAAGTCAATCCAAAAGAACATCACTCCAGCGAGATGCAAAACGTATCTCGGCCAGTTCCATCGACGTTACCAGTACATTCTCCACAGCGGAAGAGTTCCAATGTACCGCTGATCATTGGACGGGTGTTTATTCTGATCGTAATAGTGTGTGTAGCCATTTCCGCCCAGCTTAAAAATATCATTTCATCCTCGTCTGAACTAGTACCCACTGAACAAGTGATGATCGTTACCCCGGTGGTTATATCAACTACACCTGTTCTTAATAATCCAACTAAGACTGTTCTAATAGCGGAAAAAGAAGTAACGCTCACATTTACACCTGAACCTACTTCCAACCAAATTGCTCCGACTGTTGAAGCTACTCTAGGAATAGGATCCATTGTCTTGTCCGAGAAGGATAATATGCCGCTTGTGTATGTTCCTGAGGGTGAATTCTTGATGGGCTCAATTGAGAACATATTGTCCAGATCATATTCCTCAATAGATCCATCGTTGAAATTTCAAAATCTCCTGGTTTGGTGATGGACAATGCAACGCTTTCCCACTGTCGTTTACTTGGATCACATTTTGGGTTGATCAAACTGAAGTAACAAATTCATTTTCGGAATGTTTTTATAAAACGTGTATCGGATGACAGGTGGTTGTTCTCCGCCTAGTGAAAGGAAATCAAATTCGCGGAAGTATTATTTCTTCAATAAGGAATTGATGATTATCCGGTAATGAATGTGGATTGGTTCCAAGCGAAGGATTTTTGTGAGTGGGCAGGACGTAGGCTTCCTACCGCCCAGAATTGGAAAAAGCTGCTCGAGGAACGATGGACGATTCTTCCCCTGGGGAAACAGTTCATAACCGGGAATCTCCAAATTTGCTGGTTTTTTAGTGCGCTTGGTGCACGGCATCCCTGGTTTTGGGATGTACTTGCACGATCAACGATGGTAATGGTGATAATTGGGAGGTTTGGTTGATATCTGATAGTGATAGCCCGTGGGGACGATTGGATTGGCTGGATAGGTTCTACCATGGGCCTCGGGGCAGATCAGGGATATACTTTAAACAATCACCCTATCGAAATCCAACCGGCTCTAGGAGGATTTCCACCCGATATTCGAAATGGACCATTGGCTCATGTATTGGCTGCGGCAGCGTCATAGCTGTGCCATGATCCCAGCGATAGTTAATATTTTATGGGATTTCGTTGTGTCAGGAAAAACAAAGATGGTAAACCCACACTCGGCAAATACGAATTAATCTCAACTGCTCGGCTCAGGCGCGACCCGTGGACGTGGTACCGCGCCCGAGATGAGGTGCTGGGGCGTGAAGTCGCGCTCAAGGTGCTCAAGCCCTCGCTGGTGGTGGACGCGGCGGCCTTCGAGCGTTTCATCCACGAGGCGCGCTCGGCAGCCGGCTTGTTTCACCCGAACATCGCCACCGTGCTGGATATGGGCGAGGCCGAGGGGCGCTACTTTATCGCGATGCGCTTCTATCCTGGACAGTCGCTGGATAAAATCCTGAAAGAGAATGCCCCGCTTTCATGGGAAGATACCTTGAAGATGGCCGAGCAGATCGGCTCGGCGCTGGATTACGCACACGGGCAGGGCTTTCTGCACCGGGACGTCAAGCCGAGCAACATCCTGCGCACGCCGGAGGGCGACTTCATCCTGACCGATTTTGGCCTGACCCGGGCGATGATGAGCACCGGGCTGACCAGCCACACCGGCGCGGTGCTTGGCACGCCATCCTATATCGCCCCGGAGATCTGGGAGGGCAAGCCGGCCACACCCGCGACGGATCAATATGCCCTGGCGTGTGTGGTCTATGAGGCCCTGACCGGGCAGGTGTTGTTCGCAGGCGAGACCCCGCCGGTGATCATGACCCGCCATGTGTTGAAGGGGGCTGAGTTGCCGGAAGCGTGGCCGGAGGACGTGCCGCAGGGTGTTGGGTATGTGCTGGCGCAGGCGTTCCAGCGCGACCCTGATGAGCGCTTGCAGAGCGCCGGTGCGCTGGTTGCGGCGCTGGGCGGATTGCAGAAAATCCAACCGGTGCAGCCGCAGCCGACTGTAAAGCCGCCCGCCGCGGTGGAAGCGCCGGTGGAGCAGGAAAAGCCCTCCGTGGTGGAGAAACCCGCTCCGCCGCCCATCGACCAGCCTGTTCCTGCCGGTCTGAAAACAACCGCCCGACCAGCCAGGCCGGGAATGCCTCGCTGGGGCTTGTAATGCTGACGTTGGCGCTCGGCGCAGTCGTCCTGGTGATTGGCCTCACGCTGCTGGCGGGCGAACTCCAAACGAAAAGCGGAACAGACCGCTGCTGCGGTCGCCGTTGACCTGGAAAATGAGCAGCGCGGCGACGGAGGCCAGCCTGGCGGAGCAGAAGCAGCAGACCGCCGCGGCGCAAACGGAGATCGCCTGGATGGAAGCCACCCGGTTGGCGGCAACGAAAGCGTATCAAGCCACGGCGGAAGCGGCGGTGGTGCAAGCAACGGCTGCTATGGCCACACAATCCAGTCTTGCCACTGCGGATGCAGATCAAGAGAGAGCTACCTCCTCAGCGGCGACTTTGACCGCCATACCAACTCCCACATCTGCTTTGATTCCGCCAGCGACCGCAAAGAAAGGCGATACCTGGACCTCGCCAATAGACGGCATGCTGATGGCCTACATCCCGGCGGGTGAGTTCGAGATGGGCAGCGAGGCTGGCGATGACAACGAAAAACCGGTACATACGGTATCCCTGGACGGCTTCTGGATGTACGTGACCGAGGTGACGAACGCCTTGTTTGAGCAATTCGTCAATGCAACCGGCTATCAAACGGCTGCAGGAAAAGAGGGCAACGGCTGGGTATTTGACTTGCAAGCAAAGGAGTGGAAAGATACCAGCGGGGCGGATTGGCGCCATCCGCAGGGTCAAGACAGCAGCATTGACTTCTCGACAGATCACCCGGTGGTGCAGGTGAGTTGGCAGGACGCCAAAGCCTATTGCGAGTGGGTGGGCGGGCGGCTGCCGACCGAGGCGGAGTGGGAAAAGGCAGCCCGCGCGGACCGATGGAGCGCACCTACCCATGGGGGGGAGCAGGCCCCAAATGGCGAGCTGGTAAATTTCGCCGACCGCAGCCTGGAGGTATTTGGGAGGATAAAAACGTAGACGATGGCTACCAGTTCACCGCGCCCGCCGGTGGGGAGCTATCCGCTAGGTGTCAGCCCGTATGGAATATTTCGACCTGGCGGGGAATGTCTGGGAGTGGGTTGCGGATTGGTATAGCGAGACCTATTACCAAAGTTCATCCAAAAACAATCCTGCTGGCCCGGCGAGCGGCGAGTACCGTGTGCTGCGGGGTGGCTCCGGCCTGATGAAGCCTGGGGCATACGTGCTGCTAATCGCCTCTGGGACCTCCCGAACTACCAGTATAACAACCTTGTCGGTTTCCGTTGTGCCCGCTAATCTTCTCCATGTTTGAACCACTGAAACACTGAAGAAAGATAAAGGCACAGAAAGAGATGAGAATCATTGAGTCACCAAACAAGATGAATACACTGAAAAGAACGTGTTCAGTGGGTTCAGTTCTTTTAGTGTCTCAGTGATTTAATGGATCGTTCGAATGATTTGAAGGATTATTTTTATATGAAAACTGGATGAGGTGAAATGACTTTAACTCGGCAAATACGAACTCCTGCAACCGCTCGGCTCGGGCGGCTATGGCACGGTCTACCTGGCGCGTGAGAGCGTGCTGGACGTGCAGCGGGCGGTCAAGATCCTGCACCCGGCGCTGACCGCCGACCCGCAGTTCATCGCCCGCTTCCGCCGCGAAGCCCAGACCGCGGCGCAACTGGAGCATCCCCACATCGTCCCGGTCTATGAACTGGACGAGGTGGACGGGCGCTATTTCCTGGCGATGAAGTACCTGCCCGGCGGTTCGCTCAAAGACCGGCTGGAGCGGGACGGGCGTCTGCCCTATCCGCAGGCGCTGGAAACGCTGCGCCAGATCGCCTCGGCGCTGGATTACGCCCACGCCCAGGGGCTGGTGCATCGAGACGTCAAGCCGGGCAATATCCTGTTTGAGGCGGACGGCGCAGCCCGGCTGGCCGATTTCGGCTTTGCCAAGGCGCTGGTCGGCACGTCGAGCATGTCGCTGAGCGCGAGCGGCGGGATGATCGGCACGCCTCAATATATCGCCCCGGAAATCTGGCGCGGCAAGCCAGCCACCCCGGCTACGGATGTGTACAGCCTGGCGTGCGTGTTCTATGAAATGCTGACCGGGCAGGCTTTGTTCGAGGGCGAAAGCCCGCCGGAAGTGATGACCCGCCACATGCTGGACGGCCCGCAGTATCCCGGAAACCTGGCCGGAGGGCGTCCCTGAGGGGATCGAGAGCGTGCTGGCGCAAGGCGCTGGTCGCGCGACCCGGAGGAGCGCTTTGCGAAGGCGGGAGAGTTTCGTTGTGCTCGCGCTGAACTCGCTGGAACATATCGACATCAAAGTATCTGAGATCGTGAATGCAGCTGCTGTTTTCACCCCAGAGCGATCTGGAGAGCCAGATGCGACATCTGAGATACCCCGGATTGAGCAACAACAAGAGGCAAGACCCGGCGCCAGGCCGCGCTGGCAGCTTTTGCTGACAGGCGGGGTTGGATTGCTCACCCTGATGTTTCTTGCCTGGATTACCGGCGGATTCCGGCGGCCCATCATCCTCACACCGGAGCCGCCTCCGTCCACATTAATCGTCTCCAGCGAACGCCAGCCTGGGCGAAACCTGGACTTCGCCGGTGGATGGGATGGTGATGGCTTACATCTCGGCTGGGGAGTTCCAGATGGGCAGCGAAAATGGCGATGACGACGAAAAACCGATCCATACGATATCCCTGGACGGCTTCTGGATGGACACGACTGAGGTAACCAACGCGATGTACGCGCTCTTTAAACAGCGAAGGCAACCAGCAGGAAGGCGGCGTGAATTGGCTGGCGGAAGAGTCCTGGGTTCGGATAGGGAATCATTCCGGGGGCTGGACAGTTAGCTCGGGTTATGAAAACCATCCGGTGATTGGGGTGAGCTGGTATGGAGCGCAAGCCTATTGCGATTGGGCGGGCAGGCGCCTGCCGACCGAAGCGGAGTGGGAGAAGGCGGCCCGCGGCGGATTGGAAAGAAAAACCTATCCGTGGGGGAATGAAGTACCCACCTGCCAGGAAGGAGCAGCGAACGGCGCTCAATACAGTGGATGTAATGACAATACCGCGCCGGTAGCCAGTTTTGGAGCGAATGGGTATGGGCTGTTCGATATGGCCGGGAATGTGTGGGAGTGGGTGGCGGATTGGTACGATGCAACCTATTATCAAACCTCACCAAAAAGCAATCCGAGCGGGCCAACGAGCGGCGAGTATCGCGTGCTGCGGGGCGGCTCCTGGGACTATGTAGCCTGGCTCCTGCGTGCTGCCAATCGCTTCTGGAGCATCCCGGACTACCGGTACTACGGCAGCGGTTTTCGTTGCGCCCGCTAATTTTCTCCATGTTTGAAACACTGAAATACTGAAAAAAGATGAAAGCACTGAAAAGACTGAAATGCTAAGGCGCTGAGAGGAGATAAAGTGATGAGAAAGATTTTGTCAGTGAGGTCAGTTTTTCTCAGTGTCTCAGTGGTTTAATGGGCTGGCAGGTTGAAACACTGAGGCGCTGAAAAAAGATGAGAACATTGACACATTGAGAAACTGAAAGAAGATGAGAACACTGAAAAGAACGCGGTCAGTGATGTCAGTTCTTCTCAGTGCTTCAGTGGTTCAATCGGTGGATCGAAACACTGAGGCGCTGAAAAAGGATGAAAACACTGAAACACTGAGAGGCTGAAAGAAGATGAGAACACTGAAAAGAACGCGGTCAGTGATGTCAGTTCTTCTCAGTGCTTCAGTGGTTCAATGAGTGGATCGAAACACTGAGGCGCTGAAAAAAGATGAGAACATTGACACATTGAGAAACTGAAAGAAGATGAAAACACTGAAAAGAACGCGGTCAGTGGCTTCAGTACTTCTCAGTGTCTCAGTGGTTCAATCGGTGGATCGAAACACTGAGGCATTGAAAAAAGATGAGAACACTGAGAGGCTGAAAGAAGAGGAAAACATTGAAAAGAACGTGCTCAGTGAATTCAGTTCTTTTCAGTGTCTCAGTGGTTCAATCGGTGGATCGAAACACTGAGGCGTTGAAAAAAGATGAAAACAATGAAACACTGAGAGGCTGAAAGAAGATGAAAACACTGAAAAGAACGCGCTCAGTGGCTTCAGTACTTCTCATTGTCTCAGTGGTTCAATCGGTGGATCGAAACACTGAGGCGCTGAAAAAGGATGAAAGCACTGAAACACTGAGAGGCTGAAAGAAGATGAGAACACTGAAAAGAACGCGGTCAGTGATGTCAGTTCTTCTCAGTGCTTCAGTGGTTCAATCGGTGGATCGAAACACTGAGGCGCTGAAAAAGGATGAAAACACTGAAACACTGAGAGGCTGAAAGAAGATGAAAACATTGAAAAGAACGATCAGTGATGTCAGTTCTTTTCAGTGCTTCAGTGTTTCAATGGAGCAAAGAATTTGACAGACGCATACGTCAACAAGGAATATCCGCTCTCTGAGGTGACCTCACGGATTATTGCCGCGGCGACCGATGTTCACCGCAATTTGGGGCCGGGTTTTGAGGAGGTTATCTATCAGCGCTCTCTGGCGCTTGAGTTGCAAGCTCAAGGGCTGGAATCCAACCGGGAAGTTTGGATCGATGTGCTTTATCGTGGTGTGAAGGTTGGAAGGAAACGGGTGGATTTTTTGATTGAAGGTGTAATGGTCGAGATCAAAGCCCGTTCAGATCTGCAGGAAGTGGATTTTGTTCAGGCGTTATCTTATTTGAAAGCATCGGGTTACAAAGTGGGATTGCTGCTCAATTTTGGTTCTACAAAGCTGCAAATCAAGCGTCTGGTGAATTGAAACATTGGACTACTGGAACATTGAGGTGTTGAGGAAAACCGAAAAACTCTGAAAAAAAGATGAAGGAGCTGAAAGGATGCGATCTGTGGCTTCAGTTCTTCTCAGCGCTTCAGTGGTTCAATATCATAGGAGGTCGGATGAAAACGCTATCTTTGTTCTTGCTGATCGGTTTGCTTTGCGGGCTGCCGCTGATCGCAGCGCAGGCCCAATCGCCCTCGGCGGCGATCTTCATTGACTGGATCGACTACAGCCGTTTCCCCGAGGTGAGCATCCACCTGAGCGCCTGGGACGCCAGCGGTCTGCCGCTGAGCGGGCTGGCCGCCGGGCAGTTCACGCTGCAAGAGGATGGCGGGGCCAGCTTCCAAGCGGACGCGCTGAGCGAAGACAACCAGGCGCCGGTTTGGGTGGCGCTGGTGATCGATGTCTCTGGCAGCATGGGCGGGCAGCCGCTCGACGACGCCCAGGATGCCGCCGCCCGCTTCCTCGACAAATTGCAGCCTGGCCGGGATCAGGTGGCATTGCTGGCCTTTTCCGATCCGCTGGCTCCGCAGGGTCTCGATCCGCAGCGCGAGCTGGCCTTCTCGACCGACCTGACCCCCGCCTATGACCTGATCGAGGGCTTGCAGGCCAGCGGGCAGACCCAGCTCTACAACGCGGCTGCCAAGGCGGTGGGGCTATTCGCCGGCCTTCCGCCCGGCAACCGGGCCATCCTGCTGCTCTCGGATGGGCGCAACGAGCCAGCCGAGGTCGGCGAGCCGGCCCAGGCGATTGAGCTAGCTCGCCAGGCGCATGTGCCCTTTTTCGTGGTCGGGCTGGGCAACCAGATCGACCTGCCCTACCTGCAGCGGCTCACCGGCCAGACCGGAGGGCTGTTTCGGGCTGCGCCGCGCTCGTCCGAGCTGGCTCAGCTTTACAGCGAAATGGCGGCGGTGCTGAAGACCGAATATACCTTGAGCTACACCTCCAATCTGCCCGCGGATGGCCTGGGGCACACGCTGAAGGTCCAGTTCAACGGCCCGCACGGATCAGCCGAAGCGGGGCTGGATTTCGGACCGCTGCCGTTGATCCCGCCGACAAATATACCCGCCACGCAGACCAGCCTGCCGCCCAGCCCAACGGCCGTCCCCAGTGCGACGCCGCTGCTGCTGCCCACGCACACACCCATTCCGGCGCCAACCGCGACTGCCTCTTCTCCGCCGCCGCCGTCCGGGATCCAGATCGTCCTGCAATTCATCCTGGCCAGCCCGATCAACATCATTTTGACATTGGCGATCGGCGGCGGTTCGCTCGCGTTGATCCTGCGCCTGCTGATGCGCCTGATGCAAGGCTCGCAGCCAAAACCAGGTGGGGAAGCCTGCGCCAAATGCGGTTATGATCTGACCGGTAAGACCGGGGCCTGCCCGCAGTGCGGCGAGACACGCCGCTTACCCAAGCCGTGAACCGAGTTCCATTGTATAGGAGGATAGATGACCACTCTGGGAAAATATGAGCTATTCGAACCGCTCGGACGAGGCGGCTTTGGCACTGTTTACCGGGCGGAGGACCGCACCTTAGAACGCCCGGTGGCTGTGAAAGTGCTGCATGCCGCATTAGCCGCAGATATGGAATTTCTGGAACGCTTTCAGCAGGAGGCGCGCGTCTCGGCCCGCTTCCGCCATCCCAACCTGGTTGGGGTGTACGAGGTCGGCGAGGTGGAAGGGCGCTTCTTCATCGCGATGGAATACATGCCCGGCGGTTCGCTGCAGGAACGCCTGCTGAAGAAGGGGCGATTGAAATATGCCGAAGCCGCAGTTATTATCCAGCAGGTCTGCGCCGGGTTGCAGATGGCTCATACCCAGGGGCTGGTGCACCGCGATCTCAAGCCGGGCAACATCCTGTTTGGGGCGGATGGGCAGGCCGTGTTGAGCGATTTTGGGCTGGCCAAAGCCGCCTCGCTTTCGAGCGGCAGCGCCTCCAGTCTCGGCACAGTCGGCACGCCGTATTACAAGGCGCCGGAATTGTGGCTGGGCAAGCCGCCTGCCTGCCCAGCTACCGACGTGTATTCGTTAGCGAGCATGTTTTATGAAATGTTGAGCGGCAAGCTGCTCTTCCCGGGCGATACGCCCGACCAGGTGATCACGCGCCACCTGGTGCTGGAACCCGATTTCGACCCGGATTGGCTGCCCGCGGATGCGCCGGAAGGCTTGGAAGCGCTGCTCAGGCGAGCCTTACAGCGCGACCCGGAGATGCGTTTCAAGGATGCCGGGGAATTTGCCGCGGCAGCAAGCGGTTTGGAAAAGGTAGTTTCAATTCCGACAGTTCCTGCCGAACCGACGATTCACCCATCCGCACCGCCAACCCCTTCCTCGTCGGATCAGCCATCGATGGATGAGTTTACAAAAAAACAAGTCGGGCAGGATGAGGCGTACAAGCCGGCGCGTCCGATCGGTATGGGGTTTTGGGTGGGTATGGGGCTTTTTCTCTTGATGGCGTTTGTTATTGGGATGGTTTGGCTCTTTCGCAATCCTGGTGCAACCAACCCTACAGCCACCAGCGCCAAATTGGTCGAACCCTGGATTTCGCCTGCCGATGGGATGGTAATGGCTTACATCCCGGCGGGTGAATTCCAGATGGGGAGCGAAAATGGCGATGATGACGAAAAGCCGGTCCATACGGTATCACTGGACGCCTTCTGGATGGACACGACTGAGGTGACGAATGTCATGTTTGCTGCGTTTCTAAATGAGGAAGGCAACCGGCAGGAAGGGGGGGTGAGCTGGATCGCAGAAAGCAATGATGCCCGGATCCTGAAAACCCCCGGAGGCTGGCGGGTCGTTTCAAGTTATGAAAACCACCCGGTGACTAGGGTGAGTTGGTATGGGGCGCAGGCTTACTGCAAATGGGCTGGCAGACGGCTGCCGACCGAGGCGGAATGGGAGAAAGCAGCCCGCGGAGGATTGGAAGGGAAAACCTATCCGTGGGGGGATGGAGAACCTACCTGCGAGAAAGGAGCGCAGAATGGCGCCCAATTTACCACCTGCAGAAGTGGGACCGCGCCTGTCGCCAGTTTTGGGGCGAATGGATATGGGTTGTTTGACATGGCTGGCAATGTGTGGGAATGGGTGGTGGATTGGTATAGCAAGACGTATTATCAAAGCTTGCCAGAAAGCAACCCGAGTGGGCTAACGAATGGTGAATACCGGGTCATGCGGGGCGGCGCTTGGATTGATGGAGCCTGGATCCTACGGATTGCCAATCGCGTCTGGAACAACCCTCGTGGCCAGACCATCTACTTCGGTTTTCGGTGCGCCCGCTAATCTTCTGCATGTTTGAACCACTGAAACACTGAAGAAAGATGAAAACACTGAAAAGAACGCGTTCAGCGGCTTCAGTTCTTCTCAATGCTTCAGTGATTCAATAGATGGTTGAATCACTGAACCGCTGAAAAAAGATGAAAACACTGAAAAGAACGCGTTCAGTGGCTTCAGTTCTTCTCAATGCTTCAGTGATTCAATAGATGGTTGAATCACTGAACCGCTGAAAAAAGATGAGTACACTGGAAAGAACACGTTCAGCGGCTTCAGTTCTTCTCAATGCTTCAGTGATTCAATGAGTGGTTTGAATCACTGAGACACTGAAAAAAGATGAAAACACTGAAAAGAACGCGTTCAGTGGCTTCAGTTCTTCTCAATGCTTCAGTGATTCAATGAGTGGTTTGAATCACTGAAACACTGAAGGAAGATGAAAACACTGAAAAGAACGCGTTCAGTGAATTCAGTTTTTCTCAGTGTCTCAGTGGTTCAAGCAAACTTGACCATCAATTCTGTTAGCTCTCATTGTGTGCTCATCTGTTATCATTACTGCTGTACTGTGCGCATAGCGGGAGGTAAGTTGATTTTAAGGAATGATGACGTTTCTCCCGGCGAAAACCCAGGAAATATTGTTCATTTATGCCCACGCAGCCTGCTCGTCTGTTATTCAATAAATACCGCCTGGAAGCCCTGATCGGGCGCGGCGCGTTCGGCGAGGTCTATCGTGCTACGCATATCGGTCTTAACGCGCCGCGTGCCTTGAAGGTGCTGCGCAAAGATATGCCCGGTATCGGCAGCCGCGACTTCCAGGAATGCCGCCAGCGTTTCCAGCTTGAAGCGGCTCTGGGCGCAAGGCTTGACCATCCGAACATCGTACGCGCCCTGGATTGGGAGCAGGCCGGCGATACATTGATCCTGGTGCTGGAATACTGCCCCGGCGGCACACTGGCTGAACGGATTGAGCGCCAGCGCCAGGATAACCAGCCTATGCCCCTTTCGGACGTTTTGCAGATCGGGCTGCAGGTTGCTCAGGGTTTGGCCGCGCTGCACGCCCTGCAGGTCGTTCATCGCGACTTGAAACCTGCCAATATTCTCTTTGATCAACAAGGCACAGCGAAAGTGGCCGATCTTGGTCTGGCGCAGGTCCCTGGCGATTTGAGCATGCGCTCGCAGCTCAGCCGCCCCGCCGCGCATCCCGGCACACCCGGGTATATGAGCCCGGAGCAGCAGAATCAAGCGGATTTATTGCGGCCAGCCTCAGATATTTATGCTTTCGGCCTGGTCTTGTTTGAGATGCTCGCCGGTCAGCGTTATTCTACCGATCTTGGCGACGTCCCGCTGCGCCGATTGCGCCCGGACGCGCCGGCCTGGCTGGAAGCCCTGTTGAAACGGATATTGTCGTCTAACCCGACTCTGCGTCCCAGCAACGGCGCTGAGATGGTTGAGTTGCTGAATACTCGCCGCGCCATGCTCCCCCGCAAGAAGCCTGCAAAACCTGGCTCTTTAAAGTGGGGTTGGGGATTGGCCGGTTTGGCGGCGATTTCGCTCTGCCTGTTGTTTGCGCTGGGTGGATGGGCATTGAGCGCCGCGCCCGGCTTGAAAGCTGATTTCCCGAATTGGTTGCTTGCTCCCTCTGGTTCGGGTTCAACGGAGCAGATGAGTGGAGTTTTTCGCCTGGCGGTGGCGTCCTTCGATGTGGTTGATCCTGCCGGAAGCGCTGGACAGAACGCTGCCGTGGGGGTAACCCTGGCCGAGGCTGCCTATCAGATCCTGTCCGAGAACTACACCGGTCAAGACCTCGATTTTACGCCAACGATATGGGGACCGGATCAAGTCGGTCAGATCGCCGGGGATAGTCCCGCTGAGCGTGCTCAGAAAGCGGAGCAATTAGCTCGCCGGATCGGCGCGGATATGCTGGTTTATGGACAGGTTGATGCCAGCCAGACGCCCTGGCGGTTCACGCCCGAATTCTATTTATCTCCCGAAGCATTTGCGATGAGCGAGATCAGCGGTGCAAATGGATTGGGCCAGCCTTTCTCGATCCAGGGCGAAGGTGAGGCCTCCCGCAGGCTCGATTTTGCCACCAAAGCCGGGCCGCGCTTGCAAGCTCTCTCCAAAATCATGCTGGGGTTGCTGTACGGCTCGCTCAAAGATTATCCCAACGCCCTCGAGCAATACCTGGCGGCGGAAATCATTCCCGGTTGGGATGATCAGCAGGGAAAATCCATCATCTATTTGCTGGTTGGCAATGCCTATCTCAAGTTGGAACAACTGAACTCTGCCGAAGCCAGCCTGCTCAAATCGCTTGAATTAGATCCAGAATATGGGCGCGCCTATGTCAGCCTGGGCAGCTTGTATTACGGGCGCGCGATTAGCGGTTATCTGCAGACCAACGACCTCAATCAGATCGACCCGGCTTTGTTGGAACGCTCCTTGCGCACATTCCAACGCGCTCTGGTTGCGACCAACCAGCCGCCGTTGGCGAATGTGCCGGCCCGGGTGAACCTGGGAATTGGGCAGGTATATCTGATCCGGGCTCTCTCCGCTTCCGAATCCTTGAGCGATCCGGCTGCAGGCTTTGCTCTTGCCAGGGCGGAATTCGAGGCTGTGCTGCAGGCTTACGCCGAAGGCGAAGAACCCACCTTGCGCGATTTCGCTGCTGAGGCGCATGCCCGATTAGGGATGATTCATCAGCTTGAGGGCGATCTTGATTTGGCTGCGTTGGAATATGAACAGGCGGCCGGGCTTTTATACGATGATCCGGAGCGCCAGTCGCTCTATGCTGGGAGAGCGACTGAATTGCGCCAGGCAACCCAGAGCATTCCAACTCACCCAACAGTTACCCCGTGATAGATGGGGATATTATGATCAGGAGATGCACGATGAAACGAAAGTTCTACTCTATTCTGATGTTTGCGCTTTTGTCTTTGCTGTTAACAGCATGCAATCCATTCGAACCGTTCACTAATTTGATCAAACTCGGCCAGCAAGCTCTCAGACCAGAAACAGAGGGGATCACGCCGCCTCCAACGGTCACGATGATCGTACCGACGCCGACCTCTATCGATGTGACGATAGTTTCAACAGAACCGCAAGCAACCGAACATCTCGCTTCGTTGGAGTCTTCGCCCACGGCGGCTTTGCTCACACCTCTTTCGGTAGAGACCAACGCCGCGATTGAGCGCCCTGATGTTTATCAACTTCAGCCCGGCGAGTATTCCTTCTGCCTGGCACGGCGTTACGACATCCATCCGGCTGATTTGAATCGTTACAATGGCTTGAATACCCGCCAGCAATTTCAGCCCGGCCAGCAGATTAACCTTCCACCCCAGGCGCGGCCGTTCCCCTGGGAGAGGGCTTTGCTGCTGCATCCGGCGGATTACAGCGTGCGCCCTGGCGATACGATTTATAGCATCGCCTGCTATTATGGCGATGTCGATCCAATCGCGTTGGCAACCGCCAACCGGCTTACCGCGCCATATTTATTGGAAGCCGGTCAGGTTTTGCAGATACCTGGGGCAAGTCAGTATGTAGCTGCTCAGGTCCAACCGGTTGTGCCAGTCGCGACTGAATCAGCTGCTGAAATCCCAAATCCGATTGCCACTACAAAGATTATTCTCTCCAGCTCGACTTCCTCCGCCCCTACCCAGCGCTACTTTCACCGCAAAAGTTCTACCGCCTACACCCACCTTGATCCCACCGACCCAGAGACCTGCCGCGAATCCACCGACATTGACACCCACTATTGCAGCCGCAGTGATCCAGCAGCGTGTTGCAGTTCAAGTCGCAATGCCCAAAGTGCGGTTCGATCTGGGCTCTGCTAAATCTGCCGTCCCGGCTGATGTGCGCAAGGAATTGAAATATTTAGGCATGGGCGGAGGAGGTGGACCGGAGAATATGTGCCCTCAATCGTTGGATCGGTTTCGTTTTCGCTTAGAAGGCCAAGGGGTGTATAACGATAGTCAGGGTGAATATGAGACTATAGAATTGAACAGCAAGCTCACCTTTTACACTTGTGGATGGGCCCCCGGTGAAAAAGTAAAACTGAATGTGCAATTCCCCGATGGAAATATTTATCAACAAGGCCAGCCAGTTGAATATGATCAACAGACTGCATTGCAAGGACTAGCTGCTGCTCATATTTTCCAGAGTTATCTGAGTGATCCCGCAGGCACTTACACATTTGTCTTCACAGGTGAACAAAGCCAGCGGAGAATTAGCGGCTCGATTGAATTTGTTCAACCAGCAGGTGGACGGGCGATGTTTTCTTATCAAGAACCTGCCGTTCCCGGCTATAAAGCTAAACGAATTGGATATACCTTATACGGTTTTAAGCCGTATGAAAAGGTGCGTGCTTTTGCATACTTGATCCCAGAGAATTCTTCTGATGGATCATTGATAGGGTGGTTGGAATTCCAAACTGATCAGAATGGGAATTTGTTTATAGAGATTGATTTAAACCAATCTCGAATCGATTACCAGTTTATCGGAGTTGAAACGGGTGAGTTGTTGATTCTACCGTGGAATCTCTTTGGATCCAAGCAAAAACCTGTTTTGAAGTAATGGGATTAAAGGTTCAATATAATGAGTTGCTCGATCGGATTGTCGTTTTCGGTCGAGCGACTTATTTAATCCTTTGAACCTAGAGAATGCATGAGACGGTGATCGTGTTAAATGTTAGACCAGAATATTTCGCGAAATCGCAGATTACTTTTACCTCCCCCCATATATGTATGAGGATCTTTTGGTAAGCTGTGCGTTTTGGTTGAGGCATTATTCTAAATCTGTTATTTTGAACTTCAAAGGTGTTGCAAGATCAGCGGCAAATTTAGGAAAGAACAAAAACCGCGAACGCTATTTCTTACCAAACCAAAGGAGGTTTTGGCAAATCGAGTAAAGATCAAAATCGAACGTTACAGACCAGACGTCTGCAGAATTTACAGCCGCAGGCAGTGCAAGTATAATGACCTTTGATCGGGAAAGTATCTCTCAGTGAAAACCCGGTTTTGTCTCAAATGTTCTGTGGATGTACCTAAAGGAAAATGACAAGAGCCCATTAATAACTCGGACATTTTTGGCTTGGACGGGAAACGAGTTGTGGCTTTCAACTACCTATGAAGATAGTCGGCTTAATATCTCACCTGGACTAATCTATGGAGCAGAAGAAGTAACAACTTGGAGCGGGATTTGGGATCCTACTCATCCCGAATAAGATGCACTCTTCAATTGGAGATAAAAATGAAACAAAACTATGAATTAATCAACATCAACATACGGAAAAAATTTTCATCCTTGAAAAAAGAAAACCCACAAGCATTTAAGCAAAAACTTACCTTATCTTGGAGCAATTGGGGTTTTGGAATTGAAAAATTAGAAGAATCCGCGAAACGACTGATTGAAAATGGGATTAGCTGGATTGAACTTCATGGAAACCATTATGGTCCTAGTCTTGGATATCGTCCGAAAGAAACGTTTCAAATACTCTCTGATTATGGAATCAAGGTTGCCGGGGTTTGCGGAATGTTTTCGAAAGACAATGATCTTTCGAGTAATCGGGGGGTTCACCGCCAAGCTGCAGTTGATTACATAAGACGAGAATTAGAGTTTGCTGCTCAGGTCAACGCAAGTTATCTTTTAGTAGTGCCTGGTGCTGTAGGACGCCCTGAACCTTACGACCAAAGTGAATTTCAAAGGAGTGTTGAAACACTTCGTATCGTTGCTCATTTATTCCAAGAATTTAATATTCGCTGTGCTATTGAACCCATCCGTTCTGCTGAAGTCAGCTTTATCCATACAATTTCTGAAGCAAAAGAATACATCGCAGCAGTTAATCATCCTGGTATATTGAACATCAATGGGGATGTATATCACATGCAATCTGAGGAGCAGCATATTGGTAATGCAATTCTGGATGCAGGAGAAGCGCTCACAAATCTCCACATGGCGGACAGTAATCGGGGTGCATTAGGCGAAGGTTCACTTGACCTTGATAGTATTATTATGGCACTTTACCTAATTCGATTTAATCGCCCTGGATGTTTTGTAACACCTGAGCCTCTCGGGCCAGGTGGGAACCCATATCCGGCGATGAACGAAAAAACCGACCAAGAAAAACTTGACCACTTAGTTCAGCAGACAGCCGCTTACTTTAGAGAACGGGAAGATGCAGTACTTTCCATGTGAAAGAAAGATAGGGTCGATATGAGTGAAATTGAAGATAGATATGAGCATGCAAAAATCGAGTACTCAAAGATCAACGTTGATATTGATGCAGCAATTAAAACTAAAGTCAATTCCAGTTTCTATGCATTGTTGGCAAGGAGATGATTTGGTTGGCTTTGAGAATTCCGGTCAAATAACGGATGGCGGTATTATCGCAACAGGCAACTACAAAGGCAGAGCCAGGAATCCAGACGAACTCCGTATGGATATCGAAATGGCGATGTCAGTTATCCCAGGAAAACACAGACTTTCCCTGCATGCAATCTATGGAGAATCGGATGGGAATGTTGTCCCAAGGAATAAATTACTTCCAGAGCACTTTAATCGATGGATTGATTGGGCATCTGAAAATAAAATCGGCCTTGACTTCAATCCAACCTTCTTTTCACATCCTATGGCAAATACTGGGTTCACATTATCAAGCAGTGATAGAGGTATTCGTGATTTTTGGATCGAACATGGGATTGCTTCAAGAAAGATTGGTGAAGCCTTTGGAAAGAACCTGAAAAATCAATGCATTACAAATTTCTGGATCCCAGATGGTTATAAAGACACACCGGCGGACCGATATTCACCGCGTAAATATCTTACAGAGTCCTTAGACACAATCTTCAGGGAAACCATTGACGATCGGTACAACCAGGATTCAGTCGAGAGTAAGCTCTTTGGGATTGGCACTGAATCATATGTGGTTGGTTCATACGAATTCTATATGGGATATGCCTTAACTAACAAAAAAATCCTTTGTCTAGATACCGGACATTTTCATCCGACCGAGACTATTTCGGATAAGATATCTTCTCTATTGTTCTACTTCGATGAACTGTTGCTTCATGTAAGCCGGGGGGTGCGTTGGGATAGTGACCATGTGGTTGTGTTAAACGATGACGTCCGGGCTATTACTCGAGAAATCATTAGATGGGGTTTTTCAAATCGGATACACATCGGTTTAGATTATTTTGATGCGAGTATAAATCGCGTAGCGGCTTGGGTCATTGGTATGCGGAGTGTGATAAAAGGGCTTCTTTATGCACTGATGGAACCCTATCCTTTATTGAAGAAACTTGAGCTTGAAGGGAATTACACAGGTCGTTTAGCATTGATGGAATCCCTTGACCGATACCCTTTTGGCGCCGTCTGGGATTATTATTGCTTACGAAATAACGTCCCTTTAGAAAATGTCTGGTTATTAAAAGTTATTGCATATGAAAGAAGTGTTTTGATGAATTGTTAAAGGCTCTACCCATGAGCCA
This sequence comes from uncultured Chloroflexia bacterium, assembly GCA_963788145.1. Taxonomy (GTDB): domain Bacteria; phylum Chloroflexota; class Anaerolineae; order Anaerolineales; family UBA4823; genus UTCFX2. The sequence goes on along the minus strand of CAWBFQ010000002.1, from coordinate 294,487 downwards.
GGTGCTCTCGCGCCAGGATTTGCACACCTGATTTGGGAGCAGGTGATTTGATAGATGAAAAGATGAATTTATAACTAGAGGGATATCTCGCGCTGGTTTGTGGGCTGTGTTTCCTTTCTTCATGCCGAGCACAGACCTGGTGCGGATGCTGCACCAAAGCATGGAAATAATGGACCTGTTGGATTATTAGACACCTATATATTGGACTTGGTGTATGTCTTACCTCCACTTTATGGCATGGACAATCAAAGCCACGCCTTCGGATCAGACGGTTGTGGGTTCGAATCCCGCCGGGGGCGCTTTTCCTATTTCCCCAGCACCATCCCATCTGGATCAATCTCGTGTAAAATGCGCTGCTCTTCGGCAGTGGGTGGTTCGGTGAAAGGCACTTCGTCCGGGATCAGGATCGGGAATTCACTGTTAGCTTGCACATCAGCAACCGTTACCCCTGGATGCAGGCTGAGCAATTTCAGCCGTTTGGTTTCTTCATCGAACCCGTAGACTCCCAATTGAGTAATGACGCGATAAGGTCCGCAATCAGCAGGCAGACCGGCACGTTCGCGCCCACCAGGTCCATCCAGCCAACCCGGCGTAGTCATAAAATCTAGCTTATTCTTGAATGTGCGCTGGCTCTGGTTGCGCATGATGTAGAGGGTATGCCAGCAAAATGAGCCAACATCATTCGCCCCGCCGGAACCGGGTAACCGTACTTTGGGTTTGTCCCAGTCGCCGATTACTGTGGTATTCAGGTTGCCGTAGGCGTCAATGGCCGCAGCGCCCAAAAAACCATAATCGATATATCCTGCCTGGGCGGCCGACATCACATCATGCATCGAAGTGGCTGCCACCGCCTTATAGAAAGTGCGCGAATCTCCGACCGAAATGGGCAGCACCGGGACGCGTGGACCGATGCCGCCGGCTTCGAAAATAATCAAGATGTGTGGTGCATGTGTTCGTTGGGCTAACATCGTAGCGATCATCGGCAGACCGGTGCCGACGAATATTGATTGATTATCCTGCAGCAGACGGGAGGCCACACAGGTCAATAATTCTGCCAGGCTGTATTCGTTGTGGGAGTTATCTCTCGAGTCCATCGTTCCTCGCTAAATCTGCCGGTTGTTTGTATCCGCATTCATAACAGATGTCTCAATATACTGGAGCCGCTTTAACTTTTCAGCGCCGCCGATTTTTTCGAGATAGGCGGAAAAATCTTCGACGCCATACACATATTTCTCCAGGTATGCACGAGTCCCTTCTTCGGTCTTCGAGACCTGCAGCCATTCTTGAATATGCGATTCATCAAAATAATACAGGTATGGCATTAGTGCAGGGTGAGCGCCAAAGGGAGCTTCGCATACTGCATCCACCAGGTAGAACGGGATCACCGTCTGACGTGGATTGTCGCGGATCACTTCTTCATCGACGATCTCCTCGGTGGAGAGGATGACCCTGCGGGATGCACGCGCCAATTCGAAGTCCTCGACCAGAATACCGTCAATTTGGGCATTGCCATATTTATCGCAGCGCGGCACATGAAAGAGGGATACATCCGGGTATGCCGCCGGGATCAGGGTGATCGGCTTGCCGCTCCACGGATCGCGAATCTGAATCCCCGAACTCTTTTCGAACGTATCCGTGCCCATCATATTGCGAACAGGAATGAATGGAATCCCCATCATTCCAGCCAGAAATCGCCACTGGTAACCGCCATTGGAGATTTCAGCCACTACTTTTACCGCGCCGCTTTCTACCCCCCTTCGCCCGGCTGGGGATAGGCCGCGCAACTCGTGCCCAAAGGAATAGGCGCATTCCACCTTGCTGACGCAACCGGCGCCGATTAACACATCGATGTCATGTACAGCGGTCTTGCCAGCCACAGTCAGATTGCGCTTGTTTTGGCGGATCAGTTCGTAGATCAATACCATCGGGATGCGGATATGCCCAAAGCCATTGAAAGCGATAAAATCGCCGTCGTGAACGAATGTATCCACCGCCTGCTGCACACTCATGCGCTTGTCGACTAACCCGCGCGGTTTGTTATCCCGGATCCAGGCCCGGTTCTCGTCTGGATCTCGCCAGCCTACCAACTCGCCCTGTCCTTTTGCTAATATATCGATCGTATCAGTCACAGTCTTCTCCTCTCACTATTGCTCGCTGGGATGAACTTCAAAACTTGAACTTGCAGTAACTCATAGCAAAAGGACTACACCCGGATCAAGATCGCTTCACCCTGCGACAAGCCTCCGCAAATGGCGGCAATCCCCATTCCACCTCCGCGGCGGATTAATTCATACATCATTGTCATCGTGATGCGGGCTCCGCTGGCGCCAACCGGGTGACCGATGGCAATCGCCCCACCGTTAATATTCGTTTTTTCCTGCAACGTGCGGAACAATTCTGGATTGTCGCCAGCCAGCACTTTCAGTGAGACTAACGTCACAGCGGCAAAAGCCTCGTTGATTTCGATCAAATCAACATCGTCGAGGCTGAGATTGGTTTTCTCCAACAACATCTGAATGGCTCGAGCCGGGATTTCAGCCATGTACTTTGGTTCACCAGCTGCCGCCTGACAGGCTTCGATTTTTGCCAGCGGCTTGAGACCCAGGCTTTCAGCCCTGGCTCGTCGCATAATGACCATAGCTGAGGCTCCAGCATTGAGGCCGGGAGCATTGCCGGCTGTCACTGTGGGGCTGCCATAAATTGGACGTAATTTGGCCATCTTTTCCAGGGAACCGTTTTCGCGCGGTGGTTCATCCCGATTTATCACTATGGGATCGCCTTTGCGCTGGGGGATTTCCACAGCCATCAGCTCTTCACCCACTTTAAAGCGGCCAGCGTTGTAGGCTTCGAACCAGTGTTCGTGGCTGTTGAGCGCCCATTTATCCTGCATCTCGCGGGTGATCCCATATTCTACAGCCACTTCCCCAGACTCGGTTGCTACTGGTGCGAACCCTTTTCTGCCATATCCCAGCTCAAAAAGGACATCTTCTAATATTAGATTCCCCAACCGGTTACCCCAACGGGCTTTTTCCGCGCTGGCAATCAGCGGCGTATTGCCCATGCTCTCCGCTCCTGCTGCAACGATGATGTCTGCTTCACCGGATTTGATGGCGCGAAAGCCATAACGCAAAGCAGTCATAGATGAGCAGCAGGCCCGATCGATTGTCAGGGAGATATTCTCGGGTGGGAACCCGGCCAGCAGGGTAATCTGTCGTGCGGGGACGTTGGTATAGAGGGCGTATTCAGCAGGGATACAGGAGCCATAATAGACTTCGTCTACAGCCCCTGGGTCCAGGTTGATACGATGCACTACTTCTTTCAGCACAAGCACACCCAGGTCTATGCTGGAGGTTGTTTTAAGCGCCCCATCGAAATTTCCGAAAGGCGTGCGGACAGCGCTTACAATCACAACATCGTTTTGATCCATATTTTTCGTCCTTAGGGTTGATTACTTAAACTCTCGCAACCGCTATCGTTCATCGCAACAGAGTCGGATTTGATTGTGTCCGGTAACCGATTTAAAGCAGCCAGTTCATCCGGATGGAATCGCGAGAGCGAACCACCCATGCAACTGATTGTAGTTCGGATGCCATCCGTGATGACGACCTCTCTTATCTCTGTGCTCCTTTTCTAGTAGGTCATTCCACCAGGTTGAAGTAAATGTCGGTGGGTTGAAGCTTTGAATTGCGACGGTAGCGTCCCTGCACGGGTTTGCCAATCCACTCAATGTTGGCCTCGTTCGGATCCACACCCAGCAAACGGCCCAGAAAGAGTGTGTCACACTGTTCGAATTCGACCTGTATCAGAATAAATGGGCATTCTGGCAGGAAGGCTTCCGAGCCGAAGTGGCAGACAGTAAAGGCGTGGATCACTCCCCGGGGTTCGATTTCTACCCATTCGGTCTCTTTGCCGGAATACATGTCATGACTGCGCGGGGTGGCGTAAGTGTAGCCGCTTCCTGGTTCACGGCAAACGATGAAGCGTTTATTCGTCAGGGCAGCAAAGAAGGGGGAATCCATACCATAGGAATAGTTGTACTCGATGGCATAGGGAAATTTGATGACAATCGGCGACATTTCCTTCAGGCAAGATAGGTCTTTGCCGATGGGGAAGGGGATGTTGAAGACAGTGGCGCCCTTCAGGTTTTCTTCAATAATCGGTGAATTACTCTTCTCAGACACAATAACCTCCTTTTACTCCCGTTCCATAATACTGACGGTGACGTATGTGCCAGTGCCAGCGTGGGAATGAATCGCCCCGCGCTTTCGCCTCTGGCACCTGCAGAGTCGGATCGCCGAAATGTTTTTCGATGGAGCCTTGCAACTGCCAGATGGCAAAGACAGCCTGCATCAAGCCCGTCGCTCCAACCGGATGTCCGCAGGCGATCAGTCCACCGGATGGGTTGACCGGGCAGATGGGATCGTCCGGCAGTTCAAGACCGTAATCAATGCCGGGCATGAAGGTTTTGCCGCTGGCAGCGAATGGGCCGCCTTCGCCGTACTTGCACAAACCCATATCTTCATAGGTCTGCACCTCGGAGGATGTGTAGGCATCATGCAATTCGACGAAGTCAATCTCGTTGAGCGGGTCGCTGATATGGGCGTTCTTATAGGCCTCACGGCTAGCCATGCGCCCGGCGCGGAAGGAATGGATGCCCGGGTAGCGGAAGCCGCGTTCCCAAAGCCCTTTGTAATACGCGCGTGAATCGGCGTCCATTTCGTTGGGTAGGGCGTTGTATTTATAGAAATCGTCGTAGGATTGGTGAGGACGATCGGCCATGCGCATGGCGTCAGTGCCGCGCCCAATGCCGGAGACAACCACCCGCGGCAGGCTGCGCCCGGCAGATTTTTCCAACCTTGTCAGACCCTCTTCTGAACAGAGCACCACCGCTGCGGCGCCATCGCTCATCACACAAATGTCGTTGCGAGTCAGCGGCCAGGCCACCATCGGCGACTGGCGTACATCTTCGATGGTCAGGCGCTGGCGTTTTTGGGCGTAGGGATTATGGTAAGCGTTGATGTGGTTTTTGACAGACACATGCGCCAACTGTTCGACGGTGGTGCCAAATTCGGCGATATGCCGCGTCACCATCATGGCATAGTAACCAGAGTAAAAGCCGCCGACAGGATAATCAAATGAGACATCGGAGGCCAGGGCGATAAACTCGTTGCCTTTCCAGGTTTCTACATGGCTCATCTGCTCAAAACCATAACACAGGCAAATATCCATATAGCCGGAGGCTACGGCTTTCCAGCCCTCCTGAAAGCAGATGCCCCCGGTCGCTCCTCCGCCCTCGAACTCGGTGGGATGGTTTGGGGCACATGCCCAGGTAATCCTGAGCCATAATGCCAGCCATTAGTTGGCGAGTGAAATGATCAGAAAAGTACGATGCAACAGTTCCATCTACCAGTTCAAAGAATTGGGGATGATCGATGCCCAGGTCTGCCAGGGTATAATCGTAGGCTTCTTTGACTAATCCAGGAAACACTTTGTCGGGACGGGCTTTCGCAAATTTGCTCACACCGCCCGAAACTGCATACACAGGTCGCATAGGGGTTCCTCCTTCATGCTATCGTCATTAATCAGGCGTATGCCTGCGATACCAGTCTTGCTAGTGGTGATTAGAAGCCCTTAAATTCGGGTTTTTGCTTTTCATGGAAGGCGTTCATACCTTCGAAGCGGTCTTGCGTGCCAAAGCACAGCGCGAAGCAGCGCGCTTCGATGTCTAAGGCAGTGTGCAGGTCAGCCTGCGCGCCGTTGTTGAGCGCGACTTTAGCCATGTGCAGCGCCACCGGGCTTTTTCGAGCCATCTGGGTAATACTATACCCCATTGTGCCCGCCCCTAGCACAGCAATCTGTTTGACTTGCAAGGCGTTTCTCCTTTCTTCATGGCATTTGGTTGTTGATTGATCTATAAATAAGATGCCGCGATCCAAACCAATTTGCCCCCGCTTTTTGTCGAAGCCTATTTCGGTTTGACGTGCCCTCCGCACCGAAGAGACGCCCAGCGAGGATTGCGCCGCTCCACGGTGAACCATCCCATAATTCGAGATTGCCCGGAGACACCACATCTACATGTCCGTCTAAAATGAGCGAACGCCCTTCGCCCGTTTGAGTTCCGCGCCAGTGTCCCATTACATTGATTCGTTCACTTGGGGAAAAATCGTCATCCCCAAAAGCAGGGTGATTTCGTAAGGTCTCTAAGTTCGATGGAAGAATGTCAACTTCCAACCCCATCGATACTAATCGTTGTGCGATAAGATTTTGCCCCTCATGTTCGTTGTCTGGTAAGCTGGGGGATTGCACCATTCTTTGCAAGAAGGAGATCAATTCTTCGCTAGCGATGTCTGCTGCATCTGAAATATAAGCTGAGAAATCGGACATGGAGGATCCTTTGTTGGGATTTATTTGTCTATAATAACTGAGTTCAATCAAATGTCAATGTCGATGACATGTGAATTGCTTTTGGTACGTTGCGGAGTAAAATAATCGCACATCTTGTAAAAACAATCAGTGCGGGTAGTTTGACGCGTGAAGATTGTGGGCAGTATATTTATATAGAGAGTTAAGAAAAAAAGCTTCCCAATTTGGGAAGCTCTGGCTTCAATACGAAGAAACAATGCTATTTCGGCATGCCCGCCGAAGGTTTAAGCGCGCCGGTCTCGCACGTAAATACACCATCCTGCCACTGTCAGCCCCCAAATTGCGAAAACCAAAGGAGCCGGACGTACCATCCCCCAGGTGACCGCGTCGGTCATGCCATGCACGATTAAAGCGATTTGACTACAAAGCACCCCTGCTCCTAATCCGGTTGCAATCCTTTCTCGTTTAAAACCAGATTCGGCCTGTACCCCACCACACCGATAAAGCTGCAAAGCGAGCGCTAAAACGGTCAACAGCAATACCAGCCAGGCTACCAGACCCGGTATTCCAAGATCGGCGGCGATTTGCAAGAACAAGTTATGGGCATGTTTGATCGACGCTGGATCATAATGAAAGAATGGGTACAGAGCATCCGCCACTTCCATGAAAGAGCCCATCCCTATTCCTGTGAAGGGGAAATCCTGGATCATATAGATCGCTCTTGACCAAATCTCCAGACGACCATCGATCCCGCCGATGGTGTTGGATGAGGCAATCTTTTCCAGAACTGGGCGAAATCCGAGTGAATTGACCAGCACTACAGATGCAATGACCAGTATCGCCAAACCGATCCAACCCCAACGCCAGCGCAGGGTCAGCAGCACGATCAGTGCTGCCCCGGTCGCGATCCAGGCGCCGCGCGATTGGCTTAACCCAATTACAGCCAGCATCAGTGGCGCAGCTAATCCACACATCACACGCTCAAACCAGTCCATCTGACGCCAGTCAAATAATAGCCATCCGGCTGTAATCGGCAGGATCAGGACCAGGCTGCCAGCAATGACGTTTGGATGGATTGTGTCAGCGAACCACAATCTGAAATACTCATAAACAGCAGCAGGGAAAAACGGTAACTTGTCAACCGGCCACTCTACTCCGAATGGAGCTAACAAAGCTAAACCCAGTCCGGCTATTACTAACCCACTCAAGATTAGACGCAGACGTTTTGGGGTGTTGGTCCAGTGGACCAGAGCGTAATACAACCCAATCCCGCTGAGCAGGCGCAAAACCTGTGGCGTGGTTTTCGCGGGTAAGCTGGTAGCCCACAAGCTTACAAGCGCCATCAAGAGCAGCAATATCATGGCCCAATCGCCGGGGGTTCGAAGGGTTGGTTGGCCTCCGAACCCTTTATTGGCGACAATCCAGCGAAAGGGCCAAAAAAAAGCCGCGGTCAAGACCGCGGCTAAGAGGAGTTGAGGCCAAATCAGGCTGGCTGCTAACATTAGAACGACAGGCCAAATCTCAATTTTGATTAAAATCTCGGCCAGGTTGTGTAGGAAGCGGACCCAAACCATTCGATTGAAAGGAGACATGGATACAACCTGACCCTTGCGCTGTTGAGAATTGCGAGGTCTTTTAGCGCGTTTCCCCTTTCTTTTCCTGCTTGCTTTCGCCGTTCCCGTCGGTATAGCTCTTGTAGCCTCGCGATCCATAATAATAGGATGAGTAATACTGATACTTCGTATAGTAATGTGAGTTTCGCCGCGAGATTGGATTCAGGACTGCGCCGACCACTCGCGCCCCAGATCGTTTGAATTGCTCCATCATCACTTGGGCTGAACCAAGCGAGGTCGCACCCGGTTCGATGACAACCAGCACCCCATCTACTTTCGCTGAAAGGGCAACCGCGTCTGAAATGACTGCTGGAGGTGTGTCAATAATAATAATATCAACGATTCCTTTAAGCTCCTCCATGATCTTCTCCATCCGATCGGAAGCGAGCAGTTCGGTTGGATTTGGCGGTAATTCGCCGCAGGGTATGACCAGCATAGGCGGTTCTTCCCAGACTGTGATCACATCGGAAAGTTGTGTTCCAGGTCGGAATAGATCTACCAGCCCTTTGCGATTGGAGATGCCCAGGTAACGGTGGATAGATGGCCGGCGCAAATCTGCATCCAAGAGCAATGTTTTTCGCCCACCCTGGGCGATCACCGCCGCCAGGTTAACCGACACAGTTGATTTACCTTCTGAGGGACCAGAGCTGGTGACTATCAGAGTCTTGATCGATTTATCCACGCTGGCGAAATCCAGGTTGGTGCGCAGGTTGCGGAACCCTTCTGAGACAGCCGAGAGCGGGTGTTTCATTACATAAATGCCGGGGTCAACCTTCTTGTCGCCCTTTTTCCGTTTGGGGTGATCCATCTCGCCAATCAAACCTAGCACCGACAGGTTTAAGTGATGGCTGACATCTTCGGAAGTCTTAAGGCTGTCATCCAGGTATTCGACCAGGAAAGCAATTGCTCCCATGATCATCAAACCGCTGAGGGCGCCCAATACGCCATTGCGCACCGGTTGTGGTCGGATTGGCCTGCTGGGTACCTCAGCTGGCTCGACTTGGGAGATGTTTGGCGTGCTGCGCAGGCGCGCCAGGCGTACGTTTTCGTAGCTGCTGAGCAGGTTTGAATAAATCTGTTGATAGAGCGCTGTGGTAGTTTGAAGCTGGCTTTGGCGCAAGGCCGGGTCGGTTGAGGATGATTGCTGCAGCACCAGTAAGTTGCCGTAGGCTTGCTGGAAGAGCGTGCGCATATCGTCTAATTGTTCCTTGCGAATCTGCATCTCTTTGTATTTTACCTGCGCTGCTTGGGATAGAGTGGGTGTTGCGACTGGAACTGGGGTTGAAGTGGGGATATGCCAACTGGGGGCAGGCGTATTTGTTACAGCCGGTGTTGGGATGAAGGTCTCTAAATTAGTCTCAAGAGAGACAATTTCATCTTCCACAGTGGCTAACATCGCTTCTATTTGTTTGGTTTGTTCTTCGATCTGCTGCTTTTGGCTTTCCTGGGTGGTCTCAGACGCCTGTGACATTTCAGTCTGCAGCGTGGCAATTTGACCTTCAATCTGGTCGATTTGCGCCTTCAGGCTCTCCTCTGTAGATTTGTAGCGTTCGTCTAGCAGACTTTGATTGTATTCAACGAATACTTGCACGACCGAATTGGCAATATCCGCGGCGTGTTGAGGATCGTTATCTGTGACAGATAATTGAATCAAGGTTGAATCGGGGATTTGGCGAACCTGGATCTGCCCACCGGACACAGGATAGCCCAACCGTTCACTCAGGGCCAACGTGATCGGCTGCGAGTTGATGATTTGGGCATAAGTTTTTACTAATTGGCTGTCGTAGTAGTAATTATATGATTGATTCTGGTTATCCGAGGCGCTGCTGACCATCATTCGGGTAGAAGTCTGGTATACAACTTGTTGACTGCGGCTGATTAAGTAAGTTGACGCGCCGCCTAATATCGTTCCCAGCGCCAGAAGCCAAACCCATTTTCTAAACAATAAATAATATTGTCTGATTTCCATAATGTGTCTTTATGTCGGATGTTATTTATCCGCGTCCTTTTGATGATTTATTTTGTCCTTCAGCAAAGGTCAGTAAAACCGACCCTGCTGGAGCTAGATTCGGAGCGCATCCCGGACAGCAGTAATTACGGTCTCAATTGCATTGTCATCCATTCCAGGATAGAGCGGCAGGGTCACTTCGCGTTGTGCTGCTGCTTCTGTGCGCACTAATTGGATGCCTGGATAATGCTCCCGGTAATAACTGAAGGTGTGGATTGGCGGATAATGAATGCTGGTCTGCACACCGCTAGATTTTAGCCGCTGCATGAATTCCTGGCGATCTGTTGTTGCTGGTAATAATGCCGGGAAGATATGGTAGGCGGGTTCTACTCCAGGCGCATTTGCCCACTCGTGAAATGGGAACTCTAAGCCACTCGTTTCGAGCGCGTTCCAATAGCGATCGGTGATTGCTTTTCGGCGGAGATTGTTTGCTTCTAATTTTTCGAGCTGCGCTAACCCCAGGGCTGAATGGATTTCGTCGATGCGATAATTATAACCTAAAGCGGTTACATCGTAGCTGCTGGCGTGGCCATGATGGCGGTCCCAGGTCAGGTTGCTCATCCCATGTGAACGCAACAGACGAACCTTGGATGCAATTTCTTTATTGGGGGTGGTGAGCATGCCTCCTTCGCCTGTGGAGATGTTTTTATTTGAAAAGAAGCTGAAGCAGCCGATCTGTCCCCAAGCGCCCAGCGAGCGTCCATTGAGAGCAGCGCCAGGCGCATGGGCAGTATCTTCAATCAGAACCAGATTGTAACGCTGGATGACTGCCATGATTTCATTCATCCGGCATGGATAGCCAGCGTAGTGCATCACGATTACAGCCTTCGTGCGTGGGCTGACCAGGCGCTCGATTTCGGCAGGATCGATGGTCAATTCGTGTGGGCCAAGGATATCGGCAAAGCGCACCTCGGCTCCGGTATACAAAACGGCGTTGCTGGTAGCCACGAATGTGAGAGATGGGACGATCACTTCGTCGCCCGGACCGATTCCCAATGCCAGACAAGCCAGATGAAGGGCTACAGTGGCATTGGAGACACCCAGGGCAAAGGGTGATTGACAACTTGCAGCGAAGCGGCGTTCGAATTCCTGGGTCACACCTCCCATCGTAAGCCAGCGGCTGCGTAATACCTCCAGCACCAGGCGCTCTTCGGTTTCTCCGTAATCCAGATCTGCCAGTGGAACGCGCCATTTCATGGGGTTTGTTCCTGCCCAAGGATGGACGGGCGCAGGTTTTCAAAATCCTGGATGGCCTGTTCGTAATCATCCGGACGACCCAAGTCCTGCCAATAGCCGCCGAAGCGATACCCACAGACTTGTTCTCCCTCCGCGATCAGTTTCAGGATCAGGTCCGGGAAGTCGAGGTAAGCGTTGAAAGGGATGTAATTGAGGACGCGTGGCTCGAAAACATAGATACCCATGCTGACAAAGAAACTATATTGTGGTTTTTCAATATAGCCGGTAAGAGTATCGGCTCCATCGAATTGGAGGACGCCCAGGTCAATCTTGACGCTGCGGGCATGGGAAGCGATGGTTGCTGCCGCTCCAGATTGCCGATGGGCGTGCACCAATTCAGCGATGTCGAGGGTGGTCAAGACATCGCCATTGCTTACCAGGAAAGTATCTGAGAGGCGATCAACGATCAGCGAGAGTGGGCCGGCTGTGCCTAATGGGCGCTGTTCGAAGCTATAATCAATATGCATTCCAAGACGCTCGCCGTCCTGGAAGAAAGCCCGGAGCAACTCGCCAAGATAGCCGACGGTCAGGATAGCCTCGTCCACTCCGGCATTACGCATCTGGCGGAGCAGAATCTCCAGGATGGGCATATCCCCGATTGGCATTAATGGTTTTGGGAGAATTTGGGTATAAGGCCTGAGACGAGTCCCTTTTCCTCCGGCTAATATGACGGCTTTCATGGCTCAAACTCCAAATACACCGGATGTTGGATGGTGATTGGGTTGGGGAGCGGGGTGATTTCGAGGCCGTATTTATCGTACATTTTGTTCAGGCCGGTCGGAATGGGGATGGTTTGGGGATTGACCGAATTGGGTGACCAGAGCAGCCAGATTCGCTGAGTCCCACGGCGGAATTCATAGCCGCGCACGCCGGCATATTGGGTGATGGCGGCGCTAACCCAGGCTCCGCGCAGTTTCTCGGTCATAACCTGGAGAGCCAGGTAGCTGGGTTTGGCGACGCCATGATCCAACAGGCCTGTTTGTCGCCAGCCAGGTCCGTCTAAGGAATACCAGATCGAGCCGAGCAGTCCGTTGCCCCAGGCGCGAGCATAGGATGTGACGACGAAATCAGCCTGAATGTCAAGGAAGGCGGTGGATGGAGTGGTGCAATCGGGTTCCTGGCAGTAGAGGCCGGCTTCGTTGAGCAAGATCGGTTTGCTCACGCCAAAGCTGCTCATCACGCTCTGCAAGAAGCTGAGCTTTCCGATCACCTGGCCGCCGCGATAGATCCAACTAACCCGGTTTTCATCCTCAACGCGATAGCTAGAAACGGAACTGTCGTAATACCCACGGACGTAAGCATGGTAGGGAACGATATCGAAGTAAGCTGCACCCTGGTTGCGGAGAATTCCCTCAAAAAAGCGAGCAGGCGTGCAATTCATACCCGCCGGCGGGTGGTCGGGGTCGCAGTCGAGCAGGAGGCCGCCAATCAGGACCTTTGAGGCAGGGTCAGCAGCTTTGATGGCCGGGTAGGCTACCTTGAGCATCTCGGCATAATAGCCGCCACCGTAGTAACGGTCACGGCTGTCTCCCCAGCAGCCGAACATACTGTCAGACTGGACGAGGGCAGGGTCGACATCTGGCTCGTTACCGATCTCCCAATAGTGGATATTGTACGGACCGCTGCTATAGCGCAGGACGAGCTGGCGCAGAAATTCAGCAAAAGCCGGGAAGGCGGTCTGGGCGATTGGACCGCATTTGATATCAGGGTAGAGCCGAGCCCAGGCAGGGGAGAATTTGATGATGGCCATGGGGACAAAGCCCTGGTTCTGAATTTGGAGAATGATGGCGTCGTCAATGGTTTCCCAGTGATATTCACCTTGGATCGGTTCGATTTGATCCCAGTCAAAGAAGGGTTGGCGGATCAAATAGACGCCGGCATCACTGGCTTGCTGAAGGTAGAAGGTGCTGATGCTAATCATCTCAACGCCAAAGATAGAAGGTTCGCGTGGGCGGAAGATCACCGGGAGATGGATGATATATTCGTCTTGGGGGGAATAATCAAGTGCAAGCGCGCCAATAGACAGCAGAATTAGGGTCGTGAGGAATATGTAGCGCAGGGATGATTGCCGAATGAGCATGGTCAGACCTGATAACCTGTAGTAGGGTATTGATCGATATGGGCTTCGATCCAGCGGATGGTGCGGAGCAAGCCTTCATCGAGTGGGATCTGCGGGGTCCAGCCAAGGCGCTGCCTGGCCAAGCGATTGTCGGAGAGCAGGCGCTGTACTTCGCTCTTTTCAGGGCGTAGGCGCTGTGGGTCAATCTGAATGTGAATCGGGCGGTCAAGGATGCGAATGATTTGTTCGGCCAGTTCACGGATGGTCACTTCAGCGCCAAAGCCAAGGTTGAAGGTCTGACCTTCGATGCCCCCAACTTCGGCAGCGCGGAGAAAGCCTGAGACAGTGTCTGTGACGAAGGTGAGGTCCCGGCGGGCGTCCAGGTTGCCCAGGTGTAGGGTAGATTGGGTGAGAGCCTGGGTGATGATGGTGGGGATCACAGCGCGGGCAGATTGGCGCGGGCCGTAGGTATTGAAAGGCCGCAAGGTGACGACGGGCAGATCAAAGGAGCGGTAGAAGCTCTCGGCGATCTTATCGGCGCCAATTTTGCTAGCGGAGTAGGGGGATTGGCCCTGCAAGGGGTGATTTTCATCGATCGGAACGCATAGGGCGGTGCCGTAGACTTCGCTGGTGGATGTATGAACGATGCGCTGGACGTGCAGGTCGCGTCCCGCCAGCAATACGTTCAATGTGCCGATCACGTTGGTTTCAACGACTTCGGCGGGATGTCGATAGGAATAGGGGATGGCGATCAAGGCAGCCAGGTGGAAGACGTGGGTGACGTCTTGCATGGCGGATCGGATGGCTTCGAGATCGCGCAGGTCGCCTGGGATGATCTCAATTTGGGCAAGCATCTCGGCAGGGAGAAGGCGTAAAAGCCCCGGGTCATTGCGGGAATTGTAGCGGATAAAGGCGCGCACCCGGCTGCCTGCGACGACCAAGCTCTCGACCAGATGGCTGGCAATAAAGCCGCCTGCGCCGGTGACCAGGACAGGGCGATCTTTCCAGAAAATGGAGTTTGTCAATGATGGATTATTACGGATTACAGTCAACAGATTTTAGCCATGGATGATATGAAACAATTGGACTTTATCAAGTTTACCACTGACAAAGAGAGCAAAAAGAAGAGTTTTAGTACTAAGCTGATGCAAGGTTGAAGCGGGAAGTTCGCAGGCGACTGGCGGTTGGCTAATAGTGCTGCAAACAGAGAGCAGATAGAGCGCCGGGTTCAATCATCTAGATGGTTTACGCTCTCAGGAGATTCTCGGATGATTGCCTGGGAGATAGAATGATTGGCGCGCAATTGGTTGGCGACGTCGGGGCTCAAGCGGGTTCGCAGAGCAGTAATTTCATCGATAAGGGCGGCTGGGTCAGACTGTTGGGCGAGGGTTTCTAGCTGCTGCAACCATTCGTCGACGGCGATAGGTGAGGTTTTAGTGAGACAGATGTGGCAGGGCAGGCGACCGTCGCTGTCGTGTGGGTGGGGGGCAAGCTCGCGGTGGGTGATCTGGCTGAGGGTAGCCTGGATGTCTGGGAAAACGTACAGGCGGGCAGGGGTGGATGCGCAGATATCGAGGACGCGCTGGCGCTCGAGGGCGGCGATATTGTGTATGGCGAAAATGATGACGCCAACATCGTTTTTGGCGACGATGGCAGGGATATCTTCACTGCGGCCAAGGACTTCAAGGCCATAGATGCGGGTATGTTGTTTAAAGACATCGTCATCGACCAGGCCAACCGGGCGGATGAGACCGGTTTGAAACGTGTGGGCGAGGAGCCAGGCGGCGAATTCGCTGCTACGGCCTCCTCCGACCAGGAGGGCTGGCTCGCCGGCAGCCGCGCGCAGGCCGCGGCGGTTGATCCAGCGGGTAGCCAGACCGGTGAGTAAACGGGTGCGATAGCGGACGATGACGAAACCAAGGCAGGAAATAGCCGATGCGGTAACGAGCATCGCGGGTGGCAGCAATGGCTCGGAACTCCAGTAGAATGCGTGGAAGATAGACGGTGTCAGGGACGCAGCGGTGTTGCTCCCATATGTGGTGTGGATCAGGTGGTTTGTAAGCAGGGCGAGCAGAGTGGCAAGGATCGCTCCGGGGAGCAGATCAAAAGCATCGCCAGCGGCGGCACGTGACCATTCAATTCGGTGGACGCCGAAGATCGTACCGACCAGGCTGAATAGCAGGGCGAAAGCAAGAGCAAATAGGATGGCGCGCGGCCAACCGATGTCGAGCGGACCCTGGACGCGGTAGGCAAAACCGGTTAAACCGATGGCGAACAGGGTGGTCAGGGTGTCGATGGTGAACCAATTCAGGTGCTGGCGAGTAAGTGTGCGCAAAGGGCCAATGTAGAGACGGCCTTCGGGCGGGGTGATTTTCTGGGCTTTAGGGAGCAAGGTGAGCAAAGTGTAGAAAATGACATCCAGATCGCCAAAGAGGGAACGGTGACGAACGTACAGCTGATCGAGGCGAAGCTTGTCTGGGAGGATATCGCTCAGGTAGGTCTCCATCAGATGGTCCTGGTTGAGGCGGGTCTCTTCATCGCGATAGAGGACGGAGGCCGGGCTTGTAATGCCGGGGCGTACTGTGAGCAGCTCGCGGCGCAGACTTTCGGGCCAGGCGGCGGCGATAGAGGGATCTTCGGGGCGCGGGCCAACCAGGCTCATATCGCCTTTGAGAACGTTCCAGAGCTGGGGAAGCTCATTTAATTTGGTTTCGCGCAGCCAATGTCCATATGGGGTAATGCGATCATCATCTTGGGCAGTGACGCGCGGGCCGTTGTAGCTTTCAGGACGCTCATACATGGTGCGAAATTTGAGCATACCGAAGATACGCCCACCCTTTCCCAGACGGGGAGATCTGTAAAAGATCGGACCGGGGGAATCGCGATGGATGCGCAGGGCAATCCCGATCAGGAAAGGTGAGAGCAGGAGCAGGCCGAAGGCGCTGGCAAGCAGGTCAATCAGACGTTTGAAAAAGTCGGAAGGGAGGATAGGAAGACGAGACAAGTCAAAAGGGTTGGGGTTGGTTGGATGGGATGTGGTTTCGGACATGAGAGCCCCCTGGGAAAGCTATAAACAGGTTTTCATTATGGAGTTTTAGAATGATCGCTGAAACTGATTTCGGATGGATCTACAAGCTGGCGATGATAGGGGTGAAATTTGCGCCGAGTTGGATAATATTCTGGTGTTTTGTGCTAAACTTAAGAAAAAATCCGCCGGGGTGCGTTTTTCACCGTTATGCGTATTATTAATCGTCGTTTAAATAAAATTTCCTCGATTGTTTTGTTGTTGGTACTGATCGCTCTGCTCTGTGGGGCGGTTTCTGTTCAGGTGGAGCATGCTTATGCCCAGGGGACTCAGACGCCATTCCCCTCGGCAACCGGATTTGTAAAGCTGGGAAATAACCCCCGCTTGTGCGGAGAGCTGGTTTTTTTGGAAGACATGAAAACGGGGTATAAGACGATCGGCCTGAAGCCATGCGGCAGCCAGAAACCGTTTATTTTTTACACAAAACCGCGTGATCTGGTGCCGTATTATCAATTTCGAGATGCGGTGCTGGAGCGGGGTGAGAAAATCTGTGATCGATATTATGGTTGTTTGAATGTATATATTTCGACATTTAAGAATTATGTCGGGCTGGAGAAGTGCAGCGATTGCGGGGTGGTCTATCTGCCGACCTGGACATTGGCGCCGCTGACACCCTATACGCCAACCCCGCCTCCGCCGAGCGAGACCCCGGAGCCGCCCACAGCCACTCCAACGTTTACTATGACACCCCTTCCGGTCACAGATACACCTGAACTGTCTGATGTGTTGTTTGGGAGCGAGACGACTGTCGCGAGCGCGACGCCGACAGTGGGGATGAGTCCGACGCCGGTTGTGCCTGCGGGACTGGAATTAACCATCATCCCAACACGTTCCTTCCCGGTAAGCGAGAGGGGAAAGATCTGGCCATATTTGTTAGCCGGTTTTGTCATTTTATTTGCAGCGGTGTTACTGGCCTTTTGGAGCCTGAACCGTTTTGGGGGCGGGCCAGAGGTATAAATGCTTGCCCGAACAATCACAGTCTGAAAGGGGAGCACGCTCCGCCCTTCCGACATTCCACGGAAATTATGCTTGAAGTATAGGCTCCTCCTTGCGAATGGCGGTCAGCGCCTTCCAAAAACCAATCGCAACGGCGACTATGATTTGAGTTGCATTGATCAATGAATGCGCCATGGTGGTTGGTACTTCCCTATTCGAGACCAACGCGCATTCCGAGCGGTGACAATACAGATCGCTATTCGTTCGGAAAATTCCAATTCCATGCTGATATTATAAAACGATGATCCCCTATTCGGATATGCGGTTATATAGGTAGGACTGTTCTTCCTACTGTAGAGCAAATTTTATCATAAAATATTAATCAACTGGAATAATAGGCGGTTTTAGCCCTTACAAAGTAGTTAAGTATTTTTAACGAGAGCACCTTGGAGACGCTTCTTGTTCGACATTCAGGTAAAATTGTTAAATATTAATAGAACGCATACAAAAGTGATTTCGCGAGAATGTCAGTAAACTGGGGTGAAGAATGTCATCTGGATTAGAGATGGTATGGGGTAGAATCGGGCCGAAAGGCAGGTAGTAGTAATGGATGAGAGAGAATTGAGACAATTACTGGGAGCTGTACAAGATGGGCGTCTGGATATAAAGGATGCAACGGACGTGCTTCGCAGGCTTCCGTTTGATGACCTGGGGTTTGCCCGAGTGGATACGCACCGGGCAATACGGAGCGGGTTTGCGGAGGTGGTATTTTGCCCGGGGAAGCGCACGGAGCAGGTGGTGGAAATTATGAAGCGATTGGCAAAAAGCGGCGGACCAGCAATGGCTACGCGCGCTTCAGTGGATGTATATCAAGCAGTGCAGGCAGCGCTGCCAGAGGCAGTGTATCACGAGACAGCGCGGGTGATCGCGTACCGGCCGAACCCGGCGCAACCAAGAGGAGGGGCTATTTTGGTGGTTTCAGCGGGGACTTCAGACGAGCCAGTGGCGGAAGAGGCAGCGGTTACGGCGGAGGTGATGGGAAACCGGGTGGAGCGGTTGTATGATGTGGGGGTGGCCGGGCTGCATCGGCTTATTGCGGAGATTGAGCGCATTCAGCGGGCGCAGGTGTTGATTGTTGTTGCGGGAATGGAAGGGGCGTTGCCCAGCGTGGTAGGGGGGTTGGTGCGGCGACCGGTGATCGCCGTGCCGACGAGTGTAGGATATGGGGCGAGTTTTGGCGGAATTGCGGCGTTGTTGGGGATGTTGAATAGTTGCGCGGCAGGTGTGACGGTGGTGAATATCGATAATGGGTTTGGAGCAGGCTATGCGGCGAGCATGATCAATAGCCTGGCAGAGAGGATTGAATTGGATGGTAACGTTGGAAATTCTTAGTGGTGAGTTGAATGATCAGGGTGATTTGGAGCAGCGCGTAGATCTGTTGAGGAAAATATTAAAAAAGATGGGGCGGGTAGTAGTGGCGATGTCTGGTGGCGTGGATAGTATGACACTGGCAGTGATCGCGAATCAGGTGTTGGGCAGAGCCGCGCTGGCGGTGACGGGTGATTCGGCCTCGCTGCCAAGACGGGAACTCGCAGCGGCGGTTGATTTGGCGGAGCAATTTGGTGTCCAATTGCACGTGATCCAGACAGATGAGGTGCAGGATGCGCGCTATGCAGCCAATACTCCCCAGCGGTGCTACTTCTGTAAGTCGATATTATTCGAGCGACTGGAGCAGGTGAAGCGCGAGTTTGAGGCGCTCTGGATTTGCACGGGTGAGAACATGGATGATATTGGAGATTATCGTCCGGGAGCTAAGGCAGCCGAGGAGTTTGGGGTGCGAGCGCCATTGAAAGAGGCTGGGATGGGAAAAGCGGATATCCGGGGTCTGGCGCGCCAGTTAGGCTTGCCCATCTGGGAGAAACCGGCTTCGGCATGTTTATCTTCACGGATTCCCTATGGGATGATGGTAACGCCGGAAAAGCTGAGACAGGTGGAAGCAGCGGAAGATATATTGTTCCAATTAGGCTTTCGTCAGCAGCGGGTGCGGCATCACGGCGATGTAGCCCGCATTGAAGTGACCGCTGATCAGATGATGGCGCTGGTGGAGCGGGCAGATGAGATCGTTACCCATCTGAAGGAGATCGGATTCATGTATGTTGCACTTGATTTGCAGGGGTATCGCCAAGGAAGCTTGAATGATGCAATTGTGAGGAACAAATGAGGACGCTTTACCTGGATTGTTTCGCGGGAATCAGTGGAGATATGTTTGTAGGGGCGATGTTGGATTTAAGCGCCGGTTTTGACCTCGAGCGGCTACAGAGCGAATTGGAAAAACTAGGGCTGGGCGGATACCGGCTGGAGGCAGGTGAAGGATTAAAGCATGGTGTACGTGCGACCGCCTTCAGGGTTTACCTGGACGACGAGAAAGAGAAATTGGCAGATTCGGAATATGTAGAAATAGATGCCAGCGAGACCGCTCATGATCATACGCATGACCATGAAGATAGCCACAGGCACGTAGATCACTTTAATAATGGAGAAAGATGCCATTCAGATGGGCGTGGTTTGCAGGAAATCCTGGAATTACTGGAGGGAAGCGGGCTCTCGGCAGGGGTGAAGAAGATGGCGACGGCGATCTTCCAGCGTTTGGCAGAGGCGGAAGCGAGGGTGCATGACGTAAACCCGCAAGAAGTACATTTTCATGAGGTTGGTGGGATTGATGCGATTGTGGATATTACCGCCGCGGCGATTGGGTTGGAGATGCTGGGGATTGAGGCGGTCTTTGCTTCGCGGTTGCAATTGGGGAGTGGATTTGTGCGTTCCAGCCACGGGACGCTACCTGTACCAGCGCCGGCGACCGCCGAGTTGCTGAAGGGGGTCCCGGTTTTCACCGGAGACATTAAGGGTGAGCTTGTGACGCCGACCGGGGCAGCTGTGCTTACGGCGATCGCGAGAGGTTATGGATCGATGCCAGAGATGGTTGTGGAAAGTGTGGGATACGGAGCCGGTACTCGGGATCGGGATTTTCCGAATGTTCTGCGGGCCTACTTGGGCGAAAGCAGGATAGAGGCGGCCTCTAACAAGGCTGAGCGGAGGTTGCCAAGGATTCCATTTCCAGAGCAGCATGATGCGCCGCTTGAGCCTGGCGGGTATCACAGCGGGGAGGCGATGATGATTGAGGCGAACATTGATGATAGCAACCCTCAGTTTTTTGAGCGGCTGGTAGAGCGACTGCTGGATGCAGGCGCGCTAGATGTTACTCTTATCTCGGTATATATGAAAAAAAGCAGACCCGGGGTGATGCTGCAAGTACTGGCCCGCCCAGAAGGGATGGATCAGTTGCTGCAGATCATCTTCGTTAAATCGACCACCATCGGCGTGCGGAGTTATCCGGTAACCAAGCATATGCTGGAGCGGGAACAGGTCACTGTGGATACTGAGCTTGGACCAGTGCGGGTAAAAGTGGCTCGGCTTGGAAGGCAGGCGGATAGAAAACGTCTGGCAGATAAGAAAAATCCAATCGTAAATGTAACACCAGAATATGAGGATTGTAGGGAACTGGCAATTCGATATGGTCTGTCAGTAAAAGAGGTGTATCGACTGGCGCTGGCGGTTTACGATCGGGGTGGGAAATAATGGCAGTCCGGTTGACTCTCCCCCAGGAATAGACTAGAATTCTATATTAGGAAAGGAGGAGTCATGTTCAAAAATATCCTACTGGCTTTAGATGGGTCTGAACACGCCATGCGTGCGGCTAAGGTGGCAGGCGATCTTGCCAGGCAGCATGGCTCGGATATGATTGTTGTGGTCTGTTATGATCCTATCCCAGCGTATTTAGGTGAACCAAACTTACAACATGCATTGAATGAGCGATTGGAACAGACTGCCAGGATATTGGCTCCGGCTCTGGCTATCATTGGAGAAGTTCCAGGCGAGATCAAGAAAGAAACTCTTGAAGGTCCGCCGGCAGAAGCGATCTTGAGTGTGATTGAGGTACGCGAATGCGATCTGGTGGTGATGGGCACACGCGGTTTAAGCCGATTGGCTGGCTTACTGATGGGCAGTCAAAGCCAGAAAGTGGTCATGCATGCATCCTGCCCGGTGTTGTTGGTTCGCTAGAAGCGCCTCAGACGGATACGAGCCATCCATCCGATATGACTAAATCGAAAAGGATCATCATCAACCCGTGGACCAGCGCCGAAACCAGTTTCAGCCCCTGAAAATCTTGATGATTGCGTCCGAATGCGTCCCGTATGCCAAGACGGGTGGGTTGGCGGATGTGGTCGGATCTTTGCCCCTGGCTTTGCAGAAGTTGGGGCATGAAGTGATGGTTGTTATGCCCAAATATGCGGCCGTTGATTCGATCCGTTTTGGATTGCAACCATTTCTAAGCCCTTTAGGAGTTTGGATGGGGGAAGGCGAGGAGTGGTGTGCAGTCCAAACTACTGAAAACGAGGGTGTACCGGTCTATTTTATCGAAACCCAAAAATATTTCGAGCGCTGGGGGTATTATTATGACCAGGATATCAACGATTTCCTGGATAATCCGCGCCGGTTTGGCTTCTTGACTTCGCACAGCTTTGCAACTCTGCCGAGATATGGGATTTGCGCCAGATATCGTACACGTTCACGACTGGCAGACTGCTCTTGGATCGGCTTACTTGAAGATCTGGCATTGGAATGACTTGCTCTTGGGAGGCGCAGCGAGCGTGTTGACCATTCATAATATTGCTTATCAAGGTGTGTATGATGCCCGTGATTACAGCTATTTGGGTTTGCAATGGGGTAATTTTACGGCGGATAAATTTGAAGATCATGGAAAAATCAA
The DNA here is from genome assembly GCA_963788145.1 of uncultured Chloroflexia bacterium. Taxonomy (GTDB): domain Bacteria; phylum Chloroflexota; class Anaerolineae; order Anaerolineales; family UBA4823; genus UTCFX2. Next base: position 272,359 of record CAWBFQ010000002.1, on the reverse strand, counting down.
TTTTCTAAAAGGTGGGATTCGTTATGCTGATGTGGTCAACACGGTCAGCCCGACTTATGCGCGAGAGACCTTAACCCCAGAAGGAGGGCATGGTCTGGCTCCCTATTTGAATGATAAGGGCGAGAATTATGTGGGGATTTTGAACGGGGCGGATTATCGGCTGTGGGACCCGGGGACAGACAGGTTGATCCCAAAGAATTATACGGTTGAAGATTTGAGCGGCAAGGCGATCTGCAAAAGGCAGTTGCAACAGCGCTTCTTGCTGGAGGTGAATTCAAGTATCCCGGTAATCGGGGTCGTGAGTCGGCTGGCGGCGCAAAAAGGGCTCGATCTATTGGCACAATCGATCGAGAGAATCGTTGACAGCATGCTGGTCCAATTTGTGATCTTGGGGGCTGGCGATAAGGAACTTTCACATTACTTTGGTACACTGCCAGCGCGTTATCCCGGGCGGATTGGCAGCTATATTGGCTATAACGAGGAAGTTTCGCATTGGATCGAAGCCGGATCGGATTTCTTCTTAATGCCCTCACTGTTTGAACCCTGTGGGTTAAACCAGATTTACTCGTTGCGGTATGGCACTCTGCCAATCGTGCGGGCGACTGGCGGACTAGAAGACACTGTTCAGCAATATCAAGAAAGTGATGGTTCTGGAACGGGTTTCAAGTTCTGGGAAGCCAGCCCATCTGCGCTTTATTTCACGGTTGGTTGGGCGGTAAGCACTTTCTTCGACCGGAAGGGACACATGGATGAAATGATCCGTCTGGCGATGAAGCAGGATTTTTCGTGGGAGCGCAGCGCCGGGCAGTATGAACTGCTCTACGAGCAAGCGCTGCGCAATAAGCGCAGATGAAGAACATCTGGCAGATAAAGAACATCTGGCAGATAAAGAACATCTGGCAGATAAAGAACATCTGGCAGATAAAGAACATCTAGGGAGCAAAATATGGACCGGAATGGTAAGTTGATTGGAGATAGTGAGACATCTGAGCCAAACCAGGCTGGTGAAGGTGATGTTTTTGGATTGAAATTTGGCTTACCCTCGGGGGATGTGCGCCTGTTTACAGAATTGCCAATCTCCATCGGACGAGCGGCTGATAACGACTTGGTTATTGAGTATGAATCTGTCTCGTCTCATCATGCCCAGATTTATTTTGACGAGATCGTATCAGATGTCTGTATTCTGGATCTTGACTCATTCAATGGGTTATTGATCGATGGTTTGCCAACCCGCAAGAATGTACTTCATGATGGTGTGAAGATTGGCCTTGGTGGGACGACCATCACCTTTCGCGACACAGGATATATCCACCAGGGCCAATGATCCTTTGTCCTAACTGTCAGGTTGAGAATCGATCTGGGGCGAAATATTGCAGGCATTGCGCCCTACGATTACCTGATTCGCCTGCTGGAACTCGCCCATTGGAGCCGAACTCCGAGATGACAAAAAATTCTTTAAACTCATCCTCAATATCCAGCAATGCTTCCACAACTCAGCGCCTGGTTCAGAGTAGGCGTAGCGGGACCACACCTCTTGCGAGCCGGCGGATATTTTTACGACGGCCAGAGGGTGCGGTCTTTGGCGACCAATTTTACTACCACGGGGGCGAGATCGGATATAAAGCCTCTGGCGGGGAAAGCGCGCCTGATGGACGTACAAAATCCGAGCAAAATCAAACTGCTGAAAGTTATCGTTACCGGGTGACTCTGCTCGATGCAGGCCCGGAGATGGAAATCCGAATTTGCCCAAATCCGGAATGTGGGGCGATTTTTCCCCCCAGAAATGAAACGCCAGAACAGTATTGTACAGATTGTGGTACGTTTTTAAAAAAAGGCACCCGATCTGATACAGAAATTGGCCTGGAGTTAATCTTGATGGAAACGCGAACCCCGGTCCCAGAGGTAGTGGTGCGGGCAGCAGCAAAGGGGCTTTCGCATGGGAGTGTGCGTGCGCCGCTGGCAGCATTTGTCGAGCGATTGGGACCAGAACCGCGCCACTGCCTGGTATTTCCAGCCGTTCAAACCCTGGGCCTTGCTCAGACGTCAGAGATGGCGCCGCTTCTTGCACTGCATTGGGGAATGTATTTAGGACGCGGTCTGGATTACCTGCATGACAATGGAGTCCATTTTGGCGGCGAAATCAGTCTGGACTGGATTGGTCGGGTTGGCGGCGGATCTTACCCATCGGAGCGGGTGGTGTGGGCAGACTTCTCTGGATGTAAGCATCACCCGGAAGGATATGTAAATAACCGTATCCCCGATACCCAAGCCTTGGCTAATCTGGTTCTCAGTTGGTTGACCCCCGAAGCTGGTTCCAGTCTTGCAGAGGCCATCAAAGCTGGCAGTTTAAGCAGCGGGAAAGGATTAGCGCGCTTATTTGAAGGTGTAATCTCAAATGGTGAACGCTCAAGGCATGCCAGCGCGCCGGTTGCGGCTGTGCTGTATTCAGGACGCCGAAGTGATGTTGGAATGGCGCGCAATCTGAATGAAGACAGCCTGATGGCAATAGAAGTGGAACGAACGCAGCAATCGATCAGCCGGACAGTAGGTGTTTATGTGGTAGCAGATGGGATGGGTGGTCATGCTGGCGGGGAAGTGGCCAGCGGGCAAATCGTTAACTCGTTCACCCGCCAGGCTTTTCAAGATCTGATGCCTGCCCTGGCGGCGGAGACAACGGATGACCTGGAACCCCATTATTTTGCTGCCCGTTGGTTAAAGGCAACGGTCCAAATGGCAAATCGGGAGGTATTCAACCTGAGAAAATCAGCAGGGAATGACATGGGTTCGACCCTGGTTGCAACGGTGATCCTGGGGAATCTGGCGTTGATATCTCATATTGGAGATAGTCGGGCATATCTGGTGAAAGGGAATGAGATCAAACGGTTGACCATCGATCATTCTCTGGTTGAGCGCATGATTGCTTCAAACCAGATTTCGCGTGAAGAAGCTCGCCATCATCCTCAGCGAAACGTGATCTACCGAACCATTGGCGATAAGCCCCAGATTGACGTGGATGTCATCCAACATGTACTGGCGGTCAATGATCACCTGTTATTGTGTTCGGATGGATTGAGTGGAATGGTGAAAGATGATGAGATCCTGCGGATTGTTTTGTCGGCCAGTTCACCTCAAGCCGCCTGCGATCAACTCGTAGAAGCGGCCAATGCAGCCGGTGGAGAGGATAATATTTCTGTAGTTTTGGTGAAAATCGCGGCAATCTGAATGCCTGTCATGGTAATATTCTAGGTAATATACTCCGGTGAAATATCGTTGTGCGAGTATACTATGATAGATATTTACAATCCGACAGAGAGAATAGTACGGAATTGATTTTGCCTGAGGAGATGAGAACATGTCTGCGATCATATGCCCGAGTTGCAAAACCCCCGCGCCGCAAGGGGCGATTTTCTGTGATAACTGTGGATATGACCTGCGTACTGTGACGGTGGTGGATGAAGGAATGAAGACATCCAACGAAGCATATGCTGGCGGCATCGGCGGAGTGCCGCCACCGCCAACATACGCAGCGCCAGATCAAGGGCGGGTCCGGGTGACAGGAGATCTGTCATTGCCAAAGGGAATGATCCTTTGTTCGAATTGCGGACATACTAATATGGCTGGTTCGGCCTTCTGCGAAAATTGTGGGATGCAGCTTGCCCACGACCAAAAGGGATCCAATGAAATGGCCAGCCCACGACTCGCTCCAACCCCGCCTGTTCCAGTTCAGGGTTCTTTCGCTGAGACACTTGTGGAAGAGAAGAAGGCACCAGGTGGAGCAGCCGCGGGAGACGCCCATGCCGGTCCCGCGCTTACAATGATTACTGGTCGGTTGGTGATCCTGGAGAGTCAGACGCCGCTCCCGATATTGCCCGGCAACCAGATGATTGTCATTGGTCGAGAAGATCCAGTCAGCGGGGTCTTTCCAGAAATCGATCTCGATCCACATGGCGGCCATGAAGCAGGGGTAGGTCGCAGGCACGCTCAGCTACTCATCCGAAATGGTCAGCTTTTTATAGAAGATTTGGATAGCGTGAATGGGACAGTGGTGAATAAAGAACGATTGGAACCGCGCAAGCCTCATCCGGTTAACAATGGAGATGAGTTGCGCTTTGGAAAAATGATCCTGGTGTATTATTCGAATTAATTGATTCAGGTAAGGTGCCACTATGCCAATTTCTTGCCCGGACTGCCATCGTCTCGTTGATGAAAGCGCGGTGTATTGCGAACACTGCGGCTATCACTTCCTGCCTCAAACAGGTAAACTGGATCCATCTAGCAGCGAACTTCTTGAAGGCCCGTTGTATTATGATAAGTCGGATTTTCTGGCAGATCGCGAATACGGGACACCTGTTGGGGCGAAAGACCCCGAATCCAGCAGCTATCCAACCTCCGGAACCTGTTCAGCTTGTGGATATATTAATTTACCGGGCGAGATGTTCTGCCAACGGTGTGGGATGCAGATTCCACCCATTGCCAGCGTACCTCCACCACCTCCGAAGCGCGCCCCCGATCCTGGAGAGGCTCCAACGGCCGGTACGAGTGCGCCTTATGTTCGAGTAGGGAAATTGTATCTGCGCCCGAGCGGCATAGAAATCAGCCTGCCACTTGGGAAAAGAGAAATTATCCTTGGTCGTGATGACCCGACTCTGGACATTTACCCGGAAATTGATCTGACCCGTCATGAGGGTGAACAGAGCGGCGTTTCCCGTCGGCATGCCAGAATTTGGGTAGATTTTGCCGGAGTCTCGATTGAAGATTTGAACAGCACGAATTTTACTTTTCTGAACAGGTACCGTTTGCAGCCAGGCCAACGCTACCTGCTGGAAGATGGGGACGAAATTCGGCTTGGGTTGCTTGTGTTGGAATATCGGTTAGAGGAAGGCGGATAAAGAACATCCAGCGGACAAATCAAACCTGGCAGAAGGTCAACTCGACATTGAGAAATGCGTTTTGTTTGGTGTTGTGAACGAACAGTATCTTGGTTGGTAGTTGTGGCAGGAGGAAGGGATGTTAAAGCTAGAAGCCTCGGCGCTGACCGATCCGGGCCGGAAACGAAGTGATAATCAAGATCATGTTTGGGCGCAGGTGTTGCAACCATCTGAGGGTGATTCGGTGGGTTTGTTTATCGTATGTGACGGGGTTGGTGGTCACCAAGGCGGGGATTTTGCCAGCCGGTGGGCGGTAGAGGCGGTTAAATCCGATCTGGCAGATCTGTTCTCTCCTGACAATTCGTATCAGACTGTTCTGCTCTCGAAGGAAGAGCAGGAACGCTCAAGGGCGGGTGAAGAAGTAACTCGAGTTTCGGAAATTCGCAAACTTGAGATGACGGTGCGCCTGGCTGTACAGCACGCTAGCCAAGTAGTCTTTGAGTCCACCCAACAAAACCCTTCTGTTGCGGATGACGCTGGTACGACGATCACCATGGCAGTCGTTTTAGGCGGCCGAGCTGTGATTGCGAATGTGGGTGATAGCCGGACGTACTTGTTGAGAGATGATCGTATTCGCCAGATCACGCAGGATCATTCCCTTGTGGCAGTATTGGTAGCCAGCGGGCAGATCCTGCCGGATGAAGTATTTACACACCCTCAGCGCAACTTGATTTTCCGTTCTCTTGGACAAAAGGATGAAGTGCAGGTAGATACCTTTATTGAGCTTCTCGTTCCGGGCGATTTCTTATTGTTGTGTTCAGATGGATTATGGGAGATGCTTCCAGAAGAGAGCCGAATGGTCGATTTGGTGCGCGGGGCAAATAGCCCACAGGAAGCTGTGCGCTTGCTGGTGAATGCGGCGAATCATGCCGGGGGAGACGACAATATTGGGGTAGTAGTGGTTGCAGTTCGATAGACGGGCGGAAATTCCGGTATGACCTTAGGCGGCAGGCAAGCGCATCAGACAGGGGATCTGCTCAATAACCGATATCGCATTGTGAAATTACTAGCTCAAGGGGGGTTTGGGACGCTGTACCGTGCCTGGGATACTGCTCTTGCTAGACCCTGTGTGCTTAAGGAAAACCTGGCTGCCACGCAGGATGGACAGAGGCAATTCCTGCGCGAAGCGAAAATCCTGGCCAATCTGAGCCATCCGAACCTGCCGCGTGTAAGCGATTATTTCCTGGTTCAGGGGCGAGGGCAATATCTGATCATGGATTACGTGGAGGGCCAGGATTTACAGCAGATGCTGGAAGACCGGGGAGGTCCCTTCCCGGAAGACAAGGTCATTGTCTGGGCAGGTCAGATCTGTGATGCGCTTGATTACCTGCATTCTCAGTCACCCCCTGTGATCCACCGAGATATCAAGCCGGCCAATATTCGGATCACGCCGAGCGGACAAGCAGTTTTAGTTGATTTTGGGATTGCTAAGATTTATGAGCCGCATCTGAAAACTACGTTGGGTGCTCAAGCGGTCTCGCCGGGTTATTCGCCGTACGAGCAATATGGCAAAGGAAAAACAGACCCTCGCACAGATATCTATGCACTAGGCGCAACGTTATATACACTGCTGACCGGTCAGGAGCCTGGAGAAAGCGTTCAGAGAGTGGTCAATGATCCACTCGTACCAGCCCGCCAGCTCAACCGGAATTTGTCGTTGCGGACATCTGCGGCTTTGATGCGTGCGATGCAGATGGATGCCTCTCAGCGGTTTCAGACCGCGTCTGAGTTGAAGAAAGCTTTGACACCGCCGCCCCCAGCGCAGGCGCCATCACCGGCGATCACGCCGTACCAGGTTCCGGTTCAGGCGATTTCCAATGCCTCGGTCCATCCAGCCTTGCCATGGGGTTGGGTCGGATTGGTTGGATTGCTTATCCTCATCATTCTGATCCTGCTGTGGCAAATCCTTAACCATACTGCAAGCCCTGGCTCGGCGATAATGTCTGGTCCGCAATCCACCCTGACAGATTTTGTCCCAAGCCAGACGATTGCTTTCCAAGCGGCGACTGCTATTCACCAGCCAGTGTCCTCTGCAGCCACGACGCTGGATCCCACTTTGACTCCGTTGGTGTATACAGTCCAACCTGGGGATACCTGTTCTGAGATTGCAGAGGCATTTGGAGTGAGTATCAAACAAATCGTTTCTCAAAACCAAGACCTGACGGCGGATTGCGGGGTGTTATTTTCAGGGCAGGTGTTGCTCATCCCACAATTGGATGGGCCCATCAATACGCCTGTGGCGATCCGCTCGCCGACCATTCCAGTAGTTCTTGTGACTCAGGTGTCAACCATCGATGGGATGCACCTGGTTTATATTCCGGCAGGGGAATTCTCGATGGGCGCTGGGGATGATGATTTAGAGGCTGGAGATTCTGAAAGACCAATCCACGTTGTTTATCTAAGCGCTTACTGGATAGATCAGACCGAAGTAACGAATGGTATGTATAACCGTTGCGTGCAGGCTGGCGCCTGTCAGCCGCCGGGCGAGCGAGGTTCGAGGACGCGCACCACCTACTTTGCGGATCCGGCTTTTGAATTATTTCCTGTGATTGATGTTTCCTGGGAGGATGCCGCTGATTATTGCAGTTGGGCGGGACGACGGCTACCGAGTGAAGCGGAATGGGAAAAAGCGGCCCGGGGAACAGATGGAAGGCTGTATCCCTGGGGCAATTCGCAGCCTGGAATTCGGTTGGCGAATTTCGATAATATATTAGGGGATACAGAACAAACGGGCGTTCATCCGGCTGGCGCCAGCCCATTTGGAATTTTGGATATGGCTGGAAATGTGTCGGAATGGGTTGCGGATTGGTTCCAGGCAAATACCTATCTGGAATCTCTTTATAAAAACCCAATTGGCCCGACCAGTGGTGAGTTCCGCCTGATCCGGGGAGGCTCCTGGTTTCATTCAGCTCGATCCCTCCGCGTTTCATCTAGGCTTTGGAATTATCCAGATTTGCAAGCGGACACACTTGGCTTTCGCTGCGCAAAGTGAGTTAAGTTGGCTGGAGGATTCTCGGTCCCAAACATTCCCTTTAGGGTAAAATGAAGTTGGTTTTCAGCTGCAAGGAAATTCAGTCGACATCAATTACGGATAAAAAACGTTCAGAGGAGGATGCGCATGAGCACCGTGCAGTGTACGAATTGTGGAACAACGAATGATTCACAGGCCCGCTTTTGCGCTCGCTGCGGCAAACCCTTGAGCGTCCCAGCCAGTCCGGCGGTTGGTCAAATACCCGCCTGTCCGCGCTGCAACACGCCGCTGCGCGTTAGCGCTCGCTTCTGCCCATCATGTGGTTTTGACTTAATCAGCCAGGCTAACCGGGCTGGTTATGAACGCCCAGTGGGACAGCCAGCCGGGGGTGTTCCCGTAAAGCCTGCTGCAGCTGGAAGCCCACCAGCAGGACGAACTCAAATGCTCAGTGATCTTTCTGGGATTACTGGCCTGATTGTGCGCTGGATGGGAGGCAATCAAGAGCGCTTTCCTGTTTCTTTGCCGATTATTTCGGTCGGTCGTGCACCAGATAATGACATTGTCATTAATCACCCGGCTGTCTCAAGCCACCATTTAAGGGTTGCGTTGAACGCAGGACCATCGCAGAAACAGGTTCCGGATGCCGGAGATGCCACGGTTACCGATCTTAACAGCACGAATGGGACGCAGCTGAATGGGCAGCAATTGTCCGCGAATACACCGCATTTGATCCGTCCGGGGGATGTTTTACGAATCGGGGACTTGACGGGGAACTGGGTGAGCCTGGTGATGGAAGGGTCTGAGGGGGAGGCGTTGCGGAGTTTATCCCTTGGCAAGCTGGATCTTTCAAAGACCAAGAATATCCTGATCGGACGGGACCCGGCTTGCTATCTGCCGCTGAATCACCCCACTGTATCGTTTCACCATGCTCAGATCTCAGCCCAAGATGGGAGCCTGGCAATCCGGGATCTAAATAGCACGAATGGGACCTTCGTCAACGGAAAGCGAATTGCGGTTGTCCCATTGGCGAGCGGCGATGAAATTCAGATTGGTCCCTTCAAGCTGGTGTATGACGCTCAACAGCAATCTCTGGCGCAATCCATGCGGCTGGGACATCGCATTGATGCTGTCCGCCTGGGACGGGAGGTTGCCAACCAGCGGATGATCCTGAGCGATGTTTCCATGACCGTAAATCCTGGTGAGTTTATTGCCTTGGTGGGTGGAAGCGGAGCCGGAAAAAGCACCTTGATGAAGGCGATGAACGGGTATGAACCAGCCAACCATGGCCAATTATTGATGGATGGCGAGCCGCTCTACTCGAAACTGGATCTTTATCGCAATCAAATGGGGTATGTTCCCCAGGATGATATCATCCACCGGGCTTTACCGGTTAAGACGGCGTTGTGGTATGCAGCTAAGCTGCGTTTGCCAGATGCCCGCCCAGCGGAAATACAGGCGCGGATTCAGGATGCGCTGCGTTCGGTGGAATTGAGCGAACATGCCGAGAAACCGGTGCGGGTGTTGAGCGGCGGACAGCGGAAACGAGTGAGCATTGCGGTGGAACTGCTGGCGCGGCCAACGCTCTTCTTCTTGGATGAGCCTACCTCCGGTTTGGATCCGGGGCTGGAAAAGAAGATGATGTACGACTTAAACCGGCTGGCGGATGAAGGTCGCACGGTTGTGTTGGTGACCCATGCCACGGCAAATATTGAACAATGTGATCACGTGGCATTCCTGACCCAAGGATGGTTATCATACTATGGGCCGCCGAACGAAGCCTTGAATTTCTTTGGGGTACGCGACTTTTCGGATATCTACCTGAAGCTTTCCCAAGACATTGACCCAGCCCATGGCAAGCCGGTCCCCCCGGAATTGCAATCTTATTATCACCCAAAACCAGGATCCTCCGGAAAGACGTATGCAGGTGTGTTGTGGGCTCATCACTATCATAATTCACCGCTGTTTCAAAAATATGTGGCTGAACGCCAAAATCAGCTTCGAATGCCCGGCGGGGCGGGTGGATCCGCCCCGATGCCGACGCGGCGGTCCAAGGATTCGTTTATCCGCCAGATGATCATCCTTGCGCGCAGGCAATTTGACTTGATCCGCTTTGATTGGCGAACCCTGTTCATTTTGCTCTTGATGCTGCCAATGTTGGGTGCATTATTTGCTATGGTAAGTTCTGAGGATGATCTGGTTGGGAGACCTGGATCGATCGCTGAAATCGATCTTGCTTTGACCAAGGAATTGGAGGATGACGGTCTTGTACTGGATGAAAAGGCGAATTATCTGCCCTCAGTAAATGCGGAATTGCTGATCACGATGATCGCTCTAGCGCTTACGCAAGGGGGGACTTTTGGGGCTGCGTATGAAATTGTCAAAGAAAGAGCGATCTTCAAGCGCGAGAAGGCGGTGAACCTGAAGGCGACTTCTTATGTGCTTTCAAAGGTCTTGATTTTGGGAATTTTCGCTGTTTTTCAGGTGGCGGCATTCCTGCTCATGTTGGCAATGGTGATCGATTTCGGCTTTGAAGGGGCGATCTTTGACCTGGGGATTTTTGAACTGTTTGTCTCACTTTACCTGGCAGTGCTGGCGAGTATCGCTTTTGGTTTATTTATCTCGGCGATAGTTCCCAGCCAGGATGTGGTTTTATATGCCATCCTGGCCCAACTTTTCGTCCAGATCATTCTGACAGGAACGCTCTTTCCATTGGATCAAAGCCCGGCATCTATGGCTGTTCCAGGATATTGGGCAGCGGTCTCGGCTGGCTCAACAGTGGACCTGCCTGGCTTGAATAAAAATAGCCGGGTATGCTCTGTAAATGAGGTGCCGAACATGCAGACCGGAGCAAAAGAGAAGAAGGTGATCTGCACCGAAGGCAGGCAAGATTTGAAGATCCCCTACGAGCACAGCGAAGAATTTTTGCTGTTCACCTGGATCGGAATGTGCGCTCATACCTTCTTTTGGGTAATCCTGACGATTATTGTTCAAGCGCGCAAAAGAGTAGAATAAATCAATTGATATGCAGCGATGTGATATCTGCAAGGATCTGCTGACCGACGAACGCTGGTATCTTTCGGATGGGCGGGTATTCTGTGCCATCTGCTATGCGAGTTCGGTCTTTCTGCCTGAGGATGCAGATTCATTGTTTCAGGATATGAAGGCAATCATCGCGAGCGAACTGGAAATCTGTCTGAATATCCCGACCGGCCTGGCCCTGGTTGACCAGAATCAATTAGGAGAAGTGATCCGCAAACAAGCAAGCCTGGAGTTAAGTGGAGACCGACAAAATCGGTTGTTGGATGCTGAGCAAACTTTGGGGATCTATACCCGGCGTGGCATGCGGAGGGGGATTTATCTGCAAACAGGTTTACCGCAAGCTTTATTCCTGCAGGTGGCAGCGCATGAATTTGCCCATGCCTGGCAGGGAGAAAACTGCCCGATCTTGCGCGATCCGGTTTTGCACGAAGGATTTGCTGAGTGGGTTGCATTTCATGTGCTAGGCAGATATGGATATGTCAAAAGCCAGGAGAGCATGCTGACTCGCCAGGATATTTACGGCGAAGGATTGCGTTGGGCGTTGAATTTAGAAGCAAGCCAGGGTGCGCAGGCAGTGATTGCTGCCTGCCGTAACAGTGGTTAATGGATCATAAAGCAGAGAATTTGAGATTTCTATTATTGGCAAAACCCATCGATGACCGAATCGCTTGATTTCTCTGTGAGTGTCTCTTCACCGGTTGCTCCATCCGGAGATGGCGTTCGGTTGGTATATTACCTTTTTGAGATCCGGGCAGATGAGGATGGAGAGACTTCTGCCAGCAATTTGGTATTCTTGATTGATACCAGTAATTCAATGCGCATCCGTCAGGTGACAGAAACGCAATTTGCCGAGATGGTCAGAAACGGGCGCGCTCAGGAAGTGATGACCGATGGTATCCCGGCATATCAAATTTCATCGATCCCGGCAGAAATGTGGATCCAGTTGCCACGCCGGATTGATTTTGTATCCGATGCATTACGAATTGCAAGCGATGTTCTCCGAGATAGCGATTTCTTTTCATTAGCAGCCTTTGCCAGCCAGGCGCAATGCCTGATCGAGCAGACCTCTGGAAAGGAACGTGAGCGTCTGCGCCAGACAACCTACCGGCTTGAAATGCTTGATCTGGGCGATGAGACTCAGATGGACGAAGGATTGGCCATTGCGTTTGAGCAGGCGCTCCGCCTGCCCGGAAAGGAATTGCCCAGCCGGTTGATCCTGTTAACAGATGGACATACTCGCAATGTCCAACAATGCTATGAATTGGCAAGAAAAGCCCATGACCATGGAATCAAGTTGACGACCATGGGGATTGGTTCAGAATTTAATGAGGAATTGCTGATTCCGTTGGCTGATCTTAGCGGCGGAAATGCCTATTATTTGGAAACCCCCGAGAAGATATTGGATTCCTTTCGAATTGAGCTTGGATTGGCTTTGAAGATCCGTTATCGAAATTTGGAAGTGAAGCTGCAACTTGAGGATGGCGTGCAATTGAGGCGAGTTTACCGCGCTTTGCCAGAGATGGGTGATTTTGAGACTGGTCCTGAACGCGATGGAAGCTATTCATTGGTGATTGGAGATGATGATTTAAAGTCTCCACTTGCATTATTGGTCGAGATGATCATCCCTGATGCACCTGTTGGGAACCAAAACCTGGGGCAAGCGATGCTCGCCTGGGACGATCCGAAAGGCGGAATTGTCCGGCGTAAACTCTATGAACCCTTGCGAATTGAGCGGGCGGTTCAAAAAGAAGCTCGCAGTGATGATCGGGTGATGGGGATTGTTGAGCGTGTTGGAACGTTTAAGATGGGGACGCAAGCTTTAGAGATAGCCCGGCGCGCCGCTGGCACAGATGACCCGGCTGAGAAAAGCGCCGCTACGATAAAATTGCGTCAAGCCGCAACCCAATTGCTGAATATGGGTGAGGCGATGCTGGCAGATGAGATGTTCCGGCAGGCGGATTTGATGGAGACCGACGGCAAACTAGAACCCGAGGCGGCAAAGAGACTTCGTTATGAGACTCGCAGACTTGGACAGCGCTGATCCCAGATAGTAGACATCTGGCAGACCCTGGTTGTCTGTGGAAGGAGTGAGCGAATGGCGGATGGTTTGAAATTTAGCAGCACTGCCAATCTAGATGTTGTGGAAGTAATGGATCAGACCCAACTGGTCTATGTGTTGACTGAGGTTGCGCCTGGATCTTTGATTTCGGGTGTACGGCTGCCGCTGAACTTTGCCCTTGTACTGGATCGGAGCGGGTCTATGGCGGGTGAGAAATTGCGCACGATGAAGGAAGCCGTCAATCACATCATTGATCAGCTTAATGAGCAGGATATCGTATCGATTGTCACTTTTGAATCGCGCAGCGAGGTTCTGGTCGGTGCACAGCCAATCCGGGATAAGAAGGCTCTCAAGAGGATGGTGGAGAAAATTCGGGATGGGGGAGGTACGAACATTGCTCCGGCGCTTGTGACCGCGTTGAGGTTGGTGAGCCAGCATGCAAGCGAAGACAGGGTCAGCCGGATCATCTTGCTGACGGATGGGGAGGCTACCGACCGAGAAGAAGACTCGTTTCGAATTGCCTCCGAAGCCGGGTCCAGGAATATTCCCCTGATTGGGCTGGGTTTTGGCAAGGATTGGAAAGAAGAATTTTTATTCGAACTGGCTGATCGCAGCATCCAGGCAAATCCTGGTTCGTGTACCGGGATGGCGGACTATATCCCAGTTCCGGAGAAGGCTCAGCAGATCTTCCAAGAAGTGTACCAGTCGATGCAAGTCGTCGCCCAGAATGTGACGATTAACTTTCGGATGGTCCAAGGGCTGGAGGCGCGTCGTATATGGCAGGTCGTTCCTATAATCCGAGATTTGGGGAATACGGTGGTCGAAGGCCGTTCGATCCAATTCGCTATTGGACAGTTGGAGCGGCAGGGGGCGGCATTTCTGGTGGAGATTGTTTTACCATCCAGGCCTGAGGGAGCTGTGCGGATAGCTCAAGCAGATGTGACATATAACACACCTGAAATGGGTATGCAGCGCCAGTCGGTGGATTTGGTTATCCAATACACCCGAGAGCGAGCGGCGGATATGCTCCACCCGCATGACATTCCGATGAACGAACGTGTAATGAATGTGGTGGAAAAGGTGCATGCTTTTCGGCTGCAAACCCAGGCTTTAGAAGATGCACAAATCGGGGATGTGGATAACGCGACCCGAAAGCTGCGCCAGGCTGTCACCATCTTACTCTCCCAGGGCGAAGATGAACTGGCGCTCCAAATGGGCCAGGAAGCGGACCGGTTGGAACAATCCGGAGAGGTATCGAGTGAGGGTAAGAAGACGATTATGCTTACCAGCCGGAAGACGGTTCGATTATCGGAGCGTGAAGATTGAGATAGACCAGATCAATTGGGTTTTTTCTGGGATCGGGATTATGATTGAGATCTGGAGGAATTGAGATGGCGACGATTAGCTGTCCAACTTGTGGTAAACCATTACGGCCTGGAGCTCGTTTTTGTGGTAGCTGCGGGGCAACTATCCCGCCTGCTGAGGATACGCCAATCCACAATGAAGCTGAACAGGCTGCCCCTGACAACGCTTCAAGCCCAGGTGTGCAAGCTCAGACCTTTGCCTGCCCATATTGCGGCAAACCAGCGCGGGTGGGGGCGAAATTCTGTAATTATTGTGGTAAGGAGATCACTCCGCGGAGCAGCCTATCTTCGGACCTCCAAGTTGGGACACAGGGCAACGCTGTGACAACTGCTAATGCAGGCATACCTGCCAGGAGCGCCGGACCGATCCCCGCGAAGCCAGCTGCCTCTGTGAAACCAAACGCCCACCCCAGGCGCAAATCGATTTTGCCGATTTTTGCTCTTGGGCTTGGGTTGTTGTGTATATTTGGCAGCCTGGCTGGTTACCTGTATTTACAGGATCCTTTCAGTTGGAGACAAACTTCTGCTACGGTCTCTGTGGCGATCGCTCCGAGTGCAACGATGAAATCTGAACCAACTCAAACAGCGACGAATCTTCCTACGGAAGGTTTGTATCCGTCATCAACGCCGGATTTAGCGACCGACAGCCCCACACCAGAGTTGCTGCCAACGGACACGGCCACTTTGACACCTGCAATTACTGTAACGCTATCGATCACATCTGTGATGCCGCTGACGGGGACAATCGTCCCCAAGCCGGGTGCGCCGCCGGAAATGATTCTATTGGAAGACGAATTTAGCGAGACTTTAAGCACTTATTGGAAAGCCTGGGGAGAGCCTCGCCCCACTCTCCGGCAGGGATTTGGCGATAGCTGGTTGGAACTGAAAGCGGCGGATAAACCAACGCAAGCCGGTGTCACCTGTCGAACTGAGGTTAGTAATGCACCCGGTACGATGATCGAGTTCCTGGCCCAATTGACACCGGGATACCCACAATACAGGCTGTATTTGGATTGGGACCCGCTGCAGTATGACCGTGGCCCGAACAATACCAGCTCGACAATTATCCACTTGGAGGTTCAGAAGAACCTGGTTTTGGTGCAAGCGCCGGCGGCAAATCATTCCTGTCAGGTGGATCTGGATGGCACGATCCAACATCGATATATCCTAAGATTTATCACTGATAAAATTGTCGAACTCTATGTCGATGAGGGCATCCAACCACGCTGTTCGGTGGACATGGGTATCAAACCGGTGCCGGGGCGAATCAGTTTTACTGGGAATGGTTGGGTTACGCGCATTCTGGTCACTGGTGTGGCGCTTCCATAAGGATCGTCATTGTTCAGTGAGCTACAGGAGAAAGAACTATGTCATTACAAACCGGTCAGGTGCTAAACAGTCGTTACCGAATCGTCAAATTGCTGGGTCAAGGGGGGTTTGGGGCAGTTTATAGGGCTTGGGACTCCAATCTGAATAAACCGTGTGCGGTGAAAGAGAACTTGGATACTTCTCCAGAAGCGCAGCGCCAATTTACGCGCGAGGCAACTGTGCTGGCAAACCTTTCACACTCAAACTTGCCACGGGTGACCGATCATTTTATCCTGCCCGGTCAGGGTCAATATCTGGTGATGGATTTTGTGGATGGCGATGACCTGGCTACCATCTTGCGCCAGCGCGGATCGGTGCCTGTGCAACAGGCTGTCGTTTGGATCTCTCAGGTGGCAGATGCCCTGGCGTACCTACATTCTCGCCAACCAGTGGTGGTCCATCGGGATGTCAAACCTGCCAATATTCGGGTCACCCCAGAAGGCAAAGCAATGCTGGTTGACTTTGGATTGGTGAAGGTCTATACCGCCCAATTAAAAACAACCATGGGAGCGCGGGCTGTCACTCCGGGATATGCCCCTCCTGAACAATATGGGCAAGGCAGCACGGACGCCCGCTCGGATATTTATGCCCTGGGGGCGACTCTGCATAATCTGTTGACAGGGCAAGACCCACTTGAGAGTGTTCAACGTATGTCTGGAGACCAGATGAAGCCGGTCCATCAGATCAACCCAAGCATACCGGTAGCCATCGGTCAGGCGATTGAGCGTTCGATGCGGCTTGAGCCAACGCAACGATTCCAGGAAGTGCGGGAGTTCAAAGCTGCCATCAATGCGATGGATACACCTGTGATTGTCAGGCCAGTAGCGGATACTTACGCGGTCCCAGCGGTGCGAGCTCCTGCGCTCGAACCGGTTGTGCGGACGCCGATTTCCAAGCCGAAACCGGCTCCAAAACGTGGTATTGGGATGTGGATTGGTATCGGCGGCTTGATCGTTTTTTGTATAATTGGATCGATTGTGGTGTTAGGCCTTTATGCCGCATCTCAAAATAGCGTCGCCGAATTGACCTCGGAGGCTGAATTGCGGGCTACTCTGGCTGATCGGGTGAAGATGACATCAACCGCCCAGGCGCTTGGGACGGCTGAGATGCGCATCCAGGCCACTCAAACCGCTTTCATCTCCCAAGTTGAAACCAAGCAGAAATTAGTTTTTGGACCCACCACAGGATCATTGGAACATTCCGATGGGGAATCGATTATCGCCGAAGACACAAAACTCAGCCTGCGTGATTTTGTGGTTGAGGCGCGTTTCTTTAATCCCTATGCTGGCTCTGAAGCAGAATGGGATTGCGGTTTTATCTTGCGGCATGAAGCCAAAAATGTACAATTCCGGTTTGTTATTGATTCGGCAAAAAATTGGATTCTGATCAATAATAACGGCGAGCCAGATGGAGAGACGATCATGCAGGGTAATCTCCCAGATTTAGACATCAGCGCTGATGGATCGAATCTGGTGAAGTTAATCTTCCAGGGCAACCAGGGCTGGTTCTATTTGAATGGCGAGTTGATCTCGGAGTTAGATTTGTCTGCGCGCATGAGCCCGGGTGATATCTATATCGCTACCGGTATTTTCCAGGGATCCAAGAAGGCCGGATCGGTGACAAGATATTCCGATTTTAGAATCTGGTCGTTGCAGTAAGTGAATTTAATTGGGTTGTTTTTTGCGAGAGGAGTGATCGATGAATGAAGAAACGCCTGAAAACCTGGCGCAGTCGCCAACGCCTGATTTGTTTGAACGACTAGGAACCCGTCGCGGAATTCTAATCTTAGGCGGGTTGTCTTTGGTCTTTATCCTTCTAGCGATCGCTGGAACCGTTTTCTATTTGTCTAAAGTAAATAATCAGGTGACGATCAACCAGCCCCCCTCCTTGGATGAACTGGCTGAACAGTTTCCGCAAATCAGTCATTTATTGAGAGATGACAAACTGGGCTCTGTATATAAACAATTTATGATTGCTTATCAGGAAGGTGGTTCGGAAGCCGCGTATGAACTGGCGAAGAAACGCGGCATCCTGACAGCCAATGATGAAATTCGTATGACTCTGGAATTGGATATATCTGAGACGAGCGAATTGCAGGCATCTCTCGAAGAGCATGGGATCAAAGTAACCACTGTCAGCGGCAACCTGGTGGATATCGTAATCCCGTTGAGTGTGCTGGAAGCCTCATTTGATTCTGAAAACCCAGGGGCAGTTTTTATGGATATTATAGGACTGGAGCATATCATCCGCATCCGGCTTCCCATTCAATCTTTGGAAGATGTAGGCTCTGTAGAGACTGAGGGGGTTTTTGTCATTGGGGCGGATGCCTGGAATGCGGCAGGCTTTACCGGGGAGGGAATCAGGATCGGCGTCTTGGATGTCGGTTTTGATGGCTATAAAGACTTGCTAGGGAGCGATCTGCCTGCCAATGTAATGGCTCAATCTTTCATCGCTGGAGTAGAGATTGATCAAACTGGTACTCCGCACGGGGCAGCGGTATCGGAAATTATCCATGATATCGCCCCGGACTCGCAGCTTATTATCGCAGCTTACCAGACATCTGCCGAAAAACAGGCAGCTGTAGATTGGTTGATGGCGCAAGATATTGATATCCTCTCCAGCTCGACAGGCTCTATCTACGGAAGGCGGGACGGTAAAAGCGATTTGGCCGTGATGGTGGATCGGGTATTTGCCCAGAATGTGCTGTGGGTCAACTCCTCCGGAAATACAGGTTATACTCATTATCGGGGTCAATTTACGGACACAGATGGGGATGGATATCATGAGTTTGATAGCGGGGATCAATACATGGGTTTTTCGCCTTCCGGAGCAGCCTCCTTATCTTTGAATTGGAACGATTGGGATCTGCTGACCCAGGACTTTGATATGTATGTGTATGATGAAAATGGCAATGAGATTGCCAGCTCGACAGATACCCAAAATGGACCTGGCTCGGAATCGGGTGAATTCATCTATTATGAATTTGAAGATGAAGGCCCATATTATATGTCGATCTACGCCGCCAATGCCAACAGGGCGGTGACCTTCGATTTTTTTCTACGGGATGGCGTGATTGAATATTTTAACCCCGAGTACAGCGTCAACACACCAGGAGATTCGAATGGGGCGCTAACGGTTGGGGCAGTAAACTGGGAAACAGGGGAATTGGATGATTACAGCTCGCGGGGTCCTACCGAAGATGGGCGGGTGAAACCGGAGATCGTTGCTCCAGCAGGCGTGAATAGCGCTGCCTATGGCGAGCCATGGGAAGGGACTTCGGCGTCGTGCCCACATGTAACAGGAGCGGCTGCGCTGGTGATGCAGGCTTTTCCAGAGTTCAGCCCACAGCAGGTGCGGGATTACCTGTTCAGTCTCGCCGAGGATATGTATAGCAGTGGCCCGGATTACGATACCGGTTATGGCGCATTACGAATGGGCGATCCACCAGAAGCGACTGGAGTTCAACCCTTGCCGCAGCCGACTGAAACGCCAAACGAGCCTGAGCCTACACCGGTTGAAGCGAAAGAAGCGACAGCGACTCCCA
Source organism: uncultured Chloroflexia bacterium (assembly GCA_963788145.1). GTDB lineage: Bacteria > Chloroflexota > Anaerolineae > Anaerolineales > UBA4823 > UTCFX2. Next base: position 253,086 of record CAWBFQ010000002.1, on the reverse strand, counting down.
AACCCACTGCAACACCGGTATTGGAGAAAGAAATTGAGACCACGGAAGCAGGAAATGACTCTTTGATTATCACAATGGCGCTGCTTGGGTGTATTGTGCTGCCGGGTTTCCTGGGTTTGGGCGGGATTGGTTTGCTGGGCGGGGTATTCTACATGCGGCGATCACGTCGGTTGGATGTTGAGCGGATGAATCCGCCTCGCCAGAGAACGGATATCCAGCCCGCGCCGGGCGGATATGCAGAGGGCGGATATAGACCATCCGATCGGCGAGATTGGGGCCTACCAGATCAGCGCCCCGCAATCCAGCCGCAGGTTCCTATGGATGTAAAAGAGGAACCTGCCGTTCAAATTGCTTGTCCGAGTTGTGGTAAGAAAAACAGGCCTGGTACGCGTCTTCTGTACAGATTGTGGCAAAGAATTAGCTGGCGTGAACCAACCTGCGAAAGCTACACCATCTTTCTGCAACAAGTGCGGGAATCCGTTACGCCCGGGAGCCAAGTTCTGCCCGAATTGTGGACAGGTTGTAAAAACTGATGGCGACCCTAATTCACCGCAGTCCTGATCGGAGTTTAACCGACCGGCTGCCGGACGGAGAGGTGCATATCTGGCAGGCTGGTTTGAATCTGATGCAACCTGAGATCGATGCTTTTTATCGCACACTGTCAGAGAATGAGATCTGGCGGGTAAACCGGTATCACTTTGAACGGGACCGGCGCTGGTTCGTCGCCCGGCGCGGGTTCCTGCGCCAACTGCTTTCAATCTATATTCACAAAGCGCCATCTGATATTCAGTTGGTTGAAAACCATTATGGCAAATCATCCCTGGCTCCAGGTGAATTTGAAGCAACTGGATTATATTTCAATCTGGCACATGCCAATGACCTGGCTCTATTCGCGTTTGCCCGCGGCCGGTCTGTGGGAGTGGATGTGGAGCGACTGCGCGCTGATTTCGATCCGATGGCGCTGGCTGAAGGATTCTTCTCGATCCGTGAACAAGAAACCTTACGATCTCTGGATGAGAAAGACCGCAGGACAGCTTTTTTCTTGGGCTGGACGCGCAAAGAAGCTTTTGTCAAGGCCTTGGGGAAAGGGCTTTCGGTCCCGCTGGATCAGTTTGATGTCAGCCTTCTCCCTGGCGAGCAGGCTCGATTGTTGGCGCGGTGGGATGACCCGCAACCCTCTATGGAATGGACGCTGGTGAATATCGACCCGGGTCCGGGTTATCTGGCAGCCCTGGCGGTGGAATGGGATCAACCGATAACGTTGAAGCACCTGATGGTGGAGCAGGATCTAACGGAAGGTAGCGGACACAGAACATATACTTTAAAACCGATGGATCTGGCTGAATCCGGGTAGAATATCGCCACAGGCGTTCTCTTTATTTTAATTGGAGATGAAACAATATGCCGCGTGAGACTCTTGGTTATGTGAAATTGGAATGGACCTGTCCGAAGTGTGGAAGCCGCAACCCCGGTCCGGAGAAAAGCTGTCTGAGTTGCGGAGCGCCTCAACCAGAGAATGTAGCTTTCGTTCAAGCGGAAGGTGAAGAAGCCAGCCAGGATGAAAAGCTCAAAAAGATCGCCGAAAAAGGGGCGGATATCCATTGCGGTTTCTGTGGCACACGCAACCCGGCGGATGCACTGGTCTGCACGCAATGCGGAGCCGACTTGAAATCTGGTGTTCGCCGAGAAGCGGGGAAGGTGGTTGGCGCATATCAAGCCAGGCCGGTGGAGCAGATCGCCTGTCCAAACTGTGGCGAACAAAACCCTGAAACTTCGCTGAAATGCAGTCAATGCGGCGCGCCGCTGAAGATGATCCCTGAGGCAATGGCTGCGCCAGAATCGCCTGCGAACAACGAATTGGCAGGCGCAATCCAGAGGTCCAATCCATTTTTATTCATTGGAATTGGCATTCTGGTTTTGTTCTGTATCATTGGGGCTATTGCGCTCTTTTCCGCCGGTTCTGCGCGCCAAACCCAACTTGGGGTTGTTGAATTAATGGAATGGCAGACGCGTGTGGCGATCGAGGAGCTGGGTCCGGTTCAGCGGCAGACCTGGCAGGAAGATATCCCGCAGGGTGCGCCAATTGGGGACTGCCAGGACAGGCTGTACACTGTGGTAGATTCGCAGCCGAGCGGAGGCAATTACACAAAGGTATGCGGTACACCCTATACCGTGGACACCGGTTCTGGGGTTGGGCAAGTTGTGCAAGATTGTCAGTACGAGGTGTATCGCCCTTATTGTGAATATACCGTAGAGGAATGGCGGGTTGTAGACGAAATTCGCGTGAGCGGGAACGACATCGCGCCCCGCTTCGCCAGCCCGCAGTTATCCGCAGATCAACGGATGGGGAATTAGGTCTCTGAATACCTGGTTGTCTTTGAAACGGAAGACAACCGATATACTTACACAGCCAGAAATCTGGAGGAATTCCAGCAATTTACGATTGGGAGCAAGTGGAGCCTGAATATCAACGCGTTTGGACAAATTGTCTCTGTCGAACCGCCGCAATAACCCGCTGGATCAGGCGCAGCCTGTCAGTTATGGTTGAAACGAGTTCCGGAAGGACGGTCAAAGCGTTCCGGAACTCGTTTTCGCACATTCGGACTATTCCAGGCTGCCGACAATTTTCTCTACTTCTTCAAGAATTTCGCCAGAGCGAACAAGTTCCTTCATCTTGTTATGGTCAATATGTAATGGACGATCTTCATCGAGGTGGTCGACATATTTGCGGACAACCTGGCGGGCGACTTGAACCCCATGCCCAGGCGTGAATTCACGGAAATCCAGGGCCTGGGCAGCAGCCATGAACTCGATTCCCAACACACCATAAGCGTTATCGAGGATCTGGCCATTCTTGATGGCTGTGTTCATCCCCATCGAGACAAAATCTTCCTGATCGGCTGCGGCAGGGATCGAGCCAATGCTGGCGGGGGCGGAGAGAATGCGTTGTTCGACGATCAGGCTATCGGCGGTGTATTGGCTGAGCATCATCCCAGAGAACATGCCCGCGCCTTTGGTCAAAAAGGCAGGCAACCCGACGCTGAGAGCCGGGTTCGTCAGACGGTTCAGGCGTCTTTCGGAAAGGACGCAGATCATCGTAATCGCTGCTCCGGCCATATCCATCGGAAGCGCTACCGGAGAGCCCTGGAAGTTTGCGCCGGTAAGGGTCAGTTTGTGCTCAGGCAGCCAGATTGGGTTATCCCCGACGCCGTTTAGCTCGATTTCCACCTGGCTTTTGGCGAAGGCAATGGCGTCGTGCGCCGCGCCGATGACCTGGGGTGACGAACGCATCGAGTAGGCATCCTGGACTTTGGTCTTGATCTTGCCAGTCACCAGATCGCTGCCTTCGATGCATTTCTTGATCGAAATTGCCGAGCGAATGGCGCCATTGAAACCGCGCAACTGGTGTAAGCGGGCGTCGTAAGGCTTCATGTTTGCCAGCAGCGCTTCCAGGCTCATCGCACAGGCGATTTCGGCTTGTTTCAACCAGCGATTCATATCATAAATGTGCAGAGCGCTCATTGCAGTCAATAAGTTCGCCCCATTGATAGTTGCCAGCCCGTCACGCGCCTGCAAACCGGGGATCGGAATACCGGCGCTTTCCATAGCTTGTCGACCACTCAAGCGTTGGCCTTGATAATATGCTTCGCCCTCGCCGATCAGCAGTAAAGCAATCTGCGACATGGGAGCCAGGTCGCCACAGGCTCCGACAGAGCCTTTCTGACAGACGACCGGCGTGACGTTTTTGTTCAACATCTCCACCAGGGTTTGGGTAATTTCAGGGCGACAACCGGAGTTTCCATGCGCATGCACGTTAATGCGGGCCGCCATTGCCCCGCGAACATACTCAATAGGGGCAGGATCCCCAATTCCCGCAGCGTGGTTATAGATTAAATAGCGTTGAAATTGCTGAACCTGCTCATCATTGAGTACAACCTCAGAGAATTCGCCAATTCCGGTGTTGGTTCCATAAATGATCTCATGGGCGGCGATTTTTTCCTCAAGCATCAGCCGGCAAACCCGGATGCGTTCAAGGGCATCCGGATGAAGCTCGACTTGTTCTCCATGACGGGCGATCCGCACCAACTTGTCTATCGTTAATCCGGATCCATCCAAGACAATCGTCATATTCTTTTCTCCTTGTTCGCTGAGAGTGATTATTGAACCTTTATTTTCGAGATGAGGTTTGTTTTTTCTATTTATTTCTATAGCTTAGCGCAAAACTTGAGATTGGACAAGTGATAAATATCAGTCAAACCTGAACCGTAAATCCGGTTCACGTGCGAAATCTGATGAGAAAAGGGCTGCAATGCATTTCGGGATGAGTGATATTCGGGATCGCGTGGTAAGATTCAGCGGTGATCGGCTATAGCTTCATTGAATTCATCGAGAGGCATTGTTGAGTACTACTCTGCGGAAACCAACCACAATTTCAGATTTGACGCGTGGGTATTTGATTTGCATTGTTGCTACTGTGTTATGGTCCTCTACGGCTGTCTTTATCCGTTATCTGACAGTGACTTACCAATTGCCGCCGTTGGTATTAGCTTTTTGGCGAGACTTGATGTTGGCTGTGGTTTTGGGTCTGGTCTTTGTGATCTTTAATCCATTGAGATTGCGGTTGGAACAACGTGATCGAAAATTCATTTTGTTTTATGGTTGGGTGCTGTCGATGTTCAACTCGCTGTGGACGATTTCGGTGGCCCTAAACGGCGCAGCCGTTTCGACGGTTTTGGCATACAGTTCGGCAGCTTTTACGGCAGTATTGGGTTGGCAGTTGCTGGGGGAGAAGCTCGGGCCGCTCAAGATCATTGCGGTCGGTTTGAGTTTGCTGGGATGTGTGTTTGTCTCCGGGGCGTATAATCCAGCAACCTGGCAGATGAACCCGGTCGGCGTGATCACAGGATTGGCTTCTGGGATGGGGTTCGCAGCTTACAGCTTGATGGGGAAAACGGCATCTGAGCGGTCGTTGAACTCGTGGACAGCCTTGGTCTATACCTTTGCGGTGGCGGCAATGTTTATTTTGATTTACAATCTGTGTTCTCCCTGGCTGCCGGCAGGTGTGGCATCTACTGAGCTACTCTGGTTGGGCGGCTCTATAATGGGTTGGTTGGTCCTGTTCACTCTTTCGGTTGGGCCAACGGTTGGAGGCTATGGCTTATATACGCTTAGCCTGGCGTATCTTCCGGCCAGCGTTGCCAATATCATTGCCACGCTTGAACCAGCGATGACAGCGGTCCTGGCTTATTTTCTGTTGGCCGAACGATTCACGCCGCCGCAGTGGATGGGTGGTGTGTTGATCATCAGCGGCGTGATTGTATTGAGGTTCAGCGATCGAAAAGGTTAAATCAATTCAAAGCATTTCAGGAGGATAAAGGTGGGCACCATACATCCTAAGCAATTTCTGACCAGCTTGATTACATTGTTGAGCATTCTCATCTCGGCTTGCCAAAGCGCCCCAACAACTCAGGTCTTACCTACACTGGAGCCGACGGCGATCCCCTTGGCGACAAGCACCATCGAGCCGACCGCGACAACTGCCCCGACGGCATCCCCTGTTCCAAGCCAAACGCCAACTCTTGCGCCTACCCCGACCGATCCGGTCGCGGCGATGCGTTATGACCTGCTCGAGGCGTTGGATTCAGTGGAGTGGGGGTTAGCCGGAATGTCTGCTGACACCGAAAATCAGTGGCGCGCTTTCGCAGAAGGCAAGACTGAACTGCCTGCCTCGGAAACAGCGCTGGTCGAGAATTTTATCGCCCAATGGGAAACCCTTTATCCCTTGCTGGAAGAGAAACCATCCCCATCCAGCGCGAAACCTGCGCCGCGCGTCTGGGAAATTCAAGACACGCAAGGTAAAACCCGACGGATTTCATCCGTGGCGATGTATATTATCGATGAGAAATCCACCCAGGAAGAAGGCAGTGAGCGGCTGTTTCTTGTGGCTCACGATAAAGCTGGTAAAGCTGTTGGTCTGGTGTTGTCAGCCCGAATAGAGGGATTGGAGCAGCAACCAAGCGCAGATGGGCGATATGTTGAATATAAACAGCCGGATAGCGATTGGATCATCCGTGCGGATGCACGTTGGCTGGATCCCTCAAGCAACCGTCAGGATACTACCAAAGAGTTTCTGGATGAGATGGACGCTGCCCCTCATTATCAACAGAATTCGATGTATCCCAGATATTACTTCAATATCTTGAACATTTCGTCCGGCTTTTATGGGCTCGAAAACTTGACTTATAACCAGGTGTTATTGCTGAGAGATACACTGAGTTTGTACAATCAGGGCGATCTTTCGGAACTGGCTGGCGAAGTGTTTGCCTCGGGGGATGAAGTCGAATATGTGTTGACGCGCCAATCACACCCATACGCAGCAGCCCTGGCCTTGCCGCTGGGGGGAATGCCGCGCAATGGGATTGTTCTGCTGTTTACGAAAAACCTTTTTCATAACAAATATTCGACCGCAGCCGCGATTGCGCACGAGGCAACTCATATCTGGCAGGGACAGAGCCCCGGCTGTGACGAACCCAAGCGGAGATTGCAGCGAGAAGTTGGAGATAAAACCCTCCCATATGGATTTTATGATTGGGGTCCGGGGGAATTGGTGAAGGCAGCTAAGCTGGGGAAAATTGGAGCTTATCATGTCGGTTATTGGGTTCTGCTCAAACTGAATCAGACCTATGAGGCCGAATGGACGAAACAGGTGATCCAAAGCGGAACGGCTGGTGGAGAATCATTGATTAACTGTCAGTGAGATCATCAAGCGTTCTTAAATCTTAACTGGCGCGCTGGCTGTGACTGGGCGAGGCTTTGCACCAGGTCTTCGCTCAAGCCGAAAGGCTCTAGAATGGTATGAGCGGCGCGCAGCAGCAGGACAGTGTAGCGTTCCAGATCGGGGCTGCGCGGGTCGGGCGGTTGAGGTAAATCCCAGGCGTGGACGCCCGGTTTGCCGCGGGTATAAATGAAATCCACCCGCTGCCCCGGGCGCAATTGCTTTCCAGCGGCCTGGAGTTGTTGGAGTGCACGCGCGGCGGGCGAAGGCGCTTTAAATTCCTGCAATTCGCGGCTCAACCGGTGACTCACCACCAGCGTCTCGAGCGGCAGGCGGCCGCGGCGCAGATCGATCAGGCGGCGGCGCAGCAGGTTGAGCGGGTGTTCCAGGTTGATCCTGGCTGTGCCCGCCCGGTGTTGATTGGCGAGCAACTCCAGCATTTGCATCTGGGTCTCGACGATGAAAGCGGGTGTATCACCGCGACGTGCTTCAATGCCGCGCGCTTTTAGTAAACCATCCCGGAAAACGCCAAAGTAGCGGTTGGCGACCGGCACGCGCCGATTTACCCGAGATGGTAGAAAGGCGACCCAGTCGTAGATCCCATCCAGCGAGATCGGCAGGCCGGTTCGTCGGGAGATTTCCTCCAGGAGGGGCTGAAAGTCGAGCACTTCCTTTGCCTCTGGCTTTTTTACCCACAAGCCATCCACGTATAGATGCAGCACGGTGAACCCCATGTCTTCGGCGGCTTCTTTGGCGCGCATCAACGCCTCTCGCCCATAGGCTGTGACGGCCTCATGGGCCTCTATTCGCCCAAAGCGGGCGTTCTTATAGCCCAGGTAGCCGAAACAGGTCACCAGCAACCATTTGTGAGCAGCGGCGCGAGCCTGGTAGGTTTTGCGACGCGGGTCCCAGGTGGGCATCTCAATCAACAGCCTTTTCAATGCCAGACGCTTTTCCAGCAGCGGGGCGAGCGTCAGGGGAATTAATCCGGGTGCGTCCGCTTCGCCGGGCGATTCGATCCGTTCCAGATCTCGGGCAGATGGTTTTTGGCCCTGAACGGTTTCAGGCGAAATGTTGAAATGGACCATGATCCCAGGGTACATCGAGGCGAAATCGATTCCGCCGACGTCTCTATGCAGCCCAATGATCGGCTGGTAAACCAGGCCACCCTGATCGGCGGAAAGCAGGTCGAGGGCGGTCTTGGGGCGTTCGGCCTGTTGCTTGCGCCAGGGCACCAGAATCTCATTTTGGAGTGCGGTGATCATCTGCATGGCGGAAATACCTGAACCGGGTGAGACTCGCGCCGCTGTCTGGATGGGCAAACCGGTGACGCGGGCTGTCTCGAGCGCGCCTTCCAGGTCGATGTCGTCCCACAACATGGCGTTGCCGCGATCAATGTGACAGCGTCCGAACAGGTGAACCTGGCGGCCGCGGTGAACGATCTGGCCATAAGAGAAATAGGAGATTTCGGCGTGATGGCCGGGCTGACGGCTGGCGTCGCGATTAAGCGGTAGTGGCAGGCTGAGGGCGGCAGAACGCTCCAGCAGATGAGGCAGCAACCAGGTATCCCCCCAGGTGGTAATGAGCAGGTCAGGGTCGTGGCGCTGGAGGATGGCCCGCAGGTTAATCAAAAAGGGGCGCTCAGGTTGCAGATCCAGGCGATAGGTGGTGTTGGCCGGTCCACGTAGCTGGCTGATGTGTAATTCCATCCGGCTGGGAGGTTTGTGGTTGGGATCTGTATCCAATTCGAGTTGCAGAATGCGGAGCGGCGCAGGGTCGGGTTCCAGATCCCAGGGGGTATCCAATGCTTCGATCTGCTGGACCCAGCCGTTTGCGTCCACGCTGGCCCGGCAGCGACTCAATGGGAAGAGGTGATAGCGGGCAGCATAACGGAGGGGCAGATCGATATCGGCATCGAAATAATCCAGATCGGGAAAGCAGCCAGAAAGTGAATGCTCAGGATGAAACGTGGGCAGTTGCGAACATCCGGCAGCAATGTGTTGGAAGAGGTTTGCCTGAGAAGATGGGTCGGCTAACTCGATGGCCATCACGGCCCGCGGTCGCTCAGCAAAGATATCCCGGCGTTCTTCACGCCTGAGGGTTGGCGATGTGGGATGGCCTTGTAAAAGGCACCATAACAGGCGCAAGCGGTCATCTGGTCCGGCGGCGTAAAAAGTCACCGGAAATGCCTGGCGCAACTGGCGGCGCAAGCCGTCCTCCCCGATCAACCAGAGCGTAACCCCGGCTTGAGATGTGTTCTGTCCGTCGGCATAGACATCGAGCAACCAGCCGCGCAGTTCGTTCATCCTTTAGAAAATGGATCGTTGTAGAGAAGATCGGATTTGTCCTGGATCCGTCTTTCCAGGCGCAAAAGGCACTTGTGTTCCTCTAGCAACATGGCCAGCAAAAAGGTCTCAAATGGCAAGGGGTGGGCGGCATAAGCGGCGGCAGCCAGGTGTTGGTGGGCGGCGGCGAACAGGTCGTCTAACACGAGTTGATCGCTGCGGCGCAGGGCGCGGCGGAAGCGGCTGAAGGACTCTTGTTCTTGCAGGAAAGCCTGGGTGATGGATGGCAGTGTGCGGCCCATAGAAATCTCCTACGGATGTTCTATATCCGCAAACAGGGTGGGTTGCGACGGATGTTTAGGCTCGCCGGTAGCGGAAGCATTTTCCTGGAACCAGAGCGAATCGGCAGCCTGTTGAACGATGTCCAGTAAGCCGGACGGATCGGTTTGATCTGGGGGGGGAGGGCGCAGGCTGACTGCAACCGGGGCGTGGCGGCTCAAGTTGCGCAGGTGGGCCAGGCAGCGCTTGATCAGACGGCGACGCTCTTCGAGCGGGGCGCTCTCATCGTAGAATGTATCCAGCAGGTCGATGATCAGCGTGGGAGCAGGGCCGGGCGTGCTTTGTTCAAGCAAGGTCAGCATCTGATAGCAGGTGAAGGCGCGCGAGAGGCGAATGCGCCCCAGCGCGGCATACAGGTCTGGGGCGTTCAGACTGCGCAGCAGGCGCGCCACCTTTCGGACGTCAAAACGGTTGCCGCCATCCAACACACGCAGTGGGGTGTGCAGGGCCAGGCGGGCAGCGAAGGTCAACATAGCCTGACTGGCTGCATGTGGCCCGATCAACACCAGGAAAGGGAAGCGAGATGTGTTTTTCTGGATCAATGTTTGCGGATATAGAACATCCGGCGGATATAGAACATCCGGCGGATATAGAACATCCGGCGGATAGAAGACATGTGGAGGAAGATCCTCTTGAAAAGCGTTCATGCCCTCAGGATAGCTTATGTAAAAGGTTGGATCAATTCTCCCGGGTGGTGAGACGAGGAGGTTATTCCGTTTGACCTATTGGGTGAGCCAGGGATGGGGATATTAGAAATGAAAGACGCCCATCCCTGGCTGCCAAAGAATGTGAATATCCGTAGGATTGGCTGATGAGGATTATAGATTGGCTGAATGCCGGCGATACCCATCAATGGTTGAGCGGATCGCCTGGCGGGGCGGGGTGGTGAGATTGCCACAGGCGGCCCGAAAATTGCTGTCGTCCACGATGAAAGGGCGTTCAAATCCATACATCATTTCCAGGCTTTCGCGGGCTGCTGGTAGGATGATTTGATGCTGAAGATTAACTATTGTGACAAGGGTTAACGCTTGATTATGTCCAATCAAAGCCTGGATCGGAGCGAGCCCGAATAAAACCGTAAAGGAGCGTGATTTGGGAAGAGTAATTAGAAAAAAGCCCGCTCTTTACTTGGAAGGGGTTGTGAGGGGATTCTCAGTGGAAGCGTGAAAATGAAGCGGCTGCCAGGGCCTTCGGCTGGTTCTTCGACCCAAATTCGTCCACCATGACGCTCGATTGCAAGTCGGCAATATGCCAGGCCCAGGCCAAAGCCACGACGTCTGATCTTTTGGCCGGTCCCCTGAGTGAAACGCTCAAAAATCCGTTCGCGATCTTCTGGAGGAATACCCGGGCCAGTGTCGGATACGCAAACTTGAAGATCGCCGTTCTGTTGGGCAGCTGAGATCTGGATGCGTCCTTGTTCGGGAACGTATTTCAAAGCATTATCGATCAAATTTATCAGGACGCGCTCGATCTTTTCGCGATCGGCTACGATCATGGGCAAGTCGGGAGCAATATCTGCATCCAACTTGACCTTGCTGTTGGCAAGGACAATCGTACGTTGGACCAGATCTTCTACCATCGGTTTGAGGCTGAAGGTGGTGATCTCGAAGCTGGCTTCCCCAGTGTCCATGCGCGAGATTTCCATTAATGAATCGACCAGGTGTTGCATGCGCTGGGTGCTGGCCTGGGCAATGCTGAGCAGTTCACTGTTTGCTTTCAGAACTTCTTCTGGCAGGACTAAGCTGATCATCTGTAATGAAATTGCAATCGCACTGAGCGGGTTCCGTAGATCGTGGATAATCAGTTCAGTGGTCTCCTGGCGCAGCCGCTGAAGTTCTTCCAGGCGTTGTTTCTCGCTCTTTAAGGTAGTGACTTCTTGATGGAGGCGTTTTTCGCTCAAGTCGCCAGAACTGCGTGCTTCAGACATGCGGCGCAAGCGGGCGCTCAGGATCTCCATGATGCTGCGACTGACGGATGGTGTAGTGCGTAGGAGTTGTTCAAACCGTTCCCGGTTCAAACCCAGCAGGCGTGTATCTTCCAACGCAATGATCGAAGCGGACCGAGGCTGGTTTTCCAGCAGGGCCATCTCACCGAATATCTCGCCAGCAGCGCGGTAGGCCAGAATGGTTGGCGAACTGAAATCACCTTTGATGATTGCAACCAGGCCGGACCAGACCAGATACATAGTGTCGCCTTCGTCCCCTTCGAAAAAGACGACCTCGCCGCGGGCGCAACTTCGTTCGATGAAAGACTGGCTTAATTGGTCGCGGTCTGTAGATACTAATAGCCTGGTGAAGGGCGAAGTATAACTTGTTTCGGATGGTTCTAAATGGTCAGCCCTGGCCGCCATCAAATCATCCACTAGTTTGGGAGAAGCCAAATTGCTCATGGTCTGATTATTCTATTGATGAGAGGCGCTGATCTTCTGCCGTTTGTGAAGCATAAGGTTATCACGCTCCTATTATAAAACGAATATTCACTCTGTGGGTAGAAAAAAGATAACATATTTGGATTTGTATGCAATTTTGGTAACATTTTCGTGTAGTTTCGATGTCGACAAAACAAATTTGAAAGGTTGGATACACTTTGCTGGTTCGCATGTATAATCTCTATATACATAACGACTTTGGAAGTGCTCTCTTAAGAATAGAGTGGAGATGCTGAGTGATAAGACATGATCGACCAATTCTCCTAGTAGAAGACAACCCGATGGATGTAGATTTGACTCGGCGTGCATTCAACCGTCATAAGGTCCCCAATCCGATCTATATTGCTCGAGATGGTGAAGAGGCGCTTTCTTTTATTCCGCGCTGGGAGGCGGGGGAAAACATCCCATTATTGATTCTATTGGATTTGAAATTACCGAAAGTGGATGGACTGGAGGTTCTGCGCGGTTTCAAACAGCACCCTGCATATTCAACGATCCCAATCGTGATCCTTTCCACATCCACGGAAGATAGTGACATCCGGGTGGCGTATCTGGAAGGCGCAAACTCATATATTGCTAAACCAGTCGATTTTGAGACCTTTGTGCGCATTGTCGAGAATATTCAGGCTTATTGGTGCCAAATTAATGTCCCGCCAGAACAGTAGATGAAAAATCCGAATCCTCCGATTCTGCTGGTAGAAGATAATCCAATGGATGCCGACCTGACAAAGCGGTCGTTTATTCGCCGTAATCTGGCGAACCCGGTTGAGATTGCCTGGGATGGCGAGGAGGCGCTCTCCTATATCCAGCGTTGGGAGAATGGCGAGTTGTGCCCGGTGGCGATTTTGATGGATATCAATCTGCCAAAAGTAAATGGGATTGAGGTGTTACATGAATATCAATCCCATAGCGTTTGTAAGAAGACCCCGGTCATTTTATTAATTAGCTCTGATGAAGATAAGGAAATCCTGGATTTACAAAAACTGGGGGCAATGTCTTTTATGGTCAAACCCGTCAGCTTCGAAAAGTTCTTGGAGGCTATTACGCAAGCTGGTCTGCATTGGTCTGCGAGTAACGCGCTGGTGACATAAGCAGATCCTGGCAGGGGGGGGATTCTCGGCTAATCCCAGAATTGTGGTAAATAGGCTCGATAGATATTGAGATAGTCATCTAAAACACTGCGGGCGATATCGATGTCGCGGATGACGGGATCGAGCAACAGGCATTGTAAGGCGGCTTGGCGGTCGCCATGAACGGCTGCATCTACGCTCAGGCGGACTACTGTCAATTCGCGCTGGCATAATTCTGCGACTGGTCCCGGCAGGGGGCCGACGTGGATGGCCTGAGCCCCGCTACCGCTGATCACGCCTGGCGTCTCTACAATTGCACCCTGGGGCAGGTTCGGTATTTGCCCATCATTTGGTAAGTTGAGAGCCAGATGAACATGATCGCCGGCTCCGGCAATATTCTCGATTACTTCCAAAGCGCCTTCACTGTCGGTATTGCGCAGGCTTTCTATGTCCGCTGCACCGGAAATCAGGCGCGAAATTTCGTTGTAACCCTGGTCGCGAAGGTTTGCCCAAAGGTCCCAGTCATAAAGGCTGAGAGAATATTTCTCCCAGGGCCGGGTTTGCGGATCGCTTACCCAGGGCAGATACTCGCACAGATGCTCATCCCCAGGGATTGGAAAAACCCCGAAGGCATCAAAAATGCGGCGAGTGAGCGGCTCGAAGTTGGCTGACATCTCTGCCCAACGCCTGCGGAAAAGGGGATAGAGGTCTTCGCCCGTTTTTCGATGATGTAAGCCGAGCATCCAGGTGAAGTGGTTGATCCCGGCAGCCTTGATGGAGAGGTGTTCGAGAGCCTGGCTGGCGACTATTTTGCGTAATGGGCTTTCCACAGGGTCTGCATGGCTGCCGCTGATACCCGCTGGGACGATGATCCCCAGATCTTCCGCAAGGGTGATCCCTACTAATGCATAGCCGACTAGAATCTGGTGACACAAACCAACGACTTTGATTTTGCTATGATGGTTGATGGCATCGCAGATGCGCGTCATCGGGTTTGTGAAGTTGATCAACCAGGCTTGTGGGCAGATGGTTTCCATCTCGCGGACGATATGCATGACTGGTCCGATATTGCGGGCGGCATGGGCAAATCCGCCGGGGCCGCCATTTTCGGCGTAAGGCTGGCGAATACCATAACGGAGGGGTATTTCATAATCCGATCGCCAGAGCGATTCTCTGGGCGGGGCTTCAATCGATAGCACAACAAACACTGCCTCGGCTAACGCCTCGGTGTGGTGCAGGTGGGCGCTGATATGTAGTTCTGAGCGCCAGTCATGGTTCAGGCGATGGGCAAGGCGTGTGACCAGATCAAGCGTCTCTGGGTTTTGATCGACCAGCGCGAGCTGGCTGCCACGCAATCGCTGGCTGCGAATGATGGCAGCCAGGGTATTCAGGCCGAAAGATGCGCTGCCCGCGCCGATGACAACAATCTTGGTTGGTAGCATTGATATATGGATACCTCATCATCAGTCATGATTTTTGAATGGCTCAGTTGTTCCGGATAAACAGATTGTGCCATAGTTGAGTGGTCAGAACATTGGTCAATGGTGTGCTGTGATTTGCCTGGCCGGATAGATGAAGTTTGCGCAGGCGCGTTACCTCATCTGGGAAAAAGTAACCGGCATTTGTTAAAGAAGAAGAGGTAAGACATTCTTCGGCCCAGTCTGGCAGGCGCGGCTTGCGCCACCAGGATCCTTGCGGCGCAACCAGGCCTTTTTTGGGTCTTTCAATGACGCTTTTCGGCAGATGGTTGCGCATTCCGAAACGGAGCAGGTATTTATTGAATTTTGCAGCAAGTTTATATTGCGGCGGAAGATTAGCTGTGAATTCCCAGAGCAAATGATCGAGATAAACCGGGCGCGCCTCAACCGAATGGGCCATACTCATCCGGTCCAGTTGAAAGTTGATGAAATCCACCAGACGGGTGCGGCTTTCAATGAATAACATCTGGTGGAAAGGATGCAGCCCCTGGATGGCATGTCCATATTCTGCTTGTAAAACTTCATGATAGGGTGAGAATTGCGGGGAGATGAGCAGATTGGATATTTGGTCGGTTGGAGATCCACGTTGCCACATCACGAATCGCTGGATCACATCTGGGCTGCCGAATTGGAGCACACGGCGGATATCGGGGGAAGTGACCAATGGGGATCGTGATAATAAAACGCTTATCGGTGAACCCAGGTTTAGAATGGGCTGGACACGCTCGTCGAATCGATACCAGGGATAGCCCCCTAATAACTCATCCGCTCCTTCTCCCGTCATGACGACTTTTAAACCAGTTTCATGGACGCTTTGGAAGATCAAAAATAAGGAGAGGCTGGTTGAGGAATGAGGTTCTTCCAGAGAACGAACCACCCGCGGCAGCAGATCGAGTGAACTCATGGTGCACCTGGATTGAAGATGCTTGCTGCCAATGAGGTGGGCCGTTTGTTGGGCAAGCACGGATTCATCGAGCGAGCCTGCTTCAAAACCAAGGTTAAACGTGTGGATTGGATCTTCGCTCATATCGGATAGCAATACCGCCAGGCTGGACGAATCAATACCACCGCTAAGCAACGACCCGACCGGGACATCGCTCAGTTTCCAGGCCTGGACCAATTCCTTCAAACAATCGATGAATTCATTTGCTGCCTGGTTGAAAGAGATTTTTCTTTCCTCTCCCATTTGTGGAAATTCAGGCTTCCAGTAGCATTCGGTTTTGATTCGCCCATCCTGGATGGTCATCCAATGAGCGGCGGGCAGGCGGTAAATTTCATTAAATGCTGTCAATGTACCTGGAATAAATCCCAGTTCCATCAAACGCCAGAGCGACTCTAAATTGGCGCGGCGGGGAATTTCTGGTAATAATTCCAGGAGGGGGGAAATTTCCGAGCTAAACGCGAACCGATCATTGTGCCAGGCATAGCACAATGGTTTTATTCCAAATCGGTCTCTTCCGAGAAACAACTTCTGTTGACGATCATCCCATAAGGCGAACGCATACATACCTCGCAGGCGCGATATGATTTGTTCTGCATTTTCTTCATATCCGTGCAATATCACTTCGATATCAGTGTTGGTTTTGAAATGATGCCCTTTGGCTTCCAGTGAGCGGCGAAGATCAGGCGCATTGATGATCTCGCCATTGCATACCAACCATAAGCGTTGATCCTCATTGGAGATTGGCTGGTGGCCCATCTGCAGGTCGATGATGCTCAGTCGCCGGGCCGCCAGGGCGATCTGACCCTTCTGATATAAGCCGAAGTCATCCGGGCCGCGGTGAAATTGCAGGTTGTTAATTTGTTCCAGGTTGATTTGGGCCGCAAGGGGTGATTTAATACCAAGGATACCGCACATTGTAGGCAATTATAAAGCCTTGACATGAATTGATACAATGGTAAACTACGGGTCATGTATGCTGGTCGGAATCGAATTGCTTCTATCCCTACCCTGCCGCCAGGCTCGTCGATCGGGCTTTCGGTCTTTTGAGGTTGGGAAAGGCGCTCTCTAAGTTTATCTGAATCAACCGCCCTCTGGACTGAAACCCCAGAGGGCGAAGTTTATTAAAGCGTAGGAGGTGAAAAATGAAAATGAGTGGATTATTTAGCCAGACATTGCGGGATGCTCCGAGTGAAGCGGAAGTAACCAGCCACCAATTGCTCTTAAGGGCCGGTTATATCCGCCAACTCGCAGCGGGGGTGTTTAGTTACCTGCCGCTCGCCAGGCGCGCCCTCGATAAGATCGAGGCGATTATGCGAGAGGAGATGGATGCAATCAGTGGGCAAGAGATTAAGATGCCGGTTGTCCAACCGGCTGATATTTGGAAGGAAACGCAGCGCTGGTACCAGATCGATGCGGAGATGGGGCGATTTCAGGACCGGAATGGCCGGGATATGGCATTGGCAATGACCCATGAAGAGGTGGTGGCAGATCTGGCGCGCAAGGAGATCCGCTCGTACCGCCAGCTTCCGCAATTGATCTATCATCTGCAAACCAAGTGGCGGGACGACCCTCGTCCACGCGCCGGTTTAATTCGGGTGCGTGAGTTCACGATGAAAGATAGTTACAGCCTGGACGCCGATTGGGAGGGTTTGGACAGGCAGTATCAAGCGCATTATCGGGCGTATTTCCGGATTTTCAGCCGCTGTGGTTTAGATGTGATTGCAGTCAAGGCGGATGTTGGGATGATGGGTGGACCGGAGGCGCACGAGTTCATGGCGTTGACATCTATCGGGGAGGATACGCTTTTGTTGTGCGATGCCTGCGGTTATAAGGCAAACCGCCAGGCGGCGATGATCCGGAAAGATGTGCCGCCGTCTGAACCGAAATTAGCCGTTCAGAAAGTCGCCACGCCGGGGTGCAAAACGATCGATGATTTGGCTAATTTCCTGGCTGTTCCGAAATCGCGCACGGCTAAAGCGGTGTTGATGACCGCTGAAATTCAAGATGTGGATGGATGGAAAGATCAGTTGGTATTCGCAGTTGTTCGCGGCGATATGGAAGTGAATGAGACCAAGCTGGGGAATGCGGTCAAGGCTCGATCGATGCACCCGGCAACAGAGGACGAGATCAAAGCGGCTGGCGCTGTGGCTGGATATGCCTCACCAATGGGGTTGAAGGGAGCGCTGGTTGTGGTGGATGATTTAATCCAGGCATCCCCAAACCTGGTGTCAGGAGCGAATGAAGCAGGATATCACCTGTTGAATGTGAACTATGGGCGCGATTTCCAGGCGGATCGAGTTGTCGATCTTGTGGCAGCTCGTGACGGCGATGCATGTCCCGACTGTGGAGGGGCGCTGAGGGCAGCCCGCGGCGTCGAAGTAGGGAATATCTTTAAGTTGGGAACGCGCTATAGTGAAGCCCTGGGCTGTCACTACCTGGATGCACAAGGGCAACCCAGGCCAATTATCATGGGATCATATGGGATCGGGGTCGAGAGGTTGTTGGCCTGCGTGGCGGAATTGCACAATGACGAACATGGTTTGGCCTGGCCGGTTTCGATTGCTCCCTACCAGGTGCACCTGGTAGCTTTAGTCGGTAAGGGTGATCCCACGACGTTGGAGATTGCCAACCAGCTCTATGTGGAATTGATTCAAGCCGGGATCCAAGTGCTTTATGATGATCGCCTGGAAAGCCCCGGCGTCAAATTTAATGATGCGGATCTGATCGGATTACCGATTCGCCTGACGGTGAGTGAGCGGGCAATGAAAGCGGGCGGAATTGAGTTTAAGCGACGAGACCTGGCGGAACGCGAGATTATTCCGAAGCAGGATGTCTTGCTGCGCCTGCAAACCGAGATCAAGTCTTTATATGATCGGATCGAGGAGCGGGTTGTCCAGGTTTTGGCTGATATTGAAGCGATCTGAATCAATATAGGGCGATAAACGGATATTATCGTGCAATTACCGACCAGCCAGTTCCTGCTGAATGGAGAAATATGCCGGCTTGGGCGCGCCATTTTCATCAAAGAGCAGCGGCGCATCGGGTTTTCCGGTCCAACCCGGGATCCAGGAATAACGGTCGGTCATCCCCCAGGTGATGAAAGCCTTGCAGGCGCTGACAGAGAGGCAGGTTTCCATCACCTGACGATAGATTTCGGCCTGGGCTTTTAGCTTCTCCTGATTGCCTTCCAAAGAATGCTGAAGGCGCACATCCATCTCGGTAATATGGATCTCCAGCCCAAGATTTGCCAGTCGTTGCATGTTTTCTTTCAGCGATTTTGGCGGGGGAGAGACATATAACCCGGTGTGCATTTGCAGTCCAACTCCGTTGATTGGAATGCCGGATTGTTGTAGCCCCTGGATGAGCATATAGATGGCCAGGGATTTGGCGTTTAACCCTTCGCCGCCATTATCATTGTAGAATAACTTCGCATTGGGGTCGGCTTCATGCGCCCATTGAAAAGCCATAGCAATGTGCTCTGGACCGATTGCACGCATCCAGAACGTGTTCCGTAGAGTCCCGTCATTATTTACCGCTTCATTGACCACATCCCAGGCATAGATATAGCCGCGATAGTGGTTGACAACAGTCTTGATATGTTTGCAAAAAATCTCGATCCATTCACTTCGGCTGTGGCTTGCTTCGGTCACCCAGGCCGGGATTTGTAAATCCCAGACCAGCACATGACCGCGTACAATCATCCCGTTTTGAATGGCAAAATCGACGATCTGGTCACCCTGTGAGAAATCATATTGATTGGGTTGAGGATGGATGACCTCCCACTTCATCGCAACTTCGGGGGTCAGAAGGCTAAACTCCTGGGTCAATATCTGGACATAGAGCGGATCTTCAAAAAATTGAGGAGCGGTAGCTATTCCTATCCACATACCATGATGATTTGCCAGTTCCCTCAGGCTGTCTGCCTTAGGGGGGAATTGTAATGACGGATGGATATTTCTGGGCTGGAATACCGGGATTTCCAATTCGGGTTCACAGGTGGGAAAGCGAACCGGTGAGACAATGGGCGTCTCTGAAGGAGAAGTTGTTGGCGAGTAGGTTGATGTGGCTGCATTGGTAGAGGCTGTTAAAAGTTCGGTGGAGATGGGATTAGGGGTGAGTGGACGGCTGCAAGCGCCAATAGCATAAACCAAGGTCAGGATAATGATAGAGGGGATGAAATGTGGACGCGCTTGAATCATGTAGATGTCCAGTTAATCATGTTTGAGAAATAACAGGCGCTATCCGCCAGATTGGGTAGGCGTTATTTTGGGCAGCCAGAAAGCCAACAGCAAGGCTGCGAGCAAAGCAGTCGCCGCGCCGAATAAGAACGGCGCTGACGATCCGAAGCCCTGCCAACCGCCTATACCTTGCCAGAGGATACCAGCAATTATGGACGCGGGCAAATCGAGGATGCCGATCACAGCATTGTAGGTGCCGTAGGCGACGCCGCGCACATTTTCGGAGACCAGGTCGGCAATAATCGCTTTTGAAGTGCCATAAGCCAGACCATAATAGATGCCATAGGCGATATACAGAATCCAGATCTGCCAGGCTGTTTTGGCTAACCCAAATCCGGTGTAGACCAGGGCGTAAAACAGCCAGCCGGCGATGATCATTTTTTTTCTTCCGACCCGGTCCGAAAGCGAGCCAGCCGGAGTGGAGATCAATGCATAAACGAGGTTGAAAGAAGCGAGCATTGCCAGGATTCCCATGACGCTAAGTCCGCTGTCCTGCGCTCGAAGGACAAGAAACGCATCCGATGAATTACCCAGTTCGAATAGCGCGACGATCAGGATAAAAGTGGTGAATGTGCGTCCCAAAGAGAACAGAGAAAATTTCGGCAGAGCGCGTATTTGTGAAACAGACACGTCATGAGCGCCGATTGCCAGAGTTAAAACCGCTAATGCACCTGGAATGAGGCTGAGAAGCACGATAGTGCGGAAGGTGGATAACCCTAGCTCGATGGCGGAGGATTGGGCCAGCCAGACAACACCCAGAGCGATCAACAATCCTAGCATAGCGCCGGCGGTATCGGCTGCACGATGGAAACCAAAAGCCAAACCGCGTCTTTTCTCATCAATGGAGTCTGCTACGAGAGCGTCACGCGGCGCTGTACGGATCCCTTTTCCAACCCGATCGCTCCAGCGGACAAGTGCAATTGCCTGCCAGCTTGAGGCAAAATAGAAAAAGGGTTTGGAGATCATTGAGATTCCGTAACCGATGACCGCCAGCCATTTTCGGGTTCGTATCTTATCCGACAGCCATCCGGAGAACAGGCGGAGTAGACTGGAGGTTGATTCTGCAATGCCCTCGATTAAGCCGATGACGGATGTTTTCACTCCCAGCACGTTTGCCAAAAATAATGGCAATATATTCAGAACCATTTCGCTGGAAATATCCATAAAGAAGCTGGTCAAACTTACGGCCCATACATTACGGGGTAGTGATTGGATATTAGACAAATTTTTCTTTGGGGGTTTGGTTTCGGACATAGAATATTCCTCGGGATTGGCAGAAATCGATGATCACCGGCATACTCCATCAGAGATCGAGTTCGCTCGCTGAGTATACCGCGATTATAAAAAGTCTAAAATGAAAGGGTGAGCTATTATGTCATATCGTTTGAAGTGCTGGTAAAATCGGGTAATCCAAGTCACATCAGAATTGAAATGATAAAGGAGTATGATCATGATTGGCCCTATCGAATTAATTGTCGCAGCATTCAATGACGATGCGAAAGCAGGTGAAGCACTTAAGCAGTTGCGAGTCCTGGAAAATGAGCAGTTGATTGTGCTTGTCAATGCTGCAGTCATGACCAAGGACGGAAACGGGAAAGTCTCGGTCAAAGAGACGGATGATATTGGCGTAGGAAAAGGAGCTTTGTTTGGCGCTGTTACAGGTGGATTGATCGGCTTGCTGGGCGGGCCATTGGGTGTAATTGTCGGCGCTGCCGCAGGAGCGGCAACCGGCGGGGTTGCGGCCAATAAAATTGATATGGGTTTCCCGGATGCAACGTTACAGGAACTGCGGGATACATTGCAGCCTGACAGCTCAGCCATTTTAGCTTTGATTCAGCACCAATGGGTGGATCAAGTGGTCGAAGAATTGGACAAGCAAGGCGCGATTCTATTCCGTCAGGCGCTAAAGGAAGAGCTTGTCGCCCAGCTTTCTGAAGAGAAAGATGAATCGTAGGTAACTCTTTTATTGAGAACAGTGACCGCCGACTCTGCGATGTTCCAGCAGGCAGGGTCGGCGCTTTATTTTCGGTTGAGCTGATCCAGCTTTTGCAGCGATTCAAGCGACCCCATTACCAGCATCTTTGAATTCGGGTTCAGCGCCTGCTCGGGATCGGGGTGGAGAATTTTCTTATCGCCGTCTATCAAGCTGACCACCGAGAGGTCAATCTGACGTTCAACTTGTTCGATCGTCATTCCATTAATTGAACCACCTGGCTGGACGATAAACTCGCTGATGTTCATCAACTCGTCGCCTATATAGAAAGAAGTGCGTACATTGAAGCGCATAGAGGCTGCAGCGAAAGTGGGGGCGGCGAGCGCCGAAACGCTGAAAGCCGTATGGATGCCAAACCCGCGCTCCACCCGGCGGGCAAGATCAGGATCGAACATGCGCAATACAATTTTCGCATTTGGGTTGATCTCGCGGGTGTCAAGGGCAATATCGAGGTTAGCCAGGTCGTCATCAGTGCAGGTGATGACAGCATCTGCCTTCTTTACGCCAGCTTTGATCAGGTTTTCTGAGCGACGGGCATCTGCCAGGATTACCGGAATACCGAGTGCTTTGACTTTCTCGACGAATTTCCCTTCCGGGTTGCTTTCAATGGCGATGATTTCGCGATTGTTCTTAATTAATTCCAATGCAACTCGGTAGCCAACTTTTCCAATACCACAAATAATCACGTGTCCGCTATGTGTAGAAGCCATTGCAACCTGCCATTTCTGTCCACGCTCTCCTTTGTTGGTTAATGCAGTGCCAAAACGAATCACGCCTTCAGCGACGACAACCAAGCCAAGGATCGGGATGATGAAGTAGAAAATTTGTAGAAATCCAGAATGGGGATAGGGCAAGGAATTCTTGAAAGAATAACAATGCAAAAGTGCCATATAATGCTTCCAAGAAAGTGATCGATGCTCCTGTATCTGGATCTTTGTAGAAAATGCAGAATAAGAACGCTCCGCCAAAAACGAGAGTGACAAATAGGAATAATGCACCTCTCGATTCCTGGAATAGGACAGTTGCATCACGCCATTGAGCGCGGATGGAGCGCCGCAGGCTATATTTCATTCCGTTTGGTTTTGCGGGTCGCAATAACGATCTCCAGGTTTTATTGGTTTGATCTGAATCAGACGTATTGGTGATTATTGGATTATACTCGTGTTCTAATTATTCTATTAGGTGCAGGTAATGGATTTTAGGCGAGCGGAGGATTGATGGAAGTCAGCTTGGCATTAGGTGGGGGAGGTGCGAAAGGATTCGCTCACCTGGGCGTTTTGGTTTGTCTTGAAAGACACGGTTATCAAATTCGGGCGATTGCGGGCACCAGCGCAGGTGGAATTGTCGCTTCAATTTATGCAGCGGGGTATTCGGCAGCCGAAATGATGGAACATTTCACAAAAATTGATCAATCAACACTGTATGGTCACCGCCCAGGTGAATTGCCAGCCATTCTGGGGGTGGCGGGAATGAACCAGATACTTCAGGAAATGATTGGTGAACGCACATTTGATCAACTGAAAATTCCGTGCGCTCTGACTGCGGTGGACCTGGCAACTGGAGAGGAAGTGATCATGCAAAGTGGGCGGGTGATCGATGCGACCCTGGCTACGATGGCGCTGCCCGGGATTTTTCCGCCCTATCCCTGGGAAGGGCGTTATCTGGTGGATGGTGGGATATTGGATCCAGTACCTGTGCTGGCGGCTCGACGATTGGCGCCTCTGTTGCCGGTTGTTGCGGTTGTGCTCTCGAACCTGGAACCTCAGCCGGTGAACTATCTCGATCCACCTGCTTTTCTGACTGCGCTGCCGTTGCTCCGGCAGGTGGCGCGATTAAGAGTCGCTCAGGCATTCAACATCTTTATGCATTCGATTGATATCAGCAGTCGTTATTTAACCTCCTTACGGTTAAAGGTAGACAACCCGGAAATCATCATCCAGCCTGATTTAAGCCATATCGGGATTTTAGATCAGGTGGATATCCTTGAAGTCGCCTTGAGAGGGGAAGAGGCAGTCGAATCAGCCTTACCGGAACTGCGACGAGTCACAAGCTGGACAAGTAGAATGAAGCGACAATTACGCGTATCTCTCAATAACTGAAGCGAGTTTGTGAACTTCTTAACGTACTTCCCCTTGTGGCTTTTTCAGGATTGGATTAGGATAACCCCGATATGGAGAAGGATAAAAATCTTCATTTTGTAGGAATACTGGTCATGGGGGATTTGATCACAATCGGATTGATCACGGTAGCCGGTTTTGCCAGTCATGGCACACTTGGCTCGGCTGGGATGCGCATGCTGACCACTTTTGCGCCGCTTTTGGTGGGCTGGTTGGCGGCTGCCCCGGCGGTGGGAGCGTATCGGATGAAAGATGTAACCCGGCTGAACCAACTTTGGCGTCCGGTTTGGGGAATGGCCTTGGGCGCGCCGATGGCAGCCTGGTTGCGAGGGGTTTGGTTAAACGCAGCTATTCAACCCATTTTTGTATTGGTTTTGGTTGGGGTTTCGATGACAGCCATATTGGTTTGGCGGATTGTGTTTTATTTCCTGGTTCAATCTCGGAGAAAATCTTAATGGACGAGGTTGCGCTGATCCAGATGGCGCAGCAGGGCGATCTGGATGCTTTTAATCGTTTGGTACTGGCTTACCAGGATATGGTGTTCAATCAAGCCTACCGGATGATGAGTGAGAGCGAGGTCGCGGAAGATGCAACGCAAGATGCATTCATTATCGCATACCGAAAATTAAACACCTATCGTGGGGGTTCATTCAAGGCATGGCTATTGCGAATAGTGACGAACCTTTGCTATGATGAACTTCGCCGTCGAAAGAGACGCCCCACCACACCTCTTGAACCCATCGACCAGGATGATGAGGAAATTGAGTCGCCACGCTGGATGTCTGATCCAGCAGAGACGCCGGAAGAGACAGTTGAGCGAGCGGAACTGGGACGAGCCATCCAGCGCTGCATGGATGAATTGCCTGCTGAATTCAAAGCGATTGTTATTCTGGTGGATATTCAGGGATTGGATTATGCTGAAGCGGCAGACGCCAGCGGCAGCCCTCTGGGAACAGTGAAAAGCCGTCTGGCGCGAGCGCGGACTCGTATGCGAGATTGCTTACAAGGTGCTTGGGAACTATTGCCAGCCTCGTTTCGTCTGATGGAAGAGAGTGAAACATGGCAACCCAAATAACCCCCCACGACTGGGAGGCTGTTTCAGCCTACCTGGATCATCAATTAAGTGAAAAAGCGCGGACCCAGATCGAAGCTCGTTTATATAGCGAACCAGAATTACAAGAAGCACTGGAGAGTCTGCGCCGAACGCGCCTTGTTTTGCGCAACGCTCCGAGGTTGCGCACTCCTCGCAATTTCACTCTAACAGCCAGTATGGCTGGCGTCAAACAAAGCGGCAGAGCGCCTGCGGGCGCTTACCCGGCGCTGCGTCTGGCTTCGATGTTGGCGACTTTGTTCTTTGTGTTGATTACTGTTGGAAGTTTTGCAATCTACTCCAGTCAACCAACCCAATTGATTGTAATGCGCTCTGAAATTGAAAATGCTCAGCCCGCTCCGAAGTTTGGTATGGGTGGAGGAGGCGGTGGAGCTGACGCGCCGGCTCTGGTTCCGCTGGCAACTCAAGAAGAATCGACCGTTCAGATGGAAAACGCGATGATTCCGGAGGAACCCGGCGCTATTCAAGCAACCCCTCTGGCCAAGGCAATGGCGACCCCTACACCAGAGCAGCTGCAGGCTTTTAATGCTCCCCTTGAGACGACTGTCATGGATGATACGCCGCCATCTGCTGAAAAACCTGCTGTATCACAAACGGGTGGGCGCATGATCTGGTCCCTGGTCAGTGTCCTGCAGGTGAGCCTGGCGCTGCTGGCATTGATCTGCGGCGCGGCGGCAATCTATCTTCGCCGAAACCCATCACGTTGATGGATATACCCCAATTGGCTGCTCAAGATGACTTGTATGTCAATTTCTGCCTGCGCTGTGGGACCGCCCTAGAGCATGCGGCTCGCTTTGGCGCGATTCGGCCATTTTGTCCAAAGTGCGGCTGGGTGTATTTCCCTGATCCAAAAGTTGCTGCGGCTGCTTTAATTGAACAAAATGGATGCATCTTGATGGTGCGCCGGGCAAACGATCCACAGCGCGGGTTATGGACACTACCGGCTGGTTTTATTGATGCGGGTGAAGATCCTGCCGAGGCAGTTGAGCGCGAATGCATGGAAGAGACCGGATTTCAAGTTCGGGTTACTGGGTTATTGGATGTGATTGGTGGGCAGGAGCACCCGCGTGGCGCACATATCCTGATTGTCTACCGGGCTGAGGTGCTATCTGGAGAGATGCGTGCTGGAGATGATGCGGATCAAATTTGCTTTTTTTCGCGCGAGAAATTGCCCCCATTGGCGTTTTCAACTACTCAAAAAATCCTGGCTAATCTGACCTGATCCATCAGGGTTTTTTACTTTACAGAGAAGCCGGTCTGCGCTTCGCCAATATTACCGGCAGTATCGCTGGTGATCACCTCAAAGGAATGCTGGCCAGGAGTTATTGTCCATGAAATTGCATAGGGTGGTTGGGTGAATGTCGCAATAATGCGCCCATCGATTTTGAAGATTACCTGATCGACATTGAGATTCTCGTAGACGCCAGCTTGTAAGACGATGCGAGGGCGCTGAACCTGCTGAATGATCTCGCCGGAGAATGGGCTGAGGATTTCCACTCGAGGCGGTTGGCTATCTATGGTCATCAGGATAGTTGATCTCTCAGCGCTCTGGTCCTCTCGCACAACCAGGAGCTGCAATGAGTAAAGTCCATCATCCAGACCGGTGGTATCCCAGACAGCTAGTTGGCCATTCACAACCGGTGCTTGATTTTCTTGACCGATCTGGAACCATTCGCTCGGATTTAGCCCCTTTCCATATTGGATCCGGTAGAAAGAGAAATTGGCGCCGCCGGCTTTTCCTTCGACAGATATCCGACCGCGCAAGTTGGCAAACATTTTCGGAGAGTTGATAAATGTGTCATGCCAGGAGGGGATCTGGGCGGGGAGGATGTCATATTCGTCTGGCGGGGTTTCCAATCCCCTCAGTTGCGCCCATTTGGCCGCCTCTGCTGGGACCGAGATGAAGGAGCGTTCTTCCACTAAATCTGGCGGAGTGAAGATGGTGGCCAAATGCCCTGTGTCTTGATTGATCGGCAGTAAATGGTAGAATGTGTCGATCTGGACAGGTTCGTTGCCATTCAGAAAAACCTCTTCGACAACGTTGGGACATGCCGCTGTTGGCAATAGCCCGGAAGGATCGCATACCTGGAGAATTCTCAAGCCGGTTGGTAGATCAAACTCTTGATAGGGTAAGCTCTGATTGGCATATTGCATGATCGCATGCCATAATCCTGCCGTCGCGCTCACCATTCGCTCCTGAGATGCCTGGACTGGCGAATCGTTGGATCCGTCCGATCCCGACCAGACCGCGACAACTCTCCTCGGTGTATAGCCTACGACCCAATTGCTTTCTGCTCTTGAGGTGGTACCCAGCTTGGCTGCCACAGGCCGACCGATTTCCAATGGATTGGGATGTCCCAGGCTGGGCCAGCGGGCTGTCTCATCACTTAATACATTCGATATCAGATAAGCCAGCTGGGGAGTGAGGATAGGCCGCGATTGAGGGGAACTCCAATCGAGAAGGATATTTCCATTCAGGTCTTCCACGCGTAAGACTAGTGTTGGGTGTAGCGGTGGGAGCGTTCCCGATTGAGCCAGACCTGCTGTGCTTGGCGCAGTGCTTTGTTCGAGTGTGCGCCCGGCTAATGCACCGTGGTTAGCGAATGCACTGACTGCGTGGCTGATTTCAACCAGACTGGCAGGTCGAAATAAATCCAATTCAGTTTCGGAAGATGGCGAGGTTGTTTCAGGCGATTGTAAGCCTAATTGGCGGGCGATGCGATAGACATTCTCAACGCCGACCTGGTATAAAACAGCTTTTGCAGGCTCAAAATAGTCATTCGCAAAAGCTATCCGGAGTCGGATTGGACCATGATATTCCATGTTTAGAGCGGTTGGAACCCCAGAGTCCGTTTGGGGAGGAATATCCCAAAGTAGAGATGCCGGGCTTAACCCACGCGTGAATCCAGTCAGATAGATAAAAATTGTCTCAAGCGAGCCAACCGGATGGGTTGGGATGGGCGAATCGATCGCGTCTGGAAATCCTCCGCCAGTCCAGGCCAGGATTTGCCCGGTAATTGGATCAAGCACAAAGGTTTCTATTTGTGGTTTTCCACCCAGAGTGGTGTCGCCGGCTGGCAAGGACGGAAGTAAGCGGGCTACCGGGCAGTCTTTATCTGGGTTATCGGCAGGATTGGTATGCGCTGATAGCATACGTTGACTTTGGGCCAGACTGGAGCAGGAAGTCTGTGTTTGCAGGTCGAAATCGAGGGTGGTGAGGATACGTAATCCGCCCCGCTCGATTTTTGAGATTGGAATGCGGGTTGAAAGCTGCTGGAGCGCCAATTCAATCAAAGCGGGTGAAACCTGGGCGGCGAGACCTGGATAATCGGATGCTGAGGCGTGAATGGCAGGAGTGAGAATAGATGAGTCTGTGCGAAAAGTATCGATCCCTTGTTCGGGACTGATCAAACGCAATGCTAAAGCCGATTGAATGATCTTTTTTTGACGCTGCAGGGCAGCCTGCGGATAACTCAATGGATTGATTGACGGATCGTTTGCGGCAACAATAAGTATGGCTGCTTCTGCAAAATCCAGGTCCCGGGCTGGTTTATTGAAGTAGAGTTGGGAGGCTGCCTGAACCCCATAAGCCAGACGGCCAAAATGGGCGCTATTTAGGTACCATTCAAGGATTTTCTGGCGACCGTATTGTTCCGTAATCTGAGTTGCCAGTAGGCGCTCGCGCAGATTACGCCGTAGTCCTTCCGGCTCGTCCTCGAGCAGCAAACCAACCACCAGACGTTGGGCAATGGTGGGGTGATCTCCGGTTTGGAGACCGCTGAGCGAAAAACCAGGGTGGGACCAAAAATCCGGGTCCATCCCCGCGATCGTTGCTGAGATCATACTGGTGGGCAAGAGCAAGTCCTGGTCGACCGGATGTTCAATCTCTGTACCTTGCCCGGTTGTCTGATCAGGAAAGCGCAGATAAACCCTCCTGCTCAATTCTGTATCCTGAAGGGTGAAGATCAGGTGTTGTCCACTGCGGTCATAAAATCGGGTGGGTTGCAGGAAGAGACCCCCCGGCGGTTCGACCATTCCGGGCAGGGTTTCGATGGATGGCAGATCTTCCGTCAGATTCGCATATTCAACAGCAATAAACAGGCTGCCGAAAGCAATGATCAGGCTCACCAGACCAGCCAGACCTAACCCAAAGAAGGTGTTTGGGCTACGCCCGGCAGCCCTTCGTCTGCGTGTGCGGAAGTGGATAATCTGCGGCACTGTTGGCATAAGCTGGTTAATAAACGAGTCGATTTCCCTACTAAGGATTGATTTCACCAGATTGAGTTGGTATTGCGGCGGATTGGAGCAGTTCGCGCGCCGATTGCATGGAACCCTCGCTGACGCTTCCAAGCATCTGAGCCAACTCTAGCAGGCGATCATCGCCAACAAGCGAGCGGGCGATGGTGACTGTGCGCCCATCTCGGATTTGTTTTTCCACATGGTAGTGCTGCTCGCCAAAAGCAGCCAATTGAGGCAGGTGGGTGATGCATAAGACCTGATGCCGACTCCCAAGCTGGCGAAGCTTTTGTCCAACGATATTGCCCACACGACCACCAATCCCCTGATCAATTTCATCGAAGATCAAGGTTGGGACACGATCAGCCTGAGCCAGCACATTCTTTAACGCCAGCATCAAACGTGAAGTCTCGCCGCCGGAGGCAATTCTGGCGAGAGGCTTGAATCCTTCGCCGGGGTTTGGCGCGATCATGAATTCGATTTTTTCAAGCCCGGAGGGATAAATTGCTCGGCAGTTGTTGTCCGGAAGGGGTGCGCCTGACGGATCTAGCTGTTGATGAAAATCGACCCGGAAGTGCGCGCCAGACATATGCAGGTCAGAAAGTTCTTTTTCGATTTCTTTTTCCAAATGGTCGGCAGCGCCGCGGCGCAGTTGGGATAATCGATACCCTTCACGGCCCAAATGGGCTAACAAGGTGGTCTGTTCTGCTTGCAGATCTTGTATGCGTTCTTCGGAATGTGTCATCTGATCCAATTCAACCCGGGAGCTTTCACCATACGCCAGGATAGCGCTGATCGAATCGCCGTATTTTCGCTTGAGTAATTGGATCAAAGCCAACCGCTCTTCGACCTGATCAAGCCGCTTTGGATTGAATTCTATATTTTCCACATACAGACGCAGACTGCTGATCAGATCGGTGAGATTATCGAAGACGGATTGGGCTATCTCACTCAGCGCGACTTGAGAAGAATCTAGACGGGCCAAATCGGCAAGCCACTCGACCACATGACCGATCAGATCGGTGGCTGCAGGAGATTCTGGAGCGCCTTCATCCAAAGCCAGCAGGGCTTGCTGCGTGAGCGAGGCCAAGCTTTCGGCGTTTGCGAGACGATTACGCTCGGCGCGCAGTTCATCTTCCTCGCCTGGATGGAGGTGGGCGGATTCAATTTCATTGATCTGGAAATGCAACATATCAACGCGGCGGGCGACATCACTTTCCGCCATGCGCGTCTTTTCCAATTCATGGAATACTTCTTGATAACGGCTATAGGTTTTCGTGTATGCGCTCAGCGCTTCAGTGAGGGCGTTATCCGGCTCAGAAGAAGCGAAACGATCTAATAAATGGATATGATTGCTGACTTTTAACAGGGAAAGGTGTTCGGATTGTCCATGGACATCGATCAGATATTCGCTGATTTCGCGCAGCAGGCTGGCGCTTACGCTGCGCCCATTCACCCTGGCAACATTGCGACCATTCAGGCGGACTTCACGAGCCAGGGTCAGATATTGCGATTCATCGAGTAAGTCTTCGCGTTTGAGAATGGTGTGAATGATGGATCGGGCGGAATCTTGAATGCTAAAAACCGCCTCGATGTTCGCTCGTTCTGCCCCACTGCGCACCTGGATCGCCTCGGCGCGGCCGCCTAAGAGCGTTTCGACCGCGTCAATAATAATCGATTTACCTGCCCCGGTTTCGCCGGTGAAGGTTATCAAGCCCGGGCTGAATTCGATATCCAGGCGCTCTATGATTGCAAAATTCTCAATATGTAATTCAGTCAGCATCAGCGAATGTTGATCCCTCGCAAACGGTAATAGATGGTGGACGTGACGGTAAAGGCATACAGCCCTTGCCAAAGCAGGCTGATCAGGCTGCCAAACCCGGCGCCTAATAGCATGCTAAAGAGCAACGGGAGCAGCCGCAGAACACTGCCCAGTAGCGCGCCAGCAGCGGCTGTGGCAAAGAGGGTGTTTGACCGTCGTTTTCGGATCGCCAGTCGAACCGCTTCAGCGATGATCACACCGGCGATTGGCGCAAGGAAGATCACGAAAAAGCCAACAAAAGAGACCACAAAACTGCCAATGAAAGAGAGCAAAGCAGAAATCACGAAAGCAAATGGGTAGTCGTACCAACTGGCAGTATCAAATACGCGCTGCTGGTTGCGGACACATTCTCTGCAGCGGTATCCGGTCGGTGTTAACACCGCACATTTAGGACAGATCAGTTTCTCACAGTTATTGCAACGCAGGCTGGTTTCAACGGTGGGATGATTGGCGCAATATAAAACGGGAGGAATGTCGCTCATCGGGGATTTCCTGTAGACGGATTTTGGCTCATATGCGGCGTCAGGTTGCGATAGAAATATCCGGGGTCCTGGAAACGGACAAACTGAACGGAATGTTGGGAAGCAAAGACATCGATGCGATCGCCATGCTGTAGTTCCATAGGACCATGCCCATCTGGCGACACAACTGCCTGGTGGGTGGTCTCAACAGTGATGCTTACCGAGGATCCTTCCGCCATGATGATCGCTCGATCGATCGACAGGTGCGGCGCGACCGCGACCAAAAGAATATTGCGCAGTTCCGGTGGTAAGATTGGACCGCCTGCTGCCAGGGCATAAGCGGTGGAACCTGTGGCTGTGGAAGCAATCAGGGCGTCGGCAACGTAAGTGGTTAGGTAACGACCATCGACGTGCGTGATCAGGTGGATTGGGCGGACAGTTTGACCGCGGCTGACCACAATCTCATTCAATACTTCCCAGGCGCTCAGGATCTGATCCTTCCTCCATTGTTCACAGCGCAGCATCATGCGCTGCTCAATCCAATAATCACCGGATAATAAACGCGGGAAAATGTCGCGCCAGCGGCCTTGCTGAATTTCGGTTAGAAAGCCAAAACGGCCCATATTGATCCCAAGGATTGGCAGGTTATATGGCGCGCACAGGTTCCCGGCTCGCAGCATGGTGCCATCCCCACCCAGGGCGATCAATATATCGGCTTTGCCGTTTTGAATTTGCTCTTTCACGGCGTCGTCGTATAACAATCCGTCATTGGCGGAAATCCCTTGAGATCTCAGGAAAGCTGCGATTTCTGAGGCTTGTACTGCCGCTTCTAGAAGCTGGGGATGGGCGACAACGAGCATGGTGTTAAAACGTATTGGACCCGGCATAGCAGTCTCAATTATATTACAGACGGATGGTTTATATCCGCAATCTTTGATCGCAGACCGAGCGGTATCCGCAATGACTACATCGTTGAGGTGATTCGTGCGAGCGGGAGAGTTCTTTGCGCTTTTCCTGAGAATGGATTTCACTAATCATCTCAAGCACAGCTTCCTCGAGGCGGGCGGTGTAGTCGATGGCATAGGTGCGGTTGGGGTAGTGCAGGATGCCATAAGATGGGCGTTTTCCGAGTTGGCGGTGAACCAGCAGGCAGTACGCGGCGAGTTGAAAAATATGGGCGTCATGAGGAGCGCCTTGGATCCGGCTGGATTTTACTTCGACAGGGATGATCTGGCCGTCGCCCTCAACCAGATAGTCCGGTTTTCCTACCAATCCCAACTCTGGGTCATAGATGGGCTGCTCAACCGGACCCCAGGCGCGGGTATCCGCGTAAATCACGCGCCCGGCAGGTAATCCAATCGCAATCCGTTTGTGATGGGCTTGCCAGAGCATGAGGATGGCGATAACTGCGAATGCAAAAGCCAGATAGAGCATCTCTCTGGATCAGTCCAATCTATACCAGTAGTCCGGTCAGGTAAGCTACGAATAAAGCCAGCGCCAGTAATAGAAGAATATACCCCGCTGCCTGCAAACAGCCAATCCCTACCACCTGGCGACCGTGTGCGATGTGAATCTGGCTGCCTGCGGCCATTTCAGCCTGATTCTCGGAAGAAATACCGGATTTGGCATACCACCAGGCCCGCTGGCAGAATAGATAGGATCCGATCTCAGACGCGCGCAATGTGCGCAAGGGTTATCCCACCTCTAACAAGCGCTCTTCCAGGATATGAATTTTCTTCTCGAGCTGTTCCTGGCGCAGGCTGATGGTCAGGTCGCCACGCGTCCTCTCCAGAATGCTGCGGGCGATATCTGTCAGGCGGCGCAGACCGCCTGTTACGGCATCCGGGTAGTCCATTTTGATCAACTCGGTATAAATATCGTCCATTTGATTTAAGAGGCGCACAGCTTCATCTGAGTTTCCGGTACGCAGCTTGTCCAGGCAGCGTCTGCGTAATTCACCGGCGGCCTCGGCCAGTCCTTTCATATAGGTAGCGCCTTCTACTCCCAAATCTTCAGGTTCAGGCAGGTCATGATCTTGGACGAGGGCATAGACCAGATTTGCTTCGGAGTATTCTTTCAGAGCGTCCTGGGTATAGCCGGCAAAATAAAGGTCGGGAAAACCTGTCAGATCGGATTGGAGGGTCTTGACCAGTTCCCGAGCCTCTCTCAAGTGCTCAAGCGCAAGAGGAGTCTCGTCGCGATGGATCGCCCGAATGGCGTTGGCGCAATGGCGAATGAGCAAGCGAGTTTGGGCCAGCGCCCGGTCGCGGGAAGCTGTGCGGATATCAAAGGATTGGCGAATGGTTTCAGTGATCTCTTCGATAGTGCTCATTCTTTTTCTCTCGCTTGATCGTCCGGATTATTTGGGTGAAAAAGGTTGTCGGCTAAGGAGGAACTACCTCCGGGAAGAGAGATCTCGCCGAAGGCGGCTTCATAGCGAGCCAGGTTTTCAGTCAGGGCACGCAGAAAGAGCTTAGCTCCTAAAGGGGACATGATCACTCTGGAGCTGATCCGGGTCGGGGTGGAACCTGGGAGCAGGTGGGCGAAATCAAACACCAACTCAGATGGGGAATGGGCGATCCGAACCAGATTGACATATTCGATTGGCAAATCCGCGGGCAATTCAAGCGCAGGCGCCTGATGCCCGGAAGGTGGAGATGGGTTGTTTGACATGTTCTTCCTCTTGAGATTCTTCTGGACATAGTGAAGAAGGGTGACCTGTAGATCAGGTCACCCTCCAGAACTTTATAGAACGATACTAAAAAGGAATTTCGTCTTCACCAGGACCGGATGGAGGAGCGGAAAATTCGCCGGTTTGACCCGTGCCTTCGCCGCCAGAGCGTCCAAGAAACCTCACTATTGATGCAGTGATTTCAAAAGAAGCTCCTGGAGTGCCATCCTGGCGAGTCCAGATGCGCGGTCCACCTGTGGCTGGATCTCCTTTTAGGCGACCTTCTACAAGGACGGGACGCCCCTTTTTTAGGTATTGGTTACAGCTTTCGGCTTGTTTTCCAAAGACAGAGATTCTAAACCAGGTGGTTTCTTCAACTAATTGACCGTCTGACCCGGTGTATTTATGGCTTGTTGCAATGTTAAAGCTGGTGACAGCCGTACCGTTGGGCAGGTAGCGCATTTCCGGATCCTTGCCAAGGTTTCCGACAATAACAATAGTCTGGTACATGGGGTTTTCTCCTTCACGGCGAGCTGTCTGTCTTAGAGGCCGAACGAACGCCGTTCGGGGCAGATTACGAGGATGTCTCGCCGAACTTAGAACAATTGTACTTTATTCTCGTCGAAATTGCAAGCAATAATGATGAAATGTGTTGCTGACCCAGGCATTTCCCAACCCGTAGGGCGCCAGGCGGATATCCTCCTGACACCAGATGCGCTCATCTTTGAGCGTATAGATGTCCCCCAGGCGGTGGGCCAGGTCCCAGGCAAGAGGATAAATCTTCCCGCCTTTCTTGACGTTCTTGACAATGATCGTCAGATAAGCGCCAGGGCGGATGAGAGGTTTCAGCCCGGCATAAATTTGAACCAGCTTGCCCAAAAATTCTTCATAATCGGCGATGTTCCCCAAATCGGTTGGATCGTCGGAATAAAAGACATCCAGGTTCGTGGTCTGGCGGCGTTTGCGCTGCGTTTCTGCGCCGCGGCTGCGCAGCATGTCCCAATATGGAGGGGAAGTGATCACATAATCAATGAGGGGGATCTGGTGATCCACAGCCAGATCGATCCCATTGCTGGCGTCCCCTGCAATTACCTGGCAAGTCAGATCGAGGGCTGCTTCGCCAAGCTGTTTTTTTTCATCGTCAACCACCTGCCTGGCGATGGCGGCATAACTGGGATTCAGCTCAATTCCGTAGCTATGACGACCGGCGCGCAGAGCGGCTACCAGCGTGCTGCCGGTCCCAACCATCGGATCCAGCACGACCTGGCTGTGATGGGTAAAGAATTCTATGAATTCCTGGACCAGGGTTTCTGGGAATTTTGCCGGGTGTCGAAGGACAGATTCCTTCCGCCGGGGGGGATTATGGATAAACCAGGATTTCTGGAATTTCAGCCAGGTTTTTGGATCCAGGTCGTTGAGCTTATTCTTGAAGGGACGCTTGATCATGCCGATATCTGCTTATAGAAAGTGAGAGATTGGTTAGGTAGATCCTCGGGCGATAGACTTAAGGCGAAGCTTGATAGACGCTCAAGTTTGAAAAATTCACGCTGACAGCATTCTGCCCGCTGGCCCGCACATAGACGCCTAGCCCACCAGCCGTCAAGGATGGGTCACGGATCACGAAAAGGAACTCGCCATTGGCGTAAAATCTCATTTCTTTGCCTGAAGCCCAGATGCCCAGGCGGGTAGAACTCGGCGCGCCGGGAGGAATAACCCCGTTCAAGGCAGGAGGCTGGGGAGCAGAGGCCAACCCGGATAAAAAGCGATCGACGCGAGCCTCGCCGACGCAATTCGCGCCAAAACGAAAGAAATCAGAAGTGGGTGTGACCCGGAACAATATTCCATATTCATCCTCTGCCCGGCAGATGCTTGGATTGACAGTGACCTCGAGATAGAAATCGGCGAGCGAGGTATTCCTGCGCATACTGACCAGGTATCCCTGGGGTTGTGAGACGCCCAGGCTTAATTCGCTGATCCCGAAGACTACGCTGCCCGCGCTCATCTTACCATTTTGCCAAAGGTCAGGCTGGTCAAAATTGTCCTGAAAAATCAACTCGCCAAAATTCGGGCGAACATCCGAAGGTGTGATTGGCGCGAGGGTTGAGTGAGGTAGTGGAGTAAAGGTGGCCGTTGGAGGAAACCAAACGATAGTGGACGTGGGGGTCTCACTCGGCGAGATCGTCTCGGTCGGTATTTGAAGGATTTGGACGGGCTTGGGCAGGCAAGATGCAAACCCGAGCAGAAGAATAGGCGCAAAGACCCATAAACACCGTTTCATCTCTTTAGTTTACTATGGAAAAAGTCTGCTGAGCAGGCTTCTTGTTGTAAAATAGTGATGCGATGTTTCTTTGCGGAGAAGTAATATCTTGTTCCAACATTCGGCAACAGCCGGAACTCGGGATGACACCCATTCAATGGATCCAAAAAAGGAGAAAGAATGCGTAAAAAAGGGATTTTGATCACGGGAGCAGCAGGTGAAATTGGAGACTTTTTGATTCGCAGTCTGGCAGGACAGGGTGAAAAATCAATAGTCACCCTGGATTTGAGGCCTCTTTCTACTCAGTACGCTAACATGGTTACTCATGTTCAGGGGAATCTGATGGATCAGGCGCTTCTGTCTCGCCTGGTGAGCGAATATGAGATCGGCACGATCTATCACCTGGCGGCATTGCTATCCACCCGGGCGGAATTCACGCCGGAGATGGCACATCAGGTCAACGTGGAAGGTACTCTCGGGTTGTTAAAACTTGCTTCGGAGCAGTCTGAATGGCGCGGTGAGCCGGTTCTATTTATGTTTCCAAGCTCGATTGCAGCCTATGGGATGCCGAACCTGGCGACAAAATCCCAATTCGAGCGCGTAAGGGAATGGGAATGGAATTATCCGACCACCATGTATGGCTGCAATAAGCTTTATTGCGAAATGCTGGGGATCTATTACAGCCAGCATTACCGCCAACTGGCGGCTGAGCGCCCGGTAACCGTGGACTTTCGCGGTTTACGTTTTCCTGGATTAGTGAGCGCCTTCACGGTTCCCAGTGGAGGAACGAGCGACTACGGACCAGAGATGTTACACGCGGCAGCCAAAGGTGAACCCTATTCTTGCTTTGTGCGTGAAGATACC
This sequence comes from uncultured Chloroflexia bacterium, assembly GCA_963788145.1. GTDB lineage: Bacteria > Chloroflexota > Anaerolineae > Anaerolineales > UBA4823 > UTCFX2. The sequence continues at coordinate 215,998 of CAWBFQ010000002.1, read as the reverse complement.
TGCATCCCGTTTATGGTGATGCCGGATGCGGTCAAGGCGCTTATGTTGCTGGCCAGCGCCCCGGCGCAAAAATTGAGCCGCAGGGTGTATAACATTACCAGCTTCAGCCTCAGCGCGGCTGAATTTCGGGATCAGGTATTCCGTTTCTTCCCGGATGCGCAGATCACTTTTCAACCGGATTTGAAGCGACAAGGCATTGTCGATAGCTGGCCGGCTGGCTTGAATGATAATGATGCCCGGCGGGATTGGAACTGGAGCCCGGATTATGATCTGGATCGCTCGTTTGCGGAATATTTGGTGCCAAATATCAAGCAGCGGTACGAGGAGCATTGAGCTTACTTAATGGTAGATACTTTTATCCCTGAGCCGAATCCGGGACCGGTGGTATTATTCGGTTCTGGGGAGACTTCCCCAAGTGGGCGGAAAGTTTTTGATACTATTCTCAAAAAACTTCCCCCATCGCCGCGTCTGGCTTTGCTGGAGACGCCGGCCGGTTTTGAATTGAACTCGGATCGTGTAATTGGCAGAGTCGCAGCATTCATCCGGGAGCGCCTGCAAAACTATCATCCTGAGATTATGGTCGTACCTGCGCGCAAACGAGGCGCACGCTTCAGTCCGGACGATGAAGAGGTTGTTTCGCCTATTTTAAAAGCGGATATGATCTTCATGGGGCCCGGCAGTCCCACGTATGCAGTCCGGCAATTGGATGAAAGCCTGGCCTGGAATTATTTGCTGGCGAGACATCAATTGGGAGCGACGATTGTCCTGGCCAGCTCGGCTGTGGTAGCGATCAGCGCTTTTTGTCTGCCTGTCTATGAAATCTATAAAGTGGGGGAGGATCTGCATTGGAAAGCCGGATTGGATCTGTTTGGCCAGTATGGATTGCCTATAGTCTTTATTCCGCACTGGAACAACCAAGATGGCGGCGAGGAGTTGGATACCAGCCGCTGTTTTATGGGGCAATCTCGGTTTTCTGAATTAATCCAAATGTTGCCAGCAAACGTGACCGTGGTCGGTATTGATGAAAAAAGCGCTCTCGTAATGGATTTGCTAGCTGCCGAATGCCAGGTAATTGGGATAGGTGGGGTGACATTGATTCATACCGGCCATGATCACAGCACTCTAAGCCCAGACCTGCGCGGCAGCGGTCTGGCAGAAGTAGCCGAGCAAAGGGTGGGGCATGTTCATATCTATCGAAACGGGGAAACATTTCCGCTGAATGAGTGCTGCCCGTTCGATTTGAGAATGACGGTGCAAGGTTTGCCGACTGCGACCTGGAAACGGGCTCTTGAAGCTCAGGAGCAGATCGATGCTGAGCGGGCGGAAAAAGAGGAAGGTGAACTGCTGGAATCGAATCCACTCCATTGTGCCAGAAAGGGTGCAAGCGTTGATTGACGAAAGACAGAAAGCTCGCCTGCTTAAAGATTGGCGAGCAGCGGACGGATTGCGCGATCAGATCGCTGAAATGGGGTGGAAGCTAATCGATACACCAGAAGGCCCTAGAGTGGTGCCGATTTAGGCTATATGGATGGGATTATCCCGCAAGAGAATGACATTAGCTCAAAAGGAGCGTTCGATGCAAGAGAAATTATCCGTAGGATATATCGGTTTGGGTTTGATGGGAAAATCGATGGCGCGCAATATTTTGCGGGCTGGTTTTCCTCTGGTTGTGCATAATCGCAGCCAGGGAGCGGTGGACGAACTTGTGGCTGAAGGCGCGCAGGCAGCCGGCTCAGCGGCTGAAGTAGCTGGTCAGGTGGATATTGTATTTACCAATTTGCCCGATTCTCCGGATGTGGAATTGGTTGCATTGGAAAAAGGTGGCATCATCGAGCAGGCGCATCCCGATTTGATCTTTGTGGATAATTCGACAATCAAGCCGGTGATAGCGCGGAAAATTGCCGATGCGCTATCAGCGAAAGGCGTGATGAGCCTGGATGCGCCGGTGAGTGGAGGGGACATTGGGGCGCGCGAAGGCACCCTGACAATAATGGTCGGTGGACCTGTCGAGGCTTTAGAGCGGGTGATGCCAGTTTTCCAGGTGGTTGGGAAGAAAATCACCCATGTTGGCGAGAACGGCTGCGGTCAAATTGCGAAGGCTGCCAACCAGATTATGGTCGCCGCCCAAATGGTTGCGATGGGTGAGCTGATGATCTTTGCGAAAAAGTCCGGTGCAGATCCGCATAAGGTAGTAGAAGCCATTCGAGGAGGGGCTGCGCAATGCTGGACATTAGATGTCAAACCGCCGCGCCTGTTCGCGGACAACCGCGCCCCCGGATTCAAGGCCTACATGCAGGCGAAAGACCTGGCGATTATCATGGAAACAGCCCGTGAATATGGTGTCCCGCTGCCTTCGGCTGGGATCGATGCACAATTATTTAATGCCATGCTGCAGATGGGGATGTCCAACCTGGATAATTCGGCAGTTATTGGCGTGATCGAAGCGCTTGCCAACACGAAATTGATGGATTAAGGACTTGAGGATCAACAAAGTCATGAAATACCAACTTCGTTCATTCAAGAATATCATGCGTGCGATACTGATTTCGATGCTCGTTGTCTTTCTTTTCATTTCTCTGACCGGCTGTGGAATACTATCTACTCCAACCCCCACTGCCAACCCGACGCTGCAGCCTTCGGCTACGCCACCTGGTTGTTTGATCGGAATTTGGGAGATCGAAGACCCGGAACAGTTCTTGCTGGCTTCTCTTCCTGTTGGCGCCTTTGATCCGGCTTCTCTGAATTTCATCGGCAATGTGGGCAGCGTCGCTTATCGATTCGATACGCAAGGTGTACTCACCATCGAAGCGGCTGGTTTTTATGGTCGATTTGATGTCCAAGAAGGCGGCAAATTGAATATGTTGGATATTCGGATGAATGGTTTTGCCAGTGGGGCGTATCGAGTGGATGGGGATACCGTGCAGTTGACTGAAATGTTGAGCAGCGATGTGCAATACTCTGCTATCTATTTGGAAGAAGAAATGATGAACGAGGCTAAAGCAGATTCCTTCTTTCCGCTGTTTGTTGATCCATACCAGATCGCTAAATTTCAATGTTCTCAAGAAAAACTTACTCTAGAGTTTGCCAATTTTCCCAATATCCAGGAACCGCTTGGGTTTAAACGATTGCGATAATATACCTATCATTTTTGCAACCGTTCATCCAGTCATGCGTATATGAAATAGCGAAACGATCCATTTAGCTGGCTAGAGCAGGTTGAGAATTCATAAAGCAGACTGGCTGGTTTTTTCAGGAGAAGCAACGTGCAAGAAAACGAGTCAAATTGGCTCAGCGAGGCGCAAAATGGCGATCCACAGGCTTTTTCATGCCTGGTGGAAACCTATGAAAAGCCTGTTTACAACCTGTGCTATCGAATGCTATGGAATGTGCAAGATGCGGAAGACGCTGCCCAAGAAACCTTCTTGCGCGCTTATCAGTCGATCCGGCGATTCGATCGCAATCGCCCATTTTCCACATGGTTGCTGTCGATTGCTGCGCACTATTGCATCGATCAGATTCGCAAACGCAGAATGCATGTCGTATCTGTGGAAGACCTGGCAGATCCGGATATTCCAGAGCCATCTCCTGGGATTGAGATGAATTTGAGCCGAAAAGAAGAAAGGCAACGAATTCGGGCTGTTTTGGGAACGTTGGATCCGATTGATCGAGCAGCCGTTGTCATGTATTACTGGTATGACTTTTCCTACGAAGAGATCTGCCAGACCCTATCATTGACGACTAGCGCTTTAAAGAGCCGGATGCACCGGGCAAGGCGGGCGATGGCGGAAGAATGGCTGAAACAGCAGCAGTCTCCTCCCCAGCCGATAGAATCTCGCTCCTCAAGTTCTGCCAAACTGGTAGTAGAAAGGATGGTCTCATGAACCATCAATCTTATGTCAACTGGATTTTTGATAACGATCAGGATCTAACGACGCAACAGGCTGATGATTTGAACGAACATCTGCATGCTTGTGAGCGCTGCCAATCTCTGGCAGATTCCCTTCACAATCTGGAGGCAGCGTTAGATCAAGCGGAGTTGATTGGTCCGCAATCTGGCTTTGTGACTCGCTGGGAGAATCGCTTGGAAGCCAGCAGAAAACGCCTCCATCGCCGCCAAATCATCATTACACTCTCGTTTGTCGTTGCTGGATTAGCCGTTCTGCTAGGGGTATTGGTCTTTGCGGCTTGGCCCTGGCTGCGCACGCCGAGTTTGCTATTCTGGACATGGATCTACCAGTTGTTCACGATCTATACGTATCTGGATGCATTGCGGGAACTTGCGTCTCCTCTGTTAGCAGGATCCAGAGGAGCAATAGCCATGCTCGTGTGGGTGTTCGGATTGGGTCTGCTTAGCGAGCTGGCTGTGTTGTGGGTCGTTTCGTATCGCTTGTTATCTAACCCACGGAGGATTATTGTATGAAAAGCACTATTAAGTTTGCTCTATCTATCTTTATTTTGATGGCGCTGTTGCTCGTATATGGAAGCGCAGCGACCACAATACCAAATCTTGCTGGCGCGCTGTCTATGCCGATGGTCAGAGGATGGCTGGTAGGTTCGCACCCTGTTGCAAACCAGCAAGCACATTTGCCGCAGCAAGATCCAGGCGGCGATAAGCTGATTCTAGGCGGCAGTTATGTACTGAATGGCGATGAGGTTCTGAATGGGGGCCTGGTAGTGTTGGGAGGGGTCGCATCGCTTGAAGAAGGCTCCCGGGTACTAGGTGATGTAGTTCTGCTGGGTGGTACGATAAAGATCAATGGTTCTATTGAGGGAGACGTGAATGCGCTAGGAGGCCTGGTTACCCTGGGGAGCGCTGCCCATGTGGAAGGAGACCTGAATGCAATTGCTGCCCAAATGAATCGAGAGGAAGGCGCTCAGGTGGATGGCAATGTGAATAGCGCAGCAACAGGTCCATTCTCGATCATCACACCGGGGAGTCTGCAATTTCCTGGTTGGGAAGGCGCGCCGCCGATCACCCTCCCATTGGATGTGCGTTCTCCGGAACTGGGGATACACCTGAATCCGTTATGGGATGGGTTATGGTGGCTGCTGCGTTCATTCATCTGGGCAGCCCTGGCAGTTTTGGTGGCTCTTTTTGCACCAAAGTCCATCGGCCGCGCTGCGCAGGCGGCCGTTGAAAGCCCGGTCACAACAGGCGGGTTGGGCTGTTTGACGATCTTGATCAGCCCATTGATCTTGATTGTGCTGGCGATCACGATTTGCGGCCTCCCGATCAGTCTGATTGGGGCGCTTGTGCTCTGGTTAGCCTGGGTTTTCGGCGTGATTGTGCTTGGCGCTGAGACCGGCAAGCGCCTGGCAGAAATCCTTAGAATGGATTGGGCGACGCCAGTATTGGCTGGAGTAGGCACGTTTGGTTTGACGCTGGTGATGAACGGAATAGAAATGATAGTGCCTTGTATCGGTTGGTTGGCGCCAGCGATTGTCGGCACAGTTGGGTTTGGGGCGGTGCTGCTAACGCGGTTCGGCACGCGACCCTTTGGGTCGGATGCAAAAGTGGAAGCAATTGCGCCAGAGCCGGTGTCGTACTTGGAGGCGCCCGAGATAGCGGCTTCAGTGGATGAGCCTGAAGATATGGAAAGTCCCTCCGACCAATAATTTACGCTAGATCATAATGATCAAAAAACAACTCGCCGTCTTTTTTGGCGAGTTGTTTTTTGTTTGAATCCCAGTTTGGGTGTTATTGGAGAAAGTGCAAAGCGGCCCCAAGAACAATTCCAATTTGACCGAGATGGTATGGGATGATTGAATACAACCGCCCGTTTGGGATGGGTTTGACGAATTTATTCCAAGCCAATAAGGAGTCTGAAATGAAGAAGAGTAAGGCTCCACTGCTGGCGATGGCTGCAGCGCTGAAACGCCAATCTGGGCGGATAAGTGTGGCAAGGGCGGAAATCAACATCAAGCTGATGACGACCGTATAGATTAAAACCGGGATACGTAGGGTGTCTTGCTGGCTACTGTGCAGTCCGGCAGCTATCCTGAGATAGACCTGAGAGGCTGCCGCAGCGACCACAAGCGCCAGAATGGCTAAAGGGAAATTAAAAAATAAACCCGTTGAATTGAAACCGATCCAATAACAGACATGCCCTAACAAAAAGGATATCAACCCCAGGATGAATTGTTCACGCGGCAGCATTAGGAAAACATCTCCACCAAGTGAGAATATTACGCCGAGGGCAAACCACAACATGGGTCCTTGAAAACCGTTGTTTAATCCGATCCAGGCGAGCAAGGCCAGCATGACGGCAGGTTTTGCGAAATACTCCAATCTGCGCCTACTCTTTGCCACGCTGAACCAGTCAATCAATGCAAGAATGAAAGCGATGATTAAAAAATAGTACGACATTTCACCCTCCCGTTTCGAATGCTAGCGGATTTTCGATTGTGGTTAATATTCAAACTGACGGAGAACCTTTTCGTCATCCCGCCAGTTTTTACGGATTTTAACTTTCAGCTGCAGGAAAATCTTTCTCCCGCTCATCGCTTCAATCTCTTGTCGAGCGGCGGTTCCGATCTTCTTAAGCATTTGCCCATTCTTACCGATCACGATTGGCTTATGCGACTCACGCTCCAGGAAAATAGTCGCTTCAATGAAAGCGCCATGCTCCCCCCGCTCCAGGTACTGATCTATCCGGACCGCGACCCCATGCGGAACCTCGTCGCGCAATAAATTCAGGGCTGCTTCGCGGATTAAATCGGCTGCCAGTTGGCGCTCATACAGGTCGGTCAACTGATCTTCGGGGAAGAAAGGCGGTCCTTCGTGAAGATGTTCAAGAATCATTTTCAGGAGCAGATCCAGGTTGGTCTTATAGGCTGCAGAGATGCAAATGGGTATGGCCTGTTCAAGTTCATGGATGAAATTCTCCCGAATATGCTCCAACTTTTCGGGTTCAACCAGGTCAATTTTATTCAGGACAAGAAAGACGGGTCGGGTAATTTTTAATTGACGAATTGTGTTGACCAGCAGGTGATCTTCTTCGGTGAGCGGCTGGCTGGCGTCCATCACAAACAGGATTAAATCACTCTCGGAGAGAGTTTGAATGGCTTCGTGGTTCATCAAATCTCCCAGCTTGTGACGGGGCTGGTGCAGGCCGGGGGTATCAATAAAAATGATTTGGGCGTTCTGATCTGGCTGATGGATATTTAGAATCCCCATCTGTCTCTTGCGGGTTGTTTGAGGACGAGGCGAGACCGCCGCAATCTTCTCTCCCAGCAATGCGTTGATCAGGGTTGATTTACCTACATTAGGTTTGCCCATAACAGCGACAAAACCCGACTTGAAAACGTGGAATTCATCTTTCATGTTGTTCATTCTATCAAAGAATATTGTAAATAGAAATGAAAAAACTGCTTGACTTTAATATTAATAATCGGTATAATATTCTTTCGTCTAATCTTTGCTCGTCCCGAATGGATGGATTTAAGCTGTAGCGTCAAACGACGGGTAAAATTTGGTGGAACGAAACTCGGTTCGAAATTTCCTGGGAAGTTCCTGGAGATTTCATTTGCGCGTATGAACCGTGATCGTCCATCCCAGTAGCATAATGTTTTTAGTCGTAAATGTCAGGAGATACCGCATGACATCCGCTTTGCAGAGCAAGTCTTATGCCCGCATCGATGTGAATCTACCTTTGCCGGATCTGATTGAGGTCCAAATTGAATCCTTTAAGCGGTTAAAGGATGATGGTCTGGTGGATCTTTTTCACGAACTTTCCCCGATTGAGTCGTATAACAAGGGAATGAAATTGTACTTTCCCAGCCATACGCCGGAATCACAGCAGTGGAACTTAACTTATTGGTTTGGAGAGCCAAAGCACAGTATTGAGGAATGCGTCGAGCGAGATCTGACGTACGCCAGCCCGTTATATGTTCGTGTTCTGCTGATTGGGCCTGATATTCCTGAGCCGATGACACAAGATATTTTCTTGGGTGATTTCCCCGAGATGACAGAGAAGGGTACATTTATCATCAATGGGACTGAACGTGTGGTGGTATCGCAATTGATCCGCTCGCCGGGCGTGTATTTTGAAGCGCCTCTCGACCGAGCGACCGGTCGTCCCCTGGCTATGGCAAAATTGATTCCCGATCGGGGCGCCTGGATGGAATTTGAAACCCGCAAGAGCGACTATATGACTTTGCGGTTTAACCGAAAGCGCACTGTACCTGTCACGATTTTCTTGCGCGCTCTAGCCGCAGTCAAAGATGGATTGGTCGGTGAGTCGTCAATTTTGAATGAGGGAACCGACGAAGAGTTGTTGCAGATCTTCGGCGATGTGGATAACAACCCGGATCGGATGTTTATTACCTCCACGCTTTACCAGGAACCGGAATGGGATTTGTCGCACCATTTTACGATTGCAGAAGCAGCCTTGTTGGAGTTTTTCAAGCGGATGCGTCCAGGCGACCCGGCTACCCTGGATAATGCGCGTGATTTCCTGGAAGAGCAATTATTTGACCAGCGCCATTATGACCTGGAACGAGTAGGGCGTTATAAGCTCAACCAGAAACTGGATCTGAGCGAGAAAATTCCGATTACTCATCGGATGGTTACCAAGTGGGATATTATCAGCCTTCTGCGCCGGATGATTATGATCAATAATGGCACACAAGCACCGGATGATATCGATCACCTAGGAAACCGGCGGGCTAAGACAGTTGGTGAGCTGATTCAGAATAAATTGCGGGTTGGTCTGCGCCGAATGGAACGGGTGATTAAAGAGCGTATGTCGATTCGGGATCAGGAGCAAATTTCCCCGATAACGCTCATCAACATCCGACCGGTTGTAGCCGCCCTGCGCGAATTCTTTGGCTCCAGCCAACTCTCTCAGTTCATGGACCAAACAAACCCGTTGGCTGAGTTGCGCCACAAGCGAACCCTATCAGCTCTTGGGCCGGGTGGTTTACGCCGTGAGCGAGCCGGGTTTGATGTACGCGATGTTCATCATTCGCACTATGGTCGGATTTGCCCGATTGAAACACCTGAAGGCCCCAACATTGGCTTGATTGGACGCCTGGCTTCATTTGCACGTGTCAACGAATATGGATTTATCGAGACGCCTTATCGGAGAGTGCGCAAGGCTTTGAAACCGGGTGATAAATACCTGGTAGGGCGAATGCTGCGTGAGGATGTTGTTGACCCGGCTTCTGGTGAAGTGGTGGCAAAAGCCAACGAACGGATCACTGCGGAGATGGCAAAGAAAATCTCTGGGCTGAAGATTAGCGAGGTACTGATTGTGCCTTTTGTAACGTCCGACACGGAGTATCTCTCTGCGGATCACGAGGATCGGTTTGTCATCGCGCAAGCCAATACACCTTTGAACCCGGATCATGAATTTGTTCGCGCACGGGTTTCTTCTCGCTACCATTCAACCTTTATTTTCTCGCCGCAAACCAATATCGATTACATGGATGTAGCCCCGCATCAGATTGTTGGCATCAGCGCCGCGCTGATCCCATTCTTGGAGCATGATGACGCGAACCGGGCATTGATGGGTTCGAACATGCAGGCTCAGGCGGTGCCATTGTTACGACCAGATGTGCCGCAGGTTTCGACTGGGATGGAATACCATGCTGCTATCGATTCCGGTCAGGTTATTCTGGTGGAGGAAGATGGGGAAGTTACCTCTGTGACTGGCCGCAGCGTGACAATCCGCACCGGGGAAGGGAAACAGCGTGTTTACAATCTGCGCAAATATTCCCGATCCAATCAGAGTACTTGCATTGACCAGCGACCAGCGGTTGTGAAGGGTCAACGTGTCTACCGAGGAGATGTTATTGCAGACTCGTCTTCTACAGAAAGCGGTCAACTGGCTCTAGGTCAGAATGTGGTCGTGGCGTTCATTTCATGGGAAGGTGGCAACTTTGAGGATGCGATTTTAATTTCTGAGCGCCTTGTTCAGGAAGATCGGTTTACCTCTGTGCATATTGAGAAATATGAAGTCGAATCACGTGACACACGCCTGGGCCCTGAAGAAATTACCCGAGATATTCCCAATGTTGGTGATGAGGCGATCAAGGACCTGGATGACCACGGGATTATCCGGATTGGGGCGGAAGTTGGACCTAACGACATTCTGGTAGGGAAGATCTCGCCGAAAGGTGAGAAAGAACTGACCCCTGAGGAACGCTTATTACGCGCTATTTTTGGCGAAAAGTCACGTGATGTAAAAGACACCTCCTTGCGTATGCCGCATGGTGAACGCGGAAAAGTTGTGGACGTTAAAGTGTTTACACGTGAGGATAATGCGGACCTCTCTGCCGGAGTGGATATGATGGTGCGGGTTTCGGTTGCACAGCGCCGAAAGATCACAGCCGGGGATAAGATGGCTGGTCGACATGGTAATAAAGGAGTAGTTTCTAAAGTTGTTCCAGTGGAGGACATGCCTTTCCTGTATGATGGCACACCAGTTGATATTATTCTTAATCCGCTTGGCGTGCCAGGACGGATGAATATTGGTCAGGTCCTGGAGACTCACCTGGGTTGGGCGGCCAGCCGATTAGGATTCCGGGCAATTTCGCCGGTGTTTGACGGCGCCAGTGAAGAGGAAATTGAGGCGGAGTTGGCGCGAGCATGGCTCATAGATAAAGCCTGGGAGCAAACCACTCAGACAGCCTGGGATTGGCTGATGGAAACCGATTTTGATCCAACTGCGATCGAAGATGACAATGAGGTCCGCCGTTTTTATATGGAGAACTGGTTGGCTGATCGTGGATACGATTCGTATCAATTGATTTCTGATGAGGGTTATGCGCGTCGTTCAGTATTACGCGAATGGCTAAGAGATAATGGGGTTGACCCAGATACAGTCCTGGCTTTTGAAGATGTGGTCAATGCAGACGATGATCGATCTGCACGGGACAAGAATGCTACCCGAGCCTGCTTGCGTTTATGGTTGCAAGCTGAAGGAGTGGATACTGAAGGCATGTCTGACGCAGACCTTATGGTCAATGCGAAGGAAGTCAGCCTGGAAAAGAGCATCCCCGTGCCTACGTTGGGGAAACAATACCTGCGCGACGGTAAGACTGGAGACCCGTACGATCAGCCCGTTACAGTGGGTGTAATGACGATGCTTAAGTTGCACCATCTGGTTGAAGATAAAGTGCATGCGCGTTCGACCGGACCCTACAGCCTGGTTTCACAGCAGCCACTGGGAGGCAAAGCCCAATTTGGAGGCCAGCGCTTCGGAGAGATGGAAGTATGGGCTTTGGAAGCTTATGGGGCGGCCTATACGCTGCAAGAAATGTTGACCGTCAAATCAGATGATGTTCAGGGTCGCGTAAAGACATACGAGGCGATTGTAAAAGGTGAACAGATTGAAGAACCCAGCATCCCGGCTTCGTTCCGAGTACTGGTGAAAGAACTTCAAAGCCTGGGTTTGGCAGTGGAAGCAGTTACAGACACCGGTGAGATCATCAAGTTTGGCAAGGATGAAGAGCGTGCTCGTCCGCCAAAGTTGGGAACCGGGTTGCTTAATCTTGGTGAAGAACTATAGTCGCATCAAAACGGGTTTGAATACGCGATCTTGCCTTGACGCTGTTTTGAGCGCGTGGTAAAATCGCAGTTCGTTGCCCTACATTTCGAATAGGACGGCAATGACCCCCGTCCTGGCAACCTTGCGAGTTAGAAACCGTGAGGCCATCATGCACGAGCGATGGCCTCGCTTAATGGAAAAAATCGATATCAGCGACAGTCGATCGTGTTCAATCTTTTCTGGAGGCGATGTGCCAACAATCAATCAATTGGTCCGTAAAGGCCGCACAAGTAAAAAAGTAAAAAGCAAAGCTCCTGCGCTGCTCTATACGCTGAACTCGATGAAGCAGCGCCGTATTCGCCAGGATAAAGGCGCCCCACAGAAGCGCGGCGTCTGCACCGTGGTACGTACGATGACCCCGAAGAAGCCTAACTCTGCGTTGCGCAAGATTGCCCGCGTGCGTCTGACGAATGGCATCGAAGTCACCGCTTATATCCCGGGTGAAGGTCACACACTGCAAGAGCACTCGGTTGTTTTGGTGCGCGGCGGTCGTGTGAAAGATTTGCCGGGCGTTCGTTATCACATTGTGCGTGGTACATTGGATACCGGCGGTGTGAACAATCGTAAGCAGGGCCGTTCTAAATACGGTTCAAAACGCCCTAAAGCAAAGTAGGATAGGAGAGATCGATGTCACGACGTACAAAGCCCGAAAGACGCGAAATTCTGCCGGATGTGCGCCACAATAGCGTTCAGGTTCAAACCTTCATCAATAATGTGATGAAGAATGGGAAGAAGAGCCTGGCAGCTCGTCTGGTTTATGATGCTTTGGATCTTGCGGAAGAACGCACCAAGCGCAACGGTCTGGAAGTTTTTGAACAGGCCATCAAGAATGTATCCCCTCTGATGGAAGTAAAACCGCGCCGCGTGGGTGGCGCAACCTATCAGATCCCAATGGAAGTCCCTTCTGTCCGCCGGTTTGCCCTGGCTACTCGCTGGATTCTGCAGGCAGCAAATGGGCGCTCTGGCAGGAACTTTTCCGAGAAGTTAGCCGGCGAGTTGATGGATGCTGCAAACAACACTGGTTCTGCTATTCGCAAACGTGACGAAACGCACAAGATGGCAGAAGCAAACCGGGCATTCTCCCATTACCGAGTGTAAAGTCATTATCGCTGGTTGTAGAGAGTCGTTCTGTATCTTTCCACGATTGGCAGAGAACGAGTAGGTATTGTAATGCCACGTAAGTTTCCGCTTGAGCGGTATCGAAATATTGGGATTATTGCCCACATTGACGCTGGGAAGACGACGACCACCGAGCGGATTCTTTTCTATACCGGAAAAACACATCGGATTGGATCGGTCGATGATGGCACAACAGTTACCGATTGGATGGAACAGGAACGTGAGCGAGGCATCACAATTGTCTCGGCGGCAGTTTCTGCTGAGTGGAAAGGCTATCAAATCAATGTGATTGATACCCCCGGCCACATCGATTTTACAGCCGAAGTCCAGCGCTCTCTGCGTGTTTTGGATGGTGGTGTGGTTATTTTTGATGCGGTTCAGGGAGTTGAGCCACAAAGCGAAACCGTTTGGCGGCAGGCTGATCGTTATGGGGTGCCACGGATCTGTTTCGTAAATAAGATGGACCGCATCGGCGCATCTTTTGAGCGCACAATTGAATCAATCCGAAGATCGGCTGGGAGCCAATCCGGTAGTAATGCAGCTCCCGATCGGGGTTGAATCTAATTTCAAGGGAATAATCGATCTCGTGACCCGTAAGTCGATCCTCTGGGGGGAGGATTTGGGGCGAGAGCCAACACAGGGCGACATTCCTCTCGATCTGGTCTCCGATGCTGAAGAGAAGCGGGCTCATATGGTGGAAAAGATCGCCGAGACGGATGACGCGCTTACCGTCAAGTACCTGGAGGGCGAAGAGATCGAGGTCGATGAACTTAAGGCTGCTCTACGCCGAGCTGTTATATCTGGCTTGATTACCCCGGTGTTTTGCGGAAGTTCTCTGAAAAATAAAGGCGTTCAGCCTATTTTGGACGCGGTGATTGACTATTTGCCATCCCCAGAGGATGTTCCACCCGTGAAGGGTGAGCATCCGAAGACTGGCGAAGTACTTGAGCGGCCTGCTCTGGACGACGCGCCCTTAAGCGCCCTGATCTTTAAAATCGTGACGGATCCATATGTTGGGCGGCTGGCGTATTTGCGAGTTTATTCCGGCAAACTGGCCCAGGGAGATATGGTTTATAACTCCTCGAAGGATCGACGAGAGCGCGTTGGGCGTTTGTTGCGTATGTATGCCGACCGACGCGAGGATATCACCGAAGTTCTGGCTGGAGACATCGGCGCAGTTCTGGGCATGAAGGATGCTTTTACTGGCGACACTCTATCGGATAACAGTTCACCGATTCTCTTGGAAAATATCACTTTCCCGGATCCGGTCATCCATGTTTCTATCGAGCCGAAAACGACCGCCGATCAAGACAGAATGGCCGAGGCTTTGCGCAAGCTCTCGGAAGAGGATCCGACATTCCGGGTCCGCTCTGACGAAGAGACTGGGCAGACGATTATTGCCGGGATGGGCGAGTTGCACCTTGAAGTGCTGGTTGATCGGATGTTTCGCGAATTTAAGGTGCAGGGTCGAGTTGGAAAACCGCAGGTGGCTTATCGAGAATCGATTACCCGGCCGGTGGAACGCGCGGAATATCGTTACGTAAAACAGTCTGGCGGTCGCGGTCAATACGGGCATGTGATCCTCGAGATTCAGCCGGGCGAGCCTGGGAGTGGAATTGAATTTGTGAATGGAATTGTGGGTGGATCCATCCCTAAAGAATACATCCCGGCAGTTGAAAAAGGTGTCCGTGAAGCGGCAGAAGGCGGTGTGGTCGCTGGATACCCGGCAGTGGATATCAAGGTTCGCCTTTATGATGGATCTTTCCATGAGGTGGACTCGAACGAAATGTCGTTCAAAATGGCCGGGTCCTTGGCCTTCAAAGAAGGCGTTTTGAAAGCAGGCCCGGTTTTATTGGAGCCGGTGATGAAAGTGGAAGTATTGGCGCCTGAAGAATTCTTGGGTGATATTATTGGTCAATTAAACGCTCGTAGGGGCGAAATACTAGGTATAGAAGTTCGACCGGGCAATGCTCAGGCTGTACGTTCGATGGTGCCTCTGGCAGAGATGTTCGGCTATGCAACTGATTTGCGCTCTGCTACCCAGGGTAGAGGCGTCTTTACGATGGAATTTGACCATTATGCACGTGTTTCTGAAAATGTGGCTCGTGCAATCATTGGAAATTAATCATAAAATATACTGGAACTCTTTCGTCAGAAATGATAGCATGATCCTGATCGAGATCAAAAAAGGAGAGAGCATTTATGGGAAAGCAAAAATTTGACCGCTCGAAGCCGCATATGAACGTAGGGACGATGGGACACATCGACCACGGGAAAACGACGTTAACGGCAGCGATGACGAAGTGGTGTGCGCTGCGCGGATTGGGCGAATATCGGGCATTCGATACGATCGACAATGCGCCGGAAGAGAAAGCGCGTGGGATCACGATCAATATAGCGCATGTAGAATACCAGACGGACAAGCGGCATTATGCGCATGTAGACATGCCTGGGCACCGGGACTATATCAAGAACATGATCACGGGAGCGGCGCAGGTAGATGGGGCGATTCTGGTGGTAGCAGCGCCGGATGGGCCGATGCCGCAGACGCGCGAGCACGTGTTGTTGGCGCGGCAGGTGGAAGTGCCAGCGATCGTGGTGTACTTGAACAAAGTGGATATGATGGACGACCCGGAGTTGTTGGAGTTGGTGGAGTTAGAATTGCGGGAGTTGCTGAACGAATACGGATTTCCGGGAGACAGCACGCCGATCGTGAGAGGGAGTGCGCTGCAGGCGTTGGAGAGCACGAGCAAGGATCCGGATGCGCCGGAGTACGAGAGCATCAAAGAGTTATTGCGAGTGGTGGACGAGTACATTCCGGAGCCGGTGAGAGATGTGGACAAGGCGTTCATGATGCCAGTGGAGGATGTATTCTCGATCAAAGGGCGCGGGACGGTAGTGACAGGGCGTGTGGAGAGGGGGCGGGTGAAAGTAGGGGAGCCCGTGGAGATCGTAGGATTGAGAGACAAGAGCATGGCCTCGGTGGTGACAGGGGTAGAGATGTTCCACAAGCAGTTGGATGAGGGGCTGGCGGGAGATAACGCCGGGTTGCTGCTGAGAGGGATAGAGCGGACGGACGTGGAGCGCGGGATGGTGGTGGCGAAGCCGAAGAGCATAACGCCGCACAAGAAATTCCTGAGTGAAGTGTATGTGCTGAGGCGAGAAGAGGGAGGCCGGCACAAGGCATTCTTCACGGGGTATCGGCCGCAGTTCTACATTCGGACGATGGATGTGACGGGGAACATCAAGCTGCCGGAAGGGGTAGAGATGGTGATGCCAGGGGATAGTGTGAACCTGGAAGTGGAGCTGATAGTGCCGGTGGCGCTGGAGCAAGGCTCGAAGTTTGCAATCCGCGAAGGCGGCCTGACGGTTGGCGCCGGTGTGATTACCAAGATCCTGGATTAGGTGAAATAATGATGGCAAAGCAGAAAATCCGTATCCGTCTGAAAGCTTACGATCACCGTGTGCTTGACCAATCTGCCAAGCGTATTGTGGAGACGGCTGAGCGAACTGGTGCCCGAGTAGTTGGTCCTGTACCCTTGCCAACTCGGATAGAACGGTTTACAATACGACGCTCAACTTTCATTGACAAAGATTCACATGAGCACTTTGAAATTCGCACCCATAACCGCTTGATCGATGTTCTCGATCCTGATTCGAAAACAATTGATATGTTGATGCGGTTGAATTTACCTGCGGGTGTAGACATTGAGATCAAAATATAGGTTACACGTGTCATCTGTTGCCTGGAAAGAAAGATGGTCTCCAGGTAACAAATGAACACTTAAAAGTTGAATAGACAACGTAAGAACGGACCTGTTCGTGGACGCCCCAAATCCGATACGTCCTCGATAGGCTGATTGACTGCGTTGTGTTCAGGGATGATGCAGCCCAGCCCAGGCTGACAGTCCCGGATTTTATGAATTAAGGAGACAATCGAGATGTTGAAAGGGCTTATTGGCAAGAAAGTCGGCATGACCCAGATTTTCGACGATACCGGTGCGGCTATACCGGTAACCCTGATCGAAGCTGGGCCATGCTATGTTACTCAGGTGCGTTTGCCGAATCGAGAAGGATATTCGGCAGTGCAACTGGGTTTTGGAGAGGCGAAGCCAAGGCGTCTAACGGGTGGTCAGCTCGGGCATCTCAAGCGCAACAATCTGCCTCCGTTGCGCTTTTTGCGCGAGTTTCGGACAAAGTCGTCGGAGCTTAATGAAGGCGACCAGGTCACTGTTGAAGTCTTCTCGCCCGGCGAATATGTGGACGTGGTAGGAACCAGCAAGGGAAAGGGTTTTGCTGGCGCGGTCAAGCGCTATCACTTCCGTGGCGGCCCAAAGACGCATGGTCAGTCTGATCGCCAACGTGCTCCTGGTTCGCATGGATCGGGTACAACTCCCGGTCGTGTTTATAAGGGTGTGCGCGCAGCGGGTCATATGGGGAGTGAACGAGTAACTACCCAGAATTTGAAAGTTGTGCTGGTCGATCAAGAACGCAATCTGATTGGCGTGCGCGGCGCAGTGCCCGGCTCGAAAGGCGGCATAGTTATGATCAAGGAAGCCCGTAAGCAATAATCGGGCCGCCGGATCGAATGGGAGCATATGACATGAATGTAGATGTCTTGAACATGGAAGGGCAGAAAGTCCGCACAGTAGAATTACCTGCTGCGGTTTTTGAAGCCCCAATCAACGTGAATTTGATGCACCAGGCTTTCGTCCGTCAAATGGCGAATGCTCGCCTGGGAACGCACAAAACCAAAGGGCGCAGCGAAGTCTCTGGCGGTGGTAGAAAGCCGTGGCGACAGAAGGGGACGGGCAGGGCGCGCCAGGGTTCTATCCGATCAGCCCAATGGGTAGGCGGCGGTAAAGTGCACACTCCTAAGCCGCGGGATTATACCCAATCGATGCCGAAAAAGATGCGCCAAGCGGCGCTCCGCTCGGCCCTCTCGGCTAAGGCTGCTGAGCAGGAAGTGGTTGTGTTGGATATCCTGACCTTGTCCGAGGTTAAGACTCGCCTGATGGTGCAGGCTCTGGACCGCCTGATAGGGAATTCCAGCGCCTTGATTGTCATTCCTGAGAAAAATGAGGATTACCAGCGAGTGATCCTTTCGACCAACAACCTGCCCGATGCCAAAACGGTGCTGGTGAATTATCTCAACATCCGCGATCTGCTCGGATACGAGCGGCTGGTTTTCCCGCTGCCCGTCATTGAGAAGCTCGAAGCGCTGTTGGCGAATTAGGCGGAGGATGCGATGACTAATCTATATGAAGTGCTTCGTCGTCCACTTGTCACCGAGAAAACGAACTATATGAACAGCAAGCTTCGCCAATATGTGTTTGAGGTTTCTGTAGAGGCAACCAAAGGTATGGTGAAGGATGCGGTGGAGACGATTTTTGAAGTCAAGGTACTGCGAGTCAATGTGATTAATATGCCTGCTAAGAAGAAGCGAAATATGCGCAGCCGGCGGATGTCCACCCGGCGAAACAGCTTCAAGAAAGCCATTATCACACTGGCGCCAGGCGATACCATTCCTTTGTTTGAAGGAGTGAAATAATGGGCATCAAGAAATACAAACCCGTTACTCCTGGTCAGCGGGGTATGACCGGTTACTCCTTCGAGGAGATAACGAAATCCACCCCTGAACGCTCGCTTTTACAACCATTACGCCGGAGCGGTGGGAGAAATATGTACGGTCGAATTACCGTTCGCCATCGCGGCGGCGGTCACCGCCGCCACATCCGACTTGTGGATTTTAAGCGCGAGAAATTTGGCATCCCAGCCCGGGTCGCTGCGATTGAGTATGATCCGAATCGGACTGCTCGCCTGGCGCTGCTATTTTATGCGGATGGCGAAAAACGCTATATCATAGCGCCTTTGGATCTGCGCGTTGGCGATTCGGTTCTGTCCGGTCCTGAGGCGGAGGTGCGCCCTGGAAATTGTCTGCCGATTTCGAATATCCCGGTTGGCACGCTGGTTCACAATGTGGAGATCAAGCAGGGGCGCGGCGGACAGCTCGTTCGTGCTGCTGGCGTTTCTGCCCAACTGCTGGCGAAAGAGGGCGATTATGCCCAAATTCGGATGCCTTCTGGCGAGGTCAGGCTAGTACGGCAAGCATGCTATGCAACGGTTGGTCAGGTGGGAAACCTGGAACACAGTAATATCAAATTAGGCAAAGCAGGTCGTAAACGCCACATGGGCATCCGCCCAACCGTGCGCGGAACTGCAATGTCTCCACGAGACCATCCGCATGGCGGCGGTGAAGGTCGCCAACCAATCGGTATGCCCAGTCCGAAAAGCCCGTGGGGCAAACCCACATTGGGTAAGAAGACACGCCGAAATAAGAAGACTGATAAATTTATTGTCCGCCGACGCGGAAAGAAACGATAAGAAATATCACGAGAGCAGTTGGTGCAATTTTTGCACGGCGCTGCTATGCTAGTAGGATTGTTGGAGATAAGATTATGGGACGATCGTTGAAAAAAGGGCCTTTCATCGATGCGAAGCTTCTTGAACGTATTGAGCTCATGAATGAGCGCGGTGATAAGAAGGTCATTCGCACCTGGAGCAGAGCCAGTACCATTTTCCCCCAGATGGTTGGCCATACTATAGCTGTGCATGATGGTCGCCGACATGTACCTATTTATGTAACTGAGAACATGGTTGGTCATAAACTGGGTGAATTTGCACCTACCCGTCTTTTCCGTGGCCATGTGGCTGAGAAGAAGGCGAAGAGAGGGTAAAGGCGATGCCGACTGATATTTTTGCACAAGTCCGGTTCATACCGATTTCTGCCCAAAAGGTTCGCTTGGTTGCAGATCTAGTTCGTGGGCGCGACGTGGTGGATGCGTTAACACTCCTGAAATTCACACCGAGCTTTGCGGCAGAGCCGATTTCCAAGGTGGTCGCATCTGCGATGGCAAACGGCGAGGAGAATTTTGGCGTCAGCCGAGAGGAAATGTACATCTTTAAAATCACGGCTGATGAGGCTCCAACTCGCAAATGGCGCCGCTTTGGGGCACGCGGACGGTTCAAACCCTGGCTGCGACGATCCTCGCACATCACCGTCATCCTGCGTGAGCGGGAAGCGTAACTAAGGAGATCATATGGGCCGAAAAGTACATCCAATTGGATTCCGTTTGAAAATCAACAAGACCTGGGAAGGTCGCTGGTTTGCCGAGGGTAAGGATTATGTTGAGAATCTACATCAGGATTTTCACCTGCGCGAGCTTATCCGCAATGAAGCTCCGAAAGCCGGAGTTTCACGGGTCGAAATCGAGCGCTTCCCGGGCAAAGTCAAGATCATCGTTCATACAGCCAAACCTGGCATCTTGATTGGCCGCAAAGGCGAGAATGTTAAGAAGATCCGGCAGAGTCTGGAGAGCGTAGTTGGGAAGAAGATTGACCTGGAAATCAAGGAAATCAAAGCGCCCGATCTGGATGCTTACCTGGTGGCGCAGAATATCGCCGAGCAGCTCGAACGCCGAATCAGCTACCAACGAGCAATGAAGCGCTCACTTCAACAGGCCTCTCGCCAGGGTGGGGAGGGCATCCGTGTGGAGGTTTCTGGACGTTTGAGCGGCGCAGAAATGGCGCGTACGGTCAATATGCGTGAAGGGCGGGTGCCCCGCCAGACTCTGCGCGCCGATATCGATTTTGCCAAAGCTGAAGCGCTGACGACCTACGGGCGGATTGGTGTGAAGGTTTGGATTTACAAAGGTGAAGTCCTACCTGAGGTGGAAGAGAAACTCGAATCCACTGAGGGTGTGTATGTGAGCGAATAATTCAGTAGAAACGTTGACCGGTCTGGGTGGGAAAAAGCTTCCGAACCGAAACTCGGTCACGCCACACTGAAAAAGCGAGGTTGTGATTATGTTAATGCCAAAGCGTGTAAAGTGGCGCAAGCAAATGCGCGGTCGCATGAAAGGAAAAGCTGTCCGAGGCGCAGATGTTGTCTTCGGGGATTTCGGCCTGAAAGCTCTGGAGCCGGGTTGGGTTTCGGCCCGCCAGATTGAAGCCGCCCGGCGTGCGATTGTCCGTGCGATCAAGCGGCGTGGTAAGTTCTGGATTCGCATATTCCCTGACAAACCGGTTACACACAAACCTGCGGAAACTCGTATGGGTAAGGGTAAGGGGAACGTAGAGTACTGGGTTGCTGTAGTAAAGCCCGGACGAATTATGTTTGAGATCGGTGGCGGTTTGCCGGATGATGTGGCGAAGGAAGCGCTGCGATTGGCCCAATATAAGTTCTCGATCAGAACTAAAATTGTTGGGCGCCACGATGTGGTGGGAGGCGAGTGATGGCCGAAAAAAATAAGAAGTATCACGAGATGTCGACTGACGAGATACATAAGAACCTTAATAATGATCGCGAAGAGCTGATGAATCTGAGGTTCCAATTGTCAACCGGTGAGCTTACAGACTTTACGCGAATGCGCCAAACTCGTCGCCAGATTGCGCGCTTGTTGACAATTCTCCGTGAGCGCGAATTGAAAGTTGTTGGAGGTGAGCAATGAATACTCGCCGCCGAATAGTCGGTGTAGTTACGAGCAATAAAATGGACAAGACCGTGGTTGTTGAAATCGCGCGTACTTTTCGCCATCCGTTGTATAAAAAAGTCGTTCATGCCCGCAAGCGTGTGATGGCTCATGATGAACTGGATTGTCAGATGGGTGATCGCGTTCAGATAGTTGAAAGCCGTCCAATCTCGCGCCATAAGCGCTGGGTCGTAGAGTTCATTCTGAAGCATGATATCGCTGCTGCTGAAGAAGACCTGGCAACGTTGGAAGTGGAGGCGCAGGAATGATCCAACACGAATCGCGTATTAAGGTTGCTGATAACACCGGCACGCGCGAGATTTTGGTCATCCATGTTATGGGCGGCTCCACTCGTCATTATGGGCGTGTGGGAGATGTCGTGGTTGGGACTGTAAAGTCCGCCGCGCCGACCGGGTCCGTCAAAAAGAGCGAAATCGTCAAAGCTGTAATTGTCCGTTGCACCAAGGAATGGCGGCGTGAAGATGGATCGACCATTCGATTTGACGACAACGCAGCAGTGATTCTGGATACCGATGGAAAGAATCCAAAAGGTACTCGCATTTTTGGCCCGGTTGCTCGTGAATTGCGCGAGAAAGGTTTTATGAAGATCGTTTCGCTGGCTCCGGAAGTGCTTTAGGAGCGGTGGAAAAGCGTTGGATACGCAGGAGCGAGAACCGTGAAAGTAAAGATCCGAAAAGGTGATAAAGTTCAGGTGATCAGCGGTCGCCTGGAGGATAAGGGTAAGACGGGAGAGGTCATCAAGGTCTTACCGGAGGAGCGCCGGGTAGTGGTGCAAGGCGTGAATTTGCGCAAGAAGCACCAGCGCCAGGTGCAAACTCAAGGCCGTACATTAAGCCCTGGAATTATTGAATTTGAAGCGCCGGTTTCTATTTCGAATGTCATGCTGGTTTGCCCCTCGTGTGGAGAACCCACTCGTGTGGCAGTAGTCCGCAAGGAAGATAGCGTGCAGCGAATGTGCAAAAAATGTCAGGCGCAGTTCGAATAATTGGCTGAAGGAACACAATCATGAGCCATGTAATGAGAGAACGCTATCAGAATGAAGTCGTGCCGGCTTTGATGAAAACGCTCAAATTGAGTAATGTCATGCAAGTGCCGCGCGTCGAAAAAGTTGTTGTAAACATTGGGCTGGGTGAAACCCTGGACAATGCGAAAGCACTGGATGCTGCGGTCAGTGATTTGAACCTGATCACTGGCCAAAAGCCGATCGTCACGAAAGCCCGCAAGAGCATTGCAAACTTTAAGTTGCGTGAGGGTCGGGCAATTGGCGCCAAGGTCACCCTACGAGGTGAGCGGATGTGGGCTTTCCTGGATCGCCTGATGAATATTGCTTTGCCGCGTGTGCGTGATTTCCGGGGCGTTTCACCCGATGCCTTTGATGGGCGTGGGAATTACACCCTTGGTCTGCGTGAGCAATTGGTGTTTCCCGAGATCGAATACGATAAGATCGATAAGCTGCGCGGTCTGGAAGTGACAATTGTCACCACCGCCACAACGGACGATCACGGTCGCCAATTAATGCAAATGCTCGGCATGCCGTTTAAGAAGGAAGGTTAACCAATGGCAAAGAAAAGCATGATTATCCGAGAGACGCAAAGAAAATACCCAACCCGTGTGCGTAATCGCTGTAAAGTGTGCGGTCGGCCGCGTGGTTATTATCGGCGCTTTGGCTTATGCCGGATTTGCCTTCGTGAGTTAGCACTAGAAGGTAAGATCCCGGGCGTTACTAAGTCTTCCTGGTAGCCGGGCGGAGGTATAAGAGATGAGTGTAACAGATCCTATCGGCGATATGTTGACCCGCATTCGGAATGCGGTGCAAGCAGGCCACACAGTTGTAGCTATTCCTGGCTCGAAAATTAAGCAAGATATTGCTAAAATTCTTCAGGAAGAGGGTTACATCGGCGGATATGAAACTGTAGACGGCAAGATCGTTGGATCGAAAATGCTACGCGTACAGCTCAAATATGTGGGCGATAGGCGAGAGCGACGATCGGTGATCACCGGGCTGCAGCGTATCAGTCGTCCAGGTCGGCGGGTTTATACTGGAAAGCAGGATATTCCCTGGGTTCTTTCCGGATTGGGCATCGCGATCATTTCCACGCCTAAGGGCGTGATGACCGGCCAGCGCGCTCGCCAGTTGGGTGTTGGCGGCGAAATCCTTTGCAAGGTCTGGTAAGGAGGTAGCGGTGTCTAGAATTGGGCGTATGCCAATTGTTGTACCGGCAAATGTTGAAGTGGAAATTAAAGGGGCGAATGTGCGGGTGAAAGGCCCAAAGGGCGAGATGCAGCGCACTTTTCCTCCTTCAATGTTCATTGAGATGGGCGACGGAGCCCTAGAAGTAAAACGCGCATCGGACGATCGGATTGATCGTTCTTTGCACGGGATGACCCGCGCGTTGATCAATAATATGGTGGTCGGTGTCAGTTCTGGTTTTGAGAAGGTGCTGGAAGTGAACGGAGTAGGTTACCGGGCTGAGGTTCAGGATCAAAACCTGGTTTTGTATGTGGGTTACTCTCACCCGGTGGTCATAGAACCACCGGAGGGTATTTCCTTCGAAACAGAAACGAAAACTCGGCAGATCAAGGTTCTTGGCTACGATAAGCAGTTGATTGGCCAGGTAGCAGCCGACATTCGAAAAGTACGCCCTCCAGAACCCTATAAAGGGAAGGGCATTAAATATCTGGATGAGAAGATCCGCCGCAAGGCTGGTAAAGCTGGTAAGGTGTAAAGATGTCTACGACGAAATCACGTTCGGAAGCTCGTAATCGACGGCATATCCGCGTCCGTCAGAAGGTGCATGGTACGCCCGATCGTCCTCGCCTGTGTGTTTTCCGTAGTACGGAAGAAATTTATGTGCAGGTGATTGATGATGAGGCCGGCCACACATTAGTATCAGCCTCGTCCATTGACCACGATCTGAGGCCGAAAGCGGATGGGATTAAGAAGACTGAGCAGGCGCGCCTGGTAGGCAAGACAGTAGCGGAACGCGCCAAAGAAAAAGGCATCAACAAAGTTGTGTTCGACCGCGGTGGTTACCGTTATATCGGGCGAGTCAAAGCGTTGGCAGATGCAGCTCGGGAAAGCGGCCTGGAGTTCTAGTAGGGGTAGGTGAGGCAGCTAGAAGGCAGCCTCTCACCTCTACAAGGAGATAGTTATGTCAGACTACGAATTCAACGAATTCACACCACAGGAATTAGATGAGCGCGTTGTGGATATTGCTCGAGTGGCTAAAGTGGTAAAAGGCGGACGGAGATTCTCTTTCCGGGTAACTGTTGTGGTGGGAGATAATCGGGGTAAGGTTGGTGTTGGGATTGGGAAAGCAAATGCCGTTCCAGATGCCATGCGAAAAGCCTCTGAACGCGCCCGCAAAAACATGCATAAGGTCGCAGTCTTTAAGACCACGATCCCCCATGAGGTGATTGGACGGGTGAGTGGAGCACGAGTGTTGCTCAAACCAGCATCTGCAGGAACGGGTGTGATTGCAGGCGGTGGGGTGAGAGCCGTGTTGGAAGCCGCTGGGATTTCCGATATCCTGACCAAATCACTCGGCAGCAGCAATGTTCTAAATGTTGTCGAAGCGACGATGGACGCACTGGAAAATCTCAAGTTCCCTGAAGAAGAAGCAGCGCGCCGAGGCAAACCGGTTAAGGATATTTTGCCTTTCTGGGAGAGGAGGAAGAATGCCTAAGACTACCTCTTCTAAACCTGAGGTTGAACAACCAAAGGTAGTTTGTATTACATTGGTGAAGAGCCCCATCGGGTACTCTGTACGCCATAAAGCCACGATCCGAGCATTAGGATTGCGCCGTATGAACCAGACGGTTGAACAATTGGATACGCCTACCTTGCGTGGTATGCTTGCCAAAGTGAACCACCTGGTTGAGGTCGTGGAAAAAACTGAAGCATAGGGAATAAGATGAAACTGCACGATCTTAAACCACAAGAAGGATCGAAGAAAAAACGTCAGCGCGTTGGGCGAGGTATTTCTGCTGGTCAGGGAAAAACTGCTGGCCGCGGCACGAAAGGCCAGGGCTCGCGCTCCGGCGGTAGCACCCGTTTGTACCATCAGGGTGGCAATTTGCCGTTTTTCCGCCGGTTGCCATTTGTCCGTGGGAAGGGATTTACCCCATTCAACCGGGTTGAATTCAACGAAGTAAACCTCGACCAATTGGGAGCGTTTTCAGCGGGCAGCGATGTGACCCCGGAGACACTGAAAGAGGCGCGCCTGCTGCGCGATCCGGGCAACCCGGTCGCCATTTTGGGACGAGGCGAATTGGGCATCGCACTAAAAGTCCGCGCTGCATCGCGTCAGTGCTGGTGCACGCAGCAAGATCGAAGCTGCGGGTGGCAATGTCGAGTTGATTGAGTAGCACGCGAGAATAAGGAATCATTCACATGAAACGTTCTCCACTGCGTTATCTCTGGTCGGCTCCAGATATTCGCCGCAAGTTGCTGGTGACACTGGGGATTTCTGGCTCTCTATCGCCTGGCAGCGCATGTGCCTGTCCCGGGCGTTGATCGAGCAGCCCTTCAGCAGATCTTTCAAAGCGGTGGGGCAGGTGGTACGCTGTTCAGCTTGCTGGACTTGCTTTCCGGCGGCACCGTTTCGAATTTCTCGGTATTGGCAATGGGCGTCTATCCGTACATTACTGCCCAAATTATTCTACAGCTGTTGGTTCCGATCATCCCCGCGCTGCAGAAACGGATGGAGGAAGATCCGCGTGAAGGCCAAAAGTGGATGGAGAAGTGGACCTATATCCTGGCTGTGCCGATGGCGGCCCTTCAGGGTATTGGTCAGATCAACATCTTTAACCAGTTCACAGGTGGCGTACCGATCATCAGTAATTTCGGATTTGTTCAGGGTTCTTTCATCTCCTCGCTGGCGATCATCTTGAGCATGACTGCTGGAACGATGTTTGCGATTTGGCTCGGTGAACTGATTTCGGAATTTGGGATCCGGAACCAGGGGCTTTCGCTGATCATCTTCGCGGGCATTGTGTCGCGCATCCCAGCAAATTTTGGAAGATTGCTGGCTGATGAGCAAAACCGGTTGTTCTTTGTCGTTTTTACACTGATCATCACGACCCTGACGATTTTTGCGATTGTGTTTGTTCAACAAGGTCGGCGAAACGTCCCGGTGATGTACCCAGGAAGACGGGTTGGCAGCCGGATGTCGATGCCGGTCAAGGGAACCCTGCCTTTGATGGTGAACATGGCTGGTATGATCCCTCTGATCTTTGCCCAGTCCTTGCTCACTTTCCCCGCGATCTTGGCCAGCTTCTTTGCGCAGTCTCAAACGGAATGGGTGCGTAACACTGCTACTACCGTTCAGAATCTATTTGGTGGGACGAGTGATTTCTATTGGATCACTTACTTCATCATGGTAGTTGCTTTCACCTTCTTCTATACCAATGTTCTTTTCCAGCAGCAGAATTATGGCGAGAACTTGAAACGGGCGGGTGCACAAGTACCGGGTGTGAGTCGAGGCGCGCCGACGCAGCGGTATTTGAATAAGGTGCTCAGCCGAATCACATTACCTGGGGCGCTATTTCTGGGCATTGTGGCTATCTTGCCGTATCTGCTCAGTCTGCTTGTGCCCAGTCTGGGTCAGCAGAGCGAGAGCCTTTTGCTGGTCTCGTCTGCGGGTCTACTCATTGTGGTTGGTGTAGTGAGAGATGCCTTCTTCAATATCCAGGCAGAACTGAAGCTGCATGGTTACGAAGATGTCATGTTGATCCGGTAGGAAAGATCTCAAGATGCCCGTGTATATTGTGCTACTTGGACCGCCAGGAGCTGGCAAAGGAACCCAGGCTCAAGTCATCTCTAAAGAGTTTAGCCTACCGCATATCTCATCTGGAGATATCTTTCGGGAAAACTTAAAGAAAGAGACTGAGTTAGGGAAGCTGGCAAAAGAGTATATGGACCGTGGTGAGCTTGTACCGGATGATGTCACGATTTCGATGATCCAGGATCGCCTCGATCGAGAAGATTGCGCGGGCGGCGCCTTGTTAGATGGATTTCCACGGACACCTGCACAGGCTATCGCTTTTTCAGAGATGTTGAAGAAGTTTAATGGAAAAGTTAATGCGGTGCCTTATATTGATGTGCCAGAGGATGTGCTGGTGGAACGTTTAACTGGCCGCTGGACCTGCCGAGCACAAGGGCACGTATATCATGAAAAACACAATCCGCCAACTCGAGTGGGTGTTTGTGATGTTGATGGTTCTGAACTTTACCAGCGTGACGATGATAAAGCGGAGACTGTGAAGAAGCGCATCCAGGTCTATTTCCAGCAGACAATGCCATTGATCGATTATTATCGCAAAGATGGAACTTTGATTGAGATTAATGGAACCCAATCGATCGAGAAAGTTAGCGCGGAAATGCTGGCGGCGGTCAAGAAAGCGGTGTAATCAAGGTATGGGTTGGGAACGCAACATCATCGTTAAGAACAAGGAAGAACTGGCCCTCATGCGAGAGGCAGGTCGAGTAAATGGATTGGCGCTGAAGTCGGTCCAAAACTTGGTTGAGCCTGGTGTTCCCACGATCGATTTGGATGCGGCTGCGGAGGAAGTCATCCGCAGTCATGGAGGTGTCCCGATCTTCAAGGGATATCCTGGTCCATATCCTTACCCTGGAACACTTTGCATCAGTATTAATGATGAACTGGTGCATGGTATTCCGAATAAACGCAAGCTGAAGGAAGGCGATATCGTATCGATTGACTGTGGGACATTGCTGGATGGTTTTGTGGGTGATTCGGCGATTACGCTGGGTGTTGGAACAATCTCTGACGAAGCCCAGCGGCTGCTGGATGTGACCGAAAAAGCGCTCTATGTCGGGATTGATAAGATGCGCGCTGGGAACCGAACTGGTGATGTTTCATCCGCTATCCAGAACTTTATTGAGAGCCACGGCTTTTTTGTTACCCGCGAATATACCGGGCATGGTGTTGGGCGCGAGATGCACGAGGGACCGCAAGTCCCAAATTATGGCGCCCCCGGGAAAGGGATTGAGTTGCGCTCGGGGATGACGATAGCTCTGGAACCGATGGTATTGGTTGGGACTGCCCGGACACGTGTATTAGACGACCAATGGACTGTGGCTTCTGCAGATGGCTCATTGACAGCTCACTTTGAACACTCTGTGGCGATCACCGATGGAGATCCTGAAATCTTGACGTTCATCCCAGGTTGGAAGTTGCCGACGAGTTGAATGGAAATCAATCTGGACATAATCTTTGGAAACAAGTATAATCGAAACTTCGGCTGGCTATATCCGGAAAAATGCGTGTAGAAAGTAGCGTTATGGACTTATCTGGTCGGCAAGGAGAATGGTAAGATGAAAGTAACAGCATCCATAAAAAAGCGCTGCGCGAACTGTAAGATCGTAAAGCGTAAAGGCGTATTGTACGTAATTTGTGAAAACCCAAAGCATAAGCAGCGACAGGGATAGGCAGATATGGCACGTATTGAAGGCGTTGATCTACCGCGCAACAAGCGGGTTGAAATTGGACTGACTTATATTTTTGGCATTGGTTTAACTCGTGCCCATGAGATCCTGAATGCGACGAGGGTAAATCCTGATACGCGGATTAAGGATTTGTCCGACGCAGATGTCAACCTTCTGCGCGATTATATTTCCCAGAACTTTAAAGTCGAGGGTGATTTGCGTCGTGAAGTGCAGCTCAATATCAAGCGATTGATTGAAATCGGTTGTTATCGTGGTTTGCGCCATCGTCGGAATTTACCCGTGCGTGGCCAGCGTACACGGACAAATTCGCGCACCCGAAAGGGCCCGAAGAAAACCGTTGCAGGGCGCGGTCGGCGTCGAGGCGCCACCAAGAAATAATTGTCCAAAGCTCAGGTTGAGCTTTCCTGCCTGGATTGGGTTACCTTCCACCCTGCGGCTATCCAGAATTGGGAGAAGCAAACTGAGATGGGATATTGTCGCCAATTTGCGGCCAAGATAGTTTAATTTGTGAGGTGCTATGGCTCAAAGTGTACGAACAGCACGCCGAAAAGGCGGAGCGAAAAAAGTAAAGCGAACACTGTCGACTGGACAGGTTCACGTTTTTGCGACATTCAATAATACAATCATTACTGTAACAGACAGCCAGGGCAACACGGTGGCTTGGGGAAGCGCTGGATCGGCTGGATTCAAAGGCTCGCGTAAGAGTACGCCCTTCGCGGCGCGGCTTGCAGCAGAGCAAGCAATCAAAGCAGCTATGGCGATGGGATTGCAAGAAGTAGCGCTTTTTGTAAAAGGACCTGGACCTGGCCGTGAATCCGCTATCCGAGCAGTTCAATCCCAGGGCTTGAAAGTAAGTGCTATTTCAGATGTGACGCCGGTTCCTCATAATGGATGCCGGCCGCCCAAGAAACGCCGCGTCTAAGAGATCAGTAAGGAAGGATAAGGTTTTTAATCTATGGCAAAATATCGTGGGCCAGTATGCAAATTGTGCCGGCGAGAAGGCGAAAAGCTCTTTCTGAAAGGGGCGCGCTGTTTCAGCCAAAAATGTGCTTTCGAGCGGCGTGGCTACCCGCCGGGCCAACATGGGAAAGGCGCTCAATTCCGCCGCCGGCGTGAATCGGACTATAACCGCCAGTTGCGCGCGAAGCAAAAAGCGCGTCGAACATATGGTGTGTTGGAGCGACAATTCCGCAGATATTATGAAGAATCATTGAGCCGTCGTGGTCTGACCGGCCTGAATTTGCTTCAGGTTCTGGAATCACGGCTGGATAACGTTGTATTCCGACTGGGTTTCGCTGATAGCCGAGCTCAGGCTCGCACTCTGGTGACCCATGGCCATTTCATGGTCAACGAGCGCCGGACCGACGTTCCATCGATGCTGGTTTCCCAGAGTGATATCGTCTCTGTACGTGAAGGCTCGCGGGATCGCCAGTATTTCAAAGATATGGCGGCAGTTTTGGAAGACAAGACCATTCCTAACTGGTTAAGTCGGGATACCAAGAACCTCGCCGGGACGATGCTCCGTTTGCCGGAACGATCCGAGATCGACAGCAACCTGCAAGAACAGTTGATTGTCGAATACTACTCGAGATAATGCGTTTTGAGAATCGTGATCACGTTGGTGCGCGTCTCTGGCGCGCCAACGTATCAGCATGTTAGAAAATGGGGATGAGGTGAACCGTGATCGGTTTAAGTAATATGGTAACGCCGAAAATAGAGCGCGAAGCTGAAGCGCGTAATTACGGCAAGTTCATCATCAGCCCGCTGGAGCGTGGCTACGGAGTTACGCTGGGTAATGCCCTGCGCAGGGTTTTACTTTCCTCTTTGGAGGGTGCAGCGGTCACCTCGATTCGCATTGCGGATGTTCAGCATGAATTTTCCGATATCCCAGGAGTACGCGAGGATGTTATCCGGCTGATGTTACAGATCAAACAACTCCGGATGAAGCTATACGATGTGGATACTGCTCGCCTCCATCTGGAAGTGCGTGGCAGCGGTGTCGTGACTGCTGGGGACATCATCACACCGCCAGAAGTTGAAATCGTCAACCCTGATCTCTACCTTTTCTCAGTTGATGATAACGCTACCCACTTTGAAATGGAATTGACTGTAGAGCGCGGGCGAGGATATTCCCCGGCGGACGATCGCATTGGTCAACTGCCGATTGGCGAGCTTCCGGTGGATGCGATCTACAGCCCGGTTCGGCGAGTTAATTGGGATGTGGGATATGCCCGGGTTGGTCAAAGCACCAATTATGACCGGCTTCTCCTGGAGATTTGGACGGATGGCACCTTAGGTCCGGAGGAATCTTTAAGCACCAGCGCCAAAGTGATTATCGATCATCTCCGACATATTGCCGGAATTAGTGAAGAATTCTCTGGCCGCGATTGCTCTGGAGGAACCTGAGAGTGGTCGTTTGACAAGTGAGATGATCGAGACACCTATCGAAAACCTGGACCTCTCAGTGCGCGTTTTCAACTCTCTGAAGCGCACAGGCATCACCACTGTCGGCGAAGTGCTGGAATTGCTTGAGAAGGGCGAAGAGGCTGTGATGTCCATCCGCAATTTTGGCGAGAAGAGCCTGGATGAATTACGCCAGAAAATGCGTGAAAAGGGTTACCTTTCGGATGGAAACGAAAAAGAAGCGGAGTAATCGACAATGCGTCATAGAGTAGCTGGTAAAAAATTAGGACGCAGCAAAGATCAGCGTGTAGCTTTGCGGCGAAACCTTGTCAAACAATTAATTGAGCATGAACGAATTCAACGACCACGCGCACTAAGGCGGATGCCGTTCGCGGTCAGGCTGAACGCCTGATCACTCTGGCAAAGCTGGGCAATAAAGCAGGTGATGCGAAGATGGTGCATGCCCGTCGGTTGGCTGCGGCGCGTTTGAACGATGCAGCGATAGTGAAGAAGCTTTTTGAGGATATCGCGCCTCGTTTTGACACTCGCCCAGGCGGCTATACCCGG
Organism: uncultured Chloroflexia bacterium; assembly: GCA_963788145.1. Taxonomy (GTDB): domain Bacteria; phylum Chloroflexota; class Anaerolineae; order Anaerolineales; family UBA4823; genus UTCFX2. The sequence continues at coordinate 184,334 of CAWBFQ010000002.1, read as the reverse complement.
ATCATCAAGCTCGGTCCTCGCAGAGGCGATGCAGCCGAGATGGTAATCCTTGAGTTTGTTGAAGGTTGATCATTGGTTGACTGGGAAGACCAGTTGACTGGAAATGGCACGTTACCAGGTTATCCTTGCCTACGACGGAAGCAATTATACTGGCTTTCAGCGTCAGGCGAGAAGCAAGAGCAGCCGAACAATCCAAGGAGAGGTCGAAAATGCTCTCCGGCAAATTGGCTGGCAAGATCAGGCGATCTTAGCGGCTGGTAGAACCGATGCTGGGGTCCATGCTTCGGGTCAGGTGATTGCCTTCGATTTGGTCTGGCGTCACAGCGAGGCTGATTTGCAGGCTGCCTTAAACGCCAATTTGCCGCTGGATATCGCGGCTCAGAAGGTGGTTCTAACCAGAGCGAATTTTCATCCTCGGTTTGATGCCATCGCCCGGCGCTATCGTTACCGCGTCTTTTGTGGTTCGATCCGTGATCCTTTGCGAGAACGATATGCTTGGAGAGTGTGGCCGATGGTGGAGCTCGAAAGGTTGCAGACTGCAGCGGTTCAACTGCATGGTACGCACGATTTTGGCGCTTTTGGTTCCTCTCCCCAATCTGGAGGTGTCACGGTACGGCATGTACTGGAAGCCCACTGGATGGGAGAAGCTGATGAGATCACATTTGAGATCATCGCTAATGCTTTTTTGTACCGGATGGTGCGCCGATTGACAGCTTTTCAGGTCAAGATTGGACAAGGGCTGTTCAACGTGGAGGCAGTGAACGATTGCCTGAGTTCTGGTTCCAAGAATATCGTGAAGGGACTTGCCCCTCCACAAGGATTAACCTGGTTGAAGTGATTTTTTCGGACCCGAATGATAATGATGCGGCCGGGCGCCCGATGCTAAACTAAGATGAGAGACGATGCTGGCTCAGTCGGCGTCGGTAAGCGGAGATGAAGAGCGTGGAAAAGACATATATACCCAAAGCAAAAGAGATCGAGCAGGATTGGTATCTGGTAGATGCGAACGGTCAGAATCTTGGTCGGTTGGCTTCTCAGATTGCGACAGTGCTGCTTGGAAAACACAAGCCAAACTTCACTCCTGGGATGGATACCGGGGATTTTGTGGTGGTCGTGAACTGTGAGCATATCAAAGTGACCGGCAATAAACTGACTGATAAGTTCTATTACCGCTATTCCCTCTATCCCAGTGGCTTGACCGCAACCAGCTTGCGCGATCAGCTCAAAAAGCATCCCGACCGGGTGATTGTGAGCGCGGTTTGGGGGACGCTTCCTCACAATAAATTCGGCCGCCAGATCATCAAGAAGTTAAAAGTATATGCTGGCCCAGACCATCCACACACCGCCCAGCAACCAAAAATGTTGGCGGTTGGTAAGGAGTAGGAGATATGGCAGTTCAGTATTATGAAGGTATAGGACGCCGCAAAGAAAGCACTGCACGGGTGCGCTTAATGAGCGGTTCTGGTAAGTTCGTTGTCAATGAAAGACCGGCTGAAGAATATTTCACCCGTTTAGGTGATATTGACACGATTTTAGCTCCATTACAGGCTGCCAGCGAGAACCAGAGCCTGTTAGATATCAGCGTGGTTGTCAAGGGCGGTGGTGTTACCGGTCAGACCGACGCCGTACAGCTTGGGGTAGCGCGCGCTCTTCTAAAAATGAACCCGGATCTGCGCTCTATAATGCGCAAAGCTGGTTATCTAACCCGCGACGCTCGCATCAAGGAACGCAAGAAACCTGGATTGAAGCGCGCCCGCAAGGCGCCTACTTACACCAAACGTTAATATCTTATTACGAACCAGAGCATAATGCGTATGCCGTTACGCGTGTGAACGATTCTTCACCCACGCCATTCGGTCTGCGCATTATGTATTTAATTGGAGAGAATGATGAATTTTAACGGAATTACCATTTTAGGCTTGGGGCCGGGGAATTTGGATTTATTGACCCTTCAGGCCTGGCAGATCCTTGAAAACAGCAAGGAGATCTACCTGCGAACCCGTCAGCATCCTGTCGTCGCCGATTTGCCAGCGCAAATAGAGCTTCATTCGTTTGATCATCTTTACGAATCTTGCTCTAATTTTGAGGATGTTTATCAGCAAATTGTGGAGCAGGTCCTGACACTAGGCCGTCGCCCTCAGGGCGTGATTTACGCTGTCCCAGGGCATCCGCTGATTGCTGAGGCCACCACAGGAGAGATTCTGCGCAGGGCGCAGGTGGAAGGGATTCTCGGTTCAAATTGTCGAGGGGTTGAGTTTTTTGGAACCGACATTGAGTGCGTTGGGGCTGGATCCTTTTCCGCATACGACTCTGATTGATGCTTTGGAACTTGCGGTAAGCCACGTTCCTCTATTCCCAACCAGCGCGCCAGCGCTCATTGCTCAAGTGCACTCACGCGAGATTGCCTCCCAGGTGAAACTAACCCTACTGAGTTTATATCCGGATGAGCATCCGGTTATGCTGGTGCATGCTGCCGGGACCAGCCAGCAAAGTGTGGAGCAACTGAAGCTTTATCAGATTGACCGTGATAAGAAAATCGGATTGTTGACCGCGCTGTACCTGCCGCCGCTTTGTAAGCAGACTTCATTTGAAGCCTTTCTTGAGGTGGTTGCTCATTTGAGAGCGCCGGAGGGCTGCCCCTGGGATCGTGAGCAGACTCACCGATCGCTGCGGGATGATCTATTGGAAGAAACATACGAAGCCCTGACCGCGCTGGATACCGAGGATGTGGATGGAATGCGTGAGGAGTTCGGGGATTTGATCTTGCTCATCCTGCTTCAAACCCAGATTGCCTCGGATGAAGGCGAGTTTACGATTGCCGATGTGTTGAAGGGGATAAACACCAAGATCGTGCGCCGTCACCCGCACGTTTTTGGAGAGGTGAAATTAAGTGATGATTATGCAGTCCTGACAAACTGGGAGCGATTAAAGGCTGAAGAACGGCAAGAAAATGGCAAAGCGGAGAAAAGTCTGCTGGATGGAGTCGCTCTGGCGCTCCCGGCGCTTGTCCAAGCGCAGATTTATCAGAAGCGAGCCGCTAGAGTGGGGTTTGACTGGCCGGATGTGAGTGGGGTATTGGATAAACTGCACGAAGAACTTGGGGAGGTCGATTCCGCTCCTGACGAAAATGAGCGAGCGATGGAGCTGGGAGACCTGCTGTTTGCAACGGTCAACCTGGCGCGCTCGGTATTCTGTGGATGCCGAGTCATCCTTACGCGAGGCAAATGCTCGTTTCCGCAAACGGTTTGGCTATATCGAAGAAACTGCCAGGCAAGGGGGGCGTTCGGTTGTCGATCTCACTTTGGATGAGATGGAAGCGCTCTGGCAGGAGGCTAAGCGGCTTTAAGCTCTACTTCTTCAAGTGGTAGGCGACATCGATAATCACACGCTGATAGCCGAGATTGCGTCTGCGATAGAGTAATGCGGTTTTGATCATCAAGGTGGTCTGGTTGTGTAACAATCCCTGCCACCAACGAGCCGGGATAAATTCGGGTAACACAACGGTGGCCAACTGTCCATCGTTGTGTTTTTGATCGGTCTCATCCAGGAATTCCAGAAGGGGGCGGATGATAGACCGATAGGGAGAAAGCCGGATTTCCAGAGGGATATCTGGAAACCAACGCTCCCATTCCTTCTTTACGCGTTCAGCGCCTCCGGGTTCCATCTCGATATATAGGCAGGTAACATCTTTAGAGATTGAACGGGCGAAATCGACCGCGTCAATTATCCCGCGATGGACGGCGGAGATCGGGATCACGACACGCGGAGGGGGGAATGGGCGCAGAGATGGCGGGAGGCCTTTCAATGAGAGCTGCCTTCGCACTTCCTGATAATGTTTATAGATTTGGGCAAAGGTGAATACAAGGATGATGATCACGAACATCGTGATCCAGGCGCCTTCCACGAATTTGCTATATCCAATGATCAGAGTAGTCACTGCCGTGGTAATTGCCCCCAAACCGTTGGTAAATGCTTTTACCTGCCATCCCTTAGTTCGGATTTTCCACCAATGTATGACCATGCCTAGCTGAGAAAGGGTGAAAGCCACGAATACGCCGACCGCAAACAAAGGAATTAATGTGTGGCTCTCACCTCGGAAGGCGATGATGAGAAATCCTGTAGCCGCAGAAAGCAGTACAATCCCGTTGGCAAATACCAATCGGTCGCCTAAAGAAGTGAGTTGGCGGGGTAAATACGTATCTGCTGCCAGGATCGCTGAAAGACGTGGGAATCCAGCGAAGCTGGTATTTGCCGCTACAGCCAGGATAGCCATTGTGGCGATTTGGATTAAGAAATAGAATGGCGAACCCCCCAAGATTTTGCGCGCCAGAGCTGACAGGATGGTTTCCTCCGGTCCGGCGGTTACTCCCAGGAATTGAGTCAAACCGATGCTACCTACAAATAAGACAGCCATCAAAATTGCCATGACGACCAACGTTCGTTTGGCGTTCTTTGCCTCCGGAGGTTGGAATGATGGCACGCCATTGCTGATGGCTTCGATCCCTGTCAAAGCTGTACATCCAGTTGCGAAAGTGTGTAAGATTAAAAATAAAGTCAATGGTTGGGTAGCCGCTGGGGCTACTAGATGCAGATCGGCAGTACCCCCAATCGCTATTTGCACAGCTCCAATCAAGAGCATAGGGATATAGGTAATCAAAAAGAAATAAACAGGGACGGACATAAGCGTACCGGTTTCTCTCAAACCGCGCAGATTTGCGATTGTGATAAAACCCAATAGGAGCAGAGCAATTTCGACTCGATAAGACCACAATGCGGGATATGCAGATGCGATAGCCTCCACGCCGGCTGTCAGGCTTACTGCCGCTGTCAGGAGATAACCCATCAAGAGCGCAGCAGCAGTGATCAAGCCAGCCACCTTTCCCAGATTGTTACGGGCAACAACATAGGATCCACCTCCGTTGGGGTACCCTTCGATCGTTTGAAGATAGGAAATGGCTACCATGATCAACAAGCCCACAATCGTCAACCCAATCGGCCATGCCAGTTTTAGCCCGACGCTTCCTGCGACGACCAGGCCGAGGTAGATTTCCTGATTGGCATATGCAATTGAAGAAAGGGCGTCTGGCGAGAAAGCAGCCAGGGCGCGGATTTTATTCAGCCGATTTTCAGCCAGTTGGTTGGTGGGGAGAGGGGAACCGATGATGAGGTTTTTGAGTTTTTCGATCATCTTTGTCTATTAGTTCTGATGTGCATCAGGCTAGATATCATGGGTGGCCCTCTTCGGGCGGCTCTGATCTTGCTTTTGTCATTCTGCGTCGTTACTTTGCTCAACAGGTTTGTTTGAGGGCAGCGTGAAAATGGCGTAGATATAGGACAGCAAGAATAGGGCAAATACAGCGCTAACCATCCAACCGGCGGGCGTCCACCAGATAGAGGATTGTTCGGTAATCGCGATGAAAGCACCCATCAGATGGCCAAGAATGAGCGCCGCCAGAATTCGCTTTTGAGAAGCGATGGTGAGGTCTGCGAAACTATTATGGACAGCCCAGACCAACAACCCGAAGCCAAACAGGGCAGCCCCGAACATGCGCGCAAAGGCTGCGATTTGCCAGTAAGCATCTGCCGAGATGCCGATCAACTCCGGGATGGCGAAAAAAGCCATCATCAGCGGCCCATACAACCCAAAGGCGATACCAGCTGCGATCAGTACGATTGCATTCACTTTTAAGGTTAAAGTAGCTCGCATCGTTTTCTCCTTATCAGGATCAAGAATCTGAACCCCAGCGGGCAAAGATTGCGGTTGAAAGAAACCGACCCGCGCTCGCGTTCAACCAGAGCCAGCTCCCCGGTTTCGATCTGTCCACCCAAACCGGCGACCGTTTCTTGCAGGGCATAGTAGGCTGTCATTGCGGAAGCCCGGATGGCATAAGCAGTCAGCACAATAAAAAGTGGATGATCACTCAAGATGGCGCGGCAGTTTTGGAGCAACTCTGACAGCGATTCAAAAAATTCCCACACCTGGCCTTGAGGGCCGCGCCCAAACTTGGGAGGGTCCAGCACGATCCCGTCGTATTTTGAGCCGCGGCGCACTTCCCGGCGGACGAATTTAAAGGCGTCGTCCTCCAACCAGCGGATTGGACGGTCGCTAAAGCCGGATAGTTTCTGGTTTTCACGAGCCAACAGAATCGATTTCTTGGATGCGTCGACGTGAGCGACCTGCGCGCCGGCTGCGGAAGCTGCCAGGGTCGCCAATCCGGTATAGCCGAATAGGTTGAGCACATTCACGGGTTGGTGTTCGCTATGCAGACGTTGGGTGATGCGCTCGCTCATCCAGTCCCAATGGCTGGATTGTTCTGGGAAGACTCCCAGTTGGCGCGAGTTGGCAGTGAAGGACAGGAAATGCAGGTTTCTGTAGTGCATTTTCCAGGGCGTTTTCACAGGCTGGTTCAACTGCCAATGGCCGCCGCTTTCCTCTCCACTGGATTGAAACACAGCGTGAGCCTGTTCCCATCGCGCGCTTGGCAGCACACGCCGCCAGACCGCCTGGTGTTCGGGACGCACAAAAGTGTATGGCCCGTAGCGCTCCAATTTGGCGCCTTGCCCGCTGTCCAATAACTCATAATCTTCCCAGCCGCTGGATGTAAGCAGCTTGATCTCAGGGGAGGTGGATTGTTTGGGGGTAAATTCGGTCATGTCGCCTGGACCATCATCCAGTTACTAGGCGTGTGGTTCGCCAACCGGTTTGAATCGAGCGGTGAAATGACGCAAGAGTTCCGGTGCATAGCTGAAGCGATATCCTCGCACTTTCTCTCTACGGGCTGCGATCTTTACCAGCGTCGCAACAACGAAATCGAGGTGGCTCTGGGTGTAAACCCGGCGCGGGATTGCCAGCCGCACCAATTCCAGCGCGGGGAAGATCATCTCACCTGTCCCAGGGTCAGGATGAGCGAACATGACGGATCCGATCTCACAGGCCCGGATGCCTCCTTCCAGGTAAAGCTCGATAGAAAGCGCCTGACCGGGGAACTCGGATGGCGGGATGTGCTGGAAAAACCGGCCAGCATCCAGGTAAACCGCGTGCCCGCCCGGAGGTTCGATAATTGGGATGCCGTTTTCAAGTAATCGCTCTGCCAGATAGGCGGTTTGCCCCAGCCGGTATGCCAGGTAATCCTCGTCCAATCCTTCCCAAAGGCCGGTAGCCATGGCGTCCAGATCACGCCCCGCCAATCCACCATAAGTCGGAAAGCCCTCCCTCAGGATCAATTCATTACAGGCTTTTTGGAAGAGCATTTCGTCATTCATCGCGAGGAATCCGCCGATATTGACAATGGCATCCTTTTTGGCGCTCATCGTCGCTCCATCTGCCAGGGCGAAGATCTCTTTAGCGATCTGCAGTGTGGTTTTATGGGCATATCCTGGCTCGCGCAGCTTGATGAAATAGGCATTTTCAGCAAAGCGACATGCATCGATGAAGAATGGGATGCCGAATTCATGATAGGTTTGCGAGACTTGGCGCAGGTTTTCCAGTGAGACAGGTTGACCGCCGCCAGCGTTGTTTGTGATCGTGATCATTCCAAATGGGATATTCTCTGCGCCTACTTCCTGGATGAAAGCGCGCAGTTTTTGGATATCCATATTCCCTTTGAAAGGATGGCGGTTGGAGGGGTCTTTGGCATCTTCGATGACCAGGTTGACCGGAGTGCCACGCCGCGCCCGAATGTTCGCATCGGTAGTATCAAAATGCATATTGGAAGGGATATAGGAACCCACCTGGACGTACATTGCACTGAGGATATTCTCTGCTGCCCGGCCTTGGTGAGTGGGGACGAAATGACGGAAGCCAAAGATGTCTTGCATCGCTTGTGAAAGGCGCTCATAAGAACGCGCCCCGGCATAAGGATTCGTCTCCTTCCATAATGGCTGCCCATTGATGTTGGCTCATTGCGCCGGTGCCAGAGTCGGTTAGCAGGTCGATGTAAACATCCCTGGCGAAAAGGGAAAAGACATTGTAACCTGCCTTCCTAATAGCATTCAAGCGTTGGGTGCTCTCAATCAACTGGATTGGTTCGATTGTTTTGATGCGAAACGGTTCGGGGGGATGAAAAGCCATGCATATGCCTCCTGTTTGGGATTGTATATTTCGTCGTGCTGGTGATACAGTATATTAATCCACTCTGGTATGTCCGTTAATAGAAAATCAGGCAGCCAAACACTCACTTATGATTATATCGAATGCCTGCGATTGTGAGTGGAAATCATGGCAATTGGAACGTGGATTGGTGACAAATGACACGTGGTTTACAAGATGATTAGGGGCTTCCTGTTGCAGTGATTGGTGTTTTTATGGTGGGTTTTCTTTCCTGATCGGCCGGGTGAGCATGCATTAGCAAGTATAATCAACTTGTGCGATTCTCCTTGATTCGTCGGCTGGTTGGAATGGTTGTGTTTAGCGCCTCACTTCTGATGCTTTATTGGGGTGGGCGAAAGTCTATATTTCAGACCTATTCGATTGATCTGCTCCAGGCGGAGTTGCATCTGCCAGTTTCACAGCAGGGTCTGGCTGATCCGCTTTCACCCGCGGGTCAATTCATTCTGGATTGGCCTTCGCGAATACGCCTGGGTGATCCGGCGGAGGTGCGCTTGCGTTTTGAACCTGCAGTCGCTGCCGATAATCCTTCTTCTACCCAATATCGTTTTTTTCTTGAAACCCGGCTTGAGCTATTTGATCTGCAACATACCCCCACCGGCGAAATCAACCAGGCATTCAGCTTTGATCATCCGGTAATATTTCTATGGAATTTGCGACCGCTCCGAACCGGACTATTCCAAGGGAAAACCTGGATTTATTTACGTCTGATAGAAACCAACATCGGCGATGAAACAACTCGCTTACTCGCAGTTCCCTCTTTTGAGATTCAGGTGAAAGATTTGCTGGGAATTAGCGGACAACAGGCGCGCATGGTGGGCAGTCTGGGTATGGTCATCGGTTTTTTATTGGCCCTGGATGGAATTCTTGAGAGTATTGGGAAGCTGTTCATGGGAATCCGATATCGTCGCTCAATTACCTGATTAACGGATGAGGAATGTGTTTATGCTAGAAATTCTGAAATTCGCGCTTGGACCTGTTGAAACCAACACTTATTTGTTGGCGGATATCGAAACCGGCGAGGCTGTTGTGATTGATCCTGCCTGGGAAGGCGAGTGGATTGCCGAGCAAGCTATACAGCACGGTTGGTCAATCTCCCAGATCTGGTTGACGCATGCCCATTTTGACCATTTTGGTGGGGCTGCTGGGGTGGCTCGCAGTGTGAGGCCAGAACCACTGGTCGCATTACACCCGGCTGACCTCCAATTGTGGGAGATGCGCGGCGGGGCAGCTCTTTTCGGGTTGCAGATCGAAGCAGGGCCGCGCCCGCAAATCCTGCTCGAACATGGGCAGATGATCCGGGTAGGTCGATCTGAGTTCGAAGTGCGTCATGCACCTGGGCATACACCTGGCCATGTGGTTTTTTCTTCACGGGATGAGGGCGTGCTTTTCTGCGGCGACGTGATCTTTGCGGGTGGGATCGGGCGTACAGACTTACCAGGAGGAAATTACCTTCAACTGATAAGCAGTATTCAAATCCAGGTTCTTAGCTTACCAAAGGAAACACGACTGCTTTCGGGGCATGGCCCGGAGACTTTGGTTGCAGAAGAGCGACACTTTAATCCTTTCTTGACAGACCTGGACTTCTGATTATATACTCAAGGAAGGAGCACTTATTAAGTATGCCCAAAGGCAGATCCGGTTGTTTGCGATGGATTGTACTGATTGCGTTGGGGGGCGCGTTATTATTTATATTCCGTTATGAAGTGGATTTTATAAAATACCTGGTCTTGTCCATTCTGAATAAAGGCTGGGTAGAACAGTTCCCGAAGATTCCAGATGCGATCCGGATCAGTATTTTTATCTCTGAAAATTTACTAGCGGTTATTTTTTTTGTGATTCTATGGCTCTATTGGATCGGTGGCACAGTTTTTCCGGTTCATAGCAACCAACAGATTTATCTTCTGATGGGCAAGATGATTCGTTCGTTGTGGGGGCGCAGCGCTTCACTGTTATTTGTCCGGGAAGGTGTGTTGGTAGGCGAAGTTGGTCAGGCTTCCCTTAGCGCGATTCTTGTGGATTTGGAGAGCGCGGTGGTGGTCGAATCTACGCAGGTTCGCTCGCCTATTCTCTTTGGAGGCGAGAATCGTAATGGTAATTTCAACGCGCAAACGCCGAAGCCGAGGGTAGTCGGACCTGGATTGGTGATCCTGCGGCGCGGCGAGAAACTGAGAGATGTGGTCAGCCTGCGGAAGCAATTCCGGTTGATGCCAAACGTATTTGGGCGCACAAGCGACGGGATTGAATTGAGTACGCATACCTTTGTTAGTTTCAGCTTGAGCCAGCGCCCATCTGTAATCCTTGTCGCTTATCTTGGTGAACCTGTTCCCAAGAATCTACAGGTTCTGCGCATTGATCCGCACACACGCAAAATTATGGCCATCCAGGATGAACTGGATATCCAGGATCAGGAAGAGATCCATCAATATGCGCAGAATTTCTTATTTTGTATTGATCCAAATTCGCCTTTAGATTTGGGAACAGATGGGCAGGAATTTCCTCCTTATCTTGTGGATGAACAAAGAATACTGGCAGGTGTTTATTCTCGGGCGCGTAATGTCAGCGATCGCCAATCTGCCAACCATTGGACCGATTTACCGGCAATGGTGACGGCTGAAATCTATCGAAACATCCTTGGTCGTTATACACTCGATGAACTCTATCTCCCTGATGATCCTGAAAGATTCCCGCTCCAAGCAGAAATTAAACCCGAGTTTTCTCGCCGCATTCGCTACCTGGGGGTGGTATCGTTTCAATTCTTGCAGCGCCATGATGGAGATCTACCAACCGTGGGACAACGGGTTGACCACCGTGCGTTCCGCATCTCTGCTGTTCGGGCTTTGAGCGGAGAGAAAGTGCTGCGAAAACGGGGCATCAAAGTGATATTTGCCGGGTTCAGCGAGTTGACCCCGATAGATCCGAAGGTGAATCAACAGCGCCTAGAAAGCTGGCGAGCTCGCTGGCAGCGCGAAGTCAACCTGATCCTGGCTAACCAGGACCAGGAAGTGGGTCGGATCAAGGATAAGGCACAGGTCAGCCGCAGGCGCGACTTGATCGAGACCTTCTCTCGCCTGTTTAGCGATAGAAACCTTTCTGAGGAAGCTTTGACCATGCAAGTATTTCGGGAATTGGAAATCGCAGCTACAGACCCCATTACCCGCCAGATGTTGCCCAGAGATACGCTCGATCAGCTCCGTACGATTCGATTATGGTTAATTCCTGACTTGCTTGAGGAAAATCAGCTTGATGACTTCGAACAGGGAGGTGATCTGTGATTCGCCCGCAAGCGCGGATTTTGATTACATTGCTTCTGATGATGATTTGGATCGTCGCCAATTTTATTTTCTATCGCCTGGCAGGAATGCCGGGTTTTGGTGGTCGATACCTGGTCTTGCCGCTGTTTGTCTTGTGTTTGGTGCTTTATGAGGGGATGCGCCATATTGATGTGTCGTTCGGGTTGAAAAGTTTTGTACAATCGGTTAAATTATTCGTACCTTGTTTGTTTGGGATTGGTTATCGGACGCTGATTATCAGTGATGGAAAAATGCAAGACGGCGCCAGCGAGAATCTGATCGTAAAGGTGGGCGGGCCTGGATATGTGAAAATCCAGGAGGGCAATGTGGTTGTGGTCGAAAGTATCACTGGTCAGGTACGCATATTAGGCCCTGGCAGACATTTCATTTCCCGTCAACAAACGATTAAGGAGTGTATTTCATTAGATGAACGATTCCGTCCGATAGAAAAACTCACAACTCGTTCCAAAGATGGAATTGAGGTGCTTGCTCAGGATATCCGCTATCGCTACCAGATATACAGCGAGGCTAGTGGAAAAGAATCTACAGATCAATTCGAAAAGGTTAACCAGCGACCAGAGCTTCCTTTTCGTTATTACGAAGATGCCATCTTAAGGATGGTCTATAACCGGACCCAAAGTAGCAGTGGGATCGGGAGCTGGGAAGATGGGGTCAATAGCATTGTTAAATCGATCATCACGGATTTCATCCGTTCACATCCGGTGGATTACTTGACTGCGCCATTAACTCAAGGCTCAGATCCGCGGGCTGAAATCAATGCGGAATTCTACAGTCCAGCAGGTCGGAATCGATTCCGAGAGCGGGGAGCGGAGTTAATTTGGATAGATATTGGCCATTTTGAAACCCCCGAAAAAATAGTGGGCGAGCAACGGGTGAGCACCTGGCAAGCGCGCTGGATGGGAAATGCTAATATCATGAGGGATTATGCCGAGGCCCAGGAATTTGGACGAGCAGAAGCTCAGTCTGATCTGGTAGTAAATATTATCCAGAGTCTGAAATCGGTTGGCGCGCCAGGGGAATCGCGTTCACTGATCCGCGCACAATACCTGGCGCGGATCAGTCAAATCATTGAAGCCATGAAAGAATGACTATTTAGCGTAATCGACAGCGCGGGTTTCGCGGATTACAGTCACTCGAATTTGGCCTGGGTACTGCATGCTTTCTTCGATTTTCTTGGAGATTTCACGAGCCATTTGGATTGAGGCCAGGTCGTCAATCTCTTCTGGTTTTACGAAAATCCGAATTTCACGGCCTGCCTGAAGAGCGTAGCTTTGGATGACTCCCCGAGTGGTATTAGCAATATCCTCTAATGAACGCACCCGCTTGAGATATTGTTCCAGGCTTTCCCGGCGCGCCCCAGGTCGGGCGCCGGAAATTGCATCGGCAGCTTCGACGATAGCAGCTTCAAGGGTGTCCTGATCAATCTCATGGTGATGGGCAGCAATCGCGTTCACTACTTTGCTGGACATGCCATAACGCTTCGCTATTTCAGCGCCCAATTGAGCATGTGTGCCTTCCATACTGTGATCAACCGCTTTGCCCAGATCGTGGAGCAACGCCGCTGTGCGAGAAGTATCAACATCTGCTCCTAACTCGGAGGCAATTACAGAAGCCAGCTTGGCAGTTTCGACGGAATGAGCCAATTGGTTTTGACCATAGGAAGTGCGATACTTTAATCGCCCAAGGGTCTTGATTATCTCCGGATGAAGCCCGGGCAGCCCGGCTTCGTAAACAGCCTGTTCACCAGCTTCGATGATTGCCCGATCTACTTCTTTCTGTTCCGCTTTGAGCACTTTTTCGATATGTGCTGGGTGGATCCGTCCATCTTGGATTAATTTACCCAGGGCGCGACGGGCCACTTCCCGGCGGACAGAGTCAAAACAGGAGATTGTGACTACTTCGGGGGTGTCGTCAACGATTACATCTACCCCGGCTGCCTGCTCAAAAGCGTGGATATTGCGCCCATTTCGTCCTATGATCCGGCCTTTCATATCATCGGATGGGATTTCAACGACCGATGTGGTAATTTCAGCAACATGATCGGATGCAACCCGCTGAATAGCCGATGTGATGATCTTGCGAGCGCGATTTTCGCCTTCTTCACGGGCTTCCATTTCAATCTGCCGAATGACGCGCGCCATGTCCTGGCGAGAATCCTTTTCAACATCTGCCAGCAAAATTGCACGGGCTTCCTCAACCGACATCTGTGAAATTCGTTGTAATTCTTCGGTCTGTTGCGCGTGCAGTTTTTCGATCTCGTTGGAGCGCTTGTCGATCGTGCTCTGGCGCTTGTTCAAGACCTGCTCGCGCTTTTCCATCCGATCAACCCGGTTGTCTAGTTCTTCCCTGCGTTTTTGGAGCCGATCTTCTTCTTTACTTAGCTCGTTGCGCTTGCGCTCGATATCGAATTCAGCTTTCTTGAGCACTTCCAAGGCCTGGTCGCGAGTTCTGGATTTCAATCTGGCGGGCTTCTTCTTTTGCCGCCTCCAGTACTCGATCGGCTTCATCGAGTTGAGCGTGTTTCGCTTTTTGGACTTGATTCCGCTTATACAGGTAGCTGACAGCAACGCCAAGTAGAAGAACAAGCACTACCGAAATGATTTCGATGATCAGAAATATCAATCTTTCAACAGCCATAGTTAATCCCCTTCATCAAGAATTAGCTCCTTCTCGTGCTCATTCATCCAGACCCGGTGGGTAGCCTCGGAACTGGTTTCATAGTTAAACCCGCGCTGGGCGAGGTGACGGAGCATTTTTTGACGAAAATCCTTCCAATCAAGATGTGAGAGTTTATGAGCCTGACGTTGCGCGGCTTGATATGCCAGGTCATCGTCATCCACCGTAGCGATAGATTGTTCTATGATCTCTGGCTGTATGCCGCGTTTTCTTAGCTCGAAGGCCAGCGCACGCCGACTTCGCGGACGCATTTCTGCCCGGTTTTCTACCCAATTCTGAGCAAAGACCGCGTCATTCACCAGGTCGCTGCGTTCAAGACGATCCATGACATTTGAGATCGTCTCTTGCGATACGCCCTGACGTTCCAGCTTCTGATGGATTTCTGTTACAGAGTGCGGTCGATAATCTATCCAATTCAAAGCGCGCTGATAGGCAGCTTCACGCTCGTCCTCGGCTTTGAGGGCGGTTATTTTTTCTTCACCCAATTCCATTCCGACCTGCAACCAGGCAGCGACAATACGCGCTAAACCAAATGCAAATTCACCATCTAGGTAAATGTTCACCCGTTGGCGGTTATGCTTCTGAAGGGTTAATGCGGTTATCCGCTTCGTTGTTCCTGCCATAAAAACACTAAGCCGCGTTCCTGCATTGGCAGGTCGCGGCCATTTGTGTCCGTTCTCAAGTTGGATCTCAGGGTTGATGCCAGTCGATGACGCCACCCAGAGCGAATTGAGTAACTGTCAGCCAGTACTCAAGGCTCGATTAGAAGTGGTATTTAAGATCGCTATGCTGGCGGTCATGTCGGTTGGCTCATCAAATTGATTGTTTCCGCAGTCAGCTCTAATTGATCTTTAGACTGACTATATCACCATTATGCGATTTTCTGAGATCGTTCTCGTTATGCAATGTCTGCTTTCGACACTGCCTGGTAACACTATGGCCGCGTACAATCGCTTTCATTCGCGGCATTAAGAATGTCTGGATTTAATTCCTGGCGGATTCTCGTTTCGATTTCGTCCCGTTTCAACAAGTTGCGGTTTAAGAAATCAACCGCTTGTTCAGGAGTTTTGCCCAGGTGTGTAGTCTTGAAGAAATATCCTTCAGCTTGCTTCTGAATCAGGTGGAGAATAGAACCCAGGTTAAAACTTCGCCAGATTTATTAATCCCGTATGGATATATTATATCAAAATTTGTTGTATACAAACAGGGTACAAACTCATTTTTCGTGATCCGGACGCGAATTTTCGCCCCAATAAGCTTTCCCCCCCGCTGAATCTCCTTCTCGGCATTTAGATGGAGGTGGATAGCAGTATGGAATTTGAGCGCTAAACGTTGTGGGTTAGCGGAAAGATGATGATAAACCGTACTCAGGCGGGTATTCAGTTGGTCGGTTAGCAGAATTGTTGTCCCGCTCTGTTGAGCCGCTCGACGTATCGCGGGCAATCGAAGATATAACAATTCTTGATTTACCTGATCGGCTGGTTTATCCAGAGAACCGGCAAGTTCTGCCGCAGGGGTCAATGCTTGGAGTGAATCCAGAACGACAACTGAGAAGGCGCTGCTCTTTGCCAGGGTTTCGAGAATATCCAGAGCCTGCTCTGTGCAGGCTGGTTCACAGTAGTATAAGGCTTGATCATCAATACCGCAACACCGGGCAAATTCGGAGGGGAAATTGTGGTCGGCGTCGATCCAGGCTGAAAGATGGCCCTGATTTTGGGCTGAGATCACGGCGCACTGACAGAGGGTGGTTTTACCGCTGGAAGCAGGTCCATTAATGGCGATAATTGAGCCGCATGGATACCCGCCTGTACACAAAGCGGTATCTAATCGCAATGATCCTGTTGAGATCACATCCATGCAAGGGACATTGCTCATCAAAATAAGCTATCGCCTTTCCAGACGGAAATAAAGGGTTGGGTTGTGAGGTATGCCATGACGCCTTTCACCGCAACGAATGAAGTAAGTAAGAGATCGTGATCATTGTTAAAGTTTGGTCCAGATTACCATTTTGTTAGATTAAGGTCTTGCATATATGACAAATTTTAGTTATACTGTGTTTATTCGTGGGAAAAAGTGGGAGACAGTGGTAGAACGCCGGGCGGTCCGGCGTTCTGGCTTTTAGTGGAGAGGCAGAACAAATGTTCTTTGGTCAATTCTACCATAACCTCGATGAAAAAGGGCGCCTGACAGTGCCTGTTCGCTACCGGGATGAACTGGTTCCGGGCGGAGCGTATGTCATGCAGGGTTTTGACCGAAACCTGATCGTTCTCCCATCGGAGAAATATGAAGAGTTGTCTCACCGTGTCAGCCAGATGAGCATTACCGACTCTAATACCCGGCTTCTCCGGCGGCTAGTCTTTTCCACCGCAGATCGGGTGGAATTGGACAAAGCGGGCAGGGTCTTGCTGCCGCAATTTCTGCGCCAGTTTGCCGGGCTGGAAAGCAGCCTGGTAGTGGTTGGGATGGGCGATTTTTTTGAGATCTGGTCGCTCGAAATCTGGGGCGAACAGAACCTCATCCTCCAGGATGCCCAATCGAACCCAGACCGTTTTGCAGCGCTCAATTTACCGTTCGCATAAGTCGACATTGACGATTTGATATGAACAATCACCCAGACGGGTTACCGCACCGTCCAGTACTTTACAATGAAATTATACTCGCGTTGCAGCCTGCCCGAGGCGGTCGCTATGTGGATTGTACTCTGGGTGCAGGGGGGCATGCCTGGGGTATTCTTGAGAAGAGCGCTCCGGATGGTTTGCTACTGGGGCTTGAGGTTGATCCGGTTGCATTTAGGTTGGCTCAACAACGACTGGAAGCTTTTGGAGGGCGCGCAATTTTGCTGCGTGAGTCTTATCTCACTTTGAGTGAGCAGGTGAGAAAGCTAGGCTGGTCTTCAGTGAACGGGATCTTGTTTGATTTAGGTCTGTCATCGATTCAACTGGATACCCCGAGCAAGGGTTTCTCGTTTTCCTCGGATGCACCCCTGGATATGCGTTTTGATCCGGATGCACCCCAAACAGCTGCTGACCTGGTCAATACCCTCTCGGAACAAGAACTGGCTGATTTGCTTTACCAGTATGGTGAAGAGACTCGGTCTCGCCAGATTGCTCGGGCGATTGTGCGCTCCAGGCCGATTAACCGTACGGTTGAACTGGCTGATCTAGTTGTTGCAGTGATGAATAAGGAGCGGAGAAATGCGATGCGGACAGGCTCGCGAAAAGATCGAATACACCCTGCAACGCGGACCTTTCAAGCGCTTCGGATTGTTGTCAACCATGAGCTCGAAGCGGTTAAGGATGTATTGCCGCAAGCTGTAGATGCGCTTGGTCTTGGCGGCAGGTTGGCGGTTATATCCTTTCACTCTTTAGAGGACCGGATTGTGAAGCAGTTCTTCCGCCAGGAAAGCCGGGATTGTTTATGTCCTGCTCGTCAGCCCGTCTGCACTTGCGGTCATCAGGCAGTCATCAAGGAGATTGCTCGCCATCCCGTCCGTCCAGCAGCGGATGAAGTCCAAATCAATCCACGCGGACGCAGCGCCCGCTTGCGAGTTGTTGAAAAGATCAGATAGAGCGTATCAGGTGATGAAAGGAATCTCGTTTGTCGGGTTTTTACCGCATCTGGCACATAAGTTGCAAATTCAATCGTAATAATTGTTTCGCCAAAGGTGAATTAAGAATTTTTTGAATGACCATGGATCAACTTGAGAATATCGCCCGCACATATTCCCAGGCGCCCTGGAGGAAGCAACTGCAGATCATCGCGTTATTCCTTTTGGGATTGGTAATTATCGCGTTGATTGCCGGGATTTATTTAAGCGTTAGCGCTCGTGCAACTGCTGTTGGGCGTGATATCCAGAAGATGCAGGGCGAGATCTCTGAGTTGGATCGCATGAACGAGGATTTGCAATCTGAATTGGCCAAAATCCTGTCATCCTCTCATATGGAAGCCAGGGCTCGCACACTAGGTTTTGTCGAGACACCTCCGGACCAAATTGTTTATCTGAAGGTGCCAGAATATATGGAGCGCCAATCGATTATCCTGGCACCTTCATCTGAAAGAAGCGTTGTGCGAGCTATTTCCATGCCGCCAGAATACACTGAATCATTGTTTGAGTGGCTCTTTCGGCAGGCCAGAGATTGGATTGCTTCGATTTCTGAGGAGAAGCCATGAAAGAACGGGAAAAAAGTCGGCGTTATTCGATCCTTGGCGCTTTTCTTTCCATTTTTCCAGTCATTATCTTTTTACAGATGGTGCGGATTCAGGTGAGTCCAGATATGGTGAAGAAACTGCAGGAAATCGGCGATACGTTTACCAATCCATACACGATGCTCACACCCGCTCGTGGTCAGATCTTTGACCGTCGGGGCAACCTGCTGGCTGGAAACAGGACAGTGTATGAGGTGGGGGTAGAACTGCAATATGTAGAAAACCCGACCACGATCGCCCAAACGGTGAGTGCTTTGCTGGGGGTCGATTATGAAGATGCCTTATACAGGGCCAGCCTGGAACCTTCAGACAGTGCGGTGTATTCACGCCTGATTGATAATGTACCAGCGGAGGAGGTCGAGAAATTAGAGGTGATTGTTGAGCAAATGAAGACCGTTTATACTGGCAAACGAAATGAGAATACACCCAGCCTAAACGGTTTGGTTTTTAATCCCCACCTGGGGCGTATTTATCCAGAAGAAGCGCTCGCCTCAAATATTTTAGGTTTTGTCAACGCTTTGGGTGAGGGATATTTTGGCGTTGAAGGGCGATTTGACTCGCTTCTCAAGGGAATGTCGAAGATTGTGCGCATCCCGATTGATCCGAATCGGGCTGAGGAAAGGCCGCGCGTACCGGATGGGGCAAGTTTGGTTTTGACGATTGATCGTGAAATCCAACGGGCGATGGAGAGGGTTATCGATGATGCGGTTGCTGAAACTTCTTCCGACTCTGGCACACTTGTAGTTGTTAATCCACGCACCGGTGAAGTGATGGCTTTAGCGACTACGCCGCGCATGGACCTGAACCAATTCTGGAAAGTGGGAGAGATTTTTACAGAAGAAACGCCGTTTAATCGAGCGATATCTCAATCTTACGAACCTGGCTCAGTGTTCAAGGTATTGACTATGGCGTCTGGTCTGGATAGCGGGGCAGTGACACCCGAGACAGTGTTTGTGGATACAGGGGTTATTGAGATTGGCGGTACGATCATTTACAATTGGAATCAGGGCGCCTGGGGCCCTCAGGATATGCAAGGGTGTATGCAGCACTCATTGAATGTTTGTCTGGCGTGGGTATCTACCCAAATCGGCTCTGAAAGCTTTTACCATTATCTGCGTGGGTTTGGGATCGGTCATGTGAGCGGGATTGACCTGGATGGTGAAGCTTCCGGGCGATTGAAGGAGCCGGGTGATAGCGACTGGTATGCCGCCGATTTGGGGACGAATGCATTTGGGCAAGGAGTTGCTGCCACCCCTATTCAGATGGCGGTCTCCATTTCTGCGGTGGCAAATGACGGCGTGATGATGGCGCCGCAGATTGTCAAGTCTGTGGTGAGCGAAGGCTACCAGCACCATATTGATCAGCGCGTCCTGGGGATGCCGATCAAGGCTGAGACTGCCCGGATATTGAGCGAGATGCTTGCTAATTCGCTGGAAATCGAGTCGTCAGACGCATTGGTGACTGGTTATCGTGTGGCTGGAAAAACGGGCACTGCTGAAATCCCAACACCTTTTGGATATACCAGCAATGAAACCAATGCATCTTTTGTCGGTTGGGGTCCTGTGGATGATCCACGATTCTTGATTTACATCTGGTTGGAGAAACCGGGTACTTCGCCTTGGGGTTCTGTGGTTGCTGCGCCGGTTTTCCGGAGAGCGGCTGAGGAACTCGTTGTATTGTTGAATTTACCGCCAGACGCCGTCAGGAAAAAATTGTCGAAGGATTGATTTGTGACCTTTCTTTTTTGGATATGAGATGTTGAGAGTCGCAGATGTCATTGAAGGATTGAGTGGCGCTCGTCCGAATTGGGGGATGCAACCAATCACCGGCGCGGTAGTCGATTCGCGCCAGGCTTTTCCAGGTTGTATTTTTGTGGCATTACCTGGTGAGAATCATGACGGACATGAATTTGTGGAGCATGCTTTTGAAAAAGGGGCCAGTCTAGCATTAATCCAGCGCGAACAGAGTGGGAAACACACGACAATTGATCTGCGGTCTGGCACACCAGAATTAGAGCCGGTGGAATCGGTGGCTCCGTTGATGATATTGGTTGATGATAGCTTGTCGGGATTACAACAAATTGCCCGTTTCTGGCGTCGCAAGCTCTCTGTGAGGGTGATTGGTGTGACTGGGAGTGTGGGGAAGTCAACGACCAAGGAATTGATTGCAGAGGTGCTTTCGCAACGCTTCCGCACGTTAAAGAACGAGGGCAATCTGAATAACGAAATTGGTCTTCCTCTCACTATGCTTTCGTTAGATGAAAGCCACCAACGGGCTGTGCTTGAGATGGGTTTTTATGTCCCGGGTGAAATTGCCTTTTTATGCGAGCTGGCCTTACCAGAGGTTGGCGTGGTCACGAATATCGGTACAGTCCACGCAGAACGAGCCGGCAGCCAGGCGGAGATCGCGCGCGGGAAGGCGGAGTTGGTGCAGGCGCTGCCGCATGCGCCGCAAGGTGTGGCCATTTTGAATTACGATGATCCCTGGGTAAAAGAAATGGCTGGGATGACCGATGCCGGAGTTTTCTTTTACGGATTGGATCCTGAGGCGGATCTTTGGGCAGACCACATCGAAGGTTTGGGTCTGGATGGGATTCGGTTCCGCTTGCATTACCACAAAGAAGTGCTCCATTTGCGGGCTCCTTTGATCGGGCGTCATTCAGTGCATAATGTGCTGCGAGCCACTGCGGTCGGTTTGGTGGAAGGACTCACCTGGCAGGAGGTTGTGGAGGGATTGCGTTCCGGGAAAGCTCAATTACGCCTGGTAACAGCACATACACCTACTGGAGCGCTGATCTTGGATGATACGTATAATGCAACTCCCGAGTCGATGTTAGCGGCCCTCAACTTGTTGGATGAGTTGCAAGGACGAAAGATCGCTGTCCTGGGTGATATGTTGGAGTTGGGGCCATATGAACGCCAAGGGCATGAAATGGTGGGGATGCGAGCTGCTCAGGTGGTGGATTTGCTTATCACTATTGGAGAGCGCGCCCAGATGATTTCTGCGGCTGCTCGACAGGCGGGACTGCCTGCCTTGGCTATTGTAGAGTTGGACGATGTCCCCCAGGCCATTGCGCATCTGGATGGGTATCTGGAAGCAGGAGACGTGGCGCTTATTAAAGGTTCGCATGGAATGCAGATGGATCGAATTGTGAGCGTATTGGAGAATAAATCGTGACCCAATCATCGATGGCTGTCGCGTTGGCGGGTTTCAGCTTCATGTTGACGGTTATTTGGGGGCCGCCATTATTGCGGGTGTTGCGGTATTTTAAGGTTGGAAAAGCAATCCGGGTCGAAGGTCCTGAGCGGCATTTCTCCAAGCTGGGTACGCCAACGATGGGTGGCGTACTGATCGTCATCCCGGTGGTCTTAATCACTGTTCTGATGAACACCAGTTCGCTGTTCGGTTTTGCCTTACTTGGTCGCTCGGTAATCTTGCCGATGGGCACCATGATTGTTTTTTCTGTCTTGGGAGCGGTGGATGATTGGGCTGGGCTCCGTGGTGAACGGCGCGGGAAAGGCTTGAGCGCTCGCTCAAAATTTATCTTCCAAACGATATTTGCAGTTGTGATTGCATTTGTCTTGAAGTATGTGTTGGAAGCCCCGGATTTATTCTTACCAGGTATTCCGGTGATCCTGAGTTTAGGAATCTGGTATATCCCGGTCGCTGCATTCGTTATTGTGACTTACTCCAACGCAATCAATTTGACGGATGGACTGGATGGGCTGGCGGGCTTGATATCCGCGACGGCATTTGCTACTTATGGCGGGATTGCCTTAATTCAGGGGCAAACCTTTCTCGCTCGTTTCTGTTTTACGATCGTTGGAGCGATTTTCGGGTTTCTTTGGTTCAATGTTCATCCGGCTCTGCTCTTTATGGGAGATACTGGATCATTAGCGCTAGGGGCAACCCTAGCAGTGGTTGCGTTGATGTCTGGCCAGTGGATTTTATTACCGATCATTGCAATTATTCCATCCAGCGTGGTCATAAGCGATGTCTTGCAGGTTTCATATTTCAAACTGACTCATGGGCGGCGGCTCTTTAAGATGGCGCCGATCCACCATCATTTTGAATTATCCGGATGGAGCGAGACCCAGGTGGTTCAACGATTTTGGTTGATCAGCCTGCTGTTTGCGATGATTGGCGTGGCATTGTCTGTTGTCTAAGAAAATAAGTATGAGAGACTGGAGCGGTCAAAAGGTGGTTGTCATCGGCGCAGCCCGTCAGGGAATTGCACTGGCGCGCTGATTTAATATTCCATGGAGCGCATGTGGTCATCACCGACAAAAGACCAATGGCAGAACTAGCACACACTAGCCAGTTGTTTGAATCCATTGCCGATCAGGAAAATCTTGAATGGGTTTGTGGCGGGCACCCTTTCAGTCTATTGGATGGAGCGTCGCTGGTATGTCCGTCGGGTGGTGTTCCGCTAACAATGCCTCTGGTTGTGGAAGCGCAACGACGAGAAATACCGTTATCGAATGACTCTCAAATTTTCCTGGAAGCTGCGCCTTGCCTTGTGATCGGGATCACTGGCTCTGCTGGTAAAACAACTACGACGACGCTGGTCGGACGGATGGCTGAAGCGGCGCTCAATCTGCCAGACACAATTTCCAAGAGTCCGATTTATAAGCGGGTCTGGGTTGGCGGAAATATCGGTTCTCCGTTGATCTCAGTTCTAGACCAAATGAGTGCAGAAGACCTGGCAGTGATGGAATTATCAAGCTTTCAATTAGAATTGATGCATCGCTCGCCTCAGATTGCCGCTATTTTGAATATTACGCCTAATCATCTTGACCGGCATGGGACAATGGAATCTTACCGCGCTGCCAAGGCGCACAACCTGCTCTATCAAACTGAGCAGGATTGCGCTGTGTTGGGGCGAGATGATCCAGGAGCTTGGAACCTGGCAGGGCAGGCACGTGCGCTATTGTTCTCATTTGGGCGATCCCCGCTTCCGGTTGGACAGTCAGGAACGTTTCTGCGCGACGAGACAATCTATCTGCGGATGGCGAAGCGCAGAGATATCGGCGCGAAAATCGATGGCGCAATTCCTGCATCCCATGGGATGAGTAATGCACTTTTTGGCGATACATTGGTAGAGCAAGCGGTGATGTCCAGAGAAATGATCGCCTTGCGAGGGGACCACAATCTGCTGAATGTGATGGCAGCATGTACCATCGCTGCGGTAGCCGGGATAACTATCCAGGCGATGAAAGCAGGTGTAGATGGTTTCAAGGGCGTCTCACACCGGCTTGAATTCATACGCACGTGGGGCGGCGCGGATTGGTATAACGACTCAATGGCTACTGCGCCAGAACGAACCATCGCGACGATCCGGTCTTTTCGCGAGCCGCTGGTGCTCTTGGCTGGCGGTCGGGACAAGAATCTTCCCTGGGATGAATTTGGCAGGCTTGCACGGGAGCGTGTTGATCATCTCATCCTTTTTGGGGAAGCAGCAGAGATGATCCATCGTTCGTTGGACTTGAGAGCTGGAGACAAAATTGATGTAATCCGTTGTTCGGGCTTGCATGAAGCTGTCCTCCGAGCGGCGGAAATCGTCCAACCGGGAGATATTGTTTTATTGTCGCCGGGTGGTACAAGTTTTGATGAGTTTAGAGATTTTGAGGAGCGTGGAGAATGTTTCGCTCGTTGGGTGAGAGAACTGAAGTAAGGAATGCCGCTTCTGTGAGAGCGAATGCGCGTGCGCGCAGGAACCGCAGTTACGAATCGATCGCCAGCAGTCTGGGCGCTCATTACCCGCGGGTGGATGAGACCATCCATCCAGCGGCAAAACCAGCAGCGAGGAATCGAGCCATCCATTTCCGATTTGATACGCCATTGTTGCTGGTCGTCTTTACATTAATTGTTTTTGGATTGGTGATGGTTTATTCTGCCAGTTATGATTATTCATTCGCATATTACGGCGATCCTAACCAGATTTTTGTTCGCCAGTTGACCTGGTTGGGGTTAGGTGCAATTCTCATGGTAACGCTTTTTTTCCTGGATTATCATATCCTGGGAAAATTTGCAGTCCCGGTGATGATTGGGACGATCACCTTGTTAGTGGTTGTCTTGTTTATTAACGAGGTCTTTAATGGCGCATCCAGAACAATTTACAATGGCTCGATCCAACCGTCTGAACTGGCTAAGCTGGTCCTTGTCTTGTACCTCTCGGTCTGGTTGAACGCCCGGCGTGATCAATTGGGAATTATGGGGTTTGGTTTGTTTCCCCTGGCCGCGATTATTGGTGTCTTGGGCGGATTAATCGTGATCCAGCCGGATTTGAGCGCTGTAGTCACCATCCTGGCGCTGGGAGGCATCATGTTTTTCCTGGCAGGTGGAGAACTTCGTCAGATTGGGCTTTTGTTGGTGTTTGCGATCTTGATCGCCTGGTTGGTGGTTCAATTTCACCCGACCGGAAGCCAGCGGATCGCCGACTACATAGACGGGGTAAAAGATCCAACCCAGGGATCTTATCATGTGCAGCGTTCAATGGAGGCTTTTGTCAATGGGCGCTGGTTCGGGGTTGGGATTGGTCGGGCCACTACGAAAGTGACTGGTCTGCCGGTCCCGCCAACGGATAGCATTTTTGCTGTTGTGGGAGAGGAGACCGGGGTTGTTGGTGCAACTGGTCTGGTTGCGTTGTATGGGTTGTTGCTTTGGCGTGGATTCACCATCGCTCGTAGAGCCCCGGACGAAATGGGCGCGTTGCTGGTTGCTGGTTTGACCGTCTGGCTGTGCATCGAAGCATTTGTTAATATGTCGGTGTTGGTTAGCCTTGTTCCATTCGCGGGCAATGCGCTCCCGTTTATCAGTGCGGGAGGGTCAAACCTGGTGGCTTCGATGGCTGCGATTGGGATCATTTTAAATGTATCGCGCCTGTCTGTGCGACAGAATGAAGAGAAAGGGAAATTATTCGATGCGGTTGTTGATCTGCGCAGGTGGGACCGGCGGCGGAGTGTATCCGGCGCTCGCCGTTCTTCAAGCGCTCGAAAATGAATATTCACCCAACCTCAATAAAAGTCCCACTGACATGGATCCTGAACTATCCGTGTTGTGGGTTGGAAGCGAAGGCGGAATGGAGGTAGATCTGGTGAAGCGAGCTGGCGTTGCTTTCGAGACGATCCCTGCTGCAGGTGTGCATGGTGTCAGCTTGCGGAGGTTGCCTGGAAACCTGGTCCATTTGCGGCGAGGATATCAGGCTGCCAGGAGAATTGTGCGGCGCTACAAGCCGGATGTGCTCTTTTTCACTGGCGGTTATGTGGCTGTTCCAATGGCGCTGGCCGGGATGAAGACGCCATCTGTACTTTATGTACCGGATATTGAGCCAGGCCTGGCATTGAAAGTCCTGGCGCGGTTCGCAGATGAGATAGCAGTCACTGTGCAAGAGTCGCATGAATTCTTCTCAAAAAGCTCAAACTTGGTGGTCTCTGGCTATCCAATTCGCTCCGAACTCAAAATCTTAAGTAAAGAGAAAGCTCTGGAGGTTTTTAACCTGGGTCAAGACATTCCAGTATTGCTTGTTTTTGGAGGCAGCAGTGGGGCGCGCTCGATTAATCGAGCGATCGTTCAAGCCCTACCTGACCTGCTCCCTACCATGCAGATTATTCATATCACTGGCAGACTGGACTGGGATGAAGTTGCGGCAAGGCGTGACCAAATGGCGGAAGATCATGTGAATGATCGATTATTAGAACATTATCGTGTATTTCCATATCTGCATGAGGAGATGGGCGCAGCCCTCTCGGTCGCAGATCTTGTAGTCGCGCGATCAGGCGCTTCCACTTTGGGAGAACTGCCTCTCTTTGGGACGCCCGCTGTGTTGGCGCCGTATCCATATGCCTGGCGTTATCAAAAAGTCAACGCTGATTACCTGGCTTCTCGCGGAGCGGCTGTGATAGTCAGGGACCAGGACCTGCCTGAGCAATTGGTGAATGTTGTGAGCGAGCTTTTGAATGACCATAGCAGGCTCGAGAAAATGCGTAAGGCGATGCGAGCGCTTTCTCGACCAGATGCGGCAGCGGTCATTGCCAATTTGCTGGTGAGTCTTGTCGAGCGGATGGGACCGATAGCGGACGCGTCTGGCTTGCCGCAAAATGGTCTTCGCTCCAGGGACATTGCAGGGGAAGACCGCCTGAAAGGGAAATAATCCATGATCGCATTGGTAACGGTATTTGTCATGTTCCTGGTCTTGTTTGCCCTAATAGGGTCAGTGCGAGGCTGGGCAAAAGAAACCCTGGTTGTCTTTTCGGTCATACTGGCTTTGGCTGTAATCTCATTAGTAGAGGATTTACTGGGTCTAAAGAACTCCTTCTTCAAGAGCAATCCAGCGGTTCAATATTGGTTCAGGACGGTCATGGTTGCGATGATGGTCTTTTTTGGTTACCAATCTCCTTCGCTTCCTCGTCTGCAAAAAGCAGTCGAAAAGCGAGGCAAGATTCAGGATCACATTCTCGGTTTTCTCTTTGGAATCCTGAGCGGTTATTTTGTAATTGGCACACTTTGGTCCTTTTCCAGCCAGGCCAATTATCCAATTCTGGCGAAATATATCCGCCCTTTACCAGTAGAGTTGGGCGATATTACCGACCGGGTGTTAAATATGTTGCCGCCGATGTGGCTGGATCAACCGACGACGATATTCATATTTGTAGTTATTGCATTTGTTTTTGCAATTGTATATTTCTTATAACAGAGGATGATGAATAGTAGAGCGCACTTCATTGGAATTGGCGGTAGCGGGCTATCTGCCATAGCCACGGTCTTGATGGAGCGGGGATGGTTGGTGAGCGGATCCGATCGAATATCTTCGCCGGCGACCATGCGCCTTCAACAGGCTGGTATGGCAGTATTCATCGGCCACCGGGCTGAGAATGTCACCGGAGCAAACCTGGTCATCCGCTCGTCTGCAGTCAGCTCTGAGAATGTTGAAGTGCAAGCAGCTCTGGCAGCCGGGATCCCGGTGCTTAAACGTGATGACTTCCTCGAGCAGTTGATTGGTCACCAAAAAGCCGTCGCCGTTGCAGGTACCCATGGGAAAACCACAACAACAGCGATGGTAGCCTGGCTTCTAACAGCTCTAGGACAAGATCCATCGTACGTGATTGGTGGTCATGCGTTGAACATGGGAAGAAATGCGCACGCCGGAAGCGGTGAATATTTTGTGATCGAAGCGGACGAGTACGATCGGATGTTTCTTGGCTTGCAGCCCTGGATTGCTGTGGTTACCAATATTGAACACGATCACCCGGATTGTTTTCCTACTGCAATTGATTTTCAGATGGCTTTTGAGGCGTTTGCAGGTCGCTTGCTTCCTGATGGAATGTTGCTGACCAACGCAGATGATCCAGGCGCAGCCCTGTTGATCGAAAAAGCCCGCTCAAGTGGTAAACGAGGGTTTACTTACAGTCTGAACGACCGCAGCTCTGATTATTTCGCTGCTGATCTTTGCCTAAATTTATTGGGCGGCAATCAATTTGAATTGGTTCGGGTTGGTGTTTCGACGGGTATGATAGTCCAGCTGTCGATCCCGGGGGTGCACAATGTATCAAATTCACTGGCGGCTCTGGCAGTGATTGATATGCTCGATTTACCGCTGGAACAGGCTGTCAAAGCCTGCGAGGTTTTTCAGGGGACGGGCAGGCGTTTTGAGAAACGTGGTGAAGAGGCTGGAGTGACTGTGATTGACGATTATGCGCACCACCCAACCGAAATCAGAGCTACCCTGGCGGCAGCTCGTGCTCGTTTTCCAACCCGGCGGATATGGGCTGTTTGGCAGCCGCATACCTATTCGCGCACTCGAACGCTGGTCGATGCTTTCAGCCGGGCATTTCAGGAGGCGGATTGTGTGGTGGTAACGGAAATCTTCGCCGCCCGCGAAACCCTCCCACAGGATGGTTTTTCTGGTGAGTATGTTGCTCATAGAATTTCGAATCAGAAACCGAACACGAATCAGAAGGTTGTGTTTGAACCCGATTTGTCCGAGGTCGCCCATATGTTAGCAGGTTCGGTTGAACCCGGCGATATCGTTTTAATCCTTTCAGCGGGTGACGCCGATCAAATCAGCACCAAGTTGCTTGCAGAATTGAGTGGAAATGAATTGAACAATACTGAGCTTAGTTGATATACAAGTAGAAGACTGCTCAGGATGGAGTAATGAAAATGTCAAAAGATAAACGCACCTATGAAGTTGATGTTTTTTATCTGCAAAATGCAGGCTTAAAACCATACCAGGAGCAAAGCGATTTCAGTTCTGGCGCTCAACTTTTCCTGGGACGATCAAACTCTGATCCAGAAATGGCTGCGGGTTCATTCAACAGGCATACGATTCTGCGCCTGATCAAGACGCTGAAAGAAAAATAGGGATGACTGATTCAGAACATCCGCTCAAGCTGGAACTTCAGCCAACAGCCTTACAGAGGCTGAGTGAGCGCTTTGGAGATCGTTTACAGACCAATGTGCCGCTCGCGCGCTACACTGCTGCGCGCATGGGCGGACCCGCGGATGGGTTGATAGAGGTGCAAACCATCCCTGATCTGGTGGAGGTTGTGAAGATATGTTGGGCGGTGGGTTTTCCATGCTATGTGTTGGGTGGAGGCTCGAACGTGCTTGTTAGCGACCGCGGGGTGGGCGGGGTGGTTGTGATCAATCGAGCGCGGCGGGTGCGGTTTAATGAACAGCGAGTACCTGCACAAGTATGGGCTGAGGCGGGCGCTAATTTTGGGCTGCTTGCTCGCCAGGCTGCTGGGCGCGGGCTGGCCGGTTTAGAATGGGCGAATGGGGTTCCCGGCACACTTGGCGGAGCCGTGGTTGGGAATGCTGGAGCGCATGGCGGTGATATGGCTGGAAATATGCATTTGGCTGAAATCTTGCATCGAGTAAGCATTGGGCAAAATATAAAATCCCGGATTGAAGAATGGCCTGTTGATCGCCTGGCGTATGCGTATCGGACCAGCTATCTGAAACAGAATTCTGGGGAAGCAATTGTCCTGTCTGCAACTCTGAATTTGCAGCCCAGCACACCTGAAGCGATCCAGTCCAAAATGGATGAATTGATGTTGGCGCGTCATCGGACACAGCCACCTGGGGCGAGTATGGGCTCAATGTTCAAAAACCCTCCGGGCGATCACGCCGGGCGATTGATTGATGCTGCCGGACTGAAAGGCTTGCAGGTGGGCGAAGCGCAGATTAGCCCTCTGCACGCGAATTTCTTTATTAATTTGGGTGAAGCGACCTCTCAGGACTTCTATCTTCTCATCCAGCAAGCTCGTCAGAGTGTGGCGGAGAAATTTGGGATTGAATTGGAGCTTGAGGTTGAGCTGATGGGTGAATGGTGAACGAATGACATTACGGCAAAAACTTCGTGTAGGAGTTATTTTTGGAGGTCGATCAGGCGAGCATGAGGTCTCTCTAATGTCGGCGCGCTCGGTTCTGGGAGCCATCGATCTGGATAAATATGAAATATTCCAGATTGGAATCACACATGATGGAGCATGGTTAATTGAAGATCCAGAACACCCAGGAATGGATGTTCTATCTCGGTTAAGCCAGGGTGACGCTGCACCACTGGTAAAGGCAGCTATTCTCGCCGATCCCACCCGGCCTGGGTTGTTCTGGTTGGAGAAACACGAGACGGGTGAATTACTCAAGCGGCTGGCGAGCCTGGATGTTGTGTTCCCGGTATTGCACGGCACTTTTGGAGAGGATGGAACACTACAGGGATTGTTGGAGATGGCTGATCTGGCCTATGTTGGGGCTGGCGTCTTAGGATCTGCCGTAGGTATGGATAAGGTAACCTGTAAGGATGTGCTGCGAGCCCACGGGATCCCGGTGGTGGAGTCAATCCTGATCACTCGCAGAGAGATTGAGGCGGATATTCACCTGGCGACCGAAAAGGCGCAGCAAGTAAGTGGTTTTCCACTTTTCGTCAAACCTGCCAATTTGGGTTCCTCGGTGGGAGTGACAAAATGCAACTCGCGTTCGGATTTATTGGAAGGTCTATTTGAGGCGGCTCGCTTTGACCGGCGGGTTCTGGTGGAGCGAGGGATAAAAAATGCACGTGAAATCGAGATCAGTGTGTTGGGAAATGAAGAGCCACGGGTTTCGGTTCCTGGTGAGGTGATCCCAAGCCGCGAATTTTATTCTTATGAGGCAAAATATATCGACGATACCTCAAACTTGATCATCCCAGCTCCGATCTCAAACGAGCTAACCAGCCAATTACAAGCCTATGCGCTGCAAGCATACCGGGCAATTGATGGCGCGGGGATGGCGCGGGTTGATTTCTTGCTCGAGATGACGGAAACCAACTCTCAGGATGGGAGCAAATTTATCGAGGGAAATCTCTATTTGGGCGAGATAAACACCATCCCGGGATTTACCAAGATCAGCATGTATCCCAAACTGTGGGAAGCGAGCGGATTGCCTTATCCGGTATTAATTGATCGCTTGATTGAACTGGCTTTACGCCGCAAAAATGATCGTGACCAAACGGAACGACATTTCCGAAGGGAGCAGTGATTCTATGAAGCTGCCCGGACAAACGAACCCGCGTTCAGATGAAATCCGTCGTCGCAGACTGAACCAGTCGCATACGGCTCAACAGAGCGCGAAACAACGTAAAAACCGAGTAGTGGCGCCCCCCCCCCCGCCAGTGATGGCGCGCACGCCCATTGCAGGTGTGTCCAGACCGGTTTCTGAGAGCGGTAAGAAGAGCCGCAGGCTTTATAACGTCAGCCTGGATGCAGCTCATGGAGCAGAGATGAGCCTGCCATCCTTGCCGCGCCTGGTTTTGAGTTGGCGGCTTATATCCATCCTCTTATTGGGAGGGTTGGGCTTTGTTTTGTATCACTTTTGGGAATCGCCTGCTTATCGGGTGGGCGCTCCAGAAATTAGTGGGCTGAGGAGAATTAATATCAATCAAGTTAACACTGAGCTTGGATTGATTGGAAAACCCGTCTTCATGCTCGATGGTCAAACAATTCGTTCAGATTTATTGACGGCTTTTCCGGAATTTTCGGCGGCTGATGTAGAGATTGAGTTGCCTGGAACGGTCTGGATTACTGTCACGGAGCGAGTCCCGGTATTGGCATGGGTCCGAGGTGGAGAAAGCTACCTGGTGGATGCCCAAGGGATCACATTCCCGGCACGTGGCGCTGGATTATCTGGCTCTTATCCCAGCGTTGAGGCTGCTGGTGATCCTCCTGTCATACTATTGCCTGACGAGGAAGATCCAAGCCTGCGGGATGCTACCATCAGTAAGATCACCGGTGTGCTGCTGCCGCAGCTTTCACCTCAGGATCAGGTAAAACCATTGCTCTCACCAGAAATGGTCCAGGCGATTTTGTTGGTTTATGAACAAGCCCCAGCTGGATCGAAAATCATCTATGATCCTGTTCATGGACTGGGTTGGACCGACCGGCGCGGTTGGACGGTTTATATGGGTGGTGAAGAAGATACCGCCATGAAAATTCAGGTGTATCGGGCGATATTTGAACAGCTCAAAGCCGAAGATGTCCGACCGACGATAATCAGCGTCGAATATGTGCATGCGCCGTATTATCGGCTGGAGCAGTAGGTATGAAGAATGAGAATAGTTGTTTGAGGTCAGGTCGATGGACGATCAAATCCTAATTGGAATCGATATCGGTACAACCAAAATTTGTACCCTGGTAGCGCGCGAGGAAAATCCAGGCCAGATGCGCATCCTGGGCGTGGGGATTGAGCCTTCCCAGGGATTGCGCAAAGGTGTTGTGGTTGACCTGGAAGCAGCCGCACAGGCTGTCGCCCGTTCAGTAGATAAGGCTGAACGCACATCAGGCGTGGAGATCCTTTCTGCGTTGGTAAGTCTGGCTGGATCGAATGTTTCATCCGTTAATAGCAAAGGCGTGGTGAGCGTTGCCGGACGGGTGATCGACCAGGATGATATTGCCAGGGCAGTGGATGCAGCCAGGGCGGTCGCTATTCCTCACAACCGCGAGATTGTACATGTCATCCAGCGCGGTTTCAATGTGGATGGGCAGGAAGGCATCCGCACCCCGCTTGGGATGCATGGATATCGCTTAGAGGTCGAGACGCACATCATCACAGCGGCTGCCGCGAGCGTAGAAAACCTGCGCCAATGCGTGGCTGCGGCTGGTGTAGAAGTATCTCAATTTGTGCTTAACCCACTGGCTTCGGCTGAGGTTGTGCTGACCGAGGCAGAGCGTCAGATGGGCGTGATCGTTTGTGATGTTGGCGGCGGCACCACAGACCTGGCTATTTATGTGGATGGGGATGTGTGGCATACAGCAGTCCTGGCGATTGGTGGTAACCATATCACTTCAGATATTGCTCAGGTGCTGCATCTTCCAAATACCCAGGCAGAGGAGATAAAACTCCAACATGGGCATGCCAATCCTGATGAAATTGATCCACAGCAATATTTCAATCTGCGTCCATTTGGCGATCAGGATGTAGTGCAATCCAGCCACCAGGAACTGGTGCAGATCGTTCATGCCAGAGTGGAGGAAATCTTTGGGTTGGTGGTTCAGGAGATCAAGCGATCCGGTTATGATGGGCTGCTGCCGGCTGGGATGGTGTTAACCGGGGGTGTAAGCGCTTTGCCAGGGATTCGATCGGTTGCAAGCGAGGTGTTGGGGGTTCCTGTTAGAGTTGCCCAACCGGAGAAACTGGTCGGGATGACGGACAAATTGGAGTCGCCAGCATTTTCTACCAGTGTCGGGTTGCTATCCTGGGGGATGCTTATGAATGAATACGCCCCTGAAGGCCTCATTCGGCGATCACGTGGGGGGCGTGGAAAGTCTGGCTCTCGTCTCAATTGGGAGCGAGTAAAAGAATGGTTACGACGGTTATTACCTTGATGGGATATATCAATGAGCGGAAAATATGTTCGCACCAATACATACACAGGTGAATACAATCAGAACGAGGAGGAAGTCATGTCGAATATGAGCAATACACCCAATCAGATCGAATCATTCGCTCGGATCAAAGTAGTCGGTGTTGGCGGCGGCGGCTGCAACGCAGTTGACCGCATGATTGATGAGGGATTACAGGGCGTGGACTTTGTTGCGGTCAACACAGACGCTCAAGCCCTGATGCTCTCAAAAGCCTCGATCCGGGTGCGGGTTGGTGAAAAACTCACCCGCGGATTAGGCTCCGGAGGTGATCCGGAGGTTGGACTGAAATCCACTGAAGAATCGGCGGAGGAACTATACAGTGTCTTAAAAGGCTCTGATATGGTCTTCATCACTGCCGGTATGGGAGGTGGGACAGGGACAGGAGGCGCGCCTGTCGTTGCCCAGATCGCCAAAGAAGTTGGAGCGCTGACGATTGGCGTTGTCACCCGTCCATTCACTTTTGAGGGGTCGCGGCGCATTCAATCAGCAGAGATGGGAATTGGGCGGTTGAAAGAGCAGGCAGATACGTTGATTGTGATCCCGAACGACCGTTTGCTCCAAATTGTTGATAAACGGGCAAATCTGCAACAGGCATTTCGCATGGCGGACGACGTACTGCGCCAGGGTGTGCAAGGGATTTCGGAGCTGATCACGATCCCCGGATTAATCAACCTGGATTTTGCCGATGTACGCACCATTATGTCTGAAGGCGGCGCTGCACTGATGGCGGTTGGAATGGCTAAGGGAGAAGATGCGGCCCGGATCGCAGCAGAACAGGCAATTTCAAGCCAATTGTTGGATATCACGATTGATGGGGCGCGCGGGATTCTGTTTAACGTTACAGGCGGGTCTGATCTGACTCTGTTCGATGTCAACCAGGCAGCCGCGATCATCAAGGAAACTGCTCATCCCGAGGTGAACCTGATCTTTGGCGCAGTGATTGATCCAAATATGAAAGACCAGGTGCGGATCACGGTGATCGCAACCGGTTTTGAACGAACAGGAATGCCTCGCCGGATTGTTGAAGCCCCGATCAGCGAACCGCGCAGAAATCTCGAGAACGAATCTGCTCCGGTGCAACAACAGCCTTCTAGACCTGCACCGCGAGAATTTCAGCCTCGTTCCTTCAATACGGAAGATCTGGATATCCCGACCTTTTTGCGCAATCGAAATCGATAGATCGGTTTGAGTACAATTGGTAGATCATCTGATCGACATCGTCCACATTGTGTGGTCGTCGATAACGGACCATGAGAAATTACTGGAACAATTGCCAGATTACCGGAATCCTCCTCCCGGTAATCCAGCTTCTCCCGTCTGTTGATAGAGGCTGGCTCTATCTGCCCCCAAATTGCCTTCGCAGGGGGCGGCAGGCGGCAACGGGCAAGGCCCAGGCGCGACAGGCGTCAGGCCTTGCCCGCCTGGGCAAAACCTGGAAAAAATCGGTTGATTCAACGGGGATTTCATTGCCGACCGGTTTCTGTTGAATTCGCTTTCTAATGTTAAGATCATTTAGATTCCCTTGCCAGTTCTTTCTGGTTATGCTAAAATGCTTCTCTACTCGCCTATATCTATGGGTTAATGTCGGTCAAGCCCCCATCTATGGCGGTTACATTTGTTCTAGTTTTTTCAAAGGGGTTGTATGCGCTGTCCTTATTGTAAACATCTGAGTTCCAGGGTCATCGATACTTCGCATGACTTGCGCGGGGGTGTACGCCGCCGGAGGGAATGTGTAAATTGCAGGCAACGCTTCAGCACTTATGAGCGACCGATCCTGGCGACTCCACTCATTTTCAAACAAGATGGTACACGGGAAGAGTTTGATCGCGAAAAGCTGATTCGGGGCATACGCATCTCCTGTGCGAAACGTCCGGTCTCGGCTGCGGATATCGAGCGATTGGTGGGTGAGATCGAATCGACCCTGCAAGCGATGGGGCGAGCAGAAGTTTCTTCCCGAGTGGTAGGTGATATGGTTATCGCTGGTCTTAAAGAATTGGATCTTATTGCTTATATTCGTTATGCCATTGTCTATTTGGGGTTGGATGATTTGAAATCTATTCGCGGTGAAATCGACCGCTTGCTTGAGAGTTAAATCCAATTTTATTCCAATCAACAATTCCAGGGGGTTGGTCCGTGTCATTTACCAGTGTCTTGAATGTGATGGAGGAATTGAAATGGTGATCGAAAATGTAATTTTAAAACCAGAAAACGGCTTGCTCCCCACTCCTCCTCTTCCGGCGGGTTTGGCGCAAGCCGATCTCACTGAAAACGCCCGCCAGGTATTAATCCGCAGATACGTCCGCCGTGGAAAGAATGGCGAGCCAGCAGAAAGCGTTGAGGGGATGTTCTGGAGGGTTGCGTATCATGTAGCGGTAAGTGAAAAACTATGGAACGAAGATGTGATGGAACGCGCCGCTCAATTCTATGATTTGCTCACGTCCAAGCGGTTCTTTCCAAACTCACCGACATTTACCGGTGCAGGTACACCCCTAGGGCAACTGGCGGCGTGTTTTGTGCTGCCGATCAGCGATGATATGGGTCGGGACTCAGCCGGTATCTTTCAGACTCTGCGAGATGCGGCTTTGATTCAACAAACCGGCGGTGGGAATGGTTTTTCTTTTTCCCATCTGCGCCCAAAAGGGGCATTGGTAAAATCTTCGGCTGGGCAAGCCACCGGACCGGTTGGCTTCTTGCGTGTTTACGATAAGGCATTTGGCGAGATCGCTCAAGGAGGCACCCGGCGCGGGGCAAACATGGCAGTTTTGCGAGTGGACCATCCCGATATTGAGGAGTTCATCACCTGCAAAACGGACGAAAATGCGATCACGAACTTCAATATCTCTGTTGGAATTACAGATAAATTCATGCAGGCGGTATTGGATGATGCTGATTGGGACCTGCGCTTTCCAGATGTAAATAGCAATGCTTACAAAGGATTTCGCGGAACGATTGATCAGGCGGAAGCCGCAAGTGTCCCGATTAAGGTTTTCAGAACTGTGCCAGCACGCGAATTGTTCGATATGATTGTTTGCCAGGCACACCATAATGGGGAACCGGGGGTGCTCTTTTTAGATGCTTCCAATCGTTCAAATCCGGTGCCCCATCTCTACCAACTTGAGGCGACCAATCCCTGTGGAGAGCAATTCCTGGGACCTTATGAGAATTGCTGCCTGGGTTCAGTCAACTTAGCTCAACATTTTGGCTCGGATGGTTCGATCGATTGGGAAAAGCTGCAACACAGCGTGGAACTTTCGACGATTTTTCTGGATGACATCATCGAATCCAATGCATATGTCCCGGCAGTTCCACAGCTGTCCGAAGCTGCCCACAGGTCGCGCCGGATCGGTTTGGGATTGATGGGATTGGGGGATTTAATGTATCATGCTGGTGTACGTTATGGCTCTGAACAGGGTCAGGAATTTGCAGCTCAACTGATGGAATTCATCCGTTTTCACTCGATGAAGA
The DNA here is from genome assembly GCA_963788145.1 of uncultured Chloroflexia bacterium. Taxonomy (GTDB): domain Bacteria; phylum Chloroflexota; class Anaerolineae; order Anaerolineales; family UBA4823; genus UTCFX2. The sequence continues at coordinate 147,666 of CAWBFQ010000002.1, read as the reverse complement.
CAAGCATTGAGCTTGCGCAGAAGCGCGGGGCATTTCCTGCAATTTCAGACAGCATCTATGATCCGAATAAACTGCTCTGGGAGCCGCCGAAACCGCTCCAGCCTTACACGCGAGATTGGAACCGGCCGAGCATAGACTGGGATGAAATTCTGATTGGGATACGTCAATATGGCATCCGCAACGCGGCTCAAACCACGATTGCACCGACCGGAACCATCGCTACGGTGGCTGGTTGTGAGGGCTATGGCTGTGAACCGGTCTTTGCTCTTGCTTACGTTCGGCATGTGAATGATAACGGTCGAGATTTGCAGCTTGGCTATGCCAGCCCGTTGTTTGAGGAGCGATTAATCGAAGCCGGGTTGGATGAAGCAAACCGTAAGCAAATTGTCGATCATGTGATGGAGCAAGGCAGCTGTCAGGGAATACAGGATGTGCCGGAAGAACTACGCGAAGTATTTGTGGTTTCACAGGACATCCGCGCCGATGAGCATGTGCGTATGCAGGCGGCTTTACAGGCTTTTGTAGATAACAGCCTGAGCAAGACGATCAATTTCCCAGAGAACGCCAATGAAGAAGATGTAGCCCTTGCCTACAAGCTTGCCTGGGAGTTGGGGTGTAAAGGGATTACGGTTTATGTGACCGGCTCTCGTCAAAAAGTGGTTTTAGAGACCAAGGCAACTGCCAGACAGAAGGAAGCCTCTACGATTTCGGCGGCGATGACAGATGCGGCCCAAATATCACTTTGGCATGACAAGAAAAAACCGCGCCCAGGCAGGTTGTCCGGTTATACATTCAGCGTTGATACGCCGCTGGGAAAGGCTTTTATTACAATTAACGAAAATGGCGGCAGGCAGCCGTTTGAGGTTTTCATTAATACTGCCAAAGCCGGCTCAGATACCGCCGCGGTTTCTGAAGCAATTGGGCGCTTGATTTCATATATCCTGCGGCTGGCTTCACCGGTTGCTCCGCGCGAGCGGTTGAAAGAGGTCTGGCGCCAATTAAATGGGATCGGAGGCGGACGGTCACTGGGGTTTGGCCCAAACCGGGTCAGGTCTCTACCAGACGGGGTGGCGCGATCGCTGGCTGAGTATTTGGAGAACACATACGAGCAGGTAGAAGAGGGGGGGGCTGCAGAAACGTATTCCGGGGGCAACGGGTACCATTTACTCAACGAAATGGCGGCGGATATGGAACATCCGGCGGAAAAAGAACATTCTTTGGAGAATCCCATTGAAAATGGGTTAGGCGTTGAACAATCCGCCGAACGGATTGGGGATCTTTGTCCGGAATGTGGTCAGGCGGCGGTGGTGAATGAGGAAGGCTGCCGCAAATGTTATGCCTGTGGATATAGTGAGTGTTGATTTGAACCATGGGATGAGCTGATCGAACACTGTCCTTCTTGAGATTAAAATCAAGCATACCTGGCTGTCCGACTTTCTGAGGATAGCCAGGTTTTTTCTTGTATAAATCGTTTTTATATGTTATAATTAACATATGTTATAATAATCATTATAAATTGAACCATTCTGAAGGATGAATCGATGACATTTCAGTATGCTATTTTAGGGCTTCTCAGCCGCGGTCCACTTTCTGGTTATGACTTAAAGAAGTTGATTGCTGACTCTTCGGTGTTTTACTGGTCCGGTAATAATAACCAGATTTACCGTACGTTGGTCCAGCTTGACCAGGATGGGTGGGTGCAGTATGCGGTCGAATTGCAGACCAGCCTGCCAGCCAAGAAGGTATATTCGATTACCGAGATCGGGTTGGCTGAACTGAAATCCTGGTTAGGATCTGCGCCTGAACTACTCGAAATGCGAAGCAATTTCTTGATCCGGGTGGCCTGGCTGGATATATTGGATCCGGTTGATAGGATGGCGCTACTTGACCGTTATGTAGAGGATGTTCGGGTGCAACTGCTGATGGAGAAAGAAAAGAGCCGCCGGGCTTTTCTGAAGAGCACGGGCCATTTGCTTGGAGCCAGATTGGCCGAGATGATTGCAGAGAACCTGATCTCATTTTATGAGAATGAGCTGGCGTGGCTACAAAAGTTACGAGCAGTGTTGATTGAAAACGAATAAGATGGCGCGGAGGCGAAGAAAGTGAATTACAAAGTTGTTCAAGGACATAATCAAAAATGGGTGGAATGTTTCCCCGCGGGCAATCTGATCGCCAGTGAAGCCGATGCGTTGGATTGGGTTGCGCTATGCGGCGAGTATGGCGCTGGCGCTCTCTTAATCCATGCTGAAAACCTGCCGGATGCATTTTATGATCTTAGCAGCGGTTTCGCTGGGGCTATCCTGCTCAAATTTGCAAATTATCGCCTGCGCCTGGCGGCAGTCGTCTCAGCGGATAAGATCAACCGGGGCAAGTTTCATGAGATGGTCCTGGAGACCAATCGCGGCAACAATTTCCGTGTTTTTACGGATCGTGGGCGGGCAGAAGACTGGCTATGTGAGTGATCATATGTACGTATAAGAATATCCGCTGGATAAAGAGCAGATGATGGAGATGCGATGAATACTGAACAGATATTTAAATCCGCAATGGGAAAGGCAGCGATTTTATCTTATTACGATTCAGTTCTGGATCGCTGGCCTGTGCCATATGAATCGCTGCATGTTCCAACAAGCCTGGGTGATACGCATATCATTGCGTGTGGGGATAAGGGCAATCCAGTGCTGGTCCTGCTGCATGGGTCCAGCGCCAACGCAACCATGTGGGTTGGGGATGTAAGCGAATACAGCCAGTCCTTTCGGGTTTATGCGCTCGATATTCCGGGTGAACCAGGCAAGAGCGCCGCAGCGCGCCGGAGTTAAAGAGCCCGGCATATGCGACCTGGATGAGTGAGGTTTTCGATCGGTTGGAAATCGGAAGAGCCAGCCTGGTCGGGATTTCGCTGGGAGGATGGTTGGCGATTAAGATTTGCCAGCGCTTACTCGGAAAGGATCGATAAACTGGTTTTACTCTGTCCGGCCGGCGTCGGGCCACAGAGGATGGGATTCCTCTTCTGGCTATGGTTCTCTTGCCATTTGGAAATTGGGGCCGCGAACAAATGATCCGCACAGTTTACAGCGGCCAGCAAATTCACCCGGAGGCGGTTAAATACTCTCTGTTGATTGCCGACCAGTTCCGTCCGCGCATGGAGTCGATTCCGATCTTTTCGGATGAGGAACTCAAGAGCCTGACAATGCCGGTATTATTCATCGCTGGCAAGAAAGACGCGCTGTTGCATTCTAAAAAATCCATTCGAAGAATGGAAACCTTGCTACCTCAATTAAACGCACATTTGCTTCCAGATTATGGGCATGCCCTAATTGGGTTTAGTAAGCAGATTGATGCGTTTTTGAAAGGCGGCGAAATATCATCGTTAGGCTGAAAACCTTATGGCAGGTCTTGTTCCATCGGCGCGTCTTTCAACTCGCGTACCACCAGCACAGCATGATTTGCCGGATGGATTCCATGACCATAGCGATTTGCAAAAACTTGGGTGAACTGCGCGCCGAAAAGGATGATTTGCATCGAATAATAGACCCATACCAGGAACACAATGACTGAGCTGGCTGCCCCGAACGTGCTGCCAAGGGATACTCTTCCCAGATACAATCCAATCGCAAATTCTCCGATGGTAAATAGCAAACCCGTGACGAATGCTCCCAAGGCGACATCGCGCCAAGATATCTTGACTTCGGGGAGTGTTTTAAATACCAGAGCAAAGAAAAGTGTGAATATCAATAACATTACCCAAAAATCTGCCTTGGGCAGGTTTTCCAAGATGTGATCAAACTGGGGGATTGAGGAAAGAAAGTGATGTATGAATACTATAAATGTGCTTAGTGATATGAAGAGGATCAACAGTAAACCGAGAGCAAATACCATCAGAATGGATCGGGCTTGTGCCCAAACTGACAGGAGAAGCGCTCGTCTAGGGTTTGGGATAATTCCCCAGATGACATTGATCGCAATCTTTAACTTGACGAACAGGATCGAAGCTGTATAAACCAACACACCTATGCCGATGATCGGGGTCAGGCTGCCGCCTGGCGTACGGCTGGCGCTCTCGAACACTACCTGGGCCATCTCCGCAACTTGTGATCCAGCGATCTGTTGGATGCTTGTCAGGATAAGCTTGCGAGCTGTCAGGCTGTCATAGACTAATCCGGTTACGGAGACAGCCACCACCAATAGGGGGGCCAATGAGAAAATGGCGTAATATGCCAGGGCAGCCGCCAGCATGGATGGATTTGCTCTTAGCCAATCTTGAAATGTGTCTTTTAGCAAGAAGAAGAGAGATTTTATTGTCTTCATCATGTTGATTATAGTCCTTTATCGTTGGCTGGCAAAATATCTGGCTATGGTTTTATATTGAAGCAATGTTTTAAACTGAACCGATCTTGTCCCAACATCATGGTTGTGCTATATTGGATACAGACAGATCAAATCAATGAGGATGAAAAAATGATCAAGAGAACCATCGTTGTCGCGGGCAACATTGGCGCCGGAAAAACATCCCTAACTGAACGCCTTGGAACCCGTCTGGGTTGGCAGACCGCCTTTGAGTCTGTAGGAGATAATCCATACCTGTCTGACTTTTATGGCGACATGAGAAGCTGGTCGTTTCATTTGCAAATCTTCTTCCTGGGTCATCGGGCAGAACAATATCTTGCCCTGGCGAACAGCCCCCAGTCCGCCATTTTTGATCGCACCATCTATGAAGACGCTTACATATTTGCACGTGCGCTGCACCATATGGGCAATCTATCTGAAAGGGATTATCTGGCTTACCGCACACTATTTAACCTGGTTGTCTCTCGCCTGCCGGCGCCGGATCTGCTCATTTATCTTAAGGCTCCGGTTAAGGTGATCTATGAACGCATCCAACGGCGCGCCCGAGCTATTGAAAGCGGCATCAGCGCCGAATACCTTGATCTGTTGGAGTCGTTTTACGAGGATTGGATGCAGGTCTTTGATATTTGCCCGGTACTGACGATCCGTACAGATGACCTGGATTTCGTTCATAAACCTGGCCACCTGGAGATTGTCATGCGGCATATCCAAGAGAAGCTCTCCGGGCGGGAGGAAGTAATCTTTTAAGGCAGTCGTATTCTTCAGATTATCACATCGAGCGGGTAATTTACAAGCATTTTACATCAGGGTACTGAAGGTTTTACGCTGGTCATTTATCCTTTATATAGTCGCAGATGCGATAATGTCGAAGTAAAGGAATGGAGGTACAACCTGATGTCTAGAAAAATTTTTCTCCCGATTATTGCGGCTATAGCGATCACATTGATCGCCGGTTTACTGGTCGGCACGGTTGCGCTTGCCCAGGACGGAACTCCTCCGAAGGGCGAGCCAGGCAAAGCTGGTTTCGTCCAACGCATGGGACAAATCCTGGATAAGTTTCGACGCAATCGGATGGTGATGGGCAATGTCACGGCTGTTGGAACCGATGAATTCACGATTGAAAAGCAAGATGGCTCACAGGTCACGTTTAAGATTGACGAAAAAACCCGCTTTTTGGGGCTGCAGGATGCCAATCTGAATGAACGGACGGAGCTTACGTTCGGGGATATGAAGGTTGGGAGCTGGGTCACTGTAGCGCCCGATCGCCGGTCGAAGGATGTCGCCCTGGCGCGCGGAGTAACAATCCTGCCCGCGGATTTTGATCCATCTCAATTCGAAACTGTTCGCGGGCGAGTTGCTTCGATTGATCTGGATGCGAATTCTTTCACGATCGAAAAACGAGAAGGCGAGATCCAGCAGGTTATCGTGGATACAGATACGATCTATCGCGGCCAGGTCGCGCAGCTTGCTGATCTCGAAGAAGGAATGCTGGCTGGCGTGGTATCTAAAGAGACCACTGGCGACACGTTAATCGCCCGGGTTGTGAAAGCCGGTCAGGTGGATCGGCGCTATGTGGGCGAGGTCGGCGAAGTGGATGCTGCGGCAGGAACCTTTACGCTCATCCCTCAACGCACTGGAGAGGAGTTGACCATCACAGTGGATGAGAAGACTCGCATCATCAGCAAAGACAAGCAAATTACCAGCCTGAACGATATGAAACCCGGAATGGTGGCTGTTGTAACGACTGATCAATCCTCTGAAAGTGGATCTGCTTTACTTGCCAGGGCAATTGCAGCCGGCGAAAAGAAGGAGTTTCCCAAATTCGATATTCGCACTGCAGGGCGAATTACTGCTCTGGCGCCTAATCAGGTCACTATTAAGAACCGCAAAGGCGAAACTCTGGTATTCGAAATCAGTGCTGACTTGAAGGTGGCCAAGGGACGCAACCAGCTGGCCTCATTCGATGATCTGAAGGTAGGGATGTCCGTAATCATCGCAGCGAATGAACATGAAGACGGCTCCACTCTGGCTCAAATGATTATCATTCTGGCGAGAAATTCATCCAGATTGTAAAAAGGCTTTTCCGGAAAGCTGGTAATCACTATCGTGAAGTCATGCGGCTGGTTTGGCCGCATGATCTTTTTTATATGATCCATATCACCAGAATTGCGTTTAAGATCAACCCGAGCATATAATCCAACCCAAAAGCCCGGTTATGAACGAAAGCCGCAGCCACAAAATAATTCGGCCATACATCCGGAAAATCGACTGGTTTCTCGGCCGGTTTTTGCTTGCGAAAGAGCGGCAGCACTGTCCTTAATGAACGGAGCGCAAGTAGAACAATCAACATTACCGGCGTGAAGAAACCCGTCAGGATCAGATAGATCACCAATAAATATTGAAGCGCAAACATGATTACTACTGTAATGCGTGAGATACGCTCACCCAGTAAAACCGGAAGGGTGTGGATCCGTTTGGCTTGATCCATTTCCAATTTGTCGATGTGCTTCCCGAAGATCACCGCAGTTACTCCCAGGGCATAGGGCAAACTTGCGATGACGATATTCCAATCCCATATCCCTGTAATCACATAATAGCTTCCGCCAATCATCAATGGTCCCCAAACGATTAATACCGCAATCTCTCCCATGGCGATATATTTCAGCGGCCAGGTATAAAAAAGCACAAAAAACACCCCCAGACTGAGGAAGATCCAGGTCAAGCCTCCGCGCAAAAAGATCAGCGCAACACCGGCGGACAGAGCGACCAGCCCGGAAAATGCGGCATAAGTCAGCAACTGTGTCTTGGTTAAAAGCCCATGCACCAATGGTTGGGGGCCATATTGAGCCCGATAATAATTGTCCTGATCTACACCGCGAGCGAAATCTGTGTAATCGTTGAGCAGATTATTGGTAGCATGCGCCATGATCAAGCCGATTTCAACCAGCAACCAATACCAGAAATTGAAGTTGCCGCTCTGAAATGCAAATATGCCAGCGATAGCCCCAGAGATAAAAGTCATAATCAAGACAGCGGCTCGGGTAGAAATCAGCCACTTTGATACGATATCCAGTTTTTCCCATTCGTCTTTGCTGACATGTGGGATAACCTGCAAAGCTTTTCGCCACATTTGGACATTCATCGTTATATTTCTCCGATTGGGGTTGAATAATACCAGGATTGTATCATTTATCTCATCTTCCGGTTACAATCGATGGGGACTCAACTTGTGGTGGGGAACCCGGATAAAACCATTTTCGTTTTCCCTCTAGAGTAAGCCAGATGAAAAAATCTTCTCTTCGGATGATCTTATTAAGTACCGCCTGTATTGCTCTGCTGCTGAGTTTAACCGGCCTCGCCTGGTTGTTGAACGGTTTGCCTTCGACGGTCGCTTTACCGGCCAGGTTACAAACCCCCAGCGTAAAGATCGTTGATCGTAATGGACATCTGTTGTATGAGGTCATTGATGCGCAGAGTGGTCGCCATTCGGTGGTACCACTGGATGATGTTCCATTAGCGTGTAGGCAGGCGATCATTGCTACGGAGGATCGTAGTTTTTATTCTAATCCGGGGATTGATCTGATCGGTGTTCTACGGGCGGCTATCATCAATTTACAGGGTGGTGAAACACTGGCGGGGGGAAGCACGATTACCCAACAAGTTGCCCGCAACCTTCTGTTCGAACAGAACGAACGCGTTGAACGCAGTATTCGTCGTAAGCTGCGGGAGAGTGTGTTGGCCTGGAAGCTCACCCAAAAATTTGGTAAGAGCGAAATCTTGGCTCTCTATTTAAATCAGACCTATTATGGGGGTCTGGCTTATGGCATTGAGGCGGCTTCCCAAACGTTCTTTGGAAAATCTGTGGATCGCCTGGACCTGGCAGAATGCGCCTTACTGGCCGGACTGCCTCAAGCGCCTGGGCTCTATAATCCATTCACTGACCCGGCAGCCAGTCAGGAGCGGCAGAGGATTGTACTCGATTTGATGGAAAAAGCCGGGTTCATTACTTTGAAGCAGGCTGAATTAGCGAAACGAGAAACTCTCGTTTTTTCTGAAAGCCCCTATCCGATGGAAGCGCCCCATTTTGTAATGATGGTTCGCCGTGAGATCGATCGCCTGTTCACGCCAGAACAGATCTACGAATGGGGGGGATTGATTGTCCGTACATCTCTTGACCTGGATTGGCAGAACCACGCCGAGCGCGCCGTTGAGCGCCAATTGAAAGAGTTAGAGCGTACAAATATTGGTCTTAGCCATAATGTGAACAATGCTGCTCTGGTTGCTCTTGATCCAGTTTCAGGCGAGGTCTTAGCCCTGGTTGGCAGCCCGGATTATTTTGATGCTGACTATGGCGGGGCAATCAATATGGCGATCTCACCTCGCCAGCCAGGCTCAGCTCTGAAGCCGTTAGTCTATGCTGTTGCGCTTGATCCGAGCAGTGCGGCAGGCGGCTGGACGGCTGCGACTATGATTTTAGATGTGCAAACCTCTTTTACAACCCTGGATGGCAAGGCCTACATCCCTTCCAATTATGACCTGAGCGAACATGGACCTGTGCTGGTCCACGAAGCGCTGGCTTCGTCATTAAATATTCCGGCTGTTGCGACTCTTGACCACATTGGGTTAAGCAAGCTTTTTGATTTATCTAAGAAAATGGGTCTTTCTACGCTTGGGGATCCTGAAGATTATGATCTCTCTTTGGCTCTGGGCGGCGGCGCAGTGCAATTGATGGAGTTGACCGCTGCCTATGGCACTTTTGCAAATGGGGGTTACCGGGTTGAGCCTGACCTGATCTTAGATGCGCACAGCCCAACCAATCAGTTGGTTTATCAACCTGAGTCTAGCGGGCAGATTCGGGTGATTGATGAGCGTGTTGCATGGTTGATTAGCGATATCCTCAGTGACCCAGATGCCCGTCGGTTGGGTTTTGGAGCGAACAGTTTGCTTCGCCTGGACCGGCAAGCAGCCGTAAAGACGGGAACCACCTCGAATTTTCATGATAACTGGACGATCGGTTACACACCCGAGCTGGTAGTAGGGGTATGGTCGGGAAACACCGATTATGAGCCAATGCGAGATGTAAATGGCCTGAGTGGGGCCGCTCCGATCTGGCATGAATTCATGCGAGATGTCCTTTCGGAGCAACCAAAAACTGGTTTCTCGGTTCCCACGGGGATGGCGCAGACCGAGATTTGCGCTATCTCCGGCCTTCTGCCCTCCGATTTGTGTCCTTACCGGAGGTTGGAATGGTTTATTGATAGTACGCAGCCAACTCAAATTGATACGACCTACCGCCGGGTTATTCTTGATTCCAGGACGGGTGGTATGGCAAATGAAACCACGCCTTCGGAGAAACGTGTCGAAAAGTTGCTGATGGATCTTCCGCCACAGGCCTGGCATTGGGCACATGCAGCGGGGCTGGTTCTTTATTCTGATTTTTTGGCTGGGGATTTATTGGTCAAAGGACAAGGGGAGAACTACACACAACTCGATCCTCCTATTGAAGTGTCTGATGAAACCATCGCTTCTATGTATGATCTGCGGTTGAATTCGCCAGCAAATGGCAGCACCTATCGCTTGGTGCGGGGTGTTTCACTCGAATCACAGCGAATACTGCTTGAAGCGGTTGGGCCTTCGGAAGTTGAGCAGGTCACATTTTGGGTAGATGGGACCCGGGTGGGGGACGCCAATACCGCTCCATTCCAGATCTGGTGGATGTTGACCGCGGGAGAACATCACGCCTGGGCGACAGCAATTAGCCCGGATGGCGAGATTTTAACGAGTTCCTCAGATCGTTTATTGGGTGATCGAATAAAAGACACCCCGCAGAATAAATCAGTGGGATGTCTTTTTGGAATTAGCTGGTTTTGCGCCCGCCTTTGAGGCTTTTCTGAAAGGCTTCTAGTTTCTCTATTTGGCCTTCTGCTGCCAGGCGGGCTTGTTCGGGCCAGGTGGTTGGATCCAGAAACCTCAAACTCGCATTATCCAGTATTTCCCGTAATTGGCTTACTTCCGCCTCGGCCAGTTGAGACAAATTCATGATGCCGGCTGCGTTTAGAAGCCCACTAACCTTTGGTCCAATACCCTCAACAATTTTCAGGTCATCCATCACAGGGATGGAAACATTTGCAGAGGGTTCTTCGATCACGGCTTCGACGGTCTCGACAGCCCGTACCTCAAGCATTGGCTCATGGGGCGCTTCAACAGGATGTTCTTCGCCATGCGCCTTTGTTTCGAAATCGGGTTTGCTTTGTTTAGCATTGCGAGTGAGCGCGACCCAAACAATTAAAACGATAATAATGAATAGAATAAGGATAAACCAGCCCATTCTTACACCTCCTGTGTATGATCGTATTTGGCTAACCCGATTATATCCTACTAATGCGTGACGGTGAACATGGAACCGGCTCCACGACCATAGACTTCAGGAAAGTAGAATTCCTGGGCGGTTGTGGGGATGACTTTGAAAATGCCTGCGGTGCCGGCTCTGACCAAGTAAGTGTAGACATATGTCCCGGCTGGCAAGTAGCTAGCCGAAAGCGTCACTTTCTCATCTTGACGCTGGATATGGCTGAAATACCACCAGCCCCACCCTCGCCAGAAGATATCATTCCACGAGTATTGTTGAGGGACTTCGAGGCTTTGGGGGCTGGTGCTCAGGCTTTGGTCAACCGCCTCAAGCCCGGCTGGAAGTGGATCGTCCACAACCAGGTAGTGCAGCGCATTGGGGGCAACAATTGTTACCCTGGCCAGCAATAATTCGCCAAGCTTCGCCTGGGTAATGGGGGTATTGTTGCCTACCCCATCCTTGGGGTCTTCCAGGCTATAATAACTCCGCGAGACCACGATCCCACGCTCAAGCGGCTCAACCTGATCAACTGGCAAGGAGACTTGCAGGTGGGCAGTGTAATACAGGTTGCCTGCACCTTCGTCTCGAGTGAAGGCTAATCGATTGGCCTGGTCTCTAAGCAGGTTGGAGATATCGACCTGTATTTTGAGTGATTCGCGCAGGTTTTCGTTGGTTGCTGTGCCCCCACCAAGACGCTCGCCATTCAGACCAAAGGCATATTGATAATTCGCATTGAGTTCGCCGCTGGCAACCATCCAATTGGTTAGCGCCATCAGGGTCCAGGCTGTTTCCTGGGTTCCTTGCCAGTGACTGCCTGTCCGGTTGCTCATCAACCAGCGCACAGCATTCACATTAAGAGAGCTGTTAGGATCGATCTGGCTTAGAGCAGAAAGGATGATGGCAGTTGTGCGTGTGTCTGTATTCCAGTTGACCCAGTCAGTATTTTCTTCTTCCCAGTGACTCCCCGTTGATGAGAGAATTGCGGTGCTGGCGAAATCAGAGAGCAGTGCGGGCAGGCGTGGATCATCAGGATCGATGATATACAAAGTCTGCATCAGGAATGCCCTGGCGTAAAGAGCCATTCGCAGACGGTGCTCATAGAGCTGCACCGCGCTGCTGACATCTGGGGAACCGTTGCGAGCCAGTACATAGAGCAGGAACGCCTGCCTATTTACTATTGTTGGATCTTTTAGTCCCTGGATGGACAAAATCTGGGTTCGTAAATAGTTAGCAGCCCGTTCTATAACGGCTGCATCGACTGGATAACCGGCATCTTTTGCTTCGATCATTCCCAGGAGCACATAAGCTGATGTAAGAGCATCGCTCTTCTCATTCGTCCACCATCCCCAACCTCCATCGGAATTTTGCCAGTTGTAGAGGCGCTGCATGGCGGTGCTGACCTGATCTGCCAGATTCTTCTCCAGCTCGCCATTGTCTATCCCAGCGGATTTAAGGGCTCGTGTGCTAATGACATTTGGCAAAAATCGTGAAACAGTTTGTTCAATACATTCGTATGGAAAGTGTTCCAGAAATACCAGGCCATTAGTCATCCCGGCTGCCAGGGATGGCGAGACCTGGATGATCAGTTTTCCGCTGGTAGCAGGGATCGATTGAGGCAAGTAGATCGACTCGATGCGCGTCCCTTCACCAGTTAATTGACCGGAGGTGCCGATGGTCTCTGAGGCTTCATAACGGTAGACCGGGATGCCCTGGTTATCCAGGGTCCCTTGAGGCGGGCGGCTGGCATCCTGAAAACCACCGCCTTCGGCGCTGAAGACCAGGTCGACGCGCTGGGCGTCCATATCCACCTCAGTTTCCCAGGTCAGATATGCCTGCTTTTTTGCTCCGATCTCCACAGTCTGGCTGGTTGAGTCTTGCAGAGTCAGACCTTCCGCTTGCAGGGTTACCTGGACGGTCAGAGTCTGATCGGAGTTATTATGTACGGCTGTTCCGATGCGGGCTTGATCGCCAACGACAAAGAAGCGCGGTGTTTGCGGTCGCACCAACAAAGGCATGGTGCTGACGATGTCGATGGTTGTCTGTCCGACCAGGGTGTCCTGTGTGGCTGCCCTGGCATCCATTCGCCAGGTGGTGAGATTATCCGGAAGGGTCAACGAAACGTTTGCTTCACCATTCTCACCGGTAATGACATGCGCATCCCAGAAGGCTGTGTCCGGAAAATCCTGGCGGACTTCTACAACGCCCAGATCGCCCTCGCCTTTACCCCCGCCCGAACCTTGAAAGTCGCCACTCGGCAAATTTTCCTCGATCTCGGCATTAAAAGTCATCCACATTGAGAGAAAGCGGTACGGAGGTGCGGACTCCCAGGCTGCGTTTGGAATAGAAGAAGTCCAGGATGGGCTCTGAGTTTGGCGGCAGCAGTGAAAGAGTAGCCAGATCACTCAACCCGAGGGATACCTCTGCGCTGATTGGCTGGTCGAGATGATCCAGCGTGCGCACAGTGAAGCCCACTTGCTCGCCAGGCCCGACGAGAGAACGATCCGGGATCAGTTGAACTTGAAGCATTTTCTGGCTGGCGTCCACTTGAATCTCGCGCACGCCCATTTTGAAATTGGGGCGCGGGTTGTTCTCGTCCACGCCTTTAATAATCAAGACCGAAACATATGCGTTCGGCGCAAGGTCAGGGGTAATCGGCAGCTCGTAGATCGTGCTGTTGCTTGTGAGTTGGATCACTTCCTGGAAGCGGATCTTGCCGCGTTCGACCGTCACCAGAGCATATGCGTCTCCCTCGAATGGCGAAGCTATTAATACCTGGGCGGTGTCTCCGGGCATATATTTCTTTTGATCTGTAACCAGATCAAAGCTGCGGTTATTGGTTTGCTGCCAGGGGATATACTCCTTACCCGCCACCCACATGGTTGCGCTGGCGCTGCTGGCATTCCCGCTGTAATCCAGCGTGGTCACTTTGGCTTTGAAAATGCCGCCATTCGGTGGAACAAAGGATACAGAAGTTTTACCTTGACTACCGGTAATCAGATCGGAGGTGCTTTGAATCAGGATTTCTTCCACCGAGGAAGTCCAGGTTACACGCCCGCTGGCATCTTGTTCCTGAACGCTGTACCAGCGGCGTTCGACTACCTCTACGCTCATCGCCTGACCAACTAATGGGTTGCCATCCCAATCGAGGGTGATGATATCGAATGTCTGTTCAACACCTTCTTGTCCGATATAGACCTGGGGTTTGACGCCTGGGTAGACCTGGCTTTGATGAGCCATGATCGCAACTCGACCGCTTACAGAACTTTCGGCCAGGTCGGTGACAGTGGCCTCGAAGGCAAGTTGGCGGCTGGTCTTAACCGCGCTTAGATCGGCGAGAAGCGTCTGGCTGAATTGACCGGTAGCGTCCGTCAGACCTTCACCTTCGGCGATCAACCGGCTGCCGCCCAGGTCCTGCTCATAGCGGTAAATATCTTCCTCGTAGTCCTGGAAATTATAGCTGCTGAACTCATCGGGCGGCTGGAAGGCAAACGGTTCGGAGGTCAGGGTCCATTGGACTTTCGCCTCCGCCACCCCTCCGCCGGAATAATAATCCGCCTTTAGGCTGGCAATGAAGTCTTTGCCGCCCAACACGTCTTGCGGCTCGGCGCTGACATTCACCTGAAATTCGGGTTTGCGGTATTCAGCCACGTTGAATGTCAATGACCCGATCACCTGGTCGCTGCCAGGCAGGCTGACTTCGATGGTGTAGTACCCCAGGGCAGCTTCAGGATCGAGCAAGAACTTGCCAGAGAAGCTGCCGAATTCTGAGAGATCAAGTTCTTCATCGTAAACGGTATCTTTGAAGCTATTAATCCGTAGCGATACCCGCTCAATTTCAGGCAGGCGATATTCCAGGTCATCATCCAGCCGCAAGATGCCTTTGAAATAAACGGGTTGGCCCGGTCGGTAGAGCGGTCGCTCGGTGTACAGGTAGATACTGGGCTGGTTGGCCTGAACATAATAATCGCTCCAAATTCCCAGATCATACATCGAAACGCCGCTGCCCCAATCGCTTGAGGCAAAGCCGAAAACTTGTGCATCGCTTGGGTCGCCGCCATCATCGGCAATGGCAAAGATAGGATCGTAGCTGTTCTCCGGCGCTGGCAGATCCAGGTGAAGACTTCCATCTGATCCGGTGATGCCGCTGCCGATGGCTTGAAACGAACGATCATAAATGGTGAGGTTGACATCCTGGATTGGTTTACCCGTTTCAATGTCGGTCAGCCATACCAGCCCATCTGTTGGAGATGATTTCAAGGTCAGGTTGGCGCTGGAAACTACTATTAAGCGGTAATCGCCAAATAGATTCTCGTTATGCACTGTGCCGGGTGAATCCATCCCTAGGAAATAAAACCCCGGCGGCAACCGTTTTCCTGACGCGCCGCTGATCTGAAAATCTTTTACAACCCTTTCGTTTAACTTTCCGTCAGATCTCACTGTCCATTCCTGGATAACTGTTTGCGATCCCGGGTGATAACGATAGGCGCTGATTTCACCACTCAAGAAACTGACCATTTGGGAAGGAGTAATCGAGGCCAGAGTAAAACTGACACTCTCCTCATTGATCCAGGTTGCATAAAATTGCTGCGATTCGATAGGCCCATAAGCGCGAAAGATCGGGACCTCATGCGGCATTGCTAAGCTGGAGAATGGGCGTCGCATCTTGGTTGTAAATCGGACAACTTTCTCGGTTTGGGTGGCGTTGCCGTAGATATCCTCCATGCCCGCCAGAAAACGGATTTCATAAGAGGTCGAAGGCTCAAGGAAGTAACCGCTCATCGACCAATCCCATTCGTTGTACCACCATTCAATCTCTTCTTTTGGGGCAGGGGTGATAATGATGCGTTCTTTGACCGTGTCAATGCGCATCGGAGAAGCGAACTTGATCATATAATTCCGGCTGAATTCCCCCTGACCGGCATTATCATCTGGCAGGGTAAATAGGACCGCTGGTTGTGGGATAGTCTTGAACTGCCAATGTAATCCTTCTGGCAATGCGCCGCCGCTCTCTGCCTGGGCGCTGGTGCGCAAATCGAGGGCAAATTCAGTATCCAGCGCTAATTGTTGGGTGGGGGTAAATATGATGGTCGTTGAAGTTTCATTCCATTTTGTATCAAATTGCATTTGCTGTTCTGTTTGAGAAACCAGAGACAAAGCCTCTTCGACGCTGCTCTGATCCATCGGTTGCAGAAAGCGAATCGTAAAATAAACATCTGGTAGGATATCCTCAGGATTGCTTTTGGGGTCTACCTGGCCAGTTGAAAGGCTAAATGAATCGATTCCCGGTGCAGTGGTGATAAAAGACCAGGAATAATCGTGAACCAGGCTGGTCTCACCAGTTGCATCCTCCAATCCGGCTGTGACAGAAATGGTGTATGTGGTGGCGCCTTTTAACGCCTGGTCGGGTTTGAAGGCATAGACGGATGTATTGACCCATTCCCCCTTACCAGACGTCTCTGGGGTGATTTGCAAGGGTTGGGGCAGCTTCGATTGCTCTTCTGCGACCACCAAAGGGACGACAGGCCGGTTAAATATGACGGTGATTACTGCATCTGTAGCAATGCTTCTGGCTCTATTATCAGGAAAAACCTGGCTCACCTCCAGGTCGCTCATCGTGGTGAATTGAAAATGATGCGCATCCTTCAGGGCAATTCCCTTGGCGCTGGTCGCATCGGCGGACAAATTGGCTTTGTAAAGCGAACCTTTTGCCAGCTCACTGGCAGGTTTAAAGAGTAACGTACGCTCGTTTTCCCAAGAGATATCACCATGGATGTTTGAGCCGGATGGATCCAACAACTGCCAGGCCGAACTGGTCGTATCTTGATCCATTGGCTGGTCGAATGTGATGCTGATCAGCCCGTTCACAGGAAACTCAACGCCATTGGTGGGTTGTTGGGCGACAATAATTGGCGGCAGAGGCGAGCCATCATCCACCACGGGTAGACCGCTGTCTTGAAAATCGTTCGATGGCGTCGATGGTTTTTCGATTTCTACCGGTACAGTTGTCTGGCGCAGGATCCCAGGCCCGGGTTGACAGGCGCTTATAACCAGCATACCGATAGTCAGGATTATGGTGATCCTGATAGAAATCCATTTGAGAGACTTGTCAGGCATATTAACCTCACGTTGTGGTGTTTATAATGATGCTCGGATTTTATTCGCGAATTTCGACAATGACGCCATTCTCTGCCCAATTATAAAGCCATCGTGCATCTTCCAGGCTTAGAATGATGCAGCCATAGGATGCCGGTCTGCCCAGGCTGTTTGCCCACATTCTTTGGCCGTTAGATAAAAGGGGAAGTCCATGGATACCATTGAGAAAACCGGGCCAGGCTTCATAGATTCCCAGGAAATGGGGCATATAAAGGTCCCACACGGATGCATAAGCGTTCGGATCGTGACTTTGCACCTGGAATACACCTGGTTGCGTGGGTGAACGGTCAATCCCTGTACTGATGATATGTTGACTTAGCAGGTTGCCATCCTGATAGACCAGGAGGCGCTGTTTGTTAAGATTGATCACGATCCGTTTATTGGCTACAACCGGTAGTGGTATCAAATCGTCTTTTGATGGGATAATCAACTCACTGCCTGCGAGCAATGATTCGGGATCGAAGCCAGGGTTTGCTTTGAGGATCATCCAATAAGGGATCCCTGATTTCCACCCGATCTTCAACATGGTATCGCCGGGCTGGACAATATAAGTGGTGGCAGGGTGGTTGACGATAACCCAGTATGGCGATCCGTGTATAATTGCTTCCGTCAATGGCTGGCTGTAAGCGGATGATTCGATGGAGCGTCCCGGCCCAAGTTGTGAAGCGATCTCATTGAGATACGCGGATACCCCGGCCTCATCCAAAGTGACTTCTATGCCCTGGTCTCTTAGCTCAGTTTGAAGCCAGCTTGCCAAGCGCTCTTTCGGTATCGGCATGCTGATTCTCTCAGCGCTGATGGGATCATAGATTTGCACCGAGTTGGGTCGCTCCAGCAAACGCTGGGCTTCTTCCAGCACAGGAGTGACATCTGTGATGGTGGGGATTACCGGCTGCAAGCTCAATTGGATCTCGCGAGCAGCCAAGACGGTGTTTGGATCCTCAATCAAATTGAGGAGAGTTTGCTCGATATGGATGGTATAGCCGGGCTTAGCTGGGACGGCCACGATGTCCGTACCGATCACCCGAATAGTGGCATCTGTAGCAGGCTGGCTCATCTGTGGGCTGAGAGCTTCCAATCCCAGATGGGTAGCCTTAGGATTAACCTCCAAAATAGGCTCAATTTGCCAACCATCCATAATGCTTGACGCGATCTGTCCAAGACGCATAGTCATCGTCCCGGATCGTCCGATGATTAGAGCGTTTTGGACTGTTCTGGTTGTATCCAGGGATAATCCAAGTTGGGATGGGTGGATCGATTGTGATTGGATTCCGTTCGTTGCCACAAGGATGGTATCCAAATTCCAACTTCTTTCAAGCATTTCTGCAGCTTCCGTTGAACTCATGCCGCTTAAGTCGATGGATTGGACCGTTATGCCAGGAAAGATGCGGTTACCAAACTGATAATAGCTATAAGCAATGGCGATTCCGCTTGAGGCCGATGAGTAACGTGATGAATACCCCAGCAATCAACAGTCCAATTAATCCCAAGAACGGGCTAATCTGGCCTCTCCGGTGAGTGCGCAGGCGATAAATGGTTGGCTGGGGAGGGCGCTTGCTGATGCCTCAGACCGGAGGAATGAGATATCATTGCCTGGGCTTTCGGCCGGTAGTGTTGAGACATGGAAATAGGACGTTTCGATACTCGGATAAGTTCCTCTTCGGCAGGGATACTCTTGAAAAGAAGTATACCAATCATTCCAAAATTTAACCATTCGGTTATAATAGTTAAAGAATTTACAATTGAGCGTTCACATTCATCACTTATCGGATAGAATGTGGACAACCTTCGGGGCAGGGTGAAATCTGCGAGCATTACGTTAAGCAGATTGATTCCCGATCGGCGGTAAAGCCCGCGAGTTTTGGAAAATGCAGCTTGTGAAAGGCTGGATTACCAGGACATGATCCGGTGAAACTCCGGAGCCGACGGTATAGTCCGGATGAAAGAAGGTTTTCGCGTTACACCAGGCTGTAAGTTAGCCTGAGCAGCTTGCGCGGAATTAATCACCTTTGCCCCGTTCATTAGATCGGGGTTTTTGTTGTGGTGGATAAGTTGTCAGTCAATCAACGCGGGCAGGCAGGTTTGTATAAGATCAATCTGGGTCGATTGATTCTGGTCATATTCTCTATCCTGGCGGTTTTACTGCTGTGGGAAGCAGCGGTCCGGATAGGGCGCTTTCCATCATTTATACTCCCATCCCCTCGACTGGTTGGGGAGCGATTTGTTGTGGCGCTTGTGGATGGCAGCTTGTTAAGAAACCTTCAGGCGACACTGACGGAAGTATTGACTGGATTAGCTTTGGGAGTAGGCGCCGCATCGATATTGGGATATCTGCTGGCAAAATCTCCATTAATGGAGAAGTTGCTGTCTCCATATATTGTCGCTAGCCAATCCATCCCCGTGGTGGCTATCGCACCCTTGCTGGTGATTTGGTTTGGATCGGGGCTGTTTTCAAAGGTGTTAATATGCGCCTTGATAGTTTTTTTTCCGGTCTTGGTCAACACTGTGGTTGGTCTGCGTTCAGTTCCGGAAGATCTGCGCGATCTGATGCGTTCATTGCGGGCGAACCGATGGCAGACAATCCGCTTTTTAGAAATCCCAGCAGCCTTGCCAGTATTTCTGGGCGGTTTGCGGATTGGAGCTACTTTGTCTGTGATTGGGGGGGTGGTGGGCGAATTCATCGGTTCAGACCGTGGCCTTGGATTCATGATCAACCGGGCTCGCGGCTTGTATGATACTGCGTTGGTGTTTGTTGCTGTATTCACTCTGGTTTTGGTCGCTTTGACCTTGTATGTTTTGGTCATTCTGATGGAGAAGAAGCTGCTCGCATGGCGAGATCAACCCGAAGAATCAGCCGCAAACCGAATAAAAATCTAAGGAGAAAAAATGTTGCGCCGCTTATTTTTCTTGATATTGATCACCAGCATCGCATTGGCAGGATGCAACGCGAATTCGTCGCCGAATAAAAAAGAGGTGGAATTGAAACCTATCCGATTGCCGATGGGTTATATCCCAAATGTGCAATACGCCCCTTTTTATGTGGCGTCAGAGAAAGGATATTTTCGTCAGGCTGGCTTAGAGATTGAATTTGATTACAGTTATGAAACAGATGGGGTTGCCCTGGTTGGAGCAAATGAGATCCAGTTTTCGCTTGTTTCTGGCGAGCAAGTATTGCTGGCGCGCGCTCAGGGATTGCCCGTGGTGTATGTACTGGCATGGTGGCAAGATTATCCGGTGGCTGTCGCCGCGTTGAAAGAGAAAGGAATTGCCACACCGGCTGATCTGAAAGGGAAGAAAATCGGCTTGCCCGGTCTTTTTGGGGCAAATTACATCGGCCTGCGCGCTCTGCTCAATGTCGCTGGATTAACTGAAGAAGATGTAACCCTTGATTCGATTGGTTTTAACCAAGTCGAATCTCTGATGGCAGGGCAGCAGGATGCTGTCTCGATCTATGCCAATAACGAGCCGATCCAACTGGAGAAAAACGGTTATCCGGTGGATATTATTCGGGTGGCAGATTATGTTCAGTTAGCTTCTAATGGCCTGCTAACAAACGAAACCACGATAGCAAACGATCCGGAATTAGTTCGTAAAATGGCCCAAGCTATCTTAAAAGGGATCGTTTATACGCTAGACCATCCAGAAGAAGCTTATGAGATTTGTAAAAAATATGTTGAAGAATTGGACCAGGCAGACCAGGAAGTTCAAAAAGCCATACTGGCGGCGTCTTTGGGATTTTGGGAGACCGATCATTTAGGTTATTCCGAGCCAGAATCTTGGAAAAATATGCAAGCGGTACTTATCGATATGGGCATGATTGTGCAGCCGTTAGATTTAAGCAAAGTCTATTCAAATGATTTTATTGAAACGGAGAACAAATAAATACACCGATTATTTATGGTGTATTCCTCTAAGAGGCGTATTGGAATGATTCGCTCGGATGAAAAACCGAAAGTTCAGCAAGGGATGATCGATCCGGGGATTGACCTGATCCAGGTGCGTGATGTCAGCGCGGTTTTCCCAAACGGCAATGGTGGGTTGTGCGCCTTGGATCGGGTGAGCTTTTCTGTTCAGCCGCAGGAGTTTGTATGTGTTCTTGGACCGTCTGGAAGCGGGAAAAGCACGCTGTTGCGCATCCTGGCGGGATTGCTTTTAGCGACCTCCGGCGATGTTTTGTCTAATGGAGAGTTGGTATGTGGACCTCGCCGGGGTGTGGGCTTTGTCTTCCAAAAAGCGAACTTGATGCCCTGGCGGAATGTTTTGGAAAACATCATTCTTCCGCTAGAGTTGGATGGTTTTACGCAATCTGAGGCAACTCGAAAAGCGTATCAAATGGTAGAATTGGTAAATCTGGAAGGGTTTGAGCAGGCGCTGCCGCGCGATTTATCTGGCGGCATGGCTCAAAGGGTCGCTATAGCTCGAGCCCTGGTTCATAACCCGGATGTGCTGCTCCTGGATGAGCCATTTGGGTCATTAGATGCTCTGACCCGTGAACGGATGGGGAATGAACTTCTCCGCATTTGGCAGGCGCAGCGGAAAACAGTGATCATGGTTACCCATTCGATCACAGAAGCGCTCTTCCTGGCTGACCGCGTGCTGGTAATCAGCCACCGTCCGGGCAGGCTATGTCTGGATTTACCAGTTGCGTTCGACCGGCCGCGGAGAGATGAAATGCGCTACACCGAGATATTTGGTGATCATGTTCAGCAGGTCCGCCAGGCAATAGGGGAAGCTGGATAAAAATCCGAATTCAATTCTAAAGGAGTAACTGAAACGGCATGGCTAAGCGGATCATAGCAATATTCATATTTTTGGTCTTGTTGTTTCCATTCAACGCGCTCGCTCAGAGCGAATCGCCGCTCGCGGCAGTTTCCATAGATCTCTGGCCAGAGTTTGATCGTCCTGCAACGCTAGTAATTTATCACATCACGCTTTCGCCACAGGTCTCCCTACCTTATCAGATGAGCGTGCGTATTCCCGCTGGTTCGGGTGCGCCACATGCAGTGGCTGTTCAGCAACCCGGAGGCGCGTTGATTTCAGTCCCGTTCGAGCAAGAACCAGATGCGAGTTGGACCCGAGTTGTTTTTCAAGCGACTGCCCCGGAAATCCAATTGGAATATTACGATCCAGGGTTGCATATCGATGGTAATCAACGGAGCTTTCAATATACATGGCCGGGGGATTACGCGGTAGATGCCTTCAGCGTTGAAGTTCAGAGACCCATTGATGCCAGCGAGGTTCAAATTAAGCCAGGGATGGTATCTGCTCGGCAGGGAACTGATGGACTTACATATTACCAAATGAACATTGGCCCATTATCCAAAGGTCAGACATTCGAGATTTCAGTCGAATACCAAAAAGAGACGGATGAATTGAGCTTCAATAATTTGACAGTCGAGCCGAGCGCACCACTCGATGGCTCTAACTCCGGAATGGCCAGCATGACTTCGATCCTCCCCTGGGTTTTGGGGTTTCTGGGTTTGGCATTGATTATCGGAGGCGGGGTTTGGTATTGGCAATCTGGACGTCGAAAAGGTCAAACCAAGAAGGAACACCGCAATCGAAGAAGTGCGACTTCTCAAGCCCTGAACGATGATGGACAAGAGCGGAATATTTACTGTCACCAATGTGGTAAGCGCGCTTCGTCGGGTGACCGTTTTTGCCGGGCTTGCGGGACGCAATTACGGATAAACTGAACTGCATCCCCAAAAACGAAAAACCGGGCTTCAAACGAAGCCCGGTTTTTTTATCTATTGAGATTGGCTGATTACTGAGCCGGAGGAATGGTTACTTCCGGACGGGTCAGCGATTGTACATCTGCGCCTAGGTCTTGCAGACTGTCATAGATTACTTGCATGATATAAGCGCCGTTATGAGCAAATGCTCCTGGGTCTTTAGCAGTCCATTGGTAATTGTAAGCGGCTCGCAACAAACGGGGAGTCCAGGAGGCGTATCCGCCTTCACCGCTATCGATGGTGCCATTGGCATTCGTATCCACCAGGAAATATGGATAGGTCGTGGGACTATACACGATAGCGGGCAGTCCCTGATCGGTTACGTATTGTTGTATGGCAACCAGCAGAGCATCCTGGAAAGACTGAACCTCAAAAGCAAGTCCTTCGGTTACATCTCCATCTCCATCGTAATCCACCGTGGACATGCGGATTGTGGTGACGTCTTCTAAAGCCTGAACGGAGACGTGGCAGGTGGAGCATTTCTCTACAGAGACTTTCAATGCATGGGCGTCATGACATTCAATGCATGTTTGGGATCCCTGGACATGTAGATTGCGTCCATCATATTCCTTGCCGTCATATTGATAGGCCCCCATCGCTTCGGTTCCAAAGAGCGTTGCGCCGGCGGCGAAATAGTGAGGGTTGCGGAACCGGAGCGCTTCGGAAGTCTCATCATCTCCCACACCAGCGGCAGTGACGACCGAGTTGATGCTGGCCGCAGAACTCACGACCCTGGTGGCAGTTCAAACACAGGTTGGAGTCGTTTTCATCGCCAAAAGAGATCGACTTTCCGCTTGGGAACTTAACTTGGTTGACAGTAAAGCGGGTGAAGGTGCTCAAGTCATTGTGACAGGTTGTGCAATTCAAACCATTCGAAGCTGGCTCGGCGATATTGACCGCATTTTTAAGGAAAACCGGTAAACCAGTGGCAGAGTGACATTTTGCACAGGCGCCAGGGACTTCCATGCCTTCGGCGTCCCAATGACGGAAAGCCTCCTGTGAGCCAGCAAAGTGACCTGCATCGATACGGTTCATCGCGGTCATATCGATCGGGCTGCTGACTTTCTCGTTCAGATCAGAGATTGAGTCATAGAGTAACTGGATGGTGTATTTGCCGCCATGAGCATAAGAGCCAGGATCCTTCACCGACATCTGATAATTGTAGGCTGCTTTTACCAAACGCCCAGTCCAGTTCTTATATGAATTTCCAGCATTGGCCTCATCGTCGCCGACCTGGCCATCTCCATTTGTGTCGGCAAAGAAATAAGGATAGCTTGCCGGGTTATAGGCAATTGCTGCGCCGCCCACCTCTTTTGCATAGGCCTGGATATTCTGCAGCAGCGCGGTCTGCAGACTGGCAACCTCACTGGCAATGCCTTCTTGTATGTCGCCATCGCCATCATAATCTACCATTGAGCCGGCGCTGCGGATGTTGCGTACATCCTCCAGGCTGGCAACATTTGTATGGCACGTTTTACACTCGTCTAGCTTTACCTCAAGGGTATGCGAATTGTGACAGCCGATGCAGGTGTCATAGCCTTCGACGTGATCGTTCTTGACATCGTAAGACTTGCCATCATATTCGTACCCGCCTTTTACCATGCTGCCATACAGCGTAGCTGCGGCAGGGAAGTAGTGAATATTGATAAAACCGAGGGTGCGTTCTTCAACCGCAGCTGGGACTGTGTCCAGATCTTCGGTCGCATTGAATCTGGCCAGAGTCTCATCCACACTGCTCTTTGAGGCGCGCCCCTGGTGGCAGACAAGGCAGCGCGCTTCTGGACCTAAACCAGTCAACTCAATGTTAACGGGCTCTGCGCCTTCTTCCAGAGCGACTTTGCCAGGGAATTTTACGCTGGTCAGCTTCGCAGTGGCTTCATTATGGCATGCAACGCATTGGATCGTTCCGGCTGGAGCCGGGATCGGGCTAGCAACACTGCCAGTGGCAACAAACTCTGCATACCCTTGGGAAGTATGGCAATTTGCACAATCTGTTGGGACTTCGGCAGGTGATTCTTCATTCCAATGGTTGAATGCTTCTGCGTCCGCCAGGTTGTGCGGGGAGCCAGCCCACATCTCCTGGAATGGGACGTCCTTCACCAATGGTTCTTCCGGAGCCGGGCAAGCCGGGCATTCCGGACATGGCGCTGCTGTTGGGCATGGAACTGCCTCCACAGGAGCGCTGGTTGGCGCTGGAGCTGGCTGGCAGGCTGCCAGGGCGAACAGAAATATCAGTAACATTCCTCCAATGATGATCCATTTCGTTTTCATATATATTCTCCTCTAAGTGATTTATTCAGTATATAAAATCCAATACGGAAACAAAATTTTGTTCTAGCGTAAAACCTCCAAAAAGTTAATCTTTGATGTAAAGTACCCACTTGAATACGCGTCAAGAGCAGTAATTAGTGGGAATTCTACCTATTTATGCATAGGTATTATACCCTAAAATTAAGAATTGATTAGGGTAAATATCTGTTTTCTTAGAAAATTACCCCAAAATAAGCTTTTCAAGGCAAAAACAGCGTTTCGGAAAGGCATTTGGTCATAAATACATTGGGTGAATCACCATAAATAGATTACTGAATATTACCCAAGATTAGAATATAATAAATAGTAGATATGACGATCACCCTGGTTTTTTTCGTTTATGGACTGGCCTTCTTCAGTATGGGACTGGCGATGTCATTTGAAGCAGGGCGGTCGCCGATACTTGTGGAGCGCCGTTTTCTGATACCATTGGTGGTTTTTGGTATCTTGCATGGCATACATGAATGGTTTGAGATGTTTCTGAACCACAGCGGTTGGTTTGAAAATGTGGATTCCATTCTTCTGGGTTGGCTGAGAATAGGCCTTTTGATTATTTCGTTCGGCGCCCTTCTTATTTTTGGACTGCAATTAATGTACCCTGAACGGGATTTATTCGGAAAAGAAAAACCAAAGTGGATTGCCGGAATCATTGCATATACCTTGGCTATTCAGGTATTGGGGATATCGGTCTGGAACTCGCATGGTGATATTCTTGCGCATATCGATATCGCAACGCGTTATTCTTTGGCTATCCCAGGTGCAATGATCGCAGGGATCGCCTTATATCGGGAATCCAATCGAGCTATCCAGCAAGGCTTGCCCAACTTGAAGAATCCTTTACGGCTGGCTGCCTGGGCTTTTGTAATCTATTCACTGAGCCAGGTCATTGTTCCTCAGGCAGATATCTTTCCAGCGAATGTTATAAATTCAGGCAACTTCCTTAAGGCGACTGGTATCCCGGTTCAAACAATCCGGGCTGTAATGGCGATCCTGATCACGTTTGGGTTGATCAAAGCTACTCAATTGATCGAAACCGAGCGGCAGCGTCTTTTCCTATCTGCTCAACAAGCCCGATTGGAGGCGCTCCAGCAACTCGAGACTGAAATGAAGGAACGTGAAATGATGCGTCAGGATCTGCTGCGCCATATTGTACAGGCCCAGGAGGAAGAACGAAAGCGAATGGCGCGTGAACTGCACGATGAAACCTCTCAGACTTTAACCGCATTTTCACTCCACCTGGCAGCCTTGCAGAATTTGGTGGGTGATTATTCCAATGCTACCCAACAACTGGAACATCTACGTAATCTGAGCCGCCGAATGGCTGACGGAATCTCCCGGCTGGTGCGTGACCTTCGCCCTGCTCAATTGGATGATCTCGGTTTAATCCCTGCATTACGATCCTACGTGCGTGAAACCGAAAAACAAACCGGATTGGCGATAGATATGCAAGTGGTAGGACAACAACGAAGATTGGACCCGATGCTCGAAACCGCTCTCTACCGGATCATGCAAGAAGCATTGACGAATATCTATCGGCATGCTTGTGTGCACCAGGCACAAATGGAGCTTGTCTTTACAACAGAGTCGGTTGCGCTAAAGATATCGGATGATGGGTCTGGATTCGTGTTGGATCAGGCATCGAAGAGAGGGTGGGGACTGGCAGGGATGCGTGAACGTGCTGAATCGGTTGGCGGAGAGTTGTTCATACAGACATCTCCCGGTTCGGGATCTCGGGTCGAGATTCTGGTTCCCACTCAAGCGGTGTGAATCATCCACCGATTTTTAATTCTTGATGATCGATTAACGATGGCAAAATGGAGGAAATTATATGGAAAATATCAGGCTCATGTTAGTGGATGATCATGATGTGGTTCGCACGGGATTAAAGACTTTTCTGCAAACACAGGATGGACTGGAAGTTGTGGCTGAGGCGAATAATGGAGCAGCAGCCATTGATCTGGCCTCTAGAGTATCCCCGAATCTGGTGATTATGGATATCACGATGGATGGGATGGATGGTCTCGAAGCGACGCGCCAGATCAAACAAGTTTGCTCTGATTGTAAGGTTTTGGCTTTGACCATCCATGCGGATAAGGAGTATTTCCTTGAAATGCTGGCAGCCGGAGCGGATGGCTATGTGACAAAGCAAGTGGCTGCAGAAGAATTAGTGGGGGCAATACATACTGTTGTAGCCGGTCAGGTGTATTTACAACCCGCTCTGACTGTTTTTTTGTTAGAAGATTACCAGCGCCTTCTGGCACATGAATCAGCCATTACAGCCAGATCTCCTGATAAAGTGAATGGCGTATCTAGCGAAGATAGAAATCGCCTGGAAACGCTTTCGGAGAGGGAGATTCAGGTCTTAAAGCTTATCACAGAAGGTTTGACGAATATCGAGACAGGTGAAAAACTCGGAATCAGCCATAAAACCGTGGCTCGTCATCGCGAGCGAATCATGTCTAAACTGGAGATCCATTCGTGTGTTGATTTGGTTCGTTTTGCTGTTCGGACGGGTTTAATCGAGATCTGTTAGCGGTAATAACATTTTCTTAACACATTCTCATTAGTTTTTTTATACAGTCTCAGGCTAGGTTAATCTTATTATGACAGAATTTCCTTGCCCCTATTGTGCAGGGAAATTCTTGTTTAGCTTAAGTATATCGAAGAAGATTCGCCAAATAAAATGGAGGAAGTTTCATGGAGCAAACCATTCAAACGGAAACCAGTTCTGCTGGACGGATGAAATTCATCATCGGTGGTCTGTTGATCGTAGCAGCGGTGGTTTATTTAATAATCTCTTCAACTCAGGCAAGCGCTCAATATTTTCTGACCGTTGATGAGGTCTATTCGAAGGGCGCTGACCTGCAGGGGCGAGATTTGCGGATTTCTGGCGCGGTGATTGGCGATTCGATTCAATACGATCCGCAAACCTTAAACCTGACATTCACCATTGCCAATATCCCTGGTGACAATAAAGAGATCGAAGCACAGGGTGGTTTAGTGGCGGTGCTTCATGATGCTGTGATCGATCCAAGCAGACAAAAGCTTGTAGTACTCTACAACGGTCCAAAGCCTGATCTGCTACGCAATGAAGCGCAAGCGATTATCACCGGAAAAATGGGCGCGGATGGCGTTTTCCAGGCCGATGAATTGCTCTTGAAATGCCCGACCAAATACGAAGATGCACTCCCGGATCAGGCAGAATAAAAAATGAAATCTAATCGAGGCGGTTGTTAATGGTTGCTGATTTCAGTTTTGGCGCTCTTGTAATTGCCTTTTTGATAGCGGTCTACGGAATTGTAGCCGCGATTTATGGTGATAGAAATGGGAAAACTGAGTGGGTAGAAAGCGCGCGGCTGGCAATGCTGCTTACCTTCCCGCTCATTACAGTTTCTGCTGTGGGTCTGATGTACCTATTGGTGACAGGACATTATGAAGTGGAATACGTCGCATCGGTTACTAGCAATAGCATGCCGTATTATTTGCGGATCACAGCGCTATGGGGCGGACAGTCTGGCTCGTTGCTGTTCTGGGCCTGGCTGATGTCAGCTTTTGCCTCGGCAGTTACCTTTCGAAAGTGGGATCGCGATCGCGAATTCCTGCCCTGGGTAATTGTTGTGTCGCTATTCACTCTGGCGTTTTTCTTGTTCTTGATCATCATTTTCGAAAATCCGTTCAGCCGAATTTGGCGCATGCCGGGGGGTGAATTTCAGGTGACGATGTTCCAACCAGCAGGAGCTGTTCTCGCATCGATGCGAGATGGGCAAGGTTTAAATCCATTACTACGACACCCCGGAATGATTATCCACCCTCCGATGCTCTACCTTGGCTTTGTATCATTTGTGGTGCCATATGCATTTGCCATTGCCGCGCTGATAACCGGAAGAACAGATGATCGTTGGATCCGCATCACCCGCCGGTGGACATTGATCGCCTGGTTGTTTCTGTCTCTTGGGTTGCTCTTGGGTGGGCGTTGGGCATACGATGTGCTTGGCTGGGGCGGATATTGGGGTTGGGATCCGGTGGAAATATCCGCTTTTATGCCCTGGTTGACCGGTACGGCTTTTTTGCATTCGGTGATGATCCAGGAGAAACGCGGATTGTTTAAGCATTGGAATATGGTGCTGATCATCCTGACCTATGCCCTGGTTATTTTTGGGACATTTCTCACGCGCTCAGGGGTGCTCTCTTCTGTGCATGCATTTGCGCAGAGCGCGATCGGGCCAATGTTCTTTGGCTTTATCGGGCTTACTTTCGCGATTTCGATGTATCTTCTGCTAAAGCGCTGGGATAGTCTGAAGTCCGAAGGGCAAATGACATCGGTCCTCTCCCGCGAAGCGTTATTTCTGCTCAATAATTTGCTCTTTATGGGTATATTAATCGTCTGTTTTTGGGGCGTGATCTTTCCGTTGGTCTCGGAGCTGTTCGCTGGACAAAAGGTGACCGTCGGTCCGCCTTTTTATGAGCGGGCTACTGCCCCGTTGTTTGCGGGCCTATTGTTCTTAATGGGCATTGCGCCGCTTTCTGCCTGGCGGCTCTCAACTGCCAGAACTCTAGGCCGCCTGATGTGGAAGCCATTCGTTTTCTCGCTGATTGTCGGCCTAGGTTTTCCTTTGCTAATGGGTATCCGAAATTGGGCGGCATTAGTCGGTTTCTTCCTGATTGCATTTGTTGGCTCGGTGACGCTGTATGAATTCTGGCGGGGAATACTTGCTCGCCATCGCAGTCAAAACGAGAATTATTATATCGCCTTGCGCACGATGATTGAGCGTAACCGTCGTCGTTATGGCGGTTATATCATTCATCTTGGGGTCGTCTTGATGGCTATCGGGATCATCGGAATCGAGATTTTTCAGAAAGAAACCCAGGCGACTATCCCTCAGGGCGGAACGATCACGATGGCTGACTACATCCTGACCTACCAATCGTTGGCGATTTTTGATACAGCAGATGGAAGGAATGTGGCCCGTGCGGTGTTAAGTGTAGAAAAAGACGGTAAAAAGGTGGGAGAGCTTTATCCTCGACGTGATTTTTTCTTTGAATCCCAGCAGCCCATGACTATCCCTGGTGTTCGCAGCACCTGGGAAGATGATCTGTATGTAATCCTGGTTGATTGGTTGCCGGTTTCATCACAGGGCGCTTCGTTTAAAGTGTATCAAAACCCATTGGTGAACTGGCTCTGGTTGGGTGGGTTGGTATTCATTCTTGGAACCTTGATAGCGGCGTGGCCCGATAAAGACCCGGAGTTTGAGCAGGCTCGTCTTCGGCGAAAGGCTTATCAGGCTGACTTGAAACGACGGAACGCAGAAGCCTAATAATCAATAGCTTTGATAAAATGATGAAGAAAATCTGGTTATCCATTTTCTATTCACTGCTCCTGACTCTACTGTGGAGTGGAAGTGTCTTTGCCCAGGATACGGTTCCTACACCTGGCTTGATTACCGACGATCAAGTCAATGCCA
This sequence comes from uncultured Chloroflexia bacterium, assembly GCA_963788145.1. Lineage (GTDB taxonomy): Bacteria > Chloroflexota > Anaerolineae > Anaerolineales > UBA4823 > UTCFX2. Next base: position 117,310 of record CAWBFQ010000002.1, on the reverse strand, counting down.
TTGCAAAGAATATGTATTGCCCGGTGTGCGAAAACACCCCGCTGGATGTATGCCCAACCCAGGCTTGCGCTGAATGGCGCGAACTGATCCGAGATAAATTAGCAGAAGGCTGGGATGAACAACAGATCAGAGCTTTTTTTGTTGAACGTTTTGGCGACCGAGTATTAGCTACCCCTCCAGCGCGTGGTTTAAATTGGCTGGTCTATGTAATTCCGCCCATAGCTTTTCTGGCAGGCTTCTATTTGCTTTACCGGGCATTTCTGAGCATGCGCGGTGGTTCACCCGATGCTTCTTCAGATAAGGTTGACAATCCACCTGTAACGTCTGAAGATCCTTATCTTGATCGCCTGGAAGAAGAACTTAAGAAATTGTAGGAGATGGAATGACGCAAGAGATAAATGGCCCCACGTTAGAGAAAACCAAACGCAGCCGCCCCCGATGGGGGCGAATTCTCGCCTGGATGGGATTAGTCGCGTTATTGATCTTGTTATTCTTGGGACTGATGAAGGCCCAGAAAGGACAGATGAAGATCGGAGAGAAAGCCCCAACATTCACACTCACTACATTTGATGGAGAGCAGATCAACAGCGCGGATCTGAAGGGAAAAGTGATCGTACTAAATCTGTGGGCTTCCTGGTGCAAACCATGCGCACAGGAGGCGGCCGATTTAGAGGCTGCGTGGCGTTACTATAAACCACAAGGGGATGTCATCTTCCTCGGAGTGGCTTGGACGGATACCGATAAGAAGTCTCTGGATTATTTAGCCACTTACGATATTACTTTTCCAAACGGACCAGATCTGGGTACACGTATCTATCATGCATTCCGTGCGACAGGCGTCCCTGAAACATACGTAATTGATCGAAATGGTATTCTGACCCATGTAAAAATCAGCCCGTTCGAATCGGTCGAAGAAATCAAAATGGTTGTCAAGACTGCATTGGAAAGATAAAAAGACAAATGGACATAGGATCGATTTTTCTGATTCTGGCACTCTTGTTATTGGTGAGCTTTTATATTGGTAGACCTCTCCTGGAAAAAAAACCACAGGAATCTATCGTCTTAGATCCAAACGAGCATGAGATTTCGGCTTTGTTGGCTGAGCGCGACCGTCTGGTCAATGCGTTGAAGGAATTAGAGTTTGATCATTTGCTTGGTAAGATCCCAGAGGATCAATATCCTTATCAAAGGGCGTTATTGATGCAAAGAGGGGCGGATACCTTACGCCGGCTGGATTTGATAGAACCCGGCGAAGTCGATCACTCTCTTGAAGATGAACTGGAAGCCGTTATCGAAGCCCGGCGGGTGCAGTCCGTTACTCATGAACAATCTCAGACGAGTGGTGATGGACAATCCGTTTCCAGAAGAAGTCTCTGGTTTAGCTGTGTCCTCTGTGGATGATGAACTCGAGATGATGCTGTCTAATCGCAAACGTGCCCGACAGGAAAAATCTGCTGGTTTTTGCCCCAAGTGCGGCGGTCCGCTACAAAAATCGGATAAGTTCTGTCCAAAGTGCGGGGCAAAATCGGCATGAATATAGAGCGATATTTCAATCTAATTCATAGCGGTATGGATGATATCTGCTCGCGTTATAAGCCTGGGGAGGGTAAATCAAATTGGTCCCTGCTGCGGAACTATAGTCTTGCAATTGTGCTATCGTTATTTCTTTCTAGCTGCAATTTCACCCTGGCAGCAGATGTTACCCCTCCTGCTGGTTACCAGCAAGAGCCGGTTGTGGTTGCCCCGGCGGAAAGTACGACCGGGCCATTATATCCATTGATTCCGCCAGATCCTTCCGCCGGCGCATCAATCTATGCTGAAAAATGCGCTCCTTGTCATGGTACGTCAGGTTTAGGAAATGGGGTCAAGGCCAAAGATTTGCCAAATCCGGTGACCGCGATTGGCTCGCCGGAAATTGCCCGCAATTCCACACCCGGTCAATGGTTCAAAATAGTAACCCAGGGAAACCTGGAGCGATTTATGCCCCCCTTTGCCAGTCTGACAGACCGACAGAGATGGGATGTCATTGCCTATACTTATCGTCTTTCAAACACGGATCAAAGCAATGCCAATAGCCAGGCAATCTATGCTGAAAACTGCGCCCAATGCCACGGGGATCGTGGGGAAGGGGATGGCCCTCTGGCGGATAACCTGAAGATGCCGGATTTTACTCGTCAGGAGTATATGGCTAGCCGTTCGGAAGCCGACTTTTTTGCTGCGATAAGTGAGGGAATTTCGCCGAATATGGCGGCATTTGCCGATAAATTATCTGAAGAAGAGCGTTGGGATATGAGCGGGTATATTCGCTCGTTGAGTTTCGCGGTTGCACTGGCAACGGAGAATCAGAAGACGCCAGATCCTGACCAAGAACCAGTTATTGCCCAAATCAGCCCGGTGAGTGCAACTGAGCCATCTCAAGCAGCGTCATCCAACGGTTTGGTAACCGGGATCATCATGAATGCTTCGGGTGGTGCAATTCCGGAAGGTTCCGAGGTGATGCTCCATGCATTTGACCAAATGGAGTTGGTATATACTGCCACTACAAACATCCTGGCAGATGGGACTTATGCTTTCGATGGGATTGAATTAGAGCCTGGGCGCAGTTTTTTATCAACGGTTAATTATGATGGCGCGGTTTATAGTTCGGAGTTTGTCACAGGCGATGCTGCGAATAATAAAATCGAACTCCCAATTCAGGTGTACGATACCACGGATGATGCTTCTGTATTGACGGTTGACAGACTGCATTTCTTTTTCGAATTTATAGATGAAAAAACCGTGCGGGTGATTGAGCTATACGTGATTTCTAACCCGACCAAACTAACGGTGCGGGCGAGGGTGGTAGGTCAACCGGTGCTAACGTTTTCTTTACCTGCCCAGGCCAGCAATATTGAATTTGAAGATGGAGAGCTTGGCGGCCGTTATTTAAAAACCGAGAATGGATTTGGGGATACCGTTCCTGTTCGTCCTGGTGCAGGCGAATATCAGGTGCTCGTGGCATATCAAATGCCGTATGACAAGAAATTGGAGCTTTCGCGTCCAATGTCGATGGAAACAAAGGCTGTGGTGATCTTAGTACCAGAGGAAAGCATTAAAGTCAAAGGGGAAGGGATCGAGGATGCCGGTAGTCGGGATGTGCAAGGCACTCAATATCACATGTATAGCGGAAAAAGCCTGCCAAAAGGAAGCGAGCTGTCATTGACTGTCACAGGGCGGCCCACCGGCGCCGGACCAGCGGTATCTGTGACCTCAAATTCAAACCTGATTGTTGGGTTAGGCGCCTTAGGGATTGTCTTGATCCTGGCAGGTGTATGGCTCTACCGGCGCAACAATCCTGGGGAAGAACCAGAAAATGACGCCAGCGATGAAGTCATCGCTGAGAACGAAAGCGCCGAATCGGTTATGGACGCCATTCTCGCTCTGGACGACCTCTTTCAGGAAGGTCAGTTGCCTGAGGAAGCGTATTTGCAGAGGCGGGGTGAGTTGAAAGCCCGTTTGAAGAAATTGATGACATGATCGAAGTCCATCGACTTGTTAAGCGATTTGGCTTGAAAACGGTTCTAAGAGACCTGAATTTTCAAGTGGATGGTGGAGAGTTTGTAGCGTTGCTAGGCCCGAATGGGGCCGGGAAGACGACATTTCTGCGAATATTGGCCTCTCTATCCAGACCTGCAATGGGGGATGTTCGGATCGCCGGTTTTCGATTGCCGGGTCAGGCGGCTGCAGTGAGACATATTCTGGGTGTAGTATCCCATCAGCCGTTGCTATATGGAGATTTGACCGCGGAAGAAAACTTGCGGTTTTATTCCAAGATGTATGGCGTCACTGGGTTCGATAAACGTGTGGCGGAAGTCCTGGAACTGGTGGGGCTAACGGCTCGGCGGCACGATCTGGTGCGGACTTTTTCGCGCGGTATGCAGCAACGACTGGCGATTGGTCGAGCTGTATTACATGATCCAGAAGTCATGCTTTTCGACGAACCCCACACCGGTTTAGACCAGGATGCTAGCCTGATGCTGGATAACGTATTGCGTGAAGTGGCGGCGCGTGGACGGACGGTTGTAATGACATCTCACGATTTGGCGAGGGCCGCCGACCTTGCGTCTCGTTTTGATGTGCTTTCACGTGGCCGGATTGTTGCATCTGTCAAACGAACTGAGATGCCTCCAGAAAAGCTTATGGGTTATTATCGCCAGGCGATCACAGAGTCAAACGGCGGCTCGCGTCCGGCTGGAATTCAGGTGACGAGCGAGGCCCGAGAGGCATGAATAGCGAAGCTCAAAATTTGAGAGAGGGTATAGAGCCTCGCCGACGTAACTGGTCGCTGGGGTATTTTCGTGCGCTTTGGGCGATTGTCTGGAAAGACCTGGCGGCAGAATTGCGCAGCCGTGAGCTTCTTTCAGCGATGCTGGTTTTCGCCTTGCTCGTGATCTTGATCTTTAACTTCGCTCTTGAGTTGGATGCGAGCACTCGTTCAAATGTCACCGCGGGTGTTTTATGGGCTACCTTTGCATTCGCTGGTACATTAGGATTGAACCGCTCAATGGCGATGGAAAAAGATCGGGGTTGTTTGGATGGTTTACTACTGGCGCCGGTGGATCGCAGCGCGATCTATTTTGGGAAGGCATTAAGCAACCTTTTCTTTATGTTGATTGTCGAAGTGATCGTTTTGCCGGTATATAGTGTGTTATATAATTTAAACCTGTTCAACCCGGGGTTGCTGGTAATCATCTTATTGGGCTCAATTGGTTATGTTGCAGTTGGCACGCTGCTTTCAAGCATGGCAGTGCAAACCCGGACGCGCGATGTGCTGTTGCCAATCCTGCTCTTTCCGGTTGTGATCCCGGTTTTTATTGCTTCGGTCAAGGCGAGCAGCGGGTTTTTACAAGGTCTGGATATGACGGAGATATGGCCTTGGCTTAACTTATTGATCGTGTATGATCTGATTTTCACAGCGGTGGCATTCATGGTTTTTGATTACGTGGTTGATGAATAGTTGTCATAACAGGATGATCCTGTGAGTATTGCATTTTGAAAGGAGTAAATTAATGGATACAAAACCACGCCTGCTTTCGATCCTGGACACTGTTACAGTCATCTTTCTCATCGCTGCGACGGGGCTGGTCTTCCTGTATGCCCCAGAAGAGGCGATTATGGGTCAGGTGCAGAAAGTTTTTTATTTCCACGTTGCTGCTGGTTGGGTGGGAATGTTGAGCTTCCTGGTTGCTGCGATCTCCGGCATCGCATTTCTGCGCACTGGAAACCGAAAATGGGATATTGCCAGCTTGGCTTCGGTCGAGATCGGGATGACTTTCGCGTTTATTAACGTGGTTACGGGCTCAATCTGGGCCCGGCCGATTTGGAATACGTGGTGGACCTGGGACCCACGGCTCACGACAGCCACGATCATGATGTTAATCTATGCAGCCTATTTGATGTTGCGGTCTGGGATAGAAGACCCAGATCGAAGAGCTCGATTTGGGGCGATCTATGCAATAGTCGGATTTATTAGCGTACCGCTGACCTTTTTCTCTGCCCGGCTGTTTCGAACTATTCATCCGGTGGTAGTCGGCGCCAACCAGCCTGGAAGTGAAGGCGCTTTTGATATGACGCCCTTGATGCTGCAAACATTTTTATTTAGTCTGTTGACTTTCTCGATCATCTTTGCTGACCTGCTCTGGCATCGGATTCGATTGGGCAGTTTACAGGAAAAGGTTGAGCAATTGAAGCTTAAACTAAACGTTTAACTTCGGAGGGATTTGAAATGCTGTACTTGTTGCAGGAAGGACCTGCCCAAACAACCGGTTATATGCTCGCTGGATACGGCGTGATTTTTGGGGTGATGGCGCTCTATTTGATCAGTTTGATCTTAAGAACACGCAATTTAAGCCTAGACCTTGAAACCCTGGAAGAGATTGATCGCACTCATCAGGGATAGACCTTCATTAATTTATTACAATTGTTGCGATATCATGTAGATAGTGTTATCTCATTCGATGCCTCGGCGTAACGGAACGATCCAACGCGCCAAAAAGAAGGCTACGAGCAAGCCAAGAGACTTTAATGCTATCTGTAAAACCCACCACCTTTGGGGGAAGACCCAATCGGGGGTTTTTATGATTAGGGCAAATAGGAAGCCGAATAAGGCCCAGCGGGCTGGGCTGCCATGCTCGAAGTATTTTTCTGAAAAGAAATGATAGAGCCAATATGCACCGATGGCAGTCAAGGATAGCAAACCCAACAGAATCAACAGGATCAACCCGAGCATATTGGCGGGTTGGCTCAAATTCTCTGGATGTGCGACCACCGTATGAATGTCGCCGCTCAACAGATATGGCAGCCAGATATTCAGAACAGCGCCTGTGATCGAGTAAGAAAGGACCGCGAGCGCGCTTAAAAAAAAGGCGTTCTTCTTATCTTTCTTGAGTGACATTGTATCCTCGGATCATTCTAAAGCCAGATTGCCCTGCGACTCTTTACATTTCAAACCCTTCACGGCGGAACAAGTCACGCAGTGACTGCGGCAACTGTGCTTTCAAGCATTCGGCTCGATGAATAACCGAATATAGCCAGTGTTGTTCTGGCAGTAATTCCTGGATCTGTTCCCATGTCGCCCAGCGCATTTCGGAATGTTCGGGGCTGAGATGCGCCTGGGAGTCCCCGGTTATTGTGCAGCCATAGATGACGCCTAACAACTCGTTTTCTGGGGTGGGTGCGCCGCGGTACATATGAGTGGTTGCAATCAGGAATTCGATCTGCACTTTCAATCCGATCTCTTCCATGACTTCGCGCTCAAGAGCATGCGCATAACTTTCGCCTTGATCTACCCTGCCGGTAACGCATTCCCAATAACCGGCATGAAAATCTCTTTGAGCTGCCCGGAGAAGGAGAAGATATTGATTTGTGTCCGAATTCCAAATTAAGGCGGCAATCCCGCCTAAGAAGCGACCGATAGTCATTATGAGTAGCTCAGGGATGTTATGGATGAAAATCTCAGTTTAAGTTAATATATCGAGTTCGGAGCGCATTATAAATGTAATTTTCCCATAAAGGAGTCATGGTATCAAAGGTCAGAATATGGGATGAAAAGGTTTGCAAAATCAGCTTGCCATCCAGGCAGACAGTAGATGTGCCGTGAAAAGATGGACTGTCTGCGGTAGTACCGATAAGAATAGTAGCTTTGCTGTCAGGGGCAAGTTTCATTAGGTCACCGATATCATAGTCAATGATGCCGTTTGGATCCCACCAAAATTCGGTCGTGGCCGAAAAACCTAGCCCGCTGTTCGGTTTCTGCAAGATCGGGTTATCGGGGCTGAGCGGGAACATTGCTGCCCGGGATGGTGGAATGCGGATCCAATTATTCTCGAATTCTACCCCGCATCGTTTCAAGAGTTCACTGGCTGAACTTTGATAGGTTCCATCGAGGTAATAGACTTCCAGAATTACCGAAGTACCCTGGTCGATGGCCTGGATCGTGCTTTCAAAGAAATTGGCCTTTATGCCGTTTTTATCTTCAGCCGCAATGATGATCAAATCCCATTGACCGCCTTCTTCTGGACCATTCTCCAGGTCTTTTAACAACCACCCGTAGGCGCTCCCATCGTTTTTAGATGCCAGCCCCATTTGATCCAGAGTTGTTTTTATATATCGAATGGTATCTAAGCGGGCAGTCATATCCTCATACAGCAATATCTTAGCCGTCTTTGCCCACTTCAGAAAATTATCTTCATTGAAGGGCTCAGGCGTTGGGGGCGCAGGCGAAAGGATTGGTGCGGGAGGTTGTTCGGGTGGAGCGGCCAGGACCGTCTCGGTTGGCTCTGGCGGCGAGGTCATTTTGGGAGGTTCAGGGTTTGCCTGCTGGGTAGAAAGGATATTTGCTTGAGCGGTTTGCTCTCGGGCGCGATTGACTTGCTGTTGGGCAAGAAGGGTTTGCTTGACATTTACTTCCAATTCTGTCGCCCGGATTTCAGTTCGCTTAAGCGCTTCACCATCACTGATGGGGGCTAAGTTGCAGCCTGCAATTCCAGTCAAAAGCAACACGAAAATCCAGGTCCAGAAAGAACGAGCGACTATATGAATTCGTTGGATCAACAATTCATGCAATTCGGTTATCCTCCACTGAAACGCCAGCGCAGCGCATTGGTAATGTAATTCTCCCATAAGGGATAAAGGGTGTTGTATGAGAAAGAGTGACTGCTGAACGTCTGCAGGATGAGTTGACCGCCCATGCATGTGGCCAGTGCGCCATCTTTGACCTCATTTTTGGGGCTACGACCCAGAAGGAAGGCGGCATCCCCTTTGCCTGTGAGAGCCATGAGCGACCCCAAATCCCCAGAAAACAACCAGGTATATAATGATTTTGTAAAAGACAGACCTCTGTTCGGGTCGTTCATGATTGGGCTGGACGAAGCCGCGCTATATGGATACAGAACGACATCGGTCAGATCCATTGATTTTGGGAAATAGGGGTAGACTTGTACGCCGCATTTTGTGAGGATCGGGCTAACTTTTCCTTGTGAGATGGCATCTAGATGCCAGGCTTCAAGGATGACCGGCGATCCTCCGTTTAGAACATCCAGAAGATATTCGAAATATTCCCCGGATACGCTCCCGCTCTTCGATGGCAAGGATAACCAGATCCCAGGGTTGGCCGGTGGGTGAGCCATAAAGTAAATCGTTCTTTAACCAGCCAATAGCATTCCCATCATCTTTGTAGCGCAACCCCATACTATCCAGGGTTTGTTTAACGTAACGAGATTTGGATGGATCCGAAATGACATCTTCAAAGAGAAGAATTTGAGCATTTTTCATTTGCTCATTGAAATTTCCGGCTGGTGGATTGGACGGCGGCGCAGGCTGTGTATTGATGACGACCGGCTGTGTTTCTTGAGGAGCCGGTATCGTCACCTGGGCAGGGGGAGGTTGTTGAGCCTGGGCAGTTGTTTGCGCTGATTGGGCTTGGATGGTGGCCTGTTGGGCTGCTATGGTTGCGCCTGCCTGATTATTATTCTGGGCTGCCAGGGTTTGCTCCACACTGAGTGCGACCAGGGTTTCGTTCACCGATGTGTCAATGTTTTTTTCTTCGTCCGGAGCGATGAAATTGCAGGAGCCACTGGTGAGCAGAAGAAAAATGATCAAAATGTAAATAAAAAAAGTTGTTATGGGTGAAAAACGAGTGGTGGGTAGCAGCGATTTCATGGGTTGGGTCTCCCATCTGCGTGATTTGGACGCAAATCTGAAGGTATGAGGGACAATGAATTAGATGGGTTACGCCTTTAAGCGATTATGGATGATTATACCCGCTCTGGGCTTATTCGGAATACACAATGCGGCAAACCAGAGGCATCTCGAGATAATTGAGATAGCTGTTCCGCCGGTCTTTCTAATAAAATCTTTATCAAGTTGGCATCCAGTAGGCAAAGCTCGGGGTGTTTGGTCAGGACATCCAGGTACGGACAATGGGTAAGGATGATGCGTGGACCATCGGCGTGGGCTTCCCAACGAGATTGATAGTGGAAATAATTGAGGAGATGATTCAACTGGTTCAGCCGGTGGGTAAGGTTTTTTGGAGCATAACTGCTTGAAACGGGAAGTTCTGGTGCAGCCGTCATTATTTTTGCCATTCTCTCTGCCAGACGCCCCAAGAGATCCCCATCGGGTTGAGATAGGGTTGGCGATTCCATCAGATCCAGTAATGCGGAAGATAAACATCCCAGGTTGTTGCCGGAGGTTTGCTCGGATGGAGAGAAGACGCGCGCTGGCCGACCTTTAGGAGATGTTGAGCGCAGATCAATCACCTGGACCAGCTTTTGCTTCAATAATATTGCCAGGTGTCGCCGCGCGTTAGCTGGCGTCATGCGGAATGTTATGCTAATATCAGCAACGGTTACGGCGCGATGGGCCAGGATGTACTCAAATATGCTTTGACGCACAGTATCCATAAGTATATTGTACTCCTATCTGGCATTTATGCAAATATATATGCGCGTTGACCAGTTCGAGAAAGGCGGTATAATGAGCAAGTTATGCTCACCTGGGATGATTCGTATGCCATTGCACAGGTACTTCGCCTGAATCACCCGGATGTTCATCTGGAAGATATCTCGTTGGAAATGATCTACCGCTGGGTGATCGGATTGGCTGAGTTTGAGGATGACCGAAATCTGGCGAATGACCAGGTGTTGACCGCGATTTACCAAGAATGGTTTGAGGAGGCGAATCCCTTATGAATGAGATGAAGCGAGAAAACATTAATTCGACAAAATATGATATTCCTCCCGAGTTGGAGGGGCAAGTCGCCGTGACCACCCTGGATAAGATTTATAACTGGGGCAGGCGCTCGTCGATTTGGCCGCTGATGTTTGGGTTGGCTTGCTGCGCAATTGAGATGATTTGTACTGCTGCAAGTCGGTATGATTTTGCACGCTTTGGTATGGAGATCATGCGACCAAGCCCGCGGCAGGCGGACCTGATGATTGTTGCTGGTACTGTGACAAAGAAAATGATACCCCAAATCGTACGACTCTACAACCAGATGCCAGAGCCGAAATATGTCCTGGCGATGGGTGCTTGCGCCTCTGGAGGCGGCCCCTTCAAAGAAGGTTACAATGTCGTCTCCGGTGTGGATCGTTACATCCCAGTGGATGTTTATGTGCCTGGTTGCCCTCCGACGCCACAGGCGCTTTTGCATGGCTTGATTACGCTTCAACGAAAGATCGACACTCAATCCATCAAGAATGTGCGCTGGTATGATAAAGCTCCGATTGAGGCAGTACCTATGCCGGTGTTGGGGCCGGATGTGATGGATCCGCGCCAGTATTCGCTGATCAAAGAGCAAGCAGCCAGACAGCAATCTGAGGCTGAAACGGTTGCAGCGGTTGAACAAGCATAATAGGAGGCGTTGATGAGCGAACTGACCGTAAATAATGTTTTAGATATCAGTCCTGACGCTGATCTGGTTGCCCGTTTTCCTCAGATCGTCGCGGCTGATACCCGCAAAGGATATTCTGGAATAATCATCAAGCCTGAGAATTTAATCGAAGTGGCTACAGCTATTCGAGATGATTACGGTTTTGATTACCTTTCATCGGTAAGTGGTGTGGATTACCTGCCAGATGGAATGATGGAGGTGGTGTACCATACATTCCGGTCAAGCGGTGGACCTGCCCTGGTTTTCAAAACCCAGACCGGGCGTGAAAACCCGATTGTCCCATCTCTCGTACCGATCTATCCCGGCGCCGATTTTCAGGAACGCGAAACCTGGGACTTATTGGGGATCTGCTTTGAAGGTCACCCTGACCTGCGTCGGATTTTATTGTGGGAAGGGTTCGCTGGCTATCCTCTACGCAAGGATTGGAAAGAAGCCTTCTATGAGGAAGAAGGCAAACCATTTAAGAGCCGCTGGCCGGAGGGCCATATCTACCGCGCTGAAGATAAAAACCCATATGCGAATAATATCGAATACCCGGATGGTTTCGATCCGGAGACCTGGGATCCAGATAACGATTCGAAACTATATGAGAGCTTGAAACGTTCAGTACGGGGACGCGATTCGAGCCTGGATACTGATATTGAGATGATCAATATGGGACCGCAGCATCCCTCCACGCATGGCGTGTTCCGGATTGCGGTTATTCTGGAAGGCGAGAAAGTGGTATCGCTCAAACCGGTGATGGGATATCTGCACCGCAATCACGAGAAAATTGGAGAGCGCAATACATTTCTTCAAAATATGCCCTTCACCGATCGGCTTGATTATCTGTCCTCGATGAGCAATAATTTCGGATATGCTCTGGCTGTTGAAAAACTGATGGGGATCAAACCCCCTGAGCGAGCCGAATATTTGCGGGTGATCATGACTGAATTAACCCGAATCTCCAACCATATATTCGCTATTGGTATGTTCTTGAACGACCTGGGCGCTTACTTTACACCGGCGCTTTACGCTATTGAAGAGCGAGAATTAATCCTGGACATATTCGAGGCTGTGAGTGGTTCGCGCATGATGTGCAACTATTTCCGATTTGGCGGCGTCTCACGTGATTTACCCGAAGGGATTTACGAAAAGATTTATAAGCTGGTGTATGAACGTCTGCCGCGCAAAATAGATGAGTTGGACGCATACCTAACCAATAATGAGGTGGTCCGATCCCGAACGCAGGGTGTTGGTGTGCTCACTCCTGAACAGGCGATTGCATATTCAACCTGCGGTCCGGTATTGCGGGCTTCAGGCGTCCCATATGATGTTCGCCGAGCAGACCCATATAGTATTTACGACCGGTTTGAGTTCGATGTGGCAGTGCGTTATCATGGCGATACTTATGATCGATATCTCATCCGCATTGACGAAGTTCGCCAGAGTTTGCGCATTCTGCAGCAAGCCGTACGAGATCTTCCTGAGGGTCCGATCCAAGAAGGTAAACCGCAATATCAGGTCCGGGTTCCGGCTGGCGAATCTTATGGACGGGTTGATGGTCCAAAAGGAGAGCTTGGTTATTATGTGGTCTCAAACGGTAAACCAAATCCATGGCGCTATCATGTGCGCGCCCCTTCTTTCATCAACCTGACTGCGTACGAGTCGATGTGTGTTGGGAACAAAATTGCCGATGTGGTCGCAATATTGGGTTCAATCGATATTGTTCTCGGTGAAACGGACCGATAGTTCAGAGTGAGATAGGCAGTAGGAGGCGTGCTTATGGATGGAATGGGCATTATCAAAGGGTTGGGCGTAACCTTAAAACGCTTCATCGATACCTATCTGGAGGATTTCCAATATCTGGGGAAGCGGTACTACACGGAAGAAGGCATCGCTCGCCGGATGAGCGCCGAAACGCGCGGAATCTTTACAGTACAATACCCAGAAGAAAAACTTCCCGTTCCGGAAGAGTTTCGCTTTATCCCTTTTCTGGTTTATGATGAAGGTTCGAATGGTGAAAAGCAGGACCGTTGTACCTCGTGTGGCATCTGCGCCAAAGTTTGCCCGCCGCAATGCATCTGGATTGTTCGTACGAATGATCCGAACACGGGCCGTCCGGTTCCGGAACCGAAGGAGTTTTATATTGATATTGATATTTGTATGAACTGTGGGTTTTGCGCCGAATATTGTCCATTCGACGCGATAAAAATGGATCATAATTACGAACTGTCGGTCTATGATCGGCATGCCAGGAATATATTTGACAAGGAAAAACTCTTGCAACCCGTTTCACATTATGCCAAAATCCGGCCCACCAATTACCGTCGTGAGGAAAAAGCTCGGGCTGAAGCTGAAGCTGCTAAAGCGGCGCGACGCGGTGCAGGATAAAAAGAAATTTCAGAAAGGTGAGAATGACAAACAATAATACGCTAACCCAGGAAGCAGTTCTGGCGGCGCTTGGACACGTTCAAGAACCCGAATTGCATAAAGATCTGGTTACATTAAACATGATTCGCGATATCGAAATCGTTGGAGATCAAGTTCGTTTCACGATTGTATTGACCACCCCGGCTTGCCCTTTGAAGAGCAAGATTGAGCGCGAAGCTAAGGATGCTGTTGCAGCCATCCCCGGCGTCAAAACCGTGGAGATCAAAATGGATGCAAATGTACCCAATGATGGCCGATCGCGCGGCCTTGTTCAATTGCCGATCCGCAATGCAGTCGCGATTGCATCCGGAAAAGGTGGGGTTGGTAAGAGTACGGTTGCCGTGAATGTGGCGGTTGTGCTGGCTCAGAGCGGCGCCCGGGTGGGGCTCTTAGATGCGGATATCTATGGACCGAATATTCCGACGATGATGGGCGTTGACCACCTGCCTCCTCCGAAAGATGAGAAACTCATCCCGGCCGAGGCTTATGGGGTTAAAATGATGTCAATTGGCTTCTTGGTTAAGCCAGACCAACCGTTGATCTGGCGTGGACCCATGCTTCATTCAGCAATCCGCCAGTTCTTGACGGATGTGGATTGGGGAGAACTGGATTATCTGATTGTTGATCTGCCGCCTGGCACCGGAGATGCTGCTCTCAGTCTGGCTCAATCGCTTCCTCTGAGCGGCGGAGTGATTGTCACTCTACCGCAGCAGGTTTCTTTGGAAGATGCCCGGCGTGGCCTGGAGATGTTCCGCCAATTGGATGTGGAAATTTTTGGCGTGGTAGAGAATATGAGCTTCCTCGAACTGCCGGATGGGACGCGGATGGATATCTTTGGGAGCGGCGGAGGTGTAGCCCTCGCGAAAGCAGCAGACGTTCCTTTCATTGGCGCTATACCAATGGACCCATCGGTTCGGATGGGAGGTGATGCCGGAAAGCCGGTTGTGATCACCAACCCGGATTCGGTTGTCGCAAAAGCGCTCCGTGCAGTTGCTGAAAACGTTGCGGCAAAGATCAGCGTCGCCGCAGTAAAAGGCGCGAATTTCATACCTATTAATTTGATCGGTTAAGAAGAAAGGTAAGAGGGACGGGTCGCTGATTGGCTCTGGCTGACCTGTCCCTTTATCACTTGAAGATGGAACCATTTATTGTCGGTATTCGATTTCAGAAGGTTGGAAAAGTCTATCACTTTGATGCCAGCAATTGCTGTGAACTGCAGGCGGGTGATTTTGCAATTGTTGAAACCAGCCGAGGCCGCCAACTTGGTGAAGTGATCCAGGTAGTTGAGAATCCTGCTGTCCCCCCCGAAGGGACCTGGAAACCCATCCAACGTAAAGCGACTGCGCGCGATCTGGTCTTGCGCCAGATGTGGCAAAAGAAAGAACTTGAAGCAACGATCAATTGTCGGGCGAAACTGGCAGAGACAGGCATCACGGGCGTAAAAATCGTTGCCTCGGAGTTCACTTTTGACGGGTCCCGTTTATCATTTCTATATAGTACAGAAACTGAAGGCAAAGTGGACCTTCGAAAACTCAACAATGCGATGCAGCGGTTGTATCCTCGCTCGCGTGTCGATATGCGCCAGATTGGGCCGCGCGATGTGGCAAAATTATTGGGCGGGATGGGCGCTTGTGGGATGGATAAACGCTGTTGCTCGATGTTCCTCACGGATTTCAGCCCGATATCCATCAAGATGGCCAAAGAACAGGGAATTTCTTTGACCCCTTCAGAAATTACAGGGATGTGCGGTCGATTGCGCTGTTGCTTGATTTATGAATATGAGCAATATGTTGAAGCGCGCAAAACTCTCCCAAAGCGCGGTAAACGAGTAGTCACCCCGAAGGGAGAGGGAGTGATAGATGATGTTTATCCGCTGAAACAATCTGTGATTGTCAAGTTGAGTGACGGCACGCGAGCCGAATACTTGTATGGGGATCTTCAACCCCCCGAAGAATTAAATGCTTTGAGCAAGAAAGCTCAGCAGCCCTGCGCCAAACAGAGCGATGGGGAATGTGATTGCGAAAAACCTAAAATAGAAGCGCCGGGTGTAGTTATGCCTGCTGAGTCTGGTCTGGAAGGCAACTCCGAATTAAAGCCACCGCGCAACCGAAAATTCAGAAAACAGAGAAGAAAGAAATAGAATGTACGAAGATTGGAAAATGCCTCAGAAAATTTTGGTGGTTCTGGCTCATCCAGATGATCCAGAGTTTTTCTGTGGGGCGACGATCGCGCGTTGGACCCGGGCAGGGCACCGGGTTGTATATTGGCTGCTAACTTGTGGAGACAAAGGCGCCTCTGATTTCGAAACAAATCCGGGGGAGTTGTGCAGCGACCGGCGGGGGGAACAAAAATCTGCGGCTTCCATTTTAGGCGTGCAAGAGGTCCATTTCTTGGAATATCCAGATGGTTACCTGGTGGCAGATCTGGAATTGCGCAAACAAGTCACCCGAATCATTCGCCTGGAACGCCCTGATGTCCTGGTGACATGTGATCCAAAGACGCTTTACGTAGGTGATTCTCGCATCAATCACCCGGATCACCGAGCTGCTGGTCAGGTCGTCCTGGATGCAGTTTTTCCTGCTGCAGGAAACCCGCTCTATTTTCCGGATTTGATAAAAGAAGAGGGGTTACAACCACATACACCACGTGAAGTCTGGATTTCACTTACCCTTGAACCGAATTTTACCCACGATGTAACCGATCAGTGGGAAACCAAATTATCAGCTCTTTATGAACATCGCAGCCAGATCGGTGATCAAGAAGCCTTCACGGAACGTATGCGCAAACGCCATACCTCTGATAGCACGCTTGACAACCCCAGGTATGAAGAAGTTTTTCATAGGATCATTCTGGGATAATAGTCACATTCGTTTAATCTTCAGGCGCGACGTTGATGGCTGAAGCCAGCACAAGTTACGCGAGAAAGCAGTGAAACCGATGCAACCGACCGAGCATAAATCAGGCGGTAACGGTCATCAGGACGCTCTACATTTCAGTAAACCGCCGGGACGTGTAGTGTCCCTGGTACCTTCGATCACTGAAAGCATGTTCGATTTGGGGTTTGGCGATCATGTGGTGGGGGTCACGGATTATTGCATCCATCCGGCTAAAGAAGTTGAGAAGCTTCCCCATATTGGCGGACCGAAGAACCCAAATGTGCAGGCCATCCTGGCCTTACAACCTGATCTGGTCATTGCTAATTGGGAAGAGAACACGCGTGTAACCGTAGATGCTCTGCGGGCAGCTGACCAGGCAGTATGGGTGACCTTCCCCCAGACTGTTCGCGAGTTCGATCGAGATGCTCTGGACTCTAGCGGACTTATTTCAAGACAAGATGGCCGGGATCCGGCTGCAAACCCTTGAGTTAACCCTGGATTGGGCGGTTGAGGCCGCAGCAGAACGACGACCGGTGAGATATTTCTGCCCAATATGGTACAACAAGGATGAAACCGGATTACCTTGGTGGATGACATTCAACCAAAAGACGTATTGTCATGATTTGCTTCATTTATTGGGCGGTCAGAATGTATTTGCCCAGCGGGAAAGACGATTTCCGCTGCTGGCAGATTTAGGCCTGGCGCCAGCAAACCCGGAAACACAAGCCGACAATCGTTATCCGCGGGTGGGAGCGGAAGAAATATGCCTTGCCCGGCCGGATGTAATATTGCTTCCGAGCGAACCCTATCCGTTCAATTTAGACGATGTCGATCAGTTCAAAAAACTCCTGGGGGAAACTCCCGCTGTGCAAAATGAGAGCATATACTTATTGGATGGCACATTGATTACCTGGCAGGGGACTCGTCTGGCGCAGTCATTACGTGAGCTGCCGGCTTTGCTTGACTCTTGCTGGCTCAAGTGATAAAATCCCAATAATCTGATTTATCGGATTAATCAAATAAGTAGGAGATAGGATGCCAAAATTGTCTTCCGATTTTCTGAACTATTTGGCTTTGCATCCTTCAAGTTCTTCTAATGGTCAGATGGATGAAAATCAATCGGACCGTTTACCATCTCTAAGCGATATGAGCAAAGAGTTGGGAGTAAGCGTATCCATATTGAGAGAGCAACTCGAGGTGGCTAAGGCAATTGGCCTGGTGGATGTGCGACCGCGCACCGGGATCCGCCGTCTGGTTTATTCTTTTTTGCCAGCAGTAAGGCAGAGCCTGTCCTTCGCTATCGCGACCGATTGGTCATATTTCCTGTCCTATTCGGACCTGCGAAACCATATTGAAGCTGCATATTGGTATGAAGCCGCCCGCAAATTGACACACGAAGACCACGCTTATCTTCTTCAGCTGCTCACCCATGCTTGGGAAAAGTTGCGTGGTCAACCTATCCAAATTCCGCATGATGAACATCGTTGTTTGCATCTGACCATTTATAGTCGGTTGAATAATCCATTTGTGACCGGCTTGCTCGAAGCTTATTGGGAGGCCTATGAAACGGTTGGACTGAACTTGTATGCAGATTATAGTTATCTACAACAGGTCTGGAATTATCATGAGCAGATGGTTGACGCGATTTTGCAGGGCGATTTTGAAAAAGGATATCAAGCGCTGGTGCAACATCGCGATATGTTATATCAACTTCCAATCCCCCTTAAGAAAGAAGAAAGCTCTGGAATTTCGACGCAAAAATCGAAAACTCGTTGAATTTTCTAAAGGAGAACCGATGTCAATAGCACAAAAAAAGGAACAAAACGAATTGAGGGTAAGCCCTCAACCAGTTGTAAATGACTTTTCGATTACGGTTGGCTCTGTTAATGGCTCTGGTAGCCAGACCTCTAACTTAACGATCCTACGAGCCTTATTCAAAATGGGAATCCCAGTCTCTGGAAAGAATCTCTTTCCATCCAATATTCAGGGCTTACCCACCTGGTATACCATCCGGGTGAGCGGAGAAGGTTTCCTGGCGCGCCGTGAGGGACATGAGATCGTTGTGGCTATGAATGCCGCCTCCTTCGCGCAAGATCTAAATGATGTCTTGCCGGGCGGCGCTTTTTTCTACGCCGATGATATTCAGCTCGCGATCAACCGAACGGATATTACCACCTATCCGATGCCGGTAAAAAAGATCGTTCGGGAATCTGGCGCACCAACACCCCTGCGAGACTATGTGGCAAATATGGTTTATGTGGGAATCTTGGCCCAAATTTTAAAAATTGACCTGGATGCGATCTCACAGTCCCTCAATTTTCACTTCAAAGGGAAACCAAAACCCATCGAACTTAATTTAGGTGTGATCAAGATTGCCTACCAGTGGGCAGCTGAGAATCTTCAAAAGAGTGATCCTTTCTATGTAGAGCCAATGGACGCAACTTGCGGTAATATCATGGCTGACGGAAATACAGCTGCTGCGCTCGGATCGATTTATGGCGGTGTGCAGTTTGCCGCCTGGTATCCGATTACCCCTGCGTCCAGCGTAGCAGAAGAAATGATGGAATACTTGCCAATTTTACGTAATGATCCGGAAGAACCGGGTAAAAACACCTTTGCGATTATTCAGGCTGAGGACGAACTGGCCGCGATCGGTATGGCGATTGGGGCTGGATGGGCTGGTTTGAGGGCGATGACCTCCACCTCCGGGCCTGGCCTGAGCTTGATGGCTGAATATGCTGGTCTTGCATATTTTACGGAAGTCCCGATTGTCATTTGGGATGTTCAACGGGTGGGACCCAGCACCGGTTTGCCAACTCGTACGGCTCAGGGTGATTTAACGTTTGTTAATTTTATTGGTCACGGGGATACTCAACAGGTCATTTTGCTGCCTGGTTCAGTAAATGAGTGTTTTGAATTTGGTTGGCGAGCTTTTGATATTGCCGAACATCTTCAGACGCCGGTGTTTGTGTTGAGTGATCTGGATTTCGGTATGAACCAATGGATGACAAAGCCATTTGAATACCCAGAAACCCCAATGGATCGCGGTAAAACGCTCTGGGAAGCCGACCTGGATCGGCTAGAAGGTCAATGGGCGCGCTACCGGGACCCAGATGGCGACGGGATCCCCTACCGGACAGTGCCTGGAAACCGGCATATGGGAGCTGCTTATTTTGCTCGAGGTACAGGACATGATGAGAATGCCCGCTATTCAGAGGATAGTCAGATCTGGCATAATTTGCTTGAACGTTTAAAGAAAAAATATCATACTGCCCGTCAGTATGTCCCCGGTCCAGTCATCGAAAATATCGAAGATGCACAGATTGGCATCATCGCATTTGGCTCGACTGAGCCAGCAGTTGAAGAAGCACGAGCGCAACTGGCTAAAAAAGGAATCTTGACTGATTTTATGCGCATCCGAGCGGTGCCTTTTACGGAACCAGTGGGTGAATTTCTGCGCCGCCATCAGCGGAATTATGTTGTGGAGATGAATCGTGATGGACAACTCCATCAACTGATTTCACTCGAATATCCAGAAGAGGTCATGAAACTGAAATCTATTGCGTATACCGATGGCTTACCGCTAACGGCTCGTTATGTGCGCGAGGCGCTCATGGCAGAGGAGGTAAAGTAATTATGGCAGATCAAACCACATCCCAACGTGTTCAGGTTAATCTGGTCGGATTGAGCAAAGCGGATTATCGCGGCAATCCTAGCACACTATGCCAGGGCTGCGGGCATAATTCGATTTCGAGTCAGATCATTGCAGCTTGTTATGAATTGGATATCGTTCCTGAAAATGTGGTCAAGTTCAGTGGAATTGGCTGTTCCAGCAAAAGCCCAACTTATTTCTTAACCCGCTCGTTTGGATTTAACGGCCTGCATGGGCGCATGCCTTCGTTGGCTACGGGTGCTCTTTTTGCCGATCACACATTAAAAGGATTTGCCGTCAGCGGTGATGGCGACACAGCCAGCATCGGGTTGGGCCAGTTCAAGCATGTATTGCGGCGAAATCTGCGCTTGGTTTATGTTGTGGAGAATAACGGTGTATATGGATTGACTAAAGGCCAATTCTCGGCGACCGCGGAGGTTGGCCTATATTTGAAAGGGCAGGGATCAAATCCGTATATGCCGGTGGATATCGCCTGGGAGGCGCTGGTGGGGAATGCTACGTTTGTGGCTCGCTCGTTTGCTGGCGATCCTAAGCAGGTGAAAGAGTTGATTAAAGCAGCTCTTAGCCATGACGGGATCGCAGTATTAGATATCATTAGCCCATGTGTTACTTTTAATAATAAGGACGACACTGTTCATTCTTATGCCTGGGGGAAAGAGCATGAAGTCGCATTGCATGAGCTTTCATTTGTCCCGCCAGCGGAAGAGATCATGGTGGAATATGGTGAGGGTGAGATGGAGGAAGTCACCATGCACGATGGTTCGAAAGTGATCTTGAAAAAGC
Organism: uncultured Chloroflexia bacterium; assembly: GCA_963788145.1. GTDB lineage: Bacteria > Chloroflexota > Anaerolineae > Anaerolineales > UBA4823 > UTCFX2. The sequence goes on along the minus strand of CAWBFQ010000002.1, from coordinate 96,636 downwards.
TCGAACGCGATTACGATCCATGTGATCGAACAGAAGCGATGCGGATGCTTGAGGAAGCCAACGCGAAACAATGGCTATTGACAGGATTGATCTATATCAATCCTAATCAGCCCTCGCTGATGGATATTTATAATCTACCTGAAATGCCCCTGAATCGACTTACGGAAAATCGTTTGCGCCCACCGCGTGAGAGCATTCAGAAAGTCAACGAGTTGATGTTTTAGGAGAATCTTGTTACTATGTTTCAGCGCCTTGCCCTAATAAGATGAGACAAGGCGCTGATTTTCTATTTCAGCGTTTATTTCAAAACTCATTGTTCGTGTAGGTTCGATGGTATAATCTTTGGCGGCATGTTCGGTTAGATTTCATGAGAAACTGTATGAGCCCTCTGTATCGACATGCTAGCTTGACTTCTTTGAGGAAGCCAAATTGGCATTTAAACCGTTAGACTGGTTATTAGGTTTTTTTTCCCTTGATATCGGGATTGATCTGGGAACTGCAAACACTCTGGTCAATGTCCGCGGTAAAGGTATTACTATTAACGAACCTTCCTGGGTAGCCATTGACAAACGGACCCGACAACCACTTGCAATTGGCGCAGAGGCCAGAGAAATGGTCGGGCGAACACCAGCAAATGTAGTTGCCATACGACCATTGCGGGATGGTGTGATTTCGGAATTTGAGATCACTCAGGCAATGTTGGAGTATTTTATCGGAAAGGCGCATGAACAAAGCATTGTCCCGGTTCCTCGACCCAGAGTGATTGTTGGGATTCCATCCGGAGTGACAGAAGTTGAAAAGCGCGCTGTCTATGATGCTGCAATGTCGGCTGGAGCAAGAGAAGTAGGGCTAATTGAAGAGCCCGTTGCAGCCGCATTGGGCGCTGGCTTGCCGATAAATGAGGTTCGTGGGACGATGATTGTTGACATTGGCGGCGGCACTTCAGAAGTGGCGGTCATGTCTATGGGGGGCGTGGTCATCTCTCGCTCACTGCGTGTGGCTGGCGACGAAATGGATGAAGACATTGTCCAATATATCCGTAATAAATATAACTTACTGGTTGGTGAACGCATGGCTGAACAATCAAAAATATCGATCGGATCGGCCTATCATCTTTCGGAAGAGAAAACGATGATGTTACGGGGCAGAAACCTTGTGACCGGCTTACCAGATTCTGTTGAAATTTCATCGGTGGAGATTCGTGATGCAATTTCGAGTTCTGTGCAGACGATCATTGATACCATTCGAGACGCCCTGGATGAGGCGCCTCCGGAGATCATTTCTGATCTTATGGAGACTGGGATTTGCCTCGCAGGAGGTGGATCGCAACTCCAATTATTAGACAAGCGCCTGATGGAAGAACTGCATATTCGCTGTTGGGTCGCAGACGATCCAATGAGTTGCGTTGCCCGTGGGGCAGGCTTGATACTCGAACAATATGATGTATTGCGGAAATTGCTGGTAGGATTAGAACGCGGTAGCACGCGACACAATTGACGAATATAATATGAGAACGTCTTCTGCTCGCACCTGGCAGACAGCGGTAGTGGCCTTCTTTGTAATAGGCTTGATTGCGTTGGCGCTGGGTGGATATCTGACCCCTCTTACCCGTGTGGCATTGACGCCATTTATCAGCGCCCAAACCTGGCTTTCAACACGCTTTGTCGCTATTCAAAATTTCCTGAGTTCTCCCCAAGATCTCACCCGTCTGCGACAACGAAATCAAGAATTGGAAGCCGAGAATGCGCGCCTGGAGGTAGAGATTATTGATCTGGAACAGCAGCTCTCTGAGACGCGCATCCTCTCTGCCCTGGTTGATTTCGCTCGTATCCATCCGGATAACCGTTATGTTGCTACATCTGTGATTGGACGAGACCCCAGCCCATTTGTAAAATATGCGATCATCAACCGCGGTTCAGATGATGGCTTAAGGCGTGGTATGCCGGCTGTCACCTCACAGGGCCTGGTCGGTCGAGTGGCTGCAGTGACCGCCGGGGCAGGACGGGTCGAGTTAATTACTGATCCAGCGTCTTCGGTCAATGTCCGTCTGGAACCAGCAGGCGCACAAGCTGTATTGGTCGGAAGTGTGACCGGAGAACTCACTCTGGATATGATCCCGCAATCCGCTTCTGTGCAAGCTGGCGACCTGGTGTTAACCTCTGGATTGGGGGGCAATTATCCTAATAACATCTTGATTGGTCAAATCACAAGTGTGCGCCGTCGGGAGACAGACCTTTTTCAACGAGCAACGGTGCAACCCGTGGTGGATTTCAATAAATTGGAGATCCTATTGATCATCACCAATTTCCGACCTGTGGATATTTCGCCTCTGGTTCCAACCCCGGTTAGTCCATAGTTAAGATGGCTACTTTGATTGCAATTCCGATACTGGCCGGATTGCTGATCCTCCAGACAGCGGTATTAAATCAGATCCCGCTTTTGCAGGGTTCAGCAGATCTTGTTTTCCTTTCGCTGGTCGCATGGTCGCTTCAAAAGCGGGTCAAAACAGCCTGGGCCTGGGCGATCATTGGCGGGTTATTAGTGGGATTTGTCTCGGCAGCGCCGCAAGGGGTTTATTTGATCGGTTACATCTTTACGGTCGCGATTGGGCTGCTGCTGCGTCAACGGATTTGGAATGTGCCTATCCTGGCGATGCTGATCGCCACGTTTTCAGGGACGTTAATATTGGATGGGCTTACAATGCTTACTTTGAGGTTAACGGATGCTCCGTTAGCCATTGGCGCGTCGATAAACTTGATTGTCCTACCGAGTTTGTTATTAAATATGATCCTGGCCTTGCCTTTCTATGTTATTTTTGGAGACCTGGCAAATTTGCTTTATCCAGAAACCCTGGAGATATAGCCGGTTGCAGGCAGGCGAGTCCGATGAGATGGAGAATGTATGAACGGTCAACCGACCATCCGAAATGAAATAGAAAACTGGCGCATCCTTGTATTTATTGGAGTGCTGGGTTTGGCTTTTATGGTTTTTTTTAGTCGACTCTTTATCCTTCAGATCGTCCAAACAGATGAATGGATTGCTAAGGCGGACGAGAACAGTTCAGAAGAAATCAACATGGCGGCGTTGCGGGGGATCATTTATGATCGCAATGGGGTAGTCCTGGCTCAAAATGTTGCCTCTTATAATGTTGTCATCACTGCCGCAAACCTTCCGGACGATGAAGGCGCAATCCAAGAAGTCTATCGTCAACTTTCCAGTCTGATTGGGGTGCCGGTCAGCCGAAATGAGATCACTGCTGCGAATCCTTTTGTTCCTTGTATTTCTGATCATGGGATCGCTCAAATTGCTGATTATGGTGAAAGCTCAACGCCGTTTCAAGCTGTCCCTGTGAAGTGTGATGTGGACCGGCGGATAGCAATGATCATAATGGAAAAAGCAGTGGATTGGCCTGGAGTTGGGATTGAGATACAACCTTTGAGGGAATATCCGACTGGATCACTAACTGCCAGCATGGTCGGCTTTCTCGGCCCGGTCCCGGCGGCGCTGGAAGATTTCTACCGCGAGAAAGGGTTGATTCCAAACCGGGATAAGGTTGGATACGCCGGGATCGAGCTGCAATATCAAGATTTACTGGCTGGGGTCAATGGCCGCCGGGTTGTGCAGATCGATGTGGCCGGGCAAGAACAGCGAGACGTTGCTCCCCCGATCCCCGCTCAGCCAGGATTGAGTATGAGGTTGACAATCGACTCGCGCTTGCAGCAAGCTGCAGAAGATATCCTGCGGACAGAGATGGATGATTGGAACCGCTATTTTGGAGATCTGCGTTACACCAGCGGTGTGATCGTAGCGGCGAACCCAAAGACCGGGGAGATCCTGGCGATGGTCTCGTACCCTTCCTACGAAAACAACCGCATGGCGCGCTTTATTCCAGCATATTACTATAATCAACTGATCAATGACCCAACTAACCCGCTGTTAAACCACGCGGTGGGCGACGTTTTGCCAGCAGGTTCGGTTTTTAAACTTACTACAGGAGTGGGGGCTTTGAACGAAGGCGTAGTGACTCCGGAGCAGATCATCGCAACACCGCCCAAATTAGAAGTAACCGAAAAATATTACGCCAACGATCCGGGCAAGGCGCGTGAATTTGTAGACTGGAATAAAGCTGGTTTTGGCCATCTGGATTTTGTTCACGGTCTGGCAAATTCGAGCAATGTCTATTTCTATAAACTGGGCGGCGGCTATCAGGATGAAGTTCCGAATGGTGGATTAGGGATTTGCCGTTTGGGCACATATGCAGCAGGTCTTGGTTATGGCGAAGCTGCCGGGATCTATTTACCGGATGAAGAGAATGGGTTACTCCCCGACCCGACCTGGAAACGAATTAACCAGGCGGAAAGCTGGTCATCAGGCGATACTTATATCGCCAGCGTAGGGCAGGGGTATGTGTTGGCGACGCCGGTGCAGGTGCTGTATTCGGCGATGATTGTTGCCAATAATGGGAAATTTGCCCAACCGACCCTGATCCGGGAGGTGTTGGATGGTGAGGGCAATGTCGTTCCAATGTGGCGTAACACAGACGGCGACCTGGTACGCGAAGAAACACCGGGCAGCTTTCAAGTATCCCCATTTCTACCGCATGTGAAATGGGATTTAACCGTGGATCCGATCATCCAAGTCTATGGCGAGACCACAATCCGGGGATGTGAGCCGATCGAAGGAGAGAGAAAAACGGTACAGCCCTGGGTTTTCAGTGTGATCCAGGAAGGGATGCGTCTGGCTGTGACCAACGGCACGTTGGAAAAACCGTTTGAAACAGCCAAGATATTAGCCGCTGGCAAGACTGGCACGGCGGAATATTGTGATAAATATGCGAATGCTCAGAATCGATGCATCCCCGGTAGCTGGCCCACTCATGCCTGGACGGTTGGATATGCCCCATACGACAATCCAGAGATCGCGGTAGTAGCATATGTGTATAACGGCGGCGAGGGTTCGAGCGTGGCTGGTCCGATGATCCGGCGTACGATGGAAGCCTATTTTGAGTTGAAGAATATCGATAGTGGAACGATCCAGGCTCAATAAGCGATTTCATGCTTTTTTTCGCCGCTGAAAAGTCTTGAGATTGCAAACCTTCCAGGCATATCTAGAGTTCGTGCTATAATCGGCAAAACAAGTTTTGCCCGATTATCAACAGGGCGTTAATAATAATCTGCAACTGGTATTGTGTTGTCTGATGGATGCGAAGATACAGATCAAAGGTCTCCGTGAGGGATTGTTGATTACTCTAGGGGATGGTCCCTGGGAAGAGCGCCGACAGGCGCTTCTCGATCATTTACAAAACCAGGCCGAGTTCCTGCGCGGAGGTCGTTTGGCAATTGATGTGGGAGGCACGATCCTGAAGGCGGCTGACTTAGGTCATCTGACCAAGGATATTTCTGATCATGGTTTGACCTTGTGGGCGGTGTTGAGTGAATCTCCAATGACTGAGCGCAGCGCCCAGTCGTTTGGATTGGCCACACGATTACCCAAACAGGGAACAGGCCGATCAGCAGCATCGAAAGATGCTGGATCTGAGGGGGGCGAAAGGGCGATCCTGGTAAGACGGACGTTGCGGTCTGGTATCAGTCTGCAACATCTCGGACATGTGGTTGTGATTGGGGATGTCAACCCGGGGGCGCAAGTGATTGCGGGAGGTGATGTCATCGTTTGGGGTAAATTACGGGGCATGGTTCATGCCGGCGCAGATGGCGATGAACAAGTGGTGGTGTGCGCTTTAGATTTGTCCCCGACTCAGCTACGGATTGCTGGTGTGATTGCTGTTACGCCCAAGCGGCGTGGAAAACCGCAGCCGGAAATGGCGCGTATAGAAAAAGGCCAGGTTGTGGCCGAAGCGTGGGATCCGAAGAGAGAGAGACTATGACAGGTAAAGTCATCACAGTTACTTCCGGAAAAGGGGGAGTGGGAAAGACAACCGCTACTGCTAACCTGGGCGCGGGCCTGGCTGAACTGGGTCATAAAGTGGTTTGTATCGACGCGGATATCGGTCTACGCAATTTGGATGTGGTGTTAGGGCTGGAGAACCGAATTGTCTATGACCTGGTGGATGTGGTTGAAGGCCGCTGCCGGCTGCGCCAGGCAATGATCCGTGATAAGCGGCTGCCAGATCTATTTCTGATCCCTGCTGCTCAGACGCGAGACAAGAGCGCTATCTCTCCGAGCGATATGATTACGCTGGCGGATGAACTGCGCACGGATTATGATTGGATCTTGATCGATTCCCCCGCTGGAATCGAGCGTGGTTTTCGCAACGCGGTGGCACCGGCAGATATCGTGCTGGTGATAACCAACCCGGAGGTATCGGCTGTGCGGGATGCTGACCGGATAATCGGTCTGATCGAAGCGGAGGAAAAAGGCCCAGCCCGGCTGGTGATTAACCGGATCAAGCCTGAGATGGTGCGCCGAGGGGATATGCTGGCAGTGAACGATATTATGGAGCTGCTGGCAGTGCAACTAATTGGGCTAATACCGGATGACGAAAACGTGTTGATGAGTACCAATCGGGGGATGCCGGTGGTGCTGGATGGAAAGAGCAAAGCCGGACAAGCCTTTCGCAATATCGCTCGCCGATTGAAGGGCGACGAGATACCATTTATGCAAATGGATGAATCAGGCGGCTTTTTCGGCCGAATCTCGCGCCTGATCCGCCCGGGAGGAAGCTGAGATGCCAGGGCTTGCCCCGATGCTCGAAAGACTATTCGGACGTGATACCAAGAGCGCCCAAACAGCTAAGGAACGCTTGAAGCTGGTGTTGGTGCATGACCGGACCGATCTATCTCCCGGTGTTTTGGAGATGTTGAAAGACGATTTGATAGCGGCGATCTCGAGGCATATTGAAATTGATCCGGAAGCGGTACGAATCGAAATGGCGCAGGATGGGCGCGAGCAGCGCTTGATAGCAGATATCCCACTGCGCTCGACCCGCAAACGCCGCCAAAACTAGTTTTGACTTTGGTTAGGATGGAATGAATGCGACGTGAATCAAGTTTCGGCGAAAGGAGCCTAACTGGCGTCTCTTTCGCTGCAGCCTGGCGATATTTTGATTTCTGGTTGGTTGGGGCGGTTGCGTTACTGATTATTTTTGGTGTGACGATGATCCGCTCTGCTGTTGCTGGTAATATTGAGCTGGTGGATTTGAACTTAGTGCAGCGGCAGTTGATCTTCGCGATCGTCGGAACTGTGCTGATGTTGGTTGTATCGGCGATTGACTACCGCCTGTGGGCTTCGATCAGTCGCCCGATGTATGTTGGTACGATTGTATTATTGGCTACCTTGTATATCGTTGGATCAGCGCTTTACGGATCTGCGCGCTGGTTTGATACAGGTGTAATCCTGATCCAGCCATCTGAAATTGCCAAGATTGTGCTGATCATGGTTCTAGCCGATTTCTTTACCCGCAATATGGAAAAAATGGGCGATTTACGCTGGATTGGGCGCAGCTTTCTGTTTACGATGGGGATTACGATCTGGATCTTGCTGCAGCCAAATCTGAGCACTTCGATCGTGATGTTGGTGTTGTGGTTCGCGATGCTCTGGGTCAGCGGGCTTCGGATTAAGCACTTGCTGCTATTCATCGGAACGGCCATTATTACCCCGATTGTAAGCTTCCCGTTTCTGGTTGATTATCAACAGCGGCGGGTTTTGAACTTTATTTTTCCTGACCCAAATGCCAGGCATGGAGAAATTTACAATATCCAGCAGGCTTTGATCGCAATCGGGTCCGGAGGCTTATTAGGACAGGGTTATGGGCACGGAACACAGGTTCAGCTGCGCTTCTTGAAGGTGCGGTGGTCGGATTTCATCTTCTCCGCGATGGCGCAAGAATTCGGTTTTATTGGAGTGGTGATCGTCTTGGCGGTGTTGTTTTTTGTGATTTTACGCTGTTTGCGGGCAGCGAGGTTGGCAAGCGATTCGTTCGGGGCGCTGCTGGCGTCTGGCGTGGCGACGATGATCGCCTTTCAGGCAATGGTCAATATCGGCGTGAACCTGAATCTGATGCCGGCGACTGGTCTGACATTTCCGTTTATCAGTTATGGGGGCAGCTCATTATTATCCACGTTGATGGGGATTGGGCTGGTTCAAAGTGTGATTTTGAGGCACCGCTCACTCGAATTTTAAATCGATAATCCCGCTGGACCCAGAGCGAAATTCCCCGATTACCTTGATCGGAGGGTGCAACAGGTCCGGTTTTTTTAGGAGACTACAATGTCTAATTTACAACCCGTGCGGGTTCGTTTTGCACCCTCGCCGACCGGGCGGACCCACCTGGGCAGCGGTCGGACAGCGCTTTATAATTACCTGCTCGCCCGGCAGACGGGTGGTCAATTCATTCTACGGATCGAAGATACCGACCAGAAGCGGTATATGCTGGGCGCTGAGGAGGAATTAAAGCGCACGCTGCGCTGGCTGGGGCTGGAATGGGACGAAGGCGCCGATGTGGGCGGTCCGTATGGTCCATACCGCCAATCAGAGCGTAAGGGTATCTACCAGGAACATGCACGCTGGCTGGTTGAGCATGGACATGCCTATTATTGCTTCTGTTCTTCAGATCGACTGGAACAGGTGCGTCAGGCGCAGATCAAGGCGAAAGAGAACCCGCGTTATGACGGTACCTGCCGGCGATTGGATCCACAGGAGGCAGCAGAGCGAGTGGCGAGTGGCGAGCGACATGTCATCCGTTTCAAGATGCCTCATGAAGGCTCGATTACTGCCTACGATCACCTGCGAGGGGACATTACGGTGGATAATCGCAATCTGGACGACAGCGTGTTGGTCAAATCGGATGGGTTGGCGCTGTATCACCTGGCCGCGATGGTGGATGATCACCTGATGAAGATCAGCCATGTGATTCGCGGGGCGGAGTGGTTGCCCAGTTTTCCGCTGCACGCCCATATCTTGCGGGCTTTTGGCTGGGAGATGCCTGTTTTTGTGCACCTCTCGGTGTTTCTAAAGCCGAGCGGGAAGGGCAAGATGAGCAAGCGAGAGAAGGCGGAGGCGATCAAAGAAGGGCACTCGATCTTTTTGGGCGACCTGCAGGAGCTGGGTTATTTGCCGGAAGGGGTGGTGAATTGGATCGCATTGATGGGTTGGAGCTATGACGGCGAGACCGAATTCTTTAAAATGGCTGACCTGATCGCGAAGTTCAGCCTGGAAAAACTCAATCCATCCCCGGCGGCGATCAACTTTACTAAACTGGATCATTTCGACGGTCTGCATATGCGCAGCCTGCAGACGACTGATCTGGCTGAACAGGTCAGACCGTTTCTGGAGAGCGCTGGTTATGCGGTGAATATGTCCCGATTGATCCAGATCGTACCAATTATCCAGGAGCGACTGGTAACGCTGGAGGACGCAGTGGAAATCGCGGGCTTTTTCTTTGAAGAAGACGTCGAACCGAATCCGATAGACCTGGTGGGCGCGAAGATGACGGCAAGCGAATCGGCGCAAGCGGCGCAGCGCGCTTATGGTGTATTGGAAGGTCTGCCTGAGATGACATTGGAAGCGGCTGAGCCGTTGATGCGGCAGCTTGCGGCGGAATTAGGGTTGAGCGCCGGTCAGTTCTTTGGCATTTTACGGGTGGCTGTGACTGGAAAAAAGGTCAGCCCGCCGCTGTTTGAAAGCATGCAGGTTATCGGCAGGGAAAAGGTGCTGGGTCGGATAAAGCATGCGATCGAGATGCTGGAAAATATTTGATTTGGTGGAGATGTAAATTTCATCCACACTCCTCCTGGGATAAAACAATGGACTGTCGGCGTAAAATGTAACGGCAGTCTTATAATATGCTAAGAACGCAATATTACTTGCGCCTTCGAGAAGTAATTTATAATAATTAGTGCAATTGACCGTATCGAATGGTAAAGATCGGCGTCTATAACTATAGGCGCTGATTTTTTTCATTTCTTCACCTTTGCATAGGAAAGGAGGGTTTCTGTCGAAAACACATATTCTTGCCACCAACAATGACGAAGATGGATATGGATTTTCCTAAAAAAAACTTGGAGGATTTGAGATGAAAAGCAAGCTACTGTTAATATTGAGCGTGTTCATCCTTCTCTCGGGAATGGTCACCGCTCCCAAGCAAGCCACAGCCCATGACCTGGATTGCCTTATCGGGATGTCTGTCAATCCAGATAAAATCGCAATTAACCTGATGGAGCGCGGAGAATTGTCTCCGGAAGCTTCTCCACAGGAGGTCAACGCGGCTGTTCAGGCTTATTTACAGCAAAAGCTGGAAGGGTGTGACCCTGATAAATCGTCCAACCCTCTGGCCCGTAAGAAAATCAATGCAATGGAAGCTGCATTGACGAATACACCAGGTGAAATCAGGGGACGCAAACTGGGGAGCGAAGCCTCTGAAGTCGATCCTTCGACGCCGCAATTTAAACCGCTAGGAGGAGCAGATCAATTGCTCCTGATTTTAATTGAATTTTCTGATACCCCGTTTACCTGGACTTCGGATGCTGGTGAAGAGCGCACGGAGGCAGGACCGTTACATAATCTAATTCCCCTCCCAGATAATGATTTTGACCTATGGGTAGAAGATTTCAGCCCAGAGCATTATACAGATATGCTCTTTACTCCCGGAGGATGGACCTTCTCTGAAACGCATCCATATTACCCTGGTGAGAAGCGCGGCAGCATGCGTGACTATTTCCTGGCGCAATCCTATGGCACATATGCTGTCGATGGAGATACCTACGGTTGGTTCACCGTGGACAAGCCGGAAGCCTATTATGGGGACGACAGCCCGGACGGCGGCAGCGATAATTTGAGGCCGGGTTCAACCGGGGATCTACTCGCCGATGCGATCGCGAAGGTCAACGAAGAAGGCGCAATCGATTGGTTGACCTATGACCTGACCGACCCGTATGATCTGGATAGCGACGGAAACCTGGCTGAGCCGGATTGCATCCTTGATCACCCATTGTTCATTCACGCCGGAATTGACCAGTCTGGCGGCGGTGGAGCGCAGGGTGATGACGCCATTTGGGCGCATAGTTCATCTACCTGGGAAGTCGTGACCGATGTCAAGAATACTGGCGCAGCATGCCCAGATTCGTGGCCAGGCACGATGCTCTATAATTACACGATTATGCCCGAAGACGGCGGCGTGGGCATCTTTGCCCATGAATACGCTCATGACCTGGGTTTGCCGGATGAGTACGATACAATCTACAGCGGCAATGGCGATTCAAATGCCTTCTGGACGTTACAATCGAGCGGCAGTTGGATTGGTCGTCCGGCGCAGACCCAACCTTCAGGAATGAGCGCCTGGGCGAAATACGTCCTTGGATGGCTTGATCCAGAAACCAATCTGGCAGCCCTTCATCTTGATGACCTGGACAAAGAACCAACGTTGTTGCGTCTGGAGCAGACGGAGTACTGGGGTGGTGAAGGCACTTATAACGGCATCAAGATTGACTTGCCAGACAAGTACTTCTATATCAACACTCCTTATAGCGGCGAATGGGAGTGGTTTGGTGGAAAGGCGGATGAAATCGATACAACCTTGCGCCGAACTGTCGATCTGACAGCCGCTGCCAGCGCAGAACTTTCGTTCTGGACCTGGTACGAAATCGAAGATTATTGGGACTTTGGCTTTGTCCAAGTCTCGACGGATGGCGGAGCTACGTGGACATCGCTGCCAATCGATGGCGTAACAACCGACAATGATGTAGACGCTATGGAAAGCATTGTTGCCAATCTGCCTGGTTTCACCGGTGTCAGCGGGGGTTGGGTCAATAAGAGTTACGATCTTGCTGGTTATCTGGGCCAGACGATCGAATTGCAATTCCGCTATATGACCGACTGGGGCACTTCACTAGCCGGATTCTACATCGATGACGTCCGGGTGACAACCGATGGTGTAGACCTGTTCTTTGATGATGTTGAGCTATTGGATGAGAACTGGATAGCGGATGGATGGACACGCGATATGGGCGCGGGATACTCTCCGCAGTACTACATTATGGAATGGAGGAATTTACTAGAAAATAAGGTCGCTTATGACGATATTGAGCTAGTCAATTTCGATGCTGGTTTGAACAATGCCTATTCTTTTGATGCTTATGGCGAGACCCCCAACCAGCCATCTTACTTCCCCTATGCGCCAGGTTTGCTGCTCTTTTACCGTGACATGTCATACACGGATAACTGGACTGGGGCGCATCCTGGCGGCGGCTTTATGCTGATTGTGGATGCTCACGATCGACCATTGATCGAACCGCCATATAAGGCTAACCCGAATGGATTGCCCTGGAGAACACGCATCCAAAGTTATGACGCAGCCTTCAGTTTGGATCCAGCGGCGGATATCACCCTGACTAAATATGGCGTCACGTGCACGTATTATGCGAACAGCGTGGATCCTACTTTTAATGATTACCAGACTTATTGGAACAAGAAGGCGTCAAGCGCAAGCGTGATTACACCCAAGCTCGGCTTGTTATTCCGAGTTCTGGGGCAGGCTGAAGACAATTCGGCGGCTCTAATCGGTTTTGGCAACCGAATAAATCTGTTGGAAGAGTATCTGACCTTTGACCTCGACTTCTTCAATATTCTCTCGAACCTGTTCCTGCCATTGGTCAGGCAATAGCCCTTGCTCCTTACCTGATTACCACAACGGATCAGGAAGCATTCCCTGCCTGTTGGGTGTTAGGGCAGACAATCCAGAGCTAGTAGGGCGCTTTAAGTTTTGCCCGTCAAAGAAGTAAAAAAAGCATCCCGGAGCATTTATTCCGGGATGCTTTTTTTACTTGGATATTTTCAAACTGTGAAGTTTTCCAGTCCAGAGAAAAGCATTATGCCCAATCAGAGCGTCTTTTCGATCCTGGTCCAGGTGTCTCTTAACGCGACCGTTCGGTTAAAGATCAGGCGGTCTTGGTCGCGAGCGTCCAGGTCGAGGTAAAAATAGCCCTGGCGTTCGAACTGGAAGTGTTCTCCGATTTGAGCCTCCGACAGGCTGGGTTCAACAAAAGCCCTGGAAAGCACCTGGAGCGAGTCCGGGTTGAGACAGGCAATAAAACTAGATTCTTCGCTGGCTTCAGGGTCTGGGCGGGAGAACAGACGGTCGTATAGGCGGATCTCAGCCGGGACGGCATGGGATGCAGAGACCCAGTGAATGGTGGATTTGACTTTGCGCCCGTCGGGGGCGTCTCCGCCGCGCGTAGCAGGATCGTAGGTGCAAAGCACTTCAATCACATTACCTTCGGCGTCTTTGACAAAATCGACGCATTTGATGAAATAAGCGTAACGCAGGCGGACTTCGCGGCCAGGGGTGAGGCGGAAATATTTGGGCGGCGGGTTTTCACGGAAGTCATCTTGCTCGATGTAGAGCGTGCGCGAGAAAGGCACGACGCGGGTTCCAGCGGATGGGTCCCCGGGGTTATTTATGGCTTCCATCTCCTCGACATAATCTTCGGGGTAATTGACGATCGTCACCTTGATTGGGTTTAACACGGCCATCTTGCGCGGAGCACGCTGGTTCAGGTCGTCGCGCACGGCTGATTCGAGCAGAGCCACGTCGATCACGCTGTAATTCTTAGCGACGCCGACACGGTTAATGAAATCGTGGATGGATTCGGGGGTATAGCCGCGCCGGCGCAGGCCGCATAATGTGGGCATACGCGGATCATCCCATCCGCTGACATACCCTTCTTTGACCAGGCGCAGCAGCTTGCGCTTACTCATTACAGTGTAATTCAGGTTGAGGCGGGCGAACTCGATCTGGCGCGGCGCGTAGATGCCCAGCTCATTCAGAAACCATTCGTAGAGTGGCCGATGGTCTTCGTATTCGAGCGAGCAGAGCGAGTGGGTGACGCCTTCAATTGAATCGCTCTGACCGTGGGCGAAGTCGTACATCGGGTATATGCACCATTCAGAGCCGGTGTTGTGATGCGGCGGCTCGTGCAGGATGCGATACATGACCGGGTCACGCATATTCATGTTGCCGGAAGCCATGTCGATCTTGGCGCGCAGGACGCGCTCGCCGTCGGGGAATTCACCGGCCTTCATCCGCTTGAACAGATCAAGGTTTTCTTCAACGGAGCGATTCCGGTAAGGGCTATCACGGCCTGGCTCGGTGAGTGTGCCGCGGTAGGTGTGGATCTCTTCGGCGGAGAGGTCATCGACGTAGGCTTTGCCTTTTTGGATTAACTGCAGGGCATATTCATAGATCTGTCCGAAGTAATCGGAGGCGTAGAATTCACGATCTTCCCAATCCCAGCCAAGCCAATGGATGTCTTCTTTGATCGCATCGACATATTCGACATCCTCTTTGACCGGATTGGTATCGTCATAGCGCAGGTTGCATTTACCGCCAAATTCGCGGGCGATGCCAAAATCGATCGCGATGGCTTTGGCGTGCCCGATGTGCAGGTATCCGTTCGGTTCGGGCGGGAAGCGGGTGTGAACGCGGTCGAAACGACCGGTCCGCAGGTCTTCTTTGACGGCTTCACGGATGAAATCTGTTGGAAGGTTGATATCCGCTGAGGTTGTGTTTTCTGTGTCGGTCATAAGGTTTGGCTTCGCGCCTCGCTTTCAAGGGTTAAGACTGTATTATAACCGCGCTTGACCTTGAAACAGCATAAAAAGGATTCGGATCATGAAAGCCGTGATGCATACGCAGTTGATAGGATACGCGCCTTGACCGGTTTCAATTAAACGTGGATACGATATAATGTTGAGGCGTCAATCGTGAGAACATAGGTGGGATCACTTGGCGGTCAGGCAGAGATGTTCTGGGTTTGATCAGGGCTGTTAGGGACTCAGCCTGTTGCAAAATGGAAATTTAATGGAGATCGAATGTCACCGAGTTATCATCCGCATCAGGCGGATAAGCCGATCCTGGATGTGAAAAAGTTAAGCGTGAATTATAACGGAACCCCGGCGTTGGAGGATGTGACGTTTCATCTGCATGCCGGAGAGCGGGTGGCGGTGGTTGGACCGAATGGGGCTGGGAAAAGCACCTTGTTCAAGGTGATCTCGGGAGTACTGGAACCCACCAACGGGCATGTGAACGTGTATGGATCCGGTCCGCGCGGGCATGTTTGCATCGGGTATGTGCCGCAGCGTAGCCAGGTGGACTGGCGCTTCCCGGTGAATGTGGCAGATGTGGTGATGATGGGGCGCACCGCTCGGATGGGCTGGCTGAGATGGCCGAAGAAAGCGGATTGGGAAATCGTTTCAGAGGCGTTGGAGACGGTTGAGTTGAGCGATCTACGCCAGCGCCAAATCGCTCAATTATCGGGGGGACAGCAGCAGCGCATGTTCATCGCCCGGTCGCTGGCGCAGCAGGCTGAACTGATGTTGATGGATGAGCCGTTCACCGGGTTGGATGCCACCTCACGGGATGGGATCCTGGCTTTATTGGATACTTTGAAAAATCAGCATGTGACGGTGATGGTAGCAACGCACGACCTGGATGAGGCAGCCCGGTTTTATGACCGGGTGATGCTCTTGAACCACCGGTTGCTGGGTTTTGGCAGTGCGGATTCCGTTCTGCAGTATGACCTGCTGGTTAAGGCCTATGGCGGGAGGCTGAGGAGGGTTGAGAAAGACGCTGAAATATTGGCGGTAGCCGATACTTGCTGTGATGAGGGTGAATTGGATGGGCATGTTCATTGATTGGATCGTAGAGCCGCTGGGATACGCCTTTATGGTGCGCGGGCTAGTCGCTGCAATCCTGGTGGGGATTGTGTGCGCGCTGGTGGGAACATACGTAGTGCTCCGCGGGATGGCATTTTTTGGCGACGCGTTGGCGCACACCATCCTGCCTGGAGTGGCTGTGGGGTATCTTATTTCCGGAGGGGATCGAGGAGATTTATTCTGGTGGGCGCTGGGGACCGCTCTGGTCAGTTCCCTTGGGATCAACGCGATCAGCAAGCACAGCCAGATAAAAGAGGATACCGCGATTGGGATTATCTTTGCCGGTATGTTTGCCCTGGGGATCGCGATCATATCGACGGTGCGCAGCTATGCGGTGGATTTGAGCCATTTCTTGTTTGGGGATGTTTTAGGCGTGTCGGCAGTGGATCTTGTGCGGACGGGGGTCTTTGGCGGTTTGGTGCTGCTGGTTTTACTGGCGCTATATAAAGAATTCATGACGCTTTCATTTGACCCGGTGCTGGCTGCGACCCTGCGGCTGCCAGTGGGGTTCTTAAATAATCTACTTTTGGCGCTTGTGGCAGTGACGGTAGCTGTCTCATTGCAGACAGTTGGGGTAGCGCTCGTGGTCGCGATGCTGATTACGCCATCTGCGACGGCTTATTTGCTGACGTATCGTCTGCCAACGATGATGGCATTGGCTGCGATTTTTGCAGTGTTGGCGGGTGTTGTGGGGTTGTATCTGTCTTATTACTTGGGGATTGCTTCTGGAGCGGCTATCGTGTTGGTGGCGACGGTGGTTTTCTTCCTGGTATTTCTCTTCTCTCCAAGGGGAGTAATCATAGGGCAATTGCGATCTCGATTATCGCAGCGAGAGCAGCACTCATAAGTCGGGAAGTTCAACAAACTGCCATAACTGAACCGGGGTATCCGCTATTGAGGGTTGACACATAGCGCGCAGATTGCAGCCATCGCAATGACTGTCACAGGTTTTGACCGTCTGGAGATAGCCAGATTGCTGGAGGGTAGCCAGCATGGCTTTGATCATCTCTGGGGAGGTATTCATTCGTTTTGCCAATTCACCCACTTCCATCGTTCGGCTAGAACGAATTTCTTCCAATAGTTTGATTAACATCATCCCATTCCGATCAACAATGCAAGATGATAGACCAGGCTGCCTGCAACGAGAGAGATGATCAACAGCATGGCGACGTCGAGAAAGGCCCACAGCCAGGAGTTCGTTTCTTGGCGGATGACGGCAACAGTGGCGAGGCAGGGGATGAAGAGCATGTTCACAACCAGGAAGGACAAACCAGCCGCGGTGGAAAACGAGGTCATCAGGGTTTGGGTCAAACCGGCGTCCGAATTGCTGCCGAAAAGTACTCCCAGGGTGGCGATAGCATTTTCTTTGGCCGGAAAGCTGGTGATCAGGGCGACGGATAAACGCCAATCAAAACCTACCCAACGACCGACCGGCTCGATCCATTGTCCAAAGCGAGCCAGGAGGCTGGTGTTGATATCTCCATACGGCAAGAAGGATAAAACCCAGACAAGAAGCGACATTCCAAGTATCGCTGTGCCGGCTTTTTTCACGAATGAGTTCGTCCGCTGCCAAACCAGCAAGCCGATTGTGCGGGAATTGGGCAAGTGGTAGAGCGGGATTTCCATGATGAAAGCGGATCGCTGACCTTTGAAAATCAGCAGGTTGAGCAGAACACCGCCTACAACCAGGGTTGCCAGAGAGATCAAGACCAGAATCCAGGTGACCAGTAAGGCCTGACTGCCGAAGAATGCAGGAGCGATGAAAGCAACTACTGCCATGCGGGCTGTACAGGGTACAAGCGGGGCGATAAGAATGGTCAGCAGTCGAGCTGGCCACGAGTTGATCACGCGAGTCCCCAAAATAGCCGGGACATTGCAGCCAAAACCGAGGAATAAGGGCAAGAAGGATTTGCCATGCAGCCCCATCAAATGCATCACGTTGTCCATGACATAGGCAGCCCGGGCCATATAGCCAATATCTTCAAGCAGGGCGAAGGTGGTGAAGAAGATCACCAAGATCGGGATGAAGGTCAGCACGGAACCGACCCCACCGATCACGCCATCGACGATCATTCCTTGCAGCCAGAATGGAGCGCCAGAGAGCCATGCGCTGGCCAGATCGGATAGGCGATTAACGATCTGGATATCTAGCCATTCCTGCACCGGTGAACCCACGTTAAATGTCAGCCAAAAGACCAGGCCAAGAACGCCAGCCAGGATCAACAAACCCCAAAATGGATGGGCAGCCCAGCGATCGATGCGGGCGGTAAGCCCGATCTGGCCGATCTTCGGCCGGGTGACTGCCGCGCGGATCATGCGCTCGATCCACTCGTAGCGACCTGAGGCGACTGCCAACATCGCGTCGTCATGCAGAAGGAGAATGCCTTGGACGGCCTCCCAGATCGATTCGGGTAAGGCTGCTTCCATCTTTTCGGTTACTTCGGAATCTCCTTCGAAGAGTTTGAGAGCCATCCAGTCGGTCGAATAGAGTTCTGGGACGTATCCAGTAATGAGGTGGACGATTTGCGCCAGCACAGCCTGATGGTCAGCTCGAATTTCGGGAATATTTGGAGTGATGGTGCGATGACCATGCAGAACTTCACTGATGATATCTAAAAGCTGTCGAACACCGATGGCTTTTGTGGCCATCATCGGAACCACAGGCACCCCTAGAGCGGCTTCCAGCACCTTTGGTTCGACTACCAGACCTTCCTGTGCAGCGACGTCGATCATATTCAATGCGACGATCACGGTTGTTGGCAAGGCGAGCAACTCGGCCACCAGATATAGGCTGCGTTCCAGGTTTGCGGCGCTGACCACCGCGACAACGAGGTCAGGTTGTTCGCGGATGATGAACTCGCGCGCAATGGATTCCTCCGGAGAGTTGGCGGTCAGGCTGTAAGTGCCAGGCAGATCGACCAGGTTGGCTTGCTGGCCATTGAGGTTGAAAAACCCGCTGCGGCGTTCGACTGTTTTCCCAGGCCAGTTTCCCACATGTTGGTTAAGCCCGGTAAGCAGGTTGAACAGGGTAGATTTGCCCATATTGGGTTGGCCAGCCAGGGCGATGACTGGTGTCTGATGGATAGCTAGCTTAGGGGATGCAAGCAGCGTGTTTGGATTGGTTTGGCTCATCCATAGCCCCGGTTGACAAAGATTTTCTGAGCTTCACCCCTGCCCAGGGCCACCTGGGAGCCTCGCACGGTGACGATTAGAGGGCCGTGGCCAAGGTTTTGGGCCATTTGTACAATAACCCCGGGGGTGAATCCTAGGGATGTGAGACGGTTGGTCACATTGCGACCACCGGTGAAGGTTAAGATTGTAGCATTTTGACCGGCAGGAAGCTGCGCCAGAGAGATTGGCTTGGAAGGAAGTGGCATGTTACTCTCCTGGATAAAAATGTGGAAGTATCTCCATCTTTGGATATTATACTTCATATTAGTATATACTAACATGACATATTACGTTATAATTTTATTGTAAGGTGATTGATATGACGAATGTCCTTGCAGCGCCCGAAACAGAACATACGAGCAAACCCAGCTCAACGATTGAGGATTACCTCTTGCTGATTTATATTCTGCAGCGGGATGGCGAGCCGGTGGTTGGGGCGCGTTTGGCCGAACTATTGGGAGTGTCGCCTCCAACTGTTTCGAATACCCTGAAGAGGATGGTTCGAGATGGTCTAGTGGAGATGGCTGAAAACGGCACTGTCTTGAGCGAGTATGGCTGGGAAGCGGCGCGAGATGTGATGCGGCGGCATATGTTAATGGAATGGTTGATGGCGAAGATTCTGCCGTGGTCGAAATTGCATCATGAAGCGCACAACCTGGAGCACGCGATTTCAGCGCTGGCTGAGACAGCGCTGATGGAAGAGTTGAACTACCCCCAAACCTGTCCGCATGGCAATCCGTTGCCTGGATCTGAAGAAGCGGTTTCGAGATGGGTACAATTAATAAAGATCCCGGTAGGCGAGGCGGTTACGATTCGCAGAATCCACGAACTGGCTGAGGAGGATGGAGAGCTGCTTGCATTTTTTGAGCAGAATCATATTTTGCCAGGGGTGAAGGCTGTAGTTGCTGAGAATCTAAAATTTAATCAGACTGTCACGATAACAGTGGATGACCAACCAATTACTTTAGGGTATAGCACAGCCCGCACGCTGTTTGTAGAAAGAACCGCAAGCTGATTTGACGAGTTGATCTGTTCGTGGTAAAATGCCCCGCACGTTGGGGATTCGTCTAGTGGTAGGACAGCAGACTCTGAATCTGTATGCCGTGGTTCGAATCCACGATCCCCAGCCTGAGAGGCGCAGTTATGCTGCGTCTCTCTGTATTTAGGGCACATGGTATAATCGGCTTTGACCATCGATGAGGCGTGCAGAAACCAAAACCGCAATTGCAACTGAGATGGAGATTAGGGAGACATCAACCAGAAGGAGTGCTTGCTTGCATGAAGCTGCATGAGTATCAATCTAAGCAAATATTTGCCAGGTATGGCATCCCGATTCCGAAAGGACGGGTGGCGGCTACTGCTGATGAGGCGAAACAGATCGCTAAAGAACTCGGTAGCCGCGTTGTGGTTAAATCGCAAGTCTTAGTTGGGGGAAGAGGCAAGGCAGGAGGAATTCGGCTGGCAAAGAGCGCCGATGAAGCTGCAGAGCTTGCGGCTATCATCCTGGCGATGGAGATCAAAGGCCTACCAGTGCGCAAGGTGTTGGTGGATGAAGCTGCCAGCATTGAAACCGAGATTTATCTGGGCATCACCAACGATCGGACCACTCGCCGCCCGGTCATGATGGCATCCTCGGCTGGCGGCGTAGAGATTGAGGAAGTGGCTCGGTTGACGCCGGAGAAGATCATCCAGATCCGGATTGACCCGCTTCTGGGTCTGCGTGACTACCAGGCGCGCGATATCGCTGCGGGGATTGATCTACCGCGCGAACACTGGCGCTTATTTGCCCAGATCGCGCACGGGCTATGGCAGGCTTACCAGGATTGCGACGCAACCCTGGCTGAGATCAACCCTCTGGTTATTACGGGCGATAATCAGCTACTCGCAGTGGATGGAAAGATGTTGATCGATGACAACGCTCTTTTCCGACAGCCGGCGCTGGTCGAAATGCGCGACCTGGATGTGGAGGCGCCATCGGAGATTGAAGCGCGGCGATATGGATTGTCCTTTATCAAGCTGGACGGGAACATCGGTTGCATGGTCAACGGGGCAGGGCTGGCGATGACCTCAATGGATATCATCCAATTGTTTGGCGGGTCGCCGGCTAACTTCTTGGATATCGGCGGCGGCGCCAGTTCGGAAAAGGTGGCGGCAGCATTACGGATTATCCTGGCCGATCCGAACGTAAAGGCGATTTTATTTAACATTTTCGGCGGGATCACGCGCGGAGATGAGGTGGCGCGCGGCATTCTTACAGCGTTGAAGGAAGTGAAAACCGACGTGCCGATGGTGGTGCGATTAGTGGGGACGAATGCTGAAGAAGGCCGCAAAATCCTGGCGGACGCTAAAATGATCACTGCAGATACCCTGGCGGACGCAGCCAAAAAAGCGGTCGCCGTAGCTACCGGAGGCTGAAAAGATGAGTATCCTGATCAATAAAAATACGCGCTTGCTGGTGCAAGGCGTGACCGGCAATGAAGGATTATTCCATACCGAGCAGATGGTGGCTTATGGGACAAACGTGGTGGCAGGCGTCACACCCGGTAAAGGCGGCGAGTGGGTTTTAGAAGGTAAAATCCCGGTATTCGACTCGGTCAAGATGGCGGTTGATGCAACTGGCGCAAATACAAGCGTGATCTTTGTGCCCGCCAGGTTCACTCCGGATGCAATATACGAGGCAGCGGATGCCAGCGTGCCGCTGGTGGTGTGCATCACCGAGGGTGTGCCAGTGCAGGATATGATGCGGGTGCGCGAGTACCTGGATCAAAAACAAGTCCGCATGGTAGGCCCGAACTGTCCGGGGTTGTTAACACCAGGCGAGAGTAAGGTGGGGATTATCCCCGGAAATATCTCCATCCCCGGGAATATTGGTGTGGTCTCCAGGTCGGGGACCTTGACCTACGAAGTGTTGTATGCGCTCAAGTTGGTTGGGATGGGTGTGAGCACTTGTGTGGGGATCGGCGGCGACCCGGTCAATGGGACCAGTTTCATCGACTGCTTACGCATGTTTGAAGAAGATCCGCAAACGGAAAAAGTGGTGTTGATCGGCGAGATTGGCGGGTCAGATGAGGAGCGAGCGGCTGAATTTATCTTGGATCATATGACCAAACCGGTCGTGAGTTTTATCGCCGGGCAAACTGCCCCCCCCGGAAAGAGGATGGGGCATGCCGGGGCAATCATTGAGGGCGGATCTGGTACTGCCGAAGAGAAAATTAAGGCGCTTGCCAATGCCGGAGTGCAAGTCGCCCGGCATCCAGAGGAGATTCCAGAACTTCTCCAGTGTTGTTAGGAAGGAAACGCGCCTGTTTTAAATGAAAACTTCCGAAGTCTCGAAGACCTCGGAAGTTTTTGAAATCCTTATTTCATGTGGGAATCGATATAATCAACCGCCTCGCCAACGGTGGTGATTTTCTGCGCATCTTCGTCGGAAATTTCTCCCCCAAATTTATCTTCAAATGCCATGATCAACTCGACCAGATCGAGCGAATCGGCTTCCAACTCTTCACGGAAGCGGGCCTCGCGGGTGATCTTAGTCTCATCCACATTGAGCAGCTCGATGATCACTTCTTTGATCTCGCTATATGTATCCGCCATGAGAAATCCTCCTTAGTTAATTGAATAATCAGCCCCAATTGTATCCTTAGAGGCTGTACTGTCAAGCCTTTATAAAAATGGAAGCCTATCTGTTGACAGGCCTGAATCAGACTGGTAAGATAACTTCAATAAAGGAACACTCGAAGATGGAAGAAGTTACGCCAATTGGGCTGCGCAAATCGGATCATATTCGCATCAACTTAGAAGAGGATGTCCGATCGGGCTTAAGCACCGGGCTGGAGCGTCTCCGGTTCATCCACCGGGCGCTACCCGAGCTTGATTTGGAAAAGGTGGATCTAAGCCAGGAAATTTTTGGACGGCGTTTGAAGGCCCCGGTTTTAATTTCATCGATGACCGGTGGAACTGAACAAGCGGCAGCGATCAACCGTACGCTGGCCCAGGCAGCCCAGTACAGCGGGATTGCGATGGGTGTTGGCTCGCAAAGGGCGGCAATTGAACAGGCCGACCTGGCGGCGAGCTTTCAGGTTCGCGCATACGCCCCGGATATTTTATTGTTGGCAAACCTGGGTGCAATTCAATTGAATTATGGTTATGGCATAGATACCTGCCAGCGCGCTGTGGATATGATTGAAGCGGACGGTTTGATCCTGCACCTGAATGCTTTGCAAGAGGCTGTACAGCCGGAAGGCGACACCGATTTTTCTGGATTGGCCAAGAAAATCGAGAAAGTCTGTCGGGCATTGTCGGTCCCGGTGATCGCCAAGGAAGTCGGCTGGGGGTTTTCAGAGGCGGATGTGCGTTTGTTAAAAGATGCGGGAGTCGCGGCAATTGATGTGGCTGGCGCAGGAGGTACGTCCTGGTCGCAAGTGGAGATGCATCGGGCGAAAAACGAGAGCCAGAAGCGCCGGGCAGCTGCGTTTGTGGATTGGGGAATTCCAACCCGCCAGGCCATCTTGAATGTGCGGCAAATTGCCCCGGAGATGAAAGTGATTGCGTCCGGTGGGTTGCGCAGTGGTGTGGATATCGCCAAGTGCATTGCCCTCGGGGCGCGCCTGGGTGGGATGGCGGGACGATTCTTGAAGGCAGCTGCCAGATCGCTTGAAGAGACCATTCAGATGATTGATGAACTGCGCTGGGAAATCCGGGTTTGCATGTTTGCAGTCGGCGCGGGAGACCTGGAACAGCTTGGTCAAGTACCATTGGAAACAGACACGTGAAACCAACTCGGGTTATTCAAAAGATGCTCTAAATGGACTGAGGGCAGAAAAATGAGCTTGAAACGAATTTCTGAGGATATGCTTTCTGAGATTGAAATGGAACTAAGAAAGATGGTTGGATTGGTTAATCAACCTGACTTGTTGGAAATGTATCATATGCTGGCTTATCATATGGGGTGGGAGGGAGAAGGCGCGGGAGCCGACGCGGGCGGTAAGCGCATCCGTCCACTATTGGTAACCTTATGCGCAGCCGCGGCTGGGGGGGATTGGCGTAAAGCGATCCCAGGCGCAGCGGCGGTTGAGATGATCCATAATTTCTCGTTGGTGCATGATGATATTCAAGATCAAAGTCATACCCGGCGTGGGCGGGCGACGTTGTGGACATTGTGGGGGGTGGCGCAGGCGATTAATGCCGGAGATGCCTTGTTCTCCTTGGGACAGATGGCGGTGCTCGGTTTAGCCCAGACGGTATCAGCGCAAGATGGACTGCAGGCAGCCCAGGTGCTGCAAGAGACCTGCTTGCATCTTACCCAGGGACAATTCCTTGATCTGTCATATGAGAGCCGACTGGATCTTAAGGTGGAAGATTATTGGCCAATGGTTGGGGGAAAGACGGCGGCGCTGCTTTCCGCCAGCGCATATCTTGGGGCGTTGGCAGCACGGTCGTCTCCTGATATTTGCGAATCATATCGCCAGTTCGGTAAAGGGCTTGGTCTGGCATTTCAAGCTCAGGATGACCGGCTAGGGATTTGGGGAGATGCGGCTTTGACGGGAAAGTCCACCGCGAGTGATTTGGTTTCGGGAAAGAAATCGCTGCCGGTGCTGTTTGGGTTAAGTCAAAATGGGGCTTTTGCCAGGCGATGGAGGCATGGACCGATCCATCCAGAGGAAGTATTCGAGCTTGCTGCGCAACTGGACGCCGAGGGCGGGCGCGAATTTGTCGAAAGGGAAGCGGATCGGCTGACGAAACAGGCATTAGATGCTCTAGCTCGTTCGAAGCCGCAGGGCGAGGCTGGAGTGGCGCTGGGCGAGTTGGCGGATTATCTGTTGATGCGCAAAGCCTGAGGGCTGACACTCTGGGCATGCGCCCAGGCATTTACCCCTGGATCAAATGAAGGCAGCAAAAACCTGGTTTCCCAAAAGGCGACCGTGTGGGGTGAGGCGGAGCGAGCGTCCTGCATTGCCAGCAGATTTGAGCGTGGGAACCCATTCCAACAAACCTGATTGGATGTAATACTGGATTTGGGTGGAGAATTCTTGCTCCAGCGAACGACCGAAACGGGATTGGAAAGCGGTTTCGGAGACCCCGGCGCGGGTGAGGCGCAATCCCATCATCATGGTCTCGCCGATCTCAGTGTCCTGATCGATCGGGGTGAGAGTTCTGGGTGGCAGACGTGGCGGGAAATGAAGGCGGTTCGGCAGCGGGATGCTGCAGGCGTTGAATGTAGGCTGCGGGAGACAGGACATTAGCGGTGCGATAGGCGGCAGCATAACCATGCGCTCCAGCGCCAAAACCGAGATATGGCATGTTGAGCCAGTATTGCAGATTGTGACGGCAAGCCAGGGTAGGGGAGGAGAATGGAGAAAAACTATTCGTCGGGGAATGGTGATCGGGTTGAGAGATAGCCGCCCAGTTAGAGATCTCGTACTGCGCATAGCTTAGTCGATCCAGCTGTTCGCAAGCCCATTCATACATATCCGCAGCCAGATCGAGGTCAGGAATGGAGAGCAATCCGCGCCCGGCCCAGCGACCGAATGGTGTTCCGTGTTCTAGGCTGAGTGCATAAAGCGAAAAATGCTCTGGATGCAGCTCTGCAGCCAGCTCAAGGGTGTGCTGCCAGGTTTCGAGAAGCTGATCTGGCAGACCGAAAATCAAATCCATGTTGAGGTTCTCGAAACCAGCCTGGCGAGCCCAGCGTACGCTCTGGATAACGGTTGGGTAATCATGGATGCGCTCAAGCAAACGCAACTCGGCAGGGTGAGCGGATTGAACTCCCAGGCTGAGGCGGTTAAAGCCCAGCGAGCGCAGACCGGACAGGAATTCTGGGGAGAGTGTTCCAGGGTTGGCTTCCAGGCTAATTTCAGCAGTAGCCTGGATCTCAAAAGAGTCATGCAAGGATTGCAGGATACGTTCCAACTCAGGGATGGGCAATAGGGAAGGCGTACCGCCCCCAAAGAAGATGGTGTGGACTGGTAGTCGGCTGGTCGAACTGGCGACTGACTGTCTGATTTCGGTGCACAGGGCTGCTGAGTAGGCTGGGATAAGCGATTCTTGCCCGGCATAGGTGTTGAAGTCGCAGTATCCGCAGCGATGTGTGCAGAAGGGGATGTGCAGGTAGAGGCTGTAGAAGTCCATCGATGGGAAGAGTATATCAGACTGAACTATGAAATGTTAAGAGCGCTTAATTGACGAACGCACAAAGGCTGGTATAATCGCCAGGGTCGAATGACAATACTATGAGTCCTGAACCTAAATCTTCTCCTACCCAACTTTGCCCTACCTGCGGAACGCGGGTCAGTCTGGATGCAACCCGTTGTCTGGTTTGCGGAACAGATCTTTCGAGCGCCGGTAAAGAAACTGGCACACGTACGCCTAAAAGCGTGCAAGGCAGTCGGATGCCAGAGATCACCCTGAGCCTGCCGGCGGTCATTGGTCTATTGGTTTTGTTTCTGGCGACCGGAGCAGTGCTGGTCTACCTGGCAATGGGATCGGTTTCTCCGACAGCGGTTGAGGCTACCTCATCACCGACAGTAACGCTGACCGAGAACTCCTACCCTGACGCCGACGCCAGTCACTCCGACTGCAACCTGGACGCCTGAACCCAGCCTGACGCCTTTTGTCTATTCGGTTAAATTAGGGGATACCTGCGGAAGCATAGCTTACAGCTTTAAGGTTTCGATCCAGAGTATTGTTTTAGAGAACAATCTGCCGGCGGACTGCAGTACATTGTATGAGAATCAAAAGCTGATGATCCCTCAACCCACCCCTACCGCAACGGCGCAGCCGACCGCAACACTGAACCCAGGGGAAGCGACTGAAGCCGCCTGTCAGAAACTGGATTATACTGTTCAAGAGAACGATACCCTCAGTTCAATCTCGCTGAACTACAACGTGCCGGGTGACGCGATCCGAGAATATAACGGCCTGGTAAACGATGTGGTCCGCTATGGACAGGTGCTGGTCATTCCGCTATGCCGGCGGAACGCCACACCTGGGCCGAGCCCGACGCCGACCCTGCCGCCGCCTTATTCCGCGGTCAGCCTCTTGCTTCCTCCGGATGGAGCCCCGTTTGGGCTAAATAACGCCGCAATCACGCTGCAATGGGCAGCCGTAGGCACGCTACGTGAAAATGAAGCCTATGCAGTCACGTTGGAGGATGTAACCCAGGAAGAAGGGCGCAAACTGGTTGAGTATGTCCGCGACACCAAGTTCAATGTCCCGGTTTCGTTCGTGCCGAATGATGGTATACCACATGTAATCCGCTGGTGGGTGGTGCCTGTGCGCCAGATCGGGACGGATGATGATGGAAATCCTATCTGGGACCCAGCTGGGGCGGTCAGCAACCCGCGCGTTTTCACCTGGTTGAGCACTGGGCTGGCGACCACACCAACGCCATAATTGGATGAGATAATTCAAATTCAAAAACACCCTCTTCCGAATGAAAGAGGGTGTTTTTCGTGACTCATGAGTTGGAGTTTATTTTGCGGCTGATTCCAACATGGCGGTAGTGAGCGATTTTGGCCGTTCAAGCGGTTGGCCCAGGGCGCGCGCCCAAACAGCGTTGGCTGAAACGCCCAACGCCCGGCTTACGCCAAACAACACGGTATAGAAACCACACCCGCCGTGGGGATCGCAATCCTGGACGCCGAAATGGTATTGAAGCGACCCGCTGATCGCATCCACGTTTGGCCAGGGATCCTTCGCTTTGCCCTGCTCGCGCAGAACATCCGGAACCACGTCATAGACCAGGCTGGCGAGTTTGAAGATGGGATCTTCGGGGAAGTATTTGCGTCCGAAATCCAGCTGCACGGCGAAGCGCGGGTCGGTCTTGCGCAACACCGCATGGCCGTACCCTGGGATGACCTGACCGGATTTCAGGGTGTCCAGGGCGAATTGGCGCAGCTCTTCGTTATTCGGAACATGGCCGTATTGGTTGTACACATCCAGCAGCCAGTTCAGAGATTCCTGGTTGGCGCGCCCGTGGAGCGGCCCTGCCAGGGCGTTCATGCCGGCGGATGTGGCATAGAATAAATCGGAGAGGGTTGAGCCGACCAGATGGGTGGCATGCGCGCTGGCGTTGCCGCTTTCGTGATCGGAATGGATGATGAAATACAAACGGGACATGTCGGCGTATTTTGGATCGGTCACTTCCATCATTTGAGCAAAATTGGCGCTCCAATCGAGAGAAGAATCCGAAACGGGGAGTTTGCCATTGCGATGCTTGAGGTTATAGATGAATGCCGCAATTTGCGGTAAGCGGGCAGCCAGATTGAGACTGTCTTCGAGGGTGGCTTCCCAGTAATCTTCTTTACGGATACCGTGATCATATTGCTGGGTAAAGATCGAATCGACCTGCATAGACAGGATAGCTTGCGAGAACATGGTCATTGCAGGGGATTTGAGTGGCATCGCGTGTAACACATCATACACATAACCGGGAACTTCAGAGCGATTTTGCCATTCTTGTTCGACTTCCATGGCTTGTTGTAATGTCGGGATCTCTCCGATCAGCAGCAGGTAAAACAGACCACCAACCAGCGGCATTTCAGCACCCGCTAGACGGGGTAACTGGTCGAGCGCTTCTGAAATGGTGAGCCCGCGCAGGCGGATGCCCTCAGCCGGGTCGACATAAGAGATGTCTGTCACCAAGCTCTTGATGTTGCGCATGCCGCCATAGATTTGGCCAATAGTAACCTGATCTACTGTGACATCGCTCGATTCACTCAGCAGTTTCTTTACCCGCTCCCGCCAGGCGGGGATTTGAGCAGCCAGTTTCTCTTTGAAAATCATGATCTCCTCCGGTTTAATAATTTAGCTTTGCTATATTTTCGGCTACACCTGCGGCAGAGGCTTTGAGGGCAGACATCTCGGCTTCGCTTAGATTGTATTCGAAGATTTTTTCGACGCCTTCCCGACCCAATTGAGCGTTGGCGCCAAAGAAGATTTCTTTCAGGCCGTATTGGCCATCGAGATAGACAGCGCATGGGACGATCAGGTGTTTATCTTTGAGAATGGCGTCAACCATCTGGGTGATGGCTGCGGCAGGGGCGTAATAGGCGCTTCCGGATTTGAGAAGATTGACGATCTCGCCGCCGCCCTTGCGGGTGCGTTCCACAATGGCCTCCAAGCGATCAGCAGGCAGGATCTCATCGAGCGGTATGCCGGCGATGTTCGAGGTGTGAGTGAGGGGAACCATTTCGTCCCCATGCCCCCCAAGCACATAGCAATGGATATTTTCGACACTAATGCCCAACTCCATCGAAACAAAGGCGCGCATGCGAGCTGAATCGAGAATGCCAGCCTGACCGATCACCCGTCTGGGATCGAGACCGCTGATTTTCATCGCCAGGAATGCCATGACGTCGAGCGGGTTTGTCAGGATGATATATATCGCGTTTGGAGACCCCTGGATGGTGTTTTCGACAGCTTTGCGAATAATACCTGCATTTGCAATCAGCAAATCGTCGCGGCTCATCCCGGGTTTACGAGCCAGCCCGGCAGTGATGACGATGATATCCGAATTGGCTGTCGCGCTGTAATCATTGCTACCGGTGATGCTTACATCCAGACCGGAAATTGGAAGCGCCTCCTGCAAATCCAAGGCTTTGCCCTGGGGCATCCCTTCGACAATATCCACCAGGACGATATCGGCAATCTCTTTCTCTGCCAACCAGTGGGCAGTTGTGGAACCAGTCATCCCGGCTCCAATGATCGATACTTTATTTCGCATGAGTTTCCTCTCCTGATTCGATCTAATAAAAGCCCCAGCGTGATTGCTCATGCCAGGGCTTTGGTTTCTTATCTGCGGCTGACCGCTGCTTCGGTTGGATGATGTTCTATGGATACAGTATCCAGGTAATGATTGGCCTGGATGGCGGCTGCGGCGCCCATCCCGGCGGATGTAATCACCTGGCGATAGATCGGGTCGGCAGCTTCGCCGGCAGCGAATACACCTGGGATATTTGTATGCATCAGCTTATCCGTGATGATGTAGCCGCCTTGATCCAGATCAAGCTGACCAGCGAACAGTTGGGTGTTTGGGGTGTGACCGATGAACACGAAAATACCATCCACTGGATAATCGGATTTTTCGCCCGTTGTCAGGTTATGTAGACGGATGGATTGAACAGCCTCAGCCCCTTTGATTTCAGTCGGAACGGTGTTCCAGATGAAATGAATCTTTGGGTTT
Organism: uncultured Chloroflexia bacterium; assembly: GCA_963788145.1. Taxonomy (GTDB): domain Bacteria; phylum Chloroflexota; class Anaerolineae; order Anaerolineales; family UBA4823; genus UTCFX2. Next base: position 66,617 of record CAWBFQ010000002.1, on the reverse strand, counting down.
GCAAAGGCGCGGTCTTGTAAAACGGAGCCGGCTCGAAGGCTGTCTCGCCGATGGATGATGGTGACGCTTTCCGCAAAGCGGGTCAGGAAAAGAGCTTCTTCGACTGCGCTGTCACCGCCGCCAATCACAATAACCTTCTTGTTCTTGAAAAACCAGCCATCGCAGGTGGCGCAGTATGATACACCCTTACCGGTGTATTCGCGCTCGCCAGGAATATCCAGCCGGCGAGCGGTCGCCCCGGTGGTGACGATTAATGAGTTCGGCTAGATAGAGCGTGCTATACGTCTCGATTCGGAAGGGGCGAGAGGAGAGGTCAACCTTTGTCGCTGTTTCGAATTCAACCGTTGCTCCGAAACGCTCGGCCTGTTTCTGAAATAACTCGACCATATCCGTGCCGCTGACACCTTCGGGAAAACCAGGGTAGTTTTCCACAGTGTAGGTTAGCGAAACCTGACCCCCGTGCTCCATGCCTGATAGCACAACCGGATTGAGGTCCGCTCGGGCGGCATACAGGGCAGCTGATAGACCTGCAGGACCAGTGCCAATGATCAATACTTTTATGTGTTTCTCGCTCATATTACTATTCGAGCTGGAAAGAGTGTTCAAATTGAAATTCATATCTCACCTTATTTGTTCTTTGTCCGCTATTATGTCTATTATCTGTAGCAGTATATTAGATGAGACGTAAGAGAAAAAGTTACAAAGATAATCTCTCATCCGGATAGTTTGCCCGACCATCATCCACTCAGCAACCTCGAACCGGCATGAGGAGAGGCATGCCTGTTCGATAATTCTGTATGACATGAATAGAACCATCTTAGCCAATGGATGGGCCAGAAGCTATCACTTCTGGCGAGACATGAGAGGCAAATTGAGTGAAGTTTTCCTGGAATTTCGTCACCAGCACCCGTACCTGTCGATCGTATTCTTGCTGGTCTGCCCAGGTCAGGCGAGGGTTCAATATCTCCGCTGGCACTTCCGGAACCCGTTCAGGGACAGCAATACCAAAATTTGGGTCAATCCGCATCGGGATGCTATCCAGTTTCCCTTCCAGCACTGCCCGGATCATGGCGCGAGTGTAGGGGATGCGGATGCGTGATCCGACGCCGTACGGGCCGCCTGTCCAGCCAGTGTTGATTAACCAGACCTTAGTGTTGTGACGGGCGATTTTTTGACCGAGCAGTTCAGCATAGACAGAGGGACGTAGCGGCATGAAAGGAGCTCCAAAACAGGTAGAGAAGGTGGTTTGGGGTTCTACAATGCCTTTCTCGGTTCCGCCAAGTTTGGAAGTATATCCTGAGAGGAAATAATACATAGCTTGTTCGGGCGTCAAGCTTGCGATGGGTGCCATGACACCGAAAGCATCGGCGGTGAGGAAGAAGATATTGGTGGGATGACCACCGCGGCCGGATGGGACAGTATTTTCCAGGAAGCCGATCGGGTAAGCGGCGCGGGTGTTTTCTGTCAGGCTGTTATCGTCGAAATTGACCCGCCGGCTGAACTGATCAATTGTGACGTTCTCGAGAATGGTTCCGAAATGGCGAGTGGCGTTCCAGATCAGCGGCTCGTAATCTTCGCGCAGGTTAATGGTCTTGGCATAACAACCGCCTTCGAAGTTAAACACACCATCGTCTCCCCAGCCGTGCTCATCATCGCCGATCAGGGCGCGGTCTGGGTCGGAGGATAGGGTGGTTTTGCCGGTCCCGGAGAGACCGAAGAACAGGGCGGTATCGCCATTCTTACCAATGTTTGCTGAGCAATGCATCGAAAGCACACCTTTGAGTGGGAGCAGATAGTTAAGGGTGGTGAAGATCGATTTCTTGATCTCGCCGGCGTAGCTTGTGCCGCCAATTAAGATCATACGTTTTTCCAGATTCAGGATGATAAATACTTCTGAGTTGGTGCCATCACTTTCGGGTTCAGCATGAAAACCAGCAGCCTGCAGGATGGTAAATTCGGGGACATGGCCGGGCAATTCAGCTCGGGTTCAGACGGATGAAGATGTTGCGGGCGAAGAGGCTGTGCCAGGCGGTCTCGGTAATCACCCGGATTGGGAGGCGGTAGTCTGGGTGGGCGCAAGCGCTGGTATCCTGAATGAACACATCTCGTCCCTGGAGATAAGAGGTCATCAGGTTGTAGAGCCGATCAAATTTTTCGGGGGGAAATTCTTTATTGATCTTGCCCCACCAGATTCTGATCGTGATCTTCCTGGCAACAAACGATAAATTTGTCGTTTGGAGCGCGACCGGTGTGATTTCCGGTGCGTACCACGACGGCGCCTTCATGGGCGAGAAAACCCTCCCGACGAGAGACGATCCGTTCCACCAGCGCGGGAGTGGTCAGGTTCCAGTAACTCATATTCAGGTTTCGTAACCCCTGATTTTCCAAGCCATAATTGCTTGGCAACCCCATTCTATTTGCTGTCATTGCTTACCTCCTCAGGAATGATTTTGGTTGACCGGGTGGGTCGTATAATCGATGATATTTTCTGCTGAGTTGACTGAGATGATCGCTTCCAGAAACCCGTTTGCATCCAGTAGAACTAATATGAACTCTGAAATTATAACGCAAAGGGGAGATATTTCGGCGTAATTCTCCGAAAAACCTCCCCAGATGTCGATAAACAGGATGAGCAGCGATTATCTGCGGGGAGGTCGCCTATCCCCACGACGATTATCGTTGCGTCCGCCGCTTGGTCTTCCACTGCCGCCGCGTGGTCGGTCGTGTTCAGCAGCTTCTTCGACCGTCCAGCCTTCCAGAACAGCCTGGCGGGAAAGGCGGATCTTGCCCTGCTCGTCGATATCGGTCACCATCACGGTGATCTCATCGCCCATTCGGACAACATCTTCGACTTTATTGACGCGCTGGCTGTCCAACTGTGAGATGTGCACCAGGCCGTCCATATTGGGCAGGATTTCGACAAAAGCGCCGAAATCAGCGATGCGCACGACTTTGCCGGTGTAAATCCGCCCGATTACAGCGGATTCGGTCAAGGCTTCGATTCGCTCGCGCGCCATCCTGGCGCTATCCCCGTCGGCAGAGGCGATGAAGACTTTGCCATCTTCGGAGATGTCGATCTTTGCGCCGGTTTCTTCCTGGATGCTGCGGATCATCTTGCCACCAGGCCCGATAACTGCGCCGATCTTTTCAGTCGGGATCTGGACAACGGTGATGCGAGGAGCATGGGGTTTGAGTTCGGGGCGCGGCGCTGGGATGACTGCCATCATTTTATCCAGGATGGCCAGGCGGGCATGGCGCGCCTGTTCAAGGGCCTTGGACATTATCTCGGAGGTGATGCCTTTGATCTTGATATCCATCTGCAGGGCAGTGATGCCCTTATCGGTGCCGGCGACTTTGAAGTCCATATCGCCGAGGTGATCTTCCATACCGAGGATATCGGTCAGGATGTTGAATTGGTCTCCTTCTTTGATCAAACCCATCGCCACACCGGCGACCGGGGCTTTGATCGGCACGCCGGTATCCATCAGAGCCAGGGTGGAGCCGCAGACCGAAGCCATCGAGGAAGAGCCATTCGAAGAAAGCACTTCCGAGACCAGGCGCAGGGCGTAGGGAAAAACGGTTTCAGGTGGGATTACCGGGATCAGGGCGCGTTCAGCTAGGGCGCCATGTCCGACATCACGGCGGGAAGCGCCGCGCAGTGGTTTGACTTCGCCTGTGGAGAAAGGCGGGAAATTGTAGTGATGCATATAGCGCTTTGATTCAGCCGGGGTTAGACTGTCCAACTCCTGGGCTTCGCGAGGTGTGCCCAATGTGGCGAGGGTAAGCACTTGGGTTTCGCCGCGGGTGAACAAGCCAGAGCCGTGGGCGCGAGGGCTGACGCCCACTTCACACCAGATCGGTCGGATATCGGTCAAGCCGCGACCATCCGGTGCGGACGCCGCGTTCGCATAATGCGGGCGCGGACCACCTTCTTGAGGGCATCTTCAAATGCTTCTTTTACCTGGCCTGCCAGGGTAGCGTCTTCGCCAGCCAACTCAGCCAGCAGGGTCGCCTTTATCTCATCGATGCCTTGATAGCGAGAGGCTTTCTCGTAGGGTTTGTCGAAGAGGGCGTTCAGTGGGGCTTCGGCGCGGGCGAACACAGAGGCAACCAACTCTTCGTCCAGTTTAAAGGATTGGTATGGGCGTTTTGGTTTTCCTACCTCGGCTGCCATGCGTTCTTGAAGGTCAATCAGGGGTTGCAGTGCTTTGTGGCCAAATTCCAATGCTCCCACCATCATGGCTTCGGGGATTTCACTGGCGCCACATTCCACCATTAAAATGGCATCTCGTGTTCCAGCCAAGCGCAGATCCATGACGGATTTTTCCAGTTGTTCAAAGGTGGGGTTAGAGATGAATTCTCCTTCAACCTGAGCAACCCGGACAGCCGCGATAGGCCCACCAAAGGGGATATCAGAGATCATCAGGGCTGTGGAAGCAGCATTGATAGCCAGTATGTCGATCGGGTTCTCGGAATCAACCGAGAAAGAATAGATGATGACCTGGACATCGTTGCGCATGTCTTTTGGGAAGAGTGGGCGGATGGGACGATCGGTCAGGCGAGCGGTCAGGATAGCTTCTTCGGTGGGCCGGCCTTCACGGCGGAAGAAAGAGCCGGGGATTCGTCCGCCTGCGTACATACGCTCTTCATAGTCAACGGTCAGCGGAAAGAAATCGATTCCGGTGCGGACTGTGTCACTCATTGTGGCTGCGGCGAAGACCATGGTGTCTCCCAGCTGGATGGTGACAGCTCCGCCGGCTTGACCCGCCAGGCGGCCTGTTTCGAATAGAAATGATCTGCCATCGATGATGGCTTGATAGGACTTACCTTCTGGTTGCATTACTGAATATTCTCCTGTATGTGGCCCACCTGGTCAGGGACTGAAAGCCGTCGACAAATCCGGTTGTCACCGCCTTTCAATTCCCAACCTGCGGGCATGGTTTGATTAAAATAAAGGAGTAGATGGGAGACCTGCCGCGCCATCTACTCCTTCTTCTTGACTACTTTCTGCGGATACTGAGTCGATCCGTAAGTGCCATATAGCGCTGAAAGTCTTCTCTGCGAATGTAGGCCAGCAGTCTACGACGCTGTCCAACAAGCTTCAAAAGACCACGACGGGAAGATTCATCGTGTGTGTTAATCCTGAGATGGTCTGTGAGCTGGTTGATTCGACGAGTTAAAAGTGCAATTTGAACTTCAGGTGAACCGGTGTCACCGGGATGGCGGGCAAACTCCTCAATCAGCTTGGTTTTTGTCTCTTTATCTAGAGCCATGACGTCTGCAACTCCTTTCTCTATAGATTTTTTAAGCAGGTCTCCAGGTCAGCAGCCAAAAAAACTAGACCGCTGACTGGTCTAGTCAAGGTACGGCGATTATACCATATCGGTTAAGAAAATGAACAGGGTTGACCGAGAATCTGCCTTAGCGGATCGATGCGGTTTTCTCGGCTTTTCGCAGACCAGCCTGGATTTCTGACGGAAATTGAGTGATTAACTGGCGGATGAGCCAGGGTGTATCCGGCGACTCGGGGATGGCAAGGGTCTGTTTCAGAAAATAGGCAGTCTCTTGAGGCGAGCGTTGCGCCAGGGCAGTGAGCACATCGAGTAAGTCTGGACGCAGATTGACGGGTGCTTGGCTGGCGAAAGGTTGGATCAGGCAATAAAAGATCGGCATATTCTGGTACTCGGGCTGCTGGATCAGTGGGAGCAAGGCGCGCAAGCCGAGTTGTTGATAGAATGAATCCTTGCGATTTAGCCATTCCTGGATTAACCCGATGATTGCTTTGGGGTTCTCGGCGCGCAGGCGCACAATGGAATATTCCATGGCGGCTTCGATCAGGAAAGACTCCAGTTCGGGCACAAGCCAAGTTTTCAGGCGTTGAATGATCGATTCGGGCGGTTTGGGTGGAATCTGGCCAAGCAGCATTGCCCCAAGCAAGTGGAATTCGAGATAGGGCTGGTTCCACAAAGCATCACACAAAGTCAGCCCACCAGTAGGGTTGGCAATCGCCAGCGGAGTCAGCTCTTGCAAAATCATACGCAGAATAGGATGCCGCACCTTGTAGGAATCCATCATCGGAGATGGCGAACCAGATTGAACGGGGTGGCGCGTGCGGTCGGCGTAGAAATCCAACAGGTGATGCAGGCTGCGAATATAGGCATTCGGATTGTCGAAATGGTCCGCCAGCAGGGCGGCCTGTTGTCTCAGGCGAGCGGGTTGGATAGCTGGCACGATGTTAATAAGCGCGGGCGAAGATCACTTTGTGCTCAGCTGGCGCGCCGCAGACGATGCACCTGCCTTCGCCGCCGGGTTGTTCGAGCGGGATGCAGCGGGTGGTGGCTTTGGAATCTTCTTTCACCTTTGCCTCGCATGCGGGGTTCTCACACCACCAGGATAAAGCCCAGCCGTCCTGGATGGCAGTCGAGCAGAGCAGGGTAATCCGCCGGATCGTGGGTATGAGCCTGACGAAAGGCAAGGGCGCGCTCGAAGAGCGATCTGTGGATGCGATCAAGCAACTCTGCTACCTGGGTAGATAGGTTGGTTTGTGGGATGAAAGATTTCCCCGCTTTACCTGGCAGGTCGCGCCGGGCAACCGCTACCGTCCCTTTTTCGATATCCTTGGGTCCGATCTCGATCCGCAGCGGTACGCCACGCATCTCCCAATCATTGAACTTGAAGCCGGGGGTGACTTCGAGACGGTCGTCCAGCTTTACCCGGAAGGCGCTCAATTCCTTGCGGATGCGCTCGACGGCTTCCATTACAACTGCCATCTCTGCCTCGCTCTTGTAGATCGGGACGATCACCACCTGGATAGGCGCCAACCGGGGAGGCAGAACCAAGCCCTGATCGTCGCCATGGGTCATGATAATCGCGCCGATAAAGCGAGTGGAAAGCCCCCATGAGGTGGTCCAGGCGTGCTGCATCTGGTTATTCCAATCGAGGAACTGGATGTCAAAGGCTTTGGCGAAGTTTTGACCGAGGAAGTGAGAGGTGCCAGATTGGAGTGCGCGCGTGTCGCCCATCATGGCTTCGATGGTGTAGGAGCGCACTGCGCCGGCGAATTTCTCCTTGTCGCTCTTCACGCCTGGGACGACCGGGACCGCGGCCTCGTTCATGGCGAAGTCGGTGTAGACATCCAACATCTGAAGGGTTTCTGCCTCGGCCTCGGCCTCGGTGGCATGGGCTGTGTGGCCTTCCTGCCAGTAGAACTCCAGGGTGCGCAAGAAGAGGCGCGTGCGCAATTCCCAACGTACTACGTTGCCCCACTGGTTGATCAGCACCGGCAGGTCGCGATAGGACTTGATCCATTTCGAGTACATGTAACCGATAATGGTTTCGGAGGTGGGACGTACGATCAAGGGCTCTTCGAGGGTTTCACCGCCGCCGATCGTGACCACAGCCAGCTCGGGCGAGAAGCCTTCAACATGCTCTTTTTCCTTCTCCAGGAAGGATTTGGGGATCAACATTGGGAATGCGGCATTGACATGACCGCTGGCTTTGAAGCGCTGGTCGAGAGCCTGTTGGATGTTCTCCCAGAGCGCCCAACCATACGGGCGAACAACCATGCAGCCACGCACCGGGGCGTAATCTGCCAATTCCGCTCGCTGGACGATCTGGTTGTACCATTCGGAGAAGTTTTCACTGCGTGAGGGGAGTTTATCGCTTGTGGACATGAGTTTCCTAATTTTTTGAGATGATAATCGAAGGTTTATTTTACTGCCTGCGAATGGATAAGGCAAGCGCAATTGTTTTAATATCAATTGATTCGATTACGATCAAATGGAAGGAATTGCTAAATCATTGAAACTCTACTAGACTCAGATCAGTACATTCCAATCTGGATAGAAATGAAGCAGTGATGAGCATATGGATCCGATAATGATTTCCCATACTGCCAACACCCGTTCGGCCCGTCGGATCTGTTTTAGAATTGGGCACGCCAAGATGTCAAGGATGATTTATGTTGGGCATGCCTTCCGAGTTAAAACTACAATAAATAATGCGAAACCTCATTGTGAAATATATTATTAATTGACTTTTCGAAAGTTATCGGCTATAATCATTCTAGTTGGGGGTTGAAGGTATGAAATAATCAAGAATCGAATATCTGTTTGGGGAGGCGTTGACTCAAAGACCGGAATTGGTTGCTTATCCTGTAGCGGATCTACAGGGGAGGTCTTTGATGAGCCATTAGCAAACCGGCCCGTAAGGCCGGTGTTTTAATATCTTATTCAAGGAGATCAATATGGTAACACCTTCTCGTTTTTCTTTTCGGCTTGCTTTGATAATAACCCTGCTCCTTGCAGCGATCCCTGGGATCGCGCTGGCAGGAGGAATCTCACAAGATGGGGTCTTTTTCATTTGGCCGGATTACCCGCTGAATAAACCAGCGCTGCTTTCCTGTCAGCCGTGGATGGAAAAGACTGCCTCTATGGTAGGTGTGAAGAATTTCCCCGTGGGATCCACAGTCAAACTCACCTTTGTCTGGGTCAACCCGTATGGTGGTCCTGCTCTGATCCAACCGACTAAGACCTTTGAGAACATAAATGCGAACTTCCTGCTCGTACCGGTGGATTACCCCAGAAACCCAGCCGATTGGCCTTATTTCGACCCGCAGACGGGAGAGAGCGCCATCGCCGCCGCAGCTTCTATCCAAGTCATTCAACCGGATGGGACCCTGATCAAATTGAGCAGCAAGCAGTGGTGGGTGCGCTGCGTGCCTGAGCGTTAAAAATGAAAATCCGGTTGTAGTGACCGGATATCTGAAGGATTGTTTGTAACGGCTCTCTACCTTAATCAGGTGGAGAGCCGTTTTGCGAGTGCAATTGTTCAACAGCCTGTTCTACTGTGTCGGCAAAAGTGAGCCAGTGACGCTGGTTATTGGGAATATAGGTGCTCAGTGCTGCAAAAAATTGATCCACGACAGCTCGCCAACTTGCGCCAACCAGAATGAGCGGGCGAGGGGAGATCGATTCGGTCAGGAGTAAATTCCAGGTGAGGGCGATTTCGGTCAGGGTGCCAGGACCACCCGAAAGGGCGATGGCGGCTTCACAGCCATCAACGAGAGCAAATAACCTTTCACGCAGAGTTGGGTAACGTCGCTCTTCATTGATCCAGCGATTGGGCTTAACGGGTCGCCAGTCCTCGATCTGTTCGCAGGTGATGCCAACCACGTGAGCCCCTGCCTGGGCAGCGCCTTTTGAGACAGCTTCCATTACCCCAATATATCCGCCAGTGATCACAGTGAAACCGGCCTGACCAAGTAAAAAGCCCAGGCGCTCTGCCTGCTGGTAATCTTTTTCGTCCGGGTTGGAACCGCCGAATACGGTGACGTTCATGATTCTTTTTGATCCCATTGGCGTTGATAATTCTTGCCGAGTTTGGTCAGGATGGCCTGCTCCAGGTTGATTTCCGCGATGCTGGCGATTTGAAGCAGGTAGAGAGCTACATCGGCCAGTTCATCGGAGAGGGCATCCGGGTCGTCCAGATGGTCGTCCCACTGGAAATGCTCGAGGACCTCATTGGCCTCCAGGCTGAGCGAAATAGCCAGGCTGCGCAAGGTCTGCGGGCGTGGGCTGTCAGGCTCGTACCAGCCGCGAGAACGCACGAATATGTGCATGGCTCGGGTTAGCTCCTCGATATCCATTGGGGGGATTATAGGTGCGAAGGGGAAATTCGTCAAATGGTTGAGCGAGGGAACAATTGCTGCAGCATGGGTGGAAAATTTGAACATGTTGGGGAGAAGATGGTAATATTAAGTGTGAGGGAACAACATCTATGCCGCCGATGCTACGCTTTCTGATTTATCGCCTGGTTTCGATCCCTGTGACGTTATGGATCATTACAATGGTGTTGTATGGATTTGTGATGCTAACCCCAGCGGAGGCGCGGGCGACTCTGTATTATTCGAGCGGAGTGGACTTGAACCGGATGAGTGATGAAGAGATCCGTATTTTGAACGAGCGGATCATCCGTCGGTTTCATCTAGACGATCCGTTTCCGGTGCAATATGGGATGTGGGCCTGGAAGCTTCTGAACGGCGATTGGGGTTATAGCGCGGTCCATCGAGAAAAGGTGCTGCCTGCGTTGTTGCGGCGCTCGCCGGTTACGGTAGAACTGGCGGTGTACTCGCTCTTGTTCTTCATCCCTTTGGGTTTGATCAGCGGGGTGCGGGCTGGCGCCCGAAAAGACTCGCGTCTTGATGGTCGTTTCCGGCTGGGAGCGTTTGTGGCGGTTTCGCTGCCGCCGTTCGTGATGGCGATTGTGCTGATGTCGATCTTTTACGTGGGATTGCACTGGTTCCCACCACAGCGGCTGGGCATCCAATCCACGTTGCTGGTGAGAGCGGAAGAATTTCGCAAATTCAGCGGTTTCATGACGCTGGATGGATTTTTGAACGGCCGTCCGGACATCAGCCTGGAGGCCTTGCAGCACCTGGTATTGCCGGTGCTGACCGTCAGCCTGGGCTACTGGGGGCTGTTGGGAAGGGTGACACGAGCGTCGGTGATCGAGGAGCAGCACAAGGACCATGTGATCGCGGCTAAGGCGCGTGGCATTCCAGAGCGCAAGTTAGTCTGGAAACACATCTTCCGCAACGCGTTGACGCCGGCGCTGACCAGCAGTATGCTTTCGGCGGCTGCTCTCTTTACTAGCCTATTTATCGTAGAGATCATCTTCGATTTTAAAGGGGTTTCTTCATTGGTGATCGATTTCTCAATGCCGACGCCGGACGCGCCGATGCTGCTCGGTTTTTCCATCTACAGCGTACTGGCGACGTTGATCCTGATGTTGGCGTTAGACTTGATTATGGCGCTATTTGACCCGCGCCTGCGCGAGGGAGTAATTTCGCAATGAAAAAGCTGCGCCGCTTGCTCACCCACTGGCAGAACCTGATCGGATTGGGGCTGGTTGTGTTCTTTGTAGGCGTGGCGCTGGCGGCGCCTATATTAGCGCCCCTGGGAGAGGAATGGAAAGATACACGCTTCTTCGTCATCCCAGATATGAAGGCATACCTGCCGACACCACCAGGCGAGAATGCGATCCTGGGGACTGTGGCATTGGAAGTGCAGGGCAAGCAACTGGATGTATATTACACTCTGATCTGGGGGACGCGCTCGGCGCTCATCTTTGGGGTGGTGGCGGCTTCTATGACTGCGTTGATCGGGACGCTGATCGGGGCGCTGAGCGCTTTCCTGACCAGTGGGAGCACTGGTGAAAGCAGCGCCACTGCGCAAATGGCCTCGCATTTGATCTTGCGGCTGACGGATGCATTCCTGGCGTTCCCGGTGATTGCTGCTGTGGTGTTATTCGTTCAGATGATTAACTTTCTAAGGGAAAATGCTTATCTCTATGCTTCGGAAGGATTAACTTCTTCTACAACTGGAGTCAATTTGCTATTTGAGCGGGTGGACCCGGTCTTATTTGCGCTGATCCTTTTTTCGTGGATGCCCTATGCGCGCATGACGCATGGGATGGTGTTGCGAATCAAGGAAAAGGAGTACGTACAGGCTTCCCAAGCCTTAGGCGCTGGCTCAGGTAGAGTGATCTTCCGCCATTTGATCCCGAACTCGATCACACCGGCGGTGGTGATGGCGACCGCCCAGGTGGGTGGGATGGTTTTGCTGCAGGCCGCGTTAGATTTCATCGGGATCAATGCCGGCTCGGAGTGGGGGACACTGCTGGCAATTGGGCGGCGCTGGATGCTTGGCCTGCAGGGCAACCCGCTTGAGTATTGGTGGGTGTTTTTGCCGATCACCCTGGCGCTTGTGTTGTTTGGGATTGGTTGGAACTTGCTGGGAGATGGCATCAACGACTGGTTGAACCCCAGGCTGAATGAGCAGGCATAGCAGAATTCGGGCGCTCAGGATACGAGATCGCTAGCTAGGCAACGATGCTATCCTAAAAAGTAAATGGTGCTCTGAGTGAATTATCGAAGCTCTCTATTAAATGACTCAAATTCCTCAACGCGTTCGGAATACCAAAATTGGTTCTTTAGATATCCCTTTCAAGCGCTTGCACGGCAACTCGGGCAGAAAGGCGCTGTTCAGGATGCCAACCGGGTTCCTCAGCCATCCGCTGCAGGTGAGCCAGGACGGCTGTCTGCTCGTTTTCAGGCAGTGCAGCGAAGGCCAGGCGGATCGATTCGGGTTGGCGTGAAAGCAAGCGCTCCCACAGGTCTTCTAAAAAGGGGGATGAAGAAGTGTCGATCATATCTAATGATTATGCCATAAAATATTGGCTATTTTTTATGGCATAATATCCAGGATGATGCAGATCATATTGACCCACGAACAAGCGGATTTCGACGCTCTGGCATCACTATTGGGCGCTTATTTGTTGTATGAGCGGGCGATCCCGGTTTTACCACGCCGGATGAATCGGAATGTGCGCGCATTCCTGGCGCTTTATGGGGCGGAATTTCCTTTCGTGGACCCGCGCGATTTAGCGAACGACTTGATCGAAAAAGTGATCCTGGTCGATACTCAATCGATGGTTAGCCTAAAGGGTATGAATGCGCAGACGAAAGTGGAAGTGATTGATCACCACCCGCTGCGGGAGGGGTTGCCAGAGGATTGGGTGGTGAGCATGCAGGAACTCGGAGCGAATACGACTGTGCTGGTGGAAGCCTTGCAGGAGCACAATGGACCGCTCAGCCCGATTTTTGCGACTTTGATGCTGATTGGGATTTATGAGGACACTGGTTCGTTGACGTATTCGCACACCACCGGGCGCGATCTACGGGCGGCTGCCGGGCTATTGGAGCACGGCGCCAGTCTAACGATCGCGAGCGACTTTCTCAACCATCCGCTCTCGCAAGCTCAGCAGGTATTATATGACCGTCTGCGATCTTCTGTAGAGCATTTCCACGTGCACGGCTATACTATTATTATCGCAACCGGTCATGCGCAGGATATGGAGGAAGAACTGTCTTCGGTCGCCCATAAATTACGGGATTTGCTTGACCCGGATGCAATCTTCCTACTTGTAACCACTCGAGCAGGTGTGCAATTGATCGCCCGTTCGACCACGGATAATATCGATGTTGCCGCGCTGGCGGCGAATTTCGGAGGCGGCGGTCACGAACGGGCTTCAGCCGGTTTGATACGAGTGCAGGATGGTGACGTCGAGCAGAGGCTGGATTTTGTGCGGGAGAAATTGGTGGGGCTTTTACCGGAGTATGTCCGACCGGCGGTGACGGTTGCCCAGATCATGTCGCGTGGGCCGCAGGTGCTTTCGCCAGATGCTCCAGTGCAAGAAGCAGCCCGGCGGATGCGGCGATATGGCTACGAGGGATATCCGGTTGTGCAGCAAGATCGGGTTGTTGGGCTGCTCACCCGGCGTGCGGTGGATCGGGCGATGGCCCACAATCTGGATTACACGGTTGGTCAGTTGATGGACAAAGGCGCTTACAGCGTTCATCCGGACGATTCTATAGAATACTTGCAGCGTCTGGTGGCTGAGACAGGCTGGGGGCAGGTGCCGGTGGTGGATCTGGAGAGCAGCAAAGTGATCGGGATCGTGACCCGCACAGACCTGTTGAAAAACCTGACTGCCAGTCCCATCTTGCCAGGACAGCAGAGCCTGGCTGCCAGGCTGGAATCGGTCTTGCCGGCTGAGAGGCTTGCTCTATTAAGGACGATCGCAGATATAGCCCACAAGCAGCACGCCGCCCTCTATGTGGTGGGTGGATTTGTGCGCGATTTATTGCTGGAAAGTCCGAGCCTGGATTTTGACCTGGTGGTTGAAGGAGATGCGATAGCTCTGGCGAGAGCGTTGGCGAAGCGGTATGGCGGGCGCGTTACGGGCCATTCCCGCTTTGGCACGGCTAAATGGCGCCTGGAAGAGGCTGGGGAAGATGGGCGAAAAAGCTCCATCCTAGTGCCGGGCTTGCAGGCTGTGGACCTTGTGTCCGCCCGCACGGAGTTCTATACTCACCCCACAGCTTTGCCGACGGTTGAACGCGGCAGCATCAAATTAGACCTTCACAGGCGCGATTTCACGATCAACACGCTGGCGCTGCGTCTGGATGGGCGTCATTATGGAGAACTGCACGATTATTGGGGCGGGTTAAATGACCTGCACTCTGGATTGGTGCGTGTGTTGCACTCGCTGTCCTTTGTGGACGATCCTACCCGCATCTTGCGAGCGGCGCGGTTCGAGCAGCGCTTTGCCTTTCGAATCGAAGAACGGACGATGGAGCTTCTCAGCGAAGCCAAACCCTTGATTGATCGCCTCTCTGGGGATAGGTTGCGGCATGAACTGAACAATATCCTCGAATCGGCTTTCGCCCCGCAAATTTTGAGTCGGTTGGATCAGTTGGGGTTGATGAAGACAATCCACGCCGATTTAGATTGGGATGACTGGATTTTCAACCATATTGATGCGTTGGAAGGTATCGCGCCGGAGCCAGCCTGGGAGATCCAGGAAAAGTCTAAAACTTTGAAACGGAAGCTGGGTTATATTCTGTGGATGCTCCAACTCGAGGTGGAACAGGTCCAGGCGGTATCAATCCGGCTGAAGATGCCTGTGCAAGATGCGGCGATCCTAAAGGCGGCCTGCGAGCTTTGGCAAGATCGGCTGGAACTCAAGCGGATTCCGCCCAGTCAAATGGTCGCCCGCCTTGAACGTGTTTCGACCCTGGCTTGCTATGGGTTGTATCTGGCTAGCTCGGATGGGGAATTGCGAACGAGGTTATGGTCCTATATTTCTAAGTGGAGGAAGATGGAACCAGGGCTGGATGGTGACAATTTGCGCGCATACGGCATCCCGCCTGGCCCGATCTATCGGTCTATCCTGGGGGAATTGCGAAATGCCTGGCTGGATGGTCGCATATCCAACCCGGCAGAAGAGCAAGTGTATTTCCAACAATTGTTACGATTGATCAATGATCGATCGGCGGAAAACTGATCGCGATGGACCGCTCAAATTTGAATGAATTGGTGAAATTTCGGACTGCCAGCGAGCAAGATCTAATCTCCCTGGAATGGAATGGTGAATATATCCATTTCCGGAGATTGTATCGTCAGATATATCAAAACGCGTGCGCGGGAAAAGCGGTGATTTGGGTGGCAGAGTTGCTCGAAAGGGAACTAATCGGGCAGCTATTCATCCAACTATCGAGCAACCGCCAGGAGTTGGCGGATGGAGAGAAACGAGCCTATATCTATGGCTTTCGGATTAAACCAGAATACCGTCAACTGGGATTAGGCTCTCAGATTTTACAAGCCGCAGAACTGGACCTGATGGAGCGTCGATATATTTATGCAACGTTGAATGTGGGGCGGGAGAACCTGAACGCGCTCCGTTTTTACGAGAGGCACGGATACCATGTGGTTGGAACAGAACCAGGGCGCTGGTCGTATATCGATCACGCGGGGAATCAACAAGAGGTGTCAGAACCAGCCTGGCGGATGCAGAAGCAACTCTTTGCAGATGTTAATAATATGTTAGACTAAATGAGGGAAGCATGATTTTGCTTGCCATCCTATTAATTTTATGCTAGAATCTGGGTACTTTTGGTAATTAGCTTTGATACTGGCATTGACGAAAAGTGGGCGACCCCCACTTTTCTGCATGTAACCCTAGGTGCATGCACAGGCGGAGAAAGAAAGCAGATGAAGAACGAGTTCGTATTAGCATTCAATGAAGTTCTAGAAGAAAAAGGGTTGCCGAGGGAAATTGTCATCGAGGCGCTGGAGGCTGCTCTGGCTTCGGCGTATCGGCGGCATGAAAATGCATCCAACGCCCAACAGGTCACCGCTACAATCGATCCCGAGAACGGCAAGGTAACTATTTTCGCCGAGAAGGAAGTGGTGGACGAGGTAGCAGATGTTCGGACCGAAGTCTCTTTAAGAGACGCAAGTAAGGTTGATCCGAATGCAGCTATTGGTGAGATGGTGATTGTTGAATCCACCCCCAAGAATTTTGGCAGGGTTGCCGCCCAAACCGCACGCCAGGTGATCCAACAGCGTATCCGTGAGGCTGAACGCGATGCACAATTTACCCATTTTGGTAAACAAGTGGGTGAAATTGTCAGCGGTGTGATCCAGGCAGTTAATTCACAGGCGGTTACTTTAGGTCTGGAGATGAAAGCGGAAGGTCAGATGCCGCGAACTCAGCAAATACCAGGAGAACGATTCCGGGTTCATGACCGGGTTCGGGCGTTATTGTTGGAAGTCAAAACCACGCCGCGCGGCCCACAGATCATTCTCTCGCGGGCGCATCGAAATTTCTTACGGCGATTGCTGGAGAATGAAGTTCCAGAGATTTATCATGGGATGGTGGAAATCCGCTCGATTGCGCGCGAGCCTGGTCAGAGATCCAAGGTGGCTGTGGCTGCTTTGCAAGCAGGGGTTGACCCAGTTGGCGCATGCGTGGGCATTCGAGGCGTGCGCATCCAGGCGATTGTGCGCGAACTGAACGATGAAAAGATCGACGTGATCGAATGGAGCCAGGACCCAGCGGTTTATATTGCCAAGGCGCTCAGCCCGGCGCGGGTATCGGGCGTCTATTTGAACGAGCAATCCCGGGGGGCAAAGACCGCCACTGTGGTGGTCCCGGAGGATCAACTCAGCCTGGCTATTGGGCGGGATGGGCAAAACGCGCGCCTGGGCGCCAAGCTGACTGCCTGGAAGATCGATATTAAGAGCCTGCCGGAAGCCGCCGCCGATGCAATTCACAAGCTATTGAATGACCCCGATTACACCAAAATCGCAGAAGCCGAAGAGAATATCATCCCTCAGATTGAAACAGTGCTGGTTAAGAAGAGCGAAGGCCGGCCGGTGACGCCGGAAGAATATCATTTGCTGACTCAATTCGTCGATCGGGTTGAGCGAGGCTTGATCCGCCAGCGCGAAATCGAGCAAAAGGCGGAGGAGGAAGAGCAGCGCAAAGCTCGAGCTGATGTCCCGGCGGCTGCATTTGAAATACCGATGGAGGATTTCCAGATTTCCGATCGGGTTTACGCAGTGATCAGCGAAACTGGATTGCAGACGGTCGGAGATCTGATGATGCAGATGGCTCTTGATCCGGATTCGATCTGGAAATTGAGCGGAATGGGTCCAAAGGCAATGCAAGAATTGCAGGGCGCGCTCGATAAGGTTTCGGAGGAGTTGCGAGCCGGAGAAGCAGTAGTTGAACAGACTGAGCAAGAGCCAGATCTGGTGGCGCAGGCGGAATCAGCCGAAATCGAAGAAGAACACGAAGCTGCTGATGCTGAAGAGGTTTCCCTGATCGGTGAAGAAGCAGGGCTGGCTGAAGTGGTTGCTCAAGAGACCGAGCCGCAAGTTGAAGCAGAGACTCTCGGATTGGCGGCCGAGACTGCTGAGGCGATTGAAGAAATGGTACCCAGTGAAATCCCGGTATCTATGGAAGATGCTGAGCCAGGTGTTGAAGCCGGCCTAGTTGAAGCTATCCCATCCTTATTAGGCGACGAATTTGAAGAACCTAGTTCGCTGGACGAGCTTTTTGCACTGCGCCCAGAAGTCTTGGAAAATCCTCTGATGATAGAGGAAAGCGAGTTTGAGGATGATGAAACCGGGGATCAGAAAAAGAAGAAGGGCAAAAAGAAGAAGAAGTTTGTCGAGATCGAATACGATCCCGATAAGGACGTCGTTTTTATGAAGCGTAAGCACAAACGCGGTGGAACGGAATGGGAAGACAACTGGTAGATCTAAATGGCAGCGGATAGAATCCACCAGATGGATGCCGTTGCTGAGATCTCGGAGCACAAGTGCAAAAGAAGAAGAACGCTCCAAAACGGAAACATGTACCCCAACGGACCTGTATAGGCTGCCGGGAAGTGTTACCTAAACGTTCGTTAATACGGATTGTGCGAACCGAAAAGGGCATTCAAATCGATCCCACAGGAAAACTGACCGGACGCGGTGCATATCTACACAACCAGCGATCCTGTTGGGAACGTGGATTGAAAGGTGGATTAGCTCAAGCCTTGAAAACTGAGCTGACCGACGAAGACAAAAACAAACTAATTGCAGCGATAGCCTCTTTGCCAGAAGCCGAATACGGCGCTGAGAAATCCGCCGGTGAGGATAAGGAAAATGGAGGTTAGACACCCCTCCGTTGATTGTGGGACTGATCTGATGACCAATATCTTCTGGGGTTCAGGGGCGAATCTAGTTTCGCAGCGCATTCTTCTCCTGATTGTTGGCTCTTTCAAAGCCACAATCAGGATTAAGACAATCTCTGGGCTGAGATGAACGTTTAGCGACCGCTATGCCGCTTTTATCGCTCATCTGGGCACGGATGTATAGGAAAATGATTCAGGAGGTGCCAAATGAGTGATATAGAGCGTCGCACCAAAACTATTGAGCTTCCCTCAACCATCACCGTCAGAGAGTTGGCGCAATCTATTCAGTCCAGCCCGATCGAAGTGATTAAGACGTTGATGGCCAATGGGGTTATGGCGAATATTAACCAACAAATCGATTTTGATACGGCCGCAATCGTTGCCTCAGAGATGGGGTATGAAGCGAATTTAGAAACCCCGGAAGTCGATGAGGATGATCAAGGAGAAATCCCGGTTTGGCGGCAGAAGATCGCCGACGAAGACCCGAACGATCTGATTGCTCGCCCGCCGGTGGTGACGATATTGGGTCATGTCGATCATGGAAAGACTACGCTGTTAGATGCGATCCGACATACGGAAGTAGCAGCAGGTGAAGCGGGTGGGATCACGCAGCACATCGGGGCTTACCAAGTGGAACTGAAAGGGCGCACGATCACCTTCCTGGATACACCAGGTCATGCAGCCTTTACTGCGATGCGCGCCCGAGGCGCTCAAGGGGCAGATGTAGTGATCCTGGTAGTGGCGGCTGATGATGGTGTGATGCCGCAGACTAAAGAAGCAATTGCTCACGCCAAGGCAGCCCGGGTGCCGATTATTGTCGCAATGAATAAAATCGATAAGCCGAATGCAGACCATGAACGCGTGAAACAACAAATGGCTGAAGTCGGGTTGGTGCCGGATGATTGGGATGGCGACACCATCGTTGTGCCGATCTCAGCCAAGAAGCAGGTTGGATTAGAAGACCTGCTTGAAGCGATATTGTTGGTGGCCGACAATATCGATATAAGGGCTAATCCAAAGGGACGGGTGATCGGAACGGTGATCGAAGCTGAACTGGACCGGGCGAAGGGTGTTATGGCGACTTTGCTGGTGCAAAATGGGACTTTAAGAGTTGGTGATGAGATAGTAGCCGGAAATGCTCATGGTCGTCTACGAGCCATGTTCGATCATCATGGGCGAAAGATCAACAAAGCCATGCCATCTACTCCAGTTTCGGTGATGGGGCTCAGCGAGGTTCCGCAGGCAGGCGATCTCTTTATGGTGGTGGGATCCGAAAGAGAAGCTCGGGATTTCATCGCACGCCGCAATCAAGAAAAGGATAAATCTGCAGCTAAGGCAAAGGCAGCGGTTACATTAGAAGAATTATTTGACCGTTACCAGGCTGGCGAAGTGCGCGAGTTGCGTCTCATCATCAAAGCAGATGTTCAAGGATCGCTGGAACCGATTGTCTCAACCCTGAATGATATGAGCAAGGGCGATATTAATATCAACATCCTGCATGCCGAGACCGGAAACATCACCGAAAGCGATGTGATGCTGGCGACCGCCTCAAAGGCGGTAGTGATCGGTTTCAGTGTAACTGCAGATTCAGCTGCGCGACGGATGGCGGAAGCGGAAGGTATCTCAATCCGCCTGTACGATATCATCTACCGGATGACCGAGGATGTGGAAAAAGCGCTCAAAGGTATGTTAGCGCCGGAGGAAAAGGAAGTGGTGCTCGGGCATGCGGATGTGCGGGCTGTATTCCGGATTAACAAAATCGGGAATATTGCCGGATGCAAAGTTGTAGATGGCGAGATTCGTCGAAATGGCCGTATCCGGGTTGTTAGAAATGGTCATATCATGTATGAGGGACATATCTCCTCGTTGAAGCACCTTACCGAAGACGTCCGAGATGTTCGGACTGGTTTCGAATGTGGTATTGGGATCAAGGGATTCGATGAAATCTTGGTTGGCGATCGATTAGAGTGCTTTATGATCGAAAAAGTTGTCCTGGAAGAGACTGCTCTCTAGAAGATTAGAGGTGGATGATGGTATCAAAATTGCGCCTGGAGCGCATTGCTGAACGTATACGAGAAGACCTATCTGAGATCTTACTTCAAGAGATATCCGACCCGCGTCTGGGGGGTGTATTTATCAGCGGCGTAAAAGTGGATCGGGAGTTGTCTTATGCTGATATCCATGTATCTGCCCTGGAAGGCTCCGAACGAGCGGAAGAGATTATGGCTGGGTTGGATCATGCTCAAGGATATTTGCGTAAAAGCTTATCGCAGCGCATCGATCTGCGCACGTTCCCACGCCTGAGGTTTCATTGGGATGTGACCCCGGAAAAAGCAGCCCGGATTGAGGAAATCATCGCCTCGCTGCATCAGCATGAGAGCGAAAACGAAACGCAGACTGAAATCCCGGAGTCCAACCTGATCAGCGAGGATGAGGATGGCGGTCAGTAAAACCAACCTGACCGCAGCTGGCCAACAGATCTCGACTGCTCCGGCGGAGCGATTCGGCGCCTAGGGCATTAATTGTTTCCCATATTCGTCCAGATGGCGATGCTGTTGGATCGACGCTTGGGTTAGGGTTGGCAATGATGGATGCTGGATGGCAGGTTCAGATGGTCATTGAAGATGGGATCCCTGCCAGTTTGCGTCATTTAGAAGGGAGCAATCTGGTGCTTCGGCGGGCTGAAGGGGCGTTTGACCTGACGATCACGGTGGATTGTTCGGATATGGGGCGGACCGGAAGTGTTTTCAAGGATCGCCCGGCTCCAGATATCAATATCGACCACCACATTACCAATGAAGCATTTGGCAGGATCAACTTAGTGGATGGTCAGGCAGCGGCAACTGCAGAGATGCTGGTTGATTTTTTTACCGTATTTGGGTTAAAATTGACCCAACCTGTTGCTGCGGCATTGCTCACGGCTATCATCACAGATACCATAGGTTTCCGGACGCCAAATGTAAGACCCAAAACGATGCGTCTGGCTGCCAGGTTGCTGCACACAGGTGTGGATATGGCGGAATTGTATCGTCGAAGCCTGATGGATCGTTCCTATGAGTCAGTAAAATTCTGGGGCGCAGGGTTAAACCATCTCGAACGCCAGGATCGGTTGGTGTGGACCAGTCTGACTAATGAGGACCGAAAAATGGCTCATTATCCTGGCCGAGATGACGCCGACTTAATTAATGTGTTGTCTACGATCGAAAATATTGATATCTCGATCATTTTTGTTGAGCAAACCAATGGCAATGTGAAAGTAAGCTGGCGCGCCCAGCCAGGTTTTAATGTGTCTAAAATTGCTGTGGAATTTGGCGGGGGTGGGCATCCAGCGGCTTCGGGAGCTGAAATTCAAGGCAGTCTACCCGACGTGCAGGCGGCTGTGTTGATGAAAACTCTCCCCTTGTTAGATGGAGGATAACTTGTTTAACCATAACGCTTATGAAGAACCTAAGGGGAAAAAAGAAGAGAGAGAAGACATTAAAAATGTCGTCTCGGGTGTGTTGGTGGTCGATAAACCGATTGGCCTGACCTCACACGATGTTGTCCAGATCATCCGACGAGGAACGGGTATTCGGCGAGCCGGGCATACCGGAACGCTCGACCCGCGCGCCTCGGGCGTATTGGTCATCCTGATTGGTCCGGCTGTCCGTTTGAGTGAATACGTATCCGCTTCGGATAAACGGTACCAAGCCACTGTGCGGTTGGGAAGCTCGACGGATACGTATGATTTGGAAGGTATCATCACAGATTCCGCCTCGATTGATGAGATCACTGAAGAACAGTTTACCGCTGAACTGGGAAACTTTATCGGTGAGATCGAACAAACTCCGCCGCCCTATTCTGCGGTGAAAGTGCAAGGCCGAAAGGCTTATGATATGGCACGAGAGGGCGAAGAATTTGAGTTGGCTCCGCGAGTGATCAATGTCTACACCCTAGAAGTGCTTGAGTGGGCTCCTCCCGAAGTAGTGATCGATGTTTACTGTTCGTCTGGCACCTATGTCCGATCATTGGCGAATGATATGGGCAAAGCCCTGGGTACCGGCGCGCATTTGGTAGGTTTGCGTCGAACCAAGAGCGGGCGATTTACCTTGCGGGATGCAGTTCCTCTTCGCCGGCTGCAAGAGGCTTTTGATGCAGGCAACTGGTATCGCTTCTTAATCCCGGCCGCGGAGGCGTTGGCAGATTGGCCGATGCTGGAGTTAGATGCGGACCAGGTGGAGTTGATTCGGCACGGTCATCGCATCCCGGCAGAACCGGAGCATAAGGGTCTGGCGCGAGGGGTCAGTCAACAGGGTGACCTGGTTGCACTGATGGAGGTCGACGAAGAAACCCGTGAGTGGCAGCCGCGCAAAGTCTTTTTCCAATCTTGAAAAAGAGAGAGTAGCAAGAGACTGGGGTCGAATTGCGAAACTTGGTGGACTGGCTGGTCGCTTCCATACTAACAGCCGCCAGGCTTTACGGTCGTTAGAAAGAAGATGCTTCATTACTGGTCGCTTGATAATCTGGAATTAGATGGTTCCTGGTTGACAGTCGGATCTTTTGATGGTGTCCACCTCGGTCACCGGGCAATCCTGGAACAACTCATTTGTGAAGCGCACGCAGCTCAGGCGCAGGCTGTTGTGCTTACCTTCCACCCCCATCCGGCTGTTGTGTTGGGAAAGCGGGATGGGCCTTTTTATTTAAGTTCACCGGAGGATAAGGCGGCAATAATGGCAAGCCTGGGGTTGGATGGTTTGATCTCGCACCCATTCAACCGCCAGACCGCGGCTCAGTCTGCCAGGGACTTCATCCAGCACATGCATCGCCATCTCGGTTTTCGCTGGTTGTGGGTGGGGAATGATTTTGCGCTTGGACGCCAGCGGGAGGGTGATCTGCCCATATTGAGAGGCCTTGGAGATGAATTTGGTTATCAGGTGCGGGTGGTTGAGCCGGTGAACCTGGATGCGGAGGTGATCTCCTCCAGCCGGGTGCGTAACACTTTGGCGCAGGGCGATGTACGCAAGGTAGAGAGGCTGCTGGGACGGCCTTACCGGGTGGAGGGAGAAGTGGTCCATGGGGATGGACGGGGAAAAGCCCTGGGATTTCCAACCGCTAACCTGGAAGTATGGACGATGCAAATGCTTCCGAAGCCGGGTGTCTATGTCGGACAGGCGCGAGTGGGAGGGGTGGATATCCCGGCGGTGACTAATGTCGGTTTCCGACCTACCTTTGAGACCCAATCTCCCCGGGCGCGCGTGGAGACCCATTTATTAGATTTTGACCAAGATCTTTACCAGAGCAAGATTTCGCTTTCCTTTGAAGCACACCTGCGAGACGAGCAGCGATTCACCAATATCCAGGCGTTGATCGACCAGGTCCAGCGAGATATTCGCCAGACCAGATCGATCTTTAATGGCAGGCACAATTTAGAGGCGATTGGCGATGAAACAATATCAGGAGCTTCTTCAGCACATTCTTAATCAGGGGGTAGAAAAGGGCGACCGCACCGGCACAGGGACTCTATCTGTGTTTGGTTATCAAATGCGTTTCAACCTGTTAGATGGTTTCCCGCTTTTGACCACAAAGAAACTGCATCTAAAATCCATCCTTTATGAGTTGCTGTGGTTCCTGCGCGGCGATACGAATATCCGCTATTTGAATGAACACGGGGTGCGGATTTGGGATGAATGGGCGGATGAGAACGGCGACCTGGGGCCAGTTTATGGGGGACAATGGCGAAGTTGGCGCGGCGCGGATGGGCAGACTATTGATCAAATCGCTAATCTGATTGAACAAGTGCGGAAGAACCCGAACTCACGCCGATTGATCGTGAGCGCCTGGAATGTAGGCGAGATCGAACGGATGGCCCTGCCGCCCTGTCATGTGTTGTTTCAGTTTCACGTTGTCCAAGGCCGGCTATCCTGCCAGTTGTACCAACGCTCGGCGGATGTGTTCCTGGGGGCGCCGTTCAATATTGCCTCCTATGCATTGCTCACCCTGATGATCGCTCAGGTATGCGATTTGGAGCCGGGCGATTTTGTGCATACCTTTGGGGATGTCCATCTATATTCTAATCATATCGAGCAGGCTCGGCTCCAACTCACCCGGATGCCTTTTCCTCTGCCACAGATGAAATTGAACCCGGTGGTGAAATCGATCTTTGATTTTCAATACGAAGATTTTGAGCTGCTAAATTATCAGTCTCACCCGCATATCAAAGCAGAGGTATCGATTTGATCATCTCTCTAATCGCGGCGCTGGACCGGGAGAATGGGATTGGTCGGCACGGAATGGTGCCCTGGCATTTGCGGGCTGATTTAATCATGTTTAAGATTTTGACTATGGGACATCATCTACTGATGGGGCGCAGGACGTATGAGTCCATAGGGAGAAAGCTGCCAGGGCGGAAAATGATCGTTCTGACTCGTCAGAGCGAATACCGGGCGTCTGATATTTGTGTGGCGCATTCAATAGACCAAGCCATTGAGCTGGCTGCTGCCGACGGGGAGACGGAACTTTTTGTGGTTGGCGGTGGTGAAATTTATAAACTGGCATTGGCGAAAACAACGCGAGCATACTTGACCCGAGTGGACTCGATTGTTGGATGTGATGTGTTTTTCCCTGAAGTGAGTTGGAAAGAATGGGTGGAATTGGAGCGTGGGGTTCACCCGGCGGATGCTCAGAATGAATATCGCTTTGAATTTTGCAGAAAAAATCGTCCTTGACAAATCCCAAGGTTTGCTTATAATCCATGCAACTTGATCCAGTAAAAACGAAGATGAGGACGAGTAATCGTCGAAACGGCGTTTCAGAGAGTGGTGTGAGGTGAAAGTACCGCACGTACGCCGGCGAAGAATGGACCTCGGAGTTGCAGGGCGAAAGACGAACGGATGTTCTTCATCCAAAATAGTCGAGTAGCCTGAGCCGGAGTTGCCACCGTTATCTAGGCAAAGGGTATGTTAGTACCCGAAACGAGTGAGGCTGGTCTTCTACCAAATCCCTGCTAAACAAGTTTCGTCTTGTATCGTTAGCGGGATTTTTGGTTAATAGACAGGTCTAACCGGGGTGGCACCACGGACGTGGATTTAATAAATCCGAGCGCGTTCGTCCCCAATTGGGACGGGCGCGTTTTTGTTTGTCTGGCGGAAAATAGACATCAGGCGTACTCGTCGAATAGATCAATCGAGTCATAGATCGATTGAACAGGAACGTCTCATCATAAACTTATTCTGACGGAGGATACTATGTCGAAAAAAAATTCATCCCAAACCCGTTTCTTGCTTGGCGAAGCCGATTTACCGAAGTTTTGGTACAACATCGCCGCGGATAGCCCACTGGCGCCGACCCCGGTGCTGCACCCCCAGACGATGGAGCCGGTCACGCCGGACTTCCTTTCTGTGCTCTTCCCGATGGATTTGATCCTTCAGGAGATCAGTATGGAGCGTTATATTGAAATCCCTGAAGAAGTACGCGAGATCTATAAGCTCTACCGCCCCACACCACTGATGCGGGCGCGGCGCCTGGAGAAGGCGCTTGGCACGCCTGCCCATATCTACTATAAGAATGAGAGCGTTTCGCCAGCGGGGAGTCACAAGCTGAATACGGCGATTGCCCAGGCTTATTTCAATAAGATCGCGGGCACAAAAGCATTGACGACGGAAACAGGCGCCGGGCAGTGGGGCTCAGCACTGGCCATGGCATGTAGCTTCCTTGAAATTGACCTGGAGGTTTACATGGTGAAGATTTCGTATCAACAAAAGCCATATCGGCGGATGGTCATGGAGACTTTTGGGGCGCAAGTTTATGCCAGCCCAACAGATCGAACGCAGTTCGGGGCCGCCTTGTTGGCGCAGGACCCGGAAACGCCTGGCTCTCTTGGAATCGCGATTTCGGAGGCGGTTGAAGTGGCTGTGAATTCGGGTGGGACGAAAAAATACAGCCTGGGTTCAGTATTGAACCATGTTTTGACACATCAATCGGTGATTGGCGAAGAAACACTCAAGCAGATGGATATGGCGGATGAATACCCGGATGTTGTGATCGGGTGTGTTGGTGGAGGATCGAATTTTGCGGGGATTGCCTATCCCTTCTTACGCCAAAACCTGGTAAATGGGAAGAATACCCGGCTGGTAGCGGTGGAACCCAAGGCAACACCCTCGCTGACGCGTGGTGTCTATGCATTTGACTATGGGGATACTGCCAAGATGGCCCCAATTGTCAAGATGCATACTTTGGGTCATGCTTTTGTCCCACCGCCAATCCATGCGGGTGGTTTGCGTTATCATGGCATGGCGCCGAGTATGAGCGCCCTGGTCAACGCCGGTTATATTGATTCTTTATCGGTGCCTCAACTGGAGACTTTCCAGGCTGCGGTGCAGTTTGCCCGTTCTGAAGGCATCGTGCCCGCGCCAGAGAGCGCCCATGCAGTCCGGACAGCGATCGACGAGGCGCTGGATGCCAAAGAAAAAGGCGAAGAGCGGGTGATCCTTTTCAACCTTTCAGGACATGGGAATTTCGATATGTCGGCTTACCAGGCTTACTTCGGTGGTTTACTGGATAACTTTGATCTGCCGCAAGAAGTGATTGATGATGCGATGAAAAGCCTGCCGCAGGTCACGATTCCAGCTTAAATTCTTGCGAGGTCAATCTATCTTGATCGAAAGTTTGATGAGCGGATGCGAAAAAAAGGTGTTATCACCGCCATCTGGGCGGGATAACACCCTTTCGAATTAAATTTTCCGATCGAGACCGTAAACCTTCAAAATAGGCAGCACGAACAAGATGCCGGTGTGCGGCTCGTTTAAGTCGCCGGTGATGTTCTGGGCTGCTTCTACCATCCGGTCAACGACTGCTTCATTTTCAACAACCGAAAGTAATGTGCGGTGATCAACTTCACGTGAGGTCAGGAAATCCTGCAGACTGGGCATTAATGGAATATTATCTAACAATGCCGCCTTGCGTATGCGTCCCAGCCCGGTGCTTTCCAGAATTGTGACTCCAGAAACTCCTATTTTATCCCAGGCATCCAGGATCGAAGAGCAGTTTTCGGGGTCATCTACGATCATTACGACCAGGTAACTCATAGGCTATCTCCTCGTTCAGCGAGTTTTTTAGGCGCTGGATCAGTTTCTTGTTGGACAGGTCGCGCCTTGCGGGGATGTTGAAACGAAAGGCGCAGAAGCGGTGGGGTGAGCAATGTAGTTACGATGACCACACCTACCACGGCTGAGAAAATATTTTGGTCGATGATATTCTGAGTGATTCCAACCGTTGCCACGATTAAGCCAACTTCACCCCGCGACATCATCCCAATCCCCATCTGGAGTGCTTCCCGGCGGGAAAGCCCGCCAAGTAGAGCGCCGAAACCGGATCCGACGATCTTCCCGACAACAGCCAGGATCGTCATCACCAGGAAGAGCCAAAAACTCGGACCGACAAGTTCACGCACATTGACTTTTAACCCAACATCGATAAAGAAAATTGGAACAAAGAAGCCGTAAGCCAAAGCAACGATCCCGTGCTCCACTCGCTCCTTTACCGGGCTGCGTCCAAAAAGCAAACCTACCAGGAAGGCGCCGGTGATGGCGGCCATATTGCCAAAGACTTCAGCTGCCCAGCCATAGATCAGAATAGAGACTACTGCGAACGCGACCAAACCCTGACTGATCGGAAGCTCGCCGATTTTATTACTCAGGCGTGGGATCAGCCATAATCCTGCCCCACCAGCGATGAGCATATAAGCGACCATCTGGAATAAGATCAGCAACACCGCCGCAAGCCCGCTATCCCCATTGGAAAGAACAAGCGCGGAGAAGATCGAAAGCCCCAACACCACCAGAATATCGTCAAAGACCGCTGCCCCTAGCAGGCTGATCCCCACCCGGCTGCGCAGCACCTTAAGTTCCATCAAGGTTTGGGCAGAGATGCTCACGCTGGTAGCAGAAAGGACCAACCCAAGGAAGATAGCTTCTTCGGTTGAGATAGGAAAAAAGATGACCATGCTGCTCCCCAGAAGGAGCGGCAATATTACTCCGAAACTGCCCGCCAGGGCGGAGATCTTACCCGATTTTTTTAGGTCCGAAAGATGCAACTCAATTCCGGCCAGGAACATCAGAAACATCACTCCCAACTCGGCCATTTCATGGATCACTTCTGGCAGATGCTCATCGGTGAATAATTGGAGATGGAGGATATCGATCAGTGAAGGACCGAGAATAATGCCCACCATTAACTCCCCTAATACAGATGGTTGTCCCAAGCGATAGCTTATCAGACCACCTGCTTTGGCGGCAGAAATCAAGATAGCCAAAGCCAAGGTCAATTGCAGGAATGGGTTCATCGGATTGTATCCATGTCTGGTTTTTAGGCCTCCGATCAAAGCGTCAGCAGATAATATCAATCCGCCATGGTTGGCTGGGGAAATTTTACTACACTCAAGAGGATTGTCTCAATCCGAAATTGAAACAGGATATTCTTTGTCGGTAAACAATCACTCTGATATATTTTTATTATATACCCAGCTCGCCGCGCAGCTTAAGATAGCGCAGGATGTTTTCGCGCGAGAGCAATCCCACCAGACCAAACTGATCCATAACCGGCATCTGGGGCAGGTTTTCCTCATCCATTTTAAGCAAAGCCGCCAATAATTCGGTATCAGGCTCGACGGATGCCAGTTTATGGAGTGGGGTCATGACCTCTTCGGCGGTTGTAAAGCGCCAGCGAATCTTAGGGATACGGGTAATATCCTGCAAGGTGAGAAGACCGCGCGGGTTACCGTTGAAATCGATAACGAAGAAACAATGTTGGCCATTGGAAAGTACTCTTTCTTGAATGAGTTGATGTAGCGAGATCAGGGTGGGGATTTCAACACAATCCCGGCTCATCGCTTGAGCCACTTTCGAGCCGCGTAGTCTAGCTTGCATGTTCACCTGGGAAACCGCTGAGGACGCTGCGTTTTGTAAGAACCAGCCTATAAATGCCAACCACAGTCCATCCATCAATTGGCCATTGAATACAGTGAAGATGCCCATTCCAATAAAGGCAAAGGCAACCACTTGTCCGCTGGCCGAAGCGATTTGGGTGGAGCGCTGGAAATTACCATTCACTTTCCAGATCAAAGCCCTCAGCACGCGCCCGCCATCCAGGGGGAAACCGGGGATCATATTGAAGAGAGCTAGGATAAAGTTGATCCGCATCAAATATAGACTTGGGGCCGCCAGGTACGGTATTTGTTGATCGAGTAAATACAGGCTACCGAATAATCCAGACAGGAATAAACTAGCCAGCGGACCGGCGACTGCAATCCGGAACTCCGCTCCTGGCGTGGATGGCTCACGTCCGATCTGCGCGACGCCTCCGAATATGAACAACGTGATCCCCTTCACCGGGATTTTGTTGCGCAATGCCAGATAAGCGTGGCCAAGCTCGTGAAAAAGAACGGAACCAAAAAAAAGGATGCTGGTGATCAACGCCAACATCAGATATAAAGTCCCAGACATGCGAGGATATTCCTGGGGAAAGTACCCGGTCCCAAGACTCCAGGTGATTAAAACAAAAATCAAGAACCAACTCGCGTTCAGCCCGATCGGGATGCCCATAATTTTGCCGAGCTTAATGTTCGCATTCATTGTAACCTCCAAATTCTTCCACTTTCCAAACAACATCATCCGATAAGAATTGTCTACTGACCAAGAAGATTTTACTTTCTTTGGACTATGATGATGATAGCATATTGGAGGTTCAACGTCAATATAACGTACATGTATCGTATAGTTTTCTAACGAAACATTTACATCTACACAAGATCCACCGCTTTTTCTGGATTCCAAAACGCAAACAAAAGAAAGCCTATCAGACGGATTCCGGCGCTGACCAGCAGCGCGCCGCTTATTCCAATCTGGGTGGCCAGGAAAGTGCCAAGGATGGGTGAAAAAACGGATGAAGTGTACTGCATACTTTGAGCCAGAGAAACAAAAGTCGCGCTGTATTCAACCGGGACTGTCTTCATCAGCTCGTCGAAGAAGACCAGATCAATGCCCGCCTGAACAATACCTGCCAGACCAGCTAGAATGATGATTACATTGACCTGGTGGGTTAGAGAAACCAGGGCTGGATAGAGGCTCAATCCAAGGGTGGTGGTGAGCAAAACAAAGCGTGAGCCGTGCAGCCGGGTTTGACGAGTCCATACATAATAACCAATCAACAGGACAGCGGTTTGAGCTGTGTTGATAAAACCAATCGCGGCATCATTTGCATTGACTTCGCGCACGAAATAGAGCGGGAAAAGAGGGATAGCTAAGGTCTGACCGGTTAAAAAGACAAAGCGCTTGATCGAGAAGTTGATGAAATCTGGATGGTCCTGGATCAAGCGAAAATAATCCCGGCTGCGCTGGCTGAGCGATCGACCGGGAGGTGTGATATGTTGAGGCGAGTTGGGAATCTTTAAGCGGCTGGAAAAGATATAGCTGATCAAGCCGCCGACCGAAAGGCAGACGAAAACGACCTGATAGTTGAGTGGAAACCCGATCCTATCCAGCGCCTGACCGGCGAGAGCAACCGTGACGGCAGTTGTAAACCCCAACACCGACCAGCGTCGGCTCATCAACTCATACCGGTGCCCCGGACCGGCGACAGCGTTCATCACGACCGAAAAACCCACCGCGACAGCCGTCTGGGGGATGGTCGCTACAGCCCAGATTAATAGGATTGTCCGGACCAGCGCTTCTTGAGGGACTAAAAATGGGGCCAAGCCGGTTGCTGCATACGCAGAGACCACCAGCAGGCGGGCTCCGCTGAACCAGGGGACGATGTTGCGGCGCTTTTGGAGAAAATTTCCAACGATGATGGCCAGAACAAGACCAGTGGCGGCGGGCATGGCAGTCAATAAGCCGACTTCAATATTGCTGGCACCCAGGCGGGTCAGGAAAACCGGCAAGAATGGGCTGGCAGCGTTTGCCAGCCCAATCCCAATTGCATCTATTTGGACGTAAATGAAATTATCTCTCTGGACGGTTGGGACGTCAGCAGGCGCCGCCGACCAACGGATCTTTCGGAAGAACTGAGCCATCTAGGATTTTATTCGTTTGTCCCTTTGCTTGGTTTTAGATCTCCGTAAAGAAACCAATAATCTGTGGCAGGAAAGTTAGGAATAAGGATCGCGTCCCAGATAAAATCACCTGATCTGAAATGGCTGCGTAAAATCAGGTCAAGACCGTTCAGGGCTTGCTGATCGGAAGTTGGGAGTTGATCAACGTTCTCACCTAGCAGTTGCAGCAAGACCCGCCGGCTGACTTCGTAGGAATAGCGGTCGTAATTGTTGGCTGGATGCTGCCTGTATTCCGTCAGGAAGTCGTGCCAGAGGTTCAAGCGAGCGCGGAATTCGGCTTTGGCTTTGTTCATCCAGGCGGCGCGCCACTTCATTGAGATCGTTTCGATCTGTTGATGGATGCGGGTCAGGGTTGTTTTCTGGGAGGTGGTCTGGCAGGTGGCCTGGGCGCGCTGGTAAAAAAATAACAGCCAACCCAAAGTAAGCTGTGGATAGGGCGATTCGCCTGGAGCAGCCTGAATGCCTATCGGATAGTAAATTTCTTTCGAAAGCAGATAGCTTTCAAATAGGTCTAAACCAGCTTCTAGAAAACCCAGATCATGATCAGCGGATGGCATAGGTATCTCTATTAGAGCATCAGGCGTAACGGATCTTCGAGATAGGGCGCTATCGCTTGCATAAAACGAGCTGCTTCAGCCCCATCGCTAACTCGATGGTCCACGGATATGGTGGCTTTCATGCGCCAACCGACGGTCACCTGGCCGTCGTTGACGACTGGAACCTTACGCGCCGATCCAACCGCCAGGATGGCCGCTTCGGGTGGATTGATGATTGCAGCGAAATTCTCGACATCATACATGCCAAGATTGCTGATGGAGAAGGTAGAACCTTCGATTTCATCTGGACGGACTTTGCCAGCGCGGGCGCGCATAGCCATCCCGCGCACGTCGCCGGCGATTTGGCGCAGTAGCTTGCGGTCTGCATCTCGGCAGACCACAGTTAATAAGCCGCCATCGACTGCGACAGCCACACCGATATGGATCATCCCGCGCCGGACGACTTGATTACCATTCAGTGCGGCGTTCAGATTCGGGAATTGGCGCAGCGTAACCGCAACCGCTTTGATGATAAAATCATTGACAGAAATCTTTTCATCATCAGCCAGCATTTGATTGATTTGTTTGCGTAAGCCCATCAGAGCGTCCAGGTTATATTCGTGAGTGACATAAAAATGAGGAACCTGCTGTTTGGATTCGCTCATCCGCCGACCAATCGCCGATCGCAGTCGGTTGAGCGGGACTGTTTCATCTGCTGGCGTGGCATCCGAAGGCAGAGGCGGTAGGGGAATACTTTTCCCGGCTGGTTTAGGGGGAGCCTCGGTTGTTCCGAGGACCGGTATTTCAGGCGCAGGTGTGGAGGCTGGCGCGGCGGGCGCAGATAAAAAGGCTTTGATATCCTTCTTGACGATCCGTCCGCCTGGACCTGATCCCTCCAATGTGCTCAGATTGATACCCATCTCAGCAGCCATTCGCCGGGCGAGGGGAGATGCGCTCAACGCTCCGAGAGGTTTTGCGTTGTCTGGGGGTGTCTGGGATGGGCTTGAGAGCGGAGGTTTGTCGGTGGTTTGAGTGATAGATCCCGTGGGATTTACGACCGGTTTTTCGACTGCTGGTTGCGATTGAGCGTCAGCGGGCGGTTCTTCGATTTTTTCTCCAGGGGCGGCGATGATTGCGATGGCAGTATTGATCGGAACGATATCCCCGGATTTGACCAGATGGCGGGCAACGATGCCTGCGAAGTTCGAATTCGACTTCTACTGTAGCTTTGTCCGTTTCAATCTCTGCTAGAACAGCGCCTTTTGATACCGGCTCGCCTTCCTGAATCACCCAACGAACCAGGGTGCCCTCAGCCATGTCAAAGCCTAGCTTGGGCATGATTACAGTCTCGGCCATTAGAGCACCTCCTGCACGGCCTGGATGATGTCGCTCATCTGCGGCAAGGCCAGTTGTTCTAAATCCCGATTGTATGGCAGAGGGACCTCTTTCTGCGCGATGCGTTTGATAGGCGCATCGACATAATCGAATGCCTGCTCATAGATGCGGGAAGCAACTTCCGAACCCACGCCAAAGGACTGCCAGCCTTCCTCGACAATTACAGCCCGGTTGGTCTTGCGGAAGGACTCCAGGACGGGGTCCATATCCAGCGGACGCAAGCTGCGCAGATCGATGATTTCTGCCTCAATCCCCTGCCTGGCAAGCTCATCGGCGGCTTTGGTGGAAACTTCCAGCATCTTGCTGTATGTGACAATGGTGACATCCTTGCCAGGACGGTGGAGCTTAGATCTGCCGATCGGCGTGGTGTAATCGCCATCGGGTACTTCGCCGCGAGTCTGGTAGAGGGTGGCATGCTCGATGAACAAGATCGGATCGGCTGAGCGGATAGCGGATTTCATCAAGCCTTTGGCGTCCTCGGGAGTGCCAGGAGCGACAACTTTTAACCCAGGGAAATGGGCAAAGATTGCATCCGGAGTTTGGGAGTGTGTGGCGCCAAGTTGACGCCCGCCACCGCCGACAGCCCGGATCACTAAAGGCAGTACAAACTGACCGCCAAACATATAATGTAACTTGGCTGCTTGATTGACTATGTGATCCATTGCTGAGAAGGCAAAATTAATCGTCATTAACTCCGCTACCGGTCTCAGCCCGGTCAGGGCTGCTCCGATTGCTGCTCCGATAATTGCCGCTTCGGCGATGGGTGTATCGCGGACCCTTTTTCCCCCAAAATGGTCATAAAAACCTTTGGTGACGGCATATGTGCCGCCCCAAACGCCAACTTCCTCGCCCAAAATAAAAACACTGGGATCTCGTTCCATCTCTTCCCAGAGGGCCTGTGAAATTGCTTCGCGCATGGTTATTCGTGCCATAATTTAATCCTCATGATGATTTCTTTTCTCAGCCAGTACGGGAAAAAGATTACTGGCATGCTGGAATGATGATCAATTCTCGACATAGATATCTTCGAAGAGCATTTCAGCAGCTGGTTCCGGGCTGTTTTCTGCAAATTGAATGGCTTGTTGAACTTCCTGTTCGACATTCAGATCTTGTTGATCCAACTCGGCATCGCTTGCCAGTTTTTGCTCCAGGATCGCTTTTCGGAAAATGCCGATCGGGTCGTTTTCTTGCCACACCTTCACTTCGTCTTGCTTGCGATACCGCTCCGGGTCTCCCATGGAGTGGCCGCGAAAACGATAGGTCTCAATTTCAAGGAAATATGGTCCCTGACCCGAACGAATATGAACGATCGCTTTTTCGCTTGCAGCCCTTACCAGCAGCACATCCATTCCGTCCACACAATCACTGGGGATGCAATATCCTTCCGCTTTCTGGCGGATTTCCGAGACGGCCGAGGCGCGCTCGACTGAGGTTCCCATGCCATAGCGGTTGTTTTCGCATACCCATAAGACCGGCAAATTCCAGACTTTTGAAAGGTTGAGGGCTTCGTGAAAATAGCCAATGTTGGTTGCGCCATCCCCGAACATACAAATGGTGACTGCGTCGTGCTCCTGGTATTGGTCGCCCAAAGCCAGGCCGGCTGCAATGGGCAGGTGTGATCCGACGATGGCGTGCCCGCCCCAGAAGTTCCGATCTACGTCTGCCATGTGCATCGAACCGCCCTTGCCTTTTGAGCAGCCAGTTGCTTTGCCGAGTAATTCCGCAATAACAATGTTGGCAGGGATGCCGCAATTAATTGCCACTCCATGGTCGCGATAAGCAGTGATGACCCGATCTTTTGGCAAACGGGCTGAGATCAGACCGGTGCTGACTGCTTCTTGCCCGATATATAAATGCAGGAAGCCTCCAATCTTGCCCTCCTGGTATAACTGCGCGGATGCTTCTTCGACGCGCCGAATCAGCACCATCTGGTAATACAATTGCAGGTATTCTTCTTTTTCCATGATATTGCCTCGCATTGATAATTATGTACCGCCCGCAGGTCGGCAAGAAAAGAAATCACCGGCGAAACAAATACGCATTTCCCCCGGTGGGCTTTTCAACGGACGTGGAAATTTTACCATTTATCTCTGAGAAATCGGACCATCATTCTAAATTGAAAGCTATCATTTACTATCTAGAATGGCGCATGTTTCTAACCCAGGCTCTGTGGGTGGAAAAGGCAAACCCCAGGCCGAGATCGGCCAGTCTGTTGGTATTGGTGCTCCTGGTGCTGGCAATGGCGCCTGGAAGGCTATCTGCCCGGTGCTAAGATGAACCAGGATGACATGAGCGGTTTCTGTGTCGGAGAGTTTTCCCACCAGCGCCAGTTGTTCTCCGTCCGGACTCCAAAGCAGATGATCTGCTTGCGTGAGAGCCAACACCAGCCGATTCTCGGCGATCGCCAGATTAATTAAGTACAGCCCAGTTTGGTCGGCTTGGCTGCCCCTGGCAAAGACTGCAATCTGTTGACTGTCGGGAGAAAAGGCGAAGGCATCCGCGTGCAGATCGCGGATGGGCTGGTAAATTTTGGTCGGTTCGCGCAAATCTAACCAGCGCAGGCTATCATCCGGGACGGAGGTGAAATCGGATCCGGTATTGAAAGCCAGCCGGTTTCCATCCGGGGAACGATCACATCGTAACATCCAGGGCAACCCAAAGCGGGTGTCGGCGAGTTTGTATCCATCTGCTATGAGTTGAATATCCACTTCGGCAGTGCCGGTTTGGATGTTGGTTGCAGCGAGATTGTTTGGGAATCGAAATACTAGCTGGCTCGAGGCTGGGTTGAATGCGCCTGGAGCAGGATCGACGGGCAAGGATGGACGTTTCCCTGGCTGAATGGCTGGAGTGGGTGTGGGTTCGATCATTCGGGCGGTCTGTGATTCGATCAGCGGCGAGGATGACCCCACTGCTTGAACGGCATCTGCCAGGTGGGCAGGCGGAAAACTCTGGTCGAAGGCAAGGTCTGTAACGATGGTGTCGCTCAATAATAGCTCGAATTGATCTCCACAGAATTCCTGAGCCCGCAGGATCAAACCGGTTTGCGGGTCTAGCCACAAGCGAGCTTCACGCTGGCCGAAGGCGTTGTACCAATTGACGACCAGGGCATCCATCTCCAGGATCCGATCGGTATCCTCCACCCGGAACAGGCCCGCACGCAGTGTCCAGGGTGAAGACCCTGGGAAGACCATTTCATCCAATCGTTTATTATCAAGCAGAGGTTGGAGGAAGGTAGACTCAACTGGCTGGCTGGATGAGCGCTTCAGGGTAGGATTAAAATAAGTGATGCGCCCTTCTGAGACCAGATATGCAGAGCTGGGTTCTGCAGAAAGAAGCCCAAAAAGCTGGATGCTCTGGTCTGGCTGACGAATCCAGGCCTGGACCCGATAAAGGCGTGGCGCCCCGATGTATCCAACCGGACCATAATCTGTGGTTTGCACATCGATCCAGAGTGTATTCCATAGGCTGGAGCTTTCAATCAGTCGATCCCGGATCGACTGGGGACTGGAAAGCCAGGTCAACCGTCTGGGTTGTTGTTTGATGGCGGGGACAGATTCCGTTTTTTGGGCAGACAGCGCCAGGAATATTCCGGAGACCAGGCAAGCCGCAAGGATCAGCATCCCTGCGCTGCCTAGAAGAACCCATTTGAGCGCAGAGGTGGATTGCAGTGGGATTCTATCTAGTATGGAGCCAGTGATTTTCTCTCGCTGGCGTTGACCGGCTCGCACGCGAACCTGATCGATCAGCCCGGCCCAACCCTCCGTAACCCATTCAGGGGTGGCATAACGATGCTGGAATGAGAGTGCTGCCGCGGAGATAGGACTGGCGTCAGTCAGAGCGAGCTGCTCGGCGCTGGTTGGGTCGGATAGAACGGAGACAAATTTTTCTTCGAAGAGGTTCAGTTGCTGACGGATTGCACCTGGACGAACTCTTAGCAGACGAGCTGCTCGCTCATCCGACCAACCCAGAGTGTAATGCAAGGCGCATAACAGGCGCTGTTGTGGATCGAATGAAGCGGTCAGGACCGCCATCTTGCGATCGATATCATTTTCGGATGGGGGATCGTGGTGGGTGGGGGCTGACTGGCGGGCTAAGGCTCGGCTGTGTTTCCAGGCCTGGCTAAAAAACCAATCGGCAGGGGGTGTTTCATGCCTCTGTTCCAGGCGAATCCAGGCATCTGCCAGTGTATCCACCAGAACCTGATGCGCCAGTAGTGAATCATCTAACACGGCTTGGGCGACCACATAGAGACCGCCTGCGTGGTCTTGGATCAGGGTTTCAAATTTGGCTTTATTTTCTGCCAACACAAGTTCCTGTCTACGGTTGAGGCGGCATGGCGCAATCATCCATGCCACCCATCTCTATCGGGAATTCTACCCCCCAATCGAGCATAGGCCAATCCTGAATCGAGGCAGATTCAATATCGATCGAAGCGCTATAACTAATTTTTGATTTTTCGAGATCAAAGACCACTACATGCTCGAGATAGGATGATGGGTCATATCGGACGATCATCGCAATGCTCTTGCCATCTGGGTGCCAGACCAGGCTTTTTACATCATCAAACGATAAGAGGGTAGTTGTTTCCCGCGTAATCACATTGACCAGCCCTAAGACGCCGAGACTGGTGGGGTTTGCCCGGCTGAAATATGCGATCTGCTGGCTATCTGGGGAGAAGGCAAACTCGGACACGCCGAGCGAGCTTAAAGTTGTCCCGAGTGATTCTTCGGGTGTATATAAGTTGAACCATTGCAGCACGAGATCCTGGATATAGGTGTCCGTTGTCCGTGTGGCAAAGGCCAGCCAGTTGCCGTCCGGCGAGCGGTCGCAGATGATTCCCCATGCAGAGTTTAATCCACTGCTGACGCTGCCCAATAGAAAGGAATCTGCAAAAATCTGGACGGGAGGAGGATGGATGCGGGCTGAAGATGATTTGATCGGGTATGAGGGTGGATATTGGAAGCGTAATTCGCTTTGGGAGAGATCATATCCAGCGGGAAGGGGTTTCTCGGGGAGCGGTGGACGATTGACCGAAAGCGGTTTGGTTTCAAACTCAGCCGGGGCGCCGGTATAATCCGATGCGTAACCGCCACGCCAGGGGATGCGGCTATCGAATAATTGCTGGGTAAAATTGACGTCATAAGCGATGGCCTGCACCGCGACTTCGAATGCGGGCATATCGCTATCTGGATAATAGTTGATCCGCCGTAAGATCATACCGCGGGTTTCATCGTACCAGAGTTTGTCCACCCGCTGACCATCTTTGTCGTAGACATCCATGACCAGTGCAGCAGCGCCCGCCTGCTCTTCTCTGCCGAGTACTGTGAATGTGTAACCGCGTTCCAGTTCATGCGTATCAAAAAGCGCATGCCCCATCTGGCTGAGCTTTTCCAGGCTGAGGCTGCTGTAGCGCTCGAAATTGCGCCATTCGGAGAACCAGGCGGCATCCTCGGCTGGCCTGGTCAGGTAGATCTCGCGCTGATTGCGCAACACGGCTTCTTCTGGCAGCGCATCCGGGTAACCGATCACTGCCAGGGATTGATCTGTACTCTCCCAGGATTGAGCGCGCCAGATACGAGCAGGTCCGATATAACTGCGCGGGCCATGATCGATGATCTGGGCGTCCAGCCAGAGGGAATTGTATCTTGGGCCTTGCACAGCAATCCGTTTGAAGATGCTTTCAGAGAGAAAAGGTTCAGTGAGCGCCAGGCTGGGTTCAACAGGCTGGATCGGGGCAGGTTGTCTAAATACCAGGTTATCCCACTGGTAGGGCAGCAAGACACGCTGCCCATCTTCGAAGCGCGCATGTTCCGGAATGCGGTTCAGGGTTTGCAGGTCGGTGGGCGGTGCTCCCAGCCGTTCAGCCAGCGCAGATATTCCCTCATCGGAGCGAGTTAGAGCAAATTGGTTTTCTTGCAGCCGAAAGGGCGTGGCGACAGGCGCCATCTCTGCCGAGATAATGACCGGTGTAGCCGTAATTTGGTTGTAGACAATTTTGGTGACGATGACAGTGTTGATTTCCTGGTTTGGAGAGAGCGTGGGCGTTGCGGCGCCGCCTAAACGGTCCATCCCCCAGGCGATGCTCGCGCCGACCAGGATGATCAAGACAACCACGCATACTTCTATCAGTGAGGTAATCCCACGTCGGCGGCTGCCGAGCCATTGAGCTTTTCGGGCGGAGCGGCTGATCAATCGATCCATCTCCGATTCAGAAAATTCAACCAGCGGACAGCGTTTTTGAATGGATCGTTGTAGAGCGGTGTCTATTTCAACATGTGAGAACGGACGCTCATGGGAGGACGATATCTGCTGAGAGCTTTCCTCGCTTGTCATGAGCTGGCGGGTTTTTTCAAGCCTGATTTGAATGGTGTCCAAAGGTTCAGCAAGGATCGCGGCAATTCGATCCGGCTTTAAGTTCAATATGAAACGCAGGATGGCAGACAGACGAGTAGAGCTATCCAATTGGTCGAAAGCTAACCAGAGTTCAGACTCTGAAGCATTCTCGGGGATTGAGTCTCCGAAATCGTTGGGTTCGCTTAGAAAAGGAAGCCAAGCTTTGATCGTCCGCCGAGTTTGTAAACCGGGTTGGACGCGCAGGATAGCTTCCAGGGCAATCCGGTAAAGCCAGGTCTCAACCCCATCCTGGGCGCGATATTTGTGAAGCTCAATCAGAGCGTTTGAAAATGTGGCATCGGCAGCTTTCTTAGCGCTGACGTGATCATCCAAAACGGCAAGCCCAAGGCGATACACCGGTGCGTAGAACTCAAGTAAGAGCGCCTCCAGCAGCAATTCGGGAGATGCCTGACCGCTTTGCAACATCCAGTCAAGGTCGCGGGCGTAATCAGAATGGATATCTAACATATACAAATAATTCTACCAGCAGGGATAGGGGATATGTGGATTAGGAAAAGATGATAGTTTTTTGCCAATTATCTGCGGCTGTGTGCAAGTTATTTTTGTGTGCAACCAAAACAGTTAATATCAGAATGATTAAATGCGTGTATACTAAGAATAGTACTACAACCTCTCATTGTGGCATCCAGTAAGACGTTAAGAAGCGGACCCAAGGAGTCTGAAACCGATCCATCAGGATTTGTATGCAAACTCAGAGAATTGTGTCAACCCGATTACGCAGATACTTCGCTTTAGCACTGATCTTCGCAATCAGCCTGGCCTGCAACCTCCCTAACCCAGGGGAAAAACCTCTTCAGCCATCCCAAACGCCTCCATCAATTTCCACCGGAGAAATATCCACGCCACTGGCGGTAAACGGAACAGCAGCCCCGCTGAATTCGGCTCAAAACCCAATTCTGCCAACCATGACAGCCGGCGACCTGATCATAGCCTATACCAATTCCGAAAATCTGTATTTATGGTCACAAGGTGGGCCAAAATTGCTCACCCAGCGGGGAGATGTGCATTTCCCGCAAATATCGCCGGATGGAAAAGAGATCGCATTTTTGCGCACGGCAGATGATTTTCACCTGGAAATATGGGCGGTGCATGTGGATGGGACAAACGAGCGCCGCCTGGTGAGTGTGACCGATATGGATGCGATTGGGGGCGGTGTGCGTGATTTAGCTGCAGTAGCGGTGAACCCTTACCGGGTTAGATGGGTACCTGGCAAGAACCAGATAGCCTTCAATTCAAACCAAGTTTTTCAGGGACCTGGTCTGAACTTGCTGAATGACTTGAACCTGGTAGATGCAGATACAGGCCAAATCCAGAATTTGCTTCTGTCGGGGTGGGGCGGTGAGTTCAATTTTTCGCCGGATGGAACGAAAGTGGTGATTTCACAACCGGATCAGTTGATTCTTACGAACGCGGATGGCAGTAATTATCGCAAGGTATTGACCTACGATTTGGTGACGACTTATTCCGAGTATCGTTATTATGCGATGCCGGTATGGTCGCCAGATGGGACATATTTAATGGTGGCTTTGCCACCCATCGATCCGCTGGCCCAACCTATCCAACCAACAGAACTGTGGCGTATCGAGGCTGACGGATTGCAGGCCAGACTGCTGGGAAGTGTAAACACCGTGCCATACTTCGAGCAGCCAGTGACGTTCTCTCCAGATCTGGAGAGGATAGCGTATCTGAAAGAAATTGGCCAGCCGAACGAGAATCGAGCGCGAACTGTATTTATCTGCCAGCGATGGGACTGGGGAGTGGCTTTTTGTGAAAGCTGCACCGGTGTTCTTCCTGAGCTGGTCGCCAAATTCAGATCAATTTGCTTATGCTCTTGGGGAGCAAAGGGAAGCCTGGCTTGGCAGCCTAGTTGATGCTCCCAAAGCGTTAGGGCCTGGATTTGCCGGCTTGCAAGGAGTGAATTGGGTCGACCAGGATCGCTGGGTGGGCTGGCAGCAGGTTGCGAACGGTTTTGAACTGCGTCTGGTTGATTGGAATGGCGAGTCGCTCTTATTAGACGTCATTTTTGGGGCGCCGCCAACAATTTCAATTTTTCGATAAATCGGATACAATAAACTGTCTTTTGTCAGATGAATTGGGTCCAACTAAAAATCTTGCTGGTATAACTATTGCATCTGTTCTACCAGAGGTAATGTGAACAATTCAAACGTCCCTCGCCTGCACAATTACCCCCCATTCTTAGGAATGGCAGACAATGCTTTTCGTTATTTACAGTCACGCCTGCGCTGCTATCATTTTGGAGCTGGACAGGTGATTATTGGACTCGAGAAGCGCGGCCAGTTCATGGCGATTATCGATCGCGGCCAGGTGATGCTAGAAACTGCTGAGGGGGAGCGGCGTTTGCTCAAGACTGGCGAAACCTTTGGCGAGGAAATGTTATTTGTTGGAGCACCGAGTACCAGCCGGGCTGTTGCTTACACGGATGCCAGCTTGTGGGTAATGAGACGGCAAGACTGGCTCACTGCTCGTGAGATCCCTGCTGAACCGCCGGTAGAAGTCCCGGCCCCGCACCGCCCACGTATGCGGCTGCTATCTTGGCCCATCGCCCTGGTTGCGATCTTGATGACCCTATTGATCCTAAGTCCAGAATGGATTCATTTTATGAACCGAAAATTGAACGGGTTGTTTTTATCGGCTGGGAGACCAGATATGGCAGAGGCATTTCTGGAACTCGCTGTTCGTTTTACTCCCGTTCCTGCCCAGGAATATGACGCGCTGGGATACCGCGTTACTTGCTAGGGAAGCAATTGGAGGCGCTATCAGCCTTCGAAAAGGCTGTTCAGCACGACCCCGAACTGGCATCTGCCCAAGGCAACCTGGGCGTGGCGTTATTGCAGCAGGCAGATGTGGAGAGTGCAATCGAGCATCTGCAAAAGGCGGTTGATTTGGATCCTGGTCGGGCAGAGATCTATTTCAACCTTGGAAACGCGCTATTGGCAGTAAATGATCAGCAAGCAGCCGCAAGCGCTTACCGGCGAGCATTTGATCTGGATCCGAGCCAAATCGAAGCAAAGATCGGTTGGGCAGGTATACAAATGCTGCAAGGTGAATTGCAGCAGGCTCAGGCAACCTGGGATCAAGTTCTGCTTGTCAACCCCGGGAATCCGTTGGCGATGCGCGGTTTGGGTGTGATCGCGGTGCTGGAGCAGCGGCCGAGCCAAGCTCTGCCAAATCTGTTGGCAGCCTGTGCGGCTGACCCACTGGATGCCAGCACCCATTTTTATATCGGTCTGGCGTTGGAGGCGCTCGATAATCCCGCTGAGGCGGCCATCTCGTTTGAGCAAGCAGCAGCATTGAGTGACGACCCTCAATTAAAAGACCTGGCAGAAGCGCACATCGAAAGGCTTCAACAATAGTCAGAGTCTGACAGCCGGATGGGGAAAGGAGACCATTTGGGGAACATATCTATATAAATGACAACGATTACTGACACTTCATTCTGACCTAGTGAGGAGATTTACAATGAAAAAGATGCGAATTCTGATGGTGGCTGCGGTTCTGATCATTCTCTTGATCCCGTTTTCAGTTCAGGCAGCCGGTACGTTCTACTGCAGCGCTCTGCTTGCTTCTGGTGGGCATGGTACCTTTGCCAGCCCATGGGCGTGCAGCAACCAGACTCAGTTGGATACGGTTATCTACGATTATATCTGCAATGGATATGGCGGCGGAACGTTGTACCGCATCCTTGCCAGCAGCTATGTGTATTACCGGATTGAGTGGATTCCGGGTTCGCAGACCTGCCAGATCACTTACACTGCCGAATACCCCGGCTATCCTCCGGACACTGGTCCTGACTTACCCCTTCCGCTGATCATCGCGGGAGGCGCTGTAGCCGGCGCAATCCTGCTGGTAGCGGGTTTGACCCTGCGCCGCAAGGAAAAAGTGAGCTGATCGGTCTTGGAGCTGTCTGAAATAGAGAAAATCTTTCCTTGAAGACCTCCAAAAGTAGGGGCGCACAAAGTGCGCCCCTACGGATGGGGGACGACCCCGAAGTTGGATAGGATCGAGCGGGTATGATTCATTCATTACGATCCAATGTGAACAATTCACCCCATGCCGATTGGCAAAGCCGTCTCAGCGCCACCTTGATCCTGGTCGGCGGATGGTTATTATTTTCCATGCTGCTGCTGGCGGTAAAGCTCGTCCTGGCTTCTCAACAACGGATAGACAAGCTGCCATTGATTACAGATGGGCAGGCGCATACGGCGCAGGTTTGGAAGCTGAAGGCCCCGTTGCCATCGATTTCAGCCGAGCTTCCAGGACTGAATTTGCCGTTCCTCACCCTGGCGGCAGAGCCAGAACAGGGTGCAGATCTATTTACCGATCTTTACCTGCCTTTCATCGCAAGCGTGGAGCATGAGTTCCACCCCAGCCGAAGAGCCAGTGACAGTTGCAGAGCAAACCCCAGAGCCGTTTGTGGCTTTGGACCATCAGTTTGCGCCATCGGTTGGTCCAGTTGTCCGTTTAGTCATTCCAAGTATTGGGGTCAACCGGACGGTAGTGCCGATGGGTTTTAAGAAAGGGTCCGGGAAACTGCCAAGCTGGAATACAGACGCGCTTTTCGCAAACGGTAATCGCTCGGATCTGGTTGGTCAGATGATCACTTCCGTTAACCCAGGCGATGGGAGTAATATTGTCCTGGTTGGCCATAACTATAATGATGGATTATATGCCTGGGAAGGCGTATTCGTCCATTTACAGAACGTAAAGCCAGGCGATCAGATCACGCTCTTCACTGAGAGCGGCGCAGAG
Source organism: uncultured Chloroflexia bacterium (assembly GCA_963788145.1). Classification (GTDB taxonomy): domain Bacteria; phylum Chloroflexota; class Anaerolineae; order Anaerolineales; family UBA4823; genus UTCFX2. The sequence goes on along the minus strand of CAWBFQ010000002.1, from coordinate 22,330 downwards.
TTTACCTATATCGTCCAGAAAGTGAAGAAAGTGCCCTGGCACAATCAGTCCTCAGCTGAACTGGAGAAACATCAAAAGTTTTTATGGCCGACAGAAAAGGAGCAGTTGACGCTGGTAACTTGCGGCGGCGAGGTGGTTTGGACCTGGTCAGCCAGAATTTACGTGGTCGCGACGCCGCTCCAAACTGCCAGCCAATGATGGGCTTCTGGTACTTAGCGGTTTGATCCGGTAACCACCGGGCGCTTACCCGTGGCGATCCACTCGCTCCACGAGCCAGGATAAATTTTTGCTCCGTCCAGTTCGGCGGATTGCATTGCAAGCAGGCTATGGATGGAGGTCACGCCAGAGCCGCAATAGAAGACAACATTTTCGGGAGGAACGCCTAGCAACAAGGCTGAATAGTGCTGGCGCAGTTCTTCGGGCGTGCGAAAAGTCCCTTCGGCAGTTAAATTATCCGAATAGGGGGCATTATAAGCTCCGGGGATGTGCCCTGCTACCGGGTCGATTGGCTCAACCTCGCCAGAGTAGCGTTCGGGAGCGCGCACATCGATGACCCGATAGCCCGGGTCTGAACGCATGCGGTCAACTTCTTCGGCGGTAGCAAAATAATCATGACGAGGAATTCGTTGGGAAATCCTGGATCGGGCGGGTTTCTTTCCCCGCGCTGACTGGACGGTCCTCCTCTAGCCATTTTTGCCAGCCGCCATCAAGGACGGCGACCGAATCATGACCGAGCCAGTGTAGCATCAGCCAAAGGCGGACCGCAGCCAATGCTCCGCCCTGGTCATCATAAGCAACCACCTGCATGCTTGGGCTGATTCCCATTCTGCCGAAGCGATCAGCAACCTCTTTGGGAGATGGCAAAGGATGCCTACCGGTCAATCCGGGGACGACCTTGGCCGAGAGGTCTCGATCGAGATGGGTATAGATCGCGCCTGGGATATGGGCTCGCAGATATTGTGCTTCCTTTTCGTCTGGCCTGGATAACACAAAACGGCAATCGACGACCAACCATCCGGGGTCGTTCAGGTGGAGTGCAAGTTCGCCAGTTGAAATTAATTGAGTATATGTCATCTCTTTACCCGCTCATTAGATTTGGTTTCAATTAGGATTATAACAAATGTTGCCATCCGCTGGTTGAATTCTTGCTTTACCTGAATGAGTGTCTATGAGATAATCTCTATACTGTAATACCCTATCTGAATCCCCGTTTAAAACTAAAGTATGAAGAAGACGGATTCCAGGTATCCATTGGAGATCAAATGAACCGAAACATTTCAATAATGAACCCATACCGGTTGGAGTTTCATATTTCACGCCAGTCGCGCCAGCGATATCAATTTAATCAAAGCCTGTTTGCCACCAATGGCAATGTGATCTTTGCTGATTTTCAAGCAGCTCGACTGTTTGCTCAAAAGATGAATGATAAGCGCGACCTGGTTGTTCATCCAGAGAAAGTCGTGCGAGCCGGGGAAATCAACGCGATGGGGCTGATCGACGAAATCATGCATCAGTTGATTGAAGCGTATCGTGTTCAGCGAAATCCCCCGGCGATGGAACTGGCGCTTGAATGGGTGAACAGCCGCTTGGGCCAGCCGGCGGTTGATCAAGTGTTGCTTGAGTTTGCAGATCAATTTCCTGCGCATGCTGTTTATCAGGGATTGATGAGCGCAATGGAATATCTACAAGGAGAATCGCTGCGTCCAGATGGACGGCTCGTCCCGAACCGAGAACTGCTGCTGGAAGAATTGCTGATGCTTTGGCTGGCGAATGAAAACCCTGCACTTCAGCCTTATGGGGACCTTTTTGATGATACTGAATTGAAATTGAAAACGGTTTATTCCAAAGTCTTTCCGGAACTGGATGCTTTTTTTGCTACGCAGCCCAAGTTTGGACCGGAGGATCAGAACCTGATTGAACTCCTTAGGGCGCCGGTAAAGGCTCACCCCCACTCGCTGTTCGATCAACTCGAGTTTGTGCGCTCGCGGTGGGGAAGCTTTGTCTCCTCAATTCTATTGCGTTTATTGACCAGCCTGGATATGATCCGCGAAGAACAAAAACCGGTGTTTGGTGTGGGGGGAGATGCACAGACATTTGTGTATGAATATCACGGGCTGGAATATGGAATTGAGCCGGAGCGTTTTAGCCAAGATGAATATTGGATGCCCAATCTGGTACTGATGGCAAAGAATACCTATGTTTGGCTGGATCAGTTGGCCCGAAAATATAAGCGCCCAATCCAACATTTGGATCAGGTCCCGGAAGAAGAAATGGCGTTGATGGGACGCTGGGGATTGACTGGGCTGTGGTTAATCGGTTTGTGGGAGCGCAGCCAGGCAAGCCAGAAGATCAAGCAATTGCGCGGCAATCCAGAGGCGGTCGCTTCGGCTTATTCGCTATTCAGTTATGATATCGCGGCGGACCTGGGCGGGGATGAAGCCTATCAGATCCTGCGCGCAAAAGCCTGGCGGCATGGCATTCGTCTGGCGTCGGATATGGTTCCCAATCACATGGGGATTGACTCACGCTGGGTGATTGAGCACCCAAACTGGTTTATCCAACTCGATTACAGCCCCTTCCCAACCTATAGCTTCAATAGCCCCAACCTGTCCCAGGATGAGCGGGTGGGGATTTTCATCGAAGATCACTATTTTGATAATACGGATGCGGCGGTGGTTTTCAAACGCGTGGATAATTGGACGGGTGAAGCGCGATATTTCTATCACGGCAATGATGGTACATCGATGCCCTGGAATGATACCGCTCAGTTAAATTACTTGATGGAAGAGGTGCGTGAAGCGGTCATTCAAACGATCCTACATGTGGCGCGCAAATTCCCAATTATCCGTTTCGACGCAGCCATGACTTTGGCCAAGCGCCATTTCCAACGCCTGTGGTTTCCGGAGCCGGGTAGTGGGGGTGATATCCCCAGCCGGGCGGAGCACGGTATGACCAAAGCCCAGTTTGACCAGGTGTTCCCCGAGGAGTTCTGGCGGCAGGTGGTGGATCGGGTGGCGCAGGAAGCGCCAGATACGCTGCTATTAGCGGAAGCATTCTGGTTGATGGAAGGATATTTTGTTCGTACATTAGGCATGCACCGGGTCTATAACAGCGCGTTTATGAATATGATGCGAGATGAGAAAAATCAAGAATACCGCCTGGTCATTAAGAATACGATGGAGTTTGATCCAGAAATCCTGAAACGGTTTGTCAATTTCATGAACAATCCAGACGAAAAGACGGCGGTGGAACAATTTGGTAAAGGGGACAAATATTTCGGCGTATGCACGATGATGGCAACCTTGCCGGGGCTGCCGATGTTTGGACATGGGCAGATCGAGGGATTTGCAGAGAAATATGGGATGGAATTTCGTTTTCCGAAATGGCATGAGCAAGTTGATCATGATCTGGTTGAGCGGCACGAGCGGGAAATATTCCCGCTGCTGCGCAAGCGATACATCTTCGCCGAAGCGCACCAATTTCGGTTGTATGATTTCTACAATCCCGATGGGTTTGTCAACGAAGATGTCTATGCTTATTCGAACCAGGCTGGAGACCAGCGTGCCCTGGTGGTATACCATAACCGCTATGCCAGTGTTAGCGGGTGGATAAATCTGTCAGCAGCCTATCCAGCCAGAACCGGAACTGGTGAAGAGAAGACCTTGACGCAAATTAGCCTGGCAGAAGCTCTCGGGATTCGGGACTTTCCCGGTACCTACACAATCTGTCGGGACAATATCCGTGGGTTGGAACATATTTTCTCCAACCAGACGATTTGGCAGCAAGGGCTTTTCCTGACTCTAAACGCTTACGAGTGCCATGTTTTTAGCGACTTCCGCGAAGTTCAGGACGACCCGACCCACAATTATGGCAAGCTCAACCTCGCTCTCAATGGAGCAGGGGTAAAAAGTCTGGATGAGGCGCTGCTCGAGCTGGAATTACAAAGCCTGCTAACTCCATACCGCGAACTGGTGAACCCTGGAATGTTGAAATGGTTGATCCAGAACCGGATAGAAGCAGAAGATTTTGAACCGTTGAATCACGAATTAGCTCTGGCGGAAGCAGAGCAAAAAATAAGAGTATTGCTTGTCGAAGTCAGGCAGATGGTGATGGATGACCAGTCTGAAAAGATGGAGGATGTTTCGACGGATCAACTTGCTGTTGAGATGCTGCATGATCTCAATGCGCTGCTTGGTATTGCCAGATTCTCCAAGGATGTCCCAGAAAAGAGTAAATCGGTGTATGCAGCAGCGATCCAATACCTGTTGGATGGGCAGGCTGGGCTGAAAGGATTGAGCGGAGGTCAGGCAGAAGTGTGGGGTGTCTTTCTGAGTACGCTCCTTACTGCCAAACTGGGTAAGGTGGCAGGGGAGGACGCTTATACCCAACGCAGCCGGATTTGGATGGATGAATGGCTGCTAGGAAAGATGATCGCGACCGCGCTGGAAGGGTTGGGTCTGGATGCGCAATCGGCCCTACGGTATTTGGATTTGATCCGGATTTTGATTGCGAATGAGGGCTGGTTGGAAACCGGTCAGACCACTCGACAGATGGCATCCAGCATTATCGGTTGCTGGCTAAAAGATCCATCCGCCAGGCGTTTTCTGCGTGTCCATCCGTACGAGGATGTATTGTGGTTTAACAAGGAAGCTTTTGAGGAATTGACCTGGTGGACTTATGCGTTGGAGGTTGTTCTACGCGCGGCTGATAGTAATGCCTCATTGCCTGGCGCAGATGCTGTCCCCATGCGCAAAACGATCCAGGCCTGTTATGAAGTCATCAAGACTATTCAGGAAGCCGAAATTCACTCGGGTTATCAGGTAGAAAAATTAGCCTGAAAATCGGACTGGATGGCGGCTATTCAGTCGCTGTAACCGATGCGAACCTCCCGGACGCCCTCCGCTCGGCGCAGGTGGCGTTTAAATATTATATCAGCGCTCAAAGCAGTATATTGGCTGATCACGCTCTGCAAGTCAGCGCTGGTTTGCGGTTCCAAATCCACTCCGCTGGCAAGAAGCGCCAGGCGGACCGCCTGAGCGGCATAGGCCACGTTATTCCGTGGTTCAATCCGGTCGAAGTCCTCGAAAAACCAGCCGCAGGAGGTGAACATTCGCTGACGCTCGCGCTGAGCTTCCAGCAGTAAATGGACGCTGCGCGTTTCTGAACTGGTAAGGCTTCGTTGGGCTGATTCAGCGAACAGGGTGTCAATACTGATCTGACCTAATAAGACGTGAATATAACGATCACGCAATTTCCACGGATCTTTGAAGATGTTTCGGGTTGTTTCATAATAAAGCTGATCCAGATCGCCAGCCAGCCGGTCAAAGGCCAGGCGAAGCTGGACCTTCCATCGGCTGTCTCCTGGGGTGCAGAGGCAATTCCCCATCCAGCGAGAGATCCCATGGTGGCAACTCCAGGATGTATTCTCCTTTATCCGAGTGTGGGCGCGAGGCGGATAGGCGCTCAACCACCGCTCTGGGAATGTCGATTGAAAATTCAGATTATGGCTTGCTCCATCCACCAACCGGGCTAGGAAATGCTGGCGTTGGGATTGGTGATGACCATATAACTCGCCGTCAGAAGCGAGTAGTAGTAATTGAGGTTCGCCGCGCCGTAGCTTTTCGGGTCGGAAATGGGCGAGGAGTAAATCGTGGGCGAAATCGTCTGCATTGATGGTCACTTGTGGGTCGAAGCTTATCCTGGCGCTCAGTTCAGATTGATAGAAAAAAACAGTGATCTCGCTCTTTTTGGATAATGAAACCAAGTATGGATGCCCGGTGTCAATTTCAGCTGTCTCGGCTTGCCAGGGCGCCAGGATGGTGAATTCAATCCCTAGATCGCGCAGGACCTGAAGCGTTTCATGATCAACCGAGGTTTCCGGCAGCCACATGCCGCGCGGTGGGCGCTTGAAATGGTGAATAAAATCAGCAATCCCCCAATAAACCTGGGTTACTTTATCTCGATAGGTACCTAGAGGCAGGATCGTATGGTTGTATGCCTGGGCGATGGCATTGCCATGTTGATAACGCCGAATGTTGGCCGAGTCCTGCTCAATAATCCGGAGACAGGTTTCGGGGTCATAATTTTCCATCCAATTAAAAAGGGTGGGTCCGATATTGAAGCTGATCTGCTCGAAATTGCGTAACTCTGCATTGGGACGGTAGCATTCAGAGTGAACCCGCTCGTTCCAATTGGAATATGGAGCAGCGCTAGTCTCAATTGGGATAAACCCGGTTAGCGGATCTTCGCGGGGAGGTTGGTAACAATGGGCGTGGATTGAAAATGCGTTTACACTCAACGATGTGAACTCTTCAACGAAGCTAAAGGCGATTTTATCCTGAAATCGTTTACAATGCAATCTCCAGAAGTACTTTTGTACCGACATTAATGTCAGGAAATCTGTTTTGAGAGGTAGTTCAAGAAAGGAGTGCACGCTGTAAATGGTCGGAGATGATATTCGGGTCATCTGCTGGATTTTCATGCCTGTTCTGAAGATTCGGGTTAAAATAAAACATCCATGAATCAAATTCTGAAGGTGATGTTCCTGGCTGCTGAAGCCGAACCATTTGTTAAGGTGGGTGGTTTGGGAGATGTTGCTGGCTCACTGCCGCCTGCACTACGAAAGATGTCTGTGGATGTGCACCTGGTGCTGCCATTGCATGGCGTTATCCGGAACCAGGGGTTGGCGTTGCGTAAAGTTTGTGATTTTCATTTGCCATATCAGAATCGTCTGATTCCGGCTGAAGCCTATTCGTTCGAACATGATGGATTAACGGTCTTCTTTATAGCAGGTCCGCTTATCCCTTTGGATGCGGCGGTTTATAGCATTGATCATCAAGCGGATAGCCTGAAATATGCTTTCTTCTCGTTGGCTGCACTGAGGCTGGCGCAAGAGTTGAATTGGCAAATCGACATCCTGCACGCCAATGACTGGCATACCGCCCTCTCCGTTTATGCTTTAGACAGCCGAGAATGGCGTACCCCATGTTTTGAACAGACGAAGACACTTCTGGGTGTTCATAACCTGCCTTACCTGGGAGGCGGGGCAGAAGTAGCAATTAAGAGATTTGGATTGCCTGCAGCGCTGGAGCCAGCCCTGCCGGAATGGGCGCTGGATTTCCCCTTGGCTCTGGGCCTTGCCACTGCGGATCGGATCGTAACGGTCTCGCCGACTTACGCAAAAGAAATATTGACTCCCCAATTCGGCTCAGGCTTGGATCAATTCTTACGTTTGAGGCGCCCGATTATCAGTGGGATATTAAATGGGTTAGACCTCCAAAGCTGGGATCCACAAACAGATCAACACCTGACCAGTCGATACAATGCTGATACACTCGATCAGCGGATCGAAAACCGGGTTGCCTTACAGAAAAAACTGGGGCTGCCAGAAAACCCTCAGGCTGTTGTGTTGGGAATGGTAAACCGGATGGATTACCAAAAAGGGGTGGACCTGCTGCCAATGGCGCTGCAGCATCTAAGCTCATTGCCGCAGGAGCAGATGGTACCTTGGCAATTGGTGGTGCTGGGAACGGGCGACCCGCTCATCGAAGAGGAAATTCGCCTGCTGGAGATGCAATACCCGCACCAGGCGCGTGTGATTACCCAATTCGATCCAGGGTTGAGCCGCTTGATCTACGCTGGGGCAGATCTGATCGTGATCCCTTCCCGTTACGAAGCCTGTGGGTTAACCCAAATGATCGCGATGCGTTACGGCTGCGTCCCGCTGGCACGAGCGACCGGCGGGCTAAGGGATACCATTCGAGATGAACCGCAAGACCCGGGAAATACCGGCTTTTTATTCGATGATCCTTCATCAGAAGCTTTGTCAGCAGGACTGGGTCGCGCTTTTCGGGTTTTCCAGGATCCAATTGCCTGGCGCAGGCTCCAATGGAATGGGATGGCTCAGGACTTTTCTTGGTTGCGCTCGGCCAGTCAATATTTGGATTTATACAGGTCGATGGTGTCCAAAACATCTACGGACGCGAATGAGGATGGGGATCATCCTCCAGAACAGCTGCTCGGTTAAGTTCATCTAAAGATACCTGCCTCGATCTCTTTGTCAGAGTTGCAATGGTTTATTAATAGGAGTACGTAAGTGACTGAAAAAACTCGTAATTTCAAGTTCAAGCTCCAAATAGCAGCACCGATACAAGAAGTTTACAGCGCATTCACGAATGCTTCTGGTTTGTCCGAATGGCTATGCAGCGCGGCTCAGATTGATGCGGTGAAAGGTGGGCGAATTTATCTGTGGTGGGAAAATGGTTATTATTCCAATGGTGAATTTATCGATCTGATCCCATCCGATCGGATGGTTTTTAGCTGGCATGGCAAAGCGGAACCGGGTTCTTCACGGGTCAAGGTAAACTTCAAGCCGTATGAGCATGGGACCGTGATTACGGTCAATCATCAGGAGCTTGGAACGGATAAATCGTGGAAGCAAGCTCGCAAAGCAATTAAGCGCGGTTGGCTACTTGGGTTGGAAAACCTGAAAAGCGTGCTGGAAAGCGGGGAGGATTTGCGTTTTTCGAAACGCCCCATGTTGGGTTTTACCTCTATGCAGGAACTTAGTAAAGAGGAGGCGGTCCAGGCCAACCTGCCCGCACGAGCAGGGCTGCTGGTATTAGGAGTGATGGATGGTATGTGCGCTGAGAAGGCGGGCTTGCGGGCGGGTGATCTGCTGGTCCAGATTGCTGGTCAAAAAGTGGCCAAGATGATCGAGGTAAACACGATCCTGAACCAGTATCGAGCTGGAAATAAGGTAAAGCTGGTCTTTTACCGCAACGGGAAAAAGCTGACCGGAAAAGGTGTATTATCCTTGAGACCGATGCCCGATATCCCGGAGGATGCAGAGGCGCTGTCGCATCTGATGAGTAAGATGTATGATGAATTGAACATTGATCTGGATGCGATATTGGGAGAGATCTGCGAGGATCAGATGGACATGCGCATTACGCCTTCATCCTGGAGTATTCGCGAGACCCTGGGGCATTTGATTGCTGTTGAACGCGAGATGCACGGGTGGATCTCGCGCCTGATCGAAGGTCAGGAGGCCGATTACACATTGAGGTCCAACCAGCCGGTGCGCGTACGAGCGACTATCTCAGCATTTCCGAATCTCGTTAGCCTTGCGGCTGAATTAAAGCGTAACCAATCCGAGACAGTTGCGATGGTTGCAGACCTGCCGGCAGAATTCACCCGTCGCAGACGGAATTACTGGCGATTAGCGATCGAACTTCTCCAGACGCCGCCCTTGCACTACCAGGAACACCTGGTCATTTTACGCACATTAGTAGAGAAAGCACGCCGTGAGAAAGCCACACTTGTGGAAATCCTGAATGATGCTCAATGATCGCAGGAGTCCGAGACTCTAACTTTGCAGGAATATACGAAACTTGCTTCGGCTGAGAACCCTTAAAAAGGTAGTATAAGGATCAATATCGGTCATAATATCAGGGAAGGAGGCGAAAAATGAAAACTATTGCAGTAATTCTGGCTGGCGGGGAAGGGTCCCGCTTGGGAGTGCTCACCGATAAACGCACCAAGCCGGCGGTGCCATTCGCTGGTAAGTACCGGATTCTCGATTTCACACTGTCGAATTGTGTCAATTCTGGAATATTTGATGTGATGGTCCTGGCTCAATACCGCCCGCAGTCGCTGATTGAGCATATCGGCTCGGGTGTACCATGGGATCTAGATCGCAACTTCACCGGTGGGGTGAGTGTGCATACTCCATATAAAGCGCGAGGCAGCTCAGACTGGTATCTGGGCACTGCCGACGCGGTCCAGCAAAACTTCTTGTTTGTCAAGAATAGAAAACCAGACAAGGTGTTAATTCTATCGGGCGACCATATTTATAAAATGGATTATGGAAAAATGGTCGCATTTCACGATAATCACGGAGCAGATGTGACAATTGCTACGATCAGCGTCAACATCGATGAGGCTTCGCGGTTTGGAATTTTGGGGATGGATGCTGATAATCGGGTGGTTTCATTTGTCGAAAAGCCAGCCCATCCGCCTTCCAACCAGGTTAATATGGGTGTATATTTGTTCAATTTTGATGTATTGAACCAGGCTTTATGGGATGATCATGTATTGCAGGAATTGAGCCATGATTTCGGCCGGGATATTTTGCCCAACCTGGTGCAAAATGGCATGAAAGTCTATGCTTATCCCTTTAGTAGCTATTGGGTGGATGTTGGGACGGTCAAATCCTATTGGGAAGCGCATATGGATTTGCTGGCATCGCCTCTGCCGGTGGATCTGAATGACCGGTCCTGGGTTATTCATACCCGCACCGAGGAACGCCCTCCGGTTTGGATTGCGAACGGCGCACTGGTGGTGGATAGCCTGGTGGCGGATGGCTGCCAGATCGAAAGTGGGGCGCGGATTGAGCGCAGCATCCTTTCACCTGGCGTAAAGGTTGCCTCGGGAGCGGTGGTACGCGAGTCCATCCTGTTGACGGACGCCGTGGTGGAGCAAGATGCAATGGTTGAGCGTTCTGTCCTGGACAAGAAATGTATTGTTGGGAAGGGCGCCCGAATTGGGAGCGCTCAACAAGTGGGTGAAGTACTGGTTGCGATGGCTGGCAAGCACTCCAGGATTGCTCCTGGAATGGTTGTTGAGCCGGGGGCGGTGATTGGAACAGATGTAATCGAATCTGATTATCCAGACCAACTTCTTGTGCGCAGCAGCGATTACATCCAGACGAAGAGATCACCTTATGATATTTAAACGTTCTTCCGGAATATTGCTCCATCCTACCAGTCTGCCGGGACCATACGGAATTGGCGACATTGGTCCTCAAGCTTTGCGCTGGATTGATTTCCTGGCCGAATCCGGATGTGGACTCTGGCAAGTGTTGCCGCTTGGCCCAACCGGTTATGGCGACTCGCCTTACCAGTGTTTTTCGGCGTTTGCTGGAAATCCTTACCTAATCAGCCCGGAGGCTCTAGAGCAAGATGGGCTGCTGACAGCGCAGGATTTGCAGGATCATCCACAGTTTTCATCCGAACATGGTAAAGGCGAGGATCGGGTCGATTACGGCGTTGTGATTAAGTGGAAAATTGACTTGCTCAGCCGGGCGTTTTATCATTTCCAGACAAATGCGTCTCATCAAAGTGAGATGCATCGTTTAAGGGAATCTTTTACCGAATATCGCGTTCAACAGGCGGAGTGGTTGGATGATTTCGCCCTCTTCATGGCGCTGAAAGATGCCCATCAGGGCGCTTCCTGGAATTTTTGGGAGACGCCGCTCAAGCAACGCGATCCAAATGCTTTGCAAGCCGCCAAGAATGATCTGCAAGAAGCAGTAGACCGGCATGCTTTCTGGCAATTCCTTTTCTTCAGGCAATGGGAGGTTGTCCGGGCGTATGCCCGCACACGTAACATCATGTTGATCGGCGATGCTCCGATTTTTGTGGCTCACGATAGCGCGGACGTCTGGGGACATCAGGAATTGTTTTACCTGGATGACCACCATCGTCCAAAAGTACAGGCGGGAGTTCCACCGGATTACTTCTCGCCGACCGGGCAATTATGGGGGAACCCGCTCTATCGTTGGCGCATTCACAAAGCAAGCGAATACGCCTGGTGGATCGCCAGGTTGCGGATGGTTCTGAGTCAGGTTGACCTACTGCGCCTGGATCATTTTCGCGGTTTTGTTGGGTATTGGGAAGTGCCGGGGAGGGCAAAAACAGCCGAGAAAGGCCGATGGGTCAAAGCTCCAGGCATGGATTTTCTGCGCGCTTTGCGGGGCGGATTGGGAGAGCTACCTATCATCGCGGAGGACCTGGGGGTGATCACCCCGGATGTGGTGCAACTGCGTGAAACTTACGGACTTCCGGGAATGAAGATCATGCAATTTGCCTTTGGAGGGGATGCCAAAGATCCTTTCTTACCACACAATTATCCGGTCCATTGCGTCGTCTATACCGGCACGCATGACAATGACACAGCCCGTGGCTGGTACGAACGCGTCCCCGAAAATGAAAAAAGTTATTACCGGCGCTATCTGGGCCGAGATGGCAGTAACGTCTCATGGGATATGATCCGGGCATGTTGGGCTTCGGTGGCAGAATACGCGCTGGCGCCAATGCAGGATTTTCTCGCATTGGGCAATGAAGCCCGCATGAACTACCCAGGCAACCCGAGCGGCAACTGGACCTGGAGGATGACAGCCCAGGACGCATCGCCGCAACTGATGCAGCGGATACGAGACTTTAATGAATGGTACGACCGGATGAACTTGCCTGGATCCGAAACAACTCTCAGCGCTGAATCCTAGATCGTCAGGGTCCTTAAGGTCACTTTCTCGACCGCCTTGGGATTAATCTGGATTCCCAGACCGGGAGAATCCGGTACATCGATGGTGCTGTCTGGGTTTAATATAAAGCTCTCTTGGGTGATATCCTCCAGATAATAGCGATCTGAGGCCGAGATATCACCTGGTAAGACGAAACCGGGTAAAGATGCCAGGGCCAGGTTTGAAGCGCGACCGACGCCTGTTTCGAGCATTCCACCGCACCAGACGGGGACCTGCTGTCCCAAACAAAGATCATGGATCGCAACGGCTTCGTGCAAGCCACCCACTCGCCCGGCTTTGATGTTGATCACCTTGCAAGCGCCCATCTCCAGAGCCTGGCGAGCATGACGGGCCGAGATAATACTTTCATCCAGGCAGACGGGCGTTTTTAGCTGGCGTTGAAGCCGGCTGTGATCCCACAGGTCATCTTCGGCGAGGGGCTGTTCGATCAAAAGCAGGTTCAAGTCATCTAGCGGCAGCAAGGCGCCGGCTAGGTACCGGGCAGGGGCGTTATCGAGCCGGTAGGCTGAATTGGCGTCCACTTGCAGGCGCAACTCCGGGAAAGCCGACCGGACGGCTTGCGTGTCTTCGACATCCCGGCCGGGTTTGATCTTGATCTTGATGCGCCGGTAGCCCTGATTCAGATACCCTGCGACCACTTTCACCAATTCCTGCGGTGATTCTTGCAGTCCAACCGAGACTCCGACATCGACCTGATTCCGGACACCGCCCAACATCGAGCGCAATGAGCGGTCCTGGCTTTTTCCGATCAGATCCCACAATGCCATTTCTAAACCAGCCTTGGCCATTTGGTGGCCGCGCACAAAATCCATTTTTTGCTGCAAATCTGCCGGGTCGCTCAAATCCACTCCCAGTATGGCTGGCAGGATAAACTCGCTCAGCACATGCCAGGCGGTTTGAGCAGTCTCGTACGAATAGCCCGGGTCTCGGTCGGCGACGCACTCTCCATAACCAATCCAATCGCCGGAGCGAGCTTCCAGCAGCAGGCAGTCGCGCGTGTCGATCCTTCCGAATGAGGTTTCAAATGGGGTGCGCAGGGTCATGCGCAGGTGTTTCAAGGTGACAGCCTCGATTTTCATAGCGGACATTCTCCAATTCGCTTGATTTGATATCTCAAAGGGTGCTTTCTCCATAGCTCAAAACGTAAAAGCTGCGTGGATACGTCCCTTTGAGATGGATGAAATCGGTGATCAGATAACCGTCTTGGAATAAGGTTTCGAACAGGATGCGGGTATGGTATCTCCAGGCCAGCCCCAGACCAGGATCGAGGGACTTGAGCGCCAGGAAATCAGCTGGGATTTCTAATAGTAACAAGGGTGGCTGAGTCAGAAGCTGTTGTTCGATCTGTTCGATAAATTTTGGATGATCGTGTCCTTCAACGGGATGTGGCAAGCCATTCTCTCCGATCCGGGTTGGGTTCAGAACGGGAGTCCCAGCAGCCAGAAAATGGGCTAGATCGAGTGAGATGCGCCTGCGTTTGCTCAGACGACGGGATACGCGTTTTGAATTAACCCACCAATCTACCTGGAAACGATCCGATGGTAAACCCAAGTTGAGGGTATCCCGCATTTCCCCGTAGTAATCTTGGATATAGGTATTACACACGGATCCCAAGCGGGCAATGTTCAGGTGAGCGTTTCGGCTTTGAAGTGGGTCATAAGTCCAGGTGATCAGATCCAGGCCTTGATGACGAACCATCTGCCATTGGGCTCTCTTCAGCAGAAAACCAACCCCCTGATCTCGGTAATAGGGCAGAACACCCATGATATGCGAATGGTGCTTGATGCGTGGGCCATCGGGGGTCGTATAAAGACCTGGAAAACCAAATACAAAGCCAACCATGCGTGTTTCTGGGTTATTTCCCAGGCTAAATTCGGCTTGCTTGCGTATCTCATACGCTCCAACAGCTAATCCGCCATTATGTACAACAGCTAGCAGTATATGGCTGGGTACGGTATCGGTTTCGGAGCCTGGCCAGACCTGGCGCTGTAATGCTTCGACAGCTTCAAATTCTGCTGGGGTCTCGATGACATGAAGTTCGAAACCAGTTTCGGCGTTGACATTTGTGGACATAGGTTAGTTCTTCAGGTAAGCCATATGGGTAGACATGCGAGAGGGCATCAGGTTGAATACGCGCGGCAGGGTATCTAGGGCAGTGGTGCGGTTGACTGCTAAATAATCCAACCAGTAGATGGATACCGGAAATTTTGGAAAGAAATAATCCAAGATGACCGTCATCCAGCGCAGGTATGGGTAGGGTGTATGGATCAGCACACGCCGTAAGCCGGTAGTTTTCAGAATTATTCCTATGATTTGTTGAAAGGACAGATATTCAGGGCCGCCGATATCAAAGACCCGGTTAAAGGTATCTGGATCATCCATGCTCCATGCCATGCAGGTAACCAGGTCCTCCACCCAGAGCGGTTGGAGCTGTGTGCTGCCGTCGCCAGGGATGAGGTAGAAGAACGGGGTGGAATGTAGCAAGCGGGCTAACCCGGTGGTGAAGCCATCATTTGGCCCGAATACAAGCGCGCTGCGTAAAATGGTATAACTTAAGCGGCTGCGACGGATAAATTCTTCCGCGATACCCTTGGCTTTTAATACTGGATATGCTGATGCCCGATCAGCTCCCAGGTGGCTGACGTAGATGAGGCGCTCGACGCCGGCGTCTTCAGCAGCCTGGATCACTGAGCGAGTGCCCTGGATGTCGATTTCCATCAGGCTTGCGCTGGGACCACTCCATTCGCCGCTTGCCAGGTGGAATATGGTGTTCACGCCCACCATTGCGGCTCTCAGACCCCGCTCGTCGTTCAAGCTGCTGACCGCCACGTTGACCGGTATGCCATGAGGCAGGCGCGGGGAATCTTTCGACGGCCGGATTAATGTCCGTACCGGGAATTCCAATTCCACCAGTTGGCGGATCAATGCCCGACCGATAAATCCCGTACCGCCGGTTACCAGTATCGTTCTAGAGGTGTTCATCTAATCGTTGAGCTAACACCGTTATCATTGAAAATCATTTCCATCACATATATCCTACGGCTCTTCTACTGAAAGTTTAGCACAGGCAGGTGGCTTCGACAAGCGCATAATTGGTTTCTTTTCAGAGCTTTTAGCATGCATCATCGATTTTGCTTTCACTTGCCATTCGGTACGCAAATTTCATCGACTATTCATCAGGCTGTAATCCTTCTGTAATTCATTTTCGATAGACTATGATCAGTTATCCAAGCCATGAATTCGAATGTTAGAGGTGACCCATGCAAAATCATAAATTAGTTCGCTCTGTGCCCATTCGGCCATCAGAAATTACCCCGGAGCATTTGTATTTGAACCGGCGGCAGTTTCTGAAAGCGATGGGATTGGTGAGCGCCGGGGCGTTGCTGGCGGCTTGCAGCCCGGAGTCCAAAAACACAATCTCGCAAGAATCTACGCCAGCAGGTGTCACCACGGTTTCTTCTGCCAGCAAAGGAGCGCAGACAGGACCGGAAGATATGGTAAATACCTACGAAGAGATTACAAATTACAATAATTACTATGAATTTACGACCGATAAAGAAGGCGTGGCAAAACTGGCCAAGGACTTCAAGTCTTCTCCGTGGGAAGTTCAGGTTTATGGTTTGGTGAATAATCCAAAAACCTTTACGATGGAAGATATCCTGAAAAAGTTCACCCAGGAAGAGCGCATTTACCGCTTGCGCTGCGTTGAGGCCTGGTCGATGGTGATCCCGTGGAATGGATTCAGCCTCTCCCAATTGCTCAAAGATGTGGATCCGATGTCCAGCGCAAAATATGTGCGGTTTGAGACCATCTACGATCCGGAGCAAATGGTGGGTCAGCGGAGCAAGTCCTATCCCTGGCCTTATCAGGAAGGGTTGCGTCTGGATGAGGCTATGAACGACCTGACCATCCTGGCGACCGGTTTGTATGGCAAGCCGCTGCCTGCCCAGGACGGCGCGCCGATCCGTCTGGTGGTCCCTTGGAAGTACGGGTTCAAGAGCATCAAGTCGATCGTCAAGATTGAGCTGGTGGATACCCAGCCAGAGACGCTCTGGGAGACCATCGCCCCGCATGAATATGGCTTCTATGCAAATGTCAACCCGGAAGTGTCGCATCCGCGCTGGTCGCAGGCGAGTGAGCGCCGGATTGGCGAGGGCGGACGGCGGCCTACTTTGATGTTCAATGGCTACGCCGAAGAGGTCGCCGGTCTGTATACCGGAATGGACCTCAAGGAGTTCTTATTGAGCCCCTTATCACCGCTATATCGATTCGCGACCGATGCAAAAATAATGGCTGAAACGACCCTATGAAAACCCTTCGCTTCCCCAAACTTTCGCCGCTGCAGATCCTGGTGCATCTCACTGCCTGGCTTTTAGTCGCCTGGCTGGCATTCGATGCGCTGACCGGCAACCTGACCGTCAATCCAATCCAGGCTGCCGAACAGCGCACGGGTCGTTATGCGATCTATTTCCTGGTGCTCTCGCTGGCCTGCACTCCGTTGAACACGGTTTTTGGATTTCGACAGGCGATCACAGCCCGCAGGGCGCTCGGGTTGTATGCGTTTATGTTTGCCGTATCCCATTTCTTGATCTTCATCGGGATCGATTATGGGTTTGATCTGCCGATCCTGTTCTTGGATATTGGAACGAAGAAATATATTTTTGCCGGGTTGCTGGCATTGTTGACCCTGATTCCGCTTGCGCTGACCTCGTTCAAGTGGTGGATGAAACGCTTGGGCAAGACCTGGAAGCGCCTCCACCGGCTGGTTTATCTGACTGGCGTCGTGGCGGTGCTCCATTTCGCCTGGGCGAGAAAGGGTGATCTATTCAGCTTGCAGGGAAATATCTGGATGCCGGTCTTTCTGGGCGTGATGGTAATGCTCATGCTTACGTTGCGGATCTCAGCCGTGCGCAAAACGATATCAGGCTTTCGAACTCGGCTGGTCAAAAGAAGCGGAAATTCACTTGCCTGAAGCGGATTAATCGAGATGGGCTTCCAAACGAATCACTCCTTTTGATCCAACCTGGGCTGTTATGGCGCTAGGCGAGCGAGAAATCGAGCCTCGAGTTCAGACAGGTTGATATCTCGCAAGCGCAGCAATAGGCGGCTGTTGAGAGGGAGATCGGCGCGCAGATGGATGGTCGTCTCGTAAGCCAGGTCTGGCAGGATCACTTTTCCGCTCAGCCCTTTCTTGTCCACCAACCAGCCCTCGCCGCGCCATTCAGGGTTTTGTTTCAAATAGACCAGCGTCCAATGCCGGCGTGAGAGCGATTCGGCCTGGGCGATGCGAGCGCTGATCTCTTCGGATGCGGCGACCCGCTCAAGAAGCGTCTGCTCGTCTAATGGCGGTTTGCCAGCCAGGAAAGCGCGCGTCTGCTGGTGAGCAACCAGGTCCAGATAGCGCCGGAGCGGGCTGGTGGTTCGGGAATAAAGCGGCAAGCCCAGCCCGGCATGTTTGCCCGGTTGGGCGCCGATCTGGCTGCGTTTCAGGTAGCGCCGGATGGCGAAGCGCCCGGCTATGGTCTCTAATCCTTCCGGGCGGCGCAGCGCTTCTGGCAGCGTGCCGCTGAACTCGGGCGGCTCCTGGGAGGTGTAGGGGAAGGGGATGCCTTGCTCCTGGGCGAATCTGCCCACTGCTTCGCCAGCCATTAACATGGTCTCGCGCACCAGATCGCGGCTCTTCAAGCGCAGAATTGGACGGATTTCGACCTGGCCTTCCACGACATGAAAGACTGCTTCGGGCAGGTCAATCGACAAAGCTCCGTTTTCCAGGCGGCGTTCCTCGTATGCCTGGGTCAGGCGAAGCAGATCGTTAAACGGGGCGGTATCCAGCCGGTTTTCAACCTCTTCATAACTCAGGCGCTGGACGCGCACCCGGCTGGGCGCACAGCGCAGCAGGCGCACAGCAGCATTCTGGTCGATTTCCAGCTCAAAGGATAATGCCGGGGAGGTTTCTGCCAGGCCAAGCGCCAGCCGTTCCACAGCTTCCTGTGGCAGCATCGGAATTGCGCCTTCGGGACGGTAGAAGGTTGCCCCACGCATGCGGGCTTCGCGATCCAGCGGGCTGTCCGCCGGCGCGATGGCAGCCGGATCGGCAACATGCACCCAGATGCGCCCGCCCAGCAACTCTCCCTGTGGACCGATTTGAACGGATAGCAGGGTAACGGCGTCGTCGGGGTCCTGGTTTTCGCGGTCGTCTATTGCGTAGGCGACCAGAGCGGTCAAATCCAGGCGATCTTCTTCCGGCATGCCCGGCGTGGTGTGATCATTGAGGCTGACTGAGACCCCCAGGCGCTCCGGATAGGGATTGCTGGTTTCGTCCCAATAATCCCATTGGAGCAATAAGGCGTGCGCGGTTTCGGGACTTTCGCTGCGACCCAATTCGCGCAACAGGCGGCTGTCGCGCCGGCGGTCTAAAGCCAGGTCTTCCAATTCTCGCAGCCAACGTTTGTCCTGCTGCGGATCGACTTTTCCGAGCCGGGCGCGCTCCAGGAAAGCCTGCCAGAGGCGCGCTTCATCCGCTTTCGCCTGGCGGTTCTGGCGCTCTTTTGCGACCTCGCGGATGGTTCGCGGGATGATCGCATCCGGTTTGCCTTGAAAGAACAAGCCATCTTCCACCTGCATCCAGGCAGACCAGGCTGAGCGGGGCGTGTCCTCGCCGTATATCAAGGCGGCCAGTTCCCGCAATGGGATTGCCTCGCCGCTCTCGGCTAGCATTTCCCAGCCCAGTTCGACATCCCCTTCCATCAGGCTGAGCTGATCTAGACCCTGCAGCGGCCCGGGGTGGAGCAAGACCACGTCCTTTGGGCGGACTTTGAGCGGCGGATCGCCTTCGAGTTCGATCTCCAGGCGATCCGAGCTGGTCAGAATGCGCGCCGGGCGATTCTTGTACAGGACCAGGCTGTTTAGTGGGGGTAGGCTTTCATTCATCAACTTTGGCTTTCTGTGCAATGGATATCGAATCATTATACCTATAGTTTACAATACAGATGAAAATCCCATCAGGCCTACCAGAAGCGCGCCTTTGCAGGAAAGGTATCTGATTCATGAAACTCAACGAAATTCTACCCGTCGGCATTTCTATTGTGGTCATTATCCTGGTGGCGTTGATCCAGCGCCACAGCAAGCCGATCGCAGCAGTAACGGCGACCATGCCGGTGACCATCCCGCTGACTTTGTGGATCGTTTATGCCTCGGCCCAGGGAGATCGCCGAGCGGTGGAGCAGTTCACCGGCGGGATGATGAGTGGGATCATCCCGACCGTGGCGTTTGTGGCTGCGATCTGGATCGGAGCGCGCCTGGGTCTAAAGCTGGTCCCTTTGATCAGCCTGGGATATCTCACCTGGGGGATTACGTTAGGCGCGCTGTTGCTTTTGCGCCGGTTTAGTGGGTGAGAAACGAAGAATTGGCTGCCTTCAGGATCACCGTCGCCTGCAATGTGACCCAGCGTTGGGTCTCCTCCCGGTCTCCGAGAGCAGCCCAAGTGCGCCTGCGGTAGGGGCTTGCGCCTGACCAGCGCCCATCTTTAGAGCGCCGCTGAAGCAGCCAGTCCAACCCTGCCGAGGCGTTGGGGTGGTCTAATAAATGCAATTCAGCCAGCGAGCGCAAGATCAACAAGATATCCGCTTGATAGAAGAGGGGAAAATTCAAGCGGGACCAGAGCGGGTGGGTCTTGCTGCCTTCGTACACCGGGTAATCCGCTTTCACCAGATCGTGCTGCTCTAATAAAAAGTGGACCGCGCTCTGGATAGCCTGATCGATTTCGGGGGTGCGCATCGCGGCGGGTAAGCCGCCAAAGGCCCACAATGTCCGTCCGGCGCCCCAGGCGCATGGCTGATTCCCGTTATATGGGCAGCGCCAATTGGTTTGCAGTGCGTCGCGCAGCACCGCCTGCAGGACCGGCTGCAGGCGCGGATGTTCCTCAACGCCGCTGTAAACGCTGTAGCGCAGCATATTGGCCCACAGGCAAGTGAGACCGTGCTTTTTCCCTTCTAGATATACATCCATCCAATCCCTGCCGCCAGAGAGGGCGGAATTTGCCCCCAGCTTCAAACGTCCGTCAGCCGGGTCAGCCTGCAATTCGGTCAGCAGGATCATGCTCCAATGGGCGCTGGTGTATTTGGGCGTGTATAAATCCTGCTCGCCGGTCCAGCCGCCATGCACAGCCTGCTCCGCCAGGATGGATGGGATCGGTCCGCTTTCAGCCATTGCCTGGCGAGCTGCTTGTACCTGCGGGTCTCCCTCTGGGAGGTCGAGCAGCCCGCGCAGGGTCAGGTAGCGGATCGAGGGGGTTTGGGCTTGCAGCAGCCAATCTATCCATGCGTTGTGATCCATCACAGTATCCTCCTGGATCGAAAGGATACCAGGATATGAAGCGAGCGGCAAGAGTTTTTCGGTTTAACTACGGATAGTAGCCCTGCGTCTGCAGCCCGCTCCCGTCGGCGTTGACCATCACGCTCGTGCTGCCCAGGTGGTCGCCCAACAAATAGTCTAACTCGTTAACCCCACCTCCTGTTCCCATGTGCAACGTTTTCAAAGCAGATGGCAGTAGGTTTTTCTGCGTTCTCTGCCTTTTCCCTAGTAATGGAAGAAAGGTGATAATCTCATTCGCATTCTTGTCATGCAGATATTTGGATTCTTTGGTGTATCTCCCTGATTAGATTATCTCGGTTATTAATACCTTTCCCAATTAGAAAGCTTGGATAAAAAGTGTGTGAATATAACCAGCCATATAATCTATGGAGTGGGGTGATCCGTCGAGTTCTGACCAGAACATAACCCGCCGATACTCGACCTGCCCCTATATCAACGATGTCCTCCCAGCATATTAGGATCCGAAAGAATAAGAACGCAGAAATGACAAGCCCTTCATCTCTGACCCAAATCGTGGGTAAAAAGTTGATAAAAGCTAGGCCAAATGACCATGCGATTATCGTAAAATAGGTAACCAAACAAACAAGGGTGATCTTTGGATTCTCTAACAAACCTATGTCAGGTGCGTTAGTTGGAATCTTGGTCATCGCATAAATAAGAAATCCTGCTACACCGGTAAAGATCAAAATAGCCAATCCTCCAGTTAGTTGACTGGTTATTACTCTGATTCGTTGAAATCCATGATACGAAAATTCTTGCATAACATGCCTCGTAAGGATAGCAGAGTGCCCAAAATTACTGGAGCCCTAAAATATCGTGCCACAATACCTCTCCAAGATCGATCAGGACTTCAATCGGTCCTGGAAAGTCAGGTAACCAGTTGTAACTAGACTGATCTACACAGAACGCTTCAAACGCATATGACAACGAACCGTATAAACCGATATTTGGAGATGGCACAGCGCCACCAGCCCCTACGAAACTTCCGTCTAGAACATCGCTTGAATCTCTGAAATATGTGGACTCCACCCCAAAACTTCTCGGAATTTAACCCAATGATATCTCCCCCCATCAGTCCAACAGCCTTCGCTGGACCTCGATAGCCATTATTCGACGGCAAATTCTTCACCAACACAACACCACTGACTAATGTAGTAGTCGCTCCCAAAACAAATCCACCTTCTGGTGACGCGAATATACTAAATTCCCCAGAGGTAGATTTCAAAAAGGCATCAAAGCTACCACCAGCGAAACCAGCCCCACCACCAGACAGAGATACACGAGCTCCGAGTGCATCGAAGCCTTGGAAATCAGCACCAAGACTGTGCATATCGTATGCAACATTGAATAAAGATCTTATTATCTCTAGAGTCATCAGATCGGTGGTATTCTTCGATAGGAGGAATTCGAGAAATTTGTTTCGATTCTCAAATACTGCTTCTTTTCCGAAGAACTTATCTTGCCAGCCTTTCCCCAAAGTATCATTGAGTTGATCTTCAGACCAATGCCCGCTCGGATCGTTGTACCGCACCGGATTATTGTTCATCCCCGCATACCGATCCCAGGCCTGCACCCCCTGGCTGGCAAGTGGGATCACGCTATCCGCCTGGGCAAACCGCCCCAAAGAACAAC
>CAWBFQ010000001.1:0-11295 GCA_963788145.1 uncultured Chloroflexia bacterium | reverse complement strand
AAATGATCCTCGGGCGAGATCGATTTTGCCGCGGGTATACCACGGCCTTCCGCAAAGGTAAGATAAAGTTAGAGACAATCGGATAATTTATGGATAACTCTCGAACCCTGGTAATGGCCTGCGCCACCGTCGTCGAAGAAATGCTGCCGCACCTTCCCGAAGGCATGGCGCATCAGGTCTTTGACTTTGGTCTGCACGTGAACCCCGACAAACTACGCACTACCCTGCAGGAAGCCATCAATGCCGTCGACGGACAGTATGACACGATCATCCTTGGATATGGTTTATGCTCACAAGCTATCGTCGGTCTTTAGGCAAATGGCTGCCGTTGGTATGCCCGCGCGTCGATGATTGCATCTCCATCTTTCTGGGTTCGCATGGCGCCTATAAAACCCAATGTCAAACCGAACCTGGCACCTATTACCTGACAAAGGGCTGGATCGAAGTTGGCGACACACCATTTTCTGAATACGAGCGATCCATCCAGCGCTATGGGAAGGAACGGGCAGAGCGCTTATTCAAACTGATGATGGCAAATTATAAGCGGTTGGCCTTGATCAATACGGGTCAGTACGAGCTGGAAAAATTTCGTGATTATGCCAGAAAAACTGCCGAGCGTTTTGGCTTACGATATGAGGAAATAAAAGGCTCAAATGCCCTGGTGAAGAAATCATTGCTCGGTCCCTGGGACGATGATTTCGTTTTACTCGAACCTGGCGAAACCTTCACCCTGGAACAATTTCTGCGTTTTGGAGAAAACCCGGTCTAATGCAGATCATTCTTTCATCATTTCTTCAATTTGGGCAAAGATATCATTAATTTGATTCACGTAAACCTCAGCATTTTCGCTAATAAGAACTATCCCCGGTTTCTATATACATATAAATCCAGTCAAGATATTGTTGAGTATCCAAAGCAGACTCTTCTAACAACCTGTCTACTTCTTGAAACTTATCCGGCACTGGCTCAATACTGGCCATATCCCAGGTTGTCTTTATCACCACATTCAGCAAGTTGAATGCTTCATCTCTCCAGAGTCTATCCATAAAACCTGGATTATTTTCGACCCGTTTAAAGTGTTCATTGTACGCCTCGACGGCCTCATGCCTTAGCAGGGAAAGGCGAACAATTTCATTTTTATATTCATTGATTCTTTTCTCTTCTATTGTGAGAGTGGCAGTGGGTGTGTGTGTCGGTGTTTTTGTATTCGTTGGCCTGGGAGTGAAAGTAGCGGTGGGTGTGATCGTCGGAGTGACTGTAGGCGTTGCCGTATATGTTGGCATTGCAGTCTGAGTCTGACTAATTGCCGTCTGGTTTGCCGCCTCAGATGGCGTGCATGCTGACAGGAAAAGCGCAAATGTGATTAAGATCGTTTTTTTCATTTGCTACGCCTCCTATTGTGCCGTTTAGCACCAGGGGTTCAAATCTTTTTCAAGATTATGCGCGCATCCAGCGCCCGGCAGCCTTCTCCCTCGCCAAACACCCGCAGCGGGTTGATATCCACTTCCTTTATCTGAGGCTGATCCACCAAAAGCTGCGAAAGCCGCAGCAGCGCCTGCACCACCGCCTGCAGATCAGAGGCCTGCTCGCCGCGCGCTCCTTTGAGCACCTTGACACCCCGCAGTTCCTCGATCATCTCCCAGGCATCGCGCTCCGTGACCGGCGCCACCCGCAGTGAAACCTCATTCAGGATTTCCACAAAGATCCCGCCCATCCCCACCAGCACCACCGGTCCAAACTCCGGGTCCTGCCTGCCCCCCAGGATCAATTCGCGGCCTTCGCTTATCATCGGCTGCAGCAACACGCCCTCTAGTTTCGCCTGCGGAAGATCGCGCTTCAGTTTTTCAAGCATCGTGGTGTAGGCGCGCTCCAGCGCCTGCGCATCTGGAATATTCAACACCAACCCACCCGCATCGGATTTATGTGAAATATCATCCGAGATGATTTTGAGCGCCACCGGATACCCAATCTCCAGCGCCCCCTCCAGGATTCCCTCCAGCGTGTGTGCGATGCGTCCGGCAGCGCTGGGGATGCCGTAGCTTTCCAACGCCAAAAGGGCTTCCCCAAGCAGCAAATCACGCCCCTGGTTCTGCGCATGTTGGCAGAGACCGCGCAGGTGATCTCGATCAACCACGAAAACTGGAAACTCGCGGCGCGCCTGCAATTCTTGCGCCATCAGGTCATAACGCTGGTTGATCTCCAGCGCCCGGATCGTCTCCACCACCTGGGTAAAGATGGGATAAGCATAATTCTGCTTAAGATAATTCACTTCTTGGGCGGTGGTAGAAAGGTAATAAGCCACCGGCTTCTGGTACTGCTCCACCAGGGCGATAATCCGCTCGAGTAAATTCCGGCAAATACGGTTTTCTTCCTCCGAAAGCGAAGTTTGCAAAAAAACCACCCCATCCACCAGGTCGGATTGCAAAGTTTGTTCTACGATTTGGGCATACACGTTCAAATCGAACAGATCGCCCAGGTCCAGCGGGTTGGTCAGACGGATCACCGAAGCGCGGAAGTGCTGTTCGATTTGGCGTAAGAATTCCTCGGAAAAATGCGCCAGCTCAAAACCGGAAAGTTCGCATGCATCGGCAGCGATCACGGCATGCCCGCCGGAGCGCGAGATGATCGCCAGGCGTTTGCCGCGCATCGGCGGCAGACGCAGCACCTTCATATTCGCCCCCAGGGTGGTAGCATCGTGCACACGCAGGATACCTGCCTGGCGGAAAGCTGCTTCCACAACCCGGTCATCACTGGTCAGCGAAGCCGTATGCGATTGGGCGATCTTCTGACCCAGCTTGCCGATATTGGCTTTAAAAATCATGATTGGTTTCTTGGATCGTCGAGCAATCTCCATCAGCCGCCGGCCGTCCCCCATGCTCTCCAGATAGGTAAAAATGATTTCCGTACCCGGGTCGTCGATCATATACTCCAGCAGGTCTTCGACACTGGTATCCAGCACATTGCCAACTGAGACGAATTTATTCAGGCGCAGGCCTTCGTTTGCCATCAGGTTGAGTACACTCATCCCGATGCCACCGCTCTGAGTGATGATCGACACATTCCCGGCCTTTACGCTCTTTTTTAGCGTCGGGAAAGGGACACACAATCCGTTTTCCATATTGATGACGCCGATACAGTTCGGTCCGACAAAGCGCATATCATATTTTCTGGCTATGCGCAATATTTCCTCTTCCAACCCTTTACCCTGGGCGGTATATTCACGGAAACCGGCGCTTTCGATCACCACCCGCCGGATGCCTTTTTTGCCGCATTCCTCCAACACACCCGGTACAGTGTTGGCCGGCGTGAAAATAACCGCCAGGTCCACATGATCCGGGATATCCCCCACGGCGCGGAAGATGCGGTGCGTTTGCACCGTACCCCCATTGGGTCCCACCGCATACACAATCCCATCAAAACCGAATTCCACCAGGTTGCCGACAATGTTCCGACCCAGGTTTGTGGGCCGGTCGGATACGCCAATGACTGCCACTGAGTGCGGGTAGAAAATATCTCGCATGGCTGGCTCCTTCGGTTGTGTTGAGCTTGAAATTGGATGAATGGATACACAATAATCCTATCATGGAGCAAGTGCGAAATCAAGCATTTATTTTAGGAACAAAAGAGGATAAAATTCGTCAATAGTTTGAAATCAACTATCGTCTAGACCCATTATGGATGATCTATGAAACCTGTCGCCATTTTATTCGTGTTCCTTCTCATACTCTGCGCTTGTGCGCCTTTTGGTCTCCAATCAGGCGAAACCCAGGCCATCATCTCGACCGCACAGCAGTCAGGTGCGGCTACCACCCCCAATGTTGTGCAGCTTTCGACAGCCACCGCACTTGCGTTAGCGCCCACGGCTACAACTTTTTCATTAGAGCCGCAGCCAACCCTGCCCGGTCTATCGCTTCCAACCACCGAACCCACCAAAGGCAGCGGACGGCCCAGGACCGAGCCGATGGGCACCCCCGTCCGCCTGGCACCGGCGCCTACAGCCACCCCATTGCCTTCCGCAGCCCTGCCCGATGGCGAAACCTTGCAGCACATGCTGGTCACCAGCCACGAGAATTGGAGCACCATCTTCGCCGAAGCAAAGACTACCTGGTATTCCGGTGATCCGGCAAACACTATACGCAGCGAAGAGCGAGTGCAGGTGTGGATCAAGCGACCGTTCTACATGCTGGCGATCAGCGGACCCTGAGACGGAGCGCCGCAATCCCTGTGGGCTGCCGATGGACGCAGCTATTTGTTACCGGGAAGCACTGTCCAGGTTTTTCCAGAGTACATCACCAACCCCCCTCCGGTTATCGCCACCGATCCCAACGGTATCCCGCCCTCACCGCCCGAAAGCTTTATCCCCAACCCGTTGGTAGACCTGATTTATCCCATCGGTCTGGCGAGCCGACCAGGGACCTATGCCCCCGTGGGCAGCATGCTTATCGCCGGTAGACCGGCGTATATCCTTGAATATACCCCAGCCGGCGCCAGCAACCGCCTGGATCGCTTTTGGCTGGATGCGCAAACCGGGGTCCTGTTGGGTTGGCAGAATTTTACAAAACCCGATGGACGTTATCTCTCCGCAGAAACGATGTTCACAGCCATCGCCTACGACATCCCCCTGCCGGATAGCCTGTTCACCCTGGATGCCCACCTGCCCGCAGACTTTGCCCAGAGATACGATGACACCGCCGGCTTCCAGCCGTAAGGCGTCGTCTCCCTTACTCCGGTCTAAATACCCCATCCATATCCGTACCCAGAGTATGCCCCTGGAAAGTGCGTACATCCACGGGATGCAGGCGTGCTGCGGCTTGCGGGCTGAGCAGCGGCGTCGATTTTAGCGTGTACAGATGCTTGGCGATACGTGCCACACCTGCTTCATCCCACAACCAGTTATAGCGGTCAAACTGCCGCAGATACACCGGGCGTGTATAGCCGCGCAGCGAAAGAAAGCCATCCACATTAAAATAACAATCGAAATAAGACATCACCAATTCGCGCAGGCTGCGGTAGACCGGTTCGCGAAAGCGCAGCCCGACATAGTTGGATTTCGCCAGCGCCCCGATCCGGCCATCCACTCTGTACAGCACCAGCACATGATCGTCATCCGTGTTGGGCTCGGGCGTCAGATCGATGATCACAGCCGGGTACCCCAGATAGCGAAGCCCGGTGGCAGCCAGCAGCCCGCCATCCAGGCAGTGCCCCTGCCCGTCTTCCATCACCGCCAGCGGCGAGCGGTCGCGCATCTCGCCCACGTACGGGATCTCATCCAGGTACTGCTGGATGACGTCGGGGAGAATCGAAAGACGTGAAAGCGCGCCCTCTTCTCGGGCGATAATTTCGTCAAAAATATTTCTAGCTGCTTATCTGGCTGCATAAACCCTCCCAATTAATCGTTTTATTCATAAAACCTATCCTCAACTGTAAACATCCAATTATACCCAGTGCCTGAAAAACATCTGTACTTTTCCGGGTAATCTGTGTAATCCTTCATCTGGATAACGAAGTTATCCAGATGAAGTAATCCGTGATCCGGATTACCCGATCGGATCACCCGATATCACCCCATTCGGGTGATGCAAATCTTCCCGGCTTGTGTTAGAATTCACTTAACAATTGAAACCTCCGAGTCTGACGGCCTAAGGCTGCAATGAACAGTTATGGCTGACAGAACATCCTCTCGAATGGCGAGGGGCGGGTCTGGATGGAAACAACCAGGCCTCCCGAAGTTCCACATGGGTGGGACAAAATTGGAAAGGAGCCCGTTATTTCTCACGCTTCCAACTCGCCAACAGATTTGTTGGCGAGTTTTTTTTCAGAGGATCAGCCGCACAGGATTTACCTGGTCAGTGGTGAGCGCGGCGCCGGGAAGACCGTCTGGTGCACGCTCCTGGCACGCAGCGCGGCTCAAGCCGGCTACAAAGTCGCAGGTCTGCTTAGCCCGGGTTTCTTCGTCGCTAAAGACAAGCTCGGCATCAACCTGCTCAACCTGTCCACCAATGAAATTCGCACCTTGAGCAGAACTGCAGCAGCGCACGAGCGTGCCGGGCGCGGCGAAGTTCGCCATCTGCAAAACGGCTGCCTGGTGGTTGGCGCCTGGCGTATGGAAGCCTCCACGCTGGAATGGGCTGACCGTATCCTCACCCAATTGCTCACCATCCCCCCCACAGAAAAAACCATCTTGATCATCGACGAGCTTGGCCCACTGGAATTCAATCACGCACAGGGCTTAATCGCCCCGCTGCTGCTGCCGATAGACGAAAGCTATCACGCAACCTTCATAGTCGTCCGCCCCGAGCTGCTCAACAAAGCCTATGAGCACTGGCCGCAAGCACTTTTGATCGATATCCCATCCCAGGCAGCCCGATGATCCATATCCGCGACCTGACTGTCACATACGGCAAAATCCCGGCGCTAGAAAACATCACCTTCGATGTCGCCCCTGGTTCATGGGCGTTGGTTAGCGGCGCCAGCGGCTGTGGCAAAAGCACCCTGGCCAGGCTGCTCGGAGGTTTGATCCCGCACGCTATCCCAGCCAAGATCAGCGGCGAGATCAGCATCGCCGGTTTTGACCCGCGCCAATCCACCATCCCCGATCTGGCGCAGCATGTCGGTTTGGTATTCCAAAATCCATCCACCCAGTTATTTCATCTCAGGGTAGAAGACGAAGTCGCCTTTGGTCCGCGCAACCTCGGGCTGAGTGTAGATGAAGTACAGCAGCGCGTCGAATGGGCAATCCAGGCGGCAAATCTGCAAGAACTGAGACTGCGCCGCCCAAGCGAGCTCTCAGGCGGGCAAAAACAATGTGTCGTCATCGCTGGCGCTTTAGCCATGCAACCAAAAGTGCTGGTGCTTGACGAACCGACCGCATCGCTGGATGTAGCCAACACCCGGCGAGTGCTCGAAACCCTGCAAACACTGCGGCGCGAGCAGGGGATCACCATCTTAATGATCGAGCACCGCCTGGCCGGCACCCTGCAAATGGCCGACCAGATCATCCTGCTTGAAAAAGGTCGCCTTTTAGTAGACGGAAAACCCTCGGAAGTACTCAGCGATCCCACACTGCTGCGCCGTCTGGGGCTGCGCCGTCCGCAGATGAACCCGTTCAGCCCTGGACCAGCTTAATCAATGCACATCCGGTAGATGATCCCTTGTCATCCGAGATCATCTCTGCATGCGATTCGTCCGCCGTTTCCGAAAACCGGTCCGCCCCGTTGGTTAGTCTGTGTGCAGTCGACGCCGGTTATAACGGACACAATGTACTGGAAGATGTCACATTGGATATCTTCCCAGGCGATTTTTTGGCGTTGGTTGGTGAAAATGGCGCTGGTAAATCTACTTTGGCTATGGTCATTGCCGGGCTGGTCAAACCACGTGCCGGTAAGGTGTGTTTCCAAAACGGCAAACGTCCTAAACCTGGTCTGGATGTGGGCATCCTATTCCAGAACCCGGCTACGCAAATCTTTATGGACAGCGTAGACGAAGAAGTCGCCTTCGGACCAAAGAATTTTGGCCGCTTCAATGAGCCAGACCACCTGCAAAGCCTGCAGGCTACCGGGCTGCTCGATTTTCACCGGCGCCGGCCTATCACGCTCTCCATGGGCCAGCAGCAGCGCACCGCTATGGCAGCCAGCCTGGCGCTGCGCCCTCGTCTTTTGATCCTGGATGAACCCACTCTCGGTCAGGATTGGGCGCACCTGCAGCAGCTGATGACCTTCCTTCAACAATTGAATCAGTCAGGCATGGCGATCTTGCTTATTTCACACGACTACAAGTTGATTCATCGTTTTGCTCGCCGGCTGGTTTTGCTCGAAAATGGCCGGATAAAGAAACAAGGCAGGCTAAAACCAGTATTTGAGCCCATGGATGAAAGGAAATAATCGATGAAATTAAATACACGTCAATTGGTGACCATCGCCGTATTTGGCGCCTTGTGGGGGTTGGTCGAGATGAGCCTGGGTGGTGTATTGAAATCAGCCAGTGTGCCCATGAGCGGCACGGTGCTTTCCTCCATCGCAGTCATCATCCTTTGCGCCGGTCGTTTGTTTGTGCCGGTGCGCGGTGCATCCCTGTTTATGGGTGTCATCGCCATGCTGCTTAAACTGCTCTCCCTGGGCGGCGTGGTGCTGGGACCGATGGTTGGCATTTTCACCGAAGCCATCTTTGCCGAGGTTGTCTTCTCTGCATTTGGCCGGCCCACCCGCCCGGCTTCTATTCTGGCTGGGATAGCGGCTGTGGTCTCCACCGTGGTACAGCCTTTCATTACCGGACCCATCTTCTTTGGTCTCGATTTCGCTGCCAGTTGGGGCAGCATGCTGCGCAACGGCAGCCGGGTGTTTGGTTTGGATGAGAATGCGGTTTTTACCGTAGTGTCCGTATATGTAGGCGTACATGTTCTGATGGGTCTGTTAGCCGGTTGGCTAGGCTGGGAGGCCGGTAAGCTATTGAAAGCCCGCCAGGCGCGTGATTTATCCGAGGCAGTATGAGCCAGGCGATTATGAGTGCATCTTCAGACCATCGTTCAATCCTCCGCCCGGCGGCGAAACTACGCAGCCAGTTAGGTCCAAAAGGTCACGGATTAATCTTCTTGTGGCTGCTTGCGCTCAGCCTCTTTATCCCGGCGCCTAAAGCCTACCTGGCGAACTTTATGTGCCTGCTTTTGATCGCACTGATTTACCCTTTTGCCTTTCGCCAGTTCAAGCGTTCCCGTTTCTGGGTTCTGTTTCTGCTGCTGATCATTCCGACAATCTTTTTGCTTGGCGAACCCGACCGGATCTGGCATGGTATTACGTACAGCAGCGTGGGTTTGCAAACTGGTTCGCTGGTTGGGCTGCGCCTGGTAGTGACCCTGCTTGCCATAGATGGTTTCACCCGTTCAGTTGATATCTCTACCCTGGCCGGCAGCTTCGAGCGCCTGGGGCTGCAGGGCTTGGGGTTTGCCATGGGCGTGGCGCTCAATTTGCTGCCTGGACTGCAAGAAGCCGGCTGGCAGGTCTGGCAAACGATGCGCATGCGCGGCGGTTTACGCCGCCAATGGCTGCGCGGGTTGAAATTGCTCAGCGTTACCGTAATGAGTATCGCCCTGCAGCGCGCCGAAGAAATCGCCCTGGCTGCTGAAGCTCGTGCGTTCTCACCCGAACGCTCCCGACCAATGCCTTTGCGCAAAGGGCGTCTGGACTGGCTTGCCCTGCCTTTGGGCCTGGCCGTCATGTTGGGTGTGCTGTTGATATGAGTGGAGTAGATAGCGTATTCTTTCATCATCAAACACCAGGCGAGTGCTCTGGTGTAAAAAAGAAAACAAACAGGAGAGAAAAAAGATGAATATAAGGAAATTTCTCGTTACGCTGCTTTTCATTGTTCTACTCGCTGCGCTGAGCGGCTGCGCGCCGAAAGCCAGCGAAGAAGCTGCTGCTCCTGCCGGGGCAGCCGGCGCGGTCAAGTTAATTGGGCTGGTCAATGCGGAACAATCCCTGACCGCCGAACAGCTTAAAGGTATGGAGACAAAACAAGTCAATTCGACCAATAAAGATGGTAAAACCACCACCTACACCGGCGTGGGGCTGACAAAACTGCTCGAAAGCGCCGGTGTCAAAAGTGAAGCCAAAGCCCTGCTTTTCACCGGTTCGGATGGCTATAGCTCCGAAGTGTCCCTGACGGATATCCAGGCCTGCACCGACTGCATCCTTGCCTTCCAGGATGACGGCACCTTTATCAACATTATGCCCGGTTTGGCGGGCAATACCCAGGTGCGAGGGTTAGTCGAAATCAAAGTCAAATAGGCTAGCCAAAAAATACCCACCGCTTTCGTATTGACCGCCCGAACAATTGCCAATATAATTGTCCATGGCGCAATCTTAGTAGGAGGTGGGTATTGAAGATGCTTTTTGAGCCGATTCCACGTATATTAGAATTTAATCAATCAAAACTTTATCGACAAGGTTGTCCAACACCCTGTGCTCCGCTTTCTCCAGGCGTCTGCGCAGGGTGATTTTTAATCGCAGGAGATAAAATGAAATTCAAAACCTACCAATTTTTGATTGCTGTGGTTATCTTGGCGATGGTTGTAGTCCCAGCCAGCGCTCGCCTGGCGCAAACCGATATTCCTTCCGATTTTGCCGAGGCAAATCGAGTATTAACAACCAAAATAAGTAATCAAGTCCTCAACGAAGATAAGAACGCCACCGGTCCAGCGCTATATACCGTGCTTTTGCGTGAAGCGCCACTGACCAGCTATGACGGAAGTCTGCCCGGTCTTAAAGCTACCAGCCCCAGCGTGACTGGTGCTGCCAGACTGGATGCAAAAAGCGTGGATAGCCTGGCTTATCGCAGCTACCTGGCAGAAAAGCAGGCTCGATTTATCCAGGCGCTCGAAACCCTATTCAGCCGTAAGATTGACATCAAACAAACCTACCAGGTGGTATTAAATGGTTTTGCAGCCGTCCTCACGCCAACCGAAGCTGCGACAATCGCCCTGCGTTCAGATGTGCGTATGGTTGAGCGCTCCGGCTTGAACCAGGTTGATACCGATGCGGGTCCCAGTTGGATCGGTGCGCCGGGGATCTGGGATGGCAGCGACTCAGGTGGTGTGCTTACCCAGGGTGAAGGTGTAATTGTCGGTATCCTGGACAGCGGGATCAACTGGATCACCCCTCCTTTGCCGAAGTCGGGCCGTTGGATGGATATGCGCACGTGAACCCACTTGGCGACGGCGTCTACTTGGGCGTGTGCGACCCGGCTGATCCATCCTATGATGCCAGCTTTGTCTGCAATGATAAGCTCATCGGCGGCTGGGAGTTTGCTTATGATTATATTACTTCAGCAGACTTTGATTACCCCACTCCAGAAGACGAGGACGGTCACGGCAGTCACACCTCCAGCACCACCGCCGGGAACAAGGTCAGTGCGACATTATATGCCCCTACCACTAATCTGACCCGCCCAATTTCCGGTGTGGCGCCGCGCGCAAATATCATCATCTACGATGTCTGCCATTCCGGTGGCTGCCCCTTTGTTTCCACGACTGCAGCCGCAGAACAAGCAGTGATCGATGGCGTGGATGTGATCAATTACTCCATCAGCGGTGGTGAAGATCCTTATCACGAGAGCACCGACCTGGCTTTTCTGGAAGCCTATAACGCTGGTGTTTTTGTCTCCACTTCTGCTGGAAACAATGGCCCAACCAGCGACACCGTCGCACACCGCGGTCCCGTGGGTTTCCTCATCAGCCGCAGCCACCCATAATCGCGTGCTCTTCAACCATCTGGTTGATTTGACGAGCGATGGGACTACCCTTTC